>CAWJTR010000014.1:0-208401 GCA_963845735.1 uncultured Alphaproteobacteria bacterium | reverse complement strand
TGGCCAGGCTCTTAGCCTGCCGGACGATGGTCGGAGGCCTTGGTCAACCGCCCCCAGAGCCTGTTGCCCGCGCCCGGTTGCCGTTATTTAGCATCAATTATACTCTACATCTGGCTAAGGAGTTCAAGGTTTTCCGCATTGATCGTGTCGGACATCTTCGCCTCCTTGCGTCAGGTGCTTCCCGGTCGGGCAGGAACTTCCGAGACGAAGACAACGTTCTTACTTAATCAAATTAACCATGAATGCAGAGAAATTAACCCTTAATTTAGCGGAAGATTTCGGCTTCTTGGTCTAGCCTTGGCCATCGACAGAGACAGTCTGACGAGCCAGGGGATCCGAAATCATGTCGCAGAGCGAATACGACGCGGCGATCGCCGCATTCATCCGCAGCAAAGGCATCACCCGCTGTCCCACCGCCTGTGTCGTGCGCACTCAAGGGACCGTCAGCGAATCGGACCGGAAGGCGCTGCAGCGACGCGCGGCCGAGGTCGAAATTCATCGCGTCCGCCGGCGCGCTCGCGATCCATTGGCGGCATTTCATCCGACCCCTTGAATTCTTCAAGACGAACGCGCTCACCCCCGGCGGAAATGCTTGCCGTGTCCGACAAGGCGCTCGGCCCGCAGATAGACGCCCTTGCTGTCGTCCTCGATGACCCGGCCGATCACCTGCGCCCGTCGGCGATGACGCTCTAGGATCGCCAGGACAGGGCCGACATCCTGGTCGGCCGCCAGCACGCAAAACCCGACCCCCATATTGTAGACCGCAAACATTTCGGCGTTTGCGACCGCCCCGTGCTGCTGGATCAGCCGAAAAATCGGCGGCGCCGGCGGCAGATTGTCGATCTCGAACCCGAGCTTCGCATCGACCCGCGGCAGGTTGAGCAACGCGTCGCCGGTAATATTGATCAACGCCTTCACCGCGGGGACGTGCTCGATGATGTCGAGCACCTCCGGCACATAGATCAGGGTCGGGCGCAACAGCTCCCGGCCTAGAGGCACGCCGAGTTCGGGGAAGACGTGGTCCGCCGACAGCCTGCCTTGCTCGAAAAAGACTCGACGGGCCAAGGTCAGGCCGTTGCTGTGGATGCCATTGCTCTCGATGCCGATGATCGCGTCCCCGGGGATCAGATCGCGGCCGGTGATGATCCGGTCGAGCGGCACCAGCCCGACCGCCATGCCGACCAGGTCGAAACCGCGCATCACGTCCTTGAGCTGAGCGATCTCGCCTCCCGAAATCGAGATCCCGGCCTGCCGGGCGCCTTCGGCGAGCCCGACCGCGATGGCACCCAGCATATCGGCATCGGCCGCCTCGACCGCGATGTAGTCGACCATCGAGATCGGCCGCGCGCCGACGCAGATCACGTCGTTGACGTTCATCGCGACGCAATCGATGCCGATCGTGTCGTATTTTTTCATCATGCCGGCGATGATCGACTTCGAGCCGACCCCGTCGGTGCATATCGCCAATCCGACCCCGCCGATATCGATGACGTTGGCGAAATATCCGATGTCGAGCTTGACCGCGCCGACCCCGCCCGCCGCGGGCCAGGTCTGCCTGATACTGTCGACGATCTTCTCGAGGCCGGATTCGGCGGCGGCGATATCGACCCCGGCCCCTCGGTAAAGGTTGTCTTGCCCCCTCATCAGCGCCCCCGGCAATGCGATCGATAGCTTCAGCCATGCTCGATTAGCCCTTTGCATCGCGCGCGCCTAGACCGATCATCGCCGGGCCAACGGAGGATCGCCAATGACCATCGCATCCGACACAATGCAACTGCGTCCGCTCGGCGAGGCGCTCGGCACCGAGGCGCTCGGGGTCGATCTGTCAAGGCTCGACGATGACACGTTCGCATGGATCCGGCAGGCTTTCGCCGAGCATCCAGTGCTGGTGTTCCGCGACCAGCATTTGGACGCCGGCGATATTGCCGCGTTCGGCCGCCGCTTCGGCACCCCGCGCAAGCACGCCCTGATGAAATACCGGCATCCGGAATATCCGGAAGTGTCGTGGCTCACCAATGTCGAGGACGACGGAAAGGTCGACTGGTACGGCGTCAAGCGCGCCACCGACTGGCACACCGACTCCACCTATGAAGAAAAATTGCCGCTTCTGGCGATGCTGCACGCGCTTGAAGTGCCGGGGACAAAAGGCGGGACGATGTTTGCCGACATGCGCGCCGCCTACGACGCGCTCTCGCCTGAGATGAAGGATCGCCTTGCCGGGCTGACTGGATTGCACGGCCGCAGCTCCGGGCCGGCCGGGGAACGGCTGTACGGCGACGATAAGGGGAAGACCGAGAAAGAATACACCGAACTGCCGCGCCCGGCGGTGGTGCCGCACCCGGTCACCGGCCGTCCGATCCTGTTCGTCAACCCGATGCACACCCACGGCTTCGACGGCATGGAGCGCGAGGCGGCCTGGGAATTGATCGAGGAGTTGGCCGCGCACGCCACCCAGGAGCGCTTCACCTATTACCATTCCTGGCGGGTCGGCGATTTACTGATCTGGGACGAGCGGGCGACGATGCATCGCGGCGCCGGCGACTACCACCCCGAGCAGCGCCGCATCATGCTGCGCACGATCGTCTACCCGAATTGACGCCCGGAACCGCACCACCGGCGCGCGCGCCCCTGGTTCCGCGCGGCCCCTGCGTCTGTTATGCTCGGTCGTGCGAGTGATAAAATCCTCGTCGCCTGACCAGCGCTGGCCCGGCTGACCAGCCGGCGGCACAACCAACGGCGCCCGCCACTTTCCTGGAGTAGACCATGAGCGGTCATCTGAGCCCTGAGCAGATCCATGCCAAACTCGCCCACCCGGTCATCGACGGCGACGGCCATTGGATCGAGTACACGCCGGTCTTCGCCGAGAAGATCCGCAAGGCGGTCGGCGATAAGGGCGCCACCGGGTTTCTCGCCTCGCAGCGGCGCATTCCCAATTCGCTGAGCCTCACGCTTGCCGAGCGCAAGCGGCGCGGCATCGCGATGGAGGGCAATTGGGGGCGGCAATCGACCAACACCCGCGACCGCGCCACGGCAATGATGCCAAAGATGCTGTACGACCGGCTCGACGAGCTCGGCATCGATTTCGGCATCATCTACCCCACCGCCGGGCTCGGCATCCCGCGCATTCCCGATGACGAGACCCGCCATGCCGTGATCCGCGGCTTCAACATTGTTACCGCCGATTACTTTAAGGGGCTCGAAGACCGGCTGACCCCGGCGGCGGTCATTCCGGTGCACACCCCGGAGGAGGCCATCGCCGAGCTCGAATTCGTCACCAAGCAGCTCGGCAGCAAGGTGTGCATGTTCGGCAGCGGCGTGCGCCGGCCATTGCCGGCCGCGGCTGGGAGCGACCCGGAAATCGCCTTCCATGCGCGGGGCTTCGACCAGCTCGGCATCGATAGCGACCATGATTACGACCCGCTTTGGCAGAAATGCCGCGAGCTCGGGGTCGCCCCGACCTTCCATACCGGCGGGCGCAGCTATGGCATGCGCAACTCGCCGAGCAATTTCACCTTCAACCATATCGGCCATTTTGCCGATGCCGGCCACGCGGTCGCCAAGGCCTTGTTCCTCGGCGGCGTGACCCGCCGCTTCCCCGATGTGCGGTTTGCCTTTCTCGAAGGCGGAGTCGGCTGGGGCTGCCAGCTGTTCTGCGACCTGATCGAGCATTGGGAGCGGCGCGGCGCCAAGGGGCTCGCCTATATGGACCCGGCAAAGCTGAATCGGCCGTTATTGCGCCAGCTCGTCGACAAATACGGCTATGCCGACATCGCCGCCGAATTGGATAGGCGCGACGGCTGGCCGATGAAGGAAGAGGATTCGCTGACAGGCGGCGTCCCGATGGACGACTATGTGGCGTGCAACATCACCCGCAAGGAAGACTGGGTCGATCTCTATGCCAAGCCGTATTATTTCGGCTGCGAGGCCGACGACCGGATGAACGCCGTCGCGTTCGGCAGGGGCATGCCGTTCGGCGCCCGGATCAATGCGATCTTCAGCTCGGATATTGGCCATTTCGACGTACCGGACATGCTGCAGCCGGTCCCCGAAGCCTATGAGCTGGTCGAAGACGGGCTGATCACCCCGGCCGATTTTCGCGACTTCACCTTCGCCAACGCGGTTCGCCTGTGGGGCACGCAGAACCCCCGTTTCTTCGAAGGCACCCGCGTCGCCAAACAAGCCGCCGCGATCCTCGCCGAAGCCCGCACCCCGACCCGCGCCGCCGCCGAATAACCCTCGTCAGCGGCTCACCCGCGAGCAGCGCCGTCTCCGGACGGCGCTGTTTCTTTGTAGTATCCGCTACAGCTGCATAATCGCCGACCTGCGCTGTCTAAGCATGAATAGGTTTCCGGAGCGGTGTTCATGGACTTGAAAACGATCCTTGCTTCGGCCCTGCTTGCGGCGGTTGTCTCGGGCACGACGCAGCTCTACGGTCGCCGGCGCGACGAGCTGAGTGTCGACCAAAAGAGGAGTTGAGTGATTTCAGTGGGCTGTGATACCCGCGCTGTGTGAGAACGCACGGGGGGCACAACATGTGGACCGAAACCACTCGACCGCAGTATGAACGCAAGGGATTGCGTTACGCAAGCGATGTGACGGATGCAGAGTGGGCCCTGATCGCCGCGGCGGCCGCCGCGATACCGGCGGGGCCGCCCACGAGAGGCCGAATTGCGAAGCGTCATCAATGCCTTGCTCTACATGGCCCGGACCGCCTGCCAGTGGCGGCAGCTGCCGCGCGAGTTCCCGCAATACTCGACCGTGCAGTATTATTTCTATGCTTGGCGCGACAAAGGCGTGTTGGAAACGGTCAATTTCGAGCTCCTGCTCGAAGCGCGCGAAGCCGCCGGACGCGACGCCAGCCCATCCGCCGGCGTCATCGACAGCCAGTCGGTCAAGACCACCGAGAGCGGCGGCCCACGCGGCTATGACGCCGCCAAGAAGATCAAGGGCCGCAAGCGTCATATCGTGACCGATGCCAGCGGTCTGATGGTCGGCGCCGCGGTCCACCCCGCCGATGTGCAAGACCGCGACGGGGCAGCGCTCGTCGTCGAAGCCATCCACGACCTCTTCCCGTGGCTGCGCCACCTCTTCGCCGACAGCGCCTATTCCGGTGACAAGATTCTGAAAGCACTCGCCAAATTCGGCCGCTGGAGCATCAAGATCGTCAAGCGCATGGCCGACACCGTCGGGTTCGAGGTCCTGCCGCGCCGCTGGGTCGTCGAACGCACCCTGGCTTGGCTCAACCGCAACCGCCGCCTCGCCAAAGACTTCGAAGCCTCCATCGCCAGCGCCAAGGCGTGGATCTAGCTTGCCTCAGTACAGCTTCTCATCAGGCGACTGGCTCGTGCCTGACACAACCTATGCGATTCTGAGTCGGACACTCAGGCTCGATGATTTCGAGCGGATCGTGATCTGATGGCCATCCCCTTTGCGCCGAAACCGGAGACCCTGCAGCGATAACGGCCGAGCTTCCGTGTTCTACCCTAGTTTGATCAGCAGGCTCCGATCGCCGGTGACTGATCAAACCTAATCCGTCTAATCCAGCTCTTTGCGGATCGCACCCAGCAATACCTGACCGGACAGGGGTTTTCTCAAGACTTGGGTGATGCCCAATTGGGCCGCGCGTCGATCGACTATAGGATCGCTGGTCGCGGTGATCATGATCGCGGGCACCGTGCTGCCGCGCTGTCGCAGTTCCGACATAAAATCGAGGCCGTTCAGACCCGGCATCTGGTAGTCCACGATCACGCAAGCGACGGCAGGATTTTCCCTGAGAAAATCGGCGCCACTAAGATACGTCTGTACGTCGAGGTTATAGGCTTCCAGCAGGAAACGGGTAGAATCGCATACTGCGGTATCGTCGTCGATGACGGCTATCGTTGGGGATTGGGAGTTCATCGTCCGCGACGCATCGCCACTGTACGCGTGGTTGGCAGGCTGCCAGGAATCTTCCATGACAAACAATATCATCGTGGCGAACGTATGCCCTGATCTAGATCAACGCGATTGAGCGAGCTTTGAGGACCTCGGGCGGGCGATGTGATCCGATCTCGATCAGTGCGCAGGCTCTCTTCAGCTCGTCGATCGCGTTAGACGGGGTGGGCTTCTGGGCTCGACCCGCTCCGCGGCAGGTGTAGTCGGCAGTTTTAGATGAAAAATCGTGCCCCCGTCAGGGTTGGGTTCGGCCCAAATGCTTCCGTCATGCGCGGCGATAATGGCCTGACAGATCGATAGTCCAACCCCCATGCCGGTCTTCTTTGTCGAGACGAAGGGCTGGAACAGCTTTGCCTGGACCTCCTCGGGGATCCCTGGGCCATTATCGACCACGCTGATCCGGACGATGTTGTCGCGCTCCTCAGTGAGCAGGGCAATCTCCCGGCAGTCCTGATCGGCGACTGCTTCCGCAGCGTTGCGTAACAGGTTCAAAAGGACCTGCTGGATCTGGATTTTGTCGGCGACGACGGCGCTGCCCGCCGCACAATCTTGGATCGTGATGCTGATCCCTCGGAGCTTCGTGCCGACAAGCGCCAGCTTGGCTGCTTCTTTGACGAGCGGCGTTATCGCCTCAATCCGCTTCTCGCCATCGCCGCGTGACGCGAACCCGCGCCATCGCTGGATTATCTCTCCCGCTCTGCTTGACTGCTCGCCGGCTCGGCTTATCGCGTTGCTGATCCGGGAAAGTGGCAGATCTCCGCCCCGCTCAAGAAGGGTGCGGGCGGCTTCCATGTAATTGCTGATCGCGGTGAGCGGCTGGTTCAATTCATGCGTCATCATCGCCGCCATCTGGCCCATCGCGCTCAGGCGCGACAGATGCAGCAATTCGGCGTGCGACTCCTGCAACCGGCTCTGGAACTCCTTGAGCGCCACCTCGGCCGTCTTGCGCTCGGTGATATCAACGATCGCCGACAGCACCATCATGCCTTCCTCGGTCTCGATCGGGTTCAACCCGATCTCTACCGGGAACTCGCCGCCATCCTTTCTGAGACCGTAAAGCTCACGCCCCGCGCCCATCGGCCTCGCACGCGGTTCGGCGAAAAAAGCTTGGCGTAGTCCGGGGTGATGCCCACGGAACCGCTGAGGCACCAGCATCTCCACCGGCTGACCCAGCAGCTCGTCCCGCGAATACCCGAAGACCCGCTCCGCCTGGATATTTACCATGACGATCGCACCGACCTGGTTGATCATTACCATGGCATTGGGCGCCGCCTCGACGACCAGCCGAAAGCGCGCCTCTGACGCGCTCTCCTGCTCCATTCGGGACTGGCGGCCGGAATCCTCTCCCTGCGAGCGGCGGCCTTCCTGCTCCGATTTCATCGCGCCCTCGGCTTAGTCAATTTGGGTTTCGTGCCGCACCAGAGCGAGCTCGGCTTCGACACGGTCGGCCTCCGCTGCGAGCTCTTCGGCCGTGCGTAATCGCTTTTCCCAAATCCATGGATCCCCGGCGCGGTCCGCAAATTCGCGATACCAGGATGCCAGCCGCCGTAACTTGCTTGGATGAGTCACCGAAACGCTCCACGCGGTCGCTTTCAGGGCACCGTCGACACCTTGCGCGGGCGTTCTTGACGATACGATAGTCGTCTGTCCGGTTCCGTACAAACTAATCTTTTTTTAACCGGAAGACGCTGGTTCACCTCCCCCGAGCAGCCGCGCGAACTCGTTTTTCAGCACGCCGTGGCATTCGCAGGCGTCGGCTTCTAGCCCATCACCGTCGAGGATCGTCAATTGACCGCGAGCGTAGCGCACTCGCCCGGCCGCCTGGAGGTTTCGGGCTGCGATCGTCACGCCGGCACGCCGCACGCCCAGCATGTAGGCCAAAAACTCATGCGTGATCCGAAAGGTGTCCGCCTCAACTCGATCCCGCATGCTCAAAAGCCATCGGGCGCAGCGTTGCTCCAGCGAATGAAGCCGGTTGCAAGCAGCCGATTGGGTCGCCTGAGCCAGCGTGAAGCGCGTATATCGGAGCAAGACCGAACGCAGCGGACCGTCGCGGCGAAGCTCCTCCCTGAGAACCCCGGCGCTCAGCCGTAGGGCCGATCCGGCAAGCTGAACGAAGCCGCGATGGGTTGAGATGTCGTCCCCAAGTACGGTCGCAACATCGGTCGCCCCGTCCTTGCCAACGATCCCGACTTCGACGGAGCTACCGTCCCTCATAGCAGCAATCGTGGAGATCACGCCATTCAATGGAAAGTAGAAAAATTCGAGGCCCGAGCCCGGCTCAAACAGAGTTTCCTTGAACAAAAGGGGCACGCGCTGAAAATGCGGCACCAGCCGTTCAAGTTCGTCTGGCGGCAGAGCAGCAAGCAGACGATTCTGCGAAGGCGGAACAATTTGCGCCGATTGCATGGGCTCTCCTCGTCTGGGAAGAGCGCACGCATCTCCTAGCCGCCCGCGTCCCAAAATGGTCCTAGCAGGGCGATCCGAAATAGTACCATGATGCTCGGCCGTAAGCCCAGAAGTCGCGCGCTACGCCTGCGGTCGGGTTCAGGAGCTCGCAGGAACACTTGGCTTTCTGGGGTAGCGATCCGGCGCGCATGTGCGAGCAAGCGCAGGGCGCAACAGCGCAGCGCATTCCGCCTCGACTGGTGGGTCGGCGCGCACGGCCAATGGAGTGGCCACGTCGCTCCGCCGGCTTCCGCCGCTTCGACTTTACTGCCGTTCGCCAGTCTGTTGCCGGGGCAGGGGCAGCAGACACCCAGAGGTTCTCTTGCAGGGGCACACGCTTCCTCGCGGGCGCCCGGGAGTTGCGACCACCTGTACGATACCGTACGTCATTCCTATGACGAACGTCGAGTTGAAGTCATTAAAAATTGATGCGTGGGGGCCGGGAGGTCGACGATCCGCTGCCTTTGTCAATGTATCAAAGGAGCCTGCACGATCGTACCAGACGCAATCCTGCGACCCCCGCAAGACGAGTGCCATTCGGTTGCAGCGATATCCAATGCAATATCTCCCATACTGAAGCATCGGATGTTGCGGCCGACCCTTTGAGCATTGACCACCGCACTGTTCCAAAGCCGGTCGTCGCTCATCGGACCTTCCACGGTAAATTCGCTGGTGTCCCGGTCCACGACCACAAGAACGAACTGGCGCTTCGCCATCGAAGTGCTCCTGAGACTGAAATTTGCTACCCAGTTGAGGGAACCCGCACAGCGCCGCTCTCGGCCCGTTGCTCTGGGCTACTTTTCTTTAAAATCCGTCGCCAGTACCTCCTCAGCCTCGGCGAGCAATCGCGCGACGGCGGACCGCTTTTCGTCGTCGATGTCGAGCCTTAGCATCGCTTGGTAATGAGCAATGTTGAGTTTGATGATGAACTGCTCGTCGTCTGTCATCGCCGCACCTCTCGATGAGGAGGAGGGCGGGAGCACGCGTAACCTCTCTTACGGAGGCGCACGTTTCTCTCAGCCAGCGGTGCCCAAGGCTCGTAACCGCCGGTACAATACCGTACAGCCTGATTGTGATGAACGTCCATCAAAAATGTTAAGTTTTTGTACGAAAACGCACAATGACGGGCGAGTTGGAGCCGTCCTTATGCATCCTCGCCGGATCGCTCCCCCGAAAGCCACGCGTTCCTGAGCGAGCCCGTGAACGTGATCCCCTGTAATTTCCTGCCTACGCCGGCTGAGGCGAGGGCAGGAGTTGTTCGTATTGCTCCTTCACCGTGCGGTAGCACTCGCAGGCAGATGCCTCCAAACCGCGGCGGTTCAGAATCCGGAAGCGGCCGCCCCTGCTGTCGATCAGGCCCGCTTCCTTGAGCTGGCCTACGGCGACCGTTATCCCCGCCCTGCGCACGCCGAGCATCGTGGCAAGAAACTCATGGCTGAGCGGCAAGTCATCGCCGTCCACGCAGTCATGTGCCATGAGCAACCAGCGCGCCATTCGCTCATTCAATCGATGCCGACCGTTGCAGGCAACCGACTGGGATACTTGCGCAAATAGCGCCTGCACGTATCGCAGCAACAAGTTCATTAGGCCGGGGTTCCGTGCGGCCTCGGTCCGCAGCACTCCCGCAGGCATGCGCAAGGCGGAGCCCGTCATCTGTACCCTGGCTTCACCTGACATCGCGGTCGCGCCGAGTGGGGCCAGTGCCCCCACCATACCCTCTTTTCCGATCAACCCGACCTCGATGACGCTCCCGTCATCTAGTGGAGCACGAGAGACACCATGCCCTCCTCCGGGAAATAGACGTAGTCGATCAGTTCGTTCGGTCGAAGCAGCATCTGGCCGCGGGGCAAATCAACAGCCTCAAGGTTAGGTCGGAGGCGCTCGAGTTCCTCCTGCGGTAAAGCGAGCAGCAGGCGGTTGGTGATCCGACCGGGAAATGGCATGGCGATCGGGGCTCCTGCGAGGTTTCAGCCTTCGGAGTGCACTTCGAGCCAGCTCCTATGAAACCAGATCATCGGCTTCGGTTAGCTTTCATTGACCTCGATCAACAGCGCGAGCGAATCAGGCCCTATGGCATATAGATAGGAATGCCCGCATTCTACTCACCTGGGCCGTTCGAGCTGCGGTCGGGCAATGACCGGAAAGGGGGCATCACCGGTCATCGCTCGCAACCTTCTCTACGTAATGAACCCGACTATCACGTGGAGAGGGCGTGAAGGGATCGAACGTCCCACTCGCATGGACAGACGACAAAATTGCCACGATCACATGATATGTCCGCGCCTCGGTGGTGGCTGATTGCGGCGGGGGGCATGGCCGGGACAGTGCGAGCGGTAGCTGATAATTCGCTGCAAAATAACAGCAAAAACAGCGAAGCCGATGGCCGCGTGGCCATTGCTGGAAGCGGCTATCCGAGGAACCCGGTCGGATGGCCGGGAATGGCGGAGGTCGGCAACCAGCGCGGAAGTTTCGCTGCTGATTTGCTGCAGCAGCAGCCATGCTGTTTTCCCTGCTCAATCAAATGTTGTATGTCATGCATGCTAGCGTTTGCTGAGGCCACGCGCAGGAATTGAGATCGCTGGCGGAGGAAGCGGGGCCGGTTTTATCGGGTCATGCATGCGTCCGGTGCAGACCTCCGGAACAAATCATCGTTGGCGCTTATTGTCAGTCGGCTCAGGATACGGCGCGCGGCAGCAGCCACTTCTCCGGAGCAGACAATGAGCGCTCACATGACCCCCGAGCAGGTCCGTTCGAAAATCGACCATCCGATCGTCGACGGCGATGGGCATTGGGTCGAATACGACCCGGTGTTCAGCGACAAGATGCGCAAGGTGGGCGGCGATCTGGCCGCGGACGGCTTTCTGAAGGCGATGGGGGCGACCCGCGAGTCGCTGTCGATGTCGGTTGCCGAACGGCGGCACAAGCGCATCGGACAGTCGGCCTTTTGGGCCCGCCAGGCGGAAAACACGCTCGACCGCGCCACCGCGATGATGCCGAAATTGCTCTACGACCGGCTCGATGAGATCGGCCTCGATTTCGCGATCATTTACCCGACCGCCGGGCTGCGCTTTCCCCGGATTCAGGACGACGCCACCCGCCGCGCCGTGATCCGCGCCTACAACATCGTCTCGGCCGATTACTTCTCCGGCCTCGGCGATCGGATGACCCCGGCGGCGATCATCCCGATGCACAATCCCGACGAGGCGATCGCCGAGCTCGAATTCGTCACCAAGCAATTGGGCTCCAAGGTCGGCATGTTCGGCAGCAACATGGCCCGCAAGGTGCCGGCGGCCGCGGCCAACGATCCCGACACCGCGCGCTTTGCGGTGTGGTACGATGTGCTCGGCATCGACAGCGACTATGATTACGATCCGGTTTGGGCGAAATGCGTGGAAGTGGGGATCGCGCCGACCTTCCACAGCGCGAGCCTCAATCAGGGCTTGCGACTGTCTCCGACCAATTTCGTCTACAGCCACATCGGCCATTTCGCCGCCGCCGGGCATGCGACCGCCAAGGCGATTTTCCTCGGCGGCGTTACCCGGCGCTTCCCGGAGCTGCGTTTCGCCTTCCTCGAAGGCGGCGTCGGCTGGGCGTCTCAATTGTTCGGCGATCTGATCGAGCATTGGGAGCGGCGCAGCGCCACTGCGCTCGAGCGCATGCATCCGGACAAGCTCGACCGCGCCAAATTGCTGAGCCTGGTCGAGAAATACGGCTACGACGACATCGCTGCGGCATTGCGCGAGCGCGGCGGCCTGCCCGACCCCGAGCAGGCCTATCTGACCGGCGGGATCGAGAACATCGACGATTTCTCGGCCTGCAAGATCACCCGCAAGGAAGACTGGGTCGATCTTTACGCCAAGCCGTATTATTTCGGCTGCGAGGCCGACGACCGGATGAACGCCACCGCTTTTGGCCGCAACAACCCGTTCGGGTCCCGGCTGAATGCGATCTTCAGCTCGGATATCGGCCATTTCGACGTGATCGACATGCGCGATCCGTTGCCCGAGGCCTATGAGCTGGTCGAAGACGGCCACATCACATCGGGCGATTTCCGCGACTTCACCTTCACCAACGCGGTGCGGCTGTGGGGCACGCAGAACCCCAGCTTCTTCGAGGGCACCCGCGTCGCCAAACAAGCCGCCGCCGTGCTCGCCGCGGCGCGAACCCCAACCCGCGCCGCCGCCGAATAACCCCGGCAGCTTCCCGCCACAGGCAGCGCCGTCCCCCGCGGCGGCGCTGCTCTTATTTCGAGCAGATCAGACTACTCCACACGTTACACAAAAATGAACCAAAATGGTGCGCGATCCGGTGTTAAGCGAAAAGATGCGCAAGGTCGGCGGCGATCTGCCCGCGGACCGAGCGGCTCGAAGGGCTCCGGTTGGCTCCGCAGACGTTTGATCGGGGCGTTGATGTTCGTATCGATCGGGGCCTAGTCTCCGTGGGAATTGAGAAAAGCATTCCGGCGGCGGGAACCCCCGGCAAATGACGCGCGAACACAACTGGGCGGACAACTACACATTCTCCGCCGCCCAAATCCATCGCCCGGTCTCGGTGGACGAAGTCCGCAGCATAGTCGCCCGATCGACGCGCATCCGCGCTATCGGCGCGCGCCATTCCTTCAACGGCATCGCCAATTCTCCGGGCGATTTGATCGACCTTGCCGGCATCGATCCGGGTTTCTTGATCGACCCGGAGCGGCGGACCGTAACAGTCGGGGCTGCGACCAACTACGGCATGCTCGCCGGCTACCTGCACCACGCGGGCTGGGCATTGCACAATATGGCCTCGTTGCCGCATGTCTCGATTGCCGGCGCCACAGCGACCGGAACGCACGGTTCGGGCGACCGGTTGGGCAATCTCTCGACCGCAGTGGCAGCACTCGACATTGTCTCCGCGACCGGAGATCTGATTACGATCCGGCGCGGCGATCGGGACTTTGACGGTGTAGTGGTTTCCTTGGGCGCATTCGGCATCGTCGCCCGGGTGACGCTCGACATTCAGCCTGAATTCGAGATGCGGCAGGATGCGTTCGAGGGCCTGCCCTGGGCTACCGTGCTGTCCGATTTCGACGCCGTCATGTCGGCGGGATACAGCGTCAGCCTGATGACATCGTGGTCGGGCCCTACCATAACCCGTCTTTGGATTAAGACGCGGCTAATGGGGGACGCGCCGAAGACAGTGTCGGCGGCGCATCTGGGTGCTGCTCCTGCCGCCCAGGCTTCGGCCAGAGCCACGCCCGAGGCGATGCAAAGGCTCAATCCTTTTGGCATGCCGGGTCCATGGTCCGAGCGCCTGCCCCATTTTCGGCCCGACGTGGTGCCTGGCCCGGCCGGACATCTGCAGAGTGAATACATGGTGCCGCGCAGCCTGGCGACGGCGGCGATCGCGAAACTGCGCGCCATCGGCGACCGCATCGACCGCCATCTGTGGGCCACCGAGATCCGCAGCATGACGGGGGACGCGCTGTGGCTCAGCCCCGCCTACGAGGATGACCGCGTCAGCATCCATTTTTCCTGGCAGAGGGAGATTGACGCAGTGCAGGCATTGACCGCCGAGGTCGAAGCGATGCTGCTGCCGCTCGGTGCACGTCCCCATTGGGGCAAGATCATGCATGCACGTCCAGACCAGCTCGCAACACTGTATCCGATGCTGCCCGCGTTTCGGGAACTTGCTCGGTCGTATGACCCGGGTGGGAAATTCCGCAATGAATTTCTCGACGAGCACGTGTTTGGGTGAGGCGTGTGGCTGGCCGGTTTGGAGCGTACACGTCGAGCGGCCTGCTGCCCCGCTTTTGCGGGCGTCCGCCTTCACGTTTTCAGGGTCGTGCGATAATAAATCTCGTCGAGGGCGAGCGGTTTGGTCAGTAATCCCTGCTCCAGCGAACCTTGGATCGCGCGCTCAATATTGCGGCCCATCGCGGCGAGGCCGAGCGGATAGGGGTCGTCGCCGACGACAGCCCGCTGCTCGGCCAAGTCCTGGACGGGAAAATACACCCGCGTCGCCTCGTAGCGCCGGGCGCGTTCGTAGGCGATTTCCTTCGACCGGCGGAAGGCGTCGTAGAGTTCGAGGGCGACCCACGGGTGTTCGCGCAGGATACGGTTTTGCACGATTACATGATGATTGGCCTGGAAGCACCCGGTCTTTCGATAGAATTCGAAAACGACGCTTTTGCCGTTGTCGTCGAGCAGTTTGCGCAGCCGCGGGTTGCCGTCGATCTGGGTGCCGCCCCAACGGTCGATGACGGTCGGGTCCCCGGCGGTGATCCGGCTGTGCGGGCGGATCGCGGTGCACGCGTCGATCTCGCCGCGGTCGAGCATTGCGTCGAGCGTCTGATCGGCGGTCAGCCAGTGATGCTCGACGCCGACGGGTCCCGCCTTGTCGAGACCGAGCGCTCCGGCGTGGCTCAACTCCTTGGTGCGGCCGTTGAACCAGATATTGTCACGGGCCTCGATGCCGTAGAGGTCCTTCAAGGTGATCCGAAACCACAGCGCCGCGGTCATATCGTAATCCGGGACGCCGATGCGCTTGCCCCTGATGTCGCCAAGACCGGCGATGCCCGACGCGGTATTGACATAGAGATTGGGCCAATGGTGTCCGCGGCTCAGGAACACCGGCAATGCCGACCAGTCCCACCTTTTGCCGTCGCTCCGCTCCCTCGCCAGCAAGGTCTCCGAGATCGACATCTCCGACACGTCGAATTCGTCATAGGTGAGGTTACGAAAAAACAAAGTCCCAGGTTCGACCGTGACAAAGTCGAGTTCGATGCCTTGCGGCTTGACGGCGCCGTCCTTGAGCGGGTCGAGGCGCGGGTTGTCGGAAAAGGCGATCGTCAGTCGCAATGCCATGCATTCCTCCCAGTAACTCTGCCTTTTGTTATGTCGGCCCTGGGCGTCAGACGACGCCGTCTTCGTGGAGCCGCCTTACTTCGTCGGGTCGACGCCGCAATTTCGCTCAACAGCGCGTCGGTATGCTCGCCGAGCAATGGCGGGCGGCTCAGTTGGGCCGGCGAAGTCCGAGAGTTTGACCGGGCAGCCGACGGTCTGGTAGGCGCCGCGGGTCGGGTAGTCCAGGTCGACGATCATCTCGCGCGCTTTCAGATGCGGGTCGGCCAGGACCTCGCCGGTGTCCTGGCAGGCGCCGCACGGGACGCCGGCGGCGCCCAGAATGCGCATGACCTCGTGCTTCGAACGCCCGCGGGTCCATTCCTCGATGATCGCGGTCAGCGCGTCGCGGTTTTCCCAGCGCCCGTCCTCGTTGGCAAAGCGCGGGTCGCGGGCCAGTTCCGGTCGGCCGATCGCTTCGGTAAAGGCCGGCCACATCTGCTGCTGCGCGGTGATAAAGACATAGTCGTTGGGGCCGCCAGGGGCGCAGGGATAAGTCGTGCTCGGAACCCCGCGGCCCATCTGGTTGCCGCGCCGAGGCATCGCTGCGCCAAAGCGTTGGTGGTCGCGCAGGCTGACCCTGATCAAGTTGACCACCGCATCCTGCATCGACACCTCGACCTGTTGGCCGCGTCCCGAGGCATGGCGCTGCTGTAAGGCGGCGAGGATGCCGATCGCCATATGCATTCCGGTCCCCGAATCGCCGATCGCCGGAACGACGAAGGTCGGCGGGTTGTCGGGAAAGCCGGTGATGCTCATTGCCCCACCCATCGCCTGGGCGATCGGCTCGTAGCTTTTGTAATCGCGATAGGGCCCGTAAGTGCCAAAGCC
The DNA here is from genome assembly GCA_963845735.1 of uncultured Alphaproteobacteria bacterium. Taxonomy (GTDB): domain Bacteria; phylum Pseudomonadota; class Alphaproteobacteria; order ATCC43930; family CGMCC-115725; genus AP-15. Next base: position 192,307 of record CAWJTR010000014.1, on the reverse strand, counting down.
CTTGATCGTCGCATAGATCAGCCGCGGGTTGATCTGGGCCAGCGCGTCATAGCCGAAACCCAGGCGGTCGAGCGCGCCGGGTCCGAAATTTTCCAGCAAAACGTCCGATTTGGCGATCAGCTGCTTGAACAATTCCTTGCCGCGGCCGGTCTTCAGATTGAGCGTCAGGCTGCGCTTATTGGCGTTGAACAACAGGAAAAACAGGCTGTCGCTGTCCGGCCGGTCGCGCATGTTGCGGCGCGCGACATCGCCCCCCTTGGGCTCTTCGAGCTTGATCACGTCGGCGCCGAGAAACGCCAGGATCTGGGCGCAGGCCGGTCCCGCCTGGTTGTGCGTCATGTCGATGATGCGAATCCCCGCCAGCGCCTGGCTCATGGTGGCTCTCCCCGATTGGTCGTCGCGGTGAGCCTAGCACCGTGGGGACGCGCCCGACACCACTCGCCAGAGTCGGACGACGATGAGGACCAGTCCGGTCAGTGCTCTGGGGCGGTCTTGTGTCAGCGCAATTCCATTATTTAGCGCTCGCAAAACTGTCACATACCAGCAGTAGATTACCGTCTCGACGACACCGAGATGGGGGATGGCGTGGCCGTCGATGCAGGAATGTTTTCTTGCCTGTGGCTGCGAAGACCTCTGCAGATAGCCACGCCTAGCCTGCAGGGACGCTCGGCATGAGCCGGGCCGTGCGAATGCCGCGCTACCGCACGATCTGGATTTCGGACGTGCATCTCGGCACGCGCGGCTGCAAGGCCGAATTCCTGCTCGATTTCCTGCGCCACAACGATGCCGCCACGATCTATTTGGTCGGCGACATCATCGACGGTTGGCGGCTTGAAGAAATCCTGGTACTGGCCGCAGACGCACAACGACGTCGTCCAAAAGCTGTTGCGCATGGTGCGCAAGGGTACCCGGGCGATCTATGTCCCCGGCAATCACGACGAATGGCTGCGCGGCTATACGCGGCTTCAATTCGGCGGCGTCGAGGTCGTCGAAGAGGCGATTCACGTTACTGCCGACGGCCGCCGCCTATTGGTGATGCATGGCGATGCGTACGATGCGGTCGTCACCCATGCGCGCTGGCTGGCGCTGCTCGGCGACGGCGCCTACACGGTCACGCTGTGGATCAATCGACACTTCAACACTCTGCGCCGGCGGCTAGGCTATCCGTATTGGTCGCTGTCCGCCTATCTCAAACGCCGGGTCAAGAACGCCATGCAATACATCGTTTCGTTTGGCGACATGGTGACCGCCGAGGCGCGGCGGCGCGGAGTCGACGGCGTTGTCTGCGGCCATATCCACCACGCCGAGATTCGCGATCTCGGCGGCGTTCTCTATTGCAATAGCGGCGACTGGGTCGAGAGCTGCACCGCGCTCGTCGAGCATTACGACGGCCAACTCGAGCTGGTTCACTGGCTCGACCGCCGGGCATTTGGTCCGATCGAGATCGATGCAGCTCTCGCGCTTGAGCAGGAGGAGGATGCTCCGGAAATGGCCGACGCCTAGCAATGAGAAGCGGCCGGCTAAGTCGCGAGGAACGCTCGAGAGGAGGAACGATGACGGAGGAGCTAATCAGCTTTGTTGTGCCTGCCTATAACGAAGAAGCGCTGATCGCCTCGTGTCTTCAGGCGATCGTCGCTGAGACCGCGCGCACCGGGCACCCGGCGGAAATCATCGTCGTCAACAACAACAGCACCGACCGCACCCGCGAAATCGCGCTGTCGATCCCCGGCGTCACCGTCATCGATGAGCCGCAGCGCGGGTTGGTGCCGGCGCGGCGGGCGGGATGCCTCGCCGCCAGGGGTCGGCTGATCGCCAATATCGACGCCGATACGATGGTGCCGGAGGGGTGGCTCGATACGGTGCTCGCAGAATTCGCACGCTCGCCCGAACTCGTGGCACTCAGCGGCCCGTTCGTTCATTACGACGTGTCGAGAACGGCGCAAATCGTCGTCGCGGTCTTCTATCGATTCGCATTTACGACTTATCTTTTGGTCCGGTTCGTCTTCCGGGTCGGATCGATGATGCAGGGCGGCAACTTCGTCGTATTGAAGAGCGCCCTCGACGCGGCCGACGCCTTCAACCCCGATTTCAGCTTTTTCGGTGAAGACACCGAACTCGCGCGCCGGCTCAGCAAGGTCGGTGCGGTGAAGTTCTCCTTCGCGCTGCCCGCGTTCTCCTCGGGACGGCGGCTCGCCGCCGAGGGACTGTTTCGGGTAGCGCTCCAATATAGCCTGAACTATTTGTGGACGGTCTTGTTCAAGCGCCCGTTCACGTTGACCTGGCTCGATTTCCGGCATCCAACCGGCAGGGACGACACCGCGCCGCTCGCCGCAGCGACCCCAGCTGACTTCAAACCGCCCGAGCCCTGACGGCGGCCAGGTTATAGGCGCCCTCTTATACGAGACACCCTGGCCGATCCCCAAAGAGGGCTCCGGTCGTGGCGCCGGGGCGAGCGATCCACTACGATCGGTCTGCTGATGTTTCGAGGGAGGAATTCGCGATGCCTGCCGATCCCAACCGCGTGATCCTGACCGGCGAAAATCCGTTCATTCGATTGAGCGCGACCGACGGCGGTCCACAGACGACGAATGCCAGCTATTGGCGCATCATCACCTGCCCGGCCGGACCGGGGCATGTCCTCTATTTGAAGAGCGAACTGACCGAAAGCCGCTGGCGCATCTATTCCGACAACATCGCGATGGCCCGCTGGCTGCAGACGACCGTGCAAGGCATGCTCAATCCCGAGACCGCCGATACGGCAATCCCGGTCACCGATGCCGAGTTCGTCAAATCGGGCGACCCGCACTATTTCTGGACCGAGCGGGTGGTGTCGAGCGACGAAGAGGTCGCGCTGACCTGGTACGACATCGGCGAGCCATTGTTGATCCACACCCAGCCCAATGAGGGAGGCCGCCGCTATGGGGTGTGCACGTTGCTGATCCCGGCGCTCGGCGCGCGGCTGACCGTCGACGGCGCGGAAGCGACCGGCCGAGCCTGGCCGACCGAGCGCGAAGGGCGGCCCTTCAGCACCTGCGCGCTGGCATTCTCCGAGAGCTGGACGGAAGCCCGGTAGGCCCGGTCGATGACTGTCGCCCGTGATCTCGCCGAGTTTCTGACCCGGACCACTGCTGAAGACCTGCCGGCGCAAGCCCTCGACCATGCGGCGATGCTGATCGCCAGCACGATCGCCAGCGCCGCCTTTGGCTCCGGTCTCGAATCGGCGGCGATCATACGGGAACTGGCGCGCGAGCGCGGCGGTCGACCCGATGCCACGCTTTGGTTCGACGCCGGACCCAAACTGCCGCTCGCCGATGCGGCGCAGGTCAACGCGGTGATGAGCGACGCCGCCGCTTGCGACGACAGCGATCTGCGGAACATCGTTCATGCCGGCACGCCGCTGACCGCTACGACGCTCGCCGTTGCCGAGCGGACCGGCGCCGGCGGCGAGGACGTATTAGCGGCGATCGTGTTGGGATACGAGGCGGCGGGGCGGATCGGCGAGGCGATCACCCCCGGCTTTCGCAGCCGCGGGTTTCACGGCTGCCTCGTCGCGATCTTCGCCGCTGCGGTCGCCGCTGGGCGACTCCTGCGGCTCGGCGCAGCGGAAATGGCACAGGCGATCGCCTTGTCGGCGACCTCGATCGGCGGGCTCGCCGCCGCGGCGAACACCAGCGTTGCGCGCGAATACCATGCGGGGCTGGCCGCGACGCTGGGGGTGAGCGCGGCGCTCGCGGCGCAGCGCGGCTTCAAGGCCGAAGACAGCATCCTCGAAACCCGACATGGCTTCTTCGAGGCCTATGGCGCTGTCGATGCTTCCGCCGCCGGCGCCGGGGTGACGCGCGATCTCGGGCAGTCTTGGGACATCATCACCGATATGGCGGTCAAGCTCGTCCCGGGTGGCCATCCGCATCACGCCTTAGCCGAAGCCGCCGCCAATGCGGCCAGAGAGGGTCGATTTAGCGCCGAGGAAATCGAGAGCATCACTCTCTCTCGCCCCGGGGTGACCGCGCTCGCCGGCCCGTTGCACCCGGCAGATCTGATCGGCATGGCGCACAGCCCCGCCTATTTTCTCGCCGCTGGTGCGGCCGATCATGGATTCTCCTGGGCGCATGCAGTTCCAAGCAAGATCGCGGACCCCGTCATCCATCGGCTGATCGATAAGGTCCGGATCGGTGCCCCGCCCAGCGACGATGTCGGGAAATACCGGCAGGGCGCTACCGTGACCATTCGCACCATCGATGGCAGGACCAGCACGAGCACCGTCTATATGCCGAAGGGAGCGGGAATGCTCGGGATCGCCTGGTCCGACATCGACGCCAAATACCGCGCCCTGGCGCCGCATGCGCAGCTCGGCGATGCGCAGATCGAAGCTAGTCTCGCTCTGATCCACGATCTTCGCCGCGCCGCCCGGGCCTCCGCCCTAACCGAGCTATTGCGGATGCGCCCGGAGGAGCGTGGTTGACGGGGTCGTGGCGTTCATGCCGCCAACAGGCCTGACCGAAGCGAGCCGCCTGACGGTTCGGGGTCGGCAGGCGCTTGACGATCGCTCGAGCCGGGTGAGCCGAGCGAGGAGAGGATCCTGAATACGGGGTCGTGGTCGTGATCCCGCAGCCCGCGCCGCACAGGGTGACGCCCTTGTCCGAAGCGTTCCAAGCAAGCGGCTCGCCGACTTGACGGTAAAGATATTTGCCGACGGCGCCGATCTCGCCGGCATGTTGGCGATGGCGAAAAACCCGCTGGTCAAGGGTTCTACCACCAACCCGTCATTGATGCGCAAAGCCGGGGTCGCCGATTACGAAAGCTTTGCCCATGAGGTCATCGCCGCGATCCCGGCTCGGCCGATCTCGTTCGAGATTTTTGCCGACGAGTTCGGGGCGATGATCGCCGCCATTACTAGGGGAGCCGCGATCGTCTTCGAGGCTCGCGATATAAGCGCCCGGCGGCCATCTGTCCGCGCGCCTCAGCAGCGCCTGTGATTAAACGGCGAATCCTCCCGCGATCTCCTGCCAACCCGCCGTCATCCAGCCATCAACAGCGGCGCCAGCAGGTCCGGATCGGACAGCATCGGGTAGTGGCCGGTGTCGATCTCGAGATATTTGGCGCCGAGCTTTTCGGCGGTGCGGCGCTGGTGGGCTTCCCCCGGATTGGCGGCCCGACAGCAGCGGATCACCGTTGCCTTCCACGGCTGTGACCAGAAGCTTGTCAGGGAGACCGGCTCCTCCATCGCGGCGATCGGGTGCGGCGTATAGCGGGCGAGGGCAAAGGCGCGCGTCGCCTGGTCGAGGTCGGCGAAGCTGCGGTTTTCGGCATCTTCGCGTGACGGTCCGACCGCAAGAGCGGTGGTGACCCGCGGTGTCGGACGGTTCACGATCTGGGCGATCCGCTCGCCGTCGAGCAATGCCAGCGCGTCGATAAAAATCAGCCGCCCGATTCGCTCGCGCGCCAGCTCGGCAGCCCGGCACAATACCATGCCGCCGGAGCTAGTGCCGGCCAGCACGACATCGCTCAAATCTTCATAGAACAGCAGTTCGGCTATCTCGGCGGCGTGCGTCTCGACGGTGATCCCCGGCCGCAACTGATGCCGCCGGTCGGCGCAGCCGTCGAGCGACGGGGTATAAACGAGGTGCCGCGCTTCCCTGAGCCGGCTGGCCGTTGGTTTCCAGATCCAACCGCCCTGATACGCGCCGTGGATCAGCACGAATGTCGCCATGTTTCACTCTCCTCTCCGAGTTTGACGCCGGCTAGCTGGGCTTGACCCAGGGCGGGTGCGAGCCGGGATCAGGCCTCGGGCCCAGTACAACCTTTGGCTTCTCGTCGGCAGCCGCGCCGTTCTTGACCGGCCTGACCTTGGCGCCGTCGATTTCGACGTTGATTTCGAGCAGCGAAGTCTCGCCCGATCGGCCGACATTGACGCGCAGCATCTCATCGCGGATTTCGACATAACGGCCGACGACGTCGAGCAGATCTTTTTGCAGCGCGGGCAAAAAGTCGGGCGCCGCGCGGCTCGCCCGCTCGTGGGCGAGCACGATCTTCAGCCGGTCGCGGGCGATGACGGCCGTGTTTCGGCGCTCCGGGAACAGAAAACCGAGGAGGCCCATCACGCCCTACCGAACAGGCTGCGGAAAAAGCTGCGGCGCTCGGGCTTCAGAAAGCGCAGCTCGCGCTGCTCGCCGAGCAGCCGGGCGACGGCGTCATGATAGGCTTGGCCGGCTGGGCTCTGATCGTCGAACACCACCGGGGTCCCGGTGTTCGAGGCGCGCAGCACCGATTCCGATTCCGGGATCACGCCGAGCAACGGGATCGACAGGATTTCCTTGACGTCTTCGATCGCCAGCATCTCGCCCTTCTCGACCCGTTCGGGCGAATAGCGGGTCAACAGCAGATGGATCGCGACCGGATCCATATTGTGCTCGGCGCGCCGCGACTTCGAGGCGAGGATACCGATGATGCGGTCGCTGTCGCGGACCGAGGAGACCTCGGGGTTGGTGACGATAATCGCCTCGTCGGCGAAATAGAGCGCGGTGATCGCGCCATGCTCGATCCCGGCCGGGCTATCGCAGACGATGTAGTCGAAGCTTTCTTTGAGTTCATCGAGCACCCGCTCTACCCCCTCGCGCTTCAACGCATCCTTATCGCGCGTCTGCGAGGTCGGAAAGACATAGAGGCTGTCGTTGCGCCTGTCCTTGATCAGCGCCTGGTTGAGTTTGGCGTCGCCGTTGATGACATTGATGAAATCAAAGACCACCCGGCGCTCGCAACCCATGATCAAGTCGAGGTTACGAAGGCCCACGTCAAAATCGATGACGACCGTGCGATGGCCGCGTAGAGCCAACCCGGCCGCGACGGCGGCGGCACTGGTGGTCTTGCCGACGCCCCCCTTCCCGGAAGTGAGCACAATGACTTTTGCTGCCAAACAGACCTCCCCTCTCCCCCGCCCGCTGGCGTCGAACTGAATTTGGCGCCGAACCGAATTTGGCGGCGGCCCGAGCAGCGGCGCTAGGTCGCCGTCCCACTAACGACGCCCGCCTAAAGATCAGCGTCAATTTCGCGTGATGGTCAACCGGTCGTCAACGAGCGTGATCTGCACCGGAAAGCCCCGTTCCGCCGCAGGCATTTGTTCGCTGACCAGATAATGCCCGGCGATGCTGACGAGCTCGGCCTCGAACCGGTTGCAAAAGATTCGCGCCTCGGTATCGCCGCCGGCGCCGGCGAGCGCTCGGCCGCGCAGAGCGCCATATACATGGATATTGCCGTCGGCCATGATCTCGGCGCCGGGGCTGACCGCGGCGATGACGATCAGATCGGCGCCGCGCGCGTAGATCTGCGTCCCCGAGCGCACCGGCTGGGTCACCAGGCGCGTCTTTGCTGCGGCCTCGCGGCCGGGCTGGGGACCAGCGGAAGCCGGCTCAGGCGGGCGCCGCCGGTTCGGCTGCGCCGAATTCGGTGCGAAGCTCGCGAGCCCAACTAGAGAGGCGGCCTCGACCTGCGCAGGCGATGCGTTCTGCACCCCGACCAAGGTCAAGGTGTGGCGGCGGAGCACCTCCTTCGCCTCGACCAATCCATCGGCACCCGAGAATCCGTCGGCACCCTTGAGGTCGAGCACTACCGGCGCATTCAGAAAAAAGCGCGGGCTGCGGCGGATCTGCTCGGCGAGGTCCTGCTCGAAGGCGGCATCACGCAACAATCCGGCGCGCACCACCATAACGGTGAATACCGCGCCCTGCACGAGATTGCCCGCCATCCGAGAACCGATGCTGCCTGTCGCGCTGTGAAAGCTTAGGGGTTAACGCCAAATGCCGCCACCCGCAACGGCTTTCGCCGGCCCGCGTTAAGCCGGCATAATCACGCGGCACGAGTGTCTCTATTGGCGTGGCCCTGATAGAAGCGCTGCGGCTTGCCGCTGCGATCGTCGGCGGCATAGTTGGGGCCATCGTAGCGGCGGGCCAACCCGAGGAACGAATCGTTCATGCCGTTCGCGATGATGAACTTCCACACTTGGATAAAGCCGGGTCGAACCTCGCTTGCACCTCGGCGGGCCCATCCGCCGGCGGCTCATAAGGCGACCCTGGCCTGATTTACGTAGTCAGCCTGAGGCGAGATCGTGTCCCAGCCCTCTTCGCCTTGACCTAGATCGGCGCCGCCGACCCTGTCGGTCCCTCACCGGCCGATCGCACCGCTCTCACGCAAGGTTTGGCGGCTGTCCGCCTTTCAACCTTGCTGCCCCCGACCGGCTTTCTGACGACGCCGAGCCCGAGCCGTTGATCATCAGCCGCATCCGCCGATCCGCCGCCAGATCGCTCCCGGGGTAGCCGGACCGGTTAGGTCGGTGACGCCGGAGAGGCGCAAGAGCGTCGAGAATCGCGTTGGAGATAGCCGGAAAGGCGGCGACGGCACCGGCTTCGCCGCAGCCCTTGACGCCGAGAGGGTTGGTCGTGCAGCGCGTCGGGTTGAAGCCGAGATCGTAGAACGGCAGATCGTCGGCGCGCGGCAGCGCATAATCCATCAACGAGCCGGCGATCAGCTGGCCCGAACCAGGGTCGTAGACCGCGTGTTCGAGCAGCGCTTGCCCGATGCCCTGTGCGATCGCGCCGTGGGCTTGGCCGGCGGCGATCATCGGGTTGACCAAGACGCCATAATCGTCGACAGCCGTATAGCGCGCTAGGATGACCTGAGCGGTATCGCGGTCGATCTCGACCTCGACGACATGGGCGCCGTTGGGAAAAGTCATCCATTCCCGCGTCCAATAATGATAGGTGTCGAGCGGCATGCCCTTGTCACGCCCGATCGCGGCGACATCGAGCAGCGGCAACCCGCGGTCGGTCCCGGTGACAACGAAACTGCCGTCCGCGAAGCGAATGTCGGCTTCGGCCACTTCCAGCGCCTCGGCGGCGATGCGGATCCCCTTGGCGATGATCTCGTCGGAAGCACGCCAGATCGCCGTGCCGCCCATATAGGTCGCGCGCGAGCTGCCGTGCCCGCCGCCGGCCGGAATCAGATCGGTGTCGCCCTGAACGAGGCGGATGCGCTCATTCGGCAATCCCAGGCGATCGGCCAGGATTTGCGGAAAGGTCGTCTCGTGGCCCTGCCCGATGGTCTGGGTGCCCGTGATCAGGGACACGGTCCCGTCCTCTTCAAAGCGGATATCGACATTTTCGTTTGGCGAGCCGCCGGTCGCCTTGATGTGATAGGCAAAGCCGAGGCCGCGCAGCAATCCCTTCGCCTCACTCTCGCTGCGCCGCCCGGCAAACCCCGCGACATCGGCGCCGGCCAGGGCGCAATCGAAAGTGTCCGGGAAGGCGCCACTGTCGATCTTGTTGCCGAAGGCGTTGGTGACAGGCATCGCCGCGGCCGGGATCATGTTGAGACGGCGGAGCTGGGCGCGCTCGAAACCGCATTGCCTGGCCGCCGCATCGATCAGCCGCTCGATGATGTTAACGGCCTCCGCAAAGCCTGGGCCCCGAGTGACGCCGATCGGTGCGGTATTGGTGAGCACCCCGGCGACCTGCAATGCTACCGCCGGGATACGATAGACCGTGCCCGGCAGATGCACATACTGAAACGTCTGTACCCCGCCGGAGCTGACCAAATACGCCCCGACATTGGCGATGCTGGCGACCCGCAGCGCCAGAAAGCGGCCGTCCGCATCGAGCGCTAGGGCCGCCGCGGCGCGCTGGTCCCGCGCCTGATGGTCGGCGATGAAAACTTCGCTGCGGGTGGCGATCCATTTGACCGGGCGGCCGACTCGCTTGGCCGCCCACAATGTCAGCACGTGCTCGGGATAGACGAAATTTTTGGCGCCAAAGCCGCCGCCGACATCCGGGGCGATGAACCTAACCGCCGCCGGAGGCACCCCGAGCGCACGGGCCGTATTGTCGCGGGTGGCGTGGATGCTCTGGCTCGATACATACGCCGTGTAGCGGCAGCGTTCTGCGTCCCAGATTCCGATCACTCCGCGCGGCTCCATCGGGTTTGTGACGATGCGGTGATTGTCCAGGTTGACCTCGACCACATGAGCCGCCGCGGCAAAGGCGGCGTCGACCCTCGCCGTGTCGCCGGTGTGCCATCCGAAACAAACATTGTCCGGCACCTCGGCCGCAATCTGCGGCGCCCCCGGTGCGCGAGCGGCGGCAGCGCTGGTGACCGCCGGCAATGCAGCGTAATCCACTGCGACCAGCTCGGCGGCGTCGAGGGCCTGAGCGCGGGTCTCTGCGACGATCAGCGCCACTGGCTCGCCAACATAGCGAACCTTGTCCGCAGCCAAGACGGGCTGCAGCGCGAAGGCGAATTTCTCGCCGGTCTGAACATTGGCTTCTGCTGTTGGCCGCAGCGGTTGCAGCCCGTCCGCGTGGGCGTCCGCGGCGGTCAGGACAGCCAGTACTCCCGCTCGCCTGAGCCGCCCGCGTGTCGATGGCGTCGATCCGCGCATGGGCATGGGGCGACCGCAGCATGATCGCATGAGTCAGACCGTCGAAAGCGAGATCATCGAGATAGGCACCTTGGCCGGTAAGAAACCGAAAATCCTCACGCCGTTTCGGCCGGTCGCCGATGCCAGAGTGAACTATTGCCATCGCGTTCTCCCGTGCTGGCTCGCTGCCGCAGCGTCATATCTCGTCGCTCCGCCGGCTCAGGCGTTCCCAAGGCGTACCCTTGCTGCGCGCCCCCATGAACGAAGTGGCGAAGAGACGCGAATCATGATCCTGTACCGGCGGATCGTAGCAGACGGCAACCAATACCTTGTCCGACTGCTGCCGGGTGATGGGGGCCGGGAGTATGGCCATCGGTCGCGCCGAGTACGCTGGCGGCGTCCTCGAAATCGACCTCGCGGGCATCGTCGCGAATTGGCGCTATTTGGCTAGGCAGGTCGCCCCCGCAGCCTGTGCGGCCGTGGTCAAGGCCGACGCCTATGGGCTGGGCGCTCCGGCGGTCGCGACCGCCCTCGCCGCGGGCGGATGCCGCCGCTTTTTCGTCGCTACGCTCGACGAGGCGTTGGCGTTGCGCACGGCAATCGCCGATCCGCTCGAGATCGCGGTGCTTAACGGCCCGGCTCCGGGGTCGGCTGTGGAATTCGTCCAACACGCACTCGTTCCGGTGCTTAACGATCCGGGCCAGATCGAAGATTGGGGACGGGCGGGCACGAGGCACGGGCCACTGGCGGCGATGCTCCATGTCGACACCGGAATGGCCAGGCTCGGCTTGACACTCCGCGAATTCGAGCGGCTGGCGGAGGGTCTCCGCTGCTTCAGTGCGATCTGCTGGCGCGCCGTGATCAGCCATCTCGCCTGTGCCGACGAGCCGGCTCACCCGTTGAACTCCCAGCAGCGGTCGCGTTTCGCTACGGTGCGAGGCCGGTTCGGCGATATGCCCGCCAGCCTCGCGGCATCGTCGGGGATCTTTCTTGGGCGCGAGTTTCATTTCGATTTCGTTCGCCCGGGGGCGTCCCTCTACGGCGTCAACCCGCTCGCCGGAGCGCCCAATCCGATGCGGCAGATTGTCCGTCTCGACGCAAGAATCGTGCAAATCCGCGAGGTTGACGCAGGTCAGCCGGTTGGTTACGGTGCATCGCATGTGATGGCGGCGGCGGGGCGCTTGGCGACCGTCGCGGTCGGCTACGCGGATGGATGGCTGCGTTCGCTGAGCCATCGCGGATCGGGCCGCATCGGCGGGGTCCGCGTCCCCTTAGTCGGCCGGGTGTCGATGGATCTCGCCGTATTTGACGTGACAGCGGTCGACCCCCTGGTGGCGCGGCCCGGTCGCTTTATCGAGCTGTTGGGAGAGGATTACGGCGTCGACGCAGCCGCCGCCGACGGCCGCACGATAGGCTATGAAATTCTGACTGCGCTTGGCCGGCGCTATCATCGTATCTATCGTAACGCCGCGAGCGCATCGACCGGATGATCAAGCTTCTCGCTTCGATCGGAGCTGCCTTTCTTGGCTTTCTCGCTGCGGCCGGGCGGCTCGTCAATTTTGCCGGGATGGCACTGGCGACAGCTTTCTCACCGCCCTTCTATCCGCGCGCAATGCTGCGCCAGATGGTCGATATTGGCTATTTCTCGCTGCCGGTCGTCGGGTTGACGGCGATCTTTACCGGCATGGTGCTGGCGCTCCAGTCCTACACCGGCTTTAGCCGATTTGCCGCCGAAGGCGCGGTGGCGACGGTTGTGGTCTTGTCGGTGACTCGCGAGCTAGGGCCGGTGATCGCCGGGCTGATGGTCGCAGGCCGGGTCGGCGCGGCAATGGCGGCGGAGATCGGCACGATGCGCGTCACCGACCAGATCGATGCGCTGACAACATTGTCAACCAACCCATTGCGCTATCTGGTGCTGCCGCGCTTGATTGCTGGCGTGGTGACCTTGCCGCTCCTGGTCGTCGTCGCCGATATCATCGGTGTCTTTGGTGGGTATCTTGTCGGGGTATACAGGTTCGGCTTTAATCCATCGGCCTATCTCGCCCGCACCCAACAATATCTCGAAACCAGCGATGTTGTATCCGGCTTGGTCAAAGCCGCCGCGTTTGGATTTATCGTGGCGTTGATGGGTTGCTATCACGGCTATTATTCGAGAGGAGGGGCGCAAGGCGTGGGCCAGGCGACGACCGCTGCAGTGGTCTCGGCCTCGATATTGATCCTCTTCTTCGATTACGCGATCACACAGGCGTTGTTTGCCCGATGAGCAGATCGACGCGATGACCGCCGCCGGGACGCCGAAGATCTCCGTGCGCGGGCTGCGAAAGTCGTTTGGCCGCAACCGCGTGCTCGACGGCATCGATATCGACTGCGCGCGCGGCGAAAGCATCGTGATCATCGGCGGCTCGGGCACCGGCAAATCCGTGCTGGTCAAATGCGTTCTTGGCCTGCTGCACCCCGAAGCGGGATCCGTCGCGATCGACGGCGCCGAGACGACGCGCCTGCGGGGCGCCGGCCGCGAGCGCCTGCTGCAGAAATTCGGCGTGCTGTTTCAAGGCAGCGCCCTGTTCGATTCGCTGCCGGTGTGGGAAAATGTAGCGTTCGGGCTGATTCACGGGCGCGGCATGGAACGGCAGGCGGCTAGGGAGATCGCGCTGGCAAAGCTCGCCGCGGTCGGGCTCGGCCGCGACATCGGCGAGTTGCGACCGGCCGAGCTTTCAGGCGGCATGAAAAAGCGAGTGGCGCTGGCGCGAGCGATCGCCGCCGATCCGGAAGTTATCTTCTTCGACGAGCCGACCACCGGCCTCGATCCGATCATGGCCGATGTGATCAACGACCTGATCCTGAAATGCGTGCGGGAACTGGGGGCCACCGCCGTTTCGATCACCCACGACATGGTCAGCGCGCGCAAGATCGCCGATCGGATCGCGATGCTGCACAAGGGGCGGATCGTCTGGCACGGCCCTGCGGCCGAGATCGACCGCTCCGGCAACCCGTTTGTCGACCAGTTCATCAACGGCCGTGCCGAAGGTCCTATCCAGATGGAAGTGCGCGCGGCATGATTGCAGCCTTGGCCTCAAATCGAATCCCTGAGCTGAGTCGATGGCGCGGGCTCAAGCAAGATACGTTTGTCAGGAATGCGGGACGGTTCACAGTAAATGGACCGGCCGCTGCGACGGCTGCGGCGCCTGGAACAGCCTGATCGAAGAACTGCCGCGCGAGGGTGTTCCCAAAGGCCTCGATCGTCAGGGGGGCCGCATCCTGGACTTTGTCGGCTTGACCGGGCCAAGCCTGCTGCCGCCGCGCCGGCAGACCGGCATCGCCGAACTAGACCGGGTGTGCGGCGGCGGGTTCGTCGCGGGCTCGGCCATCCTCGTCGGCGGCGATCCGGGGATCGGTAAATCAACCCTGCTGCTGCAGGCCGCTGCGGCGATCGCCTCGGCATCAGGAAAGCCAGCAGGTGCCGCCTACATTACCGGCGAGGAGGCAATCGATCAGGTACGCCTGCGCGCCGAGCGGCTCGGCGTCGGGTCGAGCCCGGTGCAGCTGGCCGCGGCAAGCAATGTGCGCGATATCCTGGCCTCACTCGACCGTGTCGACGCGCCCGGCCTGGTGGTCGTGGATTCAATCCAGACGATGTATCTCGACACGCTCGACAGCGCGCCCGGCACCGTCAGCCAGGTGCGCGGAGCGGCGCAGGAATTGATCCGCGTCGCCAAGCAGCGCGGGTTCGTGCTGATCCTCGTCGGCCATGTGACCAAGGAGGGGGTCATCGCCGGGCCGCGGGTGCTCGAACACATGGTCGACACCGTGCTGTATTTCGAAGGCGAGCGCGGCCATCGCTTTCGCATCCTGCGCGCGGTCAAGAACCGCTTTGGCGCCACCGACGAGATCGGGGTGTTCGAGATGAGCGACCGCGGGCTCGTCGAGGTGCCAAACCCCTCGGCGTTGTTCCTCGGCGGGCGTCAAGGCATGGGCTCGGAACCAGCGGCAGCCGAAGGCGATGATACACCCGATCCGTCCGGGGCCGGGCAGCTCAGCGGCTCGGCGGTGTTCGCCGGCATCGAAGGGACGCGACCAGTGCTGGTCGAGGTTCAGGCGCTGGTCGCGCCGGCTCTGCTCGGGACGCCGCGGCGGGCGGTTGTCGGCTGGGACAGCACGAGGCTCGCCATGATCACCGCTGTGCTCGATGCGCGCTGCGGGCTCTCGGTCGGCGCCAACGACATTTATCTCAACATTGCTGGTGGCTTGCGTATCGCCGAGCCGGCGGCAGATCTGGCGGTGGCGGCGGCGCTGGTCTCGGCGCTGCGCGAGACGCCGGTTCCCGCTGACACCGTCGTCTTTGGCGAAATTGCGCTGTCGGGCGAGGTTCGTCCGGTCGGCCATAGCGAAGCCCGGCTCAAAGAGGCCGCCAAGCTTGGCTTTGCCAAAGCATGGGTGCCGAGCGGCGGCGCGATGCGGCGGGAGGCTGGCGGCGGGGTGGGACTTGCCACGGTGGCGATAGATCATCTGAGCGATCTAATCGCGCGCCTGTCACCAAAGCGCGCGCCGTTGCTGCCCTCGCGAGTCAGGGGACGGGTCGGGGTGGTGTCGTGAACGCCGTTGACCTCGCCGTTCTTGTGGTCATCGCGCTTTCGGCGGTGTTCGCGTTCGCGCGCGGCTTCGTGCGCGAGGCGTTGTCGATCGCCGCCTGGGTCGGGGCTGCAGCAATCACACTCTACGGGTTCAGTTTCGCCTACGCCGTTGTGGTGCGTTTCGTGACGACGCCATTGCTGGCCGACCTCGTCGCCGGTGTAGGGCTGTTCCTGATTTCGCTGATCGGGTTGACGATTCTGACAGGTTTCCTGGCGCGCTTCGCTCATTCGAGCGCACTGTCGCCGATCGACCGGACCTTAGGGCTGATTTTCGGCGTCGTGCGTGGCGCCGTTTTGGTGTCCCTCGCCTATTTGGTGCTCGACATTAGCGTGCCCCAAACCGATCGCCCCGGTTGGCTTCGGGATGCCAAAAGCGAACCGCTACTTGCCCAAGGCGCAGGCCTGCTGCGCGGCATGCTGCCCGAATCACTGCAGATCAAGAGCGCGTCAGCGATTGACGATGCTCAGCGCGCGCTCGGCCAGGCCCAGGCCGCACATGACGCGATGAGAGCGCTTTCGAACCCCGCCGCGGCCTTACCGCCAAAACCCGCGGAGGCTCCAGCGCCGGCCTACAAGCCCGCTGAGCGGCGCGACCTGGACCGGCTGATCGACAACGCGCGATAGCACGGTCGTAACATGGCGCTCCACTCGCATTCGGCCGACCGGGCAACCATTTTTAGAGAGCCGAACCCAGGATCGCCGATGCCCGCAAACCACCCCGACTGTGCGGATGCGCCGACCGCCGATCCCATCGACGGGGATCATCTCCATGAAGAGTGCGGCGTGTTCGGGGTTTATGGCCATCCCGATGCGGCGGCGCTCGTTGCGCTTGGCCTGCATGCGCTGCAGCACCGCGGTCAGGAGGCGGCCGGCATCGTCGCCTATGACGGGGAGCAATTCAGCGCCCACCGCGGCATGGGGCAAGTCAGCGACAACTTCAGCTCGAAAGAGGTAATCGCACGGCTGCCCGGGCAGGCCGCGATCGGCCATGTACGTTACGCGACGACCGGCGAGGTGGCGCTGCGCAATGTCCAGCCGCTGTTCGCCGATTTCGAGTTCGGCGGGCTCGCCATCTGCCACAACGGCAATCTGACAAACTCCTACCAGCTGCGCCGCCGGCTGGTTCATCGCGGCAGCCTGTTCCAATCGACAAGCGACACCGAGGTTATCGTCCACCTGATCGCTACTAGCCTCAAGGAGACGGTCGTCGACCGCCTTACCGACGCGCTGCGTCAGGTTCAGGGCGCCTATTCGCTGGCAGCGCTGTCACAAGACGTGATTATCGGCGTCCGCGACCCGCTGGGGGTGCGGCCGCTGGTGCTGGGCCGGCTCGGGGATGCCTGGATTCTGTCGTCGGAGACCTGCGCGCTCGACATCATCGGCGCCGATTTCGTGCGTGACATCGCCGCCGGCGAGATCGTCATCATCGGCGCGAAAGGGATCGAAAGCCTGCTGCCGTTTGGCCGCCGCGAGAGCCGGTTCTGCGTTTTCGAGCACATCTATTTCGCTCGCCCCGACAGCATCGTCGAGGGCGCGAGTGTGTACGAGGCGCGCAAGCGCATCGGCCGGGAACTCGCCCGCGAGAGCCATGTTGACGCCGATGTCATCGTGCCGGTGCCCGATTCAGGTGTTCCGGCAGCGCTGGGATATTCGCAGGAATCGGGACTGCCGTTCGAACTGGGAATCATCCGCAACCATTATGTTGGGCGTACCTTTATCGAGCCGACCGATCAGATCCGCCACCTAGGCGTGCGGCTGAAGCACAACGCGAGCCGCGCCAATCTGGTGGGGAAGCGCGTTATCCTGGTCGACGATTCGATCGTGCGCGGCACCACCTCTATCAAGATTGTCGAGATGGTGCGGCGTGCCGGAGCACGCGAAGTCCACATGCGGATCTCCAGCCCGCCGACCACCCATTCCTGCTATTACGGGATCGCCACCCCGGAGCGCGACCAGCTTCTCGCCGCGCGTTACGACGTGGCGGCGATGGCTGACTATATCGGCGTCGACAGCCTCGCCTTTTTGTCGATCGAGGGCCTCTACCGGGCGATGGGGGAGCCCGGCCGCAACCCGCAGGCCCCCCGTTTTTGTGACGCCTGCTTTACCGGCGATTATCCGATCCCGCTGATTGACGCCGATAACGGCAAGGTTTCGGTGCAATTGTCGCTGCTCGCCGAGCCCGCCTGAGGCTAACGGACTTGAGCGTAGGCTCGACCGCACCGAGCGGACGGCTTGCCGGTAAGATCGCGCTGATCACCGGAGCCTCGCGCGGCATCGGCGCCGCGGTCGCGTTGCGCTTTGCCGGCGAAGGCGCCCATGTCGTGCTAACTGCGCGCACGGTCGGCGGCCTCGAAGACCTCGACGACGCTATTCGCACCCGTGGCGGCAGCGCCACGCTGGTGCCCTTCGACCTGCGCGATTTCGCCAAAATCGACGAACTTGCGGCGGCCCTCTACGAACGCTACCGGCGGCTCGACATCCTGGTCGGCAATGCCGGCGAGCTCGGCATGTTCTCGCCGCTTGCCCATATCCCGCCAGTCATGTGGGCCGAGGTCATGGATTTGAACCTGACCGCGAACTGGCGCTTGATTCGGGCGATGGACCCGTTGCTGCGCGCTGCCCCGGCCGGGCGCGCGATCTTCGTCACCAGCGGGGCGGCACGCATCACCTACGCCTATTGGGGCCCCTATGCAGTCAGCAAGGCCGGCCTCGAAATGCTGGTCAGGATCTATGCCGCCGAGATCGCCAGGACCAAGGTGCGCGCGAATTTGATCGATCCCGGCTTCGTGCGCACCCGGCTGCGGACCCGCGCCTTCCCCGGCGAGGACCCGAGCCTCCTGCCGCCGCCCGAAAACGTCGCCGACGCATTCCTCGACCTCGCCTTGCCGGAATGCGCCCTCAATGGCGAACTTGTCACCTCAGGGCGAAATCTGGAATAGAGTCAGCTCGGCTGCTCAAGCCATCCGGCTCTTTAGAAAAGCCAGGCCGGCGTCGAGCAGGTTCCCACCCGACGGCACCTGGCCGTTGGGGGTCATCCCATCAATCAGCTGGGGCAGATGTTGGGCGATCAGGGGCAGCAGCTGATCGACCGGCAGGCCGGTCTTGCCGGCGATCTGCTGGACCAGCTCGCTACCTAGAATGCCGTGCAGCGCGTCGGGTGCTACCGGCTGGTTCGCCCCGGTGCCGACCCAGGACGAGATCACGTTGCCCAATCCCGCGGCTTGGAATTTCTCGACCAGGCCACCGAGACCGCCTTCTTGGCCGCCCAGCGCGGCAACCAGCGCTTCGGGAACGCTGGTCGAAGAGCCATCACTCTTGCCGAGCAGCGATCCGATCGTATCGAATAGACTCATCTCGCCTCCTCATTTGGTCGTCTTAGCATTGGTGCTTTTCGAGGCGGTGCGGTTCGCGCGACCACCGGCCGCGTGAAAGCCCGACTGATCGGCTTCCTTTTGGCACATGAAGGCACCGTGTTTGGTCTTACCGTAATATTTGTTGCCGCTCATGTGGTAGGCTTTTGAGCCGCCAAGATTAACCCAAACGACAGCATCGCCCGGGCAATGGCCTTTTGCCGCCTGCTCCGACGAAAACTGATTCGCGGCGAGCCCGGAGGTAGCGCTCGGCTGCGCCGGGGCAGCGTGGCCGTGGGCAGCCGTAGCCGGATGCGCCGGAGCCGGTTGAGCCCGAACCGGGACGGTTGCGGCGAAAAGCAGGACGGTACAGATCGCTATCGTTCTCAACATGTGCTCTCTCTCCGCAGCAGAAATTAGCCCTTCAGGCACGTGCTCATGAATTTCTTACGAGCGTCCCCGGACAACTTTTGAGAGCCGGCCTG
The DNA here is from genome assembly GCA_963845735.1 of uncultured Alphaproteobacteria bacterium. Classification (GTDB taxonomy): domain Bacteria; phylum Pseudomonadota; class Alphaproteobacteria; order ATCC43930; family CGMCC-115725; genus AP-15. The sequence goes on along the minus strand of CAWJTR010000014.1, from coordinate 173,436 downwards.
TGCGTTACATGTCTTCATTTTTTGTTGCTGCGGGGTCAATGTCGCCGCCGGCTTGCCGCTTAAGCACTTGCTCATAAAACTCTTGCGCGCATCGCCGGCAAGCTTTTGATCGCCGGCCTGGGCGTTGCAAGTTTTCATGAGTTCCTGTTGCGAGCTTTGGGAATAAGCCGCATGACCGCAAACGCCCAGCATCAGCACCGATGCGCAAACAGTTGCGAGGACGCCCTTCATGCCAACCCCCGTTTTCAAATGATTGCGGAACGCCTTTACTTGCAAGTAAGTGTCCGATCCTGCCGAAGTTCAGACCGCGCAGGTTACCTAAGCGCCGGCTAATTTAACCCGAGCGCGCCCCGCCTGCAACCGGTTGGGCTGATCGGCTTTGGCGGGTTCGCAAAAGATCAGCAAGCCTCGACCCCGCGCCTGATGACGGATGCAGGAGAAGCCGCAATGCAGGCGATCATTGCCGGAGCGCTTAGACCGGTTTTTGGCCGCGCATCGCCTGCTTGATCAGCCCCACGATCACCATCAGTACTCCGCCGCCGACCCCTCCGGAGGCGATCTGACCAATGATCGAGCCGATATCAAGGCCTCCCGCCCCAGCGCTCGCTGCCGCTGCTCCGCCACCGAACAGCGCACCGATTATTTGAGCCCCGACGCCGCCGACGACAACTCCGGCGATCGTGTTGCCGACGGTGCCGAGGTTGTACTGCTTCAGCAGCGAGCCGGCGATGTTGCCGCCGACGCCACCGGCTATAAGTTGGATAATCAGACCTATGATGCCACCCCACATTTCGATTTCCTCCCTAGATTGCGCTTTTGTGAGAATCAGCGGACCGCTTGATGCGGCCGGGATCACGCGAGCGCAATTCGATGCTTAGATCGCGTGCCGCAAGAGCGAGCAGCGCCGCTCAACGTACTTTGACGAAGCTCAAACTTACCAGAAAGGCGTTACGGGACCTAGCCCAACTTACTCGGTCGAAAACGGGTTACTTACCCCGGACCGCAACAGACCACGATCCGTTACGAAGGTGGTCAATTTTTCCTTTCAGATGGGATCTGCGAAATCCGTGCGGACCGGCTTAGCCATAGCCCTCCCGGTATCTCTTTTGATCTCCCGCCTTGCTGCAGTCGCGGTGCGCCCGATACGCCTCAGCGGGCATCGTAGGGGTTCTTGCCCTGCCGCAGCATCAGCCGGATCGGCGTGCCGGGCAGGTCGAACGCCTCGCGCAGCGCGTTGACCAGGTAGCGCCGGTACGAATCGGGCAACTCGCTCGGCTTGGAGGCGAAGAGTGCGAAGCTCGGCGGCCGCGTGTTGACCTGGGTGATGTAGCGCAAGCGAAGCCGCCGCCCGGCGACCAGCGGCGGCGGGTGACGCTGCTGGGTTCCAGCAAGCCAGCGATTGAGGTCGGCAGTCGCAACGCGCCGGTTCCACACCGCGTCGGCCGCGACGACCGCGGCCATCATTGCCTCGAGGCCATAGCCGGTCAGTCCCGATACCGGGACGAGGGCGACGCCGTGAAGCTGCGGCAGCGAAATCGACATCCGATCGCGCAGCTGCTTCAGAGCCGCGGCACCGCTCGTGACCGCGTCCCATTTGGTTGCGGCGAGCACCAACGCTCGACCCTCCTCGGCGACCTGTCGGGCGATCGTCAAATCCTGCCGCTCGAGCGGCTGCAATGCGTCGAGCACGAGAACCACGGTCTCGGCAAAACGGATCGTGCGCAGCGCATCGCCGACCGAGAGCTCCTCGATCTTGCCTTCGACCCGCGGCCGGCGGCGCATCCCGGCGGTGTCGACAAGGCGGATCGGCCGATCCCGCCAGGTCCAGTCAATGGCGATTGCATCGCGGGTGATCCCGGCTTCGGGACCGGTCAGCAGGCGCTCTTCGCCGACCAGACGGTTGACGAGGGTCGATTTGCCGACGTTTGGACGACCAACGATGGCGAGCTGCAACGGCTTTATCGGCGCATCCGCCGCCATGCCTTGCGGCAGCGAACGCTCCGCGGCGAACGGCGCCAGCCGCTCGTAGAGCTCGGCCAACCCCTCGCCGTGCTCGGCCGAAATCGGCACCGGGTCGCCGAGGCCGAGCCGGTAGGCTTCGCCGACGCCGGGAAATGTCGCGCGGCCTTCGGTCTTGTTGGCAATCACAACGACCGGCTTGCCGCTGCGCCGCAGCCAATTGGCAAAATGCCGGTCTGCTTCGGTGATGCCTTGGCGCGCATCGATCAGCAGCAAGGCTACGTCGGCATCGGCGAGCGCACGTTCGGTCTGCGCCAGCATGCGGGCGGCAAGGGATGCGGGCGCCGCCTCCTCGAGCCCGGCGGTGTCGATCGCCCGAAATTCGAGGTCAGCGATCCGCCCTTCGCCTTCGCGGCGGTCGCGGGTTACCCCCGGGGTGTCGTCGACGAGAGCGAGTCGGCCACCGACGAGCCGGTTGAACAATGTCGACTTGCCGACATTCGGGCGTCCGAGAATAGCGACTACAAGGCTCATCGGAAAGCGCCGCCGACGCAATCAGGATCAGCGATAGGCGGAAAGCTCGGCGTTGTCGGTCAGCACGTAAAGGGTATTGTTCGCGATAACCGGATCGACAAAGGCGCCGGCCGGCATCTCCTCCCGGCCGAGCGGCTCGCCGGTATAGGGCGAGACCGAAAGCGCCCAGCCATTCGAGGACAGCAGGATCAGCCGGTCGCCGCCCAGCACCGGACCGGCCCATTGGATTGGATCTTCCTTCGCCTTCTCGTCCTCGTAGGCGGGGAGCTGACGCACCCATCGCACTTTGCCATCGTTTCGCGTCAGACAGATGAGTTCGCTGTCGTTCGACAGGACATAGAGATAGTCGCCGGCCACCCACGGGCCGTGAGTGGAGCCGATATCCTGCTCCCAATTGCGTTCGCCGCTTCGTATATCGATTGACACCATGCGCCCGCTGTGGCTGACGGCGAACACTCGCCCGCGGTCGATAACCGGCCGACCGCGAATATCGGCGAGAGCTGAAACCGCGTCGGCGCTGCGCGTGGCGGCGAGATTGTCGGACCACAACGCCCGACCATTCTCGACGGTAAGCGCGTAAAGTTCGCCCGATGAATAGCCCACTACGACCACCTCTCCTTCGACCGCTGGGCTGGAGCTACCGACCAACCCTGCCGTCTCGGGGATGCCGTTGTGGCTCCATAACCGCCGCCCGTCATCCGTCGCTAGGGCGACCAGCTCGTTTTCGACGGTCACGACGTAGATGCGCCCATCCGTCACTGTCGGGCCGCTGCGCACCGGGTCGCCGACGCCGACCCTCCAGACGACCTTGCCGCTCGTCGGATCGAGCGCCAAAACCTGTGCGTAGCCAGTCGATACGTAGAGTCGACCCTTCCAAAAGGCGACGCCGCCGCCGAAAGAGCTGCCGGAACTCTCGGCAGGTTTGACATCCACCCGCCAGATTTGATTACCGGTTGCGGCATCATAGGCGCCGACCTGGGAGCCGCCGTCCATCGCGAAAACCCGTCCGTTGACCACGATTGGCTGGGACAGGACCTGCGTATATCGCGACGAGCCTTCTCCGATGCTGGTCTTCCAGACCTGGGTAAGAGTTGCGGGCAGCGCCAGATGCTGCATGGCGTGATTCGGATATCCACCGGGCTGCGGCCAGTCCGGATTGACCACCGGCTTCGGCAAAGTGATCGCGATCTTGGCGAGATCAGGGTCTGGTTTGAGCTGGCGATCGAGGCTCAATACCGAGATCCGCTCGCCCGGTAGCGGCTGTTTCTTGCTTCCGAACCAGCTGCATCCGGCAAGTATCAAGCCGATCGACAACAGCAAAGCAACGGCAGATCGGAGCATCTGGAGGCGGGAACTGGGACTACAGGGCAAGCGCCGCCGCCATTTCCGCAGCCCGGGCGCGCAGACTCCGCGGCGCGGTAAGATCATCGGCGAGACTCTTATAGAGAGCGAGCGCAGCCTTAGCTTCGCCGAGCTTGAGCTTTGCTGCTGCAGTTAGCTCCACCGCCGTCGGGCGCCACGGATTGCCGGGAGCGGTCAGCGGCGCCAGACGGGTGATCGTCGCCTGCGGATTGGCCTCGGGTGTGCTCTGCATGACCGAAAGCACCAGCGCTAGATCCCGAAAGGCGGGATCGACGCTGCTCGCATCAGCAATCGAGTCATAGACCGCGACGGCACCCTTATGATCGCCCGCCATTGCAAGCAGCGCCGCGTCCTCAAAGGACGCGAGAATCGAATAGCCGCCGCCCTCGCGAGCAATAGATGCGAACACCGTGGCGGCGTCGGCAGTCTTTCCCGCACGGGCCAACGCCAGAGCCCCGGCATAACGAGCCGATTGTGCGCGGCGTTCGGAGAGCTGGTGCGCCTGCCAAGCGACCACGCAGCCGGCGATGATCAGCGCGACCGCCGCCACGGCTATCACATAACGTCCGTAGCGCGACCACAGCTTGAGCAGATTGTCGCGACGAAGCTCTTCGTCGATTTCGCGGAAGATGTCGCTCACACAAGCCCCGGCCGGCCGTCACTGCAACCAGCGGGTACCACATCTGCTCGTGCGAGGGGAGGCAAATCGCACCCGTCAAGACCGGATGGCGCTTTCCGATCCGGGGGTCGCCTTGACAAGCGCGCCGTTCCGTGCCGATTACCAGCTCGCCTGCAACGCCGCGCCGGACCTGTTCAATGCACGCCTATCGTACCCATACCTGCGGAGCGCTGCGTCTTGCCGATGCCGGGCGGCCGGCCCGGCTGTCGGGTTGGGTCCACCGCAAACGCGATCACGGCCACCTGCTGTTTATCGACCTTCGCGATCATTATGGCATTACCCAATGCGTGATCGATGCGTCCTCGCCGCTATTTGCCGCTGCCGACGCGCTAAGGCTCGAAAGCGTCCTAACCCTGACCGGTACCGTCGAGGCCCGCTCGCCCGACACCGTCAATCCCAAGCTCGACACTGGCGAGGTCGAGCTCGCGATTGCCGAGATGGAGGTCCGGTCGGAGGCTGATCCGCTGCCGTTCCCGGTCAATGCCGAGGCCGAGTACCCCGAGGAGATGCGCCTCGCCTACCGCTTTCTCGACCTGCGGCGCGAGCGGGCCCACGCCAACATCATGCTGCGCGCGCAGGTCATTGCCTCGATCCGCCGCCGGATGATCGAACAGGGCTTCAACGAGTTTCAGACGCCGATCCTGACTGCCGGATTCCCCCGAAGGCGCGCGGCCCTATTACGTGCCGAGCCGATTGCATCCCGGCGAGTTCTATGCGCTGCCCCAAGCGCCTCAGCAATTTAAGCAATTGCTGATGGTCGCCGGATTCGATCGCTATTTCCAAATCGCGCCGTGCTTTCGCGACGAGGCGGGGCGCGCCGACCGGGCGCCCGGTGAGTTCTACCAGCTTGATTTCGAGATGTCCTTTGTCACCCAAGAGGACGTCTTTGCCGCGATCGAGCCGGTCTTGCACGGCATCTTCGTCGAATTCGGCAGCGGCCGGCCAGTTACACCGCCGCCGTTCCCGCGCGTCACCTATCGGGATGCAATGCAGCGCTACGCGACCGACAAACCCGATCTGCGAAACCCGATAGAGATCGCGCGACGTTACCGCGCACTTCCGTGGTTCGGGGTTCAGGATATTCGCCGATCTGATCGCTTCCGACCCCGGCATTTGTGTCTTCGCGATCCCGGCGCCGACCGGCGGCAGCCGCGCCTTTTGCGATCAGATGAATGCTTGGGCCCAATCGGAGGGCCAGCCGGGGCTTGCCTACGTTTTCTTCCGCAATGGCGAGGGCGCCGGCCCGGTCGCTCGGAATCTCGCGCCGGAGCCGACCGAAGCTTTGCGCGGCGAACTCGGGCTCGGCGATGGCGACGCAGTCTTTTTTGTCTGCGGCAAGCCGCAGCAGTTTGCGCCGTTCGCCGCCGCCGCGCGGCTAAAGGTCGGGCGCGATCTCGGCCTGACCAAGGACGGGATCTTCGAATTCTGCTGGATCGTCGATTTTCCGATGTATGAGCTGGACGAGGAGACCGGCAAAATCGAGTTCAGCCACAACCCGTTCTCGATGCCGCAGGGCGGGCTGGCGGCGCTCGAAGAGCAAGATCCGCTCGATATCGCCGCCCATCAGTACGACATCGTTTGCAATGGCGTCGAGCTAGCCTCCGGTGCGATCCGTAATCACAGCCGCGAGATCATGTACAAGGCGTTTGCCATTGCCGGCTATCCGGCTGCCGATGTCGAGGCCCGCTTCGCCGGCATGCTCAACGCATTCAAATACGGCGCGCCGCCGCATGGCGGGCTGGCGCCGGGCATCGACCGCATCGTCATGCTGCTGGCGGATACACCCAATATCCGCGAGATTATCGCCTTCCCGATGAACCAGCAGGCGCGCGACCTGATGATGCAGGCGCCGGCGCCAATTCCGTCCGAGCGGCTCAGCGAGCTGCATTTGCGGCTCGTTCCGCCATCGGAAAAGAAGAATTCTTGAGCGGTATTTGCCGAGCGGTGCCGCTGTTGCGCCGAACCTGCACCTGCCGGGCCCGAATTGACGCGAGCATCCCGCAGGGAGCACAAAGTGGTTAACGGTCGGTATTGCCGGCTGCGGCCGTCGGTATTGACGGGAGAGCATTTTGCTTAAGATCGCGCGGCGCCTGAAACCGTCGCTCGTTGCGGCGGGTGTTGTCGTCGTGATCACTGCGGCCCCGGCGACGCACGGCGCCGAGATCGCACCGCACCGGGCTCTCTATTCGATGACCCTGGAATTGGCGCGCACCGATTCGGGTGTAATCGACGCGAACGGCACAATGGACTATGAGTGGGGCGAGACTTGCGACGGTTGGACGATCGAGCAGCGTTATCGCCTCAAGATGCACTACGCAGAAAGCCGCGACGTCGATATCGCTTCGAGCTTTGTTACCTGGGAATCTAAAGATGGGCTGCGCTATCGCTTTAATCAGCTGCAGACCCGAAACGGCGAACGCGATCAGGAGATCCGCGGCGAAGCACGGCTCGACGGGCCTGGTAAGGGCGGCGTCGCCGAGTTCACCAAGCCGCAGCCGCACACGCTGAAGCTCGCGCCCGGCGTGTTGTTTCCCAGCGCTCACACGATCTTGCTGATCGACGCGGCTCGCGAGGGCAAAACTTTCGTCTCACGTCAGGTGTTCGATGGCGCCGCCGATGAAAACGCCGTTCAGGTTTCGGCCGTGATTGGGACCAGGATCACCGCCGACCCGGCCTCGGCGAAGCTGAGCCCGCTGCTAGAGCGGCTTGGCTGGTATATTCGGCTCGCCTTCTTTCCGGTCGACGCCCATGCCGAAGAGCCTGATTACGAGCTCGGGATGCACCTGCTCGACAATGGCGTCTCACGCGACATGACGATCGATTATGGCGATTATTCGATCCGCGCCAAGCTCGACGACATTGAGGCGCTGAACAAACCGCGATGCTGATCGACGCCTGGTCTTTTAGGCGCTACTCCCGCTCATGCGGGACCGCATGCGGCGCAACCTCTGCGGCTGAGCGCACACCGAGGCGCGCCAGGTCGCGCCCGCGGCGCACCGAGTCGTCGCCGAGACGCCCGCGGATCTCGTCGATCGTCTGCTCGAGCCGGCGCGGCCGGCCGAGCTCATCATCGAACAAGGTCGGTAGATCGGCTTCGCTACCGTCCACAAGCAGGTCGGCGCCGACGCCGATTAGCCGATAGGGAGTGACGCCGTCTGCTTCGGACGCGAGCAGCGCCGAGGCGATGCGAAACAGAGTTTCGGCGACCTGAGTGGGATCGGCGAGGCGACGCGACCGCGTGCGCAAACGAAAATCGCCGGTCTTGAGCTTCAAGATAACCGACCCGGCGGCCAGGGAGGCCTCTTTCAAATGCCCCGAAACCCGATCGCACAGCGGCCAAAGGGCGTGCGCTAGGACCTCCGCATCGGCTTCATCCTGCGCCAAGGTGGTTTCCGCCGAGATCGAGCGAGCTCGGGGCATGAGCAAGGACGGCGCGGTCGTCGACACCCCGAGCGAGGTGGGCGAGTCGCGTTCCAAGCCGGCCATAGCGCGCGGCAAGCTCGCGCTCGCCGATCGCGGCAAGCTGGCCTACCAGGGTAATGCCATCGGCGGCGAGCCGGCGCTGCAGTGCGATGCCGACCCCCCACAGCAATGATACCGGCTTGTCGGCGAAGAACGCCGGCGCATCGCCGCGGCTGAGGACCGCAAAGCCGCGCGGCTTGTCGAGATCGGAGGCAATCTTGGCGAGAAACTTGCTATCGCTTAACCCGATCGACAGGGTGATTTTCAGCGTCGTTTCGACTCGCTGTGCAAGTGTGGCGAGAAGCTGGGCAGGTACCGCACCGTAGAGCTTTTCGGTGCCCGAGAGATCGAGGAACGCCTCATCGATCGACACCGGTTCAACCAACGGCGTGAGCCGCCGCAACTCAGCGCGTACAGCGCGTCCGACCTCGCGATATTTGGCCATGTCCGGGTGGATCACGACCGCAGCGGGGCAGGCGGCCAGCGCCTTGAACATCGGCATCGCCGAGCGCACGCCGTAGAGCCGCGACACATAGCAGCAGGCAAGAACGACTCCGCGCGCGCCGCCGCCGACGATGACCGGTCGGTCGGCGAGTTCGGGCCGCTCGCGCTTCTCGACAGTGGCATAAAACGCGTCGCAATCGACATGAGCGATCGACAATGTACCGAGTGCATCGTGATCGACGAGCCTCGGCGATCCGCACCGGGCGCATCGGCGGTCCGGCGGAGCCGACGCGCAAAGCGTTGCGCAGTCGCGGCATAGCGTGCTCACCCCGAGGGCTCGGGCAACCACAACCAGGCCGCTCCCCGCACCCCGCTCGAATCGCCATGGGCAGGGGCTAGCAGGCGGGTAAGGATCCGATCGGAAAATACATAACGCTGCCACCGCCGCGGGACCTCGTCATACAGCATGCCGATCGCGGAGAGACCGCCGCCCAGCACGATCACTTCGGGGTCGATCACGTTGATGACCAAAGCAAGGCCGCGCGCCAGCCGGTCGCTGTAGCGCGCCAAGGTCGCTCGGCAGACCGGATCGCCGGTCTCGGCGGTGTGGGCTATTTCGCGGGCGGTCAGGCTTCGACCTGTATGAAGGCGATGATCCGCCGCCAATCCTGGCCCGGATAAAAAGGTCTCGATGCAGCCTGACCGGCCGCACCAGCATGCCGGCCCCGGCGTCTCGTCCGGCCCCGGCCAGGGAAGTGAGTTGTGACCCCACTCGCCGGCGATCGCATTGGCGCCGACCTGGATCTGTCCGTTTAGTGCGATGCCTCCGCCGACGCCGGTTCCGAGGATGACGCCGAACACCGTCTCGGCCCCGGCTGCGGCGCCGTCGGTGGCTTCAGAGAGCGCGAAGCAATTGGCGTCATTGGCCAGCCGAACCGGCCGCGCCAGCGCCGTTTCCAGGTCGCGTTGCAGCGGACGACCGATCAGCCAGGTGGAATTCGCGTTTTTTACCAGGCCGGTGGCCGGGGAGATCGCTCCCGGAATGCCGATCCCGACTGAGGCTGTGACGCCGAGATCCCGCTCGATGTCGCCGATGATGGCGACGATGGCGGCAATCGTGGCCCGGTAATCTCCGGCCGGGGATGAGGTCCTGCGCCGCAGCTGCACCGTCCCAGACTCGTCGATGACCGCACCCTCTATCTTGGTGCCGCCGACATCGATGCCGATACGAAGGCGCGTCGTCATTGGCCCGATCTTTCTGCTTCGGAGGTCATGACGCGACATCGGCGCTCATCAATTATTAAACCCAGACCGTTAAAAGCCAATCGGAGGATCCGCGTAACCACGGGCGCCACAGCGTGCTGATGGCAATCACCGGCCGAGCCGTTATTTGAGCATCTGTTGACAAGGCCGCGAAGCATGACCATCGAATGCGTGAAATCCGGTAGGACCGGCATTCGGCCGCTGCGGCAGAAAGTCTTGATCGTCGAGGACAATGACCTCAATATGAAACTCTTCAACGATCTTCTCGTGGCACATGGTTATGATACGCTGCAGACGAAAGATGGCGTCGAAGCGCTGGCTCTCGCCCGGCAGCATCGTCCCGATCTTATCCTGATGGATATTCAGCTTCCAGAAGTCTCAGGCCTTGAAGTCACCAAATGGATTAAGGAAGACAAGAGCGTCAGCATGATCCCGATCATTGCGGTGACTGCCTTCGCCATGAAAGGAGACAGGGAAAAGATGCGCGACGGTGGCTGCGAAGATTACATTGCCAAGCCGATTTCCGTGGCTAGCTTTCTGCAAACTGTCGAGCGCTTTCTTTCCTGAAAGCGCGACTTATTTACACCCGTAGCGTCGGAGCGACCGATGTCCGCACGAGTTCTGGTCGTCGACGACATAGCAATCAACGTCAAACTCCTCGAGGCCAAGCTATCAAGCGAATATTTCGACGTTCTGTCCGCCTCAAGCGGCAGCGCTGCGCTGGAAATTGCCGACGCTGAGCTGCCGGATGTCATCCTGCTCGACGTGATGATGCCGCGCATGGATGGTTTCGAGGTCTGCCGCCGTTTGAAAGCCAACCCGCGGACCGCCGATCTACCGGTGGTTATGGTGACCGCCTTATCCGATGCCGCCAACCGGCTGCGTGGGTTGGAGGCCGGGGCGGATGATTTTTTGACGAAGCCGGTCAATGACATCGCGTTGTTCGCGCGGGTGCGCTCGCTGGCTCGGCTGAAGCGCATGATGGAAGAATGGCGGCTGCGCGACGAGATCTGCGGTCGCTTTGGCGGTTCCCAATCCGTCGCCGAGGAGGGCGGACCGGCACGCGTTCTGATTGTCGAAGAGGATGCGTTCGCCGCCGCCCGGATGTCGGAAACCTTGGCGCTTGCTCACCGGGTGACCGTCGTCGGCAGCTGCACCGAAGCGCAGTCGCGACTTGACGATGAGACCGAGCTGATTATCGCAAGCCTGACCACGCCGGACGGCGACCCGTTGCGGTTGGTGTCGCAGTGCCGGGGAAATGAACTTTTCCGCCAACTGCCGATCTTGCTGATTGCCGCGGAACGAGATCTACCTCGCCTCGCGAAAGGACTCGATCTCGGCGCGAACGACTACCTGATCCGCCCCGTCGATCGCAACGAGCTCTTGGCGCGCACGAACACCCAGATCCGGCGGAAGCGGCTGCAGGACCGTCTGAACGACAACTACCAGCGCAGCCTTTCGCTCGCGCTGACTGATGAGCTGACCGGACTCTACAATCGCCGCTACCTTCTTGCCCATCTTGACGAGCTTGTCGCGCGAGTGAGCCGCGACGGACTCGACGCGGCGGTTCTGCTGGTCGATATCGATCATTTCAAGCAGGTCAACGACACCTACGGCCATGCCGCCGGTGACGACGTTCTGCGCGAGCTCGCCGCCCGTGCGACGAACACGGTGCGCAGCGTCGACCTCGTCGCCCGCCTGGGCGGCGAGGAGTTCGTCGTGGTGATGCCCGAAACCGGCCCGGCCATCGCCATCGCGGTGGGCGAGCGGCTGCGATTGGCGATAGCGAACGAGCCCTTCACCATTCGAGCGAGCGACGAACGCCTTCCCATAACCGTCAGTATCGGCATAACCAGCGCCATTGCGGGTAGCGACGATCGCGATCGACTACTCAAACGCGCCGACGATGCTCTCTATTGCGCAAAGGCGGAGGGACGCAACCGGGTCGTGTCCCGCTCGCCCAATTTCGTCGGTCGCCCTGGCAGTTTGACACCGCAGACGCGCGAACACATACCGCTCTAACCCCCGAGTTCGGCTGAGTCGTCGTTAGCGCCCCGAAGTTGCACCGGATCGGCGAGGCACATGCGCTTTCCCAAGGTCTGCGACCGGACCGATGACGCCGTGAAGACCCATATCGACCCCAGCCTTGGTCTGCCAATCCGGACCGCCCGCGACATAAGGCACGCGCTCTTCGCGCTTCGCTTCGGCTACGAACAGCTCCGGAGGCAGCCACAGCAGGTCGAGGAGACAATCCGCGGAAGTTCCTTTGTATGCATTAGCGTTACCTTCGCTGCGGGGGCGATCATGAGGCGTCGGCAATTCTAGCCGCCACTGCCTCGAATACTTCCGCCGCCGCAGGTTTTTGCCGTCGCGCCGCCAGTCTCAGTAGGCCGGTTGCGCATGCCGGCGTCGGGGGCGTAACTCTGGGTCACCCGCCCTCGAAGTGGCCAGCACAATCGCATTCACGACCAGAACGGTCCGCAAGGTTCGACATCGATGCCGAGGAACATTTGGGAAGAGGGTTTTACCGAGGCCGGCATACCGCCGGCGGTCGTCGACGCGCCGGCAACCGAGGCGGATGTTCGCGAATTCGGAGCGGCGGTTCTCGCCAAATTGACCCTGGCCGTCGGCAAGGACGCGGGAGCGGCGACCGATCGCGATTGGTTTGTCGCCGCCGCGCTCGCCTTGCGCGACCGCATCATCCATCGTTGGCTGGCTGTCGACCGAGCGAACCAGGCGAAGGGCCGCAAACGTGTCTACTACCTGTCGCTGGAGTTCCTGATCGGCCGGCTGTTCAGCGACGTTGTCGAAAATCTGCGGCTGACCGAAATCGTCCGCGCGGCGCTCGGCGACATTGGGGTGGACCTCGATCGGATGCGCGCCGCGGAGCCCGATGCGGCGCTCGGCAATGGCGGTCTCGGCCGGCTCGCGGCCTGCTTTATGGACAGCATGGCGGCACTTGGAATTCCGGCTTGCGGCTATGGCATCCGCTACGATCACGGCTTGTTTCGTCAAGTCATCAAGGATGGCTGGCAGCACGAATATCCGGAGCATTGGCTGTCGTTCGGCAATCCCTGGGAATTCGAGCGGCCGGAGGTGGTCTACGATGTCCACTACGGCGGCCGCGTCGATCGGATCGTCTCGGCCTCGGGCCGGTCGCGCTCGGTCTGGCATCCCGAAGAAACCGTGCAGGCGGTCGCCTATGATACTCCGATCGTCGGTTGGCGCGGGCGGCACGTCAATTTGCTGCGGCTGTGGTCCGCCCGCGCGGTCGATCCGTTACGCCTCGACATGTTCAACGAAGGCGATCACATAGCGGCGCTGTCTCAGCAGGCCCGCGCCGAGGCGATATCGAAGATTCTCTACCCGAGCGACGACACGCCGTCGGGGCGCGAACTGCGCCTGCGGCAGGAGTATTTTTTCGTGTCGGCGTCGGTTCAGGATCTCGTGCACCAGCATGTTCGAGCCTATGGCAGCGTCTCTACCTTGCCGCAGCACGCCGCGATCCAGCTCAACGACACCCATCCGAGCATCGCCGTCGCCGAACTGATGCGCGTCCTAGTGGATCTCTATCGCGTCCCCTGGGATCACGCCTGGCGCATCACCCAGGCGACCTGCTCGTATACCAACCACTCGCTGCTGCCTGAAGCGCTCGAAAGCTGGCCGGTGGCGCTGTTCGAACGGGTTCTGCCGCGCCATCTCGAAATCATCTACGCGCTGAACGGTGATCATTTGGAGGCGCTGGCGCAGCAAGAGCCCGCCCATTCGACTCCTCTCGCCGCAGTTTCACTGATCGACGACGCCGATGGCGGGCGGGTGCGGATGGGGCACCTGGCGTTTTTGGGCTCACATCGGGTTAACGGCGTCTCGGTTCTGCACACCGAATTGATGCGCACCACGGTGTTCAAGGAATTTCACCGCCTTTATCCGGACCGGATCGTCGACAAGACCAACGGCATCACCTTCCGCCGCTGGCTGCACCAGGCAAACCCGCGACTGACGAAACTCTTGTGCGAGGTATGCGGTGCCGAGATCCTCGACAACCCTGCTGTCCTCGGCCGTCTCGCCGATCAGGCGGGCGACCGCGCGTTGCAACAGCGCCTGTCGGCGGTAAAGCACGCCAACAAGCGGGCTCTCGCCCGCCTCGTTCGCGACCGCCTTGGAGTGCGCCTCGATCCCGCCGCGCTGTTCGACGTGCAGATCAAACGCATCCATGAATACAAGCGGCAATTGCTGAATTTGCTGGAAACGCATCGCCCGCTACCAGGCGATCCGAGCCAATCCGGAGCGGGACTGGGTGCCGCGCGTCAAAATTTTCGCCGGGAAAGCGGCTCCCAGCTATTTGCAGGCAAAGCTGATCATCAAGCTCGCCAATGACGTGGCCGAAGTCATCAACAACGACCCGCTGATCGAAGATCAACTCAAGGTCGTCTTTATGCCGAACTACAATGTTAGCTTGGCTGAAATCATCATTCCGGCCGCCGATTTGTCGGAGCAGATCTCGACTGCCGGCATGGAAGCCTCGGGTACCGGAAACATGAAATTGGCGCTGAACGGCGCGTTGACAATCGGAACGCTCGATGGCGCCAACATCGAGATCCGTGATCGGGTAGGCGAGGACAACATCTTCATCTTCGGCCTGCGTGCCGAGGAGGTGGCGGAACGGTGGCGGGGCGGGCTCGATGCCACGGATGCGATCGCCGCATCGCCTGAGCTCGCTGAAGTCATCGGGGCTGTGGAGTCGGGTGCGTTCTCGTCAGACGACCCGCACCGCTTCGACCGCCTGACCGACCGGCTCAGAAATGGCGACCGCTTTATGGTAGCGGCGGATTTCGCGGCCTATTGCGCAGCACAGGGACAAATCGATGCGCTGTGGCGCTCGTCGGCCGACTGGGGACGGAGCGCCATTCTGAACATCGCCGGGATGGCCTGGTTCTCCTCCGACCGCACAATCAGCGAATACGCCCGCGACATCTGGGACGTGCCGGGGAGCTAAGCCGCCAATGCGTCTTCGAGGACCATTGCGGCGCATTTCTCGCCGATCATGATCGACGGCGCGTTGGTGTTGCCGCCGGGAACCAGCGGCATGATCGAGGCGTCGGCAACCCGCAACCCTTCGACCCCGTGGACCCGCAACCTCGGATCGACGACCGCGTCGACCTCGCGGCCCATCCGGCAAGTGCCGACCGGGTGCAAGTTGGAGACGCCGCGGACGCGGATCTCCTCGATCATGTCGGCTTCGCTCTCCACCGCCGGGCCGGGCAGTACCTCCTCGACCACAAACGGCCTCAGCGCCGGCTGGGCGGCGATCTTGCGGCTTAATCGCATGCCATAGATCAGCGCCTGGAAATCGTAATCGCTGGCCAGAAAATTGAACTGGATCGCCGGCGGCGCCAGCGGGTCCGGGCTCTTGATCCGCACCGTGCCGCGACCGTCCGGGCGCAGATGCACCGGGCTGAAGGTAAAGGCCGAGAATGGGTGTGGCTTGATCCCGGTACGCAGCCGCTCGAGGGCGCTCCAGCCCGACATGTTGATCTGCAAATCGGGCTGTTCGAGCCGCGGGTCGGTGCGTACCAGCGCACCGGCATAAATCCCAGCATTGGACAGATGGCCGGAGCGGCTCGTCGCGTATTGCACCGCCGCCTTGAGCTTGAGCGCCGGGCTCATCGCCATGTCGTTGACGGTTATCTTTTGGGTGCAGCGCCATACCAGGTAGGTGTTGAAATGGTCGTGCAGATGTCCGCCCACCCCGGGCATAGAGCGCACGACAGGAATGCCGAACTCGGCCAACAGATCGGCCGGGCCGAGCCCCGAAAGCTGCAATAGCTGCGGCGAACCGTAGACCCCGCCGGAGACGACAATTTCCCCGCGCGCCCGGGCGGTCTTGCGGCCGTCAGGCGTGTGGTACTCGACGCCCACGGCGCGGCCGTCCTCGAACAGGATACGGGTAGCGTGCGCGTTGGTCGCGATCGTCAGGTTCTGGCGGCCGCGCGCCGGGCCCAGGTAGGCCCGCGCCGAACTCCAGCGCCGGCGGTTGGTGGTCGTCGTCTGGTAATAGCCCACACCTTCCTGTCGGACGCCGTTGAAATCGTCATTGGCGGGGATTCCGGCCTCGATAGAGGCCGCGACCATGGCATCGCCGAGTGGCGAGCGGACCGGGTTCGACACGTGCAATGGGCCGCCGACGCCGTGGAACTCGTTGCCGCCGCGCTCCTGGTCCTCGGCCTTTTTGAAGAACGGCAAGACCGAATCCCAATCCCAACCCTCGCAGCCGCGCTGGCGCCAACCGTCGTAATCGGTTGACGTGCCGCGCATATAGACCATGCCGTTGATCGAGCTGGTGCCGCCCAAGACCTTGCCGCGCGGCTGATAGAGCGTGCGGCCGTTGAGCTCCTTTTCGGGCTCGCTCTCGAACATCCAATTCACGTTAGGGTTGGTGAACGTCTTGGTGTAGCCGAGCGGGATGTGGATCCACGGGTTGGTGTCGCGCCCGCCCGCTTCGAGCAACAGCACGCGATATTTGCCAGATTCGCTGAGCCGTCCGGCGACGGCGCAGCCCGCCGAGCCGGCTCCGGTCACGATAAAGTCGTAGGTTTCGTCGGCTGTCGTCATTGATCGTTTCCCCGCTTTCGACTTGATCGAACGATAGCGAAACCCACCGATCGGGTGAAGAAGGATAAGGCATTGCCCAGCTTTGCGCCGCGCGCCACCTTAGCATCATGTGCGGCCGCGCCCGTCTGTCCTCCGATGTCAGCGAAATCAAGCTGGTGTTTTCGATTCCGCCCGAGCGGCCGCCGCCCAATTTCGCCGCCAGTTGGAACGTTGCGCCCACTGATAGCTTGCCGGTCGTGCGCTACGATGCCAGGGCCGGCGAGCGCAGCCTCGATGTGATGCGCTGGGGGCTGGTGCCGTTCTGGGCCAAGGACATCAAGGTCGGCTTTTCGAACATCAACGCCAAAGCCGAGGGCGTCGACACGCGGCCCGCCTTTCGCGAGGCGTTTCAGCGGCGGCGCTGCCTCGTTCCGCTCGACAACTTTTACGAATGGAAAAAGCTCGGCAAGGACCGCCAGCCCTATGCAGTGGCGCTCGCCGACCGCCGGCTGATGGCGATGGCGGGCTTGTGGGAAAGCTGGCGGATCGCCCGCAGGCGAGAGGCTGCGCAGTTTTGCGATCGTCACTACCGCGGCCAATGAGTTGCTGGCGCCGGTGCACGACCGCATGCCGGTCATTCTCCGACCCGAGAATTGGCCCTTATGGTTGGGCGAGGCGCCCGCCAACCCCGCGCGGCTAAAAGCGCTGCTGGTTCCCTATCCGGCCGACGACATGGTCATCTGGCCGGTCGACCGGCGCGTCGGCAACGTCAAGAACAACGATCCCTCGCTGATCGAGCCGATCGCGCTCGCCGACTAAGTCGATCCCAGGTTAGGGCGGCAACGCGCGCGGGCGCCGGTCCTCGCCGAGTGCCACATAGGTGAAGATCGCCTGGGTGACCTTGCGCACCTCGCCCGAGGCGAGATTGCGGCGCCACGCTTCGATGCGGATCGTCATCGAGCTGCGGCCGGTGCGGACCACTTCGCCGTAACAGCTGACTTCGTCGCCGACAAAGACCGGCTGATGAAACACCATGCCGTCGACCGCCACGGTAGCGCAGCGCCCGCGCGCCCGCTGCACCGCGAGATTGCCGCCGGCGAGGTCCATTTGCGCCAACAGCCAGCCGCCGAAGATGTCGCCGTTCGGATTGGCGTCGGCCGGCATCGCCATCACCCGGACCAGCGGCGCGGCCGCCGGCAATTCGAGCGGCGATCGTTGCGGCGCGCTCTCGCTGGTCGAATTCATCACCTTCCGGCCCGCCGCATAAAGGGCTGTGACGCCCGTGTGTCCTTTGAATGTAGACCGCCCCTCGGGGAGGATGACAATCGGAATGCCCTATCCATATAGCACGTTGTCGTCGAGCCCCGGACCGGGCTGAGTGGAGGAAACAATGTCGGTTCGCGGAAAGTTCGGTCGGTTCCGTAGTTTCGCCGTCGCGGGGATTGCACTATTGGCAACAGCGGGGGTTGCTGGAGTGTCGACGGTGTCCGCCTGGGCGCAAACCTCTTACTATCCGCAACAGACGGCGCCGAATTACTCCTACCAGCAGCCGACGACACAGACCCCCGGCTACTCCTATCAGCAGCCCTACGGAAGTTCGAGCTATCCTAACTATCCCACCCAGGCTCCAGCTTATCAGGGGGGCTATTCCTATAATCCTTACTGGTCTGGTTCTTCCTGGTCACCGTATTATTCCGCTTGGTCACCCTATTATTCAGCTTCCTGGGGATGGCCGTGGTGGTACGCCGGCTGGTGGGGCTGGCCCGGATGGAGTACCGGTGTGGTGGGGCGGTTGGGGTTGGGGCGGCTGGGGTTGGGGTCGCGGCTGCTGGAATTGCGGATTTCGTGGCGGATACGCGCGCGCCGGATTTGTCGGCTTCCACGGCGGCGGCTGGGGTGGCGGCGGTCATGGCGGCGGCTGGGGTGGCGGCGGTCATGGCGGTGGTGGCCACCGTTAGACCTCAGCGCGGTCCGATCCGCGAATGATTGAAAGGGCGTCGTTCGAGGCGCATTTGAGCCAAGATTCTGGCCGACGCGACGATCCCCGAGCTGCCGAACCATTACCGCGGGCAAGGTTCGCGACAATTATGATCTCGCCGACGGCAGGCGGATCATCATCGCCACCGATCGGCTGAGTGCGTTCGATCGGATCATCACCGCGATTCCACTCAAGGGTCAGGTGCTGACTCAGATCGCCCGGTTCTGGTTCGACGCGACCCGTGACATTTGCCCGAACCATGTCATCGAATATCCCGACCCAAACGTGCTGGTTTGCCGGCAGCTGTCGATCATGCCGGTCGAGATCGTAGTGCGCGACTATCTGACTGGAACGACCGCGACCTCGATCTGGCCGATGTACAGGGCTGGTCGGCGGGAGATTTACGGCATCCGCTTTCCCGACGGATTGCGCGAAAACCAAAAGCTGCCCTCGACCATCATCACACCGACGACCAAGGCGCTCGACGGCGGCCATGACGAGCCGCTGACCGCCGATCAGATCATCGCGCGCAACCTGCTGGCGCCCGAGCAATGGCGAACCGTTTCGGAGCTGGCGCTGGCGTTGTTCGCCCGTGGGCGAGAGATAGCCCGCGACCATGGGCTGATCCTGGTCGATACCAAATACGAGTTCGGCTTCGATCCCGCCGGCCATATCGTGTTGGCGGACGAGATCCACACCCCGGACAGCAGCCGATATTGGCTCGCGGAGAGCTATCAGCGCCGCTTTGCCGCCGGCGAGCCGCCGGAAAGCCTCGACAAGGATTTCGTGCGGCGCTGGGTGAGTGCCCGCTGCGACCCCTACCGCGACCCGATCCCCGCAATTCCTCGGGAGGTGGTCGCAGAGGCCGCCCGCCTTTATGTCGAGGTGTTCGAGACCATCACCGGGCAGCGCTTCGACTTCCCTGACCCCGCTACGCCGATCCTTGGCCGCATCCGCGCCAACCTCGCCCGATATTTCTAACAGCTAACCAGGCGGGCCGTCGGCGTAGAGCTTCAACGCGGTGTAAATGAACGCATTAGCCGGGGTCGGGATCGCGTGACGGCGGCCAAGCTCGACCACCTTGCCGGCGAACCATGGCAGTTCTATGCGGTTGCCGTGGATCAGATCGTTCCCCATCGAAGTCATGTGATAGTCCGGCATCGAGCGCATCGCTGCACGGGCCTGGTCGACGCTGTCAGGCGGCAGCGGAACGCCCTCGGCGAGGCCGACGGCCACCGTCTCATGCAACGACGCCTCATAAAGCGCCAGCAGGTCGGGATCGGCGCGCCATTTGCCGAGCGGCAACCGGGTCAGCGCATTGAGGCCGCTAAGCGGCACCAACAAGACGAACTTATCCCAGATCGGAACCATGACATCGGGGCTCAGCACGCCTTCGAAACCGGCCGCCGTGCACGAATTGCGCAGGTGCTCGCCGCGCGCGCTGATCCTGCCGTCTAGTTCGCCGAAGGTCATCCGCTGATAGGCGCCGGTCTGGCGGATCACGCCCGGCGCGACGATCGCCCCGGTGACAAAAGCGGTACCGCCCATCACCGGGTCGGGTCCGAGGATCGCGATCAGCCGCTCCGCCGCGTCGATGCCGTTCTGCAGCGGAATCACCGCGGTCCGCGGCCCGATCAACGGTCGAAGCTGCCCGCCGACGCGTTCGACGTCCCACAGCTTGACGCAGAACAGCACGTAATCGACGGGGCCGATGCTCGCGATATCGTCAGTGGCCTGGGCCGGTCGAATATGAGTATCGCCTCGGTCTCCTTCGATGCGCAGCCCGTTGTTACGCATCGCCGCGAGATGCGCGCCGCGCGCGACGAAAATGACATCCGCCCCGGCATTGGCGAGGGCGGCGCCGTACGGCCCGCCAATGCCGCCGGTGCCGATGACCGCGATGCGCATGCGATTCTCCTGATCAGGCGGGGATGGCTAATTTCCCTGCAATTGCACGGCCAGCTTGCTTGTACTACGCTGTCGGGATTAGCCAAAGCGGGCTATGTCCTCTTGCATCGAGGAGGAAGACATGCCTAGAATCAAGCACATCGCACTGACCACCAAGGATCCGGCAAAGACCGCGGCCTTCTACAAGGAGGCATTCGGGATGCGCGAGATCCGCCGCAACCCGCGCGGCGCGGTGTTTCTGACCGACGGCTACATCAACCTCGCCATCCTCAATTTCAAGACCGAGAAAGACGCCGATGTCGGCGCCCACGGCGCCAATTTCAGCGGCATCCATCACTTCGGCTTCGAGGTCGAGGATCTCGATCAGGCGGCGGAACGGCTGGAGCGGGCCGAGGGTCAACAGCTGACCGCGAAGGACGGCCTCGATATGGAAATGGCGGCCGGCAGCCATCGCAATTTTGAGATGAAATGGGCCGGCCCCGACGGGGTGGTCGTCGACATCTCGCATACTGGCTGGGACAACGGAACATGAGCGGCAATTTCACGCTCTGCGTCGGCACCGTCGGCAGCGGCGCCTGGACCAGCCCGGACGGCGGCGAGAGCTGGCAGCGGGTCCGCAGCGGGCTGTGGGGCGAAAGCCGGGTCTACGGCCTCGCGGTGCATCCGCGCGAGCCGCGCACTCTTTTCGCGGGCGCTGATGACGGCCTCTACAAGAGCGGAGACGGCGGGCGAAGCTTCGAGCGCCTCGAATCGCCGATGAACAAGATGGATGTGTGGAAAATCGCGTTCGATCCCTCGGACCCGGATACGATGTTTGCCGGCACCCGCCCGGCCGCATTGTTCCGCTCGACCGATGGCGGCCGGCATTGGGACAAGCTGCGTGTCGAGATGGTCGAGGAATGCCCGAATGTCGGGGTGCCGCGGGTGACCGCGCTGACCGTCGATCCCTCTGACCATCACATCATCTGGGCCGGGGTCGAGGTCGACGGGGTGCGCCGCAGCCTCGACGGCGGCGAGACCTGGACCCGGATCGCCGGCGGACTTAGCGACCCCGACATTCACGACGTCGCGGTCCGCACTGCCGGCAACCGCAACACGGTGCTGACCAGCACGCCCCGCGAGATCTTTACCAGCACTGATAAGGGCGAAAGCTGGCAAGGGCTTGGCGTCGGCAAGCAGTTCGGGCTGCCCTACTGCCGCAGCCTGGCCCTGAAGACAGATGACCCGAATACCGTCTTCGTCGCCACCGGCGACGGCGCTGCCGGCAGCACCGGCGCTATCCAGCGCTCCAAGGATGGCGGGCAGAGCTGGGAGCGGTTGCCGTTGCCGGTCGAGCCGAATTCGCCGATTTGGGCGTTCGCCACTAATCCAGCGGATTCCGGCCTGATCCTCGCCTGCAGCCATTACGGTGAACTCTACGCCAGCCAGGACGCCGGCGACTCCTGGGGCAAATTGCCACGCGAGTTCACCGAGATCCGCGCCCTGACCTGGGCCCCGAACTAAGTAGCCGGACGCGCGATCGGCCTAACCTGTTGCTCTCCCCTCTGGCCGGGGGGAGGGCATAGGGTGAGATGGGCCGGAGCCGGGTCTCTTCCTCTCGCCGCGCTCTGGGCCGTCGCGGTGCCAATGGCGCACTTCACCAAGGCTATCCCGATGTGAGCTTATTGCACGAGCGGTGCAAATCCCGGCGCCATTGTTGACCGGCCCGTTTCGCTTTCGATTTTCCACGCCCGGAGTAGCTCTCTCGGCACCCGTCTGATCTCGATCATCGCGGCAGCGCGGTAGAAATGAAGCGAGAAAGGGAGCGTCCCGATGCTCGAAACGACGATCGCCGGCAGCCTGCCGAAACCGTCCTGGCTCGCCGCGCCGCAGATGCTGTGGGCGCCCTGGAAACTCGCCGGCGAAGCCTTGGTAGAGGCAAAGCGCGACGCCACGATATTGATGGTCAAGCTGCAAGAGGACGCCGGGATCGACATCGTGACTGATGGCGAGCAGGCGCGGCAGCATTTTGTGCACGGGTTTCTCGAACACATCGAGGGCGTCGATTTCACCCGCCGCGTCACCATGGGCATTCGCAACAACCGGTACGAGGCGCAAGTGCCGACCGTCACCGGGCCGCTGCAGCGCCAAGGAAGCGTCCATGGCTTCGAGGCAGCAATCGCCCGCAAACATACCCAACGGCAGCTCAAATTCACCCTGCCGGGCCCGATGACGATTGTCGATACCTTAGCCGATGCCCATTACGGCGACCGGGCGGCCCTGGCCATGGCGTTCGCAGAGCTGCTCAATGAAGAGGCGCGCGAGCTGGCGGCGATCGGCGTCGACGTGATCCAATTCGATGAGCCGGCCTTCAACGTTTATATGGAGGCGGTGACACAGTGGGGGATCGCTGCCCTCGAACGCGCCGCCGCCGGGCTCGCCTGCAAGACCGCCGTCCATATCTGCTATGGCTACGGGATCAAGGCGAATATCGACTGGAAAGCGGGCCTGGGCGCCGAGTGGCGGCAATATGAGTCAATATTTCCGGCGCTGGCGTCGAGTTGCATCGATCAAGTATCGGTCGAATGTGCCGGCAGCAAGGTGCCGGTCGAGCTGTTGGGGCTATTGGCGGGCAAGGACGTTCTGCTCGGCGCAGTCGACGTCGCGCGCGAAGAGATCGAGAGCCCGCAACAGGTCGCCGCTACGATCGAAGGGGCGCTGCGGTTCGTTCCGGTCGAGCGCCTGTTCCCCTGCACCAATTGCGGCATGGCGCCGATGGGTCGTGCGCCCGCGATCGGCAAGCTCCGAGCGCTGGCCTCCGGCGCGGATTTGCTGCGCGATCGGCGCAGTTAGACGACAGCCGCCGCGGAACCGGCCGGTCGGGGTTCGCCGGGCTCGGCCGCGGGCGGGTCGAGTGGCGAAATCCCATTCTTTCGCGCCACCGATGTTTCTTGAGACGAGACAATTCCAGCAGATCGCCGAATTTCCACGCCAGCACACTGCGGCCACCGAGCGCGGCCGTGGTCCACGGCACAAATCCTGTCCATGAGAAGAACGGGCTGCGCCGTCCATAGGCCCAGATCTCGATGCGCAAGGAGGAGGGTGTACTAGGTCCCCGCGCGTGGAAGCCGAAGGTATCGGCGACGACGAGGGTATTGGCCGGAACCGCGAAGGCGCGTGGCGGGGCAAGACCCAACGCTGCCAGTTCAGCCGGCTCGATGCGAAACGAGCCCTGTCGTGTTTCGATGTTGGCCGACTTGCGAGCGGCGAGGCTCATCCGCCGTTCCCAGGCAAGGCGCTGCCCGCTCAGCCGGTGCGAGCCGGGTACATAGGTAAAGGGTCCGGCGTCTTCGGCGACATCGGTCAGAAACAGCCACGCCTTGACCGTCGGGTGAAAGGTATCGGCGTGCAGCAGGGTTTGCGGATCGGACGGTCCGGCGCAGGCATGGCGCAGAATGCTCTGCACCCATACTACAGGTTCGGCGTCACGGCTGCCGGCGTAACGCACGAGCCCCCGCCAGTCCCGTGATTGTAACAGCGCGCCAAGCGCGGGAAGCCGGGCAAGCGTGCGGCGGCTAAGCGCGACCTTGCGGACGATCGTGTCGCCCTCGGTGATCTCACGCAGCGGACCGCGTTAAGCTTTGATTTCGGCGACGAGGGCAGCGAACTCGCCCTGCGGCAGAAAATTTCGGCGCAGGACAAATCCGTCCCAGTCGAACGCCTCCCGGTCGGCGGCTGAAATCAGGCGGGCGAGCCTGCGGCGGCGTGGGGCCGCCAATCGGTGAGGGACAGCAACCCGAGTGGCGTGCAGGCCCCATCGATTCAGCAGCCGGCTGCCGATCAAGCAATTGCTCTCGAACGATTTGGCGCCGGTGAAGAGCTGGGCAAACCACCAGGGCGTCATGATCGCCCTGCGCAGTTGGGATAAAATCAATGTCTCTGCGGAAGCAGCTCTCAGCAGCCCAGAGGATGTCATCAAGTGCGACCTGCGACCGCGATCGGTGTCGCCGAGTTGGCCGAGCCGCCAGCCCGCTCGAGGGCGCGGCCGCTCGCCGGTCGGGCATAGGCGGCTTCCAGTCGATCGATCGCGGCTTCGACCGCGAGCCGCAGCCCGATTTCATTAAAGAACGATCCTGGGATCAGGCAGCGATCGATCAGCACCCGCCGGAAGGCATCGAACAGCGCCGCATCAGGCGGTGCCGCGGCGAGCCAGAAATCGTCGAGCTCTCCCTGAAACGTCAATCCTGGGATATCGTAAACAGCCTTGCCGAGAGTGATGACCGGCAGGCCCCTGGCCAGCGCTTCGCTGCCCACGGTGCTGTTTACCGTGACCACCGCCCGGCTGCGATCGAGCACTTTGGCCAGCTGACCGCCATCGAGCACCGTTACCCGTTCGGCAATCATATATTCGGCGGCGATATGGCCGACCATTCCGGCCCAATTCACTAGCCCGCTATCCAACGGATGCAGCTTGACGACGAGCCGCGCCGCGGGCGGCGCGCACCGGGCAAAAGAATTCAGGACGTGCTCGATGGTAAGATGCATCGCCCGAAACGGCGAATGGACGCGCATCTGATAGTCGCAGTCGAGTTGCAGGGGAAAGAAAAAGATCGGATCGCCGGTCAGCGTCTCGATCGCCGCCTCCGCCCGCCGCTTTGCCCGCCGCATCAGCGCGAGGCGGCGCAACCAGCCCGCATATTCGATCATCTGATGGTAGGGCCGATGCGTGGCGTAATGCGGGAAACGCCACATCCCAGCCATTGATGACAAATTGTAAAGGACATCCTCAAATGCCCGCCGGCGGAAACTGCCCGGCACAGCGGGCGGCGTCGCCGGCTCGGGCAGCCCGCGCGCCTTTTCGCGATACCAGTCGGGGTTGCGCGGCAATGATGAATGGCCGTTGACGCCGCCTTCCTCGAAGGTGACCCAGTCGGGGCGCATATACCCTTCTTCGACGACGTGCACGCGGATTGCCCGCACTTCGGCGACGCGAATGGCCGCGCGATGCAGCGGCCGGCAGTCGCCGAACAGAATGAGATCACTGATCGCCTTGTCGACAATCAGACGGTCGAGGAACTCCGGCCATTCATGCTCGCGGCCGCGGAAGTCGACCGCACCGGGAAGCCGCCAGAATGCCTGGTCGCCGCCGTTGAAATTAACCCGGTATACGGCGTGGCCCCGTGCCGCGAGCGCCCTCCCGAGACGTTCGAAAAATCGCGTGGCCATCCCTTGCAGGAATAGAAAGCCGCGATCGGTTGACGGCGCCATCATTATCGCCAGCCGATCCGTCGCACCGCTCGCTGTCGCGTCGGTCAGGTCGCGATGCAAATCCATCCCATATAGAACCGCGCACGAGGGCTCAATCCCATACGCAATACTGACGGGATCGAATTTTCCGTCGTCCAGACGATTGATCGCGCGCGCCACGCAGTCTGTCCAAGGCTGCTCTACCGCGGCCTTCTCGGCTTCAATCGCGATTGGGACGCTGCATCCTGTTAATGCAGCAATCACCCCGATTATTGCGCTGACCACGAGGGTAAGATTGAGCCTGTCGAGCGTCGTGGGCGCCCGAACGTCAGCAGGTAATCAGCGCGGTCGAGCGCTTCATAGGCCAGGCGGCGAACCATCCCGCACAAGAAAATACTATCAGCGTCCAAATCGCGTCCCGAGGCCAACCGAAATCCTTCATCGGTAGCCGGAAGGTCCGCCCAATGGTCGAGAAATCTTAACCGCGTTTCCCTACAATCGAGTTGCGAAACAAGCGTGGAGCTCGTCGTGGTGGGGCACTGGCGAGGCCCAGCCGAAGACGATGAAGGTGCGCTTTGGGATCATCAAACTGCCGATCCGTGGATTGATCCGACGCCGGCTGCCGATGTCCACGAATTTCTGCGGTTTCATATTCCACACAAGAATTACGTGGTCACTGGACATAGAGACGACACGCCATAATGCGACGCGATCCCACCCACCTATCGTAAACGCCATACCGGGCAAGTTTCCAAAGCGTCCTTTGACGTTTTCTTAGGGGAAAGGGGATTCCATCCCGAAGGACCAGGGTTCCCCTTCGAGGTAAGCGCTATGGCGCGCGTGCTACTGGCTGAATCGGATCGCCGAATTCGCGATTTTATTGCCGGCATCCTCATAGATTGCGGCCATGCCGTCGAGGTATGCGCCGATGGTATCGAGGCAGCCGCGTCATTGACCACCAAAGGGGTCGATGTCGTCGTGACCGATTTGGTGCTTAGTCTCGGCGAGGGCACCGTCCTGCGGAATAATTGCGCAGCGCTCGGGATACCGACGATCACCTTGAGCGGCTGCGAATTCCGCCCCGGTCAAGCGCCGGCCAAGCGGCTGCCGATATTGCTCGAAAAGCCGTTCCGCTTTGCCGACCTGCAATCCGTGCTCGACGCTGTGGCGGTTCATTCGCGTTCTGTCGCGAGTAACGCGGCTTAAGCCGTCGCCGCGGGATGATCCGCCCCGGCTAGAAGTCCGGTTTCGGCAGCGGTCGGATCAATCGCGCGGATCGGCACGGACGCGGGCCCCTCGTCATCCGCCGCCGCCCAGCCCCATTCGAGCAGCGGCATGGTGGTGCGGGCGAAGCCGAGGATGCGGTCGATCAACGCCGGCGATTGCATCTCGGCATCGCTCAGGGCGGCATGGGCAGTGAACGATTTCCAGCCGACATATTCGGCGACCGCTGTCCCCTTGGCCGCTTCGAAACCGCGCGGCGGGCGGCTCAGGCGCTCGGCGCTGGACATCGGATAGCCCGCCGCTTCCAGCCCGCGGGCGATCGCCAGGAACCCGTCCGGATCGTCGAGGATGGCGCGCCGCAACCGGGTCAGGAGATCAGGCGCGGGATGCCAGAAACCCGCCGCCACCATCGATTCACCCGGGCGCGACGTGGAGGTAGAGTAGGCCAGGGTCGCGTTTGCCGCCTGATCGCGTCAGCACCGCCCCCGCATGGGTCTTGTACAGCCGCTTGTCGGGCGAAAAACGTACGTCGCGGTAAATACGGAAAATCCCGCGACCGGGATCGCCGACCAATGGCACCCCGGCCCGCCTGAGCGCTGCCCCGAGGGCCGCGATCAAGTCGCGCAACGGTCCGAGTACATCGGCCTCATAGGCCGCCTTGCGCGGCTTGAACCAAGCCGGGTCGTTGTTGTCGCGCAATTCGGCTGAGAAATGCGAACGCCGCCGGCGGGAAACCGGCAAACGCCGCAGCGGCAGTCACCATCGCTGTCCCCCTCTCTTGGGGCAGAACCTATCAGCCGGCGAGCCGGGCTTATCAGCCGCGACGCCGGGCCCAGAGGAAAAATTCGCGGTTGCCTTCGGGTCCGAGGATCGGGCTTTCGACGATGCCTTGTACCGCCCAGCCAGGCTGAGTGCCGACCCAGGCAGCAGCGCGGTCGCATACCGAGCTGTGGATCGCCGGATCGCGCACCACACCGCCCTTGCCGACATGCTCGCGGCCGGCCTCGAATTGCGGCTTGACGAGCGCGACCAGTGCGGCGCGCTCCGCAGCGAGCGCGAGTGGCGCCGGCAGCACCGTCGTCAGACCGATAAAGCTGGCATCGCAGGTGATGATTTCGACTGCCTCAGGGACGTGCTCGCGCGTCAGCACACGCGCATTCACCCGCTCGCACACGACGACGCGCGGGTCCTGGCGCAATTTCCAGGCGAGCTGGCCGTGGCCGACATCCACCGCGTAAACCCGCAGCACCCCACGCGACAGCAACACATCGGTAAAGCCGCCGGTCGAGGCGCCGATATCAAGTGCGATCCGGCCGGATACGTCGATGTCGAAATGATCGAGCGCATGGGCCAGCTTAACGCCACCGCGCGAAACCCATGGATGGTCGCGACCTTTGACCGCCAGCACCGCGTCGGCGGCGAACCGATCGCCGGCCTTGTCGATCCGCCGATCGCCTGCATAAACAAGCCCGGCGAGGATCAGCGCCTGCGCCCTGGCCCGGCTCTCCGCCAGCCCGCGCTCGACCAGCAGCTGATCGACCCGCTGCTTCGCCAACAATCCGAAACAAGCTATGCCCGGGCCGGTTGCTCGGCAATTTCGCGGCCGAGCGCCGACAAGGCCATCGCCACGATGTGGCGGGCGTTGAGCCCTGCCTGATCATATTGCGCCTGCGGGCTGTCGTGGTCGAGGAAGACATCGGGCAGCACCATCGTGCGGATCTTGAGCCCATGGTCGAGCAGGCCGCTCATCGCCAGATGGTGCAGCACGTGGCTGCCGAAGCCGCCGATCGCCCCTTCCTCGATCGTGATCACCACCTCGTGCTCGCGCGCGAGGCGCGCGACGAGGTCGGTGTCGAGCGGCTTGGCAAAGCGCGCATCGGCGACGGTCGTCGACAGCCCATAGGCGGCGAGTTCCTGCGCCGCCTTCATGCACTCGCCGAGCCGCGCGCCAAGGCTCAACAGCGCAATCGTGTTGCCTTCGCGGATGATGCGGCCGCGCCCGATCTCGAGCGGCAGCCCCGTTTCCGGCAAGGGCACGCCCACCCCGTCGCCGCGCGGAAAGCGCACCGCCGAGGGACCGTCGTCGATCGCGACGCAGGTAGATACCATATGCACGAGCTCGGCTTCGTCCGCAGCAGCCATAATCACGAACCCGGGCAGGCAGCCGAGATAGGTGATGTCGAACGAGCCGGCGTGAGTCTGGCCGTCTTGGCCGACAAGACCCGCGCGGTCGATCGCGAAGCGCACCGGCAATTTCTGGATCGCGACGTCGTGGACGACTTGGTCGTAGGCGCGTTGCAGGAAGGTCGAATAGATTGCTGCGAAAGGCTTCATGCCCTCGGCGGCGAGGCCGGCGGCAAAGGTCACCGCGTGCTGCTCAGCGATCCCGACATCGAAGCACCGCTTCGGGAACTTGTCGCCGAAAAGGTTGAGCCCGGTGCCGGACGGCATTGCAGCGGTGATCGCAACGATGCGGTCGTCAGCTTCGGCCTCCTTGATCAGCGCCTTCGCGAAGACCGAAGTATAAGAGGGCGCCTTCGACGTCGACTTGACCTGCGCGCCGGTAACGACATCGAACTTGGCGACGCTGTGCCACTTGTCCTCGGCCTGCTCGGCCGACAGATATCCGTGGCCCTTCTCGGTCACGGCGTGGACCAGGACCGGTCCCGGTTCCTTGCTGTCGCGGATGTTCTTCAAAACCGGCAGCAGATGATCGATGTTGTGACCGTCGATCGGGCCGACATAATAAAAGCCGAGCTCTTCGAACATCGTCCCGCCGGTGATGAAGCTGCGGGCTAATTCCTCGGCCCGCCGCGCCGCATCTTCGAGCCGCCGGGGGAAATGGCGCGCCACTTCCTTGGCGATATGGCGCAGCGACATGAAGGATTTCGAGGACAGCAGACGCGACAGATAGGCGCTCATCGCGCCAACCGCGGGGGCGATAGACATGTCGTTGTCGTTGAGGATGACGATCAGCCGCGAATCCATCGCGCCGGCGTTGTTCATCGCCTCATAGGCCATCCCCCCGCTCATCGCGCTGTCACCGATCACCGCGATGACGTTGCGGCGCTCGCCGCGTAAATCGCGAGCGACCGCCATGCCCAACCCCGACGAGATCGAGGTCGAAGCGTGTGCGGCGCCGAAGGGATCGTATTCGCTCTCCGAGCGCTTGGTGAATCCGGACAGGCCGCCACCCTGGCGAATGGTGCGGATGCGGTCGCGACGGCCGGTCAGGATTTTGTGGGGATAAGCCTGATGACCGACATCCCAAATCAGCCGGTCATGCGGCGTGTCGAAGACGTAGTGCAGCGCCACGGTCAGCTCGACGACGCCAAGGCTTGCGCCGAAATGACCACCGGTGATCGACACCGCGTCGATCAGCTCGATGCGCAGCTCGTCGGCGAGCTGCCGCAGATCCTGCTCCGGCAGCCGTCGCAGATCGGCCGGAATATCAATCCGGTCGAGCATCGGCGTCCGATTGGAGATCGGGCGATTCGGTTTCGAATCCAATGGTGCGCTCCTCACGTGCGGCGGCTGATCACAAATCGCGCCGCCTCTCTTAAAAGTTCCGCTCTTCCCCCGAACAAATCAAGATGCGCGACTGCTTGGCGGATCAGCAGCTCGGCCTGAGCGCGGGCGCGCCCGACGCCGAGGATGGACACAAAGGTGGCCTTGCCGGCGGCGGCGTCGGCGCCGACCGGCTTTCCGGTCTCGGCCGCAGAGCCCTCGACGTCGAGAAGATCATCGGCAATCTGAAAGGCCAATCCCAGGTCATGTGCATAGCCGCGCAGCGCGATTCGCGGCTCGGCCGGCGCCTTGGCGAGAATCGCTCCGGCCTCGCACGCGAACGCGATGAGCGCGCCGGTCTTCATTCGCTGCAGCCGGGTAATCGCACCGATGTCGAGCGCCTGCCGCTCCGCGATCAGGTCGATCATCTGACCGCCGACCATGCCGGCGGCGCCGGCCGCGGCAGCAAGCGCCGCCACCAGCTCGCAGCGCACCGCCGGATCGCTGTGCGTGTCCGGGTGCGCCAGCACCTCGAAAGCCGCGGTCAGCAAGCCATCGCCGGCGAGGACCGCAGTCGCCTCGTCGAATTCCTTGTGGCAGGTCGGGCGGCCACGCCGCAGGTCGCTGTCATCCATCGCCGGCAAGTCGTCATGGACCAGCGAATAGGCGTGGACCATTTCGATCGCCGCCGCCACCTGCAATGCGCACCGGTCGGGCGATGCCGAACAGGCGCGCGCCGGCCAGCACCAGGAACGGCCGTAGCCGCTTCCCCGGAGCCAGCGCCGAATAGCGCATCGCCTCGTAAACCCGTGCTTCGAGGTCCGGCGGGACAACCAACAGCCGATCCAGCGCCGAATCGGTCAAGGATGCCGCCTGCGCCAGGGCCTCCGGAAAGGGTACCGAATCCGACCACGTGGCGTCAGTCAAGTTTCGCCGGCTCCGCCGATACAGCGCCGTCGGGGCCGATCACGATGCGATCGACCCGCTGCTGCGCCTCGTTGAGCTTTCTTTCGCAATGCTGTTTCAGCTGTGCGCCCCTCTCGTAGGATAGGATTGCCTCGTCGAGCTTGACTTGCCCACCTTCGAGCCGCCGCACGATCTGCTCGAGCTCGACGAGCGCTTCCTCGAAACTCATCGTCGCGATATCGGCAGGCTCAGTCGGTTCGGCCATCTGCTGTTCTTAATAAGATACGCGAGGATCGCAGGGCGTCCTAGCCGCAAGCGGGAATGCAAATACGGCGTCCGTTGCGGATCGGCAACAACTAGACCGACATCAGCACGCGGACATGAGCGGCAACGCTGGCGCCGAGCGCAGTCAGATCATACCCGCCTTCGAGGGTCGAGACGAGCCGGCCATCGGCATGGCGAAAGGCGATCTCGACCAGCCTTTCGGTAATCCAGGTGTAGTCGGCTTCCTCCAGCATAAGCTGCGCCAGCGGGTCGCTGCGATGGGCGTCGAACCCGGCGGATATCAACAGGAGGTCCGGACGGAAGGCGTCGAGCGCCGGCAGGACGCGCCCGGTCATTGCGACGCGGAACGGACCCGAGCCCGACATCGGGCGCAATGGCACATTGACGATGTTGCCGACTCCGGTCTCGCTCGCCGAGCCGGTGCCGGGATAGAGCGGGTACTGATGGGTGGAGGCGTAGAACAGATTGTCGTCGGCTTCGAACGCCGCCTGTGTGCCGTTGCCGTGATGGACGTCGAAATCAACGACTGCCACCCGTTCGAAACCGTGCACCTCGCGCGCCCGCAATGCGCCGATGGCGGCGTTGTTGAACAGGCAGAAACCCATCGCCCGATCTGGTTCGGCATGATGCCCGGGCGGACGCACCGCGCAAAAGGCGTTGTCGGCCTCCTTCGCCACCACCGCGTCGACCGCCGCGGCAACCGCTCCCGCAGCATGGAGGGCGGCCGTTCCGGAGGCTGGCGATAGGACGGTGTCGGCGTCGATTGCAGCGTGTCCGGCTTTGGGAACGGCGCCAAGGACGTGCTCGACGTGATGTCGCGAATGAACGCGCAAGACGTCGTCAAGGGCTGCCTCCGGCGCTTCGCGCCGCTCCAGTCGGGCGTATTGCGGACCGGAAAGCGCGGCGAGCACCGTGCGCAGACGTGCAGGAGCCTCGGGGTGATGACTGCCGGGATCGTGATCGAGACAGCTGGAATGGGTATAGAGGAGGGTTGTCATCGCAAGACCTCGCAAGCGGAACGCATCGAAGTTTCGCACACTCGCGCCGCCGCCATAATCGGAATCGCCACGTTGGCGCCACTTACCGAGCGGCGTGGAGAGTCATTGCCGGCGTGCCGCAGCAAGCCCGAGCGCTGCCCAGCCGAGCAGAAAACTCACGCCGCCAAAGGGCGTGATCCAGCCAAACAGCGCGATCCCCGTCATCGCCAACGCGAAGAGGCTGAAGCTGAACAGAAAAATGCCTGCAACGAAGCACCACCCGGCGACGATCAGCACCAGGTCCGGCCGGTCGCGATGTCCGGCCATCGCCGCGACGGCGGTCAGCGCGGCAGCATGGACCATGCCGTAAAGCGCGCCGGTGCGCAGCAGCTCTGCCGCGCGCGGGTCGCTGCTGGCGAGGTGCGCGGCGATGGCGCCGGCCCCGACCGACAGGAACCCGCCGAGCGCTGCGGCGGCGAGCCAGGCGCGGGTCATCTCTGCGCAGTTTTTTCTGCAAGAGCGGCGCGGTAAAGGGCCAAGGTCTC
This sequence comes from uncultured Alphaproteobacteria bacterium, assembly GCA_963845735.1. GTDB lineage: Bacteria > Pseudomonadota > Alphaproteobacteria > ATCC43930 > CGMCC-115725 > AP-15. The sequence continues at coordinate 140,586 of CAWJTR010000014.1, read as the reverse complement.
GCGGGCGACGATCTCCTCGGCAAAGCAGCGCTCGGCCAGCGCCCGCCCGGCGCGCCCCATGGCTTTGCGCCGCGCCGGATCGGCGGCCAAGGCGGCGATGGCGCTCGGCCAGCGCGTCGATGTCGCGCGGCGGCACGAGGATCCCGCTCTTTCCCGGGCGAACCGCCTCGCGGCATCCTGGAACATCGCTGGCGACGATCGGCCGGGCGCAGGCGGCGGCCTCGAGCAAGGCCTTGGGCACCCCTTCGCCATAGGTCGAAGGCAGGACCGCGATCGCCGCGCGGCGCCAAACCGAGCGCACATCGGCGACGGCGCCGAGCCAAGTGATCCCTGGCTCGGCGGCAAGGGCGGACAAGGATGCGGCCGACAGCGATCCCGCATTGTCGGCGTCGGTCGGACCGGCCAGGACGAGCTCGATCGCGAGGCCGCGCTCTCGCAGGCGTCGGATCGCGGCAACCGCATCGAGCACGCCCTTGTCGCGCAGCATGCGCGAGACGAGGGCCACCGTAACGGTGTTCCCATCCGGCATCGGCAGTGGTGAAAAATGCCGGATATCCACGCCCGATCCCCGGATCAGCGCGATCCGCTGCGGGTCGATCCCGAGCGCGACAAGGGCGTCGCCGTCTTCCGGGTTCTGCACGACGACCCGGCCCAGGCCGCTTGCAGCAGCAAGGCGCAGGGCAACACCGAGCGGCGGCCGGCGTAGGCGCGCAGCGAGAGTTGTCGCGGAAAAGCCCGAACCGAGGCCCATGACCGAATCGATCGATGCCGGCGCATCGTCAGCATGCCAAAACGCCAGCGCGCGGGCGAGCCCGCCAAACAATACCGGTTTCAGCGCCACATGATGGAGGATGTCGGGTCGCTCGCGGCGGTAGAGCCGGATAATCGCGACCACCGCCCGCACCGCGCCGACCAGCCCGTCGCCGCGCCGGCGCCAGGCGATCGGACATAGGGTGAAACCCTCGTCGCGGATCTGCCGGCCATGCGCCTGCACGCGGGTGGCGACGACGACCTCGAACCCGGCGTCGCGCGCTGCCCGTGCGACCGGAAGCCGATGCGAGCAGAAATACCAATCCTCGGTGACCAGAAAGAGGAGTTTCGGGCGCCGCCCGGCCGGCGGCGAAGTGGCGGGAAGGATCGAATCGCAAGCGGCCATTCGGCGACAACCGGATCGAGGGCGAAAGGCGGGTCCGTCGGTCTTGTCTCGAGATCACTCCCTCTCTAATGCATTTGTGCCAAGGATCGCTTGCACAATCGGGACGCGGGCGTGGCAGCGGAGGGCCACTCTGGCACGCATTCTGGTGACTGGCGCTGCCGGCTTTATCGGCCGGGGACTATGCCAGGAGCTCGCGGGGCGCGGCCATGCCGTCCTCGGCGCCACGCGCGGGCCGGCACAGCCGGTCGCCGGCGTCGAGTTGCGCCCGATCGGGGATATCGGACCGCACACCGCCTGGTCGGATCATCTTGCCGGCGTCGACGTCGTCGTCCATCTCGCCACTCGTGCGCACCGGCCGCCCAACGTCGCAGCCGGCAAGGTCGAGGTCGAAGCCGCAGCGGCGCTGGCGCGGGCCGCCGCGTCGGCTCGAGGTAGGGCGGTTCGTCCTGATGAGCTCGATCCGGGCGATGGGCGCTACGACGCGGCCAGGGGCGCCGTTTCGCGCCGGCGATCCGCCGTGCCCCGCACGATCTCTATGGGCGCACCAAGCTTGCGATCGAGGGTGCGCTCGTTGCGGAGGCGCAGCAATCTGGGCTCGACCTCGCCATCTTGCGCCCGCCGCTGGTCTATGGGCCAGGCGCCAAAGGCAATCTCCGGGCCTTGATCCGGCTCGTCGCGAGCGGGCTGCCGTTGCCCTTCGCCGGAATCGATAATCGCCGCAGCCTGATCTTTCTCGGCAACCTCGTCGAGCTCGTCGCGATTGCTTGCTTTCATCCCGCCGCCGGCGGGCAGGTGCTTCTGGCGCATGACGGGGCCGATCTGTCGACGCCCGAACTGATCCGCGCGCTGGCGGCCGGGTTCCAGCGCCCTGCGCGCCTCTTCACCGTCCCCGCGGTGGCCTTCGCCACACTTTCCGTCCTCCCGATGGTTGGAGCGGCAGTCTCGATCCTCACATCGTCGTTACAGCTCGAGGATGGCGAAACCCGCCGGATGCTTGGCTGGTCGCCGACGGTCGCCACCGAAGCAGGGCTCGCCGCGACGGCGCGCGCATATGAGCGCCAGCGGTAGTGCGAACGTGGCGCCGCCGGTTCTCACGCGAAAAGGAATAGCATCCCGGCTGATCCAAGCGGAAATCAGCGCTATATTGGCTAAACCAAGGGGTCAAGCGGTTCCGGGAGGGTGCGTTGCCGAGCTTTGACATCGTTTCACGGATCGACCTCGCCGAGGTCGACAACGCGCTGGCCGGCATGAACCGCGAGATCGCGACGCGATTCGATTTCAAAGGCAGCAAATGCTCGATCGAACGTAAGGAGGGCGCGCTGAGCGTTCTTGCCGACGACGATCTCAAGTTGAAGCAGATGCACGAGCTTTTGAAGGTGCACATGACGCGCCGCAAGGTCGAGCCTGGGGCGCTCGACTTCAAAGCTCCGGAAAAAGCGTCGGGCAATACGTTGCGGCAGACGATCGCGCTGCGCCAAGGGGTGGGCGCCGACTTAGCTCGCCAGCTGATTCGCGAGATCAAGGACAGCAAGCTCAAGGTACAGGTGTCGATCCAGGGCGACGAACTGCGCGTCACCGGCAAAAAGCGCGATGATCTGCAGGGTGCGATAGCGGTGATCCGCGGAGTCAAGATCGAGCAGCCGCTGCAGTATATCAATTTTCGCGAATAGACCGACCGGGCCGGCGCACCGGCGCTTGCTCGCACCCGCGTCAACCGCTATTTAACCGACGGCACCTCGTCCCCTTCGTCTAGAGGCCCAGGACACCGCCCTCTCACGGCGGCAACACCGGTTCGAATCCGGTAGGGGACGCCATAAAATCCAACAACCGGCGAATGCTGCGGTCGGCGACAGCGGCGAAATTCGCTGGAGGCGGCAAATGCCCTACGCCACCATTTCCGAGCTGCCGCCGGCGGTGCGCCGACTGCCGTTGCATGGCCAGGAGATCTTTCTGTCCGCGTTCAACAATGCCTGGCAAACTTATGCCGATCGCGGCTTCCACGAGCGCGAGGAGGTCGCTTTTCGGGTCGCCTGGGCGGCGGTCAAAAAGCGCTACCGCAAGCGCGGCGAGATATGGGTCGCCAGGGGCGTGTAAAAGGGGCGATTGGGAGAAGGGCATGGCGCCGACCACGGTGAGGCTGGTCAAAACAGAAGAGGAAGACGCCGAGCGCGTGCCGGCCGAGACGGATCTCGTCGAATGGTATTTCGAGCAAGGCTGGACCGACGGGTTGCCGGTAGTGCCGCCGACCCGCGGCCGGGTCGACGCATTCGTCGCCGCACTCGGCGGCGAACCGCATCTCGTCGAATGCAAGGTGCCGCCGAGGCACGGCAGCCTGACCCGGGAAGTGCTGGCGATCAACATGGTAATGGCCGGCTGCAAGCCCGAATATGCACCTGTCGTGCGCGCGGCGATGTTGGCGCTGACGGCGAAGGCGTTCAACCTGAACGGGGTGCAAGCGACGACGCACATGGCCGCACCTTTGCTGATCGTCAACGGCCCGCTGGCGCGCACTATCGGTATGAATGGCGACTGCAACGCGTTCGGTTCGGGAAACCGCGCCAATGCCACGATCGGCCGCGCCTTGCGCCTCGTGCTGCTCAACGTCGGCGGCGGACGGCCGGGGGATCTCGACAAGAGCACCTTGGGCCACCCCGGCAAATACACCTATTGCGTCGCCGAGAACCAAGCCGCGAGCCCGTGGGCGCCCTATCACGTCGAAAAGGGCTTTGGCGCTGATGATTCGACGGTTTTCGTGCTCGCCTCCGAGCCGCCGCACAGCGTCACCAATCACGTGGCCAATGACCCCGAAGGCATCCTCGACAGCATCTGTTCGGCGATGAGCACGATCGCCAACAACAACGCGGTGTCGAGCGGCCATTGCGCCGTCATCATCGGACCAGAGCACGCCCGCACGATCGCCGGCAAAGGTTGGACCCGGCACGACGTGCGCAGCTATCTGCACATGAACGCCTACAATCTCTTTTCCGAGCTGACCTTCAACGAGCGCTACGGCAAGATCTACAACCGCAATCTGCCGGGCTGGTACAAGCGCGAACAGGGATCACGAATCCCGGTCGTGCCCGACCCCGACCACATCCATCTGTTTGTAATCGGCGGCGAGGCCGGCCGCTTTTCGGCTTTCATCCCCGGCTGGGGCCATATGTCTTCACCGGTCTTGCGGGGGATCGAGACCGTTGCGCTATCCGGGAAGGAGCCCGTTTGCGTCGACGGCACCTGCTATCTGTAGAGACGGGAGATTTCAAGAGATGAACAACAAGCCCGACTCCATTGTCTTCGACCCGCGCGGCGTGGTCGAGGCGGAGAAGCTCGCTCTGGCGCCGCGTGCCGGCGATCTGAACGGGCTGCGGTTGGGGGTGCTCGACAACACCAAATGGAACGCCAATCGCCTGCTGCGCAAGACGGTGGGGCGGCTTGGGGAGCAGGCGACATTTGCCGCGGTCAACTACTACCGCAAGGAAAGCTTTTCGAAGGATGCCGACCCGGCGCTGATCGAAACGATTGCGGCGAGCAACGACATCGTGTTGGTGGCGATCGGCGATTGAGGCTCGTGCACATCGTGCTGTACGCATGACGGTGTCAGTCTCGAAGCCCTGGGCCTCCCGACGGCGGTTATCGTCACAACCGAATTTCTGCACGAGGCGCAGATGCAGCGTGACGCGCTCGGCATGCCCGATCTCGCCCCGGTCGTCATCGATCACCCGCTCAGCACCCTGACCGACGCCGAGATCGACCGGCGAGCGGAGCAAGCGGCCGCTCAATGCATCTCCGTATGGCGGGGCGACAGACAGAATCCGTAAACTGCCGTCGCCGCCGCGCTCAAGGGCCTGGTCTGCCCCTTGCTTGAAGCGTTCGGTCCACGACCGCCAGGAGATCGGCGCGTTCGTCGGGGCCGTTTACCGGCAATCGCCGCCAGTCGCTGCGATCCCGCAAGTCTGCGAAGAGACCGGCACGGTCTTCATGAAAATGCAGAAAAGCCCTGCCTCTGACATAAAATATTCCGGGACGCCTCTCGACAAGCTCAGCCCGCGCCCTGAGGCTCAGCAGCAAATCGTTCAGCGCCTCCAATGCGACTGCGCCAGCGTGTTTCATGCCCATTCCGCGCTCAATCGGCGGCCTCGATCTGTGTGGGCTCGAGCTTGTACTGTAGCACCTATCGGAACGGCACATGAGGTCAGGAATGAATGTTGAAGGCTCCTATAGCGGGTTGCGGGTGCTCGATCTGGGGCAGGGCGTGGCCGCACCCTATTGCGCGATGCTGCTCGCAATGCACGGGGCTGAGGTCGTCAAGCTCGAACCGGTGGCGGGCGACTGGTCGCGCGGGCTCGGAACGCAATATGGCGACCACACCGCGATGTCGGCGCACTACAATCGCGGCAAGCGCAGCCTTGCGCTCGACCTCAGATCCCCGGCGGCGCGCGAAATCGCGTTAGCGCTCGCAGACCGCGCCGACATCGTCACCGAGGGCTTTCGGCCGGGTGTGGCGGATCGGCTCGGCCTCGGCTACGATGCGCTCGCCGTGAGAAATCAGCGCCTCTTATACCTGTCCGTCAGCGGCTTCGGCCAGGACGGCCCTTATGCGCAGTTGCCGTGCACCGACTCGGTGGCGCAGGCTTTTTCCGGATTGATGTCGGTCAATCTCGGCAATGACGTCGCGCCGCACCGGGTCGGGGCGATCATCGTTGACACGTTGACGGGCCTGTACGCTGCGCAAGCGGTTGGGGTGGCGCTCTATGCGCGCGAGCGCAGCGGCCGGGGCCGGCGGATCGAGGTCAGTCTGACCCAATGTGTAGCGGCGATCCTCGGCCACAAGCTCGCCGAGCACTTGCGCGAAGGCGGGGCACCCAGGGCGCGAACGTCCCGACCGGCGCCTATCGCACATCAGACGGCTGGATTATGATCGCTCTGGTCAAGGAAGAGCAGTTCGCCCGTCTCGTAGGCGCGCTCGGCCAGCCCGATCTCGCAGCCGATCCGCGTTTTGCCGATTTCGCCATGCGCGCCGGTCACGCCGCAACGCTTGGCGAGATTATCGGCGCGATCTTCCCGACCGATACGACCTCCGGCTGGCTGGCGCGGCTGCGCGCCGCCGATATCCTCGCCGACCGGGTCAACGGTTTCGACGACTGGCTTGCGGACCCGCACGTCGTCGCCACCGGCGGCGCGATTGTTGTCGACCAACCCGGCATGGGACAGTTCCGCACCCCACGAACCCCCGGGACTTCGGTGGAGGCCGATGCCGGGTTGACGCCGGCGCCTGAGATCGGCGAGCACGGGCGGGCGATCCTCGCCGAAATCGGCATCGATACCACGGCGATCGAGCGGCTCGTCGCCGAGGGCGTGCTGCGCCTTCCGGTACCCCCATGAGCGCGGGGTTCGATCGTCATCGGCACCGGCTTGCCGACAATCGATGGTTCGAGGACCTCACGATCGGTGAGCGGTTCGCAATCCCGAGCCGCACCGTGACCGAGGCGCATTTCGCCGCGTTCCAAACGGTCTCGGCCGACAATCACCCGATCCATTACGATGTCGAATATTGCCGCGGGCGCGGCTATCCTTCGCCGCTCGCGCATGGTTTCCAGATCCTCTGCTTTACCGCCGCCGGCGCCGGGACCTTTGCGCATACGATCGGTGACGCGCTTTTGGGGTTTATCGAGCAATCCTCGAAATTTCTGAAGCCGGTCTATGCCGGCGACACGCTCTACCCAGTGCTGGAGATCGCGGCACTGACTCCGCAGCGCACGACCGGGATCGTCTCGGTCGCCGTCACCGTGCACAACCAGAAGGGCGAGCTGGTGCTGACCGGCGAGCAGAAATACCTGCTGCGCAAACGCAACCCGGATCTCACCCCCGCTCGATGACTGCCACGAGCAGGTCGGCGGCGCGGCGGCATTGCTCGCGGCTCACGTCAAGATGGGTGACAGCGCGCACAGTGCGCGCGGCAAAGGCCGAAACCAGTACCCCCAGCTCCTGCGCGCGCGCAACGATCGTTGCGGCGTCAGGCGCGTTTTTTGCCATATGGAAGATCACGATATTGCTTTGCACGGTTGCGAGATCGAGCTCGACGCCGCGCAACCCAGCCAGCCGCTCCGCCAGCAGCCGGGCATTGGCGTGGTCTTCGGCGAGCCGGTCGAGATTGTGGTCGAGCGCCCACAGCCCGGCGGCTGCGAGAATGCCGGCCTGCCGCATCGCCCCGCCAAACATGCGGCGCGCGCGGTGGGCGCGGGCGATCTCTGGCCGCCTTCCGGCAAGTACGCTGCCGACCGGGCAGCCGAGCCCCTTCGACAGGGCCACCGAGACCAGATCGAAAGGCTCCGCCAGCTCTGCCAGACTCCGGCCCGACGCCGCGGCGGCATTGAACAGCCGCGCGCCGTCGAGATAGCTCGCCATCCCCAGTTCGCGCGCAGCCGTGCAGATCGCGACCGCATCCTGCTGGGGAAAAACCACGCCGCCGCCGCGATTATGGGTATTCTCGATCGCGACCAAGGTAGTCGGCGGAAAGACGATATGCCCTGGCGGCTTATAGGCGGCGCGCAGGTCGGCCGCGGTGAACAGCCCGCCGCGCCCGACCGGAGTGAACTGCACGCCCGAATTGGCCGCGCCGGCGCCCGATTCATGCCAGACCATATGCGCCTCGTGCCCAAGCACGACCTCGTCGCCGGGCCGGGTCAGCACTTTGAGGCCGATCTGATTTGCCATCGTCCCGCTCGGTACGAACAGGGCCGCTTCCTTGCCCAGCAACTCGGCGATCCGCTCCTGCAACCGGTTGACCGACGGATCCTCGCCATACTGGTCGTCGCCGACCGGCGCGGCCGCCATCGCTTGCCGCATGTCGGCAGACGGAAGGGTTACCGTATCCGAACGAAGGTCGATGCGTTCCATCAAGTGGCTCCGATTTTATCGCCTGGTTCGCTGAGACCTTCCCGTTGCAGGCATCGTGTTTGCCGCCGCGCGGGGTCAGGAATACAGCTGCGGGGTGCAAGCGGCACCGCGAAAGGGCGAGGATCGCGACAGCGGGCGAGAACATTTCCGGATCCTTGCGAACTCATTTTGCAGGCGGTTCGATTGGACCAGATCGACAAGCCAATGGGAGTACTTACGGTGAAGCTCTACACTTATTACCGCTCGCAGGCGAGCTTCCGCGTGCGCATCGCCCTCAACCTCAAGGGCCTGTCACGCGAGGACATCTTCCTGCATCTCGAGCGGGGCGATCAGTTCGCGGCCGAATACCGCGCACTCAATCCGCAGATGATGGTGCCGACCCTGATCGACGACGGGGTCGAGCTGTTCCAATCCCTGGCCATCCTCGAATATCTCGACGAGAAGCACCCGCAGCCGCCATTATTGCCCGCGGAGCCGGAGGCGCGCGCCTGGGTGCGCGGACTGGCCCTGATCAACGTCGCGGATTCCCATCCGCTGATCGTGCCGCGGGTCCGCCACTATCTCACCGATGTACTGAAGCTCAGCGATGCCCAGCGGCTTGCCTGGATCCAACATTGGCTGGGCCTGGGGCTGGAGGCCATCGAAGCACGGCTCGCAGGGCATCCCGAGAGCGGAGATTTCTGCCATGGCGACTGGCCGTCGATCGCCGATATCTGCCTGGTGACCCAGGTGACCCCGGCCAAGACTTTCGACTGCCCGCTCAATGCCTATCCGCGGGTGATGCGAGTTTACGATCGGTGCATGGCGATTCCCGCTTTTTCCGACGCCCACCCGACAAAGCAGCCCGATGCCGAATGAGGCTGGTGGCGCTGCTCTTGCGTGCGATCGAGGGCTGGACAGGGCGTTAACAATTTGGCACAGTTGTTGCGGAGGCTTTTTCAACGCAGCACGCTCAGATGAAGTTTTGGGTCTTGACCGCCGTGACCCTCGCCATCGGCGCAGCTTCGGCGACGAGCCGTGGCGACGCCGCATCATGCGGCACAAAAAAGCACGCCAACTGCCTCGGCGTGCCCGCGACCGTCAACTTCAGCTCGGTTCCGGACATCTCCAAACAGATCGTCAGCGAAGAGCCAGCGGCCGCGAAGCCGACGACCAGCACGCTCGAAGCGCCGCCGATAACCACCTACACGGGTCCGATCGCCGGGTACAGCTCGATGGCCCGCGTGCCGACGGTCGGCTACTATTGGTCGCTGGAGCCGCAGAGCGATACGCATTAAAGCTTATCCAGCGGAGCACTGGCCGGCCAACGCCCGACTTGCGGTCCAAGATCGCGCGACGCAGCAATCAACAGCGCCGCGATGACCCTGCCGACGATGGCGGCACCGCCTCGCCGCCCGGCCGAGCGCCGGGCCGATCTGTGCGTTCTGGTCTGCGGCTTCCTGCTCGGTGCGGCCGGCGCGATCGCACTTCTGGCGCTGGCATTTGCCCGATGCGACGCCCGGATCGTCCTCGGCATCATCATCTATGCCGTCGGGCTGCTGGCGATGCTTGGAAGTTCGCTCGCCTACCACGCCGCCACTGGCCCGCCGCGTCGCCGGCTTTTGCGCCGCCTCGACCACGCAGCAATCTTCGCCATGATCGCCGGCACAGTGACCCCGTTCGCGCTCAGCCGCAGCGACGTGGCCTCTGGGGTTGCCATGACCGCGGCGGTCTGGGCTGCCGCGGCGATCGGAATTGTCGTCAAGCTGCGCTTGCCGATCGGCGGCGCCCGCCGATCGGCACCCCCCTATCTGGTCCTCGGCTGGGTCGGCGCGGCCGCGCTCGTGCCGTCGATCTCGCCCGCGACGGGACTGCGGATCGTCGCCGGCGGCGTCCTATATTCGATCGGCGTCATGTTCTATCTTTGGCGGCGACTGCCGTTTCACAGCGCGATCTGGCACGCCTTTGTCCTGGCCGGGGCAGCCTGCCATTACTTCGCAATAGTGGACGGCGTCGTTATGGCATGAGACCGATGCTGGCAGCCGACCGCGACCAATCAGTCGAACGCAAGCAGCAGCGGCGCCGCCCCCGCGCGGATCTCATCCGGCAATGGCGCCGGCCGCCGCGCATCGAGGTCGAGCTGGACCCCGAACTGGCCGAGCCGCGCGAACTCCGTGCCACTGCGCGGATCGGACATGCGATGGAGAAAGCGGATCGAGGAGCTGCCGAGATGGGCGATCCCGGTTTCGACCAGGTACGGCGCCCCCAACCGCGGCGCGTCGGTGATCCAGAGGGCGAGCTCAAAGGTCGAGAAGCCGCGGCGCTGCGTCTTTATATATTCGGTGGTCATGCCAATTGCCGCCGCCGCCTGCAGCAACGCATCGGTAAATCGATGGACATAGGCGGCGAGGGAGAAACGCCCGAATTCGTCAAGATCGGTCGGTTTGACCCGGCCGCGCGCACTTGGAACGGCGCCGGCCATTGTCCGCGGCTCGGGGCGCGCCTCCGACGCCGGCCCTTCCCAAATCGCCAGCCGCCGCGCGATCACATCGCGCCGTTCGGTCGTCAGCAAGGCTGGTGGCACGTCCCACACCTCCTCGATCCATGTCACCCGATCGCCGTTCGTGGAATTGACGACGCGGTGCCCAAGCCGCAACGCCGGGTCGATCCCGATCGCGGCGCTTTCGACATGAAAGCTGTCGCCAGCCCGCAGCTCGCGGGTGAAGCGGAGGTTGAACCGGCGCGCGAAACCGCCGCTGCGCAGACCGTCGGCAACCCCGAGGGTTTCGGCAGTGCTCGCGGCGGCCTGCTCGACCCGATCGAGGTAGCAGGCAATGGTAAAATGTTCGGTGACATCGCATTCCCAAGGCGCCACGGTGCCGCGATAGGTCTCGGTCCACTCCGTCATTCGAGCTCCTTACGTCGCCCAGCCCGACCTTCGCTTACGAGATCCGCCAGCTCCCGTCCGGCAGCAGGCAGCTATTCAGCATGTAGTGCTCGGGTGAAGTTGCCATCTTTCGCGTCGCCAACGTGTATCCGACGGATTCGCAAGGCCGGCCGTTGGCGCTGTACTTTTTGAGCAGCTTTATGCTCCCGTAATTGCCTGATTTGGGATTGCTCCATGCAGCAGTCGTGCCGACGGTTTTGCCGTGGACCTGCTCGTCGACGACGCGGTGAATGATTGCAAGGTCGTTTTTGGTCAGCTCGATGTTCAATTCGAGGCCGAGCCCCAAAAACTGCGCCTCGGCCGGCAGCCACGCAATCAGCGCGACGATCAGAACCATCACCTTCAACGACATCGACATTCCTGTTCTCCACCGCGACCAAGCTGAATTTTCAGCAGAAAGCTGCCGTCGCGCGTTGATCAAGGTCAACAAAAAACCCAAAAGCCAAGACATGGACCTGATCGAAACGCGGCTGGCATGGTTATTTGCCGCACCCTGTATATTTTCAGGCGAGCCTCTCACCACCCGTAGACGGCAGGGCTGATGGAGTTGGGTATAGTGTCTGGACGCAATAGCGGCGCCGGCAGGTGGGCTCATCGCAACACGGTACAGCGCGTGGCGACCGCGGCTGTGCTCAGCTGTCTGCTCGGCTGCTGCGGTGGCTGTGCCGGTCGGTCGGGCAGTGCGCCGGCCGCGACCGATACCGACACCGTCAACGACCCCGGCGAGCCGGTCAATCGAGTGATCTTCAAGGCCAATCTCGCCGCCGATCATGCAGTCATGCGCCCGGTAGCACAGGCCTATGTCGACCACGTGCCGCAGCCTGTTCGCCAAGGCGTTGCCAACGTCGTGCAGAATCTCAAGGAACCGGCGATTGCGGTCAACGACCTGTTGCAGGGGCATGTTGCGCAGGCATGGCAATCGGTTCGGCGGCTGGCGGTCAACACTACCGTCGGCGCCGGCGGTATCGTCGATGTCGCGAAGAAGTGGGGACTGCCTCCGCACAGCGCCGATTTCGGCCAGACGCTGGCCGTCTGGGGGGTCGGCGAGGGGCCCTTTGTTGAGTTGCCGCTGCTCGGCCCGTCAAGTCCGCGAGATGCGCTGGGTACCGCGGTCGACCTGGCGCTGAACCCGCTGACCTTCGTCGGCGGCGCGCCTGCGACCTATGCGAGCGTCGCCGCTACGGGCGCCAATGTGGTCGACAGCCGCGCGCAGCATCTCAAGGATCTCGACGAATTGGAGCGTAACTCGCTCGATTATTATGCCGAACTGCGCAGCATTTACCGGCAACACCGGGATGCCGAGATCGCCGCGGCAAAGGCGCCGGAAAAGCCCCCGCAGGGTCGCGTCGACATCACCTTCCCCGATGCCAAGCCGTGACCCTCCTCGGCTGGCGTCGCGCCGGAGAAGGCGAAGCCTTAGCACAATTATCGCGGCAAGAGGCTGGTTCCCATCAGGAACTCGTCGATAGCGCGGGCGCATTGGCGGCCTTCGCGGATCGCCCAGACGACAAGGGACTGCCCGCGGCGCATGTCCCCGGCGGCAAACAGCTTGGGGACCGAGGTACGATAATCGATGGTATTGGCGGCTATATTGCCGCGCGCGTCCAATGCGGCACCGGACTGCTCGACCATCCCTTGCTTATGCGGCCCCAAGAACCCCATCGCCAACAGGACGAGGTCAGCCTTCAGCAAGAAGGCGCTATCAGGGACTTCCTGCATCACGAAGCGGCCGTCGGGGCTCTTAACCCATTCGACGCGCACGCATTCGAGCGCGGTGACTCGACCGTCCGAGGTCCCCGAGCCCGACCCGGGGATCGCCCGCTTGGTCAATACAGACCAGTCGCGCTCACAGCCCTCCTCTTGCGAGGACGAGGTACGCAATTTCAACGGCCAATCGGGCCAGGTCAGCGCCCTGTTCTCGCGTTCGGGCGGCTTCGGCAGGATTTCGAGCTGGGTGATCGATGCCGCCCCATGGCGCACTGACGTGCCGATGCAATCCGATCCGGTGTCGCCGCCACCGATTACGACAACATGTTTGCCGGCCGCCGTGATGGTTCCATTGGGAGCCGCACGTTCCTCGCTGTCGCCGGCGTTGCGTTTGTTCTGCTGCGGCAAGAAGTCCATTGCGAAATGTATGCCGTCGAGCGCGCGTCCCGGTACTTCGAGGTCGCGCGGCGCCTCGGCGCCGCCGGTCATTGCGACGGCGTCGAATTCCTCGGCCAGCGAGGCCATCGCCAGATCGACCCCGATTTCGACCTCGGTACGGAAGACAACCCCCTCGACCTGCATTTGCGCGACACGCCGGTCGATCAGCGACTTGTCCATCTTGAAGTCGGGGATGCCGTAGCGCAGCAGGCCGCCGATCCGATCGCTCTTTTCGAACACCGTCACTGCGTGCCCGGCACGCGCCAGCTGCTGTGCGCAGGCCAGACCCGCCGGCCCCGACCCGACGACGGCGACACGCTTGCCGGTCCGCCGCGGCGGAAGCACCGGCTCGATCCATCCCTCTTGCCAGCCACGGTCGATGATCGCGCATTCGATCGTCTTGATCGTGACCGGATTGTCGTCGATGTTGAGCGTGCAGGATGCCTCGCAGGGCGCCGGGCAGACGCGGCCGGTGAATTCCGGAAAGTTATTCGTCGAGTGCAGCGTCTTCAACGCCGTCTGCCATTGGTCGCGATAGACCAGATTGTTCCAGTCGGGGATAAGATTGTTGACCGGGCAGCCGTCATGACAGAACGGGATGCCGCAATCCATGCAGCGCGCCGCCTGCTTGCGGGTCTCCGGTTCCGGCAATGGCTTGACGAACTCGTTCCAGCCGCGGCGGCGGATATCCGGCTTGTCGTAGCCGCGGTCGTGACGCTCGATTTCAAGAAAGCCGGTTGGTCTACCCATCGTTCGGTCCTCGGCAATTCTTCCCGGTCGGGCCGGTCACCATTGCTGACTTATATCACTTTAGACCGATTTCGCGACCGGCATCAACGCTGCCCTGTCCGGACGGGCTTATTCGATGACTTCGTCGGCGCGGGCGAGCAACGACGGCGGCACGGTCAGGCCGAGTGCCTTGGCGGTCTTCAGGTTGATCACCAGCTCGAACTTCGCCGGCTGCTCGACCGGCAGATCGGCGGGCTTGGCACCCTTTAAGATCTTGCCTGTGTAGATGCCCTTCAGACGGTATACCTCCGCAAGGTTTGATCCGTAGCTCAGCAGACCTCCAGCCTCGACATAGGCCCGCCCTGAATAGATGGCCGGGATCGCGTTGCGGGACGCCAGCGCTACGATCGGGGCCATTCGGCGACTGAATATCGGAGAGGCGGCGACAACGAGCCCCCCAGCTCCTATTTCGCCAAGTCCTGCGAAAGCGGGCTCGATCTCGCTGTCATTGCCCGCCTTTACGACGCGGAGCTGCACTCCCTTTATGCTTGCCGCTTCCTGCGAATTTCTAATTTCGTCGCCAGCAGCCGGGTTGTTCGGATTTATTAGTAAGGCGATCGCTCGCGCTCGGGGAACCAGCTCCGACAGCAGTTCGATCCGTTTGGCCGCCAAACTATGCAGGCTGACCCCGGTCAGGTTGCCGCCGGGCCGGGCGAGGCTAGCGATGAGGCCACTCGCGACCGGGTCGCCGTCGGTGTGGAAAACGACCGGGATGGTCGAGGTCGCCTGCTTCGCGGCGACGACCGAAGGGTCGCCGCCTTCGGTCACGATCACGTCGACCTTGCGGTCGACGAGGTCGGCGGCTAAGGCCGGTAAGCGATCGTAGTAGTCCTCCGCCCAGCGATATTCGATCGCAATGTTTCGGCCGTCGACGTAGCCGAATTCACCCAACCCCTTGCGGAATGCTGCAAGCATTCTCTGCGCCCCAGCGTTGTCCGGTGATGCCGCGGCGAGGATGCCGACCACCGGCAGTCTCTTCTGCTGCGCGCGGGCGGCGAGCAGCGGGAACGCGGCCGCGCCCGTAGCGATCCCGAGGAAGTCGCGGCGCCTCATTCGATGACCTCGTCGGCCTGGGCGAGGAGCGATGGCAGCACGGTAAGGCCCAGCGCCTTGGCGGTCTTCAGGTTGATGACCAGCTCGAACTTGGTCGGCTGCTGGACCGGCAGGTCGGCGGGCTTCGCGCCCTTCAGGATCCTTCCTGCGTAAATGCCCTTGAGGTGATAGATGGCTGTGAGGCTCGGGCCATAACTGGCCAGGCCGCCGTCACGGGGGAAATCGCGCTGCAAGGCGATTGCCGGAACCCCATGCCGCAAGGCCAATGCGGCGATCTCGGACCTGAAAGCGCTCTCGGAGAGCACGAGCCCATCGGCATTCATCCGATGGAGGGTCTCGAAAGCACCATCCAGCTCGCTTTTCGCGCGGACCTTTAGACTGATGATTTCCACCCGCTTGGCCCGTGCCGCCGCCTCTACAGCGCCGATGAAACGCTCGGCGTCAGCGCTATCCGGATTAACCAGCAGCGCCATCACCCGCCCTTGCGGAACCAGCTCCAACAGCAGCTCCAGCAGTTTGGGCATCAGCTCGACCCACAACATGGCGACGCCGGTGAGATTGCCACCCGGCCGGGCGAGGCTCGGCACCAGCCCGACCGCGACCGGGTCGCTGGAGGAGTGGAATACGATCGGGATCGTCGCAGGTCGCAGCTTTTGCCGCGAACGACGCCGGGTCGCCACCGCGTCACGATCACGTCGACCTTGCGGCTGACGAGATCCGCCGCCAACGCGGGCAGCCGATCATAATGGCCCTCGGCGGCCCGGCGTGTACTCGATCGCGACGTTGCGCCCCTCGACATAGCCGCGTTTCGCCCAGTCCCTCGCGGAAAGCGGCCACATCAGCGACAGCACTCGGGCCGGGCGAGAAGCCGGCGAGGTAGCCGATCACCGGCATCGCCTTCTGCTGCGCGTTCAGGGGACGCGGTGCCGTCATCGCGCCGGCCAGCAGCAGCATCAACTCGCGCCGCCTCATTCGAAGGCATCCGGTCATCGCGGCAGGTGCCGGGCCAGTAGGGCCATCTCGCTCATTCACGGTCGCTTTTGACGCAACCGGCGAGCGATGGCAATCTCCGATGTAAGCTTTGTGAAAGAGAAAGCCCCCCGACGCATGACACAGCGCCGGGGAAGGACGCCTCGTTGCGCTGCGCTGTCTACTCTGCAGCCTCGGTTTGCGCCACGGCCTGCTCGGCCTGCAATTCGAGCAGAGCGCGGCGGTAATCCTTGGGCATGACCTTGATGAAACAGGCTAGCGCGTTGTCCCAGTCCTCGAGCAATTTGCGAGCCCGCTGGCTGCCGGTGAACAAATAATGACGCTCCAAGAGGATGCGGAGCCGGGCAGCGTCAAAGCGCAACAAATCGCCCATGCCGGCGTCCTCGACACTGGGCGAACGCTGGTGCGGCCGATCGGGATCCTCGCTCTCGCCCGGATCGGGGGCAGTGACCGCCTCGAGACCAACCGTCGCGAGATTGCATAGGCTAGGAAACCGGGCCTTCGGATCCCAGACATAGGCGATCGCCGCCCGACATGCCGGCGGCAAAATTGCGCCCGGTCTCGCCGATCACAACGACGACCCCGCCGGTCATGTATTCGCAGCCATGATCTCCGGTGCCTTCGACCACCGCCACCGCGCCCGAGTTGCGCACCGCAAAACGCTCGCCGGCGACGCCCTCGAAATAGGCCTCGCCTGCGATCGCCCCGTAGAGCACGGTGTTGCCGATGATGATGTTTTCAGTCGGCTCGCGCGTGGCCTCGGGCGGCTGGCGAACGATCACGCGGCCGCCCGACAACCCCTTGCCGACATAGTCGTTGGCGTCACCGAACAGCTCGAGCGTCACGCCGCGCGCAAGAAAGGCGCCGAAGCTCTGTCCGGCGGTCCCGCGAAAGCTCGCCCAGATCGTGTCCTGCGGCAGACCAGCATGGCCATAGCGCTGCGCCACCTGGCCCGACAGCATGGCGCCGACGGTGCGATGGACATTGCGGATCGGGCGCTCGATCCGCACCGGTTCGCGGGCGTCCAGTGCCGATTGCGCCGCCGCGATCAGCTCGTTGTCGAGCGCCTTGTCGAGATGATGGTCCTGCCGTTCGCAATTGTAGACCGCTACCCCCGGCTTGGGCGCCGCATAGTGAAGCAGGCGCGAAAGATCGATGCCTCTGGCCTTCCAGTGTTCGATCGCCGGGACCATGTCGAGGCGGTCGGTGCGGCCGATCATGTCGCTGAATTTGCGGAAACCAAGCCGCGCCATCAACTCGCGCACTTCTTCGGCGACAAAGAAGAAATAGTTGATAACGTGCTCGGGTTGGCCGGTAAAGCGCTCGCGCAACACCGGGTCCTGGGTGGCGATGCCGACCGGGCAGGTGTTGAGATGACATTTGCGCATCATGACGCAACCGGCGGCAATCAGCGGGGCCGTCGAGAAACCGAACTCGTCGGCGCCGATCAGCGCCGCGACGACGACATCGCGGCCGGTCCGCAAACCGCCATCGACCTGCACCGCGATGCGGCCGCGCAAGCCGTTCAGCACCAAGGTTTGCTGGGTCTCGGCGAGGCCGATTTCCCAGGGCGAGCCGGCATGGGTCAGCGAGGTCAGCGGGCTCGCGCCGGTGCCGCCCTCGAACCCGGCGATCGTCACATGGTCGGCGCGCGCCTTGCTCACCCCGGCCGCGACCGTGCCGACCCCGACCTCGGAAACCAGCTTGACCGACACCGCGGCCTGCGGATTGGCGTTCTTCAGATCGTGGATCAGTTGCGCCAGATCCTCGATCGAGTAGATGTCGTGGTGCGGCGGCGGCGAGATCAGCCCGACCCCCGGCGTCGAATGCCGCACCTTGGCGATCGCCTTGTCGACCTTGTGGCCGGGCAATTGTCCGCCTTCGCCGGGCTTCGCCCCTTGCGCCATCTTGATCTGCAGAACATCGGCGTTGACCAGGTATTCGGTGGTGACGCCGAACCGGCCCGAGGCCACCTGCTTGATCGCCGAGCGCTTCGAATTGCCGTTTTCAAGCGGCCTGAACCGCTCGGCCTCCTCGCCGCCCTCGCCGGTATTGGATTTGCCGCCGATGCGGTTCATCGCAATCGCGAGGGTGGTGTGCGCCTCGCGGCTGATCGAGCCAAAGCTCATCGCCCCAGTCGCAAAACGCTTGACGATCTCGGCCGCCGGTTCGACCTCGTCGAGCGGCACCGGCTCGGGCGCGAAATCGAGCGACATCAGTCCGCGGATGGTCAGCAGACGCTCGCTCTGATCGTTGATCGTCGCGGCATAGGCCCGGTACTCGTCGAGCGAATTGCCGCGCACCGCGTGCTGTAGTCTCGCCACTGATTGCGGCGTCCAGGCGTGGTCCTCGCCGCGCAGGCGAAAAGCATAATCGCCGCCGACATCGAGCAGCTCGTGGTAAATCGGGTCGTCGCCATAAGCATGGCGATGGCGCTCGACCGCTTCCTGGGCGATCTCGCGCAAACCGACGCCCTCGATCGTCGTCACAGTACCGGTGAAATATTTGTCGACAAAACTCGCTGGCGAGTCCGACCGCATCGAAGATCTGCGCACCGCAATAGGACTGGTAGGTCGAAATGCCCATTTTGGACATGACCTTGAGGATGCCTTTGCCTAGCGCCTTCAAATAATTCTTCTGCACGGCTTCGGCGCTGAGCGCGCAGCCCGTTCTCGATCCGGATCTGCTCGATCGTCGCGAAGGCGAGATAGGGATTGATCGCTTCGGCGCCATAGCCGGCGAGCGCGCAGAAATGATGGACCTCGCGGGCCTCGCCGGTCTCGACGACGATCCCGGTCAAGGTGCGCTGGCCTCGTCGGATCAGGTGATGGTGCACCGCAGAGGTGGCCAGCAATGCCGGGATCGGCACCCGCTCGGCCGAGGTTGCGCGGTCGGACAGGATCAGGATGTTGTGACCGGCCTCTACGGCCTCGGTGGCCTCGCGGCACAGCCGCTCGAGGGCTGGCGCCATGCCGTCGGCGCCCTCCGCCGCCGGCCAAGTGGCGTCCAGCGTATCGGTGCGGAATGCTGGAACCAGTGTCTCGATCGCATGGATCTTCTGCAGATCGCCATCGGTCAGGATCGGCTGAGATACCTCCAGCCGATGATGCGTGCCGGCTTCGTGGCCCAACAAGTTCGGCCGCGGCCCGATCATCGAGACCAGCGACATCACCAGTTCCTCGCGGATCGGGTCGATCGGCGGATTGGTGACCTGTGCGAAGTTCTGCTTGAAGTAATTGTAGAGCAGTTTGGGCTTAGTCGACAGCGCGGCGATCGGGGTGTCGGTGCCCATCGAGCCGACCGGGTCGTCGGCATCGCGCGCCATCGGCTCCAGAAAGAACTGGATGTCTTCTTGGGTATAGCCGAACGCCTGCTGTTGATTGAGATGCGTCGTCGGGTCGTTGGGCCGCGCCGACACCCCGTAGGCCTTTCCGGCATGCTCCCCCGATAATTCCGGCAGCTCGGCAAGCTTGAACTGCGTCGCCTGCAGCCAAGCTTCATACGGGTGCTCGGCGGCGAGTTTACGCTTGATCTCCTCGTCGTCGACGATCCGCCCCTCTTCGAAGTCGATCAGCAGCATCTTGCCCGGCTGGAGCCGCCATTTGCGGGTGATCTTTTCCTCGGGCACCGGCAATACGCCCGCCTCCGAGGACATGATCACGTGGTCGTCATCGGTGATCACATAGCGCGCCGGCCTGAGCCCGTTGCGGTCGAGGGTGGCGCCGATCTGACGGCCATCGGTAAAGGCGATCGCCGCCGGACCATCCCACGGCTCCATCAACGCCGCGTGGTATTCGTAAAAAGCCCGTCGCTGCGGCTCCATCAGCGGGTTGCCGGCCCAGGCCTCGGGGATCAGCATCATCATCGCGTGGGCTAGCGAGTAGCCGCCGCCAATGACCAGCAACTCCAGCGCGTTGTCGATGCAGGCGGTGTCGGACTGGTTCGGGCCGATCAGCGGGACCATCTTTGCCAGATCGGCGCCCAGCAGTTCGGAGGTCATCGCCTGGCGGCGCGCATGCATCCAATTGACATTGCCGCGGACGGTGTTGATCTCGCCGTTGTGGCACAAAAACCGATACGGATGGGCGAGCCGCCACGACGGGAAGGTGTTGGTCGAAAACCTCTGATGGACGAGCGCCAGCGCCGAGACCGTCAGCGGGTTGCGCAGATCCTCGTAAAAGCCGCCAACTTGCGGCGCCAACAGCAGACCCTTATAGACGATGGTGCGGGTCGAGAAGGACGGCATATAGAGTTCGGGCAGACCGGGCATGCCGTGCTGCTCGGCCAGCGCTATGACGCTGTTCAGCGCCTGTTTGCGGATCGTCAGGATCTTGCGCTCGAACGCGTCCTGATCGGGGAGCGACGGATCGGCGGCGACAATCGCCTGGCGGATCGCCGGCATCGTTTCGATCACCCGCTCGCCGAGCCCGGTGGTGTCGGTCGGCACGACGCGCCAGCCGATCAGCGACTGCCCCTCGGCCTCGATGAAATGCTCGATGTGTCGAATTGCAAAATCGCGCGCTGCCTGGTCGCGCGGCAGAAAGCACATGGCGACGGCATAGCCGCCCAGCTGCCGGTAAGGAGAGACCCTGCGCGCTCGCCCAATCGCGCAGCAACGCGTCCGGCATCTGGATCAAGCAGCCGGCGCCGTCGCCGACCAACGGGTCGGCCCCGACCGCACCGCGATGATCGAGATTGACCAGGATCTGCAGGCCGCGCTCGATGATGGCGTGCGATTTTCGTCCCCTTATGTTGGCGACGAAACCTACGCCGCACGAGTTCGTGCTCGTTGCGCGGATCGTAAAGACCCTGTCTCCCAGGCAATGCCATCGCGGATGCTCTTCACCAAGCGTTGTTTCACGAATTGCATCGGCGCTTCCGCGAGCGGAGGCGCAGAGTTGATAATAGGCATGTCCTGCCGCGCGAATTGAGGCTTAATCTCGTCGAGCCGGCAAACCGGACCGCCGATCTTCTAACGTCGCCGCGCAGCCCTTTCGGCAAGCGAGGCAAAGGAGATAGCGGATGCGATCCCGCAACCCGACGTTGAGCTTCGAATTGCCGCCTATCGGTCGCGGCACATTTGAAAGCGTGTGAGAACTGTCAAGATTTTACGATGAGAGGTCTGTACTCGCCGATCAATCCATCGACAGGAGGAGAATATCATGGTCAAGAGCTGTCTGGTGGTTCGCGCCGAAGTCGCCGACAAGGCTGATCGGGACCCGTTCGATCACTGGTATGCGACCGATCACCTGCCGCTCGCGGTCAAAACCTTCGGGGCGCGGCGGGGCTGGCGCTGCTGGAGCCGCACCGATCCGGCGATCCATTATGCTTTTTATGAATTCGACGATCCGAAGCAGGCGGAAGCTGCGACCGCGCCCGACAGGATTAAGCCGCTGATCGCCGATTTCGATCGTGTCTGGGGCGACCGGGTCTCGCGCCGCCGCGAAATCCTCGAAATCGTCCAGGAAATGGCTGGATGATCTCTGAGTGCTGTTCTGCGCTAGAATTGCCGTGATCATAAGGCAAACTTCTGGGAGGAGCGGGTATGTCGGCGACGGCTTTTATCGAAGCGCGTGACTTTCTGCTCGCTCATCGCGAGGAATACGAACGCGCCTATCGTGATTTCCGCTGGCCGGTGCTCGATCGGTTTAATTGGGCGCTCGATTATTTCGATCCGATGGCGCAGGGCAATGATCGCCCGGGGCTGTGGATCGTCGATGAGGGCGCGGGCGAGACCAAACTGTCATTCGCCGAACTCGCCGAACGGTCGAACCGGGTCGCCAATCATTTGCGGGCGCTCGGGGTACGGCGCGGCGACCGCCTCTTGATGATGCTCGGCAATGTGCCGCCGTTATGGGAATGCATGCTGGCGGCGATGAAATTGGGCGCCGTAATCGTCCCGGCGACGACCCTGTTGAACCGCGACGATCTCGTCGACCGCTTCGCGCGCGGCCAGGTCCGCCATGTCGTCGCCAGCGCCGACAACGCCGGCAAATTCGCCGACCTCGCTGGCGACTACACGCGGATCGCCGTCGGCGGGGCAGCCCCCGGCTGGCATAGCTGGGAGGCAGGTTACGACGCGCTGCCAGCATTCATTCCGGATGGCGAGACCGGGGCGAGCGACCCGCTGTTGCTCTACTTCACCTCGGGCACGACGGCCAAGCCCAAGCTGGTCTTGCACAGCCACCAAAGCTATCCCGTCGGGCTGTTGACGGCGATGTACTGGCTCGGCATACGGCCAGGCGACTCCACCTCAACATCTCCTCGCCCGGCTGGGCCAAGCACGCCTGGAGCTGCCTTTTCGCGCCGTGGAATGCGGCGGCAACGGTGTTCATGCTGAACCAGCCGCGTTTCAGCGCTAAGGGCCTGCTCGATGCGATTGCGCGCTGCGGTGTGACGACGTTCTGCGCCCCGCCGACAGTTTGGCGCATGCTGATCCAGGAGGACCTGGCGGCGTGGAAGGTCGCGCTGAGGGAGGTCGTCGGCGCCGGCGAGCCGCTCAACCCCGAAATCATCGAGCAGGTCAGGGCGGCGTGGGGCCTGACCATCCGCGACGGCTACGGCCAGACCGAAACCACACTGCAAATCGGCAACTTTCCGGGCCAGCGGGTCAAACCAGGAGCAATGGGCCGGCCGGCGCCGGGCTATCGCATCAAGCTGCTCGACCCGGACGGCGCGGAGCAGCAGGAAGCAGAAATTTGCCTCGCGCTAGACCCGCCGCCGCTCGGGCTGATGCAGGGCTATCAGGGCGACGACGGCGGGATGCAGCCTCTTGCCGGCGATGCCTACCGCACCGGCGACATCGCGATGCGCGACGCCGACGGCTATTTCACCTATGTCGGCCGGGCCGACGACGTGTTCAAAGCCTCGGATTACCGGATCAGCCCGTTCGAGCTCGAAAGCGTCCTGATCGAGCATCCGGCCGTGGCCGAAGCCGCGGTCGTCCCCTCGCCCGACCCACTCCGCCTCGCAATCCCGAAAGCCTTCATCTCACTGGCGGGGAACCATCCGCCCGACCGAGACACGGCACTGTCGATCTTCCGCCACCTGCGGGCCCATCTGGCGCCCTACAAGCGCGATCCGCCGCCTAGAATTCGCCGATCTGCCGAAAACCATCTCCGGGAAGATCCGCCGCGTCGAACTGCGCGCCGCCGAAGCCGCGCGCGGAGGCGAAAACCGCCGCGCCGAGGGCGAATTCTGGGAAGAAGATTTCCCGGAACTGAGCTGAAGCCCGGGATTTAAGAGCTCACGGTGATCAGGACGGCGGCGACGATGGCGATGGCGTCCTCCCACGCCCTCTGCGCGGGTGAGGTGACTGGGTTTTTGGGCCGAGCTTGGCGAGAGCATCCGAGTTGCTTTACGTCAGGAGCGCCAGCACGCGCCGGCGCGGCGCGGCGGTGGATCGCGATGACCCAATGCGGCTGACGATGATGGCGTCGAGGCCGAGGGCGCGGCCATAGCGGTGCACGGCAAAAATCAATTGCAGCACGAGCAAAAAGAAATAGGTCCACGGCCATTCGCCAGGGGCCCAGTACAGGCCGAGCCACAGATTGAGGATCTGCAATGCCCCGATCACGCCCCACAACCGGACAAACAGTCCGAGGATCAAGGATACGCCGGTCAGGACTTCGGCGGCATAGACTATCGGCGCGAACAAATAAAAGTGGGGCAGCACGATATTGTTCACGAAATCGGACTGCAAAGGGATCGCGGCATACTTGCCCATCAACCCCATCCAATAAGCGAGCCCGGTCGTGCCGAATGGCCTACCCGGATGGTCGGTGTAATAGGGCGGCAGTTTCCATAGGCTCTGCTGCCACCACAACGCGCCGATGAAAAAACGAGCGGCCCAGCCGAATAAATTCGTCCCGGTGCGCTGGGTGGGGATCGTGCGCCAGGCGTAAACCGCAATCGCAATGCTGGCGATGATCAACAGCCAAAAAACGGGCGTCGGCCAGCCCGGCTGGGTCAGGAATTTGGAAACATCGGAGATCGGGTTGGGTCTCATCACCGCCGTCCTTCGCAGGCAATCCGGGTCAGGGTCGCGCCGATCCGCAGGCTCGCCCTGATCGTTCCCGACAGGCTGCCGGATACCTTGG
The DNA here is from genome assembly GCA_963845735.1 of uncultured Alphaproteobacteria bacterium. Lineage (GTDB taxonomy): Bacteria > Pseudomonadota > Alphaproteobacteria > ATCC43930 > CGMCC-115725 > AP-15. Next base: position 116,531 of record CAWJTR010000014.1, on the reverse strand, counting down.
ATACGCCACCGGCGCGGCGGCGATGATCCACCGGGATCTCGAGAATGCGCAGACCGGCGCGAGCCGCCCGCATCTGCATTTCCAGGTTCCAGCCATATGTCATCTCGCGCATGCCGAGCCGCACCAATGCTTCGCGACGGATCGCGCGAAACGGGCACATGTCGGTGTAACCGACGCCATAAAGCAGGCGCAGCGCAAAGCCGGCAGCATACCCGGCAATGATCTGGTGTGCGCTCATGCTGCCTCGTTCGCGCCGGCCGCGGGTACGCGAGCCGATGACGAAATCATACCCGCCCTCAAGGATCGGCGCGAGCAATGCCGGGATCAATTCCGGCCGATCGCTGCCGTCGCCGTCGAGAAACACGAGGATGTCGCAGTCGCCCGCGGCCTCGGCGCCGGCGCGGCACGCCCGGCCGTAGCCGCGGCGGCTCTCCGTGACGATCCGAGCCCCGCCAGCACGGGCCCGCTCGACCGTGCGATCAGCGCTGCCGCTGTCGGCGACGATGACCTGATCGACCACATCGCGAGGGACCGCTGCGAGAACCCCGCCGATCGCCTCCTCTTCGTCGAGGGTCGGGATGATCAGCGCGACTCGCGGCCGCGCCATCGTCACAAGCTCCAGCGCAGTCCGCAACCGGCGCAGGCAGGAGAGGGCTTGTCGCTCAACAGTGCGCTGCGGAATGCCTGGTAGCGCGCGCCGTTCCAGATCTCGCGAAGGCTTTGCTGGGTCGCGTCACCGAGCGTGAAGCCGTCATAGCCGCGCATCGAAAACGGAGCGATGCAGCAAGGTATCGCGCGGCCATGGGCGGTGAAATACATCAATGTCCAGGGCCGCCGGCACAGGGACCAGGGTTGCCTGTTTTCCGCCTGCTTCAGGCTGGAGGAAGGATCGGTCGCCCCCGAGGCGTTGAAACTGATCCCGAGCTGCCGCGCCAATGCCTCGGCCTGGCGAACCAGCCGGCCCTCCTCGCCATCATCGCCTTCGAACAGGGCCGATTGCGCCCGCGCCAATCCTTGTCCTTCGGCGAAGTATACCAGCCGTTGGAGATAAACCTCGGGAATGCCGAGGTCGTGGGCCAAGCTGACAAAATCGTCCAACTGATCGATCGTCTCTTTGAGGCCGGTCAGCCACAGCGACAGGCGTGGCTTAGCCGCGCCGATCTCCTGTTGCAATGCGCGGAAAGCGCGGATGTTGCGCACAATCCGGGCAAACATATCGCGCCCGCGCACCAGTTCGAACGCCTTGGGCTCGGCGGCATCGAGCGACAGCCGCAATTCGTCGAGCCCGGCGTCGATCAGCTCGCGCCCTTTGCGCCGGGTCAGCAGGGTGCCGTTGGTGTTGAACAAGACATAGGTGCCGCGATCCTTCAGATAGCGGACCATGCGCGGCAGCGCAGGCACCATCATCGGTTCGCCGACCCCGTGCAGAACGACGCGGGCGATCCTCGGGAACTGGTCGACGATTTTGGTGAATAAATCCCAGCTCATGTCGCCGGGCGGCTCCAGCGCTTCGAAGGTGCGCGGGCAGGTCGTGCAGAGCAGATTGCAGCGGTTGGTGGTCTCGAGATAGAGGCAGACCGGCTCGATTTCGGCGATCGGGCCGCGCGCGTCGGCGATATGGTCGAAATAACGTCTCGGATCGGCGGCGGTCGTGTGCCAAAGGGTGTCGGACATGCTCAACAACTCCGGGCTGTGGCTTGCCGACGACGCCAGATATCGAACATCGCCAGGACCGTAAACGGCACGTAAATCGCCGCTTCTATCGGCAGCCGGTAACCTTCTCGCGCGAGGGGCGACCCGACCTGAACGAGGTAGAGCAGAAGGGCCGCGTTGGTCAACCACAGCAGCGATAAATAGGGGGCGAAACAGACAAAGATGATCAGCCAAGCAAAATACCAAGGATAGTGGGGCGACAGCAGAAACATGAACGTGCCCGCCAATAACGCGGCGCCGGCGAGATGGTCGGTGCGAGGATCGCGGGTAAAGGCTACGGCGGCGGCGAGCGCAGCGAGAATTGTCGCGGCGCCGGCGAGATAAAAGAGCGTCGGCAGCCCGGTGAACGGCGGGAAAGTCTGCAGCACATTCCATAAAAAGAAGCCCGCACCGTTCGCCGTAAAGCCTTCCTCTCTGGCATATCCCGGCAAGAAGCCCAGGACTCCCCAGCCGGCGCCGATAAAGGGCAGATAGCCGAGGATCATCGCCGCCAGCGAAGGCGATCGGCACGCGCCACTCCCAGCGGCGGTAAAGTGCCGGCAGCAGTACCGCCGGGATAGAGCTTTACCAGGGTGGCGCCGGCGAGCGCGAGCCCGGCGAGCCATGCCCGGCCTTGCCGCCGGGCCCACAAGGCCAGCACGACAAAGGCGATCAGGGCGGCGTCGATATGGCCGCTGCCGGCAAATTCCCAGATCGGCAGCGGGTGCCAAGCGTAAACGAGGATGTGCCCAGACGGCAGACCGGCGGCCTTCAGCAACCGCAACAGAGCGGCGACGGTAATGGCTTCGAAGACGACCATCGCCGCTTTCATCGCGACCAGCGACTGGCTGATGCGGGTAACGACGAAGAAAATCCCCTCTGCCACCGGGGGATAGATCGTCGGCGCGTAAGTGCTGCGGTTGATCCGCGGGAAGATCTGCGAGTCGCGCAACCGGTCGAGGTGCGGGTCGACCGGGATGTACCGATAGGGGTTGATGCCGGCACCCTCAACCCGCCCATCCCAGACATAGCGATAGATGTCGCTCGAAAGATAGGGTGGCGCACAGAGAACGAGCAGGCGCAACAGCGCGGCCACGGCAAGGATCACCACCAGCGCGCGCCAGGACGTCCGCCGGTTCCAGACGAGCCCGACCGACAGCAGGTAGACGGCGGCTTGCGCCAGAGCGACCAGGACAAAGCCGTCGATGTCGTCGCGCTTTTGCTGATAAAGGCCGACCGCGGTGAGGCCGAGAAGTGCTGCTGCGCAAGCCAGCAACGATAGCAGTCGGCGTCCGGTCACAGTCGCTGACCGCCGATCTCGGCTATCGGCGAGCCAATACCAATCCGCCGGTCCCCGCCATTGCCGAGCAGGTGCAGCAGAAATCGGGCGGTATGCGGCGCCGCGAACCGCGTTCGCCGATTTTCTTGGATGGGACTGCCGAGCAGCTCTTCAGCCAGACGGCGCAGCGACGCCAAATCGTCGACGTCGTACCACATCGGCAGGACTACAGTGTCGAGGCCAATTTCGTGTGCCCGTTCGAGGGTTTGTGCCGAAGACTTGTTCGGTGCTCCAGTCGATATCCTCGAACAGACGCGCATGCGGGCTTTTCAAGCCGATGCAATAGTAGCCGCCATCCTCGGCCGGGCCGAGCACGACCCGATCTCCTGATGCCCGCAATGTCTGAGCAGCCTCGATCAAGACCGAGGTCGGCAAGGTCGGGCTGTCCGAGTTGACAAGACAGACCGACCCGTAACCGGCGGCGAGCAAGTCTTCGGCCGCATCGGCGAGACTGTAGCCGAGGCCGACCCGCCGCGACGGCAACAGCCGGATCGCCTCCGGCAGCAAAGCGCGGAACACCGTCTCGGACTCCGGGGGCGAATACGCAACATGGCCGTGAATTGGGGCCGATTGCGCCGCGGCAATGATGTTGTCGGCGGTGTCCCGGATGAAACAACTGCTCAAAGCCGCCGCCTCCGTCTCCGATAAGGGCGGAGCCAGCCGCGTCTTGGCGTCGCCGATCCGTGGCGCCTTGGCCATCATCGCCATGGCGCAGAATTTGCCGAGATCGTTCTTCGGCAGGCCTTCGCTCATCGCGGAGGGCCGGCAGTGCTGCGCCAGGCCCGCGCCGCGGCGGCGATCACTGCCAAGGAAGCCTTGGCCCCGTCGGCTTCGCCCTTTTCGAAATCGCCGGCGACCACGGCCATCCGGTTCGTCACATGCGCGAAGCACAGAACCGGCTTCCCGCGCGCCCGGGCGAAAGCGTAGAGCGCCGCCGCTTCCATCTCGACCGCTAGGATATTTTGGGCACGGCACCTTTCGATCGCGCCGGAGGTCTCGCGAAATGGCGCATCGGTCGTCCACGAGGCGCCGCGGTAGACCGGTTCGGCCAGGCCCGAAAGGACCCCGAAAGCGCTGCCGGCCAGCGCGGCGTCCGCCTCGGCAAATTCTGCCGGCGGCAAGTAATGGTAGCTCGTACCTTCATCCCGAAGGGCGCGATCGATCAGCACGAAATAGGGGGTTGGCCCTCGGGCGACGATCTGACCGGCCGAGGTCATGCTGATCAGAAGGCGGCAGCCGGAGACGAAGAGCTGTTCCGCGAGCAGCACCGCAAACGGGGCGCCGACCGCACAGCCGATAATGCCGAAACGCTCGGGGCCGTAGTCGAACTCGTAGAGATCGGTGTGGTAGCACGCCCAGCCTGGCGAACGCCGCGCCTCCCCGGCTTGGCGCAGCCCGCGCAGAATGTCGCCGTCGGGGTCGAGGATGCAGATTTCCGGAACATCCGCGGCCGCCAGCCCCTTCTGGCGCCGCGCCTCCCGCAACAGGTTTGCCGGCTCGAAGACCGATGCCGCCGCAAAATCCTTGTCCGCCAGTATCGGCGCCACGGACGCGCGGCCGCCGTCGTTCATGTTTCCCTTGCTGGCCACAGCATCGGAACCGGTCAAGATCGCAGGATTTGCTGGGGCGATGGGCAAGGGTCCACGGACGATCAAAGTCGCAGAAGTAGCGGTATAACCTTAGCCACAGAGTTCAATTTCCTGTGAGAGGAAACCGCCATGTCGCTGAGCCGCGAGTTCGCCGCGTTCGTCGCCAACCTCAAATACCAGGACCTGCCGCCCGCGGTGATCGACCGGGCCAAGGGCGTCACCTTGGAGGCATTGTCCTCGGCGCTCGTCGCCCACGATATGCCGGCCAGCAAACAGGCGCTGGGGCTGATGCAGGCGGAGGAGGCAGGCGGCGGCGGGGTTGCGACCGTGCTGTGCAATGGCGCGAAACTCACCAAGGCCGGGGCCGCGTTTGTCAACACCGAGACGATCTTCGCCGGCGGCAAGTGGGACACGTTCCGCATGCTGACCCACCCCGGCACGGCGATCCTGCCGGCGGCTCTGGTGGCGGCGGAGGTGACCGGCGCTTCGGGCCAGGCGTTTCTGACCGCGGTCGCTGCCGGTTACGAGGTCATGGAGCGGATGGCCGCCGAGTTCATTCCGACGGTGATGTCGCGCGGCTTTCACGCCGGTCCGGTATTCGGCATCTTCGGCGCCGCGATTGCCGCCGCCAAGCTCGGCGGTCTCGACGAGAACCAGATCAACGGCGCGATCGCCCAATGCGTCAATCTCGCCGCCGGCAATCTCGAAGGCGCGCGCAGCGGCGGCCGCTCATTGCGCGAGGGCGGTGCGGTGCGCAATGCGCTGCTGGCGGTCGCATTGGCCAAGCACGGGACGCCGGGCGGCGAGACGACATTGGAAGGCGAGGCCGGCTTTTACCATGCCTATGCCGGCAACAATCGCGGCGAATTGCGCTACAGCTTTACCGGCGACAACCGCACCGACATGGCCAAGATTACCCAAGGCCTCGGCCGCGACTGGATCTTTCTCGAAACCCTCTACCGGATCTATTCGACCGCCGGCTACAACATCGCCCATATCGACGTGACCGCGAAACTGTGCGAGGAGCACGACATCCGTCACCAGGACATCGACCATATCGAGGCCTTGGTCAACTGGCTGGAGACCGAATATCCGAGCCCGGCCTTTCCGAGCCGCGGCATCGACAACCCGCCACAAATCGGCAGCACGCAGTATTTCACCGCCTATGGCGCCGTCGCTCGCGGCTATCCGCTGTTGCGCGGCGACCGGCCAGCCCCCGGCGAGAGCGACCCGCCGGCGGTGCTCGAGCTGATGCACCGCGTAACCCTGATCCCGACGGTGCGCCGCACCCTGTTCGGCCCGCGCATCACCGTGTTCTTGAAGGACGGCCGCAGTTTCACCAAAGAAGGCACCGGCCGCGAATTCATCTGGGATTTCGAAGAACAAGCGAGACGCATTCGCCCCGTCGCCCCCGGCCTTGCCATCTCCGAAGCTCAATTCGCCGAACTGATCGACACCTGCCGCCACCTCGACCGCGCCGAGCGCGCCGCCAACAAGCTGATCGCGTTGACCATCCCCGCCTGACCGGCACGATCGGCAACCGCCTGCGCGGCGCGCCCTTGCCGGCCGCGGTCACGGCTTGCGGAACGGGCCGACGATCGGCTGAGCCTCCGCGTCGCCGCGGGCGAGCGGCGCCAGCCCGTAGAAATCCTCGATCGTCCGCAGGACGGAAAAATGGTCGATCCGATCCTCGTATCGGCCCGGCACGACCCCCTGCCCCGCCATCACCGTCGGTATCAGGTTGATGTAGCGCTTGGCGACGCGCGCGCCCGTGGCGTCGGTGACCGGGGTATAATCGTCCTCGTCTTCATCCCAGGTGATGATCAGCAGGCTGTTGTGCGTCATCGCCCAGCGGCGGTAGGGCTCGATGTGGGCGCGCAGCCAGGCGTCCATCGCGAGACCGTAATTGGTCCCGGGCGGAGCGGCCGATGATCCGTGCGCATCGTTGATCTGGTTGGGGACGACGATGGCCAACTTCGGCAACCGGGCAAAACCCGCATCGTCGGCGGGAAAGGCGGTAAACGGCAGATTGACCGTGGAGGGCAGCTGGTTGCGGCCGATGGCGGCGTCGCTCGCCGCCTGCCAATTGACCCATGGATTGTGCTTGCGCTGATAGTCGATGCCGCTTCCCGCGGGCCGGTGTGCGAGATGCCGGTGAAGCCGGGATAAGGGAGATCCTCGGCATATCCGGCAAAGCTGTGGCCGGCGCGGATCAGCGCCGCCCCGAGATTGGGCGTGTCGAGAGGGGTGTCGGCCGGCGGGTCGTCGGTGCCGACCTGGGTATGGCCGCCGACGATCGGGTTGGAGCCGTCGGGATTGCGTTTTGCCTCCGACCCGGTCCCTTGCGCGTCGCCCGAGAACAGCGCCAGGTAATTGGGCTGCGAGGGGTGGTCGATGGCGTGCGAATTGGTGAAGTTCGCGTTGTCGCGCATCAGACCGGTCAGATAGGTCAGTTCCGGGACGAGATTGCGCGGCGAGAGATTTTCTTCGATGACGATGACCACATGGTCCGGCGTCCATACCGCGGCCACAGCCGGCCATGCGGCGAACAGGACGAGCGCGCCCAACCCGCCGGCGATGGCGCGCCATGCTTGCCGGCAAAGTTCCATCCCGCTTCCCCCAATCCGTGCCCAATCCGTCGATCGGCCATGTGGCGCAACCTTTCATTGAGGAGATGAAACCAGCTGGCTGCTCCTGCAGCAAATCAGCAGCAAAAGACCTGTTTTGGTTGCAGTCTGCGCCAAACCCTAGCCGCTACACCCACCACAGCGTGCTCATCCGCCACAATGTTCCGACGCCCCATTGCTTACGATAATCGCAACCATCCTGTTCTGCGCCTCTGCCTTTTCATCGGCAGTGGATGTAAATGGTAGGTGCTCGCCGGTCCAGTGCAATTGCACCCGGTCCTCCGGCACCTTGTTGGCATAAACAAGAGCCTCGAATACCGCTTCGGCGCGTCGTTGGGATAAGTGCGCATTAAAATCCGCAGAGCCAACCGAATCCGTCTTGCCAACGATCGTGGCGACGAAGGCTGGGGTGCTATGCATCAGTGCGGCCACGTCGCGTATATGGCCTCGGTCTTCGGGCGTTAACGCATGGCTGCTCGTGGAAAAATAAACAAAATGGGTCGTACACGTCGGCGGCGGATTCTGCGTCTGCTGTGCTGTCGCAGCATGAGCTGCAAAAAGGCCCATAACCGCCGCAGCTGCAAGGCTCTTCGTTACTATGCTTCTTGACATTGGCCCCCCCTTTTCCGGATTTGACCGGGATTGCCGATATAGCCGTCGATCCCCAGCCTTCTTGGCTAACCGTAGCCTTCGCCCAAGTCTCTTTCCAGCGATTTTGTTGGCGAGCGCCCCGCGACCCTCTACTTGGTGCAGCGATGGACAGAGTGTCGCGCCTTCTGGTCCGTGGCGCTGGATCTCGACACACCTCTTCCACCGGTAGACGAGCAGGTCAGCCGAGTGGGGCATCCTCGACATCGGGCCGGCGTCGATCGACGGCATCCCGGCTTCCGCGCACCAGGCCAGGAAATCCCGCTTTGGTTGCCGCCTCCGCCTGACCCGCAGCCGTCCGACCGGATTGCCCAAATCCCGGCAATGCCACCCGCCCGCTTCGCTGCTTTTGCTGTTATTTGCAGCGAAATATCAGCTATCGTTGGTTTCGTCCTGGTCAACCCTGCCGCCCATTATCCGGGCCATACCGAGGCAAAGGCATATCATGCGATCATGGCAACTTTGTCGTCGCCAGTTATGCTGGCGACGCGCATTTGCCCCCATTCGGACGTCTCTACATACGTAATCGGGTTTATCGCGGCAGCTCAGGCCTGCCGGCGCGCTAACATGCGCAAGAGTTGACTGGCGAACATCAGCTCTTCCATCGCTTCCAGAACGGTCTTGAAACGTCGCGTCTCGTATGCGCCCCCGGGTTCCTGAACCGGTTCAGCGCCCCGACGAACAATCCGCTCAAAGCCTCGCGATCACTCTTGTCGTCGCTTGGTTTTACCAGCGCCCCGCCGATCGCAAAAGCTCTGCCCATCAGCTCCTTTCCATGCTGTTTTTCGTCGTACCCGCCTGCCGCGCGCACTTCGATTTCTACGGCCTTGAACGCCTCGAACACCGCCGTGTCCAGATCATCAGCCGCAAAATACCCATAAATTTGTCCTTGCGAGCCGGGGGTGCAGCATTTCCTCGCGCAATAGGCCACGAACTCGGATGCGCTCGAAGTCCGTCCGCTCGGTCGTCGCCTTTCCCTTCTCGGTCAGCACCATGTAGCCATTTCGGCCGTTCATATCGTCGGCCGGTTCCGCAAGTCGCCCATCTTTCCAGCAGCGCGAAGGCGTGCTCGACCTAGCTTATCAATACGAGCTCGCGAGATCGCGGACACGTACGGCGCTCCCGTCACTCGACCAAAACGCCGCCTATGGAAAAGAGATTTGTTCCCACGTGGTGTCGGTTGGCCGTGCCGTTGATCGGGCTTTCGAATTCGGGCTTGCATGTCTTCCAGCAGCGCATACGCCAGTTCGTCTTTTGTCATTGCCGGAATATTCTCTGGTGATTTGACGATCGCCAACAAAAAGACGAGCCATAGTATCTCCAGTCTCCTTCAAATCCCGATCCGCTCGACTTCATCGAGGCTAACCTCGTCGCGCCGGCGATCGTAGAGCTGCGTCGTGCGCGTCGAGAGGCATGGTTCGCCATCGCAGCCGCCTTTTCAAGCGTGCCGCGGTTCTTCAGATAGGCGATGATCCCGGTTGCCCGAAAGCTGTGCTGCACCGCGGGGCGATCCGGGGCACGCCGATGCTCGCGCACCAGGGCAGAAATTCCTGCGCAGCACGGGCATAGGCCCGGCGAGTGTACGGATTGCGGATATTGGCCGCGAAGAATTCGAGGAAGCGCACGGAGGCGCGCTCGGTAACGGCCGCGACGAGCTTGGGCAGAGAGGGCGAGGCGATCGTGGCGACCTGGTTCATGCCAGCACCTTGGCGCTATCGAACTCAATACTCAGCCGCCTTCAGTTCGCGGGCAAGCATGACCTTCCAGCTTTCGGCCGCGTAGTCGAAATCGCTGTAGATGACTCCGAATAGGTCTGACGGGATTTCGACATCGCCCTTGCGTAGTAGGCAAGCCCTGCCCCGGCCGAGTGAACCGACGAAATACCCCAATTCGAAAATCACGTTCTGGCGAGCGCGTGACGCTTGGGTCGCCGCAACGGCAGCCCCGCCGAGGTCGTCCGGTGTGAGCAGGACGACAGCGAACCCAACTTCACGAGCGCACGCTTCGAATTTCTCGATGATGGTGCGGCCTTGATCCGGTTGCTCGCGAAGGACAATGGCCTTCAGGCCGATCGTGTCAAGACAAACGCGCGACTGCCTGAAGTGCGCCCTCATCGTGGCCATGCACGACGAACACCTTTGACCGATCTTCCGCGATCGCACCTTCAACCGCTACTGTGGAGTGCGCGCCCGGCTCGGGGTACAGGGCCGAGGCGCTCCAACACCGACTCGAACTTTGCGATCTGTATCGCAATCCGATTTCGCAAATGATCATAGTCAATTCTCTCGTATTTAGTAACGGGAGTTGGTATCGCGCCGCGATACTCTCTGGCTATGGCATCGGTAGTAAATGCCGCTCTTAATAAGTCATAATTATAGTCCTTCCATTTCTTCTCTTCATCTGCAGAATCCGACAACTCCATAATTGAAATAGGTAGGCGAACTCAATATTTGCTTCCTCATATTAATTCGCTGTCCAGAGCTGCACGGCAACCTCGGAGCGCGGCCGAACGAGCCTGGGAAGCCCAGCGGAAGGAACCGGAGGCGTCGAGCGGCGGGACATTTCGGAGAGCCCATTCTGATATCCGATAAAGGAAATTATCACACACTGAGCCCCCGCCGAAACGCGGGCTGCATCGCTGATGCCCGTGGGCGCGCGCTTGGCGGGGGCGGTGCGCTAGGTCTAGAGTCCGCGCAGCGTTTAGGGAGGAGGGTTTGCATGTATGATCTGGTGATCCGCGGGGCGACGGTTGTCGACGGGCTCGGGCGTGAGCCGCGGCGGGCGGATGTCGCGGTCGAGAACGGGCGGATCGCTGATATCGGCGAGGTCGGCCGCACGAGCCGAGCGGGTCGTCGACGCCGGCGGGCTGACCCTGATGCCGGGCATCATCGACATCCACACCCATTACGACGCGCAGGTCACCTGGGACGCGACCTTGTCGCCGTCGCCCTCGCTCGGCGTCACCACCGCGGTCATGGGGAATTGCGGCTTTGGCATCGTCCCGAGCCCGCCTGATCTGCGCGACCTGATCATGCGCAACCTCGCCGTCGTCGAGGGCATGGACATCGACGCGTTGCGCGCCGGCATCAATTGGGAATTCGAGAGCTTTGCCGAATACCTGGCCGCGGTCCGGCGGCGCGCGCCCTATGCCAACCTCGCGGTGTTTGTCGGCCATTCGGCGGTGCGCACCGCGGTCATGGGCGAGGACGCCTCGGTCCGCAAACAGCCGACCCCGGCCGAACTCGCCGAGATGAAGCGGCTGGTGGCCGAGGCGATGAGCCAGGGCGCGGTCGGGCTCGGCGCCTCCTATTCGCTGAACCATTCCGGCTGGGGCGGCGTGCCGATGCCGTCGACGATCAGCGAATTCGGCGAGTTCGACGCGCTGGTCGGCGCGATGGGCGCGCGGGGCAAGGGCGTGGTCGAGATCTCGTCCGGGCAGCATAGCGTCGCCGAGATGGAGGAGATCGCCGGGCGCCACGGCCGGCGCATCTTCATGGGCACCGCGCTGGCGCTCTACAACGAGCAATACCCGCGCCGCGCGATCGAGATGTTCGACGCCTGCTCGGCGGCACAGGCGCGCGGCAACGGCGTGCATATCCAGCTGACCTGCCAGCCCTTGTCGTTCGATTTCACCTTGGCGAGCGCCTATCCGTTCTACAGCCACGAAGCCTTCGAGCCGATCAAGGCGTATTCGCCCGAACGAGCTCAAAGCGGTGTTCCGCGATCCCGGCTTCCGCGAGCGGTTCCGGCAGAATTTGGCGCAGCCGCGGCCGGGAACGGTGTTCCAGGGCAATTGGAACCGGGTCGTCGTCGCGGTGCCGGCAATGCGCAAGAATGCCGGGCTCGCCAACCGCAACATCGCCGACATCGCCCGCGAGCAAGGGCGCGACCCGCTCGACGTCATGCTCGATCTCGGCCTCGAAGAGGATCTGCAGACGGCGTTTCTCGGCCTGTTCTTCAATGCCGTCGACGAGGGTGTGGCCGAGTTGTTGAAGCACCCGGCCGGGGTCGTGGCGTTGTCCGATGCCGGCGCGCATCTGATGTATCTGTGCGACGCCGGGTTCGGGCTGTACCTGCTCGGGCATTGGGTGCGCGAGCGCGGGCTGTTCGACCTGCCCGAGGGCGTGCGCCGGCTGACCAGCCATCAGGCCGGGCTTTACGGCATCCCCGATCGCGGCCGGATCGAGACCGGCGCCTTTGCCGATCTGCTGCTGTTCGACCCGGACAATGTCGGGGTGTCGCCGGCGCGCCGGATCAACGATCTGCCGGGCGGCGGCCCGCGCACGATCCGCGACCCGAAGGGGGTCCACGGCGTCTTTGTCAACGGCGTCGAGGTGTTCGACGGCAAGGACTATCGCCCGATGCCCAAGGGGCCGGGGCAGGTGCTCGACCGCTTTCTGCCGACCGGTCCCGCCGCGATGCGCAGCGCCGCCGAGTGAGACGGTTTGACGGCAAAGTCGCGCTGGTGACCGGCGCTACGGCCGGTATCGGGCGCGCCACGGCGATCGCCTTTGCCCGCGAAGGAGCCAAGGTCGTTGTCGCCGGCAGGCGGGAGAAAGACGGGCACGACACGGTCCAGGCGATTCGGCAGGCCGGAAGCGACGGGATCTTCGTGCGGACCGATGTCTCGGTAGAGACCGAGGTCCAGTTGCTGATCCGCCGGGCGGTAAGCCAATACGGCCGCGTCGACGTCGCCTTCAACAATGCCGGCACGATCGCGCTGAACCCGGTCGCGGACGAAACCGAGGAGAATTTCCGCTCAATCATCGACACCAACGTCAAGGGCATCTTTGCCTGCCTCAAATACGAGATCCGCGAGATGCTGAAGACCGGCGGCGGCGCGATCGTCAACACATCGTCGCTGGCAGGGCTGGTGGGATCGCGCGACCGCAGCCTCTATGCCGCCAGCAAGCACGCGGTGATCGGCCTGACCAAATCCACCGCCTTGGAGGTCGCGGCGCACGGCATCCGGGTCAACGCCGTCTGTCCGGCGGCGATCGAAGGGGCGATGGACGCGTTGTTCATGGACTATTTTCATCTGACCAAGGAGCAACTCGCCGCTGCCGTGCCGCTGGGCCGCGCCGGCGCCCCGGATGATGTGGCGGGCGCGGTATTGTTCCTGTGCTCGGCCGACGCCTCGTTCATTACCGGCGCGACGCTCGCGATCGACGGCGGCATGACCGCGCAATGAAGGGCTGCGTTCAGCCGCGGCGCTGGCGCTCGACCTGCATGTTGGCGAGAAACGGCACCAGCGGGTGGCCGCCCATCGCAACGATCGCGCGCGTGTCCAATGCGACGAGCGCCTCGCGCTGCGGCGGGGGCAGGCGGAAGCGATCGGCGTAGGCGCCGGGATCGGCGAGAAAGGCGGCGCGGCTTGCCTCGTCATGGGCGAGCCCTTGGAGCGCCACGGTCAGCTCGACGAGGTCGGGCCTGATCGACGGGTAATGCGGATCGGGCGGTGGCTCCGGCGGGCTGAACCAGCCGAGCGAGGCGTAATTGTGGTGCCAGCTCGGCTCCAGCGAGACGATGTCGGGCTTGCGCTCGCCGAGCGCGCCGGCGGCGCAGGCCCAGCAGCGCAATTCGACATTGCCCGAGGCGTCGAGCTCGGCCGCGTCATAGCCGATCAATGATTTGAGGTGGCCGGCGGCGAGCCGGTCGAGCGCCCGCTGATCCCAGGCGAGATCGGGCTCGGCATAGCGCTCGGTGCCCGGGTAATGCGACATGCCGCCGCTCGCCAGCACCGCCGTCTTCAACCCCATCGCCGTAACAATCCGCGCCAAGGCCTGGCCAAAGGCATAGCAGCGCTCCATCGTCGGCTGCGGCGGCAGATAGGCGTTGACGTAGATCGGCAGCACCGGGTCGCTGACATCGAGATGGGTCAGCGGGATGCCGAGCGCGTAGTCGATCTTGGCGACGCTGGTGAAGGCCGGATCGAAACCCTGGGCGTACATCCGGCGCACGATCTCGAAGCCGATCTCGCCCGGCACCCGCCAATCGAAACTGATGGCCGGCGAAGGAGCCTTTGGCTTCGCCGCCGACATGGATCGTGAAGGGCGGGGCTGCGGTATGAAAGAACTGCTCGGCATGGTCGTTGGCGAAGATGACCCACAGATCGGGACGCAACGCCTGGAGCCTGAGCACCGATCTCGGCGGCCGCCTGTTTGACCCGCGCGACCGTGCCTCGGTCCTCGGTTTCGGGCATCGTAAAGAATTGCGGGGCATGGGGCAGCATCGCCCCGCCGATCACGCTTGACATCGCCGCTCTTTCTCCGGATCGATCGTCGATCGATAATATCGCCGCTCATGCCAGGCTCGCGAGCGCCAAAATGCTGCCCGAGGAAACGCCCCAGATGCCGCCAGCCGCCGACGATCCGCCGAGCGATCGGGTCAGCGCCGACCTCCCCGCAGGCCCATCCGCAGACGCTGCGCCGGGTGCGCCGCCGAATGTCGCAAGCGAGCCCGAGGGGCGAAGCGAAGCCTCGCCCAGCGACCAGCTGCGCCGTCGCCGGCGGCGCCGGCGACGACGCCCGCCCCATGACGCCGGCCCTGCGGCGGGCAGAGACCCTGCGGCGATATCGGCCGATGAGGCGCCGTCGGGCGCGAATGCCACCGTCGTCGATCCGGGGGTCGGCGATAGCGGCGCCGAGGCAGGCCCGACGCCGGGTGCGGGGCACATACGGCCGGCGATCGCCCGCACCGCCGGCGGCGGCGTCGGCACCGTCCGCCGCCCCATGGTTTGGGATCCGCGTTGCCGCCGGCCGATCGCGGTGCGGCGACGCAGAGCGCCGCAGGTGACGGCTCTCAGCCGGAGAGAACCGCTGACGGGGAAGCTGGCGCAGCTGCGCGCCGCGCCCTACGGCGCTGGTGGTACGACAGGTTATCTCCGGCTGCCGGTGCGCCGCCGGCATCGGCTTCCCCGCCCGCCGGGCCTGCAGCGCGGAACGGCGGAGGTGGCGCCGCCGAACGGCGATACGCCCGCGAGCGACACTGCGACCAGCGCGCCGCGTGCGGAAGGCGAGTTCCCGCCCCGCCGGCGGCGGCGACGCCCACCCCCGCGTATCGGCGAAGCTGTGCCGGCCGGCCAAGACCAATCAGCCGACGGCGCGCGGCGGGATACCCCTCGACCGCCGTACGGCCGGGGACCCAACCGCCGTCCCGGCGAGGAAAGACCGCGCGACGGTCAACCTCAGCGATTTGGGGAGCAGCACGCGAGCCCGGCCGCGGACCGCGTGACGGGGACAGCAGCGGCCCACGCGGCGGCGAACGCGGCGATCGCAACGACGCGCGGACGAGGCCCGGGCGGCCCGAGAGACGGGCAGCGCGGGCGGGGACGCGACGCGCCGGCAAGGCGGGTCGAGCAGAAGCTCTATACGTTAGAATCGATGGTCGATCGCGGTTTCGAGGATGTCGCCGACGAGGCCGAGGATAGCGGGACCCGGCGGGTTCACTGGACGATCGTCAAGCGATCGGTCGCCGACCAGAAGAGCGGCAAGGCGATGTCGACCACATATGTCTTGCAGCGTGAAAGCGCCGAGACCGAGTTTCCCAATCTCGGGGCCGCGCGCGCTGCCGCCAACAAGACCATCGTCCACCCGGAAAAGCTGACGATGTCAAAGGCCGAACACGTCGCCGCCAAAAACAGCAAGTGAGCCGAGCGCCCCGCGGCGGCCCGGCTGTCGGCGGCGCTATTCGGCGGCGCTGCGCTCCCGCATCTTCTGGTAGCGCCCCTGCGGCACGATCTCGGCGACGGTGCCGTCGGGCGAGCGGTATTTGATCGGGACTCTCGCCGGGCTTGGACAGGATCGTCCCGCCATTGGCGACGACCTTCTCGGCGAAGCCCTCGTGGTCCTCGACTTCGATGCCGAAATGGTGGATCGCCGGGCCAGGGCCGACCATCTTCGCCTCGGCATCGTCCTCGCTGTCATAGACCATCAACGCCAGATCGACATAGCCGTCGGTCATGTGGCGCGAGATGTGCCCGCGCGAGCGCCCGGTCCCGACCTGGCGAAAGCCGTATACGTTCTCGTAGAACCGGGTCGCTGTTTCGAGATCGGTCACCTTCAGCGCGACATGGTTGATCCGTGCCATTGTCTTTCTCCTATTCACTGCCGCCGTCGTAGGGCGCGACCACCGTCCCTGTCCGGTATTGCGAGGGCTCGAGGATCACCTCGGTTTTGGTATCCTTGAACTGGTCGAGGCTGTTGCTTTTGATATTCTGCCACTGCACTTCGAGCACCCTGGACTTCGACCATTCGCCGTCCTTGCCGAAGGTGATGTCGCCGACGATCGTCTTGAACGGATGGCTGCGGATGTAGTCGGCGACCTTATCCTGGTCGAGGCTGTTGGCGCCGGTGATCGCGTCGCCCAGCACCTGCAGATCGGCATAGGCAAAGGGCGGCAGATACCAGCCCATCGGGTCAACCCCGGCCTTGCCCGCCTTCGACTGGTATTCCTTCAGGAAATCGAGGATGCCGGGAAATTGCATCGTCTGGCGCCGGTATCCAGCAATCGTAATCGATGACGCCGTTGAGCTTGGGCCCGAACTGCTTTTTGATCGGAGTGTATTGCAGCCCGACCATGCCGCCGCCGAAGAAACCGGGTCTTGAGCCCGGATTCGGTCGCGGCGCGCAGCATCCCGACCGAACCCGGCGGGTAGGAGGCGACATACACCATGTCGGGGTTGGTCGCCTGAATGGCATGGACGATCGGGGTGAAATCGGGCGTGCCCGGCGGATAGGTCTTGTCGTAAACGAGCTGGAGCCCGTTTTGCTTGACGATGTCGCGAATGCCCTCCGAGGCGTGTCTTCGGGAACTCGGAATCCTCGGCGAGCAGAGCCAAGGTCTTCGGTTTCGGGTTCGCCGCCAGCGCAACGTCGAAGAACGGCTGGGCATTGGCATGCTTCGGGTCGGGCCCCATCGGGAGCATCGAGAAATATTTCGGATAATGGAACTCGCTGTTGACCGCGAGCCCGAACAGACCGAGGAACACTTTGTCATGCGCAATCGCGATCGGCATCGCCGGGGCGATCTGGTTGGTGCCGTAGCCCGAAATGATGAAGTCGACTTTGTCGACGTCGAGCATCTTGGTGTAGATGCCCGGCACCGTCGCCGGGTTCGACTGGTCGTCGTAGTAGATCAGCTTGACCGGCCGGCCCAGCAGGCCGCCCTTGGCGTTGATCTGGTCCTGCCAGATTTGCATCGCCAGCAAGGCCGATTTGCCGCCGCCGGCGAGCCCGCCGGTCAGCGCCATGCCGAGGCCGATTGTGATCGGCTCCGCAGCCCTTACCGCGCTCGGTGCCAACACGCACGCCGCCAACCCCGCGGCCGCGACGCCGACCGCATATCGAATTCCCTGCTGAAACATCTGCTTCCCTCCCCGTTTGCCTGTTCCCCGCTTAGCCGCTCGCGCCGACAAAGCGATAGACGCCGTCGGAACCGAGCACGCGGTCGAGCGCGCCCTGAACCATCAGATAATGCAGGTGGGCGAGAGCCTCGCCAAGCGCAAACGCCGTCTGGTGCCGATCGAGCGGACGGCGGAACAACAGCGGCAGCAGATCCACCGCGCTCTGCGGGGTGACGCACGCGCTCAGGATCTCCTCGCACCGCGCCTGGTGGTGCGCGGCGAGCGCGTCGATGCGTGCATGCAGACCGAAAAAAGGCAAATTGTGCGACGGCAGCACCAGGACTTCGGGCGGAACCGCTGCCCGCAATTTGGCGAGCGAGGCGAGATAGCGCGCCAGCGGGTCGCCGTCAGGTTCGTGCGCCTGGACCGAGACGTTGGGCGAGATCTTGGGCAATACCTGGTCACCCGAGATCAGCACGCCCGCTTCGGCGCAATAGAGACAGGCCAGTTCGGGGGCGTGGCCCTCGCCGACGATAACCCGCCATTCGCGCCCGCCGATTGCCACACTCATCCCATCGGCGAGCCGTTCGAACGAGGGCGGCACCGAGGGCACGCCGCGGCGATACCCCTTTCCGTGCTCGCCGAAGAGCTCGCTCGACGCGGCGTCGAGCCCGGCGCGGCGGGCAAATTCGCGGCGCGAGGACGCGAAGTCGTCGCTCTCGCGGCTCATTACCCGGGCATGAAGCCACTCCTTTTCGGTGGTCCACAATCGCACCCGCCAACGCTCGCACAGCCAGCCAGCGAGCCCGATATGGTCGGGATGGTAATGGGTGACGATGATCCTGGTGACTGGCCGCCCACCAAGCCGCTCGGCAAAGATCCGCTCCCACAACGCCCTGCTCTCGGGCATCGCATAGCCGGTATCGACGATCGTCCAGCCGTCGCCGTCCGCGACCAGCCACAGGTTGATGTGATCGAGCGCAAAGGGCAGCGGCATCCGCAGCCACAGCACTCCGGGCGCAATCGGCACGGTCTCGCCCGGCATGGGCGGGTCGGCAACCGGAAAGCGCAGCTGGGCGAAACTTCCATCCATGATCGGTTTTCTTCCCGGGTCGCGAATTGACGCCTAGGGTAAGACCGTGCATTAGTCCCGGGCAAGCGATGAGCCCGCCGGTCAGCATTGCTGCGCCGGCGGGCGCTTTGCACTTGGGCAAGGAAGACTTGCGCTTCGGGCGAGGATAGGGCGATGCGTGACTTCAATATTCCCGGACGCTCGGCGGCCATGGCGGCGAACGGGATGGCGGCGACCTCGGCCCCGATGGCGACATTGACCGCGCTCGACGTGCTGCGCGCAGGCGGCAACGCCGCCGACGCCGCGATTGCCGCGGTCGCCATGCAATGCGTCGTCGAGCCGCAAAGCACCGGGATCGGCGGCGATTGTTTTGTTCTCTATTCGCGCGGCGGCGCGCTTCCGGTCGCGCTCAACGGCTCGGGGCGGGCGCCGGCCAAAGCCAAGGTCGAATGGTATGTCGAGCACGGGATTCACGAAATCGAGGTTCCCACACCGCATGCCGTGACCATCCCCGGCGCCGTCGACGCCTGGTGCATGTTCAACCGCGAGTACGGTACCCGGCCGCTCGCCGAATTGCTGGAGCCGGCGGCGCGGGCGGCCGAAGCGGGTTACGTCGTGACCCCCCGCGTCGCGGCCGACTGGCAGCGCAACCAGGCCAAGCTGCGCGACCCGGTGACCGCCGCGCTGTTCCTGCCCGGCGGCAAGCCGCCCGAGGCCGGCGATCGGATGGCGAACCCGCCGCTCGCCGCCACCTTGCGCCGGATCGGCCGCGAGGGTCGCGAGGCCTTTTACGACGGCGCGGTCATGCGCGACATCGTCACTCGCCTGAAATCGCTCGGCGGATTGCACGAGGAGGAGGATTTCGCGGCGCAGCGCTCAAACTGGGTCGAGCCGATCACTGCCCCCTATCGCGGCTACGATGTCTACGAATGCCCACCGAATGGGCAGGGCATGGCGGCGCTGATGATCCTGCGCACGCTCGAAGGCTATGCGCTCGGCGGCGACGGATTCAGCGAGGCCGACCGTCTGCATCTGCTCGCCGAGGCGAACAAGGCGGCCTATTGGGTGCGCGACAATTTCATCGGCGACCCCGATCATGTCTCGGTCGACGTGGCGGAGTATCTGTCGGAGGCCAGGGCGGAGAAGACTCGCCGGCACGATCCGGCTCGATCGTGCATTGCCGGGGCCGCATTGGGCCGAGATCGAGCAGAAGGACACGGTCTATCTCTGCGTCGTCGACCGCGACGGCAATGCCTGCTCGTTCATCAACTCGCTGTTCTCGGGCTTCGGCAGCGGGATCGTGGCGCCCGAAAGCGGCGTGCTGCTGCACAACCGCGGCACCGGTTTCCGCACGATCCCCGGCCATCCCAATGCGATCGCGCCGGGCAAGCGCCCGTTGCACACGATCATTCCCGGAATGCTGGTCAAGGACGGCCGCGCGGTGATGCCGTTTGGCGTGATGGGCGGGCACTATCAGTCGGTCGGCCATGCGCATTTCCTGCACCGCATGCTCGACCGCGGCCTGGACCCGCAGCAAGCCGCCGAGCAGCCGCGCATCCTCGCACTCAACGGCGTCTTACAGGTCGAGCGGGCGGTTCCCGAGCCGATTGTCGCCGACCTCGCGCGCCGCGGCCACGAAATCGCGGTACAGGAGGTGCCGCTCGGCGGTTGCCAGGCGATCTGGATCGACCACCAGCGCGGCGTCCTGATCGGCGGGTCGGAGCCTCGCAAGGACGGCCTCGCGCTCGGCTATTGACGCACGGGATCGCCGAAATCGGCTTTGCCCTGCCGCGACGGGGTCACCCGCCTCGCCCATCTTTATCAGGCCGACCCGCTGCGCGTGCTGTTCCCGACCCCGGAAGCGGATGATCCGATCCAGGCCGCGCTGGTCACAACTTCGGGCGGGCTGGTCGCCGGCGACCATATCGACATCGCCGTTCGCGTCGATCCCGAGGCGAGCGCGCATGTCACGGCCTCGGCGGCGGAGAAGATCTATCGCTCGACCGGCGCGACGACGGTAGTGCGGCAAGCGCTGACGGTGGGCGACGGCGGCGCACTCGAATTCCTGCCGCCCGAGACGATCCTGTTCGACGGCGCGCGTCTCGAGCGCGAGAGTGTGATCGAGCTTGCGCCCGATGCGGCGTTCCTCGGCGGCGACATCGTGGTTTTTGGCCGCCGCGCCCGCGGCGAGCGCTTCACCCACGGATTTCTGCGCGAGGTCTGGGAGGTGCGGTGCGAGGGCCGCCTCGTTTGGGGCGACGCGCTGCATCTCGACGGCGACATCGCCGCGATCGTCGCCGATCCCGCCTGCTTCGACGGCGCGGCGGGTTTCGCCACCCTGATGCTGGCGCCGCGCCGGGCGAGATCCGCAGAAATTTCTCGACGGCGCGCGCGCGGTCCAAGCTGCCGCGCCGGAGGGGGTCAGGGCCGGCGTTACCGCAGTCGCCGGCCTCGTCGTCGCCCGCTGGCTGGCCGCCGACGCGGCCCTGCTGCGCCGCGCCTATGCCGATCTCGCTTGCCATTTGCGTTGCGAGGCGATGGGATTGCCCCGCCGCCTGCCGCGGATTTGGCACGTATGATGCTGGGTTATCAGATGCGATGAACCTGACCCCGCACGAAAAGGACAAGCTGCTGATATCGGTCGCGGCGATGGTCGCCGAGCGCCGGCTGAGGCGCGGCGTCAAGCTCAACTACCCCGAGGCGGTGGCGCTGATCACCGATTATGTGCTCGAAGGGGCGCGCGACGGCAGGAGCGTCGCCGAGCTGATGCGCGACGGCGCTACCGTGATCGGCCGCGAGCAGGTCATGGAGGGGGTAGCGGAAATGATCGCGGAAATTCAGGTCGAGGCGACCTTTCCCGACGGCACCAAGCTCGTCACCGTCCACGAGCCGATCCGGTGAGTCGAGAGCTGATAGAATGCGTGTTTCGCCGTCAGCCCGGCGTCAGCGGCCGGCCCCGTCAGGCCGCCGAGCCTCTCCGCGTAGCGACCGGGTAGCCCGCATGCGCTGGGAGCGACGCAAGTCGCGATGATCCCCGGCGAGCTGTTTCCCGCACCGGGCGACATCGAGATCAACGCCGGGCGGCCGACCGTGACCTTGACCGTCGCCAACACCGGCGACCGGCCGATCCAGGTGGGCTCGCATTATCATTTCTACGAGACGAACTCCGCCCTCGCCTTCGACCGCGAGCAGGCGCGCGGCTATCGGCTCGACATCCCGGCCGGGACCGCGACGCGCTTCGAGCCGGGGCAGAGCCGCGAGGTCAGGCTCGTCGCGTATGCCGGAGCGCGCCGCGTCGTCGGCTTCAACGGCAAGATCAACGGCCCGCTGGACTAGAGCGATGGCGATGACCGTTTCGCGCACCGCCTATGCCGGGATGTTCGGCCCGACCACCGGCGACCGGCTGCGGCTCGCCGACACCGAGCTCGTCATCGAGATCGAGAGCGACCGCACGATCTACGGCGAGGAAGTCAAATTCGGCGGCGGCAAGGTCATCCGCGACGGCATGGGGCAGAGCCAGCGGAGCCGCGCCGAGGGGGCGGTCGACACCGTCATCACCAACGCCGTGATCCTCGACCATTGGGGCATCGTCAAGGCCGATATCGGCATCAACGACGGCCGCATCGCCGGCATCGGCAAGGCCGGCAACCCCGATATCCAGCCGGGCGTCGACATCGTGATCGGGCCGGGCACCGAGGCGATCGCCGGCGAGGGCCGCATCGTCACCGCCGGCGGCATCGACTCGCATGTCCATTGGATCTGCCCGCAGCTTGCCGAGGAGGCGCTTTACAGCGGCATCACGACGATGCTCGGCGGCGGCACCGGGCCGGCCGCCGGGACCGCGGCGACGACCTGCACGCCGGGGCCCTGGCATCTCGCGCGGATATTGCAGGCGGCGGAGGGGATCCCGGTCAATCTCGGCTTCTTCGGCAAAGGCAACGCCTCGGAGCCGCGGGCATTGGTCGAGATGGTCGAGGGCGGCGCCTGCGGGCTCAAGCTGCACGAGGATTGGGGCACCACGCCTGCGGCGATCGACACCTGCCTCGGGGTCGCCGAGCAGCTCGACATCGCGGTCGCGATCCACACCGACACGTTCAACGAATCCGGTTTCGTCGAGGACACGATCGCCGCCTTCAAGGGCCGCAACATCCACGCCTTTCACACCGAAGGCGCCGGCGGCGGCCATGCCCCCGACATCATCAAATTGTGCGGGTCTGGCGAACGTCCTGCCGTCCTCGACCAACCCGACCCGCCCCTACACCGTCAACACCGTCGCCGAGCATCTCGACATGCTGATGGTGTGCCACCACCTCGATCCGCGCATCCCCGAGGACGTGGCCTTCGCCGAGAGCCGCATCCGCCGCGAGACGATCGCCGCCGAGGACATCCTGCACGACCTCGGCGCCTTCAGCATGATGTCGTCGGACAGCCAAGCCATGGGCCGGGTCGGCGAGGTCATCATCCGCACCTGGCAAACCGCCGACAAGATGAAGCGCCAGCGCGGCAGCGCTTCCAGAGGACAGCGCCACACACGTGATCGGGCCGACAATTTCCGGGTCAAGCGCTACGTCGCGAAATACACGATCAACCCGGCCTTGACCCATGGGCTCGCCGAGCACATCGGCTCGGTCGAAGTGGGCAAGCTCGCCGATCTCGTGCTGTGGTCGCCGGCTTTCTTTGGCGTCAAGCCCGATCTGGTGCTGAAGGCGGGGATGATCGCCGCGGCCTTGATGGGCGACCCCAACGCCTCGATTCCGACCCCACAGCCGGTCCATTATCGGCCGATGTTCGGCGCCTTCGGCCGCGCGCTGTCCGCCTCGGCCGTCACATTTCTGCCGGTTGTGGCGATCGACCGCGGGCTGCCGGCCCAACTCGGGCTGCAGCGGATGGTGCTGCCGGCGCGCGGCATACGTGCTGTCGACAAGAAATGCATGGTCCACAACGCCGCGTTGCCACATATCGAGGTCGACCCGGAGACCTACGAGGTCCGCGCCGATGGCGTGCACCTGACCTGCGAGCCGGCCACGGTATTGCCGCTGGCGCAGCGCTATTTCCTCTATTGAGCCGATGAGCATCGCTTTCGCTTTCGTCGTTGCGAGCCCACGGGTCGGCGCGATGCGCCGCCCGAGGACAGGCTCCGCGAAGCAATCTTGCACCAACGGAGCTTCGCCAGACCAGATTGCTTCGTCGCCTGCTGCTTCCTCGCAATGACCGCAGACCGACGCATGCGCCGGGCGATCGCGGTCCATCCCTGCGGGCACTGGCCGGAGGCCGAAGCGGCCGACGCCGTGACGCTCGCCTATCTCGATCGGCATCGGCGCCGCATCCGCCTCGTCGCCGATTCGGGCGTGACCTTTCTGCTCGACCTTGCGCGCGCCCAGCATCTCGGCGATGGCGACGGGCTCGAACTCGACAGCGGCGGCTATGTCCGCGTGCGCGCGGCGCCGGAGCCGGTGTTGGAGATCGAGGCGCCTGATCGCGCCGGTCTGTTGCGGATCGCCTGGCATCTCGGCAACCGCCATCTGCCATTGCAGGTCGCGGGCGACCGGCTGCGCATCCGCGCCGACCACGTCATCGCCGAGATGGTCGCTGGGCTCGGCGGAAAACTAACCCCGCTCGACGCGCCGTTCGACCCGGAAATCGGCGCCTATGCCGGCCCCCAGCATCACCAGCACGATGACCACCATCACGAATGACGCCGTCCTCGCCGATGCCGGGCTCTATCGCATGCTCGCTTGGCTGTCGCCGGGCTTCCCGATCGGCGCCTTCAGCTATTCGCACGGCCTCGAAGCTGCTGCCGAAGCCGGCCGGGTGCGCGACCGCGCGTCCTTGCAGGGCTGGATCGCCGCGGTCGTCGCGCTGGGCAGCGGGCGGGTCGATGCCGACATCCTGCGTGATGCGCATCGCGCAGCCGCGGCGAACGACATCGAGTTGCTGTCCGCCGCCAACCGCCGCGGGTTGGCCTATCGTGCCACAGCCGAGCTGGCGCTCGAAACCAGCGCCCAGGGCGAGGCGTTTCTGGCAACGTGCCGCGCCGCCTGGCCCGAGCCGTTTCTCGACCGCGTGGGCGGCGAGCCTCGACGCGGTGTGCCATCCCGCGGCCGTTGGCGCGGCAATGGCGCGCGCCGGAATCCCGATCGCCAGCGCGTTAACAGGATATTTGCAGGCGATGGCGGCAAATTTGATATCCGCCGGACTGCGGCTCGGCATCATCGGCCAGACCGATGGCCAGCGGATCCTGGCCGCGCTCGAACCGATCGTCATCGAAGCGGCCGCGGCGGCGATCGCGCGCGATCGGGCCGAGTTTGGCGCGGCGACCTTCGCCGTCGACCTCGCCTCGATGGCGCACGAAACCCAATATACGAGGCTGTTCCGCTCATGAGCGAAGAGGCGAGGCGCGATCCGCTGCGGGTCGGGATCGGCGGGCCGGTCGGCTCGGGCAAGACCGCGCTGATGGATTGGCTGTGCAAGAGCATGCGCGGCCGCTGGGAGATCGCCGCGATCACCAACGACATCTACACCCGCGAGGATGCCGAGTTTCTGACCAAGAGCGGCGCACTGCCGCCTGAGCGCATCCGCGGCGTCGAGACCGGCGGCTGCCCGCACACCGCGATCCGCGAGGACGCCTCGATCAACCTCGCCGCGGTTGCCGAAATGAGCCGGCTGTTTCCCCGTCTCGACCTGATTTTGATCGAGTTCGGGCGGCGATAATCTCGCGGCGACTTTTTCGCCCGAACTGGCCGATCTGACGATCTACGTCATCGACGTCGCCGCCGGCGACAAGATCCCGCGCAAGGGCGGTCCCGGGATCACCCGTTCCGACCTCCTCGTCATCAACAAGACCGACCTCGCCCCGCTGGTCGGCGCCAGCCTCGACGTCATGGACCGCGACGCCAGGCGCATGCGCGGCGAACGGCCCTTCGTCTTCACCAATCTGAAATGCCGGCGACGGCGTCGACGCGCATCGTCGATTTCATCGCCACGCAAGGCGGGCTTGGCGTCTAACCGCGCGGATCAGCTGATGCCGATTCTTTCCTGCCTCGCTGCTGACGGAGCCGGCCCGCAGGGCCAGGTGGATCGGGGCAGCGCCGCGGCGCCGCTCGCGATCTACATCCATTGGCCGTTCTGCCGGTCGAAATGCCCTTATTGCGACTTCAACAGCCATGTCCGCGACGGCATCGACGCGGCTCGCTGGACGCGGGCCCTGCTGGCCGATCTCGATCATCAGGCGGCGCTGTTGCCGGGGCGCACGATCGGCTCGGTCTTTTTCGGCGGCGGTACGCCCTCGCTGATGCCGCCCGAAACGGTCGCGTCATTGCTCGAAAGGGTGAAGCGGCATTGGGCGGTTACGGCCGATGTCGAAATCACCCTCGAAGCCAACCCGAATTCCGCCGAGGCCGCGCGTTTCCGCGCCTTTGCCGCTGCCGGCGTCAACCGGCTGTCGCTCGGCGTCCAGGCGCTCGACCCGGCGGCGTTGCGCTTTCTCGGCCGAGCGCATGACCGCGCCGAGGCGATCGCCGCGATCGAGCATGCCCGCGACAATTTCGCCCGGTTCTCGTTCGATCTGATCTATGCCCGCCCCGGCCAGAGCATCGCCGCCTGGCGGCGCGAACTCGACGAGGCGCTGGGCCTCGCCGGCGACCATCTCTCGCTCTATCAGCTGACGATCGAGCCCGGCACCGCCTTTGCCACGCTTGGCGCGGCGCGGCGATCTCGTCCCGCCCGACGAAGACCCCGCCGCCGCGCTGTTCGAGACGACCCAGGACCGCCTCGCCGCCGCCGGGCTTCCCGCCTACGAGATCTCGAACCACGCCCGCCCCGGCGCCGAGTGCCGCCACAATCTCGTCTATTGGCGCTATCAGGATTATGTCGGCATCGGCCCCGGCGCGCATGGCCGGCTGACCCGCGCCGGCGTCAAATACGCCACCCGCCAGCGCCGCGCGCCCGAAGCCTGGCTCGCCGCGGTCGAAGCCACCGGCACCGGCCTCGAAGAGACCGCCGCGATCGGCCGCGACACGGCAATCGAGGAAATGCTGATGATGGGGCTGCGGCTGACCGAAGGGGTCGCGCGCCCGCGGCTCGAGCAAGCCGCCGGCCAGATCGCCGAGGCCCTGTTCGCCGATACCCTCCCGCCGCTGATCGAAGGCGGCTTCCTGACCCTCGACCGCGACCGCCTCGCCGCGACCCCTGCCGGCCGCCAGCGCCTCAACGCCGTGCTCGCCGCCCTCCTCGGCTGAGCGGCCTGCCCGCGCCACCCCGCGCGGCCTCTCTTCCGCCCGGCCCCGGTCTATCAAATCACTTGCGGATCTCGATCGTCGCGAGACAATCGATTGGTTGGACGAGGATCGGGGGAGTGGCCGAAGCATACGCCTACATCATCGTCGGGGCCGGATCGGCCGGCTGCACCTTGGCCAATCGGCTGAGCGAGGACGCGGACGCGCGCGTGCTGGTGCTCGAGGCGGGCGGCTGGGACCGCGACCCGTGGATCCATATCCCGCTCGGCTGGGGCCGGATGTTGCAGCGCCGCCGCCACGACTGGATGTATTTCGCCGAGCCCGAGGCGACGATGGACGGCCGTCGCGTCGAATGCGCCCGCGGCAAGGTCATCGGCGGCTCGTCTTCGATCAACGCCATGGTCTATGTGCGCGGCCATCGCGGCGACTACCAGCGCTGGGCGGCGGACGGGCTCGACGCCTGGTCTTACGCCCATGTGCTGCCCTATTTCCGCCGTCAGGAAAGCTGGGAGGGCGGCGCCGGCCCCTATCGCGGCGGCGACGGGCCGCTGACGGTGCGGCTGTCGCGCTATTCCGACCCGCTGGTCGACGCCTATATGGCGGCGGGTGCGGCGGCCGGGCACAAGCTGACCGAGGATTACAACGGCGCGCAGCAGGAGGGCTTCGGCCGCTCGCAGATGACGATCCGCGACGGGCGGCGCTGCAGTGCCGCGGTCGCCTATCTGCGTCCGGCGCTGACCCGGCCCAATCTCGAAATCGTCGTGGGCGCGCTGGCGACGCGCATCCTGTTCGAGGGTAGCCGGGCGGTTGGCGTCGAATATCTGAAATCGGGCGCAGCGCATTGTCGCGTCATGCCGAGCGCGAGGTGATCCTTGCCGGCGGCGTCATCAATTCGCCGCAGCTGTTGATGCTGTCGGGCATCGGCGACCCCGAAGCGCTCGGCGCGCACGACATCCCGGTCAAAGTGCGCCTGCCCGGCGTCGGGCAAAATCTGCAGGACCACATCTCGGCGCCGGTAAGCTATGCCCGTAAGGAGCCCGGCCCCTTGCACGCCAGGATGCGCGCCGATCGCATCGCCCTGGAATTGGCCAACACCTATTTCCGCGGCGCCGGCATCGCCAGCGACTTGCCGGGCGGGCTGATGGCCTTTCTAAAGACGGCGCCCGAGACCGCTTTGCCCGACTTACAGCTGCTGTTCAACGCCGCGCCGATGGCGGCCTCGCCGTATTTCCCGCCCTTTGTGCCGGCCTACGCCGACAGCTTTGCCTGCCGCGCGGTGCTGTTGCGTCCCGAGAGCCGCGGGCGGGTCGAGCTTGCCTCTCCGGACCCTGAAGGTCCCGGTCCGCATCCATCAGAATTTCCTCGCCACCGACAAGGACTGGGCGACCTTGCGCGCCGGGATTCGCCTCGTTCGCGACATCGGCCAGGCCGCGCCCCTGGTCCCGTTCGCCGCGGGGGAGATCGCCCCCGGCCCCGATTGCCATTCCGACTGCCGAGATCGACGCCTACATCCGCGCCAGCGCGATCACGGTTCACCATCCGCTCGGCACCTGCAAGATGGGCCGGCCGGCCGACCCCACCGCCGTCGTCGATCCCGAACTCAGGGTCCTGGGCGTGGACGGGCTGCGCGTCGTCGACGCCTCGGTGATGCCCGACCTGATCGGCGGCAACATCAACGCGGTGGTGATCATGATCGCCGAAAAAGCCGCCGACCTGATCCGCGGCCGCCCCCCGCTCGCCCCGGTCAACGTCTAAAAGGATAAGCTTCAGGCCCGGTAGAATCTGCGGCCGGCCTTCGGCGTCCCGGTTTTCAACTGCGGTGCTCCCGGATTTTGACCACTCTTGTTATTCTGGCCCCTTCAGATCGAAGCTGCCGATCGGGCCAAGGTCATCGCCACGCGGAGGGAAGAATGCTCACGATCCTCGATCTCAATGCCGAGTTCGCCAAGCTGAAGACATTGCGCGGACGCACTCCGGAAACGCCGGAGGCTGATCGCGAGGGCGCCTTCGCGCGGTTGGCGCCGTACCGCGACAGCGCCATCAACGTCGCCAAATTTTCCGGCGAAGGCCCATGGGAGCGTCACATCAACGGGGACGAGATCGTGCAGGTCGTCGACGGCGCCACGACGTTTCACATCATGTTCGAGGACGGGCCGCAATCCTACACACTCAAGGCCGGGATGGTGGTCGTCGTCCCGCAAGGGAAGTGGCATCGCTTCGAGGCGCCCGACGGGGTGAGCCTGATGACCACCACGCCTCAACCGACCGAACACCTCACCTTCGCCATCGAGGATCCGCGAACCCTCGACTGATGGGTATGTCGAAACCTTCCGATCCCTGCTCGACGCTCTTTGAGGGGTGACAACTTCTCGGAGTTGGGCTAACTTGGTTACTGGGCCTCGGTGGGGCCGAATAAGGCGGCCGAAAACAGAACGCCGCCGAATATGGAACAGGAGCAACGTCGATCCGGCGGCATGTCGTGCGGCTGCCAGAATTTGCGAGGCGTGGACCCGGCAACGAGCACGCAACTTAGACTGATGCTTTGACAAGGCGACGGGCCGGCCTCGTCCGTTTTGCGCTTTCCGCATGGTCCCCCCGGGTTTGACAATCTGGGAGGTCACCATGGCAGAAATCTATCCGATCGGCCGGTCGTCGACCGCCGGTTTTATGCTTGGCCGCAAACTCGACAATATCCCGTTCAGCCCGTACCACCTCGCGATCATCGCGGTATTGGGCTTCGTCGGTTTTGTCGAGGGCTACGATCTCTCAATCACCGGCTCGCTGCTGGTGCTGGCCAAAGCGCCGCTCCATCTCACTCCAACCGACATTCGTTTTGTCGCCGTCGCTTCGACCCTGATGGCTGTCGTCGGCGGCTTCATCGCCTCGGCGATGTCGGATCATTGGAGCCGCAAGCTGGTCATGCAGATCGGCGTGATCGGCACGACATTCTTCACATTGCTGATCCCGCTGGTGCAGACCGCAGAGCAGCTGATCATCGTTCGATTGTTGACCGGGCTCGCCGGCGGGTTTGCCGTCTCGGCGGCATTTCCGATCGCCGCCGAATTAATGCCGGCGCAGCACCGGCGCACCTACGGTGCGGTCTACGAGATGTTGCTGGCCGCCTCGTTCACCGTGGTGCTGTTGATCAGCTTTTTGCTCGCCGCTAATCCGAACGCGTTCCGGCTGATGGCCTTGCCGGGCGGGCTCATGATTTTCATCGCGCCGGCACTGATCCAATTCGTCATTCCCGAGAGCCCGCGCTGGCATCTGCGCCGCGGCCGGGTCGAGGCCGCGGTCAACACCGTCAACCAAATCGTCCGTCGCGCCGGCAGCCGGGTGCCGCAATTGTCAGTCGAGGCGCTCGGCGGCGGCGGCAAGACGACCAGCGAGGAGCTGCCGCTTATTGGGCTTTATTTCGCCCGGGCCAGCTGCGCTGGACCGTCGTCGGGATCCTCAGCTCCGTTTGCGCTGGTATAGCCGCTTTGACGATCCATATCCTGCTGCCAAAGGCGCTGGTCGATCAGGGTTTGGCGGTGTCGTCGAGCTTCGGGCTCGCGCACAATCACCTACGCGGCGAGCATCCCGGGCAAGGCCTTCACCGGCTATCTGATGGAGATCATCGGACGGCGCTGGACAATTTTCTATGCCCTCGCCGGATCGATACCCGGCATTGTCCTGATGCTGATGGCGCACCGCGCCGGGCCCCATGCGGCCACCGTGATGATGGCGGGCGGGCTGATCACTGGCTTTACCGTGCTGTCGGCCTTTACCGCCACCCGCGTCTATCTCTCCGAGCAGTTCCCGACGGCATTGCGCGGCCGCGGCCACATCTTCGGCGAGTTGTTCGGGCGGATCTTCGCCGGCGTCCTGGCGCCGTTCCTGTTGGCGCCGCACACCGGCTCGCCGGCGATCTTCTTTGGCACGATTTTGGTGGTGGTGGGGGTCGGCGCCTTTATCCCGGTGCTGTTCGGCAGGGAGACGGTCGGCCAGCTCGAAACCGTGACCGAAGGCGTGCCCGCGTTCGCTTGACCCGCCGCGGCCGGGGGGCGCCGCCCTCGTTAGCGCCAGCAGCGCAGAGCTATCTATACGAGGTGCATTCCCGCCGGTGTGCAAATGTCGTAGTGCCGCTCTATCCTGGAACACCGGATTTCGTCGAGAACAATGGCGAGGCCAACCGGAATCCTACGATGCGAAAATCTCGCCGAGGCGCTGGATCGAGCTCAGCACCTGCTGCTGCGGCAGCCCTGGCCATTGGCAGCGCATGATGAAGTGATCGACGCCGAGCAACTCGCGATAGCGCGCGATCTCATCCTTTACCGACACCTTGTCGCCGATGATGAACCGGTCGCGCGCGAAATCCTCGAAGTCGGGCGAGGTGCGGTCTTGCAGTCCCCAGGCGGCATAGGCGTTGTATTTGTATTCGAGCGGCCCGCGGCATTC
Organism: uncultured Alphaproteobacteria bacterium; assembly: GCA_963845735.1. GTDB lineage: Bacteria > Pseudomonadota > Alphaproteobacteria > ATCC43930 > CGMCC-115725 > AP-15. The sequence goes on along the minus strand of CAWJTR010000014.1, from coordinate 85,547 downwards.
CTCGTGCGCGGTCGCGTGGCGCGCGCCGACATAGCATTCGACGGTGATTGGAAATTCCATCGGGGTTCGGCCGAATTCCTTCAATGCCGCACGATAGGTTTGCATCAGCGGCGCCACCGTGCCGAGCCCGCCGCTGTTGACGATCAACCAGGCGTCGCCGATCCGCGCCGCGCGCCTGACCGACACTTCGGCCTGCCCGGCGATGTAGAGCGGCGGCCCGCCCGGGCGCACCGGCTTCACGCCGATGCCGGCGTCGTTGACCGTATAGAACCGGCCCTGATGGCTGACCCGGTCCTCGGTCCACAGCCGGCGCATCAGGGCGATGCTTTCGTTAAACCGCGGCGCCCGCTCCTTGAGGGCGATGCCGAAGGCGTCGAACTCCGGCTGGCGGTAGCCTAAGCCGATGCCGAGGATGTAGTTGCCACCGGTCAGCACGTCCAAGGTGGCCGCTTCCTCGGCCACATGCATCGGGTTGAGCGGCGGTAGGATCAGGATGTTCGGCCCGATCGTCATGCCCTGCGCGTGGGCCGCGACATAGCCCATGACCGGCGTGATCTGCAGCATCTGCATCGGATGGGTCAGCCAGTGATGCGGGAACCACAAGGACGCGAACCCCGCGTCATGCGCCGCGCGCACCTGCGCCACCATCTCAGGGACCCGCTCCGCGAGGTTGAAGCCCTCCGGAAACTGGGTGTTGATGAACAGACCTACTTTCATGACGGGCTTCTCCTCCCGCTCGCAAAACCGCGCGCCGCAGCCGCCGAACGACGACGCTGCGGGACTACGCGCCGTGATCTACCAGGGTAAAGCCTTCGTTGACGAGGTCCAACGGCTGCTTGTCAGTAATCGCCTCTCTTCGCCGATATGAGAGACCGCCGACTCCGGCAAGCTTGAGAAGCGTAGCTGGGCTCCTCTCTGAGGAGCGGGCCCAGCTTGCTTGGCGGATCATCCCTGTCGGATTTTTTTACAGAGGATCCTCTGCGCCCGGCTGTCGCCGGCTCGGTTTCGATCCGCTTCTCACGTTCCTCGATCCACTGAAAACATATATAACTATTTAATATATCTATGATTTTTCTCTCGGTGGAAAACGAGTTCGGGGTTGTTGTGCCCGGTGCGGTCTGCTTTCGGCAGCGTCGGATATTATTACAACTTTAGCGAGCTAAGATAATTAGGTTAACCACGGATATGCGGTCATATATTTTAAAATCAATTACATAGCGTTGCTGGCACGTCGATTGCAATGTAAAGTATAGGCCGATTTCGTCGGTCATCGGTCGATGGCCTCACGGAATAGTTGAGGCATATCGCGTAATTCTGAGGAGTTGTCCCATGTCGTTGCGTAAATCAGTCCTAACCGGCGTCTCCGCCATCGCCCTGTCACTGGGCTTGGCCTATTCGGCTCAAGCAACCACGGTGCTGCCGGTTACGAACCTCACCTTCAATATGTTGACCAACCCGTTAACGCAGCAAAAGGACTTTTTCAACACCGTAATGCCGACTGGCTGGTCAGTCGGTACGGCTGGCGCGGATGGCACCCTTACCTATGTCGGTCAGCAAGGCTCCGAAGGCTTTACTGGCAGCCCTGGCAATATTTACCCTGTTTATACTACCCCCGGATTCTCGGTTACCGTTCCGGCCGGCACCAACTTCTTTCAGGCGGACGGCAATCCGGATTTCGAGAACACCATCTTTCAAACGGTTTCGGGGCTGACGGCGGGCACGACATACACCTTGCAGTTTCAGCAGGCAGCCGGTCAGCAAGTCGGATTTAGCGGCGACACGACCGAGCAGTGGCTGGTGTTCCTTGGCACGGGCGGGATCGGTGTCGATTGCACGTCAAATCCGTGCGTCCCTGTCATCCCCGCCGGCAATCTGGAGGACATGTCGACGCTGATGAACACCCCGTCGGAAATGAACGTTAATTGGGAATTTGTCAATATGAGCTTTACGCCGACAGCCGCGGAACTGGGCGCCGGCGGGACCGCGGTACTGACATTCCTGGCTTGGGGTGACAACGGCAACACCACTAATCTTCCGCCGACGGTGTTCCTCGAAGGCGTGAACACGACACCGACGGTGCCGGAGCCGGCGACCCTGTCGCTTCTTGGCGTCGGTCTTCTCGGCCTCGGCGCATTCAGCCTGCGTCGGCGCATCAAGCGCGACGCCGCGGTCTGATCGCTCGAACGGTGGACGCGCCTAGATGGGACCCCTGTCTCCTCCAGGCGCGAACACTGTCCCGCCCGAGCATTGACAACTCCGGATAGTGTCGTTGCCTGTGTTTTTAGACCACCAGCATCTTTACGCGTTCCTGCTCAGCACGATCCGGCTTGGGGCGTGGCTGCTGCTGCTGGCCGTGGTCTTCCTGCCCCTGGAACGCCTGTGCGCGGTGCGCCGACGAAAAATCCTCAGCAAGGGCCTCGCCAGCGATATCGGCTTTTACTTCATCAGCGGCTTGGTGCCCGCGCTGTTGCTGACCCCGCCGCTGGCGCTGGTGGCTCTCGGCGCACACGTCGTCGTGCCGTGGCGCGTCCAGGCGGCGGTCGCGGGCTGGCCGATCTGGGCGCGCGCGCTCGGGGCTCTGGTGGTGGGCGAGATCGGCTTTTATTGGGGCCATCGCTGGACGCACGAAATTCCGTTTCTTTGGCGCTTCCATTCGATCCACCATAACCCGGCTGAGGTGTATTTTCTGATCAGCGCCCGCGCTCACCCGATCGACAATGTGTTCACCCGGCTGTGCGGTCTGATCCCGGTTTACGTTCTCGGGCTGGCCACCCCGCTCACCCCCGCGGGCGGCATGGTGTCCGCGCTGCTCGTGCTGGTCCTGACCATGTGGGGCTTCTTGATCCACGCCAATGTGCGCTGGCGGTTGGGTCCGCTGGAGTGGGTGATCTCTACGCCCGCCTTCCACCACTGGCATCACACCCTGGCCGAGCCACGGGACCGCAACTTCGCGTCGATGCTCCCCTGCATCGACTGGATCTTCGGCACCTATTACCTGCCCCGCAACCAATGGCCGTCGGCCTACGGCATCAACGAGAAACTGCCGAGTTCGCTGGCCGGACAACTGGTGTATCCGCTACGCCTGGAGGCGCCGCAAGCCAGCTTGCCGGAGCCCGTCGCGGCGGACCGGTAACAGCTCCGCGATCGGGCCAAAAAGCCGGTCCCGGCGCGGGTCTTGTGCCGTCCCGGCGGATCGGGGAAACTTGCCGCCTCGCGCCAGTGGGAGGCATCGATGCGCAGGGTTGGAAAGAATTCCTTTACCGAAATCTATTTCGCCGGCTGCAACCCGAGCTTTATCGAGACCAGCGACGGCTATGTGATGATCGACTCGCCGCAGCAGCCGATCGATGCGGTGCGCTGGCGCGAGCGCATGGAGGATAAGGCCCCGATCCGCTATCTGATCAACACCGAGCCGCATGGCGACCACATCTCGGGCAACGCCTACTTCACCAACACAAAGATCGTCGGACAGGTCCAGCTCCAGGAATGCTTCGAGCGCTATCTCTATGCGTTCGGCTCGCTCGACGAGAAGCGCGAGCGTTTCAAACAGACCGATCCCGACAGTGTGTGGCTGGTCGGCCACCCGGACTACCCCGCCGCCAACCCGCCGACCGCTGACCTTTAACGACGCCATGACCCTCAACCTTGGCAACCACACCTTCAACATCATCCACATGCCCGGCCATACCGCGCCGCAGACCTCGGTCCATGTGCCGGAAGAGGGGGTGGTCTTTACCGGCGACAACGTCTTTTACAAGTGCCGCAGCTGGCTGCAGGAATGCGACCCGTGGGAGTGGCTGGCGGCGCTGAAGAGCATCGAGGCGCTCGATGTCGAGACCATCGTGCCGGGGCACGGCGACCCTTGCACCAAAGCCTATCTGAAGGAACAAGGGCAGATCGTCGAGAATTGGGTGGGCTATGTCGAGCGCCTTGTCGATCGCGGCATCAGTGCCGACGAAGCGCTAAAGGGACCCATCGAGGTCACCAAGCAAGACCCCTACCCGATCGGCCAGCGCCTGTTCATGCTGGACGAGCGGCTAACCGATATGACGGTGCGCAACCTCCACCAGCGGATCCTCGACAAGAAACAGCAGGCCGGCGCTTAGGGCGGCCGGTGGTCAGGATCGCCATGTCCGGGCCGCTAAAATGCGGATCGCCGAACCGCCGGACATGAGCGCGGATTACACCGCCGAATGGCAAGCCCGCTTCGGCGAGGACGCCGAGCCACACGGGCGACCTTCCCGACATCCCGTGGCTGCGCCAGGTATTGCTGCGCCGCACCCATCGCCGCTACGCCCCGCGCCCGGTGCCCGAGGCGTTGCTGCGGCTCTTCCTCGCCGCCGCGTTCTCGGCCTCTTCGAAATCGGATTTCCAGCAGGCCTCGGTGATCCGGGTCGAAGACCGCGCCCGCCGCGACCGCCTCGCAGCACTCGTCCCGGACATGCCGTGGATCGGCAACGCGCCGGTCTTCCTGGTGTTCTGCGGCGACGCGCGCCGTCTCGAGCGGATCGGCGAATTGCGTGGCCATCAGCACGACAACGGCCGGCTCGAAGGCTTCTTTAACGCCGCGATCGACGCTGCACTGGTCATGCAGACCTTTATCCTGACGGCCGAGACCGCCGGTCTCGGCTGCTGCCCGATCAGTGTCATCCGCAACCATGCCGGCGCGGTCGCCGAGATCCTGGAATTGCCGGACAAAGTCTTCCCGGTCGCCGGACTGTGCCTCGGCTATCCCGCCGCCGAGGGCTTTGTCAGCATGCGCCTGCCGCTCGCCGTCACCCTCCACACCGACCGTTACGACGACTCCGCGCTCGCCCGAGAACATCGAAAACTACGACCGCCGCCGCGCCGCCCGCTACGCCCCGCCGCGCGAGCAGCAACGCGCGGCCGAAACCTTCGGCTATGCCGATTTCTACGGCTGGTCCGAAGACAAGGCCCGCCAAGCCGCCGCCCAGCCCGAAGGCCAAACCTTCCCATCCCACCTGCGCTCGCGCGGCTTCACCTTCGATTAGCTTGCGCTGGGCGCACCCGGTACGTGCGCGGCCGTTCGCGGAGCCGCCGCGGCGCGCGGCCGCGCTGGCGCCGATCCTTGCCGGCCGCTCCCGACGGTGCGATCCTCAATCCGAGGAGCGAGAAAACCATAACCGCCGCTCACCACCCCGGAAATCGGGGAGATGTCGGCTCATCTCGGGGAGGATCGCCATGCCGATGCCGGACACCGATGATCTGGCGCTGTGGTATGCGCTCAATCGGCTGATGATCAACTACTGGGCCGATGTCGATCACAACGGCGGCAACCAGGCGCACGAGTTTTATCTGCCGGATGCGCTCTATGCCGTCGGCAACAACCGGTTCGAGGGAACGGAAAAGATCCGCGCCTTCTATGCCCGGCGCCGCGAGCACGGCACAACCACCACGCGGCATCTGGTCGACAATCTTCGGGTCTTTCGCGACGACCCGCGGCATGCGCGGGCGGTCGGAGCAATGAGCCTCTACCGCGCCGATGGCCGGCCCCCGTTCCGGGGGGCAAAACCGCCCGCGATGATCGCCGATTTCGAAGCGCAATGCGTGCTCGCCGACGATCGGTTGTGGCTTTTTCAGTCGCACCTCTTGCGGCCGATTTTCGTCGGCAGCGACCTCCCCGCTTCGATCACGATCGACCCGCAACGCCTGTAGCGCCGCTGCGCGATCGGCAGCGCGCCCCCACGCCTTCGCTTTCGAAGAATTGGGATTGGAAACCGACGCATAATTCCGAGGAGAGGGAGGTCCGAAACGGTGAAGGCGAGAGGCGCCGGCGAGCCGGTCACGCTGGCCGCACTGTTTATCGGCCTTCTGAAAGTCTCGCTCTGCGGTATCGGCGGCGGCGGCGGGATCGTTTGGGCGCGCCGCATCGCCGTCGAGAACCGCCGCTGGATCAGCGACCGGGAATTTGCCGACATCGTCAGCCTCTGCCAGTTCATGCCCGGGCCGAACATCGTCGGCATTGCCGTCTGCGTCGGAGCCAGGATGCGGGGCGCGGCCGGCGCAATTGCCGCACTTTGCGGCTTCCTAGTCATCCCGTGGGCGGTCGGCTTCTCGCTTGGCGTGTTTTTTCTCAAATATGCTCACCTGACGGTCCTTCGCAACATCCTCGGCGGTATCGCCGCGGCGGCCGCCGGGCTGCTGATCGCAACCGGCATTAGGCTGCTGATGCCATATCGCCGCCGCGCGGCAGCCTTGCTTTTTGCCGCGCTAGCCTTCGCTCTTATCACCTTCGGCAGACTGCCGCTGCTTGTCGTTCTGTTCGGCCTGGTGCCGCTCAGCATTGCCGTCGCCGGCATTGAACAGGCGAGAGCGCGATGACCGGCGCCTCCGCCCCGATTGCGCTGACCGCGCATCTTGCCTTGGTCTCGTCGGTCAGCTTTGGCGGCTTCCCGACCGTGCTGCCGGATGTCCGCAACTTCGTGGTCGGCACCCATCGCTGGATGACGGATCAGGAATTCGCCGATATTTTCGCGATTGCCCAGTCCATCCCCGGGCCGAACATGATCCTGATGATGAGTTTTGTCGGATGGAAGGTATGGGGATTTCCCGGAGCCGTGGCGAGCGCGTTTGCCACCTTCGGGCCGCCTTGCGCCATGTACTTCGCCGGATATCGCTTATGGGATCGGTTTCGCGACGCGCCATGGCAGCGGATCGTGCGTCTCGGCCTGGTGCCGGTAACCATGGGGATCGTCATCGCCAGCGGCGCCGTGATGGCGCGGGCGGCGGACACCGGGTGGCGGACCGCTGCCGTCACCATCGTTGCGGCGGCGATCACGCTTGCGACACGGCTCAGTCCGATGTGGATGCTTCTCGCGGGCGCTGCGCTCGGCGGCCTCGGCCTGCTTTGATACGGCTCGATCGTATTCATTGTTTCATGAGGCGGGACGGAACACCCAGATCGCCGCCGGTTCGTTCGACCTTGCCCGCACCGCCACGAAGAGCCGGTCGCGTTCGGGAACAAACAGCGAGGTTCGCGCGCCCGATACCGTCGGCACCCGCGCGATCCGGCGATAACCGGCCGCGTCCGCGGCGAAAACATCAACGAAGCCCTCACCGCAGCTCACATAAACGCGATGGCGCTTGGCATCGACAAACACATCGTCGGCATCGCCGCAGGTCGCGGTCTTGGCTACGACGCGCCCATCCTCGGTGGACAGCGCCATCAAGAGCGGCGGGCTGCGAAAGACCACGAGCACTCTGCGCGCGTCGGCGTCGATCGCCATCGGAAAATTCGCTCCCACGCCCGGCGTCGGCAGCGATCGGCTGGTCCCCGCGGCCAGGTCCGCTACCTCGATCGCGCGGGAATCCGGCACGTTGACAAAAATCCGAGTGTCGGTCGGATCGAGCCGAAAGCTCTCGGGATGGCCCTTGAGACGGATATCGGCGATCTTGGTTCGGCTTTGCGGATCGATGACTGCGATCGCGCCGTTGCCATAACCGACCAGCACACGATTGCGCGAGGCATCCACCCGCACATTGTCGGCATCGTCACCAAGCTCGATGCGGCCAATCGGCGCCAGATTGTCGCTGCGCAGCACCCGCACCGAGCCGTCGCCGCCATTCGCCACATAAAGGCTGTCGGCAGAGGCGACGTACGCAACACCCTGCGGCTCGCTGAAGCCGGCGATTGCGCGCACCTTCCCGCTCGCCAGATCCACGACCCCCAGGCTGTCATTGCCGAGTTCAGCAACAAACAGCCGCTGGCGCTTTACATCGATGCCGAGGTGATCGACGCGGCCGCTCACATCGCCGAGTGGGATCTTCGTCTCGAGCACCAGAGGTGACCCCGCCGTCTGAGCCACCGCGGGGGCGGCCCACATCAGGCTTGCCCCCAGCAGCAGGATCTCCCGCGCGAACACGCTCAGCCTTTGAATGCGCCGCAGAGGTCGGCGCAGGCTGCGATGCCGAGGCCGCGTCATTCTCCTGCTTGCAGCGAGATGACCGAATCGTCGTAGCTGGCCGAGCCCATTCCGGTTTCGGCGAAGATGTTGTGCTGGGCGATCCAGGCGCGGGTTTGGGCGTGGGCTTCCTTTGTGTAGGGCTCGAAGACGAGGCGTTCGCCGGGGCCCCAGCGGCGGGTGTCCATCAGCGCATGGAAGCGCTCGGGGAATTCGTTCCGGTAATAGTGGGTGTAAAGATCGGGCCGCAGGTCGAGGTCGCGCTGGGCATGGCGCAGGGCGCGGAAGAATTTGCGCAGATCGTCCGGGTCGGGGTCGCCGTGGATCATCGTCGCGATCATGAAGGTCGTGTCGACGATCTTGCGGAACCCCAATTGCTCGGCGAGGTAGTAGGGGCCGCTGAACAGGGCCGAAGCCGGCGCCTGGCCGTCGACCAGCAATTCCAGGCGGCGGAACAGCAGACCGTCCTTGAACGACAGATTGATCTCGCCGGCCGGCAGATAGGGTTCGAGCGCCTGCAAGGTCGAATAGTGGCTGCCCGATTGCCAGCCGACCGAGATCGGCACGCCGGCGAGGTCGGCAGGCTCGCGCACCGGCGAGTCGGGCGGCACGAAGATCCCGGCCGGCGCCACCGAATAAAGGTCGACATAGAGCCGGCCGTGGCCGGAGGAGGCGGCGACGTTGACGGTCCAATGGCAGGCGCAGCTGACATCGGCCTTGCGCCCCGCCTCGAACGATTGATAGGCGCCGATCTTGTCGCCGCCCTTGTCGTGATGGCGGCCGTCGGTCGCCCGGACCAATGCTCGCGGAACTCGTAATCGAGACCCTCGGCGGCGAAGTAGCCTTTTTCCTCGGCGATCCATTCCTGCAGCCGGAAATGCGGCTCGATGACGAATTTTGGCATGGGTTTCTCCACTCGATCAGGGCCGCACCTGCCGTCCCAGAACCGGCGGACTTTGTCAACGCGCTCGCACTGCACTCACCCGACCGGCAATCGGCAAGGCGGCAAACCACATTCCTGACTGGGGGTCGGGGCATGCCGGGGGCGCTTGTCTTCGCGGCGCTGTGCGGCCATGTTGTTAGGTAAATTGCAAGAGGAAAGCGATGCCGAGCGAACCTTTGATCGGCGGCGCGGCTGCCACCCCCGTCAAGGACGTCACCACCGCGACTTTCATGACCGAAGTGGTCGACGGTTCATTCGAAACCCCGGTCATCGTCGATTTCTGGGCGCCGTGGTGCGGCCCGTGCCGGCAGCTCGGCCCGATCCTCGAAAAGACGGTACGCGCCGCCAACGGCGCGGTGCGCATGGTCAAGCTCAACATCGACGAAAACCCGGAGATCGCGCAGCAGATGCGCATCCAGTCGATCCCGGCGGTTTATGCCTTCAAGGACGGCAGGCCGGTCGACGGCTTTGTCGGCGCGCAGCCGGAGAGCCAGGTCAAGCAGTTCGTCCAGCGGATCAGCGGCGGCAAGGGCGGCGGCCCCTCGCCGGTCGAGGAAGCGATGGCGATGGCGAAGGAGGCCTTGGCAGGCGGGCGACCACGCCAGCGCCGGCGCGGTCTATTCGCAGATCCTGCAGCGCGAGCCCGCCAATGTCGAGGCGCAGGCCGGCCTCGCCCGGGCGATGATCGCCAAGGGCGACCTCGCCAAGGCGCGCCAGGCGCTCGACCGCGTCGCCAAGGAGAACGCCGGCCATGCCGAGATCGCCGCGGCGCGCACCGCGCTCGACCTCGCCGAGCAGGCGGCCAAGGCGATGGCGGGGGCGGGCAAGCTGCGCGCGCGTCTGGCGCAGAACGCCGACGATCACGAGGCGCGGCTCGAACTGGCGACGGCGCTGTTCGGCAGCGGCGAGCGGGAAGCGGCGATCGACGAGCTGCTTGACCCTGTTCAAGCGCGATCGCCAATGGAACGACCAGGCGGCGCGCAAGCAGCTCGTCAAATTTTTCGAGGCGATGGGAGGCGCCGATCCGTTGACCTTGAGCGGGCGGCGGCGCCTATCCTCGCTGATGTTCTCATAAGGATTTAGGGAGGGAGCGGATGAGCGAGCGTCCAGGCGCGATCGCGCTGTGCGAGACCCTGCCGATCTTTCCGCTGCCGGGCGTCCTGTTGCTGCCGCGGGGCCAGCTGCCGCTCAACATCTTCGAGCCCCGCTACCTGGCGATGACGCGCGACGCGCTCGCCGGCGACCGCCTGATCGGCATGGTCCAGCCAAGCGACCCGCATCAGTCGTTGGCGGGAAGCCCGCCGGTCTATCCGACCGGGTGCGCCGGCCGCATCACCTCGTTTTCCGAGACCGAGGACGGGCGGTTTCTGATTACCTTGACCGGCCTGTGCCGGTTTCGCATCGGCGAGGAATTGCCGCTGGAGAAGGGCTACCGGCGGGTCGTGCCGCAATGGGATGAATTCGCCCGCGACCTGCGCAGCGAGCGCGGCCCCGGCATTTGACCGCGAGCGCCTGATCCGGGGGCTCAGAGCCTATTTCGAGCGGCACCAGATCAAGGCGGAGTGGGATGCGATCAGTTCGGTCCCGGGCGAACGTCTGGTGACCTCGATCGCGATGGTCTGTCCGTTCGAGCCCAGCGAAAAGCAGGCTCTGCTCGAAGCCCCCGATCTCGAGGCGCGCGCCCAATTGTTGACCGCCATCGTCGAGATGGCGGTGCTCGACCGGTCGAGCGGCGGCGAAGCGCGGCACTGACGCGGACCTGGGGGTGGCGTGGAGGAATCATGGAAGGCTCGTCGGAAATCGATCCCGAAGCTCTTGGAAATCCTGGTCTGCCCGCTGACCAAGGGGCCGCTGCGCTATGATCGCGACGCCCAGGAGCTGATCAGCGAGGAGGCGCGCCTCGCCTACCCAATTCGCGACGGCATCCCGATCATGCTGGTCGACGAAGCGCGGCCGTTGCGCGACGACGAAGCGGTGACCAAGCAATTGCCGCCATCCTGAGAGACGCCTTGAGCGCCGGCGGGACAGCGCGCTGGCCGGTCGAGCTCCGGCTGAAAAAGGCGGAAAAGCTGCTCGAAATCAGCTTTGACGACGGCAGCATGTTTCGTCTTCCGGCCGAGTATCTGCGAGTCGAGAGCCCATCGGCCGAGGTCCAGGGGCACGGACCCGGGCAGAAGACATTGGTCCCCGGCCGCGCCCATGTCGGGATCATCGGGCTCGAACCGGTCGGCAATTATGCCGTGCGCATCATCTTCGACGATCTGCACGACACCGGAATCTATTCCTGGAGCTATCTCCATCAGCTCGGCGTCGAGCACGATAAACGCTGGCGCGCCTATGTCGATGGGCTGGCCGCGAACGGCCTGAGCCGCGAACCCGCGCGAACATGAGCCGGGCCGGCGCGGCCCGCCCGGCGACCCCAGGTCAGCTGCGCGAAGCGACCGCAGCACTCGGGCCGGCGGCGCTGCGGCGGTATTCGGGCACCAGCCTTTCGAGCAGCTGGAGCATCCGCTCTTCGCGCCGCGCGCGGGCATGCTCCTCCAATTCATCGATCGAGCGGGCCAGCATCGCGTAATCGGCGGTGCGTGGCGCGGCCAGGCGGATGGCCGGACTGCGGGTCGGCATCAATGGCTCGGCGCGATGGAACAGCTCCTCGCTCAGCTTTTCGCCCGGCCGCAACGCGGTGAATTCGATCTCAATGTCACGATCGGGGCGCAGCCCGGCGAGGCGGATCATCTGCCGCGCGAGATCGGCGATCTTGACCGGCTCGCCCATGTCGAGGACGCAGATCTTGCCGCGATCGGAGGTCTCCGGCGCGGGCGGCAAGGCGGCCGCCTGCAACACCAGCTCGACCGCCTCGCGCACCGTCATGAAAAAGCGCGCGACGTCGGGATGCGTGACGGTCAGCGGCCCGCCAGCCGCGAGCTGGCGCGCGAACAGCGGCACGACCGATCCGGTCGAGCCAAGGACGTTGCCGAACCGCACCGTGACGTACCGGGTGCCGGGAACCGCCTGCCTGGCTTCGTGCAGATCGATCGCCTGACAAAAGCTTTCGGCGAGGCGCTTGGTGGCGCCCATCACGCTCGTCGGGTTGACCGCTTTGTCGGTCGAGACCATGACGACGACCGACACGCCGAATGCGCGCGCCGCCTCGGCGACGTTGCGGCTGCCGGCGACATTGGTCAGAACGCCCTCTATCGGGTTGGCCTCGACCATCGACAGGTGCTTCAGCGCTGCCGCGTGAAACACGATCTCGGGGCGCTCGGCTGCAATGACGGCGTCGACTTGCGCGCGGTCACGCACGTCGCGCAACAACGGGACCTGCCCAAGCTGCGGGAACCGCTCGTACAACTCCAGATCGATTTGATAAAGCGCATACTCGTTGTTGTCGAGAACGATCAGCCGGCTGGGCGAAAAGGCGGCGACCTGATGGGCCAGTTCGGCGCCAATCGTCCCGCCCGCGCCGGTGACCAGTACGCGGCGTCCGCGGATCAGTCGCGCCATTCCCTCATGGTCGAGCACCGCCTGCGGGCGACCCAGCAGATCCTCGAGCGCAATCGGCTCGAGCGCGTGCTCGGGATTGTCGAGGTTGCGTTTAAAATCGGTCAGCTTCGGCAGCCGCGCCAGCGGGATGGCGAGCGCCTCGGCGCGGTCGAGCAAACGGCGCACCTGATCGCCCGACAGGTTCTGCGCGGTGATGATCAGTTTTTGCGGGCGCTTGCCGCGACGGTCCAGCTTTTCGATCACCGCTTCGAGCGAATCGATCGTGCCCAGAACCGGGACCCGGTAGATCTCGCGGCCGACGCGCGAGGGGGTGTCGGCAAGGACGCCGACCACCCGATAGACGGCGCGCGGGTCGCGCGTCATCTCGCGGATAAAGGTATCGGCCCCGTCCTTGGCGCTGATCAGCAGCACCGGCACGCTCTGGTGCTTGGCGCGTTCGAGAACGTGGTCGAGGCCGCGATCCTTGAACAGCCGATAGGCGAGGCGCGGCGCGCCCAACAGCGCGATCAGCACGAACCAGTTGATCAGCAAGGTCGAACGCGGCAGCGCCTCGAGCCGGGTCAGAACAAACATCACCGGCAGAAAGATGAGCACCGTCAGGCTCACCGCGCGGGCGATGTTGAACAGATCGGGCAAGCGAGGCATAGCGCCAGATGCCGCGGTAGAGCCCGGTCAACCGGAACACGCTTGCCGCGATCACGGTAAAAGACAGGACGTAGAGGCGGTCAGGCGCGGCTTGTAGCCGACGATTTCGGAGCCGAGGCGCAGATACAGCGAGACGACGAGCGACAGCGCCGCCATCGCTGTGTCGTGAACGAAGGCGAACACGGCCCGCCGGTTGTTCGGAAAGATCCCCACCGCGCCCCTATAACAGGAAATGCCGCGAATGCGAAAGATCGCTTGGACGGAAGGGTTGCTCGATCCGCGCTGATCCGCCGTGCCGCGACAATGACGCAACAGCGGTCTATGCCGCTCTATTTCAGCTGGGCGGCGCGACCTCTACAATGACGCATGAGCTGGGAGCGCCTCTACCGAAACCTTCAGCCCGAGACCTCCGGCACCATTGCCCGGGCTTTTCGCACCGCGCATCACACCATGGTCGCCGCTCGGCATCGCCATCATGCTCGCCGACACGGTGAAGACGTGGCGACAGGCTCATCACCAGGCGCTGGATGTCGGGTTTCAGATCGCCTGCGCGTTCTTCTTCGCCGAGTATCTGTTGCGGCTCGTCGCCGCCCCGGGCGCGCCGGCTGCCTACCGCCGGGGATGGCGGGCGCGGCTCAGCTGGGCCGTGTCGGCCGGGGGCGTGTTCGACCTCCTCGGCGCGCTTCCAGGGGTCCTCGACATCGTCTTCAGCCCCAACTATGCCAGCCTCTACGGCTTCGTCTGGGTGTTCAAGCCGGTCCGCTATGAGCCGGGACTGGTGAGCCTGCAGCGGGTGATCAGCCGCGCCAGCCACGCACTGCTCTCGGTGCTGCTCGGTTTCGGGATCGTGCTTTTGGCCGCCGCCAGCCTCGCCTATCTGCTCGAGCGCGACGCGCAGCCCGAACTGTTCGGCTCGATCCCGCTCGCTCTGTGGTGGGCGATCGTAACCCTGACGACGACCGGCTACGGCGATGTGACGCCGATAACCCCGCTCGGGCGGATTCTGGCCGGGGTCGTCATGGTCTCCGGCATCCTGGTTTTCGCGCTATGGGCCGGCATTCTCGCGACCGGCTATGCCGAAGAGCTGCGGCGGCGCGAGTTTTTGCGCACCTGGGACCTCGTCGCCAAGGTGCCGTTCTTCAACAATGTCGGCGCCTCGATCATCGCCGACGTCGCGCGCCTGCTGCGGCCGCGCGACTATCCGGCGCGCGCGGTCATCATGCGGCGTGGCGAGCCCGGCGATTGCATGTACTTTATCGCCTCGGGCGAGGTCGAAGTCCGGCTGAGACCAGGGACGGTTCGCCTCGGGCCTGGCGAGTTTTTCGGCGAGATCGCGCTGTTGACCGGCGAGCCGCGCAACGCGACGATCGTTGCCGTTGCAGCCCTGCACCTTGCTGACCCTCGACGTTGTCGATTTCCGCCAGCTGCTCGGGCGTCAGCCCGACCTCGCCCGGGTGGTCAGCGAGGAAGCCGAGCGTCGCCTCCAGGTCCGTCCCGCAGAACAGCAATCGCCGAAGGCGCCGGTAGACCCGTCTGGATGATCAACCCTCGCCACTATTCGGCGCAGCCAATGGCTCGTAATAAGCGGCGGGGAAACCGGCGGCGGCGCGGGCCGCGTGGTTGAAGGGCGGCTTCAGATCACCTTTGAAACAGCGTCGGACGCGCTCGCGGAAGACTTGCTCGGGGGAGAGGCCACGGTCCCGGCAGAGCCGCGCGAACCAGCGCAGCCCGACCGCCACATGCCCGATCTCCTGCTGATAGATGTGTTGCAGGATCGCCGCGCTGCAGTGGTCGCCGGCGCGTTCGAGCCGTGCCGCCATCTGCGGCGTCACGTCGAGCCCGCGCGCTTCAAGAACGAGCGGCACAACGGCAAGCCGCGCCAGCAAGTCGTCAGCGGTCGCCGCCGCCGCTTCCCAAAGCCCGTCATGGGCCGGCAGATCGCCGTATCGCGCACCGAAATCGGCAAGCCGCGCCGCCAGCAGGTCGAAATGACCGGCCTCCTCTGCCGCGACCCCGATCCAATCGTCGAGGAAGTCGCGCGGCAGGCCCTCGCCGGCAAAGCGCGCGACGATGTCCCAGCCCAGATCGATCGCGTTGAGCTCGATGTGGGCGAGCGCATGAAGCAGCGCGATCCGCCCGGCCCGCGAGCCAAAGGCGCGGCGCTTCGGCATCTCGCGGGGCGGGCGCAACACCGGCCGATCCGGCCGGGCGGGCCGCAGCGGCGGCGCGACATCGCCGATCGCCAGCGCCCCTTCGGCCCAGGCTGCCGCCAGGGCGCGGCTCGCGGCCGCCTTTGCTGACGGGTCGGCGGTGGCGAGGATCGCAACCGCGCCGGCGGTAAGAGTTTCGACCGTCAGAGGGCGCGCGCCGCCTTCAGCACTTCGGCGACATGGCCCGGCACCCTGACCTTGCGCCAGACGCCGCGTACGGTCCCCGACCCGTCGATCAGAAAGGTCGCGCGTTCGATGCCCATGTATTTGCGCCCGTACATGCTCTTCTCGACCCAGGTGCCATACTTCTCGCAGACCTCGCCGTCGACGTCGGAGGCGAGAATGAACGGCAGGCCGTGCTTTTTCTTGAACTTGTCGTGCGAGGCGACCGAATCCTTGGAGATGCCGATGACGACAGCGCCGGCTCCGCCGTAATCCGGGAACGAATCGCGAAAGCCGCAGGCCTCGGCGGTGCAGCCCGAGGTGTCGTCCTTCGGATAGAAATACAGAACGACTTTTTTGCCGCCGAGCTTGGCGAGACTCACGCTGCCGTTGCCGTCGGTCGGCAAGGTGAAATCGGGGGCCTTTTCGCCGAGCTCGACACTCATGATGCGTTCCCTCCTTGTCGTTCGGCCGCCTCGCGCCCGGCGTGTTTTGCCGGCGCCTCGATCAAGCGCTCGTACCATTTACCGACGCGCGCGGTGGCGGCAGTGATATCTGCGTCGAGGTGGGCGAAGTCAACCGCGCCCACGCAGCGCACGAGGGTGGCGGCGTCGGGCTCGGGAAAAGCCCCTTGCTGCGACGCATCCTCGCCGATCAGGGTCAGCACTGCCTGCACCTGGCGCAGCAAAGCCAACGCATCGCTCAGTTCATGCTCGGCCTCCGGCGCGAGGATCCCGGCCCCGCCCAGCGCCTGCAGCGCCTCGGCGGTGGCGCGACGCAAGATCTGTGGCGACGCAGCGGCCTCGCGCAGCATCAGGTATTGCGCGATGAATTCGAGGTCGATCAGCCCTCCGGGACGGTTTTTGAGATCCCACGGCGAGGGTCGCGGGTGCTCGGCGGCGATGCGCCGGCGCATATCGGCGACGTCGACCAGCAAGCGACCTGGGTCACGTGGTGAATGGAGCACGGCGTCGATGGTTTCAGCGATCCGGCGGCGAAGGGCGGCATCCCCGGCGACCGGACGCGCCCGGGTCAAGGCCATATGCTCCCAGGTCCAGGCGGATTCACGCTGATAGCGATCGAAGCTCTGCATGCTCGAGGCGATCGGCCCGGCCGCACCCGAGGGCCGCAGCCGCATATCGACCGGGTAGAGCGGGCCCTCGGCAGTCGGCGCCGTGATCGCACCGATCAGCCGCTGGCTCAATCGCGCGTAAAAAGCGGACACCGAGAGCGGCTGCGCACCATCGGAGCTGAGGCTGTCGGGCGGGGCGTCATAGATCAGGATCAGGTCGAGATCGGAGGCCAGGGTCATCTCGCGGCTGCCGAGGCGTCCCATCCCGATCACTGCAAAAGCGCCTCCCGGCACCCGGCCATGCCGCCGCGCAAACTCCGCCTCGACCGCGGGGAGGAGGGCCGCCAGCGCGGTCTCGGCGATGTCGGCGAGGGCTCTGCCCGCCGCTGCGCCGTCGAGCGCGCAGCGCAGCAGCTGCACCCCGACCTGGAACCGGCGTTCGCCGGCCCAGCGCCGCAGCAAATCGAGCGTGTCCACGTAATCGGCCGCGCCGGCGAGCGCGGTGCCGAGATCGGCGGCGAGCCCGGCGCGATCCGGGAGCGGCGCGAAATACCCTTGCGTCAGCACCGCGTCGAGGAGCGCCGGGCGCTGCGCCAACTGCTCGGCGAGACGCGGTGCGCCGGCCATCACATCCGCGACCAGCGCCAGCAACCCCGGATTCGCCGCAAACAACGAAAACAACTGCACTCCGGCGGGCAGATGCGACAGAAACCGGTCGAAGCGCCGCAGCGCCGCGTCGGGATGCGGCGTCGCGCCAAAGATGCGCAGCAATTCGGGGGCCAGCTCGGTCAGGATCTCGCGCACCCGCTGGCTGCGGGTAGCGCGCAGCCGGCCGTGATGCCAGCTGCGCAGCAGCGCGCCGACCGCCGGCGGATCGGCAAAGCCGAGCCCGGACAAGGTGCGCATGGTTTCGGGATCGTCCTCCGAGCCGGTAAAGACGAGATTGCCGGGACCGGCGAGGCTCGGCGCCTGTTCGAACAGCTCGGCGTAATGGCGCTCGACCGAACCCAGATGCGCGGTCAGATCGGCGACGAAACCATCGGGACCGCGGTAGCCGAGAAAGATCGCAAGGCGGCCGACGCCCTCCCGGTCCGTCGGCAGTCGATGCGTCTGCTGCATCGTCGACCATCTGCAGGCGGTGCTCGACGCGGCGCAGGAAACGGTAGTCCTCAATCAACGCTCGCCGCTGTGGCCGGATCGATGCGGCTGGAGGCGGCGAGCCGGCGCAGCGCCTCGCAGGTCGAGCGGACGCGCAGTTGGGGCATCCGCCCGCCCCAGATCAGCTGCTGCGTCTGGGCAAAGAATTCGATCTCGCGGATGCCGCCGCGGCCAATCTTGATGTCGTGGCCTTCGACGGCGATCCGGCCGCCGCCGCGGTAGGCGTTGATCTGGCGCTTGATCGAGTGGATGTCTTGGATCGCCGCGAAATCGAGGTGCTTGCGCCACAGAAAGGGCCGCAGCTCACGCAGAAACCGCCGGCCGGCAACCCGGTCGCCGGCCACCGGGCGCGCTTTGATCAGGGCCGCCCGCTCCCAATTCTGGCCGACACTCTCGTAATAGGCCATCGCTGCCGCGACCGACATCGCCGCCGGTGTCGAGGCCGGGTCGGGTCGCAGCCGCAAATCGGTGCGAAACACGTAGCCGTCGCCGGTGCGTTCCTCGAGCAGCCGCACGAGGTCGCGCGCGAGCCGGCTGAAGAAGGGTTGTACGCCGTCGCGCGCCATCACCCGCGCCCGCGCCCCGTCGTAAAACAGGATCAGGTCGATATCGCTCGAATAGTTGAGCTCGGCCCCGCCGAGCTTGCCCATGCCGAGGACGATCAGCCCGCTGTCGCGCTCCGGATCGCTCGGGTCCGGCAGTGTGACCATGCTCTTCGCAGCCGCTTGGCGCAGCAGATGGCGCAGCGCCGCACCAACCGCCGCCTCGGCAAAGCGGCTGAGGGCGCCGGTCTGTTGTTCGAGCGACCATATGCCGGCGAGTTCTGCCACCGCAGCCAGAAGCGCGGTGCGGCGTTTGGCGATGCGCAGACGCCGCATCAGTGCTGCCGTGTCTTCGCCGAGATCGTCAGGTTTTTCGGTCTCGATAGCGATCTCTTCGAACAGCGGGTCGGCGCCTTCTTCGATGAGGCGGGTCAGGAAACGCCACTCCTTGACCGCAAGCCCGCTCAGAAACGGGCTGTTGCCAAAAATCGCGGCGAGCAGGCGCCGGCCTATCGGAAGCGCGCTCCAGTCGCGGGCGGCATGCGCCGCGGCATCGTCGGGGGCCGCGGTAACCGCCTGTTCCCAGGCCTCGAAACCGAGCGCAAGGAGGCGCGAATCCGCCGGCTGCGGCAGCCCGTCGCCATCGGGAGAGAGGTGAGACAGCAGCTTCACGCCGCCGCCGAACTTTTCACAGACTGGTCAATCCGGCGAGGGCGCTAGGTCAGCCGGCGGCGAGCCGCGCGAGGCTGCCAATCTCGGCCAAGCCGTCGAGCCCGGCCACCATCTGGCGCAGCTCGCGGGTGCGGGGCGCACCGAGGACCGGCGCGACCAAGGCGTCGAATTTGGCGGCAAGGCGCTCGCCCTGCTCGGCGATGTCAGTGGCCGGAATGCCGGCATCGTGACGCGCCGAGACCCGCTTGCCATCGGCGAGGGTGATCTCGATCTCTGCCAGAGTCGACGGCCAGCCCTCGCGGAAATCGAGCGCCACCATTTCGCGCAGCCTGATCAGCTCCGGATCGCGCGCATTCTTCTCGCTGTAGGCGCCGAGGCTCGCGGTGTCGACCCCGGCCAAGGCCATCGCCACCGTCTGACGCAGGCTGAATTTGCTCTGCAGCCCGTCCACCGGGGCGGGAATGTTGCAGATCCGGTCGCATCCGGCATCGAGCCGCAAGGTGATGGCGGCGATCGCATCGGGGCTCGGCGCGTGATCGCGGCGCACCTGGCGGGCGCACTCGATCGGCGCATGCGTCATGTAGCAGGCAGCATGATATTTGAAGAGGTTGGCGAACAGGTGAAAGCCGTTCTCGGGCGGCGTCAGCGCCGCCTCCGGCGAAAAATCCGGGCCGTGGGTCGCGGCGAAACCCTGCACGCATTCGAGAAGATCGGGGCGGCTCGAAAACCCGCGCGCGGCGAGCCGTGCCGCCATCAGCCCGCTCTGCGAGGCCCTGCCCGCGTGGAACGGCTTGCACATCGTGCCGAATTGCGATTTGAGCCCGGCCGCCTGGGTCCCGGCGATGCCGAGCGCCACCGCCGTTGCCTCGGCGTCGAGGCCGAGCAGCCGCGCACAGGCCGCCGCCGCGCCAAAGCTGCCTATCGTCGCGGTCGAGTGGAAGCCGAGCGCGTAATGTCCGGGCTGCAGCGCCATGCCGATACGGCAGGCGGTCTCGTAGCCGGCGACAAAGGCGGTGATGACCTCGCGTCCCGAGCTACCCTTCAGCTCGGCGAGGGCGAGCAGCCCCGGCAGGATCGCGACCGAGGGATGGCCTGGCATCGCCAGGTTGACATCGTCGTAATCGAGGGCATGACCCGCCGCACCATTGACCAGTGCCGCCGCCAACGCGGGCAATCGCACGCGATGGCCGATGACGCTCGCCTGCGCCATCCCGCCGGCTTCCGCCATCTCGTCGAGCAACATGCCGACCAGCGGATCGTCGGCCCCCGCCACCGCGCAGCCGAGATAGTCGAGCACGCATTGCCGCGCCAACTCGCGCACCGGCTCGGGCAGGTCACTCCATCCGACGCCAGCCGACCGCTCCGCCAGCACTCGCGTCAGATCGGCCGCCTCTGTGCGGCCCGCCAGATCGCCATCCATATTTCTCCTCCTATCGACGGAATGCTCTCGCCTCGCACTGTCATGTGTGGACGGCCCTCGAGGCGCAAGGGAAAAAGCAATGGCCGGCGCCGCCGCGATGCGTCGGGTCGGTCTCGATTTTGCTCGTTCACTGGCCCGTCATCGAATTAGTGTGCGGTCGAGTGGGGACAGTCTTGAAAACGCTCGGGGAGCCGTCCCATGGAGCAATCTCCGCTTCTCGTCAAACCGTCGCGACGGGCGGTGCTGTCCGCGGCGACCGCCGGCATGCTCGCCCCGCTCCCCGCCTTGGCCGCGCCCCCGACCCTGGCCTCGCCTTCTCAGGTTATGCCGAGACAGCAGGTCGAAGCTGCGCTGCCGCAGTTGCAAAAGCTGGCGGAGGACGCTTTGCAGCGCAGCGGCATTCCCGGGATGGCGATCGCCGTCGTGTATATGGATGAGGTCATCTATCTCAAGGGGTTCGGGGTGCGCGAGGAGGGCACGCCCGCAGAGGTCGGTCCCGACACAGTCTTTCAGCTCGCTTCCTTGTCAAAGCCGATCGCCGCGACGGTTGTGGCGGCACTGGTCGGGGACGGCGTGGTCGCCTGGGACGACCCGATCATCCGGCACGATCCCGGGTTCCAGATGTATGATCCATGGGTGACGCGCCAGGTCACCTTGCGCGACATGTTCGCCCATCGCAGCGGGTTGCCCGACCATGCCGGCGACCTGCTCGAAGACATCGGCTTTGACCGCGCAGAAATTCTGCGACGGCTGCGCTATCAAAAGCCGGACAGCAGCTTTCGGTCGCACTACGCCTACACCAATTTCGGCTTGACCGAGGCTGCCGTGGCGGCGGCGATGGCGAGCGGCAAGTCGTGGGAAGATTTGTCGGCCGAGAGGCTCTACCGGCCTTTGGGCATGACGCACGCCAGCTCGCGCTTCGCCGATTTCGCCGCCTCGGCAAGCCGGGCGCACGGCCATGTGCAGGAGGATGGCAAATGGGTCGCCAAATACACGCGCGATCCCGATGCGCAATCCCCGGCCGGCGGGGCCAGCGCTTCGGCGCGCGATATGGCAATGTGGCTGCGCCTGCAACTGGGTGGCGGCAAGTTCGGCGGCAAGCAGATCGTCGCGGCCGAGGCGCTTGCCGAGACCCATCGTCCGCAGATCGTTCGGACCCCGCCGAAAAATCCGGCAGTCGACCACGCCGGTTTCTACGGGCTCGGCTGGAATATCGACTACGACCCCGAGGGCCACGTTCATTGGGGCCATTCCGGGGCATTCGACCTGGGCGTCGCGACCTGCGTCAATCTGCTGCCTGCCCAAGGGCTGGGCATCGTCGCGCTGACCAATGCGCAGCCGATTGGGGTGCCGGAGGCGGTGAACCGCAGCTTTCTCGACCTGGTCCTCACCGGAAAGGTCGAAAAGGACTGGCTCACGCTTTACGGCCAGCTGATGGCGACGGCGCTCGCCCCCAATTACGGAACCGCCATCGACTACGCGAAGGCGCCGGCGCAACCGTCCCCGGCATTGCCCGCCGCTGCCTATATCGGCAGCTATCGCAACGATCTGTTCGGTCCGATCGAGATTATCGTGGGCGATCAAGGTCTTTGGGTAAAGCTCGGGCCGCAGCAGCAGCCTTACCCGATGCAGCATTTCGACCGCGACGTGTTTACCTATCAGCCCATCGGGGAAAACGCCGCCGGCCGGAGTGCCGTCACCTTCACGATCGCGGCAGATCAAAAAGCGACAGCGGTGACGGTCGAGAACCTCGACGTCGACGGCCAGGGCACCTTCACCCGGGGACCGGCCGCCAAGTAAACCGCGGATCAGCTAGGTGCGATGGTCGTGCCGCCGTCAACGACGATGGTCTGGCCGGTGATGTAATTGCCGGCGCGCGCGGCGAGCATTAGCGCGACCCCGGCGATGTCCTCCGGCTCGGCTAGACGCTTCAGCAATGTCCCGGCTTCGCGGGCGGCACGGCGCTGCGGGTCTTCATAAAGGACGCGGGCGAACTGGGTCGTCACGACGCTCGGCGCGATGCAGTTGACGCGCACATTGTCGGGTCCCCATTCGGCGGCGAGATTGCGGCATAATGCGTAGTCGGCAGCTTTGGTAACGCCGTACATGCCGAGCATCGTGCTGGCCCGCAACGCCGCCGTCGACACGATGTAGATGATCGAGCCGTCGCGCCGCTCGCGCATCTCGGGTGCCACCATCCGCGACAGCCAGAGATTGCTCAACACGTTGTTGACCATCATCCGCTCGAAGACCTCGTCGGTCAGCTTTTCGAGCGAGCCGTAATGCGGGTTGACCGCGGCGTTGCAGACCAGGATGTCGATCCGGCCCCACGCCTCGCGCGTCTTGGCGACGAGGTTTTCGAGCTGTGCCTTGTCCGAGATCCGTGCCGTCACCGCGATCGCCTCGCCGCCCTTCGCCCGGATCGCCGCGGCAACTTCCTCGCAGGGTGCGGCGTTGCGCGCCGAGATCACCACCCGTCCGCCGACTTCGGCAAACGCCTCGGCGATCGCGCGGCCGATGCCGCGGCTGGAGCCGGTCACGATCGCGACTTTTCCGGACAGGTCGAACAGGTTCAATGGCGGTCCCCCAAGCGGATTTTAAGTCAGGAAATACCCCATGCCGGCAAGGAGGATCACCAGGAAGACGAGCACATATCTGATCAGCCGGGTGAAGCCGAGCCACGTCCGATAATGCTCGATGTACTGGGGATCCATCGTCGACGCCGCCATAGCATCCTCGTCTGTTGCAGAAGCGCTAATGTGGTATAGCCTAACCGCGCTTCGAGACAAGAGCATCGGGCAGTGGCTCGCGCGGGTTCAGCGCCGCCAGCTCCTCGACCTGCCAGCCGTCGATTTCGACCTTACCGGCGACGATCCGGGTGCGACTCTCGGCGATCAGCCTCACCGCCAGCGGATAGAGCCGATGCTCGGCTGCAAGGATGCGCGCCGCCAGGCTCACCTCGTCGTCATCCGGATGCACCGGAACGACGGCCTGGGCGATTATCGGCCCGGTATCGATCTCGGGACGCACGAAATGCACCGTGCAGCCGGTAAAGCGCACGCCTGCCGCCAGCGCCTGGCGCTGCGGGTGAAGCCCGGGGAAAGCCGGCAGCAGCGAGGGATGGATGTTAACCATTCGATCGCGCCAAGCCTCGACAAAACCGGTGTCAAGGATGCGCATGAAGCCGGCGAGGCAAACCAGATCGACCCGGTGCTCACGCAGCCGCGCGTGGGCCTCCAGCGCAAAACTGGCGCGATCATTGTGCGGGATCACCACGCTGGGGATGCCGGCCGCGGCGGCTCTTGCCAGACCCGCGGCATCCGCCCGGTTGCTGACGACGATGGCGATCTCGGCGGGATAGGCGGGGTCGGCGCGGGCGTCGATCAGCGCCTGTAAGTTAGATCCGCGGCCCGAGATCAACACGCCCAGCCGCATCGGCACCTCGGCAGCAGCAACTGTAATCCCGGGCACGCCCGACCTGTCCGCCCGGCTGTCGATGGCGTCGCCGCGAAAACTGCGCTATGACCCGGACAATCGGGCAACTGCCAAAATAGGGGATCGGAGGCGCTTTGCAATGACCCTGCGGCTGGTATCCGCGATAGCCGGAGACCGGACCGGCCGCCGCGCCGCCGGCGCCGGTTTGCTGCTGCTGGCAGTGCTGATCTGGCTCGGGCCCGCCCGGGCCGATGACCCGGACGACCCCTATTCGGCAACGGTCAAGGTCGACGCTACCGCCGACAATGCCGCTGCAGCGCGGACCCTCGCTCGCCATGACGGGCAGCAGCGCGCCCTGATGGAGGTGATCGAACACCTTACCGGCTCGACCGACGAGAGCAAGCTACCAAAGCTCGATGATAAGGCAATTACCGACATGGTCGGCAGTTTCGAGGTGGCGAACGAAAAGATGTCATCGGTCCGTTATCTTGCCGACTACACTTTTCATTTTCGGAAGGCGAAGGTTCGCCAACTGCTGCGGAATGCCGGCATCTCCATTTCATCGAGCCCCGGAAAACCGACGATCGTCGTGCCGGTGTTTCAGGACGGAGACAAAGCCGTGCTGTGGGATGACCCCAACCCGTGGCGCCAGGCCTGGGCGCAATTGCCGGCCGTGTCGGGTCCCACCCGGCTCAGCGTGCCGCTCGGCGGCCTCAGCGATGTCAGCGCGATCGATGCCGACCAAGCCCGCTCCGGCGATCCGCAGGCGCTCACGGCCGTTGCTCAGGGCAATGATGCGGACGAGGCGCTGGTCGCCGCGGCTACCACCCAACGGCAAGGCGACAAGCTCTCCGGCCTCGACATCAGCCTGAAGCGATACCGCTTGGGACAGCTCACCAATAGCCAGACTACGTCCATCACGATCAATCCCGGTGAGAGCGAGAGCGACTTTATGAACCGGGCCGTGGCCGCAATCGCCGCCGACATCGAGCACGGTATCCCGCCGAGCAGCAACAAGGAGGCGAGCCTCGACGCGATCGTTCCGATCGCCAGCCTCGGCGATTGGGTGGCGATGCAGCAGCGTCTTGCCGCTGTACCGGAGATTCACAAAGTCGACCTCTTGTCGCTTAGCCGACAACAGGCGAAAATCGAAATCAAATACGTAGGCAGTCCCGATCAGTTGAAATCCAGCCTCGCCGGGGCCGACCTCGATCTCGGTGGCGGCGACCCCGAGTGGCGGCTTTCGCCCTCGCGCCGCTAATTCCGTCGGACCGGCAATGTCGGGGACGCATTCGAACCGCAACGATGAGCCGGCTCGGGGTCAACCTCCCTAATCTGATCTCGCTGGGGCGCCTGCTGTTGGTGCCGCTTGCGATCTGGCTGATCTTGGGCGGTCGCTACGGCGTCGCGTTTTGGGTCTTTGTCGCCGCCGGCGTGTCCGACGCACTCGACGGGTTCATCGCCAAGCGCTTCGATCGGCGCACGCGCCTCGGCGCTCTGTTGGACCCGGTTGCCGATAAGGCGCTGCTCGTCAGCGTCTATGTCACCTTGGGTCTAGCCCACCAGCTATGGACGTCGCTGGTGATACTCGTCGTCTTTCGTGATGTGATGATCGTCGGAGGTTTTCTGCTGATCCAAGCGATCGCCGCGCCGAAACACTATGATCCGTTGTACATCAGCAAGATCAACACCGGTCTGCAAATCGCGCTGGTTGCTTTCGTACTGGCGCGGCTCGGTCTCGGCACCGCCAGCAGCATGGTCGACGTCCTGCTGAGCCTCGCCGTCGCCGCGACGACCGTGCTGTCGGGACTGTCCTATTTCGTGCGCTGGGCGCGCATCCTCGCGCGCTCGGAGCAGGTCTTGTGAACCCGCGCCTTTCTCGAGTGCTGTTGTGGTTCGGCATGGCCGCCGCGCATCGCCGGCCCGGCGCTGCTGCAAGAGGTCCCGATGCCGTTCGCGGCCGCATTTGCGATCGGCTATTTGCTTCGGGCGGCGGTAGATCGGCTCGAACTCCACGTCACGCGCCGCAGGTTCGCGGATCTGGCGGCGTGATCCAACTAACCTTCCAGCTTGCGGGTGGAGCGGCGTTCGGGCGGGCGGATTTTGTTGTCTCCGGCAGCAATGCGGCAGCCCTCGCCTGGCTCGACCGCTGGCCCGATTGGCCTGCCCCGGCGCTGCTGTTGCACGGCCCGCAAGGTTCGGGCAAGACCCACCTAGCCCATTTGTGGTGCGCGCGCACACCGGCCACACTCGTCTCGGGAGACGCGCTCGATGAGGCCGGATTGCAGCATCTGCTCGACCATGGCGATCATCGGATCGCGGTCGACGATGCCGATCGCGCCGAGGAAGGCCTGTTGCTGCACTTGTTCAACGCCTGCCGGGAAGGCGGCGGCGGGCTGTTGCTGACCGCGCGTGTGGCGCCAGGGCTGTGGCCATTCAAACTTCCCGACCTCGGCTCGCGGCTGCGCGCCGCATTTGCCGTCGGGATCGGCCTTCCCGACGACGCGCTGCTCGGCGCCGTCCTCGCCAAACATTTCGCGGACCGCCAGGTGCGCGTGGCGTCGGAGGTAATCGCCTATCTCGTCGGGCATATGGAGCGCTCGCTCGCCGCCGCCGCCGAGGTCGCAGCAGCCCTCGACCAGCTAGCGCTGAGCAGTGGCGGCGCGATCACCGTGCCGCTTGCGCGCCGGTTGCTGGACGAACGGAGCGATCAACCCCTGCCGCCCGGCAGCGACGCGGCGGTGACGTAGTCGACGAGCCGGTGGCGGGCGCCGCCCAGCGCCGCCCAGCGCGTCGCCACGCACAGGCTGACGCGCGCCGCGGTCGGAAACTTTCCCGAGGTCAAGGCCCGCGCTCGCGGGCTGTCGGGCTCGGCGAGCGCCACCGCGAGTTCGTGAAGTCCGGGGTTATGGCCGATCACGAGCACGTTGACGTCGCTCTCGGCAAGTTGTTGCAATCGTTCGATCAGTTCGTCGCGATCGGCGAGGTAAAGCCCGTCCTCGATCACGCAGCGCGGCCGCGGCGTGAACCCGGCCAGAACCAGATCGAGAGTTTCGCGGGTGCGCACCGCGCTGGAGCACAGAACCAGATCGATAGCCCCCGCGGTCGCCGGGAGATGCTGGCCGACCAGCCGCGCCGCCTCGCGGCCGCGCCGGTTCAGCGGCCGCTCGCGATCCTCGACATCGCCTTTCCAGCTCGATTTGGCATGGCGCAACAGGTGCAACAAATGCATCGTCGGTTTCCTCCCAGGCAGGCTCGCCCCCAGCCTTGTCGCGGCGACATGACAGGCCGGCCTCCGCGCGATAGGATCGCTGTTCAATCAGGCGTCGCGTGCGAGCGCAAGAGGAGACCGGGGTGAACACCAGCGTCCAGGCAGTCGAGATCCAACCCTTCGACTCCCGTTCCGCGACCCGCTTCATCAATCGGGAACTGTCCTGGCTCGCCTTCAATGAGCGCGTCCTGGCCGAGGCCGACAATCTGCGCCATCCACTGCTGGAGCGCCTGCGCTTTCTGTCGATCTCGGCGAACAATCTCGACGAGTTCTACATGGTGCGCGTCGCCGGGCTCAAAGGTCAGTTTCTCGCCGGGATCAAGACGCCGAGCCAGGACGGACTGACCCCGGCCCAGCAGCTCGACGCGATCCGCCAGCGGACCGGCAAGCTGATGGCGGACCAGCAGATCACCTGGCTGGCGCTGCGCCGCCTGCTCGCCGAAGCGGGCGTGTCGGTGGTCGACCCGACCGATCTCGAACCCGGCGACCGCGCCTGGCTCGAAGACCGGTTCATGGCGGATGTGTTTCCGGTCCTGACCCCGCTGGCGATCGACCCGGCCCATCCCTTTCCTTTTGTCGCCAATCGCGGTTTCGGCTTGGCGCTGGAGCTCGAGCGGGTCAGCGACGGAGAGCGTTTGCAAGCGCTGACCCTGATCCCATCCTCGGTCTCCCGATTCATCCGCCTGCCGGGAGACCGAATCCGCTTCCTGCCGATCGAACAGACGATCGCGCTGTTCCTCGACCATCTGTTCCCTGGCTTTGCCGTCGTGGCTCTGGGCGTGTTCCGCGTGCTCCGCGACAGCGAGGTCGAGGTGGAAGAGGAAGCGGAGGACCTCGTCAGCCATTACGAGACGGCGCTCAAACGCCGCCGGCGCGGTCACGCCATTCTGCTTGCCGTCGATTCGACGATGCCGATGGAGCTGCGCCGCTTTCTGATGGAAAAGCTCGACGCCGCCCCGGCCGACGTCTTTGCCACCGATGGTATACTTGGCCTCAACGACACCGCGCAGCTGATCGTCGACGAGCGCCCGGATCTGGTCTTCACCCCCTACAATGCCCGGTTCCCGGAACGGATTCGCGATTTCGGCGGGGATTGCTTCGCGGCAATCCGGCAAAAGGACATCATCGTCCATCATCCCTATGAGAGCTTCGACGTCGTCGTTCAGTTTCTGCGGCAGGCTGCCCGCGACCCTGCGGTCGCAGCAATCAAGCAGACGCTCTACCGCACCAGCGAGGACAGCCCGATCGTTCGGGAACTGGCCGAGGCCGCCGAGGCCGGAAAGTCGGTGACGGCGTTGATCGAGCTCAAGGCGCGCTTTGACGAGGAGGCGAATATCCGCTGGGCCCGCGATCTCGAACGCGCCGGGGTGCAGGTGGTTTACGGATTTTTGCAGTTGAAGACGCACGCCAAGGTCTCGCTCGTAATTCGCCGCGAAGCGGGCCAGCTCTGCTCCTACGTCCATTTCGGGACCGGCAACTATCATCCCTACACGGCCAAGGTTTACACCGACCTGTCGTTTTTTACTTGTGATCCGGCGCTGTGCCGGGACGCCGCCCGCCTGTTCAACTTCATGACCGGCTACGCAACCCCCGCCAGCCTGGAAAAGATATCGGTCGCGCCGATCAATTTGCGGGCCCGCCTGTTCGAGCTGATCGAGGCCGAAATCGCCAATGCGAAATCGGGCAAGCCGGCGCAAATCTGGGCCAAGATGAACGCCCTTGTCGACCCGGCGATCATTGATCTTCTGTATCGGGCGTCCCAGGCGGGGGTTGGTGTCGATCTCGTCGTACGCGGCATCTGCTGCCTGCGGCCGGGCGTGCCGGGTCTCTCGGACAATATCCGGGTCAAGAGCATCATCGGCCGCTTTCTCGAGCACGGCCGCGTCGTCTGTTTCGGCAACGGCAACAAGCTGCCATCGGATCGTGCCAAGGTGTTCATCAGCTCGGCCGATTGGATGCCGCGCAATTTCGACGGGCGCGTCGAAGCGCTGGTGCCTATCGAAAATCCAACGGTGCATCGCCAAGTCTTGGACGAAATCATGGTGGCGAACCTGCGCGATACGTTGCAGAGCTGGAGCCTGGCGCCGGACGGGACGTATGAGCGGGTGCAGTCCGACGAGGAGCCGTTTTCCGCTCACACCTATTTCATGACCAATCCAAGCCTTTCCGGCCGCGGCAAGGCGCTGAGGCGCGCTCAGCCCAAGCTCGTCGTTCGCTGATCCGATGTCCGAGCGGCAGACGAATTCGGCAACCGGCCGCATCGGCATCATCGATCTCGGCTCCAATTCTCTGCGTCTTGCAGTCTTCGAGCGTCACGGCGGCGTGCTGTTTCCGTTGATCAACGAAAAGGTCATGTGCGGGCTGGCGCGCGGACTTTCGACGAGCGGCCGGCTGAACCGCGACGGCATGGCGCTGGCCATGGTGAATCTGAGGCGCTTTGTCGCCCTCGCGCACGCGATCGGCGTCGATCACCTGGCGGTACTGGCGACCGCCGCAGTTCGCGATGCCAGCGACGGCCAAGTCTTTGCCGACGAGGTCGCGCGCGAGTGCCGCGTGCCCGTCGCCATCATCGACGGCGCCGAGGAGGCGCGGTTGTCGGCCGCAGGCGTCCTTGCCGGCATCCCCGAGGCGGAAGGGATCGTCGGCGATCTCGGCGGCGGCAGCGTCGAGCTAGTCCGAGTAGGGCCGGGCCTTGCCGCCGAGGGCGGGCGGATCGGCCACGGGATCACCCTGCCGTTAGGGCCGTTACGCCTGGCCGAGCTTGGCGACAACGCGAAGGCCGTCTCGGAAGCGGTCGAGCGGTCGCTCGCCGCCGCACCCGTCGCGCGCGGGGTGATCGGGCAAAACCTGTACCTGGTCGGTGGCGCGTCGCGGGCGCTGGCACGGCTGCACATGGATCATACGCACTACCCGCTCCACATCGTCCACCATTACACGATCGCTCGCGCCGAAGCGGAAGCCTTCTTCGAGATCATCGGCCGGCTGTCGCGCAAATCGCTTGAGCGGATCACCACGATCTCGCGCAAGCGCCTCGAAATGGTGCCCCTGGCGGCGGTGATGCTGCGCAAGTTGGTCGCCGTCGCCGGTCCGCAACGCGTCATCTTCTCCGCCTTCGGCTTGCGCGAAGGCTACGCCTACGGCCTCATTCCACCGGCCGAGCGCAGCCCCGATCCGCTGCTTGCCGCGTGCATGGCGATTGGCCGCACCGAGAGCCGGTTTGCGCCGAACGGGGACCGGTTGCAGGAATGGACGGCGCCGCTTTTTCCGGCCCTGTCCGATCGGATGCGGCGGCTGCATCGGGCCGCATGCTGGCTCGGCGACATCGCCTGGATCGAGCATCCCGACTATCGCCCCGAGCAGGCTTTCGCGCGCAGCTTGAGAATGCCGATCGCCGCGATCACCCACCCCGACCGGGTGTTCGTCGCCGCGGTGCTCCATACCCGGTATGGTGGGGCAGCCGACGACCCGGTCAGAGACCCGACCCGGGCGTTGCTGGATCCGCAAGCCGCCGCCGCCGTGCGCACGCTCGGCCTCGCGCTGCGCCTCGCCTACACTTTGTGCGGCGGGAGGATCGAGCTGTTGTCCGAGACCTGGCTCGGGCGCGACGGCGCGACCTTGGTCCTAGAAGTTCCGCCGGCCGACGGCTTGTTTATGGGCGAGACGGTGCAGCGGCGCCTCGACGCCGTCGCCCGCTCGCTCGGCGCGACATCGGTGCTGCGCCGGCGCGAGCCGAGACGGCTGGCCGGCGACTAGCGGGACCAGGGATTGCGGCGGTAGCCGTCACGGCTGCGTTGCCGGCTCTACCAGTGCTATTCGGTTGTCACGAACGCTCAGCGCGAGCCGGCCGTGTTTCAAGGCAATGGCGTCTTTGCCAAAGACTTCATAACGCCATCCGGACAGCGCCGGCACCGGCGCATGATCGTCCGCCGCGATCGCCTCGATGTCGTCGGCCGAAGCGACCAGTTTCTGGGCGACCTGATGCGCCTCGCAACGATGCTTCAACAGGACGCGAAACAGTTCGATCAGCGGCCCGAGACCCGGTGGCGTATCGGCGCGCGGCGGCGCCGGCGGCTCGATCGCGGCCGACTGGGCGAGTCCGCGACGGACCGCGTCGAGTATCTCGCCGCCGAACCTGCCCTCGGCCACTCCTTTGCCGAGGCTGCGCGTGCGCGACAGCGCCTCGATCGTCCTTGGCAGATGGGCGGCGACCTCCAGCACGGCTTCGTCTTTGACGATGCGGCCGCGCGGCAGATTGCGCTGCTGCGCCGCGGCTTCGCGCCAGGCCGCGACCTCGCGCAGAACGCCAAAAAAGCGCGGGTCTATGCGCCCGCGCAGGCGAAAGCGCCGCCACGCCTCGGCCGGATCGGTGCGATAGGTCGCCGGCTCGCACAGCACCGCCATCTCCTCGGCGAACCATGCGGCGCGGCCGTTCGCCGCCAAGAGCTGCTGCAGCTTGTCGTAGACGGTGCGCAAATGGACGACATCGGCCAGCGCGTAGCGGATTTGCCGCTCGGTCAGCGGCCGATGCGACCAGTCGGTGAAGCGCGAGGATTTGTCGAGCGGGGCGCGCGCGAGCTTGCCGACCAGGGTTTCGTAGCTCGCAGCGTCGCCGAAACCGCAGACCATGGCGGCGATCTGGGTATCGAACAGCGGCGCCGGGACCGAACCCGACAGGTTGAAGAAAATTTCGACGTCCTGGCGGGCAGCGTGAAACACCTTCAGCGTGTTCTCGTCCGCGATCAGCGCCAACAGCGGCGCCAGATCGATCCCCGGCGCCAGCGCGTCGATCGCCGCGGCCTCGTCCGGGCCGGCCACCTGCACCAGGCACAGGATCGGCCAATAGGTGCGCTCGCGCATGAACTCGGTGTCGACCGCGACGAAATCCGCACCGTGCTGCCGCGCACAGAATTCCGCCAACGCCTGGGTCTCGGTGATGACCGTCATCGGCGACGCTATACAGCGAAAACCGCGCGGTCGAAACCGTTGCGCGTGCGCTGCAGGCGCGAGCGGGGCGAATTGACAGGGGTGTTCACCATCCCCATACTCTGCCGCTTTCCTGCTCGATGGCGGGTCGCCGAGTCGGCCCGCCGTGACGAGGAGAGTGCCGATGATGCGCGATCCCGGCAACTTGCGCCGGTATTGGCGGCGGGTCCACAGGACCGGGCCGGTAGGGTTCGGGCGACGACGATAATTCTGCGTCGCCGACCCGCGTTTCCCAACCCTCCTCGCGCAGGAGAAATTCCGTGATTACACCCGTTATGCCGACCTATGGCCGGTGGGACGTCGCCGTCGATCATGGCGAAGGCTGCTGGCTCTACGCCACCGACGGCCGCAAATTCCTCGACTTTACCAGCGGCATCGCGGTGACCGGGCTTGGTCACTGCCACCCGCATCTGGTCGCTGCCGTAACCGAGCAAGCCAAGCACCTATGGCACGTCTCAAACCTGTTCCGGATCCCGGGGCAGGAGCGGCTGGCCCAGCGCCTGGTCGACAACACGCTTTGCCGACACCGTGTTCTTCGGCAATTCGGGGGCCGAGGCCTGCGAGTTGGCGATCAAGATTGCCCGCAAATACCAGCACGACACCGGCCATCCTGAGCGTTATCGGATCATCGGCTGCGAGGGCTCTTTCCACGGCCGCACCCTCGCCACCCTCGCAGCCGCCGGAAACGAGAAATATCTCGAAGGGTTCGGCCCGCCGATGGACGGCTTCGACCACGTCGCCTTTGGCAATCTGAACGAGATGCGCGCCGCGATCGGCGGCGAGACGGCCGCGATCCTGATCGAGCCGGTGCAAGGCGAAGGCGGTGTGCGCCCGGGCTCGGACGAATATTTGCGTGGCTTGCGGGCGATCGCCGACGAGTTCGGCCTGTTGCTGGTCTTCGACGAAGTGCAATGCGGGATGGGGCGGACCGGCAAGCTGTTCGCCCACGAATGGTCGGGTGTGACGCCCGACGTTATGGCGATCGCCAAGGCGCTGGGCGGCGGCTTCCCGATCGGCGCCTGCCTCGCCACCGAGCGCGCCGCCGCTGGCATGGGGCCTGGCACCCACGGCTCGACCTTTGGCGGCAATCCGTTGGCGGTCGCGGCGGGCAACGCGGTCCTCGATGTGATGCTCGAGGCGGATTTCTTCGATCGGGTCCAGGCCAGGGCGCGGCTGTTGCGCGGCAAGCTCGAGGAATTGGTCAAGGCCTATCCCAAGCTTTTCGCCGAATTGCGCGGCTCGGGGCTGCTGCTCGGCATCCGCTGCGTGGTGCCCGCCGGCGACGTCGTCAACCGGCTGCGCCAGAATGGCCTCTTGGCCCTGACCGCGGGCGACAACGTGTTGCGCCTGTTGCCGCCGCTGGTCGTCAGCGAGGCAGAGATCGGCGAAGCGATGGACACCCTGCACAAGGTCGCTCGGGAATGGCCGGCGTAAGACGCACCACCGGCGCGGCGGCACTGGTCGACGGGCGGCTGACGCCGCCCGCACCGCGCCACTTTCTCGATATCGACCAGTTCGACAGCGCCGAGCTGCGCGGCATCCTCGATATCGGCGTCGCCTACAAGCGCGGCCGGCGCGATCGGCCATTGGCCGGCAAGACCTTGGCGATGATCTTCGAGAAGCCGTCGACGCGGACCCGCGTCTCGTTCGAGGTGGCGACGCGCCAACTCGGCGGCGATACGATCTTCCTGAACACGGCCGATAGTCAGCTCGGCCGCGGCGAGACCGTGGCCGATACGGCGCGCGTGCTGTCGCGATATGTCGACGCGATCATGATCCGCACCAATCTGCCGCATAAGCTCGACGAGCTGGCGCGCCATGCGACCGTTCCGGTCATCAACGGTCTGACCGACGCGTCGCACCCGTGCCAGATCATGGCCGACGTGATGACCCTGCAAGAAAAAAAGGGGCCGGTTGCCAATAAGACCGTCGCCTGGAGCGGCGACGGCAACAACGTAGCGGCGAGCTGGGTTCATGCCGCCGTCCGTTTTGACTTTGTGTTGCGGCTTGCCTGCCCTGAAGAACTCAGCCTGCCGCCGAGGCTGCTCGATTGGGCGCGGCGCGAGGGCGGCCGCGTCAGTCTGACGACCGAACCGCGCGAGGCCGTCGCCGGCGCCGATTGCGTCGTCACCGATACCTGGATCTCGATGGGCAACGACGCGAACGTCAATCGTCACAATCTGCTCGCCCCCTACCGGGTCGACGAGCATCTGATGACGCACGCCAAGCCCGACGCCATCTTCATGCACTGCCTGCCGGTCAAGCGCGGCGAGGAGGTCACCGCCGGCGTGGTCGACGGCCCGCAATCGGTCGTCTGGGACGAAGCCGAAAACCGGCTGCACGCACAAAAGGGGATCCTCACCTGGTGCCTCGGGTAGGATGTGCGGCGGCTAACCGTCGTTCCGGGGCGCAGGTAGACTTCGCCTGCCCGGTATGACGGTCCGGCTGGAATTGGTACAAAGCCTCGACCCCGGAGCCCGCAATTTTGACCCTGTCGCCCACCACCACGCCCCCTGGCAACACTCCCGACGATCTGGTCCAACCGTTTCGCATCGACCCATTTGCGTTGCGCGGCCGTCTCGTGCGGCTGGGCCCGACGATCGACCATATCCTGTCGCAGCACGCCTATCCCGAGCCGGTCGCGGCGATGCTGGGCGAAGCGATCACCCTCGCGGTGCTGCTGGCCGGCGCGCTCAAATATGACGGCGTCTTCACCTTGCAGACCAAGGGCGATGGGCCGATCCGATTGATCGTGGCGGATGTGTCGACCGATGGCGCGGTCCGCGGCTATGCCCAATACGACGAGGCAAAGCTCGAGGCCGCGGTCAATGACGCAACCCCGGCGCGCCTCTCGGTGCCGCGCCTGCTCGGCGCCGGCTATATCGCCTTTACCGTCGACCAGGGCGAGGACACCGACCGCTATCAGGCGATCGTCGAATTGTCGGGAGCGACCTTGGCCGACTGCGCCCAGCATTATTTCCGCCAATCGGAGCAGATCCAGGCCGGGATCAAGCTCGCGGTCGCTCGCGCCGGGCCGGATCGAGCTTGGCGCGCCGGTGGACTGATGCTGCAGCGGGTGCCGCCGGAGGGCGGTTATGGCGTCATCGCCGACGATGTCGAGGATGGCTGGCGCCGCTCCATGGTGCTGATGAGTTCGGCGACGGCCGACGAATTGGTCGATCCCGAGTTGACGCCGCACCGGCTGCTGTTCCGGCTGTTTCACGAGGATGGCGTGCGCGTCTACGACATTCATCCGCTCGAAGCGCGCTGCCGCTGTTCGCGCGAACGGATCGAGACCATCCTGCGCGCCTTTCCGGCCGACGAGATCGACGACATGGCCAAGGAGCGGGTCACCACGGTGACCTGTGAGTTTTGCAGCCGCCGCTACACCTTCGACGCCGACGAGATCAGCCGCCTCGCCCCGGCGTGAGATTGCCGCGATATCTTCTGAAAGCCCGGATTCCTTGAGTGCGGACTTGATTGATCAAGTCGGGCTACGATGAGGGCTTGGATACAAGGGAGCACTCTGAGTTTTTGCCTGATCAAATTCCTATTTACAGAATGGGATAGCTGGCTTACGGTTCATATAATTGAAAGGGAGGAATACATGGCTGTCAGGAACCCACTGGCAGCTTTCGGGAGACTATTTCGAAAACTGCAATTGCAATGTCGTCTGTCCGTGCCTGTTCTCGCCGGCGCCGCCGCTGACCGCGCAGCCCACGCAAGGGGTCTGCGATGTTGCGCTGGCCTTTCACATCGATCGGGGCAGCTACGGCCAAGTCGCGCTCGACGGGCTCAATCTGGCGCTGATCGCACATACCCCTGGGCCGATGGCGGACGGCAATTGGGCCGTTGCCGTCTATGTCGACGAGCGCGCCGACGATCGGCAGGCCGAAGCGCTGGGCGCCATCTTCGGCGGCGCGGAAGGCGGTCCGATGGCCAACTTTGCTCCGCTGATTGCCACGAATCTCGGCGTCAAGAAGGTGCCGATAACCTATCGAATAACCGGCAAGACGCGCTCGACCGAAATTCCCGGGATCATGCACATGTCTGTCGAGCCGTTGCCGAGCCTGCACCAAACCGGGGAAACGTGGGTGGCGGGCGGCCATCCGGTCGCGCCCGACAAGCTGGCTATGGCGGTCGGCACAGCGGGTAGCACCTTTGCCGATCACGGGATGCGCTGGGACAATTCCGGCAAAAACGGCCATTACGCACCGATAAGCTGGTCCAACCAATAGGTGTGGCTGGCCGTGTGGGTGATGGACAGACTAGGAGACTAACGTCGTGCCCGAACCGCTGTGGACGATGCGCGGCGAATACATGGAAAGCTGCAACTGCGATTATCTTTGCCCGTGCATCTATACGAACCCGCAAGGCCCGGTAACCTATGATCACTGCACTGCGGTGATGGTGTTCCGCATCGACGAAGGCCGGCATGGCAGCACGAGGCTCGACGGGCTCAAATTCGCCCTGGTGATCCGCTCGGGCAAAGTCATGGCCGACGGCAATTGGGTGTTCGCCGGCGTCGTCGACGAAACTGCGGACGCGGGTCAGCGCCAAGCGCTCGCAGCGATCGTTGGCGGCGACGCCGGTGGCCCGCCTTCCTTTATCCGGCAAAATCTGGTCGGCGATTTCCGCGGCGTGGAATACAAGCCGATCGAGTTTGCGATGGCGGGGTTAGCGCGTAAGGCGGTGATCCCTGATGTCGCCGCCTTCGAGATCGAAGGCGTCGCCTCGCGCAACCGTACCGGCGATCCCTATTACATCGATAACGTGGGGCACCCGGCGAACCGTCGGCTCGCATTGGCGCGGTCGAAGGAAACCCATGTGCACGGCTTCGGCCTCGATCTCGATCTCGTCGGCCAGGGCAATAACGGTCACTTCGCGCCGTTCTCGTGGTCGGCTTAGGCGCTGATCGGACTACCGCTCGCTTGCCGCGGCGCGAGCGCGTTGTCATCGCCGCAGCGCTCGGCGCCGTCACCGCGCTGTCGTGGCTCTATCTTTACCTGCAGATGCAGCCGATGGCGGACATGGCCGACATGGCGCCGGCCATGTTCGCGCCTTGGACGGCGGCCGATTTCGCGCTCAACCTGGCGATCTGGTGGGTGATGATGCCGGGCATGATGCTGCCCTCGGCCGCCCCGATGATCCTGACTTTCGCCACGGTCAACCGGCGCAAGCGGGAGCGCGGCCAGCCCTTTGTCCCAACAATGGTGTTCACGGCGGGCTACCTGGTCGCCTGGGGGTTGTTCGGCGTCTTTGCCACCTTGGCCGACTGGGCCCTCGAGCGCGCCGCGCTGATCTCGCCGATGACGGGAAGGCTGACCCCAATTTTGGGCGCGATCGTGGTCATCGTCGCCGGCATCTATCAATTGTCGCCGCTGAAATCCGTGTGCCTGAGGCACTGCCGCTCGCCTTTCGACTTTGTCCTGAACCACTGGCGCGATGGCGCCTCGGGCGCGCTGCGCATGGGGCTGGAGCACGGACTCTATTGCCTCGGCTGCTGCTGGTTTCTGATGGCGCTGATGTTCGCGGCCGGGATCATGAGCCTGTTGTGGATGGCGGTAATCGCCGTCTTCGTCCTGCTCGAAAAGCTGCTTCCCGCCGGAACCTGGCTCGCCCGCGCCGGCGGGGTGGCGATGTTGGGCTTCGGCGTCTACCTGCTGGTCGCCGGCTGAGGCGCGTCGACGCCACCGCTTACTGGCCGCGTCTGGGTGATTGTGGCCGAGCGGTGAGCGCACATAGCTTCAGGGGTTGATTCCTCGCCAACCAACCCTTCATCCTGTTGGCGCCCGGGCCGCTGCGCTCGATTATCGCCGCGGGTAGGGCCGGCGGTGGTTCTGTCTGCGAGTGCGCGGTTATCGATACGCTATCCCCTTCGACCGGCTCCGACGAACTTGACCGTCGTTGTTTCATCCGGCCGTCGCCGGGTGGTTCGCGCGCTGCTTTACCGCACCCACCGCGGCGCAGGCGCAGGCTTGGCCGGCCATTCAAGCGGGGCGGCACGTTCTGATCGCCGCCCCGACCGGATCCGGGAAAACCCTCGCCGCCTTTCTTACGGCGATCGACGGGCTGGTGCGGCAAGGGCTCACCGGCGAGCTTAGGGACGAAACGCAAATCGTCTACGTCTCACCGTTGAAGGCGCTGTCGAACGACATTCGGCGAAATCTGGATGCGCCCCTCGCCGGCATCCGCGAGGCCTTGCAGGCGCTAGGATTGCCCGATGTCGACATCCGCAGCTGGGTGCGGACCGGCGATACGCCGCCGGGCGAACGCGAGCGCATGCGGCGCCGCCCGCCGCACATCGTCGTCACCACGCCGGAATTGCTCTACATCCTGCTCGGCTCCGAATCCGGACGGAAGATGCTGGCGACGACGCGATCCGTGATCGTCGACGAGATCCACGCTCTGGCGCCGAACAAGCGCGGTTCCCATCTGGCGCTATCGCTCGAACGCTTGTCCGCTCTGTGCGGCGATCGATTGCTGCGCGTCGGCCTGTCGGCGACCCAGAAACCGATCGAAGCGGTCGCGCGCTTTCTGGTCGGGCCGAGCGCCGAATGCCGGATCATCGACACCGGCCATCGCCGGGCGCGCGACCTCGCCCTCGAAATGCCGTCGTCCCCGCTCGAAGCCGTCATGTCGGGCGAAGTCTGGCAGCAGGTTTACGACCGATTGGCCCAGCTGATCGAGGGGCATCAGACCACCTTGATCTTCACCAATACCAGGCGGATGGCCGAGCGGGTAACCCGTCAGCTGTCCGAGCGGCTCGGCGAAGATCAAGTGACCGCGCATCACGGCAGTTTGGCCAAGGAGCAGCGGCTGGACGCCGAACAGCGCCTCAAGGCGGGAAAGCTGAAGGCGTTGGTGGCGACCGCTTCGCTCGAGCTCGGCATCGATATCGGCGAAGTCGACCTGGTCTGCCAGCTCGGTTCGCCGCGCTCGATCGCGACGTTCCTGCAACGCGTCGGCCGTTCGGGGCATGCGGTGGCGGGGACGCCCAAGGGCCGGTTGTTCCCGCTGTCGCGCGACGAACTCGTCGAATGCGCCGCACTGCTCGACAGCGTCCGCCGCGGCGAGCTCGATCGGCTGGCGGTTCCCGAACAGCCGCTCGACGTGCTGGCGCAGCAGATCGTCGCCGAAGTCGCGGCGCAAGAATGGAACGAGGACCGGCTCTATGAGCTGTTCCGTCGCGCCTGGCCGTACCGGGAACTTGCCCGCGAGGATTTTGCCGCGGTCGTCGCGATGCTGGCCGAGGGATTTAGCACCCGCCGGGGGCGGCGCGGCGGGCTGATCCACCACGACGCCGTTAACCATGTGCTCCGCGGCCGGCGCGGGGCGCGGCTGACCGCACTGACCTCGGGCGGCACGATCCCCGACACCGCCGACTATCAGGTGTTGCTCGAGCCGGAGAACCAGATCATCGGCACGGTCAACGAAGATTTCGCGGTCGAGAGCATGGCTGGCGACGTCTTCCAGCTCGGCAACAACGCCTATCGCATCATGCGCGTCGAGCGCGGCACGGTCCGGGTCGAGGATGCGCACGGGCATGGCGCCGACCATTCCATTCTGGCTGGGCGAGGCGCCGGGCCGCACCGACGAGCTGTCGCAGTCGGTGTCGCGGCTGCGCGGCGAGATTGCGGCATGTCTGGCGGGCGACCCGGCCGGCGAAACCGCCTTTGCGCTGGCTGATCGAAGAAGTCGCCACCGCCGAGCCTGCCGCACGCCAGCTCGTCGAATATTTGGCTTCGGCCTATGCAGCGCTGGGGGTTCTGCCTACTCGCGACACGTTGGTCTTCGAGCGGTTCTTCGACGCGGTCGGCGGCATGCAGCTGGTCATCCATTCGCCCTATGGCAGCCGCATCAACCGCGCCTGGGGGCTGTCGCTGCGCAAGCGTTTTTGCACCAAGTTCAATTTCGAGCTGCAGGCGGCGGCGACCGAGGACAACATCGTGTTGTCGCTGACCACCGCGCACAGCTTCGATCTGGGCGAGGTGCAGCGTTACCTGCATCCGGCCAGCATTCGGCCGCTGTTGATCCAGGCCTTGCTCGACGCGCCGATGTTCATGACGCGCTGGCGCTGGGTTGCCGGCGTGGCATTGGCGCTGCCGCGCTTCCGCGGCGGGAAAAAGGTGCCGCCCCAGCTCGCCCGCATGGAGGCCGAAGATCTGATCGCGGCGATCTTTCCCGACCAGCTCGCTTGCGCCGAGAATTTGGTCGGCGAACGCGAGATCCCCGACCATTTGCTGGTCCGCCAGACGATTGCCGATTGCCTCGGCGATGCGATGGATCTGGATGGCCTGCAGCAGCTGCTGGCCCGGCTCGCATCGGGCGAGATCCGGGTCGTCGACCCGCGATCTGACCGAACCGTCGCCGCTTGCTCTCGAAGTGCTGTCGGCCCGGCCTTACGCCTATCTCGACGACGCACCCTTGGAGGAGCGGCGCACTCAGGCGGTGATCAGCCGGCGCTGGCTGGCGCCGGAGACCGCTGCCGATCTCGGCCGTCTCGATCCCGAGGCGATTGCGCGGGTGCGGGAGGAAGCCTGGCCCGACCCCGCGAACGCCGACGAGTTGCACGATGCGCTGGTGTGGCTCGGCTTCCTCGGCGCCGACGAGGTGCAGCCCGGCTGGGACGACTGGCTGACGCATCTTGCGCAGGAGCGCCGCGTGACGCGACTGCAGCTGGGAGCGGCGACGCTCTGGATCGCGGTAGAGCGATTACCGCAGTTCCAGGCGCTCTGGCCCACAGCTGCGGTTCGACCCCGCGATCAGCGCCCCGGCCCCGTTTGCCGAGCGAAACTGGTCGCGCGACGAGGCGCTGACGGAACTTCTGCGCGGCCGGCTGGAAGGTTTGGGCCCCGTCGCCGAGGCCACACTTGCGGCTCCGCTCGGGCTCGAAGCAGACCAAATTCTGCCGTCGCTTCTGGCGCTTGAAGCGGAAGGTTTTGCCATGCGCGGCCGCTTCACGGCGGACGTGGCTGGCGGACGAATGGTGCGAGCGCCGGCTGCTCGCCCGCATTCACCGCTATACGGTCAAGCGATTGCGCGCGGAGATCGAGCCGGTCGCCGCGCGCGACTTCCTGCGCTTTCTGTTCGGCTGGCAGCGGGTCGCGCCCGACAGCCAAATGGAGGGGCCGGACGCGGTCGAAGCGATTGTCGGCCAACTCGAAGGTTTCGAGGCAGCTGCCGGCGCCTGGGAAACCGAGATCTTGCCGGCGCGCGTCGCCGAGTACGAGCCGGCTTGGCTCGATGATCTCTGCCTCGCCGGACGGATCGCATGGGCGCGACTGCGGCCGCTCAGCGGTCGAGCCGATGGCACCGGCCGCGCTGCAACGCCGGTACGGACGACGCCGATCACGCTTCTTCCACGGCGTCAAGCGCGACTCTGGGCAGCGTTCTCGGTGGTCGACGACGCGATCCAACCGAGTTCCCAAGCGCAACGGGTCGTCGCGTGCATTCGCGAGCGGGGCGCGTCATTCTTCGACGAGCTGGTGGAAGACACGGGCCTGCTGCGCCCGCAAGTCGAAGAGGCGCTGGCTGAGCTGGTCGCCCTGGGCCTCGTCAATTCGGACAGTTTTGGCGGGCTGCGCGCGTTGCTGATGCCGTCCGACCGCCGCCGGCCCTCAGGCAGTGGACGGCGGCGTCGTGGCGCGGTTTTCGGCATGGAAGACGCCGGTCGGTGGGCGCTCGCCGGCCGCGCCCGACCGGTGCAAGGCGGGACGCAGGGCGAGGCGGTCGAGCATGCGGCGCGCGCCTTGCTGCGCCGCTACGGCGTGGTGTTTTGGCGTCTGCTCGAGCGCGAGGCTGCCTGGTTGCCGCCATGGCGCGATCTGCTGCGAGTCTACCGCCGGCTCGAAGCGCGCGGCGAGATCCGCGGCGGCCGCTTTGTCGCCGGCTTCTCCGGCGAACAATTCGCACTGCCCGAGGCGATCGGCTTGCTGCGCGAAACCAGGCGCAAACCGGCTTCCGATGCCTGGGTCTCGGTTTCCGGCGCCGATCCGCTGAACCTAGCCGGCATCCTGACCCCCGGGCCGAAACTCGCGGCGCTGACCGGCAACCGGCTCCTCTACCGCGATGGCCTGCCGATCGCCCTGTTCGCCGGCGGCGAGGTCCAATTCCTCGAAACCCTCGAAGGCGGCGAGCAATGGCAGGCCCGCAAAGCGCTGCTGCGCGGCGCCGTGCCGACCTCGCTCGTCGCTCTGTCTTGACCGCAGTCTATCGTTTCCGCGGATCCAGCGCGTCGAGCAGGGCCTGGATGTAGCCGTAGCAATAGGCGAAGGCGACGCCGGAGGGATCGCGGCCGTCGATCTGCGGCACGTGGTCCGGCATCAGCATGTAGGGATAGCCGACATCGCGATAACAGGCGATCGCGCGGGCCATGTCCATGTCGCCCTCGTCCGGGAACGCCTCCATGAAATCGAGCTTCCTGCCCTTGATATTGCGGAAATGCACGTTGAACAATTTGCCGCGCTCGCCGAACCAGCGGATCGCGTCGAAGATCTCGCGCGCCGGATCGTCGAGCATCTCGGCAACGGTGCCCTGGCAGAAATTGAGCCCGTGATAGGGGCTCTCATGCATCGTCACGAACCGCTTCAGCCCCTCGACCGTGCCGAGCACGCTGGTCACGCCGCGATAGCCGGGCGGTGTGTAGGGGTCCTGCGGATGGCAGGCGAGGCGCACCTTCGCCGCGGTCGCCACCGGCACGATTGCCGCGAGGAAATGGTCGATCCGCTCCCAGTATTCGTCCTCGGAGACGATGCCGGCCTGGCCCGGCGGCGCGGTCTGGTCGGCGCGGCTCCAGCGAAAGGCGGCGTTGCGCGAGCCGCCGCGGCCCGGCTCCCGCTCGGTTCGGGGGATGCCGATGATGGTCAGATTGTACTTCGCCGCCGGGATGCCGGCCGCGGCGAGCCGTTCGATCAGGCTGCAGATGCTGTCCAGTCTCGCGCTGCCGCTCCGGCTCCTTCGCCAACAGGATGTGCGGGCTCTCCTGCTCCTCGATCGGCCGCGACGACATCGGCAACTGCACCATGTCGAGCGACAGGCCGAACGATTCGACATGGTCGCGGTGGCGCCGCAGATCGTCGAGGCTCCAATGATGCGGATTGCCCGGCGGGTCGACGCAGACATGGGTAACGCCGAGCTGCGCCCAGACCTTGTAGTCGGAATCGTCCCGCGGCCTGATCTGCGTCCCCACATACATGACCGTTTCTCCACTTGCGACCCGGCCAGGATACACCCCCGGCTCGCCACGGAGATCGGTAATGATCACCGGCATCAGCGCCATAACCCTTGCCACCCACGACATGCAGCGGGCCGTTCGCTTCTATCGGCTGTTGGGGTTCGAGATGCTTTACGGCGGCGAGGATGCCGGCTTCACCAGCTTCAAGGCCGGCGGCGCGTTTCTTAACCTGATCGCGCAACCGCCGGAACGCCGCTGGTCGTGGTGGGGGCGGGTAATCTTCTACGATTCCGATGTCGACGCGCTCCATGCCCGTCTCGTCGCCGCCGGCTGCCGGCCGGACACCGCACCGCGCGACGCCGAATGGGGCGAGCGCTTCTTCCATATAACCGACCCTGACGGGCACGAACTCAGCTTCGCCTGGCCGCTGCGGCGCTAGACCCCATGTCCCCCTAACTACGCCGCGACCGCTGGCGACGTGAACGGCGGCGAGTTATCGTCAGGAATTGCAGGCTGACGTAGCTCGGCAGTGAGAGGCGGAATGCGGAACCTTCAGGTCAATGGCGAGCGGCTGTGGGCGAGCCTGATGGAATTGGCGCAGATCGGCGCGACGGCAAAGGGCGGGGTGTGCCGGCTCGCCGCCAGCGATCTCGACGGCGAGGCGCGACGGCTGTTCATCCGTTGGTGCGAGGAGGCCGGCTGCACCGTCACGGTCGACCGGATCGGCAACATCTTCGCCCGCCGGCGCGGCCGCAACCCGAAGCTGGCGCCGGTCATGACCGGCAGCCATCTCGATACCCAGCCGACCGGCGGCCGGTTCGACGGCGCCTATGGGGTGATGGCCGGGCTGGAGATCGTCCGCACCCTCAACGATCTGGCCTACGAGACCGAGGCGCCGATCGAGATCGTCGCCTGGACCAACGAAGAAGGCTCGCGGTTCTCACCGGCGATGGTCGGCTCGGGGGTGTTCGCCGGGGTGTTCGATCTCGCCTACGGGCTCGAGCGGCCAGACAATGTCACCGGAGTGACACTCGGCGCTGAGCTCGAACGGATCGGCTTTGCCGGTCCGGAGCCGGTCGGCGAGCATAAGGTCGCCGCATATTTCGAGGCGCATATCGAGCAGGGGCCGATCCTCGAAGCGGCTCGGAAACCGATCGGGGTGGTGACCGGCGCGCAAGGGCAGCGCTGGTACGAGATCACCGTCACCGGCCAGGAGGCGCATGCCGGGCCGACGCCGATGCCGCGGCGGCGCGATGCGCTGGTCGGCGCCGCACGGATGATCGATGCAGTGAACCGGATCGGCCATGCGCACGCGCCCTTTGCCTGCGCCACGGTCGGTTTTGTCCAGGTCAGCCCGAATTCGCGCAACACGATCCCCGGCCGGGTTTTCCTTACTGTCGATTTCCGCCATCCCGAGGACGCGGTGCTGAGCCAGATGGACCGCGAGCTGCGGCAAGCCTGCGACGATGCCGCGGCGGCCAGCGGCGGGCCTCGAAGTCGTGGTCAAGGAATTCTGGTATTTCCCGCCGACTCCGTTCGATCCGGCGCTGGTCGCCGCGGTGCGCGATGCCGCCGCGGCGCTGGGCCAACCGCACCAGGACATCATTAGCGGCGCCGGCCACGACGCCGTCTACATGGCGCGCGTCGCGCCGACGGCGATGGTCTTCGTCCCCTGCATCGGCGGCATCAGCCACAACGAGATCGA
Source organism: uncultured Alphaproteobacteria bacterium (assembly GCA_963845735.1). GTDB lineage: Bacteria > Pseudomonadota > Alphaproteobacteria > ATCC43930 > CGMCC-115725 > AP-15. The sequence continues at coordinate 40,727 of CAWJTR010000014.1, read as the reverse complement.
GGACGCCAAACCCGCAGACCTGACAGCCGGCTGCGCCGTGTTGCTGAACGCCTTGCTCGAATTGGTCGATGCGGCGGTAGTGGGTCGACCGACTTCCTCGACATGAGGAGTTCGGCCACGATGGTGTTCCGCCACCAGAAGTATTCGGCTTCTTCGCGCAATGTAATCCGGCGTCAGCGGAACCATTGCCTGAGCTCGATATGGAACCCGTTGGGGTCGCAGATCTCAGCCCGCGCATAGGTTTCAGTAATTCTCGGCCCCCAGACGATGTCGATCCCCTTTTTCTTCAGATAGTCGGTCGCCTGCTGCATGTCGTCGACTTCGAGCGCGATCATGCGATAGCCGAGATGCTCCCGTCTGCGGCGCGGGATCGACGGTGACGCCGTCATACGAGATCAGCTCGACGACGGAGCCGCCGAGCTCCAAATAAACGAGATCGATCGGCACGCCGAGCCCGGAGCGCTCGATCCGATCGCGCGCCTTCACCCTGAACCCGAGCACGTCGGTGTAGAAGTCGGTCGTCTGCTTCGGCCGGTCGGTGACGATCTCGACATGGTCGATCCGCTTGAACATTGAAGTCTCCGCTATTCCGCCGCTTGGGCGCGGGTGACCTGCACCGAATTGGGGCCGTAGCGGTCGCGGTAGGGGGCGGTGTCGATCTCCTCCAGTCGATCTCGCGGTTCAGCACCTGCTGCTTCCAGGCCTGCTGCTCGGATTCGTGGGCGTGGAATTCGGGCATTACCTCGCGGGCGAAGAGTTCCAGGCTCTCGCAGATGTGCTCATGCGTGTTCTTGCCGGCCTGGTTCAGAAAGATGACCTGGTCGATATGCGAGGTCTCGAACCGCCTGAGCTTGCGCCGGATCGTCTCGGGCGAGCCGATCAGCCCGCCCGACAGCGCGCGGGCGAGCCCCTCGGGATTGGCGCGCTTCCACTTTTCGTATTCGTCCCACAGATTGACCTCGCCCGGCTTCGGCCGCTCGCGGGTCGGGCTTAAGCCGTAAAAGCGCAAGGCGAACTGGAAGAACGGGATGCCGTCGGCGCGGCGGCGCGCTTCCTCGTCGGTCTCGGCGCACATGAAATAGCTGGTCAGCGCCAAATTCGGGTTGGTCACATAATCGGTGAGCTTCTCCTGGCGCTTGGTGAAGGCGTTGTAATAGGCGTGGACCCAGGCGTGCGCCGCCTCGGCGCTGAGGAACTGGAAGGCGAGCGCGCCCAGGCCGCGGCGGCCGGCCATCTCGATCGTCTCCAGTTGCGAGCAGGCGCACCACAACGGCGGGTGCGGCTTCTGCACCGGCTTGGGCACGACATTGCGCAACGGGAAATCGAAATAGGTCCCGTGGTATTCGCAGCCGCCGTCCTTGAACATCGGGATGATCGCGCGCACCGCGTCTTCCCAGACCGCGCGTTTCTCTTCGAAGGCGCGGCCGAACGGTTCGAGCTCGGTGCTGCTGGCGCTCTCGCCCATGCCGAACTCGACCCGGCCGCGGCTGACCAGGTCGAGCGCGGCGATCCGCTCGGCGACCCGCGCCGGGGGGCTCGTCGTCAGTTGCATGATGCCGTGGGCGAGACGGATCTGCTTGGTGCGCTGGCTCGCGGCGCCGAGAAACACCTCGGGAGCCGGTGAATGCGAATATTCTTCGAGAAAATGATGCTCGACCTCCCAGGCATAGTCATAGCCGAGGCGGTCGGCCAGCTCGACCTGGTCGAGCGCGTTCTGGTAGAGGCGCAACTCGCCACCCGCCTCCCACGGACGCGGCAATTGCAGCTCGTAGAAAATGCCGAACTTCATTTTTGCTCCTTGCTGCGCCGCATCCCGATGGCCTTGTCGCATCATGTACACCCGATGGGGCTCACGGAAACACGGTAACACCCAATCGCTTCGCAGCAGCGGCCAGTTCGCTGTCTCTCGTCATCAGCGGCAAACCACGACGCTCGGCGAGTTCGAGATACGCCGCATCGTAAGCGGTCAAACTCTTCGGCTCGCGCCAACGACAGGGTCTCGCGCCAAGCGCGGGGCGTCGTCTCCTGGTCGATCGCAATTGGCAAGTCTGCGATCAGCATCGAGCCGCCGCGCAATATCCGCCCGGCCGATCCGGCCGCGCCGTTCGGCCTGGAGGAGGACGTTGGCGACTTCCAGATGCCAAAGCCCCGGAACGACGGCGCCATCGTCACGGACGCGCTCGAACAGCCGGTCGGTTTCGGGCGACGCTTCGTCCTCAAAACACCAAGTCAGCGCAATTGACGGAATCAACGACACCGGCAGTCACGGACGCCCTTCGTCACGCAGCTCTTTCCACGAAGGCCGCCGAGTGTTGTGCGTTTACGCAGCGCTTTCAGCTTTGCGAAGGCATCGTTCGCCCGAGCCTCGGTCGATGCGGTGCGCAGCAACGAGCCGAGCGATCGGCTTGCCGTGTTTGGTGATGACCACTTCCTCGCCCGCCATAACGCGGTCGAGCAACGCCGACAAATGCGTCTTCGCCTCGAACGTGCCAACCGTGATCATCGCTCTTTGGCCCGGACTACTAATTGGTCGGATAAGTAAACCAGAACTCGACAACTGACAAGCCGTCTCACTCCAGGGATTTGGGCGGACATTGCCGTCCGCAGCGGTCGATGACGGCGCCGAAAGGCCCGTCGAATTCGGATTCCGGATCGCATGGACCGGCGGGGCGCAATCTGCTACGCCGTTGCCATGCCGCTCACTCTCTATAATTCGCTGACGCGCCGCAAGGAGGCGTTCGAACCGCTCGATCCAAATAACGTCCGCATGTATGTCTGCGGGCCGACGGTCTACGACTTCGCCCATATCGGCAATGCCCGCGCCGTGGTGGCGTTTGACCTGCTGTATCGGGTGCTGCGCCACACTTACGGCAAAGACCATGTGCGCTATGTCCGCAACATCACCGATGTCGAGGACAAGATCATCGCCGCCGCCCGCGAGAGCGGCGAGCCGATCGAGACGCTGACCCGCCGCACCACGGCGATCTTCCACGAGGACATGGCGGCGCTCAACAACCTGCCGCCCGATATCGAGCCGCGAGCGACCGAATACATCGCCCAGATGATCGCGATGATCGAGCGGCTGATCGCCTCGGGCCACGCCTATGCGGCCGAAGGCCATGCGCTGTTCCGGGTCGCCTCCTATGCCGAATACGGCGCGCTGTCGCGGCGCAGCCGGGCGGACATGATCGCCGGCGCGCGGGTCGAGGTCGCGCCCTACAAGGAGGACCCCGGCGATTTCGTGCTGTGGAAGCCCTCGAACGCCGACCAGCCCGGCTGGGACAGCCCGTGGGGCCGCGGCCGGCCGGGCTGGCATATCGAATGCTCGGCGATGAGCGAGAATACGCTGGGCGAGACCTTCGATATCCATGGCGGCGGGCTCGATCTGATCTTTCCGCACCACGAGAACGAGATCGCGCAGAGTGTGTGCGCCCATGACGGGCACCCCTTCGCGCGCTACTGGATGCATAACGGCATGCTGACCGTCGGCGGCGCCAAGATGGCGAAGTCCGAGGGCAATTTCATCACCGTCCGCGACGCGCTGGCCGAAGCGCCCGGCGAGGTCATCCGCCTCGCCTTGCTCGGCAGCCATTACCGCGATCCGCTCGATTGGACCGACGAGAAATTGCGCCAGGCGCGGCAGAGCCTCGACCGCTTTTACCGGGCGCTGACCCTGTCGTCGGGATTCGGTGTTCGAGCGGTTCGGCGAAGCCGACGCGGCATTACAGCCGGTCCAGGATGCGCTTGACGACGATCTGAACTCACCGCTCGCGCTGGCCCGGCTGCACGAGCTGACCGGCGCGATCAACCGGACGAGCTCGGATGCCGAGCGCTCGGCGCTGCAGCAGGCGCTCGAAAAGGGAGGACGGCTGATGGGGCTGCTCGAAGGCAATCCGCTCGACTGGCTGCGCGGCAGCGCCCAGGCCGATGCCAAGCGGATCGAGGAGCAGATCGCGCTGCGTGCGGCGGCGCGCCGCCAGCGCCGCTTTGCCGAAGCCGATCGCATCCGCGCCATGCTCGCGGCCGAGGGCATACTGCTCGAAGACAAGCCGGACGGCACCACGACCTGGTGGCGCAAGGATTGACCATGGCCGGGACCGATCATCGCCGCCGAGCAGTGGCCGGCGGTCCGGCGATCATCCTGGTCGAGCCGCAGCTCGGCGAGAATATTGGCACCGCGGCGCGGGCGATGATGAACTGCGCGCTCGACGATCTGCGGCTGGTGCGGCCGCGCGACGGCTGGCCCTCGGACAGGGCGATCGCCGCCGCGAGCGGCGCCGATGCCGTGCTCGACCGGGCGCGGCTCTACCCGAGCATACCGGCCGCGATTGCCGATCTCGTCCATGTCTATGCAGCGACGGCGCGCGACCGCGGCATGGTCCGGCGCGAGGTCACGCCGCGCCAGGCGGCGGGCGAGATGCGCGCCCGGCTCGGCGGCCGGCGAAGCGTGCGGCGTGTTGTTCGGGCCCGAGCGCACCGGGCTCCTGAACGACGATATAACGCTCGCCGACACGGTGCTGACGGTGCCGCTCAACCCCGGCTTCTCGTCGCTGAACCTCGCCCAGGCTGTGATGATCGTCGGTTACGAATGGTTCACCGCCGATGCCGAGGCGGCGCCCGAGACGCTTCACACCGGGCTGAGCCGCCCGGCGACCAAGGAGGAGCTGCTGAATTTCTTCGAGCATCTCGAAGAGGAGCTGATCCGCAACGGCTTTCTGCGCAACCGCGAAAGCCGCCCGAGCATGGTGCGCAATCTGCGCAGCCTGTTTCAGCGCGCACGATGCACCGAGCAGGAATTGCGCACCTTGCACGGGGTCGTCACCGCCTTCGCCGGCCCCCGCGAGCGGCCGAAAGCAGCAGGGTCGGGCTAGACCGTCGGCAGCAGCCGCAGCCCGTCATGGGCGGACTTGTTCCGGCCGTCCACGCCTTGGGCCGCGGCGGAAGGGCGTGGATCACCGGGACGACCCCGGTGATGACGATTTGTGGGTATCGAGGCAAAGTCCTCGTCGTCTGTCGAATAGCGCCGCAGCGGCAGGAGGGAGAGAATATGCAGTTGCACTTGCAGACCTGGCCGGAGGTCGAGGCCTATCTCCAGACGAGCCGCGGCATCATCCTGCCGATCGGCTCGACCGAGCAGCATGGCCCGGTCGGGGTGATCGGGACCGATGCGATCTGCGCCGAGATTATTGCCCGCGGCGTCGGCGAGGCCGCACCGGCGCTGGTCGGGCCGACGATCGGGGTCGGCATGGCGCAGCACCATCTCGGCTTCCCCGGTTCGATCACCTTGCGGCCGAGCACCTTGATCGCAGTCCTGCGCGACATGGTCGAATCGCTGGCCGGACACGGCTTTGAGCGCTTTTATTTCATCAACGGGCATGGCGGGAACATCGCCACCGTTGCCGCCGCGTTTTCCGAGATCTACGCGACCCGCAGCTTGTCGCCGGCGGGGAGCGTCGCGCCGGTCAAGTGCCGGCTCAGAAACTGGTGGCAGGGCGAAGGCGTCGGGCGGATCGCCAAGGAACTTTACGGCGATGCCGAAGGCAGCCACGCGACGCCGAGTGAGGTCGCGGTCACCCAGTTTGCCTATCCCGAGGCGATCAAATCGGCGACGCTCGACCCGGTCATCGCGCCGCGCGGCGACTTCTCCGACGCGGCGGACTATCGCCGCAACTTTCCGGACGGCCGCATCGGCTCCAACTCGGCCCTGGCGACTCCCGAAGCGGGAAAGCGCCTTTACGACGCGGCGGTCGCGGCGCTGACCAAGGATTACCTGAGCTGGGTCGGCGCGTAGCAGCAACCTTCGGGCAAAGCGGGGCTCACAAGCCGAGCTTGCGCAGCACCGCCCGAGTGATCGTCTGCCGAACCGTGCCGATCTCGGCCCAGGGGTCCGACTTCAGCGCGGTGAGGCGAACGGGGACGGTCGCGACGGTAAAGCCTTCGGGCCGGACCCCCTCCTCGACCTCGCGCCAGAACAGCGGGGTCGCAATTGGCGCGCCCGGCCGCGCGCGGGTGGAATAGGCGCCGATCGCGGTGGCGCCTCGGGCATTGCGAAGATAATCGATGTAGATCCGGCCTTGCCGCGCCCGCTTCGACTGGTTGGTGGTGTAGCGTTGCGGGTGTTGCGCCGCGATGTGGTCGGCGACCGCCTTGGTAAAGCTCTTGGCCTGATCCCAGTCGAGTTCCGGGGTCAGCGGCACGACCACATGCAACCCCTTGCCGCCGGTCGTCTTGGCGAAGCTCTGCAGGCCGAAATCCTTGAGCACATCGCGGATTTCGAGCGCGGCGGCGGTAACCTGCGACCAGGGCAGGCCGATATCCGGGTCGAGATCAAAGGTGATCCGGTCGGGCTGCTCGACATTGTCGACGGTCGAGCCCCAGGGGTGGATTTCGAGCACGCCGATCTGGACCAGCGAGATCAGCCCGGCCAAATCCTTGATCGCGAGGTGAGTTTCGCCATCGATCTCCACGGGCACTATGGCCTTGGGCGTGCCAGCGCCGGCGTGCTTCTGGAAAAAGGTCTCGCCGCCGAGGCCGGTCGGGCAGCGCACCACGCTCAACGGCCGGTGCGCCAGCTGCGGCAATGCCCAGTCAGCGATTTCAGCGTAATAGCGTGCCAGATCGAGCTTGGTGATGCCCTCTTCCGGATAGAGGACGCGATCGGGATTGCTTAGCCTCACCCCTTCGAATTCGGTGCTGCCGTCGCGGGCAGTGCGCCGCGCAGTCACTGGCTTTGCCACCGCTGCGGGAACGGTCGGCGCCGGCATATCGGTGTCGCGCACAACCTCGGCTGCGCTCTTGTCCTCGCGCAGCCCGACGAATGCCGCGTGCCGCAACACCTTGTCGGCCGTCCAGTTGCCATAGCGCACCTCGGCGACCAGCGCGGGTTGGGTCCAATGCACCCCCTTGAGCGAAGCGCCCTTGGGCAATGCCGCGACCGGGGCGTTAGCGCGTTCGAGCGGTTCGAGCTGCGCCCTGAGCGCCGACAGCTGAGCGTCGGCGAAGCCGGTGCCGACGCGGCCGGCATAATGCAGGCTGCCCCGCGGGTCATAATAGCCGAGCAGCAGGGCGCCCAGGCCGCGCCGGCCGCCGGCGGGCTCGGTAAAGCCGATTACGATGAACTCGTCGCGGTTGGCGCATTTGACCTTGACCCAATCGTTGCTGCGCCCCGGCCGATACGGCCGGTCGCGGCGCTTGGAGACGATGCCTTCCAGGCCATAGCCGCAGGCGTGGCGAAGCAGTTCGGGACCGCGGCCGACCTGGTGGTCGCTGTAGCGCAGCATGCCGGTGGAGTGAGGCGGAACCAGTTCGGCCAGCAGCGCTTTGCGGTCTTCGAGCGCAGCCCCGGTCAGGTCGTAGCCGTCGAGGTGGAGCAGGTCGAACGCGTAGAAGACCAGCGGGTCGGTACGTTCGTTGGAGATCGCGTCCTGCAGATGGCCGAAATCGGTCGTGCCGTCCGCTTCGAGATGGACGATCTCGCCGTCGATCAGCGCGGCGGCAACCGGCAGCTCGGCGAGCCTCGTCGGCGAGCGCCGGAAACTTTCCCGTCCAATCGAGGGTGTTGCGGGTCAACAGCTGCGCCTTGCCGTCGCGGACCCGAGCGAGCAGCCGATAGCCGTCATATTTGATCTCGTGAAACCATTGGGGTCCGTCCGGCGCCTGGTCGGCCGCGGTCGCCAGTTGCGGCTTGGGATCGGCCGCCATCCGCCCCTTTTTGGCCCCGGGAACGCGCGCGATGCGGGCTTGCGGCTTCGGTTCGGCCGCCGTGGGCCTCCGTTCTTCGCCGTTCGGTCCCCAGACCCGATCGCGATCGGCGGCGATCTCTTCCAGCGCACGGCCGGTGGCGACGCTGCGCGGGTTGTCGACAACGACCGCGTCACCGCTCTGCGGCATCGCCGCGGCGTCGCGCTCCTTGATCAAGAGCCAGTTCTCGTCGTGCCGGCCGGCATGTTTTCCGCCCATCCGCACCAACGCCCACTTGCCGTGCAATTTCTCGCCGTCGAGCACGAATTTGAGATTGCCTTTCGCATAGGCCGCTTCCGGGTCGGGATCGACCGGAGTCCAGGTCCCGCGATCCCAGATCAGCGCAGTCCCGGCGCCGTATTGCCTTTCGGGAATGACCCCCTCGAACCCGCCATATTCGAGCGGGTGGTCTTCGACATGGACCGCCAGGCGCTTTTCGGCAGGATCGAGGCTCGGACCCTTCGGCACCGCCCAGCTCTTCAGCACACCGTCGAGCTCGAGCCGGAAATCGTAATGCAGCCGGCGCGCGGCATGCTTCTGGATCACGAAGGACAGCGGCCGCGCCGCGGTCTTGCGCGCCACGACGCCTGCCGGCTCGGGCGTCTTCGCGAAATCGCGTTTCCGTCTGTACTCGGTGAGCGCCATGGGAGCGATCGATCGGTGGAAGCGTTGACGTTTGGTTGACGTTGGCCGCGACGTTGCGGAGCGCCTACATAATGTGCATTCTAAGGCGGCAATATAGGAGTTCGGCATGCCGCGCGCGAGTTGGAGCGGGTTTTTGCGTCTTTCTCTCGTCACCTGCCCGGTCTATCTGACCCCGGCGACGACCGAAGCGAAGCGGATCAGGCTCAATCAGCTCAATTCAAAGACCGGAAACCGGCTTTCGCAGCGTCTTGTCGACTCCAAGACCGGCGAAGAGGTCGGCCGCGACCAGATCGTCAAAGGTTACGAGTTCGATCGCGACCGCTACGTTACGATCGATGACGACGAGTTGAAGGAATTGCAGGTCGAGTTCGTCGAAGATCATCGATCTCGACCGCTTCGTCAGCCGCGACGAGGTCGATCCGCTTTATCTCGATGCCCCCTATTACGTCTATCCCGAGGGCGAACTCGCGGCCGAAACCTTCCGGGTGATCGGCGAGGCGATGGCGCACACCAACAAGGTCGGGCTCGGCCGCATCACGATGTCGGGCCGCGAGCGTCCGGTCCTGGTCGAACCGCGCGGCGAAGGGCTGTTGATGTCGCAGCTGCGCAGCAGCGACGAGGTTCGCCCGGCGGAATTTGCCCACAAACAGGAAGAGCAGATCGACCCGGATCTGGTGGCCCTCGCCGAGACCATCATCGAGCGCAAATCCGGCACGTTCGAGCCTGCCGCCTTTCACGACCGCTATCAGGATGCATTGCGCGCGCTGGTCGACAGCAAGCTCAAGGGCGAGGTGACCGCGGCGTCGCACTCGATCGAAGAGCCACCCAAGGTGGTCAATTTGATGGACGCGCTGAAGCGCAGCCTTGCCCGCGAGGAGGCCTCCGCCCCGCAAAGGGCCGCCGCTGCATCATCGGCCAAACGGCCGCGGACCGGCCGCCGACCGGCGGCAGCCGCCGCTGTTGCTGCCGGTATCGGGCGGGCGGGGTGCGAAGGCCGAGCCCGAGGCTCAGCCGGCGGTGCCGGTTGCCGCGAAACGCCGTAAAGCCAGGGCGGAAGCCCCGGCTGCGCCGGCCGAGACCGAGCGGCGACGGAAGGCCTGAGGCCCAATCCTCAAACTGCGGGTTGCGCCAGCAGCGCAGCGACCACCGGCCCAAGGTCGAAACGCCCGCGCTTTAGATCATGACCGGCGCCCGCTATCGGGATGATCTCGGTGTGGCGCCGGGATCAGCGCAACCGCCGAGCGCAACTCCGCGGAGCGAGCCGAACGGGTCGCTGGCTGCCCTGGACGAATACCGCCGGCACGCGCAGCCGGGGAAAGTGCTCGATCCGCAACCGGTCCGGCTTCCCCGGCGGGTGCAGCGGATACGAGAACAACAGCAGCGCCGCCGCCAGCTCGGGTTCGTCCGCGGCGAGCATCGTGGCTTGCCGTCCGCCATAGGACTGCCCGCCGAGAAATACCTGCCCCGGCACCAGCTCGCGCATCGCTTCGACGGCGCGTCGCAAGCCCTCGCGGTCGGCGGCGGCCGTCGACGGCGACGGCGGCCCCGTCGCCCGCCGCTGGCGAAACGGCAGGTCGCAGCGCAACACCGACACACCCTCGGCGCAAAAGGCCTCGGCGGCAGCGATCAATAACGGCGAGCGGCAATTGCCGCCGGCGCCGTGGGTCAGCACCAACGCCTGCGCCGCCCGCGCGGTCCGGCCGATGCAGGAAGCCACGAATGCCGGGTTGCTCGAACGGAATGACGCTCATCCCGTCTTCGGCCCTCAATCGGATCGTGGTCACATCGAGTCCCATTCGGTCACTAACGATATTCGTCGCCGCAATCGCCGATCACCGTCATCAGGTCGCGCGATTTGGCGAGAACCGCCTCGATCAGCGCCAGATCGCCGTCGTCCAGCGCAAAGCCGAAGACGCGCGCATTGTCGGCCAGATGCTGGGTGACGCCGAGCCGGGCGCCGACGATCACGCCGGCGACTGCCGGACGATCGAGGACGTAGCGGACGCCGACATTGGCGACGCTCGACCCGGTGCTTGTCGGCGATGTCTTTCAGCACCGCGAGGAGTTCCTGAAACAAGGTCCAGCCGCCCCAGGCGTCGATCATGTTCTTGTATTTCTGCAGGGAGGCGGTGTTGAGCTCGGACCGCTGCGGCTCGGCGCGGCCCAGATATTTCTCCGACAGCAGCCCGCCGAGCAAGGTGCCATAGGCCAGAAATGTAATCCCGTGATCATGACAGAACGGCGCCATCCGCGTTTCGGGCCGACGATCGACCAGCGAGTATTGCACCTGGTTCGAGACGACGCCGATGCCGTGATCTGCGATGATGCGCAGCCGCTCGGTGTCGAAATTGGTCAAGGCGAGGTGGCGAATTTGGCCTTCGTCACGCAAATCGGCGAGATGCTTGAGCGCGTCGAGGTAGCCTTCGTCGCCGTAATCCCACCAATGGAACTGGAGCAGGTCGAGACAGTCGACACCCATTCGGCGCCGCGAGACGCCGACCGCTTCCTCGACGGCGCGCCTTGTCATCCGGCCGGGATAAGGCACCCATTTGGTGAACGCCTGGATCTCCGCCAGCCGCTCGGCTCCGCGGCTCGTGGCGAACCGGCGCCGGAACTCGCCGATCAAATCCTCGGCCGGGCCGTAATGATCGGCGAGGTCCCAGCTGGTGAATCCGGCATCGTGATAGGCGAACATCGCCTCGACCGCGCGCGCCGGGTCGATGGCGCCATGGGCGCCGGAAACCTGCCACATCCCGTTGAGGATGCGGCATGATGTTCAGATCGGCGGTGAACCGAAAGCGGCTTGATGCGGGCAGTGTCATCTCTCGTCTCCGGCTGAGCAGGCGGAACGAATGGGCGCGGCAGCAGCCTAGTCCAAGAGCCGGCGTAAGGCGCGGCGCAATTCGCCGGACCGACGCCAAATTTCGGTTCGGCGCACTTGACCTGCGAGCCTGTTACGCCGGATCGTCCGATCCGGATGCTGGGCGGGCACTCCGGGATTCAGGGAGAAACCTCATGGCGACGAACGGCAAGATCCGCGTGGGCATCGTCGGGGTCAGTCCGAACCGTGGATTTGCCTCGATCGCGCATATCCCTGCTCTGCAAGCCCTTCCGGAATTTGAGATCATTGCGGTCTGCACGACTCGGCAGGAGTCGGCCGAGGCCGCGGCCAGGCATTTCCGGATTCCGATGGCGTTCTCCGACCCCGAAAAGCTGGCGCAACACCCCGATGTCGATCTGGTCACGGTCAGCGTCAAGGTGCCTGATCATTACCGGCCGGTCATGGCTGCGATCGAGGCCGGAAAGCACGTCTATTGCGAGTGGCCGCTCGGCCGCGATACCGCCGAAGCGATCCGGATGCTCGACGCCGCCGAACGCCGAGGGATCCGGCATGCGGTCGGACTTCAGGGCCAAGTGTCCCCGGCGATCAATTACGTCAAGGACTTGGTCGCCCAGGGCTATCTCGGGCGGGTCCTGACGGCGACGATGATTGCGTGCGCGCCGAATTGGGGAGCCACGATCGACCGGGCCTATCAGGCCGACCGAGCCAATGGCGCCAACCTGCTGACGATTACCGGCGGTCACACGATCGATGCTCTATGCCATTGCCTCGGCGAATTCCGCGAACTTACCGCTTTCGTCGTCAGTCAGCGTGACCACATCCCGCTCGAAGCAACCGGCGAGATCGTCGCAAAGACCGCGCCCGACCAGCTCGTCGTCAATGGCATTATCGGGGACGGAGCGGTCGTGTCATTCCAGATCCGCGGCGGCATGGCGCGCGGGACCGACTTCCTGTTCGAGATCCACGGCGAAGAGGGCGACCTCGTGCTCAGCCGCCACATCGCGCACCTCGATGCAGCGCCAGGAGCTGACCGCTGAAAGGAGCGCAGGGCGAGGGCGCGGCACTCGCCGATCTGCCGGTTCCTGGCAAATACCGCTGGGTGCCGGACGGGGTGCCCGCGGGTTCTCCGTACAATGTCGCGCAGCTCTACGTGAGACTGGCCGAATGCATCCGCACCGGCACACCCGTCAGCCCCGGGTTCGATGCGGCTGTCGCCCGTCATCGCCTGCTCGACATGATCCTGCGCGCCTCGGAGACCGGGGTGAAACAGATTGCGCAGGCGGTTTGATCCCTGGCCGGGTCGGGCCGACCGTGACGGCGATGGTCAGCGGACCGCCTCTCGCAATTGCCGCCTGCAAGGCCGTATCGAGCGCGCCGAGAAACCGGGACCTGTCCCGCTTGGTAAACGGGGCTGGCCCGCGGGTGTTCGTTCCTAATTCCCGTAGGTGCCGAGATATTTCACGACCGGCGAGCGCATTGCCGATATTCGCCAGCGTCCAGTGCGTGCCGGTAGAGGAGACGACCCGCGCCCCTTTCTTGAGGCAACGTGACGCCAACGGAATGTCGGAGGTGACGCAGACGTCCTCAGCGGTGATGCGCTCCGCTATCCAGTCGTCGGCCGCGTCCGCGTTGTCGCCGACCAAAACCATGCTCACATTTGGGGCGGCCGGCGGCCGGATCGGACGCGAGCCGTTGGAGACGACAAAAACCTCGAGCCGAAGGCGTGCCGCCACGCGATAGACCTCCTCGCGCACCGGACATGCATCGGCATCGACGTAAATGTTCGTCATCGTCTAACGGATTTGAATATCAGATACCGGGAATACGAAGCTGCGCGCAATCATTGATGGCCCGGGAGAGCCTCGCTCCGTCCGAACAATGATGAGGTCGGGGTTAATCGTAGCTTCTCATATCGTAGAGTATGATCGGCGCCACAGGACATATGCGGAGAATGGGAGATAGCACGATGCCTGTTTTCGAGAAGCGCAGGATCGGACGGACCTCGCTCGAAGTCACGGCGCTGGGGCTCGGCTGCGCGACCCTCGGGGGTAGTCGCGTCGAGGTCAGCCGCCGCGAAGCCGAAGCCGTCGTGCACGCCGCCTGGGCGGCCGGGGTGCGCTATATCGACACCGCACCCTTTTACGGTTTTGGCCGCGCCGAGCGTTGCGTCGGCGACGCGATGCGCGGGGAACCGCGCGACGAATGGGTGCTGTCGACGAAGGTTGGACGTCTGCTCCGTCCGCACCCGATGCCTGCCGAGGCCGGGAAACATAGACCCCCGATGCCGTTCGATCCGATTTATGACTATTCGTACGATGGGATCATGCGCTCGTTCGAGGACAGTCTGCAGCGGCTCGGTCTGGCGCGGATCGACATTCTCTATGTGCATGACATCGGCACAATGACGCACGGCAACGAGGCTCATCCACGGCTGATGCATACATTGCGCGACAGCGGCTATCGCGCGCTCGAGAGTTTGCGAAGCGGCGGCGCGGTGCGGGCGATCGGTATCGGGGTCAACGAACGCGAGGTGTTGATCGAGGCCATGCAATGGGGCGCCTGGGACGCGTTCCTCCTCGCCGGCCGCTATACCTTGCTCGAACAGGGGCCGCTCGAGGATCTGCTGCCGAAATGCCTCGAGGCCGGCACATCGATCGTGGTTGGCGGCCCGTTGAACTCCGGCATCCTCGCCGGGCGCGACACCTGGAACTACCGGGCCGCGCCGCCCGAGATCGTCGCGCGGGTCGACGCCATCAAGGAAGTCTGCGACAGCCATCGGGTGCCACTTGCGGCGGCGGCGTTGCAATTCCCGCTCGCTCATCCCGTGGTGGCCGCGATCATTCCAGGTCCGCGCAATGTCGACGAATTTCACGCCAATCTGGAGTTGCTGCGCCATCCGATCCCGTCCCGATTGTGGGCGGACCTTCGCGACGCCGGATTGCTCCACCCGGAGGCGCCGACGCCAGCCTGATCCCGGAGTGTCCGGTGCTGCGTTCGAGCATTGACCGCGGTGCGAATACCGGCTGTCTTGCCGGGAAATGGGGTTGGACGATCTGCTTTCCATCATGAAAGGACGCCGATATGCCGAGTTTTGACCATCACGGCGCTCACATCTATTACGAGGAGTTCGGCCACGGGTTTCCGATCCTCACCTTCGCCCCCGCCGGCCTGCAGTCGGTGATCGCAGTCTGGGGCCAGCCTTCTGCGCCGATCAACCCCACCACAGAGTTCGCGGCCAATTTCCGCGTGGTCGCGATGGATCAGCGCAACGCCGGCGGCCAGTCTCGCGCTCCGATCACCGCGCAGGACGGTTGGGATAGTTACACCGCCGATCACATCGCCCTCCTCGACCACCTCGGCATCGACAAATGCCATCTCTACGGCCAGTGCATCGGCGGGTCGTTCATCATCAACATGCTCAAAAAGCAACCCGAGCGCATCGCCAGTGCGGTTCTGGCGCAGCCGATCGGACGCGTCGGCCCGATGGCGCCCGGCCGCCCCGCCCGGTTCGACGGCTGGGCCGAAACGCTGACCGACCACCCGGAAGCCACCCAGCCGGTGCTCGACGCGTTCTGCCGGAACCTCTACGCCCCGGGTTTCGTCTATTGCGCCGACCGCGACTTCGTAAAGACGGTGCGAACGCCGTGCATGGTTTTGGCAGGCAACGACGAGGCGCATCCTTGGCCGATTTCGGAGGAGCTCTCGAAGCTGCTGCCGAACTGCGAGTTCATCCCGGAGTGGAAGACCGAACCGGCGCTGACGCCGGCAAAGGCCCGCGTCAAGGAGTTCCTGTCGAAGCACACGCCGTAGGCTGGCTCGCTCGCACCGTGTTGGCGGAACTTGCGCCGGTATCCTGCCCGGTCAACATCCCCGGTCGAAGGCAGCGGCGCTCGGCGGCCCCGAGCGGCAAAATCGGGGGACGTCATAAGCCTGTGTCCCGGCGCGGCATCACTCCGTCGAGCTGCCATTTCCGGTTTGTCAATCAACCTCGTATAGGGTTGACAGGATCATGGTGAGATTTGATGCCCACGCTGCCCGGGTCGATAACGGGGAGCGGGTCGGTGCACTGCTGTCTCGTCGGACGGTTTTTGCCGGCCTGCTCGTGGTTATCGCTGTCTATTACCTGTTTCTGTTGAGCAACGGCACCTTCAAGCTATTTGCACCGGAGATGTTGGATCGGGTCTTTGACAGCATGCTGGTGCACCTGCTCCACGGCGAGTTCACGGTCGACCCCCGTGCGATCGATTTCGAGAGTTTTACGCGAAACGGCAAAACCTACACCTATTTCGGTGTGTTTCCGGCGCTGTTGCGTCTGGTGGCAATGCCGTTCACCGACGTTGCGCGGGTCGAACTCGCACGACTCTCCTGCCTCACGGCGGTAGTCATCTTTGTTGCCCTGCAATTGCGGATGCTGCTGATCGCCCACAACAGCCTCCCGCTCGCGAGGCGAATGCCCTGGCTTCTCACCGTGATGGCGGCAGCAACGGTGCTCAGCGGGCCGCAGCTCTATATCCTTGGGGCAGCCTACGTCTGGCTGGAGCCGGTCCTGTGGTCAGCGGCCATGGCTGCCGTGTTCAACTTGGTCGTGCTGCGGACTGCTCTTGGCGGCGATGGTGACCTTCGCAGCCGAGATCTGGTATTGCTGGCTGTTCTTGCCGGGTTGGCGATCAATACGCGCCCGACGATCGGCGTGGCGCTTTATCTCGGCACGGTTCTGCTGGTCATGTGGACTGCGTGGCGTCGGCATTTCGGCGAGCGGCGATTGTCGGCGACGACGAGACCTGTTCGCACCGCAATAGGAGCGCTGCTGCACGATCCGCGCATCCTGCTGCCGATCGCCGTGCTCGGGCTGATGGGTGTTGTGGTTGGAGTGGTCAATTTCGAGCGCTGGGGCAATCCGCTGACTTTCGCGGACTTCCATGTCAATCACTGGATACATCACAGCCCCGACCGTCTTGCCGCGCTTGAGAATTACGGGGAGATCAATCTCGGTCGCATGTGGATCGGGGCGCTCTATTATGCGACCGGCATCCCCCGTGTGCTCAGGGATGTACCGCCGTTCGAGGCATATTTGCGCGCCCGGTACGTTGACATCGAGTCGCCGCCGATCATTCCGCTCCTCACCAATCCGCTAACCATCCTTCTGGCCGGCATCGGTCTCTACCGTCTATGGTCAAGACCGCAGCTGCTGGCCGACGGGGCGGCGATCCTGCGCCTGGCGCTGATCGGTAACGCCTCGGCTGTCGTGCTGATATTTATGGCGAGTGGTCTTGCCATGCGCTATCGCTTCGACTTGGCGCCGTTCATGACATTGGCCGCATTCGTCGGGTATCGTTCCATTTCTCTCACCGCGGCCGAATCGTCCGAAGCGTGGCGCAAGCGGCTGCACATCGCGGCTGTGGGCTTGTGCGTGCTCGGCATTCTTGTCAGCCACTATGTGCTCCTTATCCACAAGGTGTGGAGCATCGGCGAGCCGATGGAAATCCGCCGGACACTCTCCGTTTTCGCGCCGTTTGCATTCAGGCCGTGACCGGATGTCAGAATGACGGACGGGCACATTTCCGAGCCAGGGTCACTTGCGTTATGTTGGAAAATGTAAAGACTACGCCAATGTCCGACGCCTCTAGTCGAAGCTTATGACTGAATTAGTTAAACGCTCTGATCTCGGCAATCGATATTTTATCGCCGGGGGTGCCGGCTTTATCGGCAGCCACTTCACTGATCAGCTGCTGGCTGATCAGGGCGTCACGGCGGTTACGTTGTTCGATAATTTCTCATCGGGCCGGGATTGGCACATCGATCGCCACCCGGGAGATCGTCGCCTGCGGGTGATGCGCGGCGATGTCGGCGATCTGGGCCGTCTCACAGCTGCCATGGCAGGGCACGACGTCGTCATTCACCTCGCGTCGAACCCGGATATCGCGCGCGCCGCCACCGAGCCTGAGGTCGATTTCTATCAGGGAACCGTGTTGACCAACAACGTGGTCGAGGCGATGCGCCTGACCGGCGCTCGCCGGATTTTGTATGCGTCGGGCAGCGGGGTCTATGGCGATCTCGGCCTACACGAGGTTCACGAGGATCACGGGCCGTTGCTGCCGATCTCCACCTACGGGGCGAGCAAGTTGGCCGGCGAAGCGTTGATCGCCGCTTACTGCGCGATGTTCGGTCTCACCGGTTGCGCTTTTCGCTTCGCCAACGTGGTGGGTCCGCGGCAGACCCATGGCGTCGGCTTCGACTTTGTCCGGCGGCTGCTCGCCGACCCGACCCGGCTCACCGTCATGGGCGACGGCAGCCAAAGCAAGTCTTACATCCACGTCTCTGACATCGTCGCCGCCGTGCTGCACGCCGCGCGTTATTCACCTGCCGATTTCGATACGTACAACGTCGCGACCGGCGACTACATCACCGTGACCGAAATTGCCGACCTTGCGGTCGAGTGCCTGGGCTTGTCGGCGCCGCCGCGCTTCGAGTATTCGGGCGGAGATCGCGGCTGGAAGGGCGATGTGCCGGTGGTGCGGCTCAACACCGATCGTATTCGCCGCCTCGGCTGGAGCTGCCATCGTGGCAGCCGCGAGGCGTTGCGGGTCTCGCTGCTGGCGCTGATCGAGGATGCCAAAGCCGGCCGGATCTGAGCGCCGCCCGGCATTGGCCCTGCTGGCGGGCGGGTTGGCGACGCGGCTTCGGCCGGCCACGATTACCACACCGAAATCGATGATCGAGGTCGCGGGCGAGCCGTTCGTCGCTCACCAGCTGCGGCTTCTGGTTGACCAAGGCATTAGCGAAATCGTCATCTGCGCAGGCTATTTGGGTGAGCAAATCGAGGCATATGTCGGCGATGGTGGAACCTTCGGCTGCAATGTGCGGTATTCCTTCGACGGGGACAGGCTGCTGGGCACCGGCGGCGCGCTCCGCAAAGCATTGCCGTTGCTGGGTGACCGGTTCTTCGTGATGTATGGCGACAGCTACTTGCCGACTCCGTTTGCCCCGATCGAGCAAGCGTTCGAACGCGCCGGGTTGCCCGCGCTGATGGTGGTGTTTCGCAACGCCGGGCGGTGGGACACCAGCAACGTCGAATTCGTCGACGCCGCGATCCGTCGTTACGACAAAGTCGATAGAACGCCGGCGATGCTCCATATCGACTATGGTCTGGGCATTCTCGCTGCGAGCGTCGTGCATGACTGCACGGCGAACGGCAGTTTCGACCTGGCTGATCTCTATCGAGACCTGGTGCGCCGCGGTCTTCTTGCCGGCTTCGAAGTTCACGAGCGCTTCTACGAAATCGGGTCACCCGCCGGGATCCGCGAAACCGATATGTTTCTTCGGCAGCAATCGCGCGGAGGACGGTCATGATCATCACCCGCACCCCACTGCGCATTTCGATCGGCGGGGGCGGCACTGACCTGCCGTCCTATTACCGCGAGTTCGGCGGGTTCGTAATCTCTGCCGCGATCGATAAATATGTCTACATCACTGTTAATCGCAGTTTCTTCGACGGCTATTTTTTGAAGTACTCCGAATTTGAGCACGCCGAGAGTTACGATGACATTCGCCACCCGCTGATGCGCGAGGCTCTCCGTTATCACAAAATAGAGCGTGGAATTGAAATCGTCAGCGTCGCCGACGTGCCTGCCGGGACTGGCCTTGGCTCCTCCGGCAGTTTCCTTGTCGGCTTGATGCACGCGATGCATGCCTATAAGCGGCAGCCGGTAGACGCTGAGACCCTGGCCTGCGAGGCGATCGAGATCGAGATGAACCGCCTCGGCGAGCCGGTCGGCAAGCAGGATCATTATATTGCCGCCTATGGTGGGCTGACTTGCCAGGAATATCGGCCCGATGATGCTGCTGTGGTAACGCCGCTGCGGATCAGCGAAGCCAAGCTTCACGAACTGCGCGATTCGCTGATGCTGTTCTTCGTCGGCTATACGCGACAGGCCAATGTGCTGCTGAAGGAGCAGCAACAGAAATCCTTGCAAGGCGATGCCGAGATGCTGGAGGGCCTGCATTTCGTCAAGGAGCTCGGTTATCAGATCAAAGGTGCGTTGGAGGCCGGCGACACCTCCCGCTTTGGCGAGCTGATGCATCAGCACTGGCTGCGTAAGCGGACGCGTTCGTCGGGTATGAGCAGCGGCCGGATCGATCAACTATATGAGCTTGCGCTCGCTCGCGGCGGCGCAACCGGGGGTAAGCTGGTGGGCGCCGGCGGCAGCGGCTTCCTGCTGTTTCACACGCATGACCGCCGAAGGTTGCGCTCGGTGATGACCGAAGCCGGCGTTCATGAGATGGATTTCAGTTTCGACTTCGACGGTTCAGTCGTGATCACCCGGAGCTGAATGGTCGCGGTCGCGAGCGAGCTTGCCATCACCGCGTCACATAGATTTGATTTTACCTTGAGCCGAGTCGGAATATCGATGGTAGCGTGTGTCACTTCTTTCGATTGATGAGACGGTCGAAGTCAACCGCACTTAGCCATTCCAAAATGGTCGGCGCCGCGCCAGACGCCGGAACTTTGCGGACGGCGACTTTCAGCAGAATCGTATCTTTTTCGGTTATCTAAGGAATGCCGGTGAAAGAATGGCTGGTTTGGTCGTTCATATGGCGAGCGTGACTCGGACCCGAAGTCGATCACGATCGGGAGGGTCACACCCTCTTTGAACGGTGGTGGGCCTGCAGGCCTGCCTGCTGGGCGGCGTGGCGCGCTCGCTGTACGACCTGCTCGGGCAGCACCGGACCGGCTGGCTCCGAGCGCTTTCGTATACGCGAACGGCTCTCTCGCCGCTGCTGATGTTCATCGCGGGACTGTATCTGACAAACAGTTTCGTGGCAAAATTCGTCGGCGCCGGCTATGCGATGCTGCCGGACGAAACGGCGGCCAATCATCGGGCGGTATTCGGGCTGTTTATGATAATCGCGGCGTTTCAGATCTTCACGGCGATGTTGCTGATGCATGGCGTAGCCGGCTTCGCCCCGCTACCTGATCGGCGTGACGCACCGGGGAGATTGGCCGCGTCGAAGCGCAGCACCGCAAGGCCAGCGATGTGGTGGGCTAAATCTCCATGCCAAGCCTTGGGCCTTTCGTAGCTTATCTATTGAAATGAGTGAGTATCACCAATACTTACCATCGCCCACGTCGCTTCCCGGGCAGATCACTGCCGCCGCTCGGCGCAATATGTTCCGGATATTTATTGATGAGCTGGCACCGGCTCGCTCGGACACGATCCTCGATGTCGGCGTGACCAGTAACCAAACATCCGCTCTCGATAACTACCTGGAGATATTGTACCCGTTCAAGGAACAGATCACCGCGGCGGGACTGGAGGACGCGACGCACCTCGAGGCAAGCCATCCTGGCCTCACCTTCGTGCAGTTGAGCGTAGGGCCGCTGCCGTTCGAGGACAGAAGCTTCGATTTCGTTCATTCGAGCGCTGTCATCGAGCATGTCGGAAGCCGGCAAAAGCAGGTCGAATTTCTCGCCGAACTGTGGCGAGTCGCGCGTCTTGGGCTCTTCGTGACGACGCCGAACCGCTGGTATCCGGTAGAGTTTCATACCGTTTTACCGCTGGTCCACTGGCTGCCGCCCACCTGGTTTCAAGCGATCCTGCGCATCGCGGGGCGGGGCTTCTATGCAACTGAGGATACATTGAACTTAATGTCGTCCTCAACGCTTACCCGCGCCGCTCGCGCGGCGCGGATCGATAAGCCACAGCTGCAGCATGTGTCTTTGATGGGCTGGCCGACAAATCTCCTCCTGATCGCTCGGCGCAGAGTTCCGTGAGTTGCTCCCGATTAATTGAGGTCGGGCGACCGGTTCATTATCGACAACGGAGGCTTGATTGACTCAAACTTCCCGCCTGCGCGACGTTATAATTCGGGGGACCCATAAGCGATTGGCGACCGCTCGGCGCTCTAGAGTGCTGGTTAGGCACCTGCTCGAATTGATACCACCAGACGCGCGGATCCTCGACGTCGGATGCGGGGATGGGTTGATCGACGAAATGGTGATGGCGGCAAGGCCCGAATCCTCGATCCAGGGGATCGATATTTTCCTCAGACCACGGCTGCGGATGCCGGTGCTGAAATACGACGGCGTGCATATCCCGCATTCAGACCAGAGTTTTGACGCCGTTGTGCTCCTCGACGTCCTGCATCACACGACTGATCCAATGTCATTACTAAGGGAAGCGCGCCGAGTATCACGTAAATATATAATTATCAAGGATCATAACCGTGACGGTTTCGCGGCCGGATCGCTGCTGCGCTTTATGGACTGGGTGGGCAATGCGCCGCATGGAGTTGTGCTGCCGTACAACTACTGGTCAAGCGGGCAATGGCGCTCGGCGTTCGGCGCACTCGGTCTCAAAATGTCGGAATATCGCGGCCAACTGGGATTGTATCCATTTCCGGGCAACTGGGTATTCGAGCGGTCGTTGCATTTCATCGCCCAGCTGGAGGTTGGTCACGGCGATCAGCAGCGGGCGAATTGAATGTTAATCACAGTTTTAGAGATGCAAGACAATGCTGCGGATACATGGCTTGACGGGCCTCGCGCCCCTGCCCGAGGTTCAGATCGGCCGCATCGAAATGGAACGTCGGAAAGTCGAATCTCCTCTCTTCGTGCGCCCCGGGCCGGCAGACCCGCAAGTCTTGACAGGATCCGGCCCAGCCCGCATCTATCGCCACGGCCCAGCCGGCAACCAGGTTAGCCCCATCCGTAAATTCCTGATCACGAGCCTTCGGCTCCTCGCCACGGCCGGGTTGTTGTGGGCTTTGGCGGCGCGGGTGGATTTGAGCCGGGCAGCCCAGATCATGGGCCATGCCTCCCTGCCGCTGCTGGCGGCGGCGCTCGTCGCACTGTTGGCGGGGAGCCTGGTCACCGGGTTCCGCTGGCACATCATCCTGTCGGCCGAGGCGCCTTCGCCGGGGTCCGCCGCGTTGCTCAAGATCGTCCTTGTCGGGCTGTTCTTCAACCAGGTCCTGCCAACCGGTATCGGCGGCGACGCCGTTCGGGCTTGGCGTTGCCGTAAGCTTGGCATCGGCTTGGGGGCGGCGGTCAGGAGTATTCTGCTCGACCGCGCCTGCGGATATCTGGTGCTGGTCGCCCTTTACGCGGCGAGTTTGCCGATCCTGTTGCAGGTGCTGCCGGACGCGCGGCAACGCGACGGCGTCGTGGCGGTGTTCGCCGCCGCTCTGCTGGGCCTGCTCGGGCTTGTGTTGCTCGATCAACTGCCGCGCCGCATGTTGCGTCACCGGGCGATTGCCCCGCTGGCGGAGCTGTCGCGGGCAAGCCGGCGTCTGTTTACGCATCCCCGACGTTGCGGCGCCGTTCTCGGCCTCTCCGTCTTCACGATTGGGTTCACCATCCTCGGCTTCAAGCTTGTGGGCGATGCTGTCGGCAGCCGCCTTTCTCTGGAAAGCTGGGTCATGATCGTGCCCCCGGTCTCCTTGATCCAGCTGCTGCCGGTATCCTTGGCCGGTTGGGGAGTGCGCGAAGTGGTGCTGGTGGTCGCGCTTGCTTCCTTCGGGATTCCCGCCGAGGCGGCGCTGGCGACCTCGGTATTGTTGGGACTGTGCCTCATCATCGTCGGCTTGCCCGGCGGCCTGATCTGGCTCGCCGATTGGGACATTGCGCGATCAGACGACCCGGGGCGCGCGCAAAGCGATCGGATGAGCTTCGCGGAAAGTTCGATAATTCCCGATCGTGTTCCCGACCAGACAGGCGGTCGTGCATCGAACCAAGAGCTGCGGCTATGATTGAAGACGTTGCGTCCTCTGCCCGCGCCGCCCCGCCGCCGGCGCCGGGCACACCCGGCGCCGACATCTCCATCGTGATGATCACGATGAACGAGGAAAAGGCGGTCGGCAAAGTGATCGGCGATATTCAGAGGCTGTTGCCGGCCGCTGAAATCGTCATCGTCGATTCGAGCCGAGACGCCACGCCCGAGATCGCCGCCGCCCTCGGGGCCACAGTGATCAGGCAGTTTCCGCCGCAAGGCTACGGGCGGGCGATGGACCTAGCTCTGCGCTCCTACACGCGGCCGGTTGCGGTGACGATGGATTGCGACGACACCTATCCGGTCGACTTCATCGAACCGATGGCCCGGATGGTTTTGGACCAGGGTTACGACCTCGTCGACGGTTCGCGCCTCGAACGCAGACCGCCGGCGATGCCATGGATTAATTACTTGGCCAATTGGGGCTTCGCCCTGATCGCGTCGGCACTGTTCGCCCGCCGTCTTACTGATCTGCACAGCGGGATGCGCGCCTACCGTTGCGGACTCATAGCAGATTTGGGCTGCGATGCGACTGGTCCGGCATTGCCTGTAGATTTGATATTGCGAACCGTGCGCAAGGGCTACAAGGTCAAAAGCATCTTCATCCCTTATCGCGAGCGAATTGGGCAGAGCACGATGCGGCCGATGCGGAGCGCATTCTGGACCGCCAAGCGCATCCTTAGAGCCCGCTTCAGCTGATCTCGCGAACTGCCCCGACGAGCACGATGCGAAACGACAGCAATCCTCGCCACAGCCTGCTGAGCGATGTTTCGGCGGGAAGCACCCAGCGCTCATACCAGCGATAGGAAGGAGAGTTCAGGATATCGCCCGGGCCCAGCGGGCCGGACCTACTCTTGAAAAGGAATTGTTTTATAAAAGGCAGAAAGGCGCGTGTGATGCCAGGCGCATGTCTAACCGAGCAGATGGCCAGACCCGCTTCCATGAGCAAGGCTTGTGCCGTGCGAAAGGTGAAGAAGCGCAAATGGGTGCGGTCCATTATCCCGGAATCCGTATAGTCGAAATGCCCGAAGAGCAGTGCCAGCCGTCGATCCCAGCAAGCAATATTGGGCAGAGAGACCACTATTCTCCCCCCGGGCTTTAGAAAACGTAGGTAAAACAGTATCACAGATAAGGGATCAGGCGTATGTTCTAAGACATCGGCAAAAAGTATGATATCAAAATTTTGGCCGTCGAGCGCCGCCGCGATACTGTTTTGATCGTCGAGATCCATGGGCAAGAGCTTGTCCACCCGGTCTTGTGCGACGGCCAATGCGGCAGGATGGGATTCGATGCCGGTCACCCGATAGCTCAAATCTCGGGCCGCGCTCGCGAGCTGTCCGCGGCCACAGCCGATGTCGAGCAGCGCCGGCGCATCGGGCAGAGAGGGGCGCAGCCGTTTCAGGATATCAACCACCGTGTGGTTGAGGTCCTCGAAGGCATAATAATTCGCGGCAAGGTCGAACATCTTTCACCCTCTAAAGGGCCTCCACTGCGGCGAGAGCGCGGCGCACCGCCTCGTCCATGTTGATGTATTCGAATTCGGCGTTGCGTCCGACGCTGACGATCCCCAGGCCGTTCAGGTAGTCGAGCGCCGTCGTGAGATTCTGGCGATAATCGAAGCTGCGGACGACATAGGCGTGCTTGGTGCGGTGCACCTTGCAGAAACGCACATCGCCCGGATCGATCAGCCCCATCTGGACAATTCCGTCCACGACACGCCGGCTGATCTCACCATCGCTCGCCTCGTGAATGCCATCGCCCGGGTTGGTGGTGATCTCCGCGGTGATCGCGATATGACCGGGAGGCGCCCCCTCCTCGGTGAAATTGAGCGGAAACGACAGCCGATGAAACGGGAAGCGCATGTCCGGTACGTAAAGGGCGGTATAGGGCAGGGGCGCAGTCGAGGTCGCGCCGATCATGACCGTCACCAGCGAGTTGTAACGCAGTCCGCGCACGCATCGCCGCACCTGCTCCGGGACCTCTGGCAGCGCGTCGATCAGATCCTCGATCGGGATGGTGGAGACGATCTTGTCGTAGCTCTTGATCGCGCGGCCGTCGCTGACCTGCCATTTTCGGCCGTCGCGGCAAACCTTCCGTACCCGATAATTCAAGGTGATGTGGGGACAATCCTTGGCGAACGAACGCGGCACCGCCTCGATGCCACCGGTCTTGGGGTAACCGAAATTCAATTGATGGGTATAGCCCTCGGTTTCCACGCCGACCGCCGACTTGACGACATCGGCGATCGGCGGGCGCGGCACCCGCCCCTCGACCCAATCAAAGGCCATCTCCTCAGCCGGCACGTTCCAGATCTTCTCATTGTAAGGGATCAGGTATTTCTCAGCGATACCCTTGCCAAAAACGTGGTAGATCCATTCTTTGAAATTGGTCGGCTGCGGGTAATCATTTTTCAGATAGTGGTACAGACATTCGAAACGATCTTCCGGGGCTAGATCGTAAAGCCCATTTTCGAACGGATATTTAACATATCGCCCATCGTACCAAATCTTATTGTTGCGACGACGTTGCGCGACGTTGTCGCCGAGCTGCCGGTGGAGAAGAGCGAGGATTTCCTTGTTGTTCGAAAACAAAATGTGGGGGCCGCCAAGATCGAAGGTGTATCCGTCCACGACGAGGCTTTGGCAGTGACCGCCAACCTTCCCTTCGAGTTCGAGAATTTCGCATTGATGTGCCGTGCAGCGGCTGCCGACTACCAGGCCCACCAGTCCTCCACCGAGTATCCCGATCCTCATGATTCCGGCTTTCCCGAGCGCAGCTCGGCGAATGCGCCGACCCGCTCGCCAGAGAGAAGCAGAAACGGCCGCGTAGCCGAGCGGGTGGCGAGATTAATTTCGAACTCTCTCATTTAGTGTTATTGATGTCAAGAAACATCTAATAATTGAATTACGGGAGCCCATACCGCGGTCGGCTCGCCCGACCGGTACACCTCCGCTCAAAATCCGGAGCAGTCAGGGGGCATTGCGCCGGTCCGGCTTGACCCGGTCGTCTGGCCGCTTCGGGATCAGCGACGGCGCCCGGCTCTTCATCGACGATCGCCCGGCTCCTGCGGGCTCGGATCGCAGGTGACGACCGGCGGGCGCGCAGGCATCGCACCCGCATTCACGGATGAACGATGATGTCGACGCGGCGGTTGAACACCGAAGGATCCCTCGACCCGGTCTGGCCGATCGGCTCCTGCTGGACCATCGCCGGTGCGATGCCGTCCGCTTCGAGCTCGTCGGCTACGATCGAGGCGCGCGTCATCGCCAAATATTTGTTGGTTTGCACGGTGCCGGTGGCGCTCGCCCGCGCCTGGACGGTGATGGTCTTGGCGCCCACCGCCTTGGCCTGCTTTGCCGCGCGCGCGATGATCGACTTTGACTGAGGGGACAGGTAGGCGCTGAATTCGTCGAAATACACCAGGTAGCGAGGAACCGAGGTTTTGGCCGCGGCCGGATTCGTCTGGGCGCGCGCCCCGATCGGATAGGCGAGCGGCGCCGCCAGCAGCAGCAAAAGGCAAAATCTGCCGAATACAGAACTCATTCATATCCCCCGCTACAACCGCACAAAGCTGGATGCTTCGCGACTGTATGCGGATTTGGCGGCCGCGGCGCAAGGCTCACCCGTCCCCTTTTCCCGAGCCGAACCCACGTGGCCGGGCTGCCCGACCCACGGCCGGCACACCACATTAGGCATCCCGGCTTCGCTGCCGGCGTTAACAGAAAGATCTGCCGAATCGGCCCAACTAACGGGGCAAGCGAGAGAAAGCCGTCATGGATATCGTCTTCACCGCACCCTTGCCGCCGGCTTCGCCGTTGCGCGCCGCCGTCCGTGACAGCACTCGGATCGACGAGACCCTGGCGGTGGCGCGCATCCTCGCCGCCGCCGAGATGCCATCAGCCGCCCGTGAGCGTATCGCCGAGACGGCCCGCCGCTTGGTGACAACGGTCCGCCGCGAGCGGCTCGGCAAGGGCGGCATCGACGCATTTCTGCACGAATACGCGCTGTCCTCGCAGGAAGGTGTGGCGCTTCTCTGTCTCGCCGAGGCGCTGCTGCGCATCCCAGATTCGGAAACGGTCGACCAGTTGATCCGCGACAAGCTTGGCGAGGCTGACTGGGCGCGCCATCTCGGCCATTCGGAATTGATGTTCGTCAATGCCTCAACCTGGGCGTTGATGCTGACCGGGAGGCTGCTGCATTCGCAACCCGAGGCGCATGATCTGCGCGCCGCCCTGCGCCGTTTCGCGGCCCGCTCGGGCGAGCCGGTGGTGCGCCAGGCGGTAACGGCGGCGATGCGCATCCTCGCCCGCCAGTTTGTCATGGGGCGCACGATCGAGGAGGCGCTCGAACGCGCGGGGGCGGCTGAACGCCAGGGCTACCGTCATTCCTACGACATGCTCGGCGAGGCCGCGCATACCGCGGCGGATGCGGCGCGTTATCTCTCCGCATATGAAGATGCGATCGTCCGCGATCGGCCGCGCCGTGGCAGGGCAGTCGGTCGCCGAGGCGCCGGGCATCTCGGTCAAGCTGTCGGCGTTGCATCCGCGTTACGAGATGGCGCAGCGCGATCGCGTTCTGGCCGAGATGGGGCCGCGTCTGTTGGCGTTGGCGCGCCGGGCGCGCGATGCCGGCATCGGCTTTACGATCGACGCCGAGGAAGCCGATCGCCTCGATCTGTCGCTCGATCTGGTCGAGGCATTGGCGCTTGCTCCCGACCTCTCCGGCTGGGACGGGCTTGGCCTTGCCGTCCAAGCCTACCAGAAGCGCGCTTTGCCACTTATCGACTGGCTTGCCGATCTCGCCGGGCGCGGCAAGCGGCGGCTGATGGTCCGCCTGGTCAAGGGCGCCTACTGGGACAGCGAGATCAAGCGCGAGCCAGGAGCGCGGGCTCGACGGCTATCCAGTCTACACCCGCAAGCTCGCCACCGACGTCTGCTATCTCGCTTGCGCCCGGCGCTTGCTGGATAGCGGTGCCGCCTTCTATCCGCAATTCGCGACCCACAACGCACACACCGTAGCGGCCGTCCTCGAACTCGCCGGCGAACGCCGCGACTGGGAATTCCAGCGCCTGCACGGCATGGGCGAGGCGCTTTACGAGGAGATCGTCGGCCCGGAGCCTCTCGGTCGGCCCTGCCGCGTCTACGCCCCGGTCGGCAGCCACGAGGAACTGCTCGCCTATCTGGTGCGCCGCCTGCTCGAAAACGGCGCCAACACTTCTTTCGTCAACCGCATCGTCGACGAGCGGCAGCCGATCGACGAGATCATCGCCGATCCGGTCGCCCGCCTGGCCCGGCTGCCGGTCAAACCGCATCCGCGCATCCCGCTGCCATCGGATCTCTACCGGCCGGCACGGCAAAACTCGCGCGGGCTCGATCTCAACCATCCATCGGTGCTAACCGCGCTGCGCGACGAGCTTATCGGGTCGTTTCGCCAACCGTGGCATGCCGCCCCGATCATTGGCGGGGTCGAGCAGCCGGGCGAAAGCGAGCCGGTCCTCGATCCCAGCGATCGCCGGCGTCAGATCGGCTCCGTCGTGATGACCGGTCCGGAACAGGTCGACCAGGCGCTCGCCCGCGCCGTGTCGAGCGCCCCCAATTGGGAGCGCATGCCGGCCGGCGAACGCGCCGCCATCCTCGAGCGCGCCGCCGATCTGTTCGAAAATCACCGGGCCGAGCTGATGGCGCATGATCATCCGCGAGGGCGGGCGGACGATCCCGGCGGCCCTCGCCGAACTGCGCGAGGCGGCCGACTACCTGCGCTACTACGCCCTGCGGGCGCGCGCCGATTTTGCTTCCCCCGAAGCGCTGCCCGGCCCGACCGGCGAGCGCAACGAGCTAGCGTTCCATGGACGTGGCGTCTTTGCCTGCATCTCGCCGTGGAATTTCCCGCTGGCGATCTTCACCGGCCAGATCGCGGCCGCGCTCGCCGCCGGCAACGCGGTCGTCGCCAAGCCCGCCGAGCAGACCCCGCTGACCGCCGCCGCCGCGGTGCGGCTGTTGCACCAGGCCGGCATCCCGGGCGACGTGCTGCATCTGCTGCCCGGAACCGGCGAGGCGGTCGGCGCTCCCTTGGTCGCCGATCCCAGGGTCGCCGGCGTCGCCTTTACCGGATCGACCGAAACCGCGCGGCTGATCAACCTCGAACTCGCCCGCCGTCCCGGCCCGATCGTGCCGTTGATCGCCGAGACCGGCGGGCAGAACGCGATGATCGTCGATTCCTCGGCATTGGCCGAGCAGGTTGTCGTCGATGTCCTGACCTCCGCCTTCGAGAGCGCCGGACAGCGCTGCTCGTCGCTGCGCCTTCTCTATGTCCAGGCCGATATCGCCGATCGGCTGCTGGCGATGCTGACCGGCGCGATGGCGGAGCTGACGATCGGCGATCCGGCATTGATTTCGACCGATGTCGGACCGGTTATCGACGAGCCCGCCCGCGAACCGCTGGAGCGCCATGCCGCCCGGATGGCCCGCGAGGGCCGGCTGCTCTACCAGTGCGCGCTGCCGGCCGGAACCGAGCACGGCACCTTTTTCGCGCCCCGCGCCTTCGAGATCGACAGCGCCAACCGGCTCGACCGTGAGGTTTTCGGCCCGATCCTCCATGTCGTGCGCTGGTCCGCCGGTGGCCTCGATCAGGTGCTAGACGAGATCGAGGCCACCGGCTACGGCCTGACGTCAGGCATCCACAGCCGTATCGACGAGAACGTCCGCCACATCCTCGGCCGCCTGCGATCGGGCAACAATTACGTCAACCGCAACATGATCGGCGCCGTCGTCGGCGTGCAGCCCTTTGGCGGCGAGCGCCTCTCCGGCACCGGTCCCAAAGCCGGCGGCCCGCATTATCTCCACCGCTTCGCCACCGAACGCACGGTCTCGACCGACACCACCGCCGCCGGCGGCAACGCTACCCTGCTCTCACTGCAGGAGGAGCATTGACGGTCCTGTCAAATGCAGCCAACGCTGTGTCGTGCCGCCGGTGTGCGCCACCTAGCGCTTGCAACGCGCCGTCCCCGCTCTTGTCTTCCCGGCGAGCGGAGCAGCGTGAACGGAATCGGGTTTTATGGCGCGACGCGACCGCGACAGGCACTATCCCGATAGCCGCGCCGCTCCAGCCCGAATATCAACACCGACGCGCAACCGCATGTTTTCGAGAGCCTGCTAGCGGCGAATTGATTCGCGCATCACGCTGTCGAGCCTGAACATGAAGGGCTTCGAGTTTCCACCCGGACGCTGCGGCAGAGAATCTGCGCCGATTGCTTGCGTCCTCCTCTGCCGTCGTATTGATTTGCGAATGGCCGATCAGCCTACCCGTCTATCCGGGGCGCAACGAGGGAGCTTTGGGTCGGTTTCTTGGCAGAGCTCTTGTTTGTCGAGGATTTCACCGGTTTGGTCTTGGTCTTCTTCTTTGCCGTATGCTTGGTAGTCTTGTGGGTCGGCTGCTTCGCCGCGGCGCGTCGCCATTGGCGCCGGAGCGGCGCTCTCCGGAGCCGGAGCCGGGGTCGTCGCGCCGGGGGCGGGCTGAGCGTAAACCACGGACGGCAAGGTGTTGGCGGCAAGGAAGGCGAGCAGTGCGAACGCGGATACAAACGTCTTCATGAGGGGCTCCTGGGTCGAAATAACGATTCGCGGTTTTTCTCGCACCTGTAAAGAGTACCGATAGCGGTTTACGCCGCGTCAGTTGCATCCGCGAACGACGGACTTACCGTACCACAAATTCAGCAAGGCGCAGATAAGAATTGTCAAAGATACGCGCCGACACTCCCGCATAGTCCTCGGACCGCCTTAGCCCATGCCAGCTCGGCGGCGCGGCCGCCCTGGCGCGGTATCTCAGTCGGTGTGGCTTCTAGCCTGAAAGTGCAGCTCTTCTCAGCAATGTTGGAACCGAGCAGCGCCGCGGGTGCTCTGCGTCGCGTCTCCGCCGAAGAACCGCCGTTTGTCCTCGAAGTCGCCTGCCGGCTCTCGGACAGGCAAACCGCGCCACCGCCCGAATCGGAGGTCACGATCGCAGCGCAACCAACGCGCAGGCGTCAGCGCCCACAAAAAAATCCGCCGCGGGATTACCGCGGCGGATTCCCGGAACCCTTGCAACGGGGTTCCGGGGCTTCGGCCGGTGAGAAACGCGCCTTACGGGAAGACGATCTCGACGCGCCGGTTTTGCGGCTCGCGCACGCCGAGCGGCGTGGGAACCCGAGGATCGTTCATGCCGCGACCGGCGACGACCATTTCGTTGCGCGGCACGCCCATCCCTTCGAGGGCGACCGCCACGGCGTTTGCGCGCCGCTCTGAGAGCCGCTGATTGTAGCCCGCCGAGCCGGTCAAATCGGTGTAACCGGTGACCTGGATCTGCACCGCGCCACCGGCTTTGTAATGGGCTGCCGCGGCTTCGAGGATCTGCGTGCCCTCCGGCGTGATGTTGTATTTATCCCAGTCGAAGAACACCAGATAGACCTGATGCGGCGGTGGCGGCGGCGGGGCCGGCGGGGCCGGCGGCGGCGCTGCCGGCGGCGGCGCCCCGAACATCATCGTCAAGCTGGCTACGATATTCTGCGTGTTGTAGTCCGTCTTAAAGCTGGAAAAGACGCAGCAAACCTTGCTGTACTGGCGCAAGGTGCACTGCGGCGTCAATCGTCCGAGCTTGGCGTGCGAGAATAACGATAGTCGACGTCTAGGGCTATTGCCGGGTTGATAAACAGCGAAGGCCGGCGATCGCCTGGTAGCCGAACACCCATTGGTTGCCGTTGAATCAGGATTGACGGCTAACTGATGGCAGCTGAGGTAGATTCAAGATCGCCGGTGCCACTGAACCCACGGTCGATATTCACCGCGCCAATCCCGCCCCCGATATGTGGAGTGATCGGCCAACCAAACGTGAAATCGTAGATGGCGTTGGCCATGATCGCATTGGAATGGCCTGCCTTGCCGTTTGCGTTCCGTTAGCCCGCCAATGGTGTCGTACGTCGTTTTCCCGGTAGCTGTATTCACCCTCAAAACGCCACGGACCCCACATGTAGCCGGCGCGAACGCCGGCGTTGAAGCCGCCGTCGAAATTGTATGTGGGCGCTGCGGGCACCGACATTTCCGTGAGGATCCACCACAACGAGCGTGGGGTTCTCGCTGGTCAACGAGGTCCACCCACCTTCGGGTCCCAAGTAGAAGGCGCCTGGTGGATAGGGCCCAAAAAATGATTGGCCCGCGACTTGGGCATGTGCCTGAGCGCACCCGAACGCCACGGCAAGCGCTACGCCGGCGCCTAGCAGACAACGATTTCTCATCCCTTACCTCCGGCCGCAAATACGCGTGTGACGATGGTCGTCGCGCCACCGTTCGCCTATCTTCACTATCATCCCCGCCGATGGCAATGGGTTTTTGGGGCTACCACGCCGCTGGCTGAAAAATCCCTGCAAAAGGTGATGCGGCGCGACATTCCTGCAACAGTTTGCCTATAACCCGGCCAAAACCGCACCACCGCACTGCGGCTTTTTGGCAACACTATTCTGGTGGATCAATGCGCTCGAACGGCTTGTGCGGAGGCAACGATCGAACTCGTGGAGTTGGTTAGGGTGTCGTGCGGCTCCTCTTCCGACTCCGACCCGACGCTCTCTGACCTAATTCAACGTCCGGTAAAGTCGAGGTTATTCAAGGGTCGATCAGCACACCAGGATTGAGCAGCCCCTGCGGATCGAGCGCGTGCTTTGTCGCCCGCAACGCCGCCGCGAACAGATCGGGACGTTGCCGATCGTACCACGGCCGGTGATCGCGGCCAACCGCATGATGGTGAGTGATGGTCCCGCCCGCCTCGATCAGCGCGTCGCCGGCGGCGGTTTTGATCGCCCGCCATTGCTCTTCGAGATCGCCGTGCCGCCCGAGCGCGTGGAACGAGAAATACGGCGCCGGGCCGTCGGGATAAACATGGGTGAAGCGGCAAGTGACCTGGCCCGGCCGACCGGTCGCCTGCCGGATGGCCGTCTCGGTCGCGTCCTTGACCTTGTCGTGGAACTCCTCGAACCGCTCCCAGGTGATCGCGGTCTCGAAGGTGTCGGCGATGATCCCGCGTCCGACCATGCGCTCGCGGGCAAAGGGCATGCGGATGAAGGCGTTGCGCCACGCTTCGGCGGCGCCCTCGCGGTGGGCGTCGGCTTCGCCCGGGCGTTCCGGCGTGCCGCCATGGTCGGCGCAGCATTCGAGCGCGCGGGCGATCCAGGCGTCGAGCGGGTGGTCTCCCAATTCGAAGGCCAGCACCATGATCGCGGCGCTGCCGTCGCCGGCCCCGGTGTTGTGCGCCTCCTGCGGATCGAGGATGCGGCAGTTCGCCGGGTAGAGGCCGGCCTGGGCGATCGCCTTGACCGCGCGCGCGGCGGCGAAGAAATCGGCAAAGCGGACGGCGCCGCCGGCGCGAAAGCGCGGCCGGTCCTGGAGCCGCATCCACGCCTCGGTGATGACGCCGAGGATGCCTTCCGAGCCGATCAGCAGACGGTCGGGGCTGGGTCCGGCGCCCGATCCGGGCAGCCGGCGGGTCTCGATCGGACCCTTGGGCGTGACCATGCGCAGGCTTTCGACAAGATCGTCGATATGGGTGTAGAGGCTGGCGAAATGGCCGCCGGACCGGGTCGCGATCCAGCCGCCCAAGGTCGAATATTCGAAGCTCTGCGGAAAATGCCGCAGGGTCAGCCCGTGCGGCTTGAGCTGGGCTTCGAGCGCCGGGCCGAAGACGCCGGCCTGGATGCGCGCGGCGCGCGAGCTGCGGTCGACCTCGATCACCCGGTCGAAGATGCCGCAGGTCGAGGCTGACCGCGGCCTTGCAGCCGGTGCCCTCGAGCCGCGCTTCGACCCCGCCGACGACGCTGCTGCCGGCGCCGAACGGGATCAGCGCCGCCTGGGCGCCGCCCGCCCAATCGATGACCGCGGCGATGTCGGCTTCGCTCCGCGGATAAGCGACGACATCGGGGGCGGCGTCATAGCGGCCGGCGAGGCCGCGCGCGTAGTCGGAAAACGACTTGCCGTAGGTATGGGCGATCCGATCGTACGCCTCGGCCGAGCAGAAGCGCGCCAGGGACGCGGGCGGGACGATGCGCGGCGGCCGCAGCCGGATCTGCGAGAATGCCGGCGGCGCCACTTCGTCGAATCGGTCCACCCGAAAGAGCCGGCGGTAGCGGTCGAGCGCGGCCGCCTCCTCGGCGTCGGTCAGTCCCTCGCCTTCGCGACCCCAGCCGAAATATTTGAGCCGCGCCTCAGTCATCGCGATTGGCTGTTGGCATCTCGATCGCTCCTGGCATCCTCCGGTGGAGAACCGGCGGCAGAATAGACCGCGCCCCGGCGCCGAACCAGCCTGCCGTGGCAGCCGGCAAATTCCCGTGAACCGGGAAAATAACCGGGAATCTCGCCGATTGTCGCCCCGAAGGGCCCAACCCGGCGCAAAAAAGCCAGGCTGGACAGAGACCTTATAGGCAAATTCCCGTTGCGCTGGAACCGGGAATTTTCTCGCCGTAACCGGGAAATAAATCGGCCGAACCGGGAATGACGGGAAATCAACATCGGCCAGCCCGGTGCACATCGACACCCGCTACCTGTTTCGGCCTTAGACTTGCCGGCGCGCGTTCCTCCTTTCGCGCGAAGCCGGCCCGGTTTCGCCCCGCCGACCGCCGCACCATAATAGGCAAATCCGGCAAATTTACCGGCGGCTCGCGTCGGTCAACCCTTGACGCCACCCATCGTCAGGCTCGCCACGACATAGCGGCGCAACGCAAGCAACAGCACGATCGGCGGCAGCACGTAGATGATCGCGGCGGCCATCATCGCGTTATAGGGTGCGTCGACGTCTTCGAACAATTGGCCCTGGGTGACCGAAAGGGTCATGTTCCGCACCGAGAGCAAGGTGGCCTGGTACAGATAATCGTTCCAGGCGAGCAACAGCGCGTAGATCGCGACGATCGCCAGCGCCGGCGTCATCAACGGCAGATAGATCCGCAGATACAGCTGAACGGCGGATGCGCCGTCCACCCGGGCCGCGTCGTCCAGTTCGAACGGTATCAACCTCGCATAGAGCTGCAGGATCAGGATGGCAAACGGCGTGGCGAACGTCGTCTGCGCGGCGATCACCGCCCAGGGGTCACCCAAAAGCCCGTAGCCGTGCATGATCCGATAGTAGGGGACGATCAGGAAGGACGCCGGGATCGCGTAGGTGAGGAGTGCCGCGTTGGTGAGCAGCGACGCTTTGCCCAGCCGCAGCCGGCTCACCGCGAAGCTCGCCAACGAGCCGATCAGCACGGTCAGGACCATCGTCGACAGACCGATCAGAAGGCTGTTGCCGAACTGGTGCCAGAAATCCTCGAGATACCGGGCCTGCTGGGTCACGACCGCGCGGAAGGCCTCGAGTGACGGTTGCGGCGGCCAGAGATTGCCGTCGAACTCGATTTCGCCTTCCTCGGGATCGAGCGCGATCAGGAACATGTTGTAGACGGGAAGGAGCGTCCAGATCAGGAGGAAGACGGCGAGCATGATCGAGCCCGCTTCGACGAGAGCCCGTCGCAGCCGGTAACGGCGGCGCGCCGGGCCGCCAAAGACCGCGGCGACGCTCACAGCTGCACCTCGTTCAGCCGGACCCGGCGGATCAGGATCAGCACGATCGGGATCAGCAGCGGGAGGGCCGTCATCACGGCGGCGACGCCGAGCGCTGGATTGGCCGTGTCGAAGGCGTAGCGGAAACTGAGCGTCGTCAGCATTTCGGTGGACCACGCCCCGCTCGAGACCAGGTAGGGGGTGGTAAAGTCGCCGAGCGCCCACAGGGCGGAGAGCAATGTGCAGATCAGATAGAGGTTCGCCAATAGCGGGAAGGTGACATGGACGAAGCGGCGTAAACCGACCGCTCCGTCAACCTCCGCCGCATCATAGATATCGCGGGGAATCGTCATCCGGCCGGCGAGGAAGATCACCGTCCAGAACGGCATCCATTTCCAGATATAGGCGGCAATATCGGAGCCGAGCGCCAGCCAGCGGCCGCCGAACCAATCCGGGCCGGCGATGCCGAACAGCCTCGACAACGCTTCGTCGACCAAGCCCCAAGGGGTGACCAGCAACCAATGGATCGAGACGCAGGCTTGGGCCGCCGCGATCAGCCAGGGCAAAATATAGATTGGCAGCAGGGCCCTGATCCACCAGCGGCGACGCAGGAAGAAGCCCGACAGCAGCAACGCCAGGAACATCTTCAGGTTTACGCCGATGCCGACGAAGAACAAGGTATTGACGAGCGTTGTCAGGTAAATCGGATCGGCGAACAGCTCGGCGTAAAGCGAGGGCTTGCCGGCCATCCACAGCGCATAGCCGAACGGATAGACGACGAAGGCGAGGAACACCGCCGCATAAGGCAGGACAAAGGCGATCGCCCACCGGAATTCCGAGCCGCGCCGGCGGCCGCGCCAGGGCGGCCGGGGCCGATTCACCGGAAGGGGCATTCCGCCCACGAGAGCCTGCGTGCTGCTCATACCCGCCCTCCCAAGGTAGAACCCCTTTTCGAGCCGCGGTCCCGGCAAGAATGAACCGATCTGCGCAACCTACAGCGGCTTTTTTGTGGCGTCAGTTAACCGCCTTTATGCAAAACGCCCAATCGTGCACAATCTCGAGCTGAGGCTGTAGCTTTCTCCGGTGGTTTCCCACCGTCTTGGAACTCGTGTCAGATCACGCTATTCTAGTCAGTATGACCAGAGCGGTAAAGAATCCGCCGGGCCGCTGGCCACTGCAAGACGCCAAGGCGCGGTTCAGCGAATTGGTGCGGCGCGCCCGCAGCGATGGGCCGCAACACGTCACCGTGCATGGGCGCGAAGAGGTCGTCGTCGTGGCGGCGGAGGAATTTCGCCGGCTCAAAGGTGATCGCACCGGCGCGGCGCTGGTCGCCGCCCTGCAAGCATCGCCCTACCGCGACATCGATCTCGAACCCCGGCGCGAACGGCTTCCCGTGCGCGATGTGAAACTGTGACGGGGTGGCTGCTCGACACCAATATTCTCTCCGAACTGCGGCGGCCGAAACCGAACCCGAAAGTTGCCGGCTTCGTCGCGTCCAAGCCTCTCGACCTGCTGTTCGTCAGCATCGTGACCTTTGCCGAAATCCGCTTCGGTATTGAACGCGTTTCCGACGCCACGCACCGCGCGGAGCTAAACGAGTGGCTGACGCACATTGGTGGTGCTAGAGGCGACGGCGGTTACGAGACGGTGGTGGCGGCCGCGTTGGCCGCAGCAAACCTGCCTCTGGTCATCGTCAACCCGCGCCAGATCCGAGATTTCGCGCGCCGCCGGCCGGCGGGTCAAGACCGACCGGCTCGATGCCCAGATCATCGCCCGCTTTGGCCAAGCCATGCGGCCCGACCCGCGCCCGCTGCCGAGCACCCAGGCGCAGGCCTTGGGCGAACTGGTTGCCCGGCGCCGGCAACTCGTCGAGATGATCGGGGCCGAGAACAATCGTCGGCGACAGCTGACCCACCGCCGCGTGCTGCGTGGCCTGGCGCGGATCGTGGCCGAGCTGCAGACCCGGCTCAGCGAGATCGAACGCGAGATCGACACCGCCATGCGCGGCACTCCGGCCTGGCGCGAGAAGGAGGACCTCCTCAAAACCGTCCCCGGTATCGGCAACACCATCGCCCGCACCCTGATCGCCGAACTGCCCGAACTCGGCAGCCTCGGCCGCCGCAGGATCGCCAGCCGCGCCGGCTTGGCGCCGCTCAATCGCGACAGCGGCGCCTTGCGAGGCCGACGCACAATCGCCGGCGCACGCAGCAGCGTGCGCAGCGCCCTCTTCATGGCGGTCATGGTCTCCATCCGGCCGAGCTGCCCCTCGCCCAAACCTACCAACGCCTGCGGGCCGCCGGTAAGGCGCCCAAAACCGCCATCACCGCCTGCATGCGCAAGCTCATCACCATCCTCAAACGCTATCCTGCGAGACCAAACACGAAGGCTGGGGACGCACCGTGCCGACCCAGCCATCCTTCAATTCCTCACACGCTCCTGCGCCGGGAAGGCGCCGGAAGGACGCGGCGGGTTACAAGCGTCAGGTGCCCACCACTCGCATCGGCGCTATGCCATCGTCAGCACCATGCGGAAGCGCGCGTCGCCCCGCATCATTCGCGCATAGGCCTCCGGCGCGCGCGCGAGCGGCATGGTCTCGATCATCGCACGGACGCCCGTCAGGGCGCTGAAGGCGAGCGTGTCCTGCGAGTCGATCGACGCGCCGGCGGCGTGACCTACGATGGTGCGGCTCGCGCCGATCAGTTGCAGCGGCGAGACCTGGATCGGCTCGGCGTCGACGCCCACCACGATGAGCCGGCCGCGCACCGCGAGCCCGTCGATCACCGGCGTCATCGCCTTGGCGCTGGTGACGGTCGCCAGCACGGCCCGCGCGCCGCCGAGCTTGTTGAGCGCCGCCGCCACGTCCTCGGTCGCACTGTCGATGATAGTGGTGCGCGCCGAGCTTGCGGGCGAGCGCCTCCTTGTCGGCGCCGCGGGCGATCGCGACGGTGCGGAAGCCGAGCTTGTTCGCGAACTGCACCCCGAGATGGCCGAGGCCGCCGATACCCAGGATCGCGACCACGTCGCCCGGCATCGCGCCGCTGTGGCGGAGCGCGTTGAAGGTCGTGACCCCGGCGCAGAGCAGCGGCGCGGCGTCGGCGGCCCCAAACTCGTCGGGGATCGCGGCGAGCGCGTCGGCGGGGGCCACCATCGCCTCGGCATAGCCGCCGTCGTACGAGATGCCGGGGATGCGCAGGTTGCGGCAATCGATCAGCCAGCCACGCCGGCACGGCTCGCAATGCCCGCAATGCCCGCCAAACCAGCCGACACCGACGCGCTGCCCGGCGCTCCAGCCGACCACGCCGGCGCCGACCGCGTCGATCACGCCGGCGATCTCGTGCCCGGGGATGCGCGGGAAGGAGAGGCCGGGCCACTGCCCTTCGACGGTGAGGCTGTCGCTGTGGCACACGCCGCAAGCCTCGACGCGGACGCGGACCTCGCCCCGCGCCGGCTCGGGCATGTCGCGCTCGACGAGTTCAAGCGGGCCGCCGGCCCGCGCCACTTGCACCGCCCGCATTTTTGCCATCGCCGCCTCCTGACTAAGCCATCACATCCCCCGGGTTCCCGCTTTTGGCGCCGAACCGCCGATCACCCTGATCGCGTCAAATGACGACCCCTTAGATCAAAACGCCTTGCAAGATCCGTCGCACTCGTCGGGAAACAGGCTGCGGCCACAGGCGCAAGGGCCACGATGACCCGCGGGTTTGGTGCGGGTCGTCGGGGTGGGCTGCCTGGGCAGCTTCTCCCGCCGCAACTCCTCCATGCGAGTACGGATGTCTTGAATCGTCGGCTGCCCGGGGCGGTGGCATCAATTCCTCCTGGCCCCGCAGCGACATGCGTCAGCACTGTTCACCAACCAGAGGTCCCTTTGGGGTGGATAACGGCGGGTCCCACTCTCGCGCCGTTAACGCGTCCGAGGCTCTGGATGTCAAGCGGCTTGTAGACGCAGCCTCCCGCATCCGCCGTGAGCGATGCGGCCTGGCTAGGCGGTAAATGTGAAGCTGCTGCCGGTGCCGCACAGCACCAATTTTTCCGGCATCTCCTTGGCGGCAAGATCGACGAAATTCTGTCCGCTGCAGTGCATCGGTATCACGTGCTCGAGGTCGAACTTCTTGAGCTCCGCCATCACCTGTTCTCAGATAGTCGTCTGGTGCTGGCGCCAGATGAAAGCCGCCGACCAGCGCGTAGATTTTGTCGACTCCGGTGATCTCCTGCGCGCGCCTGCAGCGTGTTGATGATCCCTGCATGGCCGCATGAACTGATCACCACAAGCCCGCGATCGCCCAACCGGAAACAGGTCGCGTGCTCGTGCCAATGCTGATCCGGCTCCGGCTTCCCCGCCAGTTCCTCGGCGGTGAAATGGTGGTTCATGAGGCGTTGGTGTCGCAACCCAGCCCATCCTTGATGCCGATATGCGACCCACGCTTCGGGAACACGTGCTCGATGCTGGTGCGCGGCACCACCCCGGTCGTGAAGGCATGGCCCTCGATGACGATCGGCGTCTCCGACAGCACCGGCTCGACGTCGAGCGCCCCAGTTTGTGACGGTCGAGGGTCAGCCGAAATCCGTGAAACTTGCCGTCCGGCGTGCGAACGAAGCGGTGGCAAAAATCGTCCTCGCCGCCGGTGTACAGCCGCAATCCTTGCGCATTCGCGCCCGCTTGCTCTCGAGAAACCCGATCAGGCCGCCGATATGATCGATAATGCCCGTGGCTGATGATCAGCGCGTCCACCTCGGCCAGATCGATTTTCATCAGTCCGAGATTGTTCGCGTAAACATCCGGGGTGAAACCGAAATCGAGCAGATAGCGCCGCGTCTCTCGCTGCCTTTGCGGGACTCGACATGCAGAGCCAAGCCCCATTCGCTTTCCAGCGTCTTGCCTTGCGCCGCTTCGGGAAATCCCGCGCCGCTGACCGCCAGACCCGGGACGCTTCGAGCCGCTTCAGGAAGATGTCGTGCGTGTTGTCGGTGATCTCCCGCACGGCGACGCGATCGACGACCGGCGCATCGATCAGCGGCGGTGTGGCTGCCTGCGCGCCCTCCGGCCGAGGCGCGAGGCCAGCAGCGAGCCGCCCAGCGCCGCGGTACTCCGTAAGAAACCTCGACGATCCAATCGCGGCATATGCTCCTCCCTGGTCCATTTTCGGCAAACTGGCCTGCACGGTATCGTTGTGTACTTACTGGCCC
>CAWJTR010000013.1:0-44394 GCA_963845735.1 uncultured Alphaproteobacteria bacterium | reverse complement strand
AATTTCGACAGATCGGCGTTTTTCGCGAGGGCGCCGACCTGTCGCGGACATAGGCGCGGTCGATCTGGACCAGGGTCCCGTCGGGCCGGTCGGAGGCAGTGAAGCTGATCTCTTCGAGGAGCCGTTCGAGGATCGTGTGCAGGCGCCGCGCACCGATATTCTCGACCGCGGTGTTGATCTCCTCGGCCAGCAACGCCAATTCGTCGATCGCCGCCTCGTCGAATTCGAGGGTGACCCCTTCGGTCGCCAGCAATGCCTTGTATTGCTTGATCAGGCTCGCCTCGGGCTCGACCAGGATGCGGCGGAAATCGCTGCGGTCGAGCGCCTTCAATTCGACCCGGATCGGCAGCCGCCCCTGCAATTCGGGCAGCAGATCGGAAGGCTTGGCCTGATGGAACGCGCCCGAGGCGATAAACAGGATGTGGTCGGTCTTGACCGCCCCGTGCTTGGTCGCGACGGTGGTGCCTTCGATCAGCGGCAGCAGGTCGCGCTGCACGCCCTCGCGGCTGACATCGGGGGCGCCGCCGCCGGCGCGCTCGCCGCGCCCGCTGATCTTGTCGATCTCGTCGATAAAGACGATGCCGTCTGCTCGACCGCGCCGATCGCCTCGCG
Organism: uncultured Alphaproteobacteria bacterium; assembly: GCA_963845735.1. Classification (GTDB taxonomy): domain Bacteria; phylum Pseudomonadota; class Alphaproteobacteria; order ATCC43930; family CGMCC-115725; genus AP-15. Next base: position 43,782 of record CAWJTR010000013.1, on the reverse strand, counting down.
CACGACCATTTCCTGGTCCAGTAGCTTGTCGCTCTCCTCGGCGATCAGCACGCGGTGACTGTCGCCCACCGTCATCTTTTTCGGCTTGGAGCGGGTGCCGAAGGTCTTGCCGAAAATGTCGCCGAGGTTGAGCATCCCCATCTGCGCGCCGGGCATGCCCGGGATCTCGAAGGTCGGCAGGTTGGCCGCCGCACTTTCCTGCACCGCGATCTCGATCTCGCGCTCGTCGAGCGCGCCTTCGCGCAGCTGCTTGCGGAATTTCTGGCGCGTCTCGGCGCTGGCGGTCCCGCCGACCAGCGCCTCGAGCACGCGCTCCTCGGCGGCCAGCTCGGCCTTCGGCTCGACCTCCTTGCGCAGCCGCTCGCGGGTCATCGCGATCGCGATCTCGACCAGGTCGCGCACGATCTGCTCGACGTCGCGGCCGACATAGCCGACCTCGGTAAATTTGGTCGCCTCGACCTTGACGAACGGGGCTTGCGCGAGTCGGGCGAGGCGGCGGGCAATCTCGGTCTTGCCGCAGCCGGTCGGGCCGATCATCAGGATATTTTTGGGTAATACTTCTTCGCGCAGCTCGGGGGCGAGCTGCTGACGGCGCCAGCGGTTTCTGAGCGCGATCGCAACCGCACGCTTGGCGTCGTGCTGGCCGACGATATAGCGGTCAAGTTCGGAAACAATCTCGCGCGGGCTGAAAGATGGCATCGGGCGTTAGTTGTCGAGTTTCTCTAAGGTGATCTTGTCGTTGGTATAGATGCAGATCCCGGCGGCGATTGCCATCGCGCGGCGCGTTATTTCTTCGGCGTCGAGGCCGTCAACGCCGATCAGGGCCCGCGCCGCAGCCAGCGCGTAGCCGCCGCCCGAGCCGATGCCGATGATCCCGTCCTCGGGTTCGAGCACGTCGCCGGTTCCCGACAGGATCAAGGATACGCTCTTGTCGGCCACTGCCATCATTGCTTCGAGGCGGCGCAGATAGCGGTCGGTACGCCAATCCTTGGCAAGTTCGACGCAGGCGCGGGGCAATTGTCCGGCATATTGCTCGAGCTTGGCCTCGAGCCGCTCAAACAAGGCGATCGCGTCAGCGGTGGCGCCGGCAAAGCCCGCGATCACCGATCCGCCGGCCAGCCGCCGCAATTTGCGCGCGTTCGACTTCATCACCGTCTGGCCCATCGTGACTTGACCGTCGCCGGCGACCACGACCTGGCCGCCCTTGCGGACGCACAGGATCGTCGTGCCGTGCCAAGCGTTGCTGTCGAAGTGATCCATGCGCTTTTTCGGGAAGCTGGCGCTGCAGGCGCTTGAACTCGGAAGACTGAGATGTGGGCGCGAAGGGTTCGTGGTCAAGCCGACCGTCGGACAGTGGCAAGCTCGCCCCGGAATTGCTAAATAGACTGGGTCGCGATCCAGTGGCGATAGAGGAGAGCATCGTGCGGGTGGCTACGGTCGAACGCAACACCAAGGAAACGCAAATCAGCGGCCGGGTCGATCTCGACGGCAGCGGCGCCGCCGAAATATCGACCGGTATCGGCTTCCTCGATCACATGCTCGAACAGTTGGCCAAGCACAGCCTGATCGACGTCAAATTGCAGGCAATCGGCGATCTGCATATCGATTTTCATCACACCACCGAGGATACCGGCTATGTCGTCGGCGAGGCGGTGTCGAAGGCTCTGGGGAGCCGCGCCGGCATTGCGCGCTACGGGCACGCGGTAATCCCGATGGACGAAACTTTGACACGCGTCAGCCTAGACGCCTCGAACCGACCCTATCTGGTGTGGAAGGTGGCATTTACCCGGCCGAAACTCGGCGAGATGGATACTGAGTTGTTCAAGGAGTGGTTCCAGGCCTTTGCCCAGTCGGCGGGGGTCACGCTGCATGTCGAGAACCTCTATGGCGAGAACAACCATCACATTGTCGAATCCTGCTTCAAGGGTCTCGCCCGGGCGTTGCGCCAGGCGGTCGAGGTCGATCCGCGGCGGCAGGGATCGGTTCCGTCAACCAAGGGCGTCCTCGGCGGCACCTTGTGATGATCGTCGCGATCGTCGATTACGGCTCGGGCAATCTACGCTCGGCGGCAAAGGCGTTCGAGCGCGCGGCGGCCGAGAACGGCATTTCCGCCGAAATCAGGGTGACCAGCGCGCCCGAGACGATTGCCGGCGCCGACCGCCTGGTCCTTCCCGGGGTCGGCGCTTTTGCCGACTGCCGGCGCGGGCTTGCCGCGGTTTCCGGTCTCGAACAAGCGCTGAATGAGGCGGTCAGGTCTCGTGCGCGCCCGTTCCTGGGGATCTGCGTCGGCATGCAGCTGATGGCAGAGCGCGGTCGCGAATTCGAGACGGTCGACGGCCTCGGCTGGATCGACGGCGAGGTGGTGGCGATCGAGCCCGCGGATTCGGCGCTGAAGATCCCGCATATGGGATGGAACGAAATCGAGTCGCGGTCGTCTCACCCGCTGCTCGCCGGGCTCGGGGCGGGCCCGCACGCCTATTTCGTGCACAGCTATCATTTCCGGCTGGCCAATGCGCGCGACCTCCTGGCGGTCACCGATTACGGCGGACCGCTCGCCGCGGTCGTCGGGTGCGACAATCTCGCCGGAACCCAGTTTCACCCCGAGAAAAGCCAGCACGCGGGGCTGCGGTTGATCGGAAACTTTTTGCGATGGAGTCCATGAGCGATAGCCGGAATACCGTCGCGGCGATCTCGGTCGGGCGGCTCACCCGCTATTCGGGCGACGATCTCGAGAATCTCTGCGAGGCGACCGAGAGCGCGATCACCGAGGGTGGGGGATTCGGCTGGCTCAAGCCGCCGCCGCGTCAGGTCCTGGAAAATTATTGGAAGGGCGTGCTGCTGGTCCCCGAGCGCCGGCTCGTCGTCGGCCGCTTGGAGGGGGTCGTGGCCGGCTCCGCGCAACTCAGCCGCGCGCCGCGCAACAACGAAGCGCAAGCCTTCGCCGGCACCCTGACAAGCGCGTTCGTGGCGCCGTGGGCCCGCGGCCACGGCCTCGGTCGCGGCATCGTGCTGGAGATTGAGCGGCTCGGCCGGGAATTGGGGCTGGCCGTCCTCAACCTCGATTTGCGCGACACGCAGAAGGCTGCGATCGGCCTCTATGAGAGCCTGGGGTATCGCCGCTGGGGCACCCATCCGGTCTACGCGCGCGTCGAAGGCCGGATCGTGCCGGGTCACTACTACTACAAGCTGCTCGACGACGTTTCGGCGCGCTCGTGATCCTCTACCCGGCGATCGATCTCAAGGATGGCGCCTGTGTTCGTCTGGTGCGCGGCGAGATGGCGAGCGCCACCGTGTTCAACGACGATCCGGCAGCGCAGGCGCGGCAGTTCGCCGACGCCGGTTTCAAATGGCTGCACATCGTCGATCTCAACGGCGCCTTTGCCGGCCGCTCGGTCAATGGGACTGCGGTGGCGGCGATTCGCGACGCCGTCGGGCTGCACATCCAGTTGGGCGGCGGCATTCGCGACCGTCGCGCGATCGAGCAATGGCTCGGGTTCGGGATTGAGCGCATCGTGCTCGGCACGGCCGCGCTGCGCGATCCCGAATTGGTCCGGTGGGCCGCCGCCGATCACCCAGGTAAGATCGCCGTGGGCATAGATGCACGCGGCGGGCGGGTCGCGATCGCGGGCTGGACCGAGACGACCGAGATCGGCGTCGTCGAGCTGGCGCGCCGCTTCGAGGACTGCGGGGTCGCGGCAATTATCCACACCGACATCGCCCGCGACGGGGCGCTCGGCGGCGTCGATGCCGCGGCGACAGCTGCTCTGGCCCGCCAGGTTCGGGTCCCGGTCATTGCCTCGGGCGGGGTCGCCTCGCTCGCCGACCTCGCCGCGCTCAAGAGGTACGCGGCCGACGGGATCGCCGGCGTGATCTGCGGGCGTGCGCTCTATGACGGACGAATCGACCCGCAAGCGGCGTTGCGCCTGATGGCGGAGAGGCCGGCATGCTGAAGATGCGCGTCATCCCTTGTCTCGACGTCAAGGACGGGCGGGTCGTCAAAGGCGTCAACTTCGTCGATCTTGTCGATGCCGGCGATCCGGTGGCGCAGGCGCGGTTCTACGATCGCGAGGGCGCCGACGAGCTGTGCTTTCTCGACATCACCGCCAGCGCCGAAGGGCGCGACACGCTCTACGATGTGGTTCGCCGCACTGCCGAGGAATGTTTTATGCCGCTGACCGTCGGCGGCGGGGTGCGCACGGTCGAGGATATCCGCCGCCTATTGCTCGCCGGCTCCGACAAGGTGTCGATCAACACCGCCGCGGTGGCCCGGCCCGACTTCGTCCGCGAAGCGGCGCAGAAATTCGGCAGCCAGTGCATCGTCGCCGCGATCGATGCAAAAGCGTCGGCGCCGGCGCGATGGGAAGTCTTCACTCATGGCGGACGACGGCCGACCGGCATCGACGCGGTCGACTGGGCCAGCCGGCTTGCCGATTACGGCGCCGGAGAAATTCTGCTGACCTCGATGGATCGGGACGGTACCAAATCGGGGTTCGACATCGCCCTGACGCGTGCCGTCGCCGATGCGGTTCGCGTGCCGGTGATCGCCTCGGGCGGGGTCGGCACCCTCGATCACCTGGTCGAGGGAATTCGCGATGGGCACGCGACCGCGGTGCTCGCAGCCTCGATCTTTCATTTCGGGACCTGTCGGATCGGCGAGGCCAAGGCACGGCTCGCCGCCTGCGGCATCCCGGTGCGGAGCTGAGCCGTGCCAAAAGATCTGGGCGCCACCCTTGACCGCCTCTGGCAGGTTATCCGCGCGCGACGCGGAGCCGATCCGCAAACCTCCTATACCGCCCGGCTGTTTGCCCGTGGCCGCACCAAGATCGCCCAAAAGCTCGGCGAGGAGGCGGTCGAGGCAGTCATCGAGGGTGTCCGGGGCGACCCGGCAAAGCTCGTCGGCGAGAGCGCCGATCTCCTGTATCACCTGTTGGTACTGTGGGCCGATGTCGGCATTTCGCCTGCCGATGTCGCCGCCGAACTGATGCGTCGCGAGGGCAAGTCCGGGATCGACGAAAAGCGCGGGCGTGCGAACATCTAACCCAATAATTTGGGCGGAGGCGCAAGGTGGCTTACGACCGAAATAATGTCTTCGCCCGCATCCTGCACGGCGAGATCCCATGCAAGAAAGTCTACGAGGACGACCACGTCCTCGCCTTTCACGACATCAATCCGCTCGCCCCGACCCATATCTTGGTAATCCCGAAGGGGGAATATGTCTCGCTCGACGATTTTTCCGCGAATGCTTCGGCGGCCGAGCACTCGGCAATGTTCCGCGCCTTGGGGCAGATCGCGAGAGAAAAGGGCGTGGCCGAGACCGGCCATCGAATCATCGCCAACAGCGGCCGTGACGGCCATCAAGAGGTGCCGCATTTCCACGTGCACCTGTTCGGCGGGCGCGACCTCGGCCGGATGCTGCTGCGGCGGTGATCGACCGTTCGTTGCAGGCAGGGGCTAAGCACGTCCCCTTGCTAGGTCGCCGCTAACCAACAGGGTGACTCGAGGTTTCCCAGAACGATCGGCGATAAGTTGGAAATTCGCCCGCCAGCCCCCGTGCGGTTCGCCGCGGATCAACCGGCGCGGATATCGACGTCCTTGGTCTCACGCAAGAACAGCACGCCGATGACGAGCGTCATTGCCGCGATGGCGATCGGATACCATAGCCCATTGTATATGTTGCCGGTTGCGGCGACGACCGCAAAGGCGATCGCCGGCAGAAATCCGCCGAACCAGCCATTGCCGATGTGGTAGGGCAGCGACACCGAGGTATAGCGGATGCGGGTTGGAAACAGCTCGACCAGCATCGCCGCGATCGGGCCGTAGACGAGCGTCACATAGGTCACCAGGATCACGAGGAGAGCAATTACCATGGTGTGATTGATCCGCGCCGGATCGGCCGTTGCCGGATAGCCGGCTGTCTTCAGCGCATCGCCCAGAGCCTTGCTGAAGGCTGCGGCCTTAGCCGCGGCGTCCGACGTCTTGGCGTTGTAGCTTGCGATCGCGGTCTGCCCGATCTTTATGTGCGCCAAGCTGCCCGGCGGCGCGGCCTCGTTGCTGTAGGGAACGCCATAAGCGACCAGAGCGCTCTTGGCGACGTCGCACGAACTTGTAAACTTTGACATGCCGACCGGGTTGAACTGCAGCGAGCATTCGTCGGGGTCGGCGATGACGACGGCCGGCGCTGAGACGATGGCGGCTTCGAGGGCCGGGTTGGCGTAATGGGTGATGGCCTTGAACAGCGGCAAATAGCTTATGACCGCGAGCAGACAACCCAGCATGATGATCGGCTTGCGGCCGAACCGGTCGGACAGCCAGCCAAACAGAATGAAGCCCGGTGTTCCGATCGCCAATGCTGTGGCGACCATCAGGATCGCCGTCTTGGGATCGATCTTCAAGGTCTGGGTCAAGAAGAACAGCGCATAGAACTGGCCGCAATACCACACCACCCCTTGCCCTGCGGTCGCGCCGAAAAGGGCAATCAGGACGATCTTGAGGTTGCCCCTCTCGGCAAAGCTTTCGGTCAGCGGCGCCCGCGATCCTCTGCCTTCCGCCTTCATCCGCTGAAACAGGGGAGATTCGTTGAGGCGCAGCCGGATATACATCGAGATTGCGAGCAGGATGATCGACAGCAGGAACGGGATGCGCCAACCCCAGGCGGTAAAGCTCTTGGCGTCGATCCATTGTTGGCAGCCGAGGACCACCAGCAGCGCGAGGAACAGCCCGAGCGTCGAGGTCGTCTGAACCCACGAAGTAAACAACCCGCGCTTGCCATGCGGGGCATGCTCGGCGACATAAATGGCGGCGCCGCCATACTCGCCGCCGAGCGCCAGACCTTGCAACAGGCGCAGCACGATCAGGATTACCGGGGCGGCAAGGCCTATCGCCGCATAGCCGGGCAACAGGCCGACCACAAAGGTCGACCAGCCCATGATCGTGATTGTGATCAAAAGGGCATACTTGCGGCCGGCGAGGTCGCCGATCCGGCCGAACACGAGGGCGCCGAACGGGCGTAACGCGAACCCGGCGGCAAATGACAGGAGGGCGAAGATATATCTCGCGGTCGGGTTGACCGCCGAAAAGAAGACGCTGCCGATCGTTACCGCGAGCAAACCATAAAGATAAAAGTCATACCATTCGAAGACCGTTGCGAGCGAGGACGCAAAAATCAAGATGCGTACCTCTCGCGTCCTCCCGCTTGTCAGGCGGTGCCGCGCCGCCGACACGTTGGCCATCGGTTCCTCCCCCGTTTTTCGCCCCTCCATCGTGCGGCTGCCAATCTTCCCCGAAGCCGCGCGAGCGGGCCGATAATGAGGAGAACCTAACCTGATAGGCAATGCAGGACCGCAGCCTGGATAATCCGCTACGGCGCCGCCTTAGAGCAATCTCACAGAGACTCGCGGGCACGCCGTCCTCGGCGCGAATGTCAAGCCCTGCGTCTTGCCATCAGTCGACCGAATTATTCACACTTATTCAGAAGTTCGCGAAATGGTTGAGGGATCGGCTCGTAGAGGACGTGATCGTAAAGCGCGTGCAGCAGGTCTTCCCCGCAGGTTTTGCCGTCGAGGAACTCGGCGATGCGCGCCTTGACCAAAGACCCTGTCAACCCGGCTTGGGAAGAGGAGCCTCGCGCGGTGGCAACAAAGCGAGCGGGCTTGGCGTCGTATCTCATAGCGTCACACATCGTAACTGTTGCGCCTCGATTGTCAAATTTCCGCGTCTACGTGCCTCGGCGATGACATAAAGTGAACAGTCTGTAACACCGATCGATCCCAGCGAAATGAGTTGGACGGTATGCGTCTCTTGCATGAACGTTAGCCGACGCTGGGCGAGCAAAAGCTCGCTCGCGAAAACCCCGACCTCGCTCGGCCTCCGCCTTCGACACGATGGCGGGCTCGGGCGTCCAACCCGAGGATATGGCCTACGAAAAGGCGTACACCCTCGAATTCGTCGACAAGAAGGTTGGGATGCGCCCTGACTAGCCGGGTGATGCCAATCGTCTCGCTGCGCGGCATCAGCAAGCGTTTCGCCTCTGGTGTGGCCGCGCTCGATCCGATCGATCTCGATATTGGCCGCGGCGAGTTCCTTAGCCTGATCGGCCCTTCGGGCTGCGGCAAGACGAGCCTGCTGCGCATCATCGCCGGGCTGAGCGAACCGAGCGGCGGCGAGCGCCATATGACGCTGACCCCAGACAAATGCAAACGCGCGGGGCCGGGTCGCATCGGCTTCGTCTTTCAGGACCCGACCTTGATGCCGTGGAGCACGGTCATCGGTAACGTGCTGCTGCCGTTCCGCCTTGCCGGGCGGGTCGGGCCGGCCCAACGCCAGCGCGCTGCGGCCGAGATCCGGGCGGTCGGGCTCGCCGGGTTCGAGCGCGCCTATCCGCATCAGCTTTCGGGCGGGATGCGCATGCGCGTCTCGATCGCCCGCGCGCTGGTCACCGACCCCGACCTGTTGCTGCTCGACGAGCCCTTTGCCGCGCTCGACGAGATCACCAGAATGGCGCTCAACGACGATCTGATGCGGTTGTGGGACAGCCGGCGGCCGACGGTGGTGTTTGTCACGCACAGCGTTTTCGAATCGGTCTATCTGTCGACCCGGATCGCAGTGATGACCCCGCGGCCGGGGCGGATCGCGGCCGAGCTGGCGGTCGACTTGCCGCAGCCGCGCGAGCGCACATTGCGTACCGCGCCGGCCTACGCCGCGATCTGCGCCGCGGTTTCAGGCCATCTCGCCCAGGCGATGGCGACGGAGGAGGCGTGATCAGGCGGGCACGGCCGGGACGCTGGTGGCGGATCGCGGCGCCTCTCGCAGTCGGCGCGGTGCTTCTCGGCCTGTGGGAGGCGGTGGTTCGGATCGAGCACATCCCAGTCTACATCCTGCCCGGCCCGCTCGCGATCGCCCAGGCGCTGTTGACCGATGGCGCCAGCCTGTTGGGTTCGCTGCTGGTAACCCTGCGCGTTACCCTGGCGGCGCTGGCGGCGGCGGCGATCCTCGGCGGCGCCATCGCGCTCTTGTTCTCGCTGTCGCGGCTCCTTGAGATCAGCCTTTTCCCCTATGCCGTGATCTTGCAGGTGACGCCGATCGTGGCGATCGCGCCGCTGATCATCATCTGGGTGCAGCAGCCGTTTCTCGCGTTGCTGGTCTGCGCCTGGATCGTCGCCTTTTTCCCGATCGTCTCGAACACCACGGTCGGGCTCAACAGCGCCGACCGCAACCTGATCGCCCTGTTCCGGCTCTACGGCGCCTCGCCGGCTCAGACCCTGCGTTATCTCAGACTACCGACGGCGCTGCCCTATTTCCTCGCCGGGCTGCGGATCAGCGGCGGGCTGGCGTTGATAGGCGCCGTCGTCGCCGAGTTCGTCGCCGGCACCGGCGGCGCCGAGACCGGTCTCGCCTACCGCATCCTCGAGGCCGGCTATCGGCTGGAGATCCCGCGCCTGTTCGCAGCGCTGTTTCTGCTGTCGGCGACCGGCATCACGATCTATCTCGTCATCGACTTCCTGTCGCGACTGCTGTTGCGGCACTGGCACGAGAGTGCGATCGAGGAAGAGGAGGAGTGAACCGGTAAGGATCGGTTCGCGCTTGCATCCGGCAGAGTTCAGCCGCGCCCGACGAAGGGCATTTTGGTCGCCATCACGGTCAGGAACTGGACGTTGGCCTCGGGGGTCACGGTCGACATGAACACGACCGCGCGGGCGACGTTTTGCACATCCATCATCGGCTCCTCGATGACCGTGCCGTTCGCCTGCGGAACGCCGCGCTGCATGCGCTGGGTCATCTCGGTCAAGGCGTTGCCGATGTCGATCTGGCCGCAGGCGATGTCGTATTTGCGGCCGTCGAGCGAGGTCGATTTGGTCAGCCCGGTGATCGCGTGCTTGCACGAGGTGTAGGCGACCGAGTTCGGCCGCGGCACATGCGCCGAGATCGAGCCGTTGTTGATGATCCGCCCGCCCATCGGCTTCTGGTCCTTCATGATCTTGAAGGCTTCCTGGGTGCACAGGAACGAGCCGGTCAGGATCGAGTTGACGACCGCCTGCCAGCGCTCGAAGGCCAGCTCCTCGATCGGCGCCGAGGCGCCGAAACCGGCGTTGTTGAACAGCACGTCGAGGCGGCCATAGGTCTCCTTGGTCTTGGCGAACAAGGCCCGGACCGAGTCGGGATTGCCGACATCGGTCGGCACGCCCAGCGCCTTGCCCTGCAACCCCTCGATCTCGCCGACCACCGCCTGCAACGGCTCCGGCCGGCGGCCGGCGACGACCACCGCAAACCCTTCCCCGGCGAGCGCCAAGGCCGACGCCTTGCCGATGCCGCTGCCCCCGCCGGTAACGAGTGCCACCTTGCCGTTCGAATTCATCTCGCCGTTCTCCTGCTGCGGACGCCCGATGTCCTGGCCACGATATCAGCTTATCCGGCGTGCGCTCCAGCGGGTTGCGGGTGATAACCGGCCAACGGGAGAGAGGGCCGTGGATGTCGCCGAGCGGCGGAGCGGTCCGGCCTCGGCATGGACGAATTCCCGTGAACCGGGAAAGTAACCGGGAATTTTTCGATTCCGCCGGTATCGGGCTCGATTTGCTCCGAAAATAGCACGTAAAATCAAGCGCTTGTGGCCCAATTCCCGTCGCCGATGAACCGGGAATTTATTTCGGCCTAAACGGGAAATAAATCGGCGAAACCGGGAATTTAGAACCCGGCCGGCGCAATCAGCCATCGGCATCTCCTCGGCACTGTTTGCGGCTGCCCGTCGCCGCGATCGGTTCGCAGGATGCCAGGCGAATTGGGCAATTTTAGGGGCGGGCGGCCGAACACCAATCGTCGGCGGCTTTCGCCGATTTTGCAATTGTTCGCGGTAATGCTCGACGACTGCAGACGGATTCAAATACGGAGGAAGCTCATGTCTCAACCTGAACGGTCTGGCACGACCGGCAAGCTCGCAGGCAAAGTCGCTGTCGTTACCGGCGGCAGCGCCGGCATCGGTCTCGGCATCGCCGAGCATTTTGCCGAGGAAGGCGCGCGGGTGTTCATCACCGGCCGCCATCAATCCGAGCTCGATAAGGCGGCCGCCGCGATCGGCGGCAATGCGGCTGCGATCCAGGGCGATACGACAAATCTCGCCGACCTCGACCGCATCTACGCTACCGTCAAGACGCAAGCCGGGCATATCGACGTGCTGGCGGCAAACGCCGGGGTCTACGAATTCGCCAGGCTTGGGGAGATCACCGAGGAACATTTCGATAGGACGTTCAACACGAACGTGCGCGGCCTGTTGTTTGCCGTGCAGAAGGCGCTGCCATTGCTCGGCAAAGGCTCCTCGGTGATTCTGATCGGCTCGATGGTGTCGATCAAAGGCTTTCCCGCCGCCTCGGTGTACGACGCGACAAAGGCCGCGATACGCTCGTTTGCCCGCGGCTGGATCGTCGACCTCAAGGGGCGCGACATTCGGGTCAACGTGTTGAGCCCCGGCTACACGGCGACCCCCGGCCTTGCCCATTTTCTGACGGATGAGCAACAGGCCGAGGCCGTCGCTTCGGTGCCGCTTGGCCGGATCGGCACGCCGGACGACCTCGGCAAGGCGGCGGTATTCCTCGCTTCCGACGACAGCGCCTACGTCAACGGGATCGAGCTTTTTGTCGATGGCGGTGCAGCCCAAATCTGAGTGTCGCCCGAATGCAACTCAGCCTCAGCGGAAGGAGGGGCTTGGAGCTTGATGGTGGCAATCTGATTCCAGAAGCGATCGTCAATTACCGGTCGAGCGTAGGTGGGGGAAGAGACGGCCGATCTCTCCCGTGCCGCGAACGCGGTGGTGAAGGTGGCTCAAGCCGGTGTCGCGATCGGTCCGCAGGACGCGGGGCGACTTGGGCAATTTTACGAGTCCCGAAGAGCAACGCTGCCGTCTCGCCGAAAGCGCGGGCCGGCCGAACCGCTGGTCGGGCGAGCTTGAAGGCCCCACGGGCCGGCAGCATCCAAATCGCTGACGGACCGGCGTCAGTTCAGTATAAGATTATTCGCGGGAGGCTTTCCGCCGTGGATATTGGAAATTGGCTGCGGGGTCTCGGGCTGGCCCAGTACGAGCCGGCGTTCCGCGCGAACGCCATCGACGCAGCGCTATTGCTGAGCCTGACGACCGAGGATCTACGAGATCTCGGTGTGACCTTGGTTGGCCATCGCCGGCGATTGCTCGATGCAATCGCTGCGCTTTGCGCCGACTCAACCAGCACGCTAGAGCCGATAACACCTCGCGCAGTAGCAGCAGTCTCGACACATCCTGAGGCCGAGCGGCGGCAGCTGACGGTGATGTTCTGCGACCTCGTGGGGTCGACCGCGCTCTCGGCCCGGCTCGATCCCGAGGACCTGCGCGAGGTCATCGGCGCCTATCATCGCTGCGTCGCCAAAATCATCGCCGAGTCCGACGGCTTTGTCTCCAGGTACATGGGCGACGGCGTCTTGGTGTATTTCGGCTACCCGCAAGCGCATGAGGACGACGCCGAGCGGGCGGTGCGAGCGGGGCTGAACGCGATCGACGCCGTCGGCCGCCTCGATGTCAAATCCGTCCGCCTGCAAGCGCGCGTTGGGATCGCTACCGGGCTGGTTGTCGTCGGCGATCTGGTCGGCGAGGGATCGGCGCAGGAGCAATCGGTGGTTGGTGAGACACCGAACCTTGCTGCCCGCCTGCAAACCTTGGCCGAACCGGATACTGTCGTAATTGCAGCGGGTACGCGCCGGCTGCTCGGTGAGCTTTTCGAGTATTACAACCTGGGCGCAGTCGAGGTCAAAGGCATCGCCGCGCCGGTGCCGGCCTGGCAAGTTCTGCGCCCGAGTGCGGTCGCCAGCCGTTTCGAGGCATTGCGCGGATCGGCGCTCGGGCCATTGGTGGGCCGCGACGAGGAAATCGACCTGCTGTTGCGCCGTTGGTCGCGCGCCAAGGCCAGCGAGGGACAGGTTGTGCTGATCTCCGGCGAGCCGGGAATCGGCAAGTCGCGCATCACCGCTGAGCTTGAAGAACGCCTCCACGGCGAGCGGCATCTCCGTCTGCGGTATTTCTGCTCGCCGTATCATCAGAACAGTGCGCTGTTCCCGTTCATCGACCAGATCGGTCGAGCGTCGGGGTTCGCAAGCGACGACCCGCCTGCCGCCAAGTTGGTCAAACTCAAGGCCTTGCTCGCCCGCGCCGCGCCTCCCGAGGAGGATGTGGCATTTCTCGCCGACCTGCTCTCGCTGCCGGCCTTGGAAAGCCGTCCGCTGCCTGACCTCAGTCCGCAACGGAAGAAGCAGCGGACAATGGAGGCGCTGATCCGGCAACTGGAGGGCTTGGTGCGCCAGCAACTTGTGCTCATGGTATTCGAGGACGCCCATTGGATGGACCCGACCTCGCGCGAGCTGCTGGACCTCACGATCGAGCGTGTCCGCACGCTACCGGTACTGCTCGTCGTCACGTTCCGCCCCGAATTTCAGCCGCACTGGATCGGCCAGCCGCAGGTGACGATGCTGACGCTGAATCGGCTGGATCGCCGCGACCGGACCGCGTTGGTCGAGCAGATCGCCGGTGGCAAGCCGTTGCCCGCTGAGGTTGTCGGCCAGATCGCCGATCGCACCGACGGTGTGCCGCTTTTTGTCGAGGAATTCACCAAGAGCGTCCTGGAGAGCGGCGTCCTGCGCGAGGAGGCGGACCGCTACGTACTCGACCGCGCGTTGCCGCCGCTTGCGATCCCGACGACGTTGCAGGATTCGCTGATGGCACGCCTCGACCGCTTGGCGTCGGTGCGGCTGGTGGCGCAGATCGGCGCGGCCATTGGACGCGAGTTTCCCTACGACCTCTTGCGCGCTGTCTCCCACCTTTCCGAAAGGGAGCTGGAAGCCGCGCTCGTCCGCCTCGTCGCTTCGGAGCTAGTCTTCCAACGCGGCGCACCGCCGGAAGCGCTCTACACCTTCAAGCACGCGCTGGTGCAGGACGCGGCACATGGGAGCCTGCTCCGCAGCTCGCGGCAGCAACTGCACGCGCAAATAGCCGATGCGCTCGAGACCCATTTTCCCGAGTTGATGGACAGCCAGCCCGAACTCTTCGCGCTGCACTATACCGAGGCCGGGCTCATTGAAAAATCCGTTGAGTATTGGGCCCGGGCCGGTCGGAGGTCCGCCGCTCGCTCGGCCATGGCCGAAGCAGCCGCGCAATTCCAAAAGGGTCTCGACCAGTTGGCGCTGTTGCCAGACAACTCGCAACGCCGGCGGCAGGAACTCGAAATATGGAGCGCCTTAGGCGCTGTATTTCGGTATGTCAAAGGTCAAGCCGCACCGGAGATGGGGCGTGCCTTCGCCCGCGCAAGAGAATTGTGGGAGCAGCTGGGTTCCCCCTCGGAGTTCCTCCACATTCCCTACGGGCAGTCCATCTATCATATGTATCGCGGCGAATTCGATTTGGCGCGGCGGCTGGACAGCGATTTGCTGCATCTGAGCCGGGAGCGCCGCGATTCCGTCGGCCTCGTTCTGGGTCACGATTCCGCTGGTCGAGACCTGTTACTCGCCGGTAAATTCGCGTGCTCTCGGTCCCATTTCGAAGAGGTGCTTGCGCTTTATAATCCAATCTCTCATCGGGAGCTTGTCCATCACACCGGAAGTCACCCCCACGTGATATCGCAGGGGTATCTGGCGATTGCGCTTTACTGTCTCGGGTTTCCGGACCAGGCACTGACACAGAGCACCGCAGCGATTGCTGAGGCTCGGACGCTGGCACATCCGCCGTCTTTGGCTGCGAGCCTGGCAATGGGCGCCAGGCTGCTTTCTTTCGACGGAGACACGGCGAGGCTCGATGAGCGGGCGGGCCAACTGATTGCAGTCGCCGCCGAACAAGGGTTCCCCTTGTATAGTGCGCTGGGGACAATCTACCGCGGCTGGGTCGCTATCAAGACCGGTGATATTATGGGGGGCATATCTCTGCTGCGCGCCGGTTCGGAGGCGTACCGCACTACCGGTGCGGAGTCTCGAATGCCTTATTATATTGCCCTCTTAGCCCAAGCAACTGAGATTGCAGGACAAGTTGACGAGGCCTCGACCCTGTTGGACAATGCCACGGAGATCGCTGGCCGGATTGGCGAAAACTGGTTCTCTGCAGAGCTGTATCGGCAAAGGGGTCAATTGATGCTGCGGCGGCGGGCTTCTGAGGCAGGCGAGGAGTTATATCGACAAGCGCTGACAATCGCCAAGGAGCAAGAGGCCAAATTCTGGGAATTACGCGCCGCCGTCGCCCTCGCCAGCTTTCGCCGCGACCAGGGTCGCCGCTCCGAAGCTTACGACATTCTCGCGCCGGTCTACGGCTGGTTCACCGAGGGGTTCGACACACAAGACCTCAGGGGCGCGAAAGCATTGCTTGAAGAGCTGACCTAGATTTCGGATGGCGCAAGCAGCTCACGTTCCCTTCCCTTGAGAGGCGAGCCTTTAGCTCGGCTTCGGCCAGCTCGCTGAGCGCGTCCCGACAGCGCGCTCGGCTGTGCCGTGTCCAATTACGCGGTCGCCGCTCAGCTTTTGCTCGATACTACGGGCGTATCGAGGTCGTCCGGATGCAACCAGCGGGTCAAAGGCGCTTGCCATGAAAACACTTTGCGCTAGAGTAATGTTGACGGTCAGCTCGTTGGCCCCCTTGGCGGGCACAGGGCGGGTCGCTAGCAACGGAGGAGCCGATGACGTGTGTCTGGATAAAGAAGGGCACTCCCCATCTGGTCACGCAGGTCAGGGTCAGCCCCACAACGCTTGAGGCAATTGCCAACTTATTGAACATCCCGCAAGCCCAGCGCGGTCAGCTTATAGGCGCCACCATCTACATCGAAGTTTCACCACCGCCATCGTCGCCAGGCGGGAGTTCCCCGCCGTCATCTCCAGGTGCCCCACCATCGGCAGCAAGCGGCGGCGGGCGCGGAGACAGATGACTGGCGGGAGCCTTCCCGCCGGCATTAAGCGAACCTCCGCACTGCGGCGCCTACCGCCGATCGAGGCCCCTCGGTTCCGATCCGAAAGCGCCAACGAGGGCGATGTATGCGCCTTTGAATTGCCGCGCGATGCCTTCCCGTTCACGGTGGAAGCGCCCAGCGGCCGCCCTATGGCAATTGTTCCGGGCGATCCCTTTCTCGCGACCCCGGGGTACCGTGAGTCGACCCGCTGGGTTGTCGGTAGTATTCCCGCCGGCGGGCTCGTTCCGGGCGACGAGTACTGGGTGCTTGCCGATTCCGGGGTGGTCGGTGAATTGATCGGCGACTCGCCGTTGGAAAAGGGACATCTCGCGCGCGTACGCTACCTTGGGGCTGTGTGCGGGGACCGCGATGAGACGTTGAATATTCGGCAATTCGGTGTGAAAGGCTCCGGAGGAACGGATCGTAACGCGCCTGTATATTTGATCGTCGGGACTTCCTCGGAAGTGGGCAAGACTACCGCTGGCGTCGCCGTCTTGCGCGCGTTGCGCATGCAAGGCCATACGACAGTGGTAGCCCTAAAGGCAACCGGCACCTCATCGGTTGGAGAGATCGTTACCTACCAGGACTTCGGGGCGGCGGAGGCTTTTGATTGCATCGATTTCGGCCTCCCGACCACCTATCCGTCGGGTCGCGTAGGGATCAGCGACATCTTTGTCAGTGCGCTCGATTACTGCCTCTCTCTGTCCGCCGAGGCCCTGGTGGTGGAATGCGGCGGCGATCTACTGGGAGCCAATGTGCCAGAGTTCCTTACCTGTCTGAAAGCGCGCCGCTCTAATACCACGATTATCCTTGTCGCGGCCGATGCGCTCGGCGCAATGGGCGCGAAGCGGATGCTTTCGGAGATGGGGCTTGGGGTCAACCTAATAACCGGCCCATGCACCGATACGCCGACCCTGCGCGAGCGAACTCAGGCGCTGTGCGGCATCCCCGCAATAAACCTAGCCCGCGGCCCCGAGCGGGGTATGCAATCGTATTTGTCGGGCACCGGATTGGGATGACCCTATCCGCGCCTGCAGGGCCGACTGGCCGTGATTGCGCGTCAGCCTTCACTGTCCAGCGCCCATCGAATTCACTAAAAGTGTTTCGCGCCCGTTTACGCCTGGTTCACCGAGGGCTTCGACACGCCCGATCTTAGAGGCACGCAAGCGCTGATTGACGAGTTGGCATGAGGCGGATGCTATCGTGTTCGTCCGCCGTGGCCGCGAGGACGGCGCGTAAGCGGCGCGCCGTTTCGGCGAGCCGCGAATATACGCCAGCTGCTCATTGTAGGTATGGACGGTGTAATTGCGCAAAACCGTCAAATCGATCCAGAACGGATCGTTGTCGATAACCCCGTGCCTGAATGCCGAGCGGAAGCAGGTGCGCGGCGAGGTGCATGACGCGTGTGCTGCTCTTCGAGATACGCCTTGAGAAATCTCCAGCACAGCTCAAACGAAATCTCGAACCGCTGAATCGCGGAATCCCGCACGATCGGGTCGCTCGGGAGGGCGAGGGCTTCATCGAGGCGCGTGATCGCGCGCGCGAAATCGGCGCGTAGCGATTGAGCCTTGGTCAAAACGGGATGCGCTGTTGCGCGACTCTGCGGAATTTGTCGGGCACGCGAGTGAAGTCGACGACGTCGATCGTATAAAGGGTCGGTGCTTCGTCGAGCTCGTCTCGGATCGCGGCGAGAGCCGCGTGCGGCACCGGGGCCGGTCCCTCGATGCCGATGTCGATATCCGATCGCTCCGCCGCCGACCCTGACGCGCGCGAGCCGAACAGGAATACGCGATAGGCCGGGTCCGGCACGTGCCGCCGTACCACCATAGCCGCGAATTGGGCGGCGTCGGCGGGATCCCGGATCGCTCGCATATCCCCCTCTAGTCTCTCCGAACTATCAATTAGGTGATCTGCGCCGCCTCCGCAATCCATCCCGGGAAATGCCGAAGCTTCGCGTCGGGCAAAGACCGGAATGACCGTATCGACGGCGATCACGCCAACGGTTCTTGTAGACAAGATCGCGCAGCGTTTCCCACATAGTGTCCAAATCTTAATCGGATAGATTGAGTGTTGCGCACGCGATACGCCTGGGAGAAGCTGTGCGGAGGCAACATAGACCCAAGTCTGGGCGCTGGCGGTGGAGGCTTCGAAGTCCTTGGCAAGGCGGCGGTTGCGATTGAGCCAAGCCAGCGTGCGTTCGACGCCCCAGCGGCGCGGCAGGACTACAAAGCCGACGGTATCGGCCATGCGCCGCACGATCTCGATGCTCCAATTGCCGAATTTGGCGAGCGTCTCGACGAGCTTGTCGCCGGCATAGGCGCGGTCGGCGAAGAGGTGGCGCAGCCAGGGGAACAGGTCATGGATCGCTTCGACAACCAGCAGCGCGCCATCGCGATCTTGCACATCGGCGGGGTGGACCGCGGCGCCGACCATCAAACCGCTGGTATCGGTCGTGATATGCCGTTTGCGGCCTTTGACCTTCTTGGCGGCATCCCCCGGGTCGCGGCGGTGCCGCGCCCGAGGACAGGCTCCGCCGCGCGGTCCGCCGCTCTCGGTGGTCTTGATGGACTGACTATCGATCACCCCAGCCGACGGGCTCGCCTCGCGACCGGCAGCTTCGCGCGCCTCCAGCAACAGTTCGAAATTGATCCGCTCGAACAAACCACGGTCCCGCCAATCGTAGAAGTAGCCTTGCAGGTGGTGAACGGCGCAAAGTCCTTCGGCAGCAAGCGCCACTGACAGCCGGTCCGCGCCATATACAAAATCGCCTCGACAATCGCCCGCAAATCGGTGCCGCGCGGCCGTCCCAGGGGCTTGAGGGCCGGCAGGCGAGGTTCGATCACGGCCCACTCGGCATCGGTCAGGTCGCTTGCGTAACACTGCCCCGCGCGCTCATGCTTCAGTCGAGTGATTTCGGTCCACACGTTGTGCCTCGTTGATTGCCTGACACAATCACCATGCCACAACAGGCTGAAATCACTCTATTCATTTTCGGTCGGCCGCTCAGCGGCGGTAATGTGGACCTCGGGACGGTCGGCACGGCTGACAATTCGATAGTTGGCGATTGCCACGAGGATGCCGATCAACGGGAGACCCCAACCAATCCAACGGGTCTCGTTGATGAAAGTAAAGACACGACGCAGACGAGATGGGGGCAACCGTCTTTTATCCATTGACCGCAAAGTCACGCTTTCTACCTAACGCACAAACGCAGATAGGCCATTCCCCTGCCGCGCCACTAAGAATCCGCTAACCGGGTCATCAATCAAGAGAGATTTCGCGCCTCGCTGTCGACCCCTGGCCGGGCCCGGGCTCAGAACGGGTCGAGCTCGGTATCCCAGTAGAGATAGTCGCGCCAGCTGTGGTGCAGATAGTTGGGCGGGAAGGCGCGCCCGTTCTGCTGCAGCATATGAGTCGTCGGCTGCACCGGGCGATGGCGCGGGTACATGCCGCTCTCGCGCGGCAGGCGGTTGCCCTTCAGCAGGTTGCAGGTGCCGCAGGCGGTGACGACGTTGCTCCAAGTCGTGCGTCCGCCACGCGAGCGCGGCACCAGATGGTCGAAGGTCAGATCGTGCGAGGGATAAGGCTCGGCGCAATATTGGCAGGTGAAACGGTCGCGCAGAAACACGTTGAACCGGGTGAACGCCGGATGCCGTGCGGCCGGAACGTATTCCTTGAGCGAGACGACGCTCGGCAGCTGAATTTCGAGCGACGGGCTGTGCACCCGGACATCATAGTGGTCGATGATGTTGACCCGGTCGAGAAACACCGCCTTGATCGCGTCCTGCCATGACCACAGCGACAGCGGAAAATAGCTCAGCGGGCGAAAGTCCGCGTTGAGCACCAAAGCGGGGCAGTTATCCAAGTAGGCCGTCACCAAGAACCGTTCCGCTGATCCTTGCTCGCAGGCCGGAATAGCACGCGATCGTGACAGCTTGATAACGGATCGGCCGCTTCACGACAAGATTGGGGGACGAAATGACGCGACGGATCTTCGCCGGTCAGCGGGTCGGCACCGGCTTTTCGCCGCGATAGTCATAAAAGCCGCGGCCGGTCTTGCGGCCGAGCCAGCCGGCCTCGACATATTTGACCAGCAGCGGGCAAGGCCGGTACTTGCTGTCGGCGAGACCCTCATAAAGCACTTGCATGACCGACAGGCAGGTGTCGAGCCCGATAAAATCGGCAAGTTCGAGCGGACCCATCGGGTGGTTGGCGCCGAGCCTCATCGCGGTGTCGATCGCCTCGACCGAACCCACCCCTTCATACAGCACATAGACCGCCTCGTTGATCATCGGCAACAGGATGCGGTTGACGATGAACGCCGGGAAATCCTCGGCCGCGACCGGGTTCTTGCCGAGCTTCAGCGCCAAGTCGCGGGTCAGCGCAAAAGTCTGCTCGTCGGTGGCGATGCCGCGGATCAGCTCGACCAGGCTCATCACCGGCACCGGGTTCATGAAATGCATGCCGATGAACTTGCCGGGCCGATCGGTCGATGCGGCAAGCCGGGTGATCGAGATCGACGAGGTATTGGTGGCGATCAGCGCGTCGGGTCTGAGATGCGGGGTCAGCCTTTTGAAGATCTGGCGCTTGACCTCCTCTTTTTCGGTCGCGGCCTCGATCACCATGTCGCAATCGTCGAACAGCGCATAATCGAGCCCGGTGGCGATGCGCGCCAGCGCGGCTTGCTCTTCGGCCTCTTTGATTCTGCCGCGGGCAACTTGGCGCGCCAGGTTGCGCTCGATCGCCGCGCGCCCGCGCTGCAACGCGTCGTCGTCGATATCGGTCATGACGACATCGAAGCCGGCAAGGGCGCAGACATGGGCGATGCCGCCGCCCATCTGCCCGGCGCCGATAACGCCGATACGGCGCAGCCGCTCGAGGGTCGATGGCGCGGACGATGGCGGGGCGGCGCTCATTGGCGGCGCTCCAGCTCATCAGCGAGTTCGGGCAGGATTTTGAACAAATCGCCGACCAGGCCGTAATCGGCGATCTGAAAGATCGGCGCCTCCTCATCCTTGTTGATGGCGACGATGACCTTCGAATCCTTCATGCCGGCGAGATGCTGGATCGCGCCGGAAATGCCGACCGCGATATAAAGTTCGGGGGCGACGATCTTGCCGGTCTGGCCGACCTGGTAATCATTGGGGACAAAGCCGGCATCGACTGCAGCGCGCGAGGCCCCGACCGCGGCGCCGAGTTGGTCGGCGACCTTTTCAAGCAAGTGGAAATTGTCGCCCGACTGCATGCCGCGGCCACCCGAAATAATAACGCGCGCACTGGTCAGTTCCGGGCGCTCGGATTTCGACAGCTCGGCTCGCACGAATTCGGAAAGTCCGGCTTCGCCCGTTGAAGCAACGGTCTCGATCGGCGCCGCGCCGCCGGTCGCCTCGCCCGGCGGAAACGCGGTCCCGCGCACGGTGATGACCTTGATCGGGTCGTTCGACTGCACCGTCGCCAGCGCGTTGCCGGCATAGATCGGGCGCACGAAGGTGTCGGGCGAGACGACTGCGCTGATGTCGGAAATCTGCATCACATCGAGGAGGGCGGCGACCCGCGGCATCAAATTCTTGCCCGCGGTCGTCGCCGGCGCCAGCAGATGGCTGTAGCCCTGGGCCAGCTCGACCAGCAGCGGCGCTAAATTCTCGGCCAGCCCGTGTTCGTAGACGGCATCGTCGGCGAGCAGCACGCGCTTGACGCCGGGGATCTGCGCCGCCGCTTCGGCCACAGCGCGGCAATCCTTGCCGGCCACCAGGATATCGACATCGTCGCCCCGGCGATCTCTTTGGCGGCGGCGAGCGCGTTGAGGGTCGCGGGCTTCAATACCCGGTTGTCGTGTTCGGCGACGACGAGAGCAGCCATCAGATCACCCGCGCCTCGGTCTTGAGCTTGTCGACCAGCTCCGCGACCGAGCCCGACCTTATGCCCGCCCTGGCGCTTCGCCGGCTCCTCGACCTTGAGCACGATGAGGCGCGGGGTCACGTCGACGCCGAGCGCCTCCGGTGTTGTCGTGGCGATCGGCTTTTTCTTAGCCCGCATGATGTTGGGCAAAGAGGCATAGCGCGGCTCGTTCAATCTGAGATCGGTGGTGACCACCGCCGGCAATTTGATCGCGATCGTCTCGAGCCCGCCATCGACCTCGCGCGTGACCTCGGCCTTGCCGTCGCCGATCGTGATTTTCGAGGCAAAAGTCGCCTGCGGCCAGCCGAGCAATGCCGACAGCATCTGGCCGGTCTGGTTGCTGTCGTCGTCGATCGCCTGTTTGCCGATGATCACGATCTCGGGTTTTTCCTCGAGGATCACCGCCTTCAACAGCTTGGCGACGGCGAGCGGCTGCAATTCCGCGTCGGTCTGCACCAGGACCCCGCGATCGGCGCCCATCGCCAAGGCGGTGCGGATCGTCTCCTGGCATTGCGCCGCGCCGAGCGAGACGGCGATCACCTCGCTGACCGTGCCGGCCTCGCGCAGCCGCAACGCCTCTTCGACGGCGATCTCGTCGAACGGGTTCATCGACATCTTCACATTGGCGGTCTCGACCCCGCTGTGATCAGCCTTGACCCGGATCTTGACGTTGTAGTCGATGACCCGCTTGACCGCGACCAGCGCTTTCATTTCTTCCTCGCATTCGCGGCGGCGCCGGCCTCGCCGCCCAAAAGGGCCGGAATTGTGCACGTGCAAAGAGCGAAGGCAAGAGCCTCGTCCGCCGGGCCGGCAACGCGGGCGCGATTGAAATCCGCCCGCCGATCGTCATTAAATAGTCTCAAACGCTACGGGCGGGAGACGCCCGACACCCGGAACAGGGAGGGCTGTCGTGACCTATAATCCACTAATGGCCGGTGCGCCGGCCCATGATTACCGGCTGGCCAAGGCTTTGGGCGTGCTGGCGATCACCGCCTCGGCCGTGTCGGCCGAATACGGTTCCGGCATCAACTATGTCTCGGTGCAGAGCCTCTCCGTCTATCCCGATGTGAAGGGGCTCGTGCCGCTGGCGATGTTCGTGTGCGGCATCGCGATGTTGCCGAAGGCCTATCTCTTTGCCGCCTTCTCGCGGGTCATGCCGCGCGCCGGCTCGAAGCACGTCTGGCTGGCCCGCAGCCTCGGCCTGCCGGCGGGCTTTCTGATCACGTTCACCTACTGGGCGACGGGCCCCGCCGGATTGGGTTTTCTCGGCTTCGCCTTCGGCACCTTCCTGGGCCAGGCGATGCTGCCGATCAGTCCGGCTTTGGGGCATTTCCTGCTGTCGCATACCGGCCATCTTCTGAGCGGTCTCGCGGCGATCTGGCTGACCTTCTGGATCAACGCGGCCGGCATTCGCCATTATGGGATATTCGTCACGATCCTGATGTTCGTGATCGTCGGGGTGGCGCTGCTGATTACCGCCTACGGCTTCCTGACCCCGCCGGAGAGCTTCGTCGCGGCAGCCAGCAAGGTCGCGAAGGTGCAGCTCGCCCCGCCAACGGAGGCAGCGCCGGCGAGCCTGTTCCATTTCATTTCCGTCACCTCGCTCTTCGTCTTTGCCTATGCGGGGCTCGGCGCGGGACCGGCGCTCGGCGGCGAAGTACAGCAGGCGGAAAAGAAGGTGCCGCTCGGCATCATGTGGGGCTGGCTCGTCGCGCTCGTCCTGTTTACCGCGGTCGCCGCCGCGCTGTTCCACGCTGCCCCGTGGTGGGCGGTCGTCGGTCTGATCAAGGCCGGCAAGACGAGCTATGCGACGGCGCCCGGACTGATCGGCCTGGTCGCGCCGGGTTGGCTGACCGTCATTTTGAACCTCCTGGTCGCGCTGATCGTCGGCAAAACGCTGGCGCCGGGCCTGATGGTGGCGTCGCGCTTCTGCTTTGCGCAGGCGCAGGACCGAATGCTGCCCTCGGTCTTCGCCGAGACCTCCGGCCGCAAGGTGCCGCTCGCCGCGCTGCTTCTGATCGCCGGACTCGGTTCGCTGTTCCTGCTGCAATCGGTCTTCGCCGGCTGGGCCATGGGCGTCGCGGTGCGCTCGCTCGCGGTCCTCGGCATGTGGCTGGCGCTGGCTATCGGTGCGCTCAATTTCTACTGGCACAAGGAATACCGCGAGACCGCCTGGGCCAAGGGCGTCAAGGAGCAGCCGCTCGTCGTCCCGGCGGCGATCGTATCGATCATTCTGGCGGTGCCGCTGATCGTCTCGCTCGCGATCCTGCCGAACACGGCGCTGATCTTCCAGCCGCTCTTCCAGGGTGCGGTGGTGATGGTGATCGGCGTGGCGATCCTCGCCGCGGCGGGCGCCAAGGCCAAGAGCCGCGGCGAGACCTTCCGCATGATCGCCGCACAGCTGCCGATCGAGTGACCGAGAGGGGTCGCGATGAAGATCACCGACGTCACCCTGACCCTGTTCGCCTGGGAGAGCATCCCCTCGACGATCTACGGCCATCACACCGCACGGCCCACCGGCAACAGCGATCTCGGCCTGCTCGCGGTCATGACCGACGAGGGGGTCACCGGCCATGCCTTTCTCGGCACCTCGTCCAATCCGGCGAGCCTCGACGGGCCGGGTCTCATTCGCTTTCTGAAGCCGCTGTTGATGGGTCAGGACCCGCTCGACCGCGAACGCCTCAATCGCCTGCTGTGGGCGCGCGCCCGGGTCGCGACGGTGCGCGCGATCGGCGCCTGCGACATCGCCTTGTGGGACATCGCCGGCAAGGCGGCGGGAATGCCGATCCATCGCCTCATCGGCACCTGCCGCACCAGCATTCCGGCCTATGCCAGCTCCGAGATCCACGCCTCGCCCGAGGCCTATGCCGGGCAGGCGCTGCACTACCAGGCGACCGGCTGGGCCGCCTATAAGATCCACCCGCCGCAGCGCTGGCGCGACGACATCAAGGTCTGCGAGGCGGTGCGAAAAGCGGTCGGCGACGACTATACGGTCATGCTCGATTCGACCTGGAGCTACCGCTACGAGGAGGCGTTGCGTGTCGGCCGGGCGATCGAGGAGATGGGGTTTTACTGGTACGAAGACCCGCTCGCCGAACAGGACATCTACAACTACGTCAAACTAAAGCAGAAGCTCGACATCCCGATCCTCGCGACCGAATACCCGATCGGCGGGCTCGATTCCTACATCCCGTGGATTACCGAGCGCGCCACCGACTTTCTGCGCGGCGACGTCGCGGTCAAGGGCGGCATCACCACGCTGTCAAGACCGCGCACCTCGCCGAAGCCTTCCGGATGAATTTCGAGACCCACCACGGCGGCAATTCATTAAACAATGTCGCCAACCTGCATGTGATCATGGCGATCCGCAACACCGAGTTCTTCGAAGTCCTGTTACCCGACGCAATGCAGAAATACGGCCTCGCCGAAGACATCACCGTCGACCGCGACGGCCTCGTCCACGCCCCAACCGCCCCCGGCCTCGGCGCGCACATCGATTTCGATTTAATCGAAAAGAAGAAGACGGGGGTTCTGAGCTGACCATTACCGAAGGTCCCGAGCGCGCCAAGACGGCGCCGAGATGGCGGACGAGAACCACCCTGGGATTAGCCGTTCTTCTGGCAGTTAGTGCCTCGCACGGGGCCGTTGCCGCAAACAGCACTGGAATGACTGTTTACGATGAGTGCAGTTCGGCCGACATCGGTCTTCGCGACACTTGCGGATCGTACATATTCGGCATGCTTGATGGTCTCGGATTTGCCGCTGAAGGCGGATTTCGGCCACCGATCTGCCCAACAGTCACGGCAATTTCCCGCAAGCAACTGGCGATGATATACGTGCAATGGGCGCGAACTCACCCGCAGTTTCTTGGAAAGCCTCGCGCAGACGCTGTTTTTATGGCACTGGTCGACGCGTTCCCATGCGGCAAATAGTAAAGAACAAGGTTGGATATTTGGTTGGCCTACAGAACAGCTCCCAGCCGCCCAAACAATTCCTCATCTGGTATCGGGAAGAGGGGCCGCGTTCCGTCCGCTTCTGCATCTCGGCGGTTGCGCAGCTGGCGCAGGAGCGCTATTCGCTCAAGACGTAATTGGGAGTTCATGCGGGCGAGATCATCCTTCGCGATCCTCCCGGAGAGAAGGCTATAGAGGGTCTTCCAATCAGGGTTAGCTTGCATCATCCGATCTTCGAGGTTCGAGACTAGCGGATCTTGGGGATAGGATAAATTGTACAGTGTTCTATCGGAGATTGTCAACTGCGCAGATCAGGCGCTGCTTCGAGCGGTAAACTTCACCACGCTTGTCAAGACCGCCCACCTCGCCGAAGCCTTCCGGATGAATTTCGAGACCCATCACGGCGGCAATTCGTTGAACAATGTCGCCAACCTGCATGTGATCATGGCGATCCGCAACACCGAGTTCTTCGAAGTCCTGCTGCCCGACGCGATGCAAAAATACGGCCTCGCCGAAGACATCACCGTCGACCGCGACGGCCTCGTCCACGCCCCCACCGCCCCCGGCCTCGGCGCCCAGCATCGACTTCGACCTGATCGAACGCAAGAAGGTGGGGGTGTTGAGCTGAAGCGTGGAGGATCGCAAGGATCCTCACCGGCCTATCGCGCAGCGCTGTTAAGAAAAACCGCTTTGGCAGCGCCCAGGCGGGGCGGGACGTGCGGCACTCACGCGCCTGACACCGTCCGCCTCCGCGCCAATTACACCGACCATTTCGAAGGCGGCAAGGCTGGTCTGCTGGTCTTTTATATCGACGGGATACGCCCGATTTAACGCGGTATCGCCGAGGCGCCTGGCGCCTCGCAAACCGGAGCCTGTTGAGATGATCGAACGCAGACCCTTCGAGCGCCTGGGCGGCGCCAACCACGGCTGGCTCGACACCAAGCATCATTTCTCGTTTGCCGATTACCAGGACCCCGAGCGGATGAGCTGGGGCCGGCTGCGGGTGTGGAACGACGACACGATCGCCCCCGACACCGGCTTTCCGCCGCACCCGCATCAGGACATGGAGATCATCACTTATGTGACCGAGGGGGCGGTGACCCATCAGGACAGCCTCGGCAACAAGGGCCGCACCGAGGCAGGCGACGTCCAGGTGATGAGCGCCGGCACCGGCATCCGCCATGCCGAATACAATCGGGAGCCGGAAACGACAAAGCTGTTCCAGATCTGGATTCTGCCGACCCGCCGCGGCCAGCCGCCGAGCTGGGGCACCAGGCCGTTTCCCAAGGGCGATCGTTCCGGCCGGTTCATTGCCTTGGCCAGCGGTTTCGAGAACGATAACGAGGCCTTGCCGATCCGCACCGATGCGCGGGTGCTGGGCGCCACCTTGCGCGCCGGCGAAACCGTCGACTACCGCCTCGGCCGAGAGCGCCACGGTTATCTCGTCCCGGCCAAAGGCTCGGTCGAGGTCAACGGCGTCAGGATCGATGCCCGCGACGGCGCCGCGATCCGCGACGAGGAAGGTCTGCGGGTTCGCGCCCTCGACGATGCCGAGCTGGTCCTGGTCGACGCCGCCTGATCCGCTGTCGGCAACGCGCGGGTGACGTTGACAGTGCCGTCTCGGGACGTATAGTGCGCCTCCCGCGGACGAGGGACTTGTCCGTCGCGTTCCCGCGCCCTCGGCGTTGTCCGCCGAAACGCGGCAACCCATTTCGGCAGAGATTATGTTTGCAGTGATCCGAACCGGCGGCAAACAGTACAAGGTCGCCAAGGACGACGTTATTACGGTCGAGAAACTGCCCGGCGAACCCGGCGCCGTCGTCGAGTTCGGCGAAGTGCTGATGATCGGCGACGGCGCCGAGGTCGCGGCCGGTACCCCGCTGCTCGCCGGCGCCGCGGTCAGCGCCACCGTCGTCGAGCAGAGCCGAGCGGCAAAAATCATCGTCTTCAAAAAGAAGCGGCGGAAAAATTATCGGCGCAAGAAAGGGCATCGCCAGTACCAAACCGTGCTGCGCGTTACCGAAATCAAGGGCGCCAACGGGTTGCCGCGTGCGCAAGAGGAGGGCGTGACACATGGCGCATAAAAAAGCAGGCGGCTCCTCGCGCAACGGCCGCGACACCCGCGGGCGCCGGCTTGGCGTCAAGAAGTTCGGCGGCGAGGCGGTTATTCCCGGCAACATTATCGTGCGCCAGCGCGGCACCAAGTTTCATCCCGGCCCGCATGTCGGCATCGGCCGCGACCATACGCTGTTCGCGACAGCACTCGGCGCGGTCCGCTTTCACAAGGGCCTCGCCGGGCGCACTTATGTCTCGGTGGTCCCGCCGGCTTTGCCGACCTCGGCCGAAGCTGCCGAATAGCCGTTTCCCGAAAGCTGCCGAGGCCCGAGGGGAACGGCCCGGTCGTTCCCCTTTTTCGTGACCGTTTCGATGAAGTTTCTCGATCAGTGCAAGATCTATTTGAAAAGCGGTGACGGGGGTCACGGTTCCGCGAGCTTTCGCCGCGAGAAATTCATCGAATTCGGCGGCCCCGACGGCGGCAACGGCGGCAAGGGGGGCGACATCGTCTTCATCGCGGCGGATAATCTCAACACCTTGATCGACTACCGCTATCGCCAGCATTTCCGGGCATCGGATGGGCGCGGCGGGGCCGGGCGCGAAAAGAGCGGCGCCAATGGCGGCGAGCTGGTGCTGCGCGTACCGGTCGGGACCCAGATCATGGACGAGGAAAACCGGGTCGTGCTGGCCGACCTCGCGCGCCCCGGGCGAGCGCCTGGTCTTCTTGCGCGGCGGCGATGGCGGGTTCGGCAACGCCCATTACAAAAGCTCGACCAATCGTGCGCCGCGCCGCGCCGATCCGGGTTGGCCGGGGAAAGAAGCCTGGGTGTGGCTGCGTTTGAAGCTGATTGCCGATGTCGGTCTGGTTGGGATGCCCAATGCCGGCAAATCGACGTTTCTGGCCGCTGTTTCACACGCCCGGCCGAAGATCGCCGACTACCCGTTCACCACTTTGAAGCCGCAGCTCGGGGTCGTGCGGGTCCATGACGATGAGTTGGTGCTGGCCGATCTGCCGGGATTGATCGAGGGGGCGAGCGAGGGCGTCGGGATCGGCACCCGGTTTCTCGGCCATGTCGAGCGCTGTCCGGTGATCCTTCATCTCGTCGACGGCACGCTCGACGATATCGCCGGCGCCTATCGCGACGATCCGTCAGGAGCTTGCTGCCTACGGTAACGGTCTCGCGGAGAAGCCGGAAATCGTCGGGCTCAACAAGATCGACGCGCTCGACGCCGAAATGGTCGCGGCGAAAATGCGCCAGTTGCGGCGCGTTGCCGGACGCGGCGCGGCAATCATGCCGTTGTCCGGCGTCACCGGCGCCGGCGTGCCGGAGGTGCTGGCCGCGCTGTTCGCAGCGCTGGCCGCGGAGCATGACCGAGAGGGCGGAGGCGGGGTCCCTCGCGCACGCAACGTGACGGCGCCGGCTTCCGGGGCGCTTTGCGGGCGAGACGCCAGCACCCCCAGCCCCGCCGAGGCGCTGGCTGCGGCGCGGCGGCTGGTCGTCAAGGTCGGCTCGGCATTGCTGGTGGCCGACAGCGGCGAAATCCGCCACGGGTGGCTCGAGATATTGGCCGACGACGTCGCCCGCTGCCGCGCCAGGGGCCAGGAGGTGATCATCGTCTCCTCCGGCGCAATCGCGATCGGCCGCCGCCATCTGGGGCTCGCCGGAAACCGGCTCAGGCTCGAAGAGAAACAGGCCGCCGCCGCAACCGGGCAGATTCGCCTCGCCCACGCCTATCAAGCGGCGCTGGCCCGCCACGGCTTGACCGTCGCCCAGATTCTGTTGACCTTGGAAGATACCGAGGAACGCCGGCGGCATTTGAATGCGCGCGCCACTTTTGCCCAGCTGTTGGGGCTGGGCGCGGTTCCCGTCGTCAACGAGAACGATACGATCGCCACCGCCGAGATTCGCTTTGGCGACAACGACCGGCTCGCCGCCCGGGTCGCGCAGATGACCAGCGCCGACATGCTGGTGCTGCTGTCCGATATCGACGGGCTCTACACCGCCGACCCGCGCCAGGAGCCGGAGGCCCATCATCTCGCGACGGTGCGCGAGATTGGGCCGGAGATCGAAGCGATGGCCGGCGAGGCCGGGCCAGGCTACAGCTCGGGCGGAATGGTGACCAAGCTCGCCGCCGCTCGCATCGCGATGAACGCCGGCTGCTGCATGCTGATCGCCCGCGGCGTGCCGAAAGGCGGCGCCGCGCCGGCCCCGCTTGCCGCGATCGAGGCCGGAGCGCGGGCGACGTTGTTTCTGCCGCGAGGGGAGCCGCGTTCGGCGCGCAAATCGTGGATCGCCGGGACCGTCGACCCGTCTGGCATGGTCATCGTCGACGACGGGGCCGCTCGGGCGTTGCGTCGGGGCAGCAGCCTGCTGCCGGCCGGCGTCGTCGCTGTCGAGGGCGAGTTCGAGCGCGGCGACGCAGTAATCGTGCGCACCCGCTCGGGCGGCGAGGCCGGGCGCGGGCTTTCCGCCTACTCCAGCACCGACATTCGCCGCATTGCCGGGCACAAGAGTGGTGAAATTGCCG
The DNA here is from genome assembly GCA_963845735.1 of uncultured Alphaproteobacteria bacterium. Classification (GTDB taxonomy): domain Bacteria; phylum Pseudomonadota; class Alphaproteobacteria; order ATCC43930; family CGMCC-115725; genus AP-15. The sequence goes on along the minus strand of CAWJTR010000013.1, from coordinate 13,415 downwards.
GCATCCTCGGCTACCGTGGTCGCGATGAGATTATTCATCGCGACGATCTGGTGGTGACCGAACGCCAATGACGCCAAACCCAGTGACTGGCGAAACCTTGTCGCGGAACCGCGCCGCCACACCCGATCCCGCACTGGCGAGCGAGATGGCTGGGATCGGGCATCGCGCCCGCGCCGCTGCCGCCTCCCTCGCTCTCGCCTCGGCCGAAGCCAAGACAGACGCATTGCGCGCCGCAGCGCAGAGCGTACGCGCTGGTGAGGCGGAGATCCTCGCGGCCAATGCCCGCGACCTCGCCGAGGCCGAGGGTCTATCTCCGGCGCTGCGCGACCGCCTCGCGCTCGATTCCAAGCGGTTGGCGGCGATCGCCGCCGGGCTCGAAGCGATCGCCGAATTGCCCGACCCGATCGGCCGCACGTTGGCTCGATGGAGGCGACCGAACGGGCTCGACATCGAGCGCGTCGCGGTGCCGCTTGGCGTTATCGGCATCATCTATGAGAGCCGCCCGAACGTAACCGCCGATGCCGGCGGGCTGGCGCTCAAATCCGGCAATGCCGCGATCCTGCGCGGCGGGTCGGAAAGCTTTTATTCCTCGCGCGCGCTGGCCGCCGCGCTTGGTCGAAGGGGTGCGCGCGGCCGGATTGCCCGAAGCCGCGATCCAGCTGGTGCCGACTCGAGACCGCGCCGCGGTCGGCCTGATGCTCGGCATGAGCGAATACATCGACGTGATCGTGCCGCGCGGCGGGCGTTCCTTGATCGAGCGGGTGCAGCGCGACAGCCGGATCCCGGTGATCGCCCATCTCGAAGGGCTCTGCCACACCTATGTCGACGGCGCCGCCGATCCCGCCAAGGCGCGGGCGATCGTGCTGAACGCCAAGATGCGGCGGGTGTCGATCTGCGGCGCCACCGAAACCCTGCTCGTCGACCGCAGAGTGGCAGCGGCCCAGCTGCCGGCGATCCTCGCCGATCTGCGCGCGGCGGGCTGCGAATTGCGCGGCGACGACCAGACGCGGGCGATCGATCCCGCGGTGTTGCCGGCCGGCGAGGAGGATTGGCGCACCGAGTATCTCGACGCGATCCTGTCGGTCGCCATCGTCGACGGGGTCGCTGATGCCATCGCGCATGTCAACCGCTGGGGCTCGCATCACACCGATGCGATCGTGACCGAAGACCAGGAGGCCGCGGAGCGGTTTCTGCGCGAGGTCGACAGCGCCATCGTGCTGGTCAACGCCTCGACCCAGTTCGCCGATGGCGGCGAGTTTGGCTTGGGCGCCGAGATCGGCATCTCGACCCAGCGGCTGCCGCCGCGCGGTCCGGTCGGCGCCGAGCAATTGACGACCTACAAATACCTGGTGCGCGGCAGCGGTCAGGTGCGCCCCTGACCACCTTCGCCGAGAGCCGGCCGGCGAGCGTGCGGCATCGCCGCATCGGACTGCTCGGCGGCTCGTTCAACCCGGCCCATCGCGGCCATCTGCACCTGAGCCTGACCGCGCTGCAGCGCCTCGACCTCGACGAGGTGTGGTGGCTGGTCTCGCCGCAGAACCCGCTGAAGCCGGTGGCAGGCATGGCGCCGTTCGCGGCTCGGCTCGACTCAGGCGCGCCAGGTCGCGGCCGGGCACAAGCGCATCCGGGTCACTGATCTCGAAAACCGGCTCGGCGGCTCGTACTATACCGTCAGACACCCTGAAAGCCTTGCGCCGGCGCTTTCCGCGGCTGCGCTTTGTGTGGCTGATGGGCAGCGATAATCTGGTTCAGATCCGGCGCTGGGAGCGCTGGGCCGAGATCTTCCGGACGGTCCCGATCGCCGTCTTCGACCGCCCTTCCTACTCTCTAAAGGCGCTCGCCGGCCTCGCTGCCCGGCGCTTTGCCCGACAGCGCCTATCGTCCACCGCCGCGCGCCGGCTGGCTGAAACGAAACCGCCGGCCTGGGCGTTTTTCCACACACGGCTCGATCCGACTTCAGCGACCCTTATTCGCACCGAGCGTAAACAGATCCTGTCACCAACCTTAGCGGAGCAAGGACCCGAATTGGCCACGATCACCGCGCTGCCGTCCCGCACCCCCACCCGCCCCAGGCGATTCCCCCGTGCCACGCCAAAGGAGCTCCTCGGTCTCGTTCAGACGACGCTCGAAGACGGCAAGGCCGAGGACATCGTCACGATCGATCTCGCCGGCAAAACCACGATCGCCGATTACATGGTGGTCGCGAGCGGCCGAGTGGCGCGACAGGTGGCGGCGCTGACCGAGCACCTCGAAGCGGCGCTGTCGCCCCGCGCACGAATTTCGATCGAGGGCAAGGCGCAGGGCGATTGGGTCCTGATCGACGCCGGCGATGTGATCGTGCATCTGTTCCGGCCCGAAATCCGCGCCTACTACAACCTCGAAAAACTGTGGAGCGAGGCACTCCCCGACGCCGAAGCGGTTCGGCAATAGCCCGGGAACTCGGCCGATCCGCTACCGCATTTTGGCCATCGGCAAACTGCGCGGCGGGCCGTTCAAGGAGCTGCAGACGCTCTACGCCGGCAGGATCGCGCCGCCCCCGGCGATCGTCGAGCTTCGAAGCGCGCCAGCGTTTGCCGGCGGCACTCCTGAAGGAGCGGGAGGCAGAGCTGATCCTGAAGGCGCTGCCGTCGGGGGCGCCACTGATCGCGCTCGACGAGCATGGCGCGGCATGGTCGAGCCGCGAGCTCGCCGCCCAGGTCGCGCTGTGGCGCGACCGCGGCTGCGCCGAGCTTGCTTTCGCCATCGGCGGCGCCGAGGGGCTGGGTGCGGCGGTCCTCGAACGCGCCCAGACGGCGATGTCGTTGGGGCCGATGACCTGGCCGCATCTATTGGTTCGCGGCATGCTGCTCGAGCAGCTCTACCGCACCCAGCAGATCCTCGCCGGCCACCCCTATCACCGGGAGTGACTTGCGCGAATTCGGTAGGCTCGATCGGCTGGGGCTGCGTCCCTGCTCAGGCGGCGCGGCGCAGGGTCAAGCGATCCCACACATCGGCGATGCCGGCCACCAGCGCCTCGATGTCGGCCTCGCTGTGCAGCGGCGTCGGGGTCAGACGCAGCCGCTCGCTGCCCTTCGGCACGGTCGGATAGTTGATCGGCTGGACATAGATGCGATGCCGGTGCAGCAGCGCGTCGCAGGCGGCTTTGCACAATTCGGCGTCGCCGACCATGACCGGGACGATGTGGCTCGGCGACGGCATCACCGGCAGTCCTGCCTCGGCGAGGCGGCGTTTCAGGGTAGCCGCGCGCTGTTGCTGGAGGTCGCGCTCGGCTCGGCTCTGTTTCAAATGGCGCAGGCTGGCGAGCGCGCCGGCCGCGAGCACCGGCGGCAGCGCGGTCGTGAAAATGAACCCCGGCGCGTGGCTGCGCAGAAAATCGACCAGCGCGGCGGAGCCCGCGACATAGCCGCCCATGACCCCAAACGCCTTGCCGAGCGTGCCCTGGATCACGGTCGGGCGGTGCATGACGCCTTGGTGCTCGGCGATGCCGCCGCCGCGCGCGCCGTAGAGGCCGACGGCGTGCACCTCGTCGAGATAGGTCATCGCGCCATAGTGATCGGCCACGTCGCACAATGCCCCGATCGGCGCGATATCGCCGTCCATCGAGTAGACCGATTCGAAGCAGACGAGCTTGGGCCGGCCGGCGGCGATCCCGGCCAGCAGACGCGCCAGATCATCCGGATCGTTATGGCGGAAGATGTGCTTCTCGGCGCGGCTGTTGCGGATGCCGGCGATCATCGAGGCGTGGTTTTGCGCGTCCGACAGCACCACCGTTCCCGGCATCTCGCGCGCCAGGGTCGACAGCACCGCCTCGTTGGCGACATAGCCAGAAGTGAAGACCAGCGCCGCTTCGCGGCCATGCAAATCGGCAAGCTCGCGCTCCAGCAGCACATGGTAATGGCTGTTGCCCGAAATGTTGCGGGTGCCGCCGGCGCCGGCGCCGAGCGTGTGCAGCGCCTCCGCCATCGCGGCGAGGACCGCCGGATGCTGGCCCATGCCGAGATAGTCGTTCGAGCACCAGACCGTCACCTCGGCGCCGATCCGGTGATCGAAAGCGCGCGGAAAGCGACCGCAGCGCCGCTCGAGGTCGGCGAAGACGCGGTACCGCCCCTCGCCGCGAAGCGCATCGAGGCGCGCGTTGAAAAAGGCCTCGTAGTCCATCATCGCTACAACCGCAGGACGGCCGACCATAACATAAGATTCCGCGCCGGCGGCGGACGGCGTGTCGCAGTCCGGCCGCTGCCTCTCAGCCTCCCGCTAAGATGCGCGTGCTGCCGGTCACGACATGACCGCCTGATCGAGGCGGGCGCAGCCGCGATCCGCCAAAGGCGAAGTGTCGGATGGAAAAAATCGCCGTTCTAGTGAACTTTCTCGCGCAGCGCGTCGTCGCGGCGTTTGCGGGCGAGCGCTGCTTCTCCGCCGCTTGTGGCGTGATAAAGATCGAGATTATCGAATTCGTCGGCTTCCGGCGGCGCAATCGAGAGGTCGGTGTAGGTCCATCCGCTCGGGCGCCGCGAGAACCGCCTTCAGCATCAGCTGGGAACGCCGATAGACCGACCAATAGCCCCGGGCCTTTACGGCGATCTCCAGCAGATAGCGCGGATAAAAGACGAGCGGTTCTCCGCGCGGCAGCCCGTATCGCCGCTCGCCGCCTCGCCTTTCGGCGAAATGCGCCGCCTTCGAGCGGATGGACCCCTTCGAACATCGTCACCAGCTTGAACCATAACAGCGTCGATCAAGGTCGTCCGCGGCCGGCCGTTGGGGTTCGCCGCAGCCCGGCGCAGGATCGTGCGGATGTGGTCGAAGCTGTAAAAGCTCTCCCAGGCGGCGCGGTAGGCCTCGTCCCAATCGCCGTCCGCCATGTGCGGATGCTGCGTGACCCGATGGTAGAGATCGTATTTGTTCAAATCATCGTCCATCCAGACGCCGTCTGCCACAGTACCTTGTGGTCCTCGGAACCGGGCAGCGGGGTCAGGTAGAACAGTTCGAGGACATCAAGCGGCATTCACGCTTGATGATATCGATGTCGCGCAGGATCGATTCCTTGGTGTCGCCGGGAAAGCCAATGATATAGCCGGCGCAGGTGATGGCGCCATGGTCGCGCCATTTCTGCAGCATCACACGGTATTCGGTGATTTTGTTCTGATGCTTTTTGCTGGCGATCAGGTTGTCGGGGTTGATGTTTTCGAGGCCGATAAAAACCCGGCGCACTCCCGCCAGCGACGCCTTTTCGATGAAGTTCGGGATGCGGTGGCAAAGAGTGTCGACCTGGATCGTGAAGCCGATCTTCAGCCCCTCGCCAATGCGCAGGCGGATCATCCGGTCAAACAGCGTCTTCCCAGTTGCGGTTACGGGCGAAGTTGTCGTCGGTGATGAAAAACCGCCGGATGCCCTGCGCATAATTCTCGCGGATCGCCCGTTCGAGATCGTCCGGGGTGCGGAAGCGGCTTTTGCGGCCCTGGACGTTGATGATCGTGCAGAAGGAGCATTGATAAGGGCAGCCGCGGCCGAGATCGAAGCTCGACAAGGCGCCCGATATGCGTCGGATATGGCGCGCGGGCAGCATCGGCAGCGGCTCGGCCTCCAGGTCCGGTAGAGCGCTCATGTAGTTGTAGACGGGCTGCAGCGTACCATTCCATGCGTCGCGCATGACTTGGCCGAGGCGCCCGTCCTCTGCCTCGCCGGCAAAGAACGAAATGCCGAGCGCCTGCGCCTCGACCATCTCGGGTGTCATCTGGGGCAGCATCGCGATCGTGCCCGAGACGTGAAAGCCGCCGATGCAAACCGGCAACCCGGCAGCGCGAAACGGCCGGGCGAGATCGACGGCGCGCGGAAACTGGTTCGACTGGACGCCGACCAGCCCGATCAGCGCCCGCCCGCCGGCTTTGCGGATCGCCCGGATGATTCGGGCCGGGCGGACGCGTTGATTGGTTTCGTCAAAGGTATGGAAGCGGATGCCGACGCCGGGGCCGAGCACCTGACGCCGGGCGGCATCCTCGGCGAGCCCGTTCAGGCAGGCCAGCGTATTCGAGGGTATTGCCGCCTTGACCCAGCGGATCGGATAGCCGTCATCGTCATAATGGGTCGGCTTGATCAATACGAGATGGAAGACGGGCGGATCGCCGCGCCTCGGCCGGGTCGGCATCATGGCCCCTGTCGGTTGCTGACCCGTATGATAACGGGACTATCGCCGAAATGCGAAGAAAGCTTCCTGAAATGACGTAAAAGGAAATCCCGGCGACCGATACGCCATCAATGTCGTCATGCTCCACGGCAGCGCGGCGGTCGTGCGGCCGAACGGGCGGGCGTCTGCTCACTCGGCGTAATAGTGAATTTCGTAGAGCAGGCACCCGCCATTCGATTTGAACGGGCCGTGCACCGCACCCGGCGGCCGGCAGGCATAGGTGCCGGAAGGGAAATTCTCGCCGCCTCTGCCCTCGGCGTCGTTGCCGACGGTCAGGTCGCCCGACACCAGATAGACCTCCTCCCAGTATTCGTGAACAAAGGGTGCGGTCGTATAGACGCCGGGTGCAAAGCGCAGCAGCCGGGTGCGGCTGCCGCCGCGGCCTTTCTCGTCGAGCGCGCCGGCCAGGATCTTCTGCTCGATGCCGGGCGGATAGCCCTGCGGAGTCTCCCAGCCGGAGCTCATATCGACGCGGTGAAATTCGAGATGGGGCTTGTCGAACGGCATCGGGTGCGATCCTCGTCGAAGGGGTAGTGCCCAGCCTCTAAACCCGCCGGCGCGGCGCGGCAACACCTTGCCGCTGTCGCCGCCCATAGCCTCGGTACGCGCCGCTATTTCTTTGGAGCGCAGACGAAGGTGGCCCGGGCCGGCAACAACAGCGGGCAATAGTCGAGCTTGTAATCGGTATCGACCCGCATCGGCAGCGTGTTGCGGCGCGCATTCGTCCTGTGCCGCCTTTTGCACCTCGGCGCGCGAGCTGACCATCAGCGTCGTAGCAAATCGCCACCCGCGTTCCAGCATCCTTCACGCCGGCGGCGGCTGGCTGGGGATAGGTCGGGTAGGGGTTGAACGCCGAGCAGGCGGCGAGCCCTGCCGCCGCGACGAGGAGCACGGGCGCCCGCTGCCGCCCTCATGCGGTCTCGGCGAGGGCGCGTTCGAGAAAGGCCGCGCACGCCATCAGCCGTGCGTCGTCATGCATTCGGCCGACGAGCTGAACGCCGGTCGGCAGCCCGCTTTCGCCCCAGCGTGCAGGAACGGTCACGCAGGGCACCCCGAGCAAGGTCCACATGCGGTTGAACACCGGGTCTCCGGTGTAGCCGAGCCCGGCCGGCGCTTCGCCGGGCGCCGCCGGAACCAGGATCGCGTCGCATCCAGCGAAAAAACCGGCGAGCCCGGCGCGCGCCGCTTCGGTCAGGGCGCGTGCGGCGTCGTATTCCTCGGCCCCGACCGCCATTCCGGCATCGAGCAGCTGGGCGAGCCGCGGGGACAGCTCGGCGCTGTGCCGGATGCGCTCATCAGCGAGCGCGCGCACCGTCTCGAACCCCATGATCTTGTCTTGCGCCGCGGTCAGCCCGTGGTGGTCGGGGGCGCTCGCCAGCTCTTCGACCCGCGCCCCGGCGCGTTCGAGCGCGGCGTGCGCCGTATCGAGGGCGGCAGCGGTCGCAGGCTCGGCCTCGTCCCACATCGGCGTGCGGTAGAGGCCGAAATGCGGCGGTCGGCCGGGCGCCGCCAAGTGGCGCAACGCCGGCCGCTCGGTCAGCACGCCGGCGAAAAACGCCGCGTCGTCGACGGTGCGGGCGAGAACGCCGACCGTGTCGAGACTGTCGGCGAGCGGCTTTACCCCGGCCCGGTTGATCAGACCGAAGCTCGGCTTGTAGCCGACGCAGCCGCAAAACGAGGCGGGGCGGATCACCGATCCGGCGGTCTGGGTGCCGAAAGCGAGCGGCGCCATGCCGTCGGCGACCGCCGCAGCCGAGCCGCTCGACGAGCCGCCGGGCGTGTGGGCGGGGTTGCGCGGGTTCGCGGTCTTGCCGGGGGTGAAGGTCGCAAATTCGGTGGTGACGGTCTTGCCGAGTACGATCGCCCCGGCGGCGCGGGCGAGCGCCACGCAGGAAGCATCGGTGGCCGGCCGGTGGCCGCGGTAGATCGGCGAGCCGTAGGCGGTCGGCATGTCCGACGTGTCGATCAGGTCCTTGACCGCGATCGGGACCCCGTGCAATGGCCCGCGCGGGGCCTCGGCGTCACGCCGCCGAGCTTCGGCGAGCGCCTGGTCGCGGCCGAGATATTGCCAGGCGCCGACGACGCTCTCGCGCGCCGCGATATGGTCGAGATAGGCCGACACCAACGCCTCGGCGGTAAGCTTACCCTCGGCGATCTGCCGAGCGGCGTCTCTGGCGGACAACGAGCGCGGATCGGTCACGGCGATCTCCACTTGGTCTGGGCTGACTCTCGTGCATCGCAGGATCGTTTGACAAGACGCGAACGGCGGCGTTGCCGGGCGTTTCGGCCGCATATAATGGTCGGCTCGAGGCTGTCGCCGACGGTCAGCCGATTGCACCGGAGGTATTGCGATGGCCCAACCCCCCGACGATCAAGGCGGCGAACGATCGCGATCCGGGGCGGTGATCGGGTTGGTCGTGGTGTTGGCGCTGGTCGTCGCCGCTGTCTATTTGGTTCATGCGCTGCAAAAGGAATCGCATCTCGAGGATTGTCTGATGTCCGGGCGGACCAACTGCGCGCCGATCGAGGTCCCTTCCGGCGGCAGATAACAGCTCTCCTGCTATACTCGCCGGCAAGCCAGCAAGATAGAGGACAACATGATCGAGATCCCGGCGCGCCACGGCAAGGCCACACGCCTCCGCAAGGGCCAGGTGGTCAAGGTGATCAACACGACCGGCCAGCAGGTCGTCGATACCTGGGCGTTCAACGCCGAGGATTTGCGCGAATTCATGTCGATGGAGCATAGCCGCGTCGCGATCGGCCGGATCATCCCCGTGGTCGGGGACACGCTGGTCACCAACATCAGACGGCCGATCCTGACCATTGTCGAAGACACCTCCGGCGGCATTCACGACACCTTGTTCGCTGCCTGCGACCGCTGGCGTTACGAGTTGCTCGGCTGCGCGGAATACCACGACAACTGCACCGACAACCTCGCCGCGGGGCTGGCCGAGCTCGGGCTCGTCCCGCCGGAGACGCCGGCGCCGCTCAACCTCTTCATGAACATCCCGGTTGTCGACGGCAATCGGGTCGAGGTCCGGCCCCCGGTCAGCACGCCGGGCAGTTATGTGGCGCTGCGCGCCGAGATGGATTGCGTCGCCGCTTTCTCGGCCTGTCCGCAGGATATGCTGCCGGTCAACGGGGTCGAGATGCAGCCGACGCATGCGCATTTCGAGATCGCGGACGGGACCCCGGCGAAATCGCTGTCCGAGTAACGGAGGGTTAGCGAGAAAGATCAGGCCGGGTCGCATCAGAGGTAATCGATCGACATGACCAAATTCGCCAAGAAATCCGACCGATCAATTCATATACCACACGCCCGATTGCTTTCCTAGGAGGGTCCGAATGGGCAAATGGATCGTCGCTTTTGTCGCTGCCCTCGGCGCTGCAGCACCTTTGTTCGGGGGCGGGCCGGCCTGCGCCCAAGGCGCGCTCGCCGCCGCCGAGGCCGTCAACATGCGGATCATCGGCCGTAGCGACCTGAACGGCGCCGGAAAGGGCGGCGAAGGGCTGGCGCTGAAGCAATATGCGAATGGCCAGCGGGTCCTCTACCTCGCTCATGAATCGGCGCCGATGTGCTTCAGCGTGATCGACGTGACCAAGCCCGAAGCGCCCGCCGTCATCACTCAGATACCCGTCGAGGCGGATTTTGTTCGCTGCAACTCGCTGGGCCTCGCCGGCGACACTCTGGTCGTGGCGCACCAGACCGAAAAGCCCGGTCAGCCCAACGCCGGGATCGATATCTATGACATCAGCGATCCGGTCCATCCGAAGAAGCTGTCGCATTTCGACACCTCCGGTCCGCACTCGCGCGGCGTCCACTATGTCTGGTTCACGGACGGGCATTACGCCTATCTGTCGACCGGCGCGCGCGACTTCGTCCCGCGCAATCCCAAGGATGACCAGTTCCTGATGATTGTCGATGTCTCCAATCCTGCACAGCCGCATGAGGTGGGCCGCTGGTGGCTGCCCGGCACCCGGGTTGGCGATGCCGCCGAGGCGCCGCCGCGGGTCGAACGGCCGGATTCCGGTATCCGGATGCACTCGCTGACGATCCCGGCCGACCAGCCGAGCCGCGCCTATATCGGTTGGATCGACGGCGGCTGGGTGATCCTCGATATCGGGGACAAGGCGCGGCCGCGGGCGATCGTGCGCCGCTCCTGGCAGTCGCTCGACCAGGGGTTTGCCCACACCGTCGTGGCCATCCCCTCCCGCGGCATCGCCATCCAGAGCGAGGAGGCGATCGGGAACGACTGCAGCGATTGGCCGAAGCGCAACTGGGTCTGGGATATCTCGAACGAGCGGCATCCATACCCGCTGGCGCCTTTTCCGCCGGTGCACGACGAGACGGCGCTGTGCCGCGCGGGCGGACGGTTCGGCTCGCACAACATCGACATGAACCGGCCGATCGGCACCTCGCGCACGCTGACGCAAACGGTCGTCGGCAGCTATTTCAACGGCGGCGTGCGCGCCTATTCGATCGCCGACCCGTCGCATCCCGTGGAGATCGGCTATGTGATCCCGGAGGCGCCGCCGGGAAACCCGACCCATACGATCCAGATCAACGATGTCTATGTCGACGAGAACGGACTGATATACGCCAACGACCGGCTGACCGGCGGGCTCTACATCATCCGCTACACCGGCAGTGTTCCGTTGAACTGACGAGCGGCGCGACCTGAGAGCGAGACCGCGATGAGCGACAAGCCGGACGACATCGACGCCTATTGCGCGCGGATCGGCTATTCCGGCCCGCGCGAGGCCACCCTCGCCGACCGTCCCAATCCTTTCGACGGCGGCTAGAATTTCGCGGCGCCTGGTGCCGAGGACGATCATCGTCGAGACGGAGCAAGCAAAATGGATCAATCGGCTTTCGACGAACTCGCCGGCTGGGTGACGGAGGCCGGGCTAATCGGTCGAACCGACAGCGAGCTGATGGCCGGTTTCTGCAGGCGGATCGCCGATGCCGGCGTTCCTTTGGCCCGCGCCATGGTCATTCTCGACACGCTCCACCCGATATACGAGGGTCGCGTCCTGCGCTGGCGCGCGGATCTGCCGGATGCGGTCGAGGCGATCGATTATGGGCGCACCAACGAGGGCGAAGCAGCGGAGAATTGGCAACGCAGCCCATTCTTCCATCTGCTGCAGTCGGGCGAAAAGGTGATGCGACGCCGTTTGGTCGCCGGCGAAGCGGCCGATTTTTCGGCGATCGCGCAGGCCCGCGACGAGGGCATGACGGATTACCTGGCGCTTGTTCATCGATTTGCCGCGGAAGGCGTAATCGGCGAGATGGATTGCGTTTATTCATCCTGGGCGACCGATTCGCCGAAAGGGTTCGGCGACGGCGCAGTCATCGCGTTGAAACGGCTCGTGCCTTTCCTCAACCTCGCCCTCAAATCGGCCGCGCTCGCGCGCATGGCCGGGACGCTCGCCGAAACCTATCTCGGACGCGACGCGGGCCGGCGGGTGATGAGCGGCCGGATCGCCCGCGGCGTCGCCGACAAGATCAGCGCGGTGCTGTGGTACAGCGACCTGCGCGGTTTTACCCAGATCACCGACACCGCCGCGCCAGAGCAGATCATCCCGCTCCTCAACGACTATGCCGATGTCGTTGTTTCCGCCGTGCACGGTCATGGCGGCGATGTGCTGAAGCTGATCGGCGACGGGACCCTCGCCATCTTCACTGGTGAGGACCACGCGCAAGCCTGCCTGGAGGCGCTCGCCGCCGCGGCGCGGGTGCGCAATGGCGTCGTCAAGCTCAATCGAAGCCGTGCCGAAGCCGGTTTGCCGACGACCCAAGTTTATCTGGCGCTGCATGTCGGCGATGTGTTTTACGGCAATGTCGGCAGCAAGGACCGCCTCGATTTCACGGTCATCGGCCCGGCAGTGAACGAGGTCAGCCGAATCCTGGCGATGAGCCGCTCGGTCGAGCAGGATGTTCTCGTTTCGGCGAGCTTCGCGGACGCGGTCGGCGCGGCGGTGCGAAGTCGTCTGGTTTCGGTCGGGCGCTACGCTTTGCGCGGCGTGGCGCAACCGCAGGAGCTGTTCACCCCCGAGCCCGGTTTCGACGCGTCGCCGCTGTTGCGGTGACCCAGCAGACCGGCGTCGCGCCGGCGCGTTCGCCGTGCTATTGGTTGGGCGGGAATTTCGTGAGGAAGCCATGATCCATCATCTTTCGATCGCCGCCCGCGACCCGAAGCGCGTCGCCGGGGTTCTCGCCGAATTCATGGGCGGCAAAGCGGTTCCGTTCCCGCCCAATCCGGGGAGCTTCTTCGCCCTTCAGCTCGACGAGCACGGGTCGGGCGTCGAGGTCTATCCGGCGGGGACGGAGCTTCAGCCGGGCGGCAGCGACGGCGCGGGGTTTGCCAAGAAGCCGGAAGCGCGCGGTTTCGGCCCGACCCATTTCGCGCTCAGCGTCGCCGCGGAAGCTGACGCCGTCGAGGCGATCGCGGGCCGTGAAGGCTGGCAATGCTACCGCTGCAACCGCGGCCCGTTCCATGTGATCGAGGTGTGGGTCGAGAACGAGTTGATGGTCGAGATCCTGCCGCCCGAATACGCGGCCGAATACCTCGCCTGGACCCGCCCCGACCGGATCGCGACGGCGATGGCGAATGCGCCGACCCGGCCATCCCGGCTGCGCCTGGCGTAGCTTCGGGCCGGCGCGGTCTTGACCGCGTCGGCAGCCTCGCTCCGGCCACGCGCCGCTACAACCATAACGAGAGCCTGAAATTACAGGCCGCTGCACCTGCAGCGAATCAGCAGCGAGATTTCACCAACCAGTTGAATGATGGCTGGCGCGCTCCAGGCCGGGCGGATAGGAGCGTTGCGCGGCCTGACTGGTTTCGATGAGTTGCAGGCGCCGATCGAAATCGCTGGTTTCGATGGTTCGGACAAAGGTGACGATGACCTGGGCGATCTGGCTCGCCTCGCCCGGGGTGATGATCCCTTGAGCGAGCGCCGCCGCAACCGCCCCCATCGCCCCGGCGACATCGGCGGCGCTGGCGATCCGCGGCATCGTGAACCTCACCGCGCGGTCGCGGGGCAGAATCCGTTCGATGCACAGCCGCAAAGCCGTCGGATCACCGTCGAGGGCGAGTTCGACAGCCTTGCGGGTCAGCGCTTCGGCTTCGTCCGCAAGCAGCATCTGGGCGGCGAGTGTCGCCTTGTTGCGCGAGCCGAGCCGCCGGCCGCCGGGGTTGCCCGATTGTCCCTTCGCGAACGGCCGCCCGCGCAC
>CAWJTR010000012.1:0-291886 GCA_963845735.1 uncultured Alphaproteobacteria bacterium | reverse complement strand
AGGGCGACGGTTAGCATTCTCGGCTCGGCGCGGGATGGTCCGTCGGATGAACTCGCCCGCTCGCACACGCCAACTGTGAACTCAACTCCGAGGCTAAGCGGCGCGGGCGACGTCGACGACGACGCGGAGGCCGAGGGCGGCGAGGGCGGTTTCGACTTGTTCCACGCGCGAGGCGTGGCGGAGGTCGAGCACGCGATTGATCTGCACCAGATGCCAGCGCAGCCGAGGGGCGGGGCCATTGCCGGCTTTGGTTACCTGCACGCTGGGAGACGGGTCGCCCCGTCCTTAAGCGGCCATGTGGTCTAGTATCTTCGACGCTTCTTCGCCTTCCGACCCGCTCTGCGGGCCGCAAGAATAGTCTCGCGTTTGGCCGCCTCGGCGGCTTCAAGTCGTTCCTGCTCAGCGAGCCTCGCCGCTCGAGCCTCCTCCTCGGCCTTGAGTGCCGCCTCGCGAGCCACAGCCTCGGCAGCTTCCGCGGCCGCTCGCTCCGCGACTCCGCGCGCTATCGCCTCGCGTCTGTCCCTCTCTCGTTCAGCGATCCGGCTGTTGCGGGCTACGATGATCTGCGATCGAGCCTCTATCCGCTTCAGCCTCTCGGGGTCTTCCGCAATTGTCCGAGCACGCTCAAGTTGAGCTTTTTTCGCGGCACGGGCAGCACTTAAGCGGTCTCTGAAATCGGGCGTCTTCATCAGGCTCTTGTGCTCGTAGGCACGATTTGCTGTCGAGCGCAAAAAACGCAAACCTCGGGCTCACCTATCCCGACTCCGCCCAGGGAGAGCTGGCAGCCCGTAAGATGGGCTGAGCTTGCTACGCCCGTCGCCTTTCGGTGGTGGGCTTCGCTCCATGCTCAATTCACCTTACGATGCAGCGAATACGACTGCGCGGCTGTCATCGTTCGCCGAAGCCGCCGTTCGAAGTCCTCGGCATGGCCGGCTCAGTCCGCGGGGTAAATCCCGAGCCGCACCATCCGGTGAAAAGAAGAAAACGGCCAATCACGGACGCGCCCAACATGGCCATGTTTAACCGCATTAAGATGGATGTAATCGACATGGCGGGCAAGATCGTCCTCGTCGCGGATCATGTGCTCCCAATAGCGGCGCTGCCAAATTCCTCGTTCGCGCTTACGCGAGCGGGCGCTGCCCAGATCGCTAGTATCGGCCATTAAATCTCGGTTATAAGTGTTGCTATCGATATTGATAGCTTAAGGACCGGTGACGATGACAGAGCAATTGCTAGTGCGGCTGCCGGAAGAGCTGGTCAGGCGGTTCAAGCGCGCCGTCGCCCCGCGCCAGCGCAGCAAATTCATCGAGCGGCTTCTGGAGCAGGCGCTGCCGCCGGATGAGGTCAACGACAGCGATCCCCTGTATCAAGCGGCGCTCGCCGTCGAACAGGACGAAACCCTGGCGGCGGAGATGGCGGAGTGGGAAGAGGCGACGATTGACGACGGTTTTGGACCCGACCTGTCCAAACGGGCGACGCGGTGACGGATGCCCGGCCGACTTCGGCCGCACCGGTGCGTCGCGGAGAGATCTGGTGGGTCAACTTCGACCCGACACAGGGCAGTGAGATCAGAAAAACAAGGCCGGCGGTCGTCGTAACCGCCGACGCTCTGAACCGCGCCCGGCGCACGGTGGTGGTTGTGCCCCTCTCAACCGGTCCTCAGCCGCGCCCACCGCTCGTGGTTGCCACGCCCTCTGCCGGGGCAAGCTCGGTGGCGATCTGCGATCAGCTCCGCGCCGTCGATAAGCGTCGCTTGACGCGCAACGGAGGGCGGCTTTCAGCTACCGACCTGCGAGCAATCGAGGAGGGTCTGCGGCAGGTTCTCGAGCTTTGACCTGAGACCTCGCGAAGACGATCTAATAGACAAGGCCTCCGAGGAGTCCCCATTCGTTAAGCACTCTGGACCCTATCCCTCTCGCACAACTTCGCTGAACGCGCTTATGGGCTGGGGGAGGCCGTAGTGCTCGCGCAGGGTCGTGCCGGTGTATTCGGTGCGGAACAGGCCGCGGCGCTGCAATAGCGGGATGACTTCGGCGCTGAATATTTCGAGTTGTACGGGCAGCAGCGGCGGCATGATGTTGAAGCCGTCGGCGGCGCCGCTGGTAAACCAGTCCTCGATCAGATCGGCGATCTGCTCAGGCGTGCCGGCGGCGACGAAATGGCCGCGGGCGCCGGCGAGGTAGCCGAGCAATTGCCGCAGGGTCAGCCGGTCGCGCCGCACCAGGTTCAGGATCACCTCGGTCCGGCTGCGCGCCGCCTCGACAGTGTCGGGGTCGGGGAAGTCCTCCGGCGACAGCGGACGGTCGAGCGGCAGGTGCGAGAAATCGTGTCCGCCGAACCGGTTGGAGAGCCGCTTGCGCCCGACCTCGGGGTCGGTCAGGTCATTGACTTCGCGCGCCAGGCGCTGCGCCTCGGCCTCGGTCGCGGCGATCATCGCATTGAGCCCGGGCAGGATCAGCACCTGATCGGGGTTGCGTCCCTCGGCTGCGGCCAATGCCTTCAGATCGGCGTAGAATTCCTGCGCCGTCGCCTTTTCGACATGCGCGGTGAAGACGGCGTCGGCATGGCGCGCGGCAAAGCGGCGGCCGGTGTCGGACGATCCCGCCTGGACCAGCACCGGCCGGCCCTGCGGGCAGCGCGGCAGGTTCAACGGGCCGGCCACCTGGTAGAAATCGCCGCGGTGGTTGATCGGCCGGATGTGGTCCGCCCTGGCATATTGACCGCCGGCCCGGTCATCGATTACCGCGTCCTCGGCCCAGCTGTCCCACAATGCCTTGACCACGGTCATGAATTCCTCGCCGCGGGCATAGCGGTCGGCGTGGCTGACCTGGCCGGCGCCGCCGAAATTGCGCGCCGCGGTGGCGAGCCACGAGGTGACGATGTTCCAGGCGGCGCGGCCGTTGCTGATGTGGTCGATCGAGGCGAACTGGCGCGCGAGGTTGAACGGCTCGGTATAGGTGGTCGAGGCCGTGGCGATCAGCCCGATCCGGCTCGTCGAGACCGCTATCGCCGCCAGCACGGTTATGGGCTCGAGCCAGGTGCGCGCGGCCTGCGCCACGTCCCCGCCGAGCGCCAGTTGATCGGCGAAGAAGATCGAGTCGAACAGCGCCGCCTCGGCTCGCTGCGCCAGATCCTGGTAATAGCGGATGTCGGTCAGCGCCAATGGCGAGGAGTCCGGGTGCCGCCATGACGCCTCGTGATGGCCGCGGCTGTGGATGAACAGGTTCAGGTGCAACTGCCGCTGCATCGGGCGTATCCTTGGTTCGCGCTTGCTGGCCGGTCAGCCCGGCCGGCGCCGATATGGGCGACGGCTTCGATCTCGACCTTGAGCGACGGGTCGGCCAGTGCGGCCACCTGCACCAGGGTCGAGGCCGGGAAATTTCCGGTGAAAAATTCGCGGCGGGCCTGCCACACCTTTTCGCGCTGAGTGATGTCGGTGACGAAGATCGTGACCTTCATGACGTCGGCCATGGTGCCGCCGGCGGCCTCGACCAGATGGCGGATCTTGGTAAAGATGGCCTTTGCCTGGACGTATTCATCGCCGGCGGCCTCGCTGCCTCGCGCGGTCATGCCGGCGATATAGGCGAAGCCGCCGGCCACCAGGCAGTTCGACCAGGTGCCGGGTTGCGGCTCGGGCACTTCGGAGCTCGTGGCGCGGGTGATATTGCTCATGGGCTGCTCCCTTAAAGAGCCTCAGCTTAGTCCCCCGCCAAACCGGCTGAAAAGCATCTCGACGGCCGGCCCAGCCGACCAGCGGGTTTCGCTCGCCTGGCGGCGGGCGTAGCGGTTGACAAATCCCGGCGCGGGGGTCAGCAATTTGGGCGGCGGTTGCGCCCTTAGGAGGAACAATGCTTTCAGAAACCACCCTCGCCACCTATCGGCGCGACGGGTTTGTCGTGCTTCCCGATATCCTGACGTCAAGCGAGGTTGAGGCCCTGCGCCGGGTCACCGACGGGTTCGTGCAGGGCGCGCGCTCGGTCGCCGCCAACAACGATATTTACGACCTCGAGGATTCGCATTCCGCAGCCGAGCCGCGGGTGCGGCGGATCAAGACCCCGCATCTGCATCACCCCGAATACGCGCGGGCCGCCCGCCATCCGAAGATCGTCGCGGTGCTGAAGGATTTGTGGGGCACGGTGCGCTTTGACACCGGCAAGCTGAACATGAAATCGGCCGGCTATGGCGCGCCGATCGAATGGCACCAGGATTGGGCGTTCTATCCGCATACCAACGAGGACCTCGCCGCGGTCGGGATCATGCTCGACGATTGCGAGATGGAGAACGGGCCGATGATGGTGGTCCCCGGCAGCCACCGGGGCCCGATCTATGACCATCACGGCCCCGACGGACGGTTTTGCGGCGCGATTGACCCCAACGCCTGCGATATCGGCATTTCGCGGGCGATGCCGTGCCTCGGCAAGGCCGGCTCGATCACCGTGCACCATGTGCGCGCGGTGCATGGCTCGGCGACCAATTTCTCGGGCAAGGAACGCCGGTTTCTGCTGTTCCAATATCGCGCCGCCGACGCTTGGCCATTGCTCGGCTTCAAGGACGGGATCGAGAAATTCGACGAGTTGCTGCTCGCCGGCGAGCCGACCTTGATGCCGCGCCTTGCCCCGGTGCCGGTCCGCTTGCCATTGCCCCCGGCCGAGTATCAAGGCTCGATCTACGAGAACCAGCGCGCCGCCGGCCGGCGGTTTTTCGCGACCGCGGCGGAACAGCAGCAGGTCGCGGCCGCCGCCGAATAGTCGCCGCCGTGATGCCGTCTTAGCGCGCCGGGGGTCGGTTTGAGGCGGTCGTCTTCGAGCGCCAGGATGCGGTCGAGGCGGCGAGGGCAGAGATTGTCGGTGTGCTCGTCGCCAACGGCTGCCGAAGAACATCTGTCCAGATTGCCGCGTCGTTTCCATTCTGCGATCCTGGAGACAAGGGGGATCGCGGTGCCGCGGACGCGACGAGTTGCACAGGATGATGTCCGGGAAAATCGGCTGGTCGATTTGTTCAACCTTGCCCGGCCGGCTAACCGATCTCGACACGGAACGGATGCGCTGCTCTCTGTCGACGGACAAATTATCGAGTTTGAACTCAAGTCCGTTACTACAGGAGGTGGAAGCGTCAGCACCGTCCGATATGGACCCGACCACATTTCAAAATGGCGCGGAAAGCATTGGATTGTTGGCATCTACGATGAACTCGACCTACTGTCGTGCAAGTACGGATCTCCCACGCATGAAGGAGTGGATTGACCGAGTTTGGGAATATATTCGTGTTGACTTTGAGATGGCGAGACTCATTCCAGACCTGATCACCAGAGAGGTAATGTTTCGGATTATCGGGGAGAAGCTTTTCTACACAATTTCCGACGCGCCAAAGCTTCACAAAATCAATATACCGTTGCGCAATATCAAACTCGTATGGATCGGCCGGATGGTTACAGCTACCCCCGCATGCTAGAGATCTTCAGGGATAGGGCGAAGTATGTGATGAAACGAGGCGCAACCCTAAATAATCCGCACATCCCCGCCACGTATTTTACCAACTGGCCGACAATAGAGAGCGATTACGCGGTTCGACTGCGTGCGCTCGTGAGAGATTGGCTCGCTTCAACGCTGCTGCCGAGACCGCAAGTGCCAAATGATAGGCCATAGGTGGTGCCACCGCATTTCCAGACGCCCAGCGCGAAGTACCGGGTCTACCGATCGGCCAATCTCTTGGGAAGCCTTGGATCACCATGCAATCTGGGAGAGACAAGCGGAAGTGACCATTCTTCACGATATATGCGCTCGCAAACTCCCTGGTGGGTGATACTCCGTTGGGCCAGATCTGTAGCTGGTTCCAGACCTTCAGTGCTGTTACCGAGTTGAGGATACTCGTTGTATGACGCGGTCCGGTCAACCCGCTCCGCATCGTCGGCGCCAAGCCGTCAAAGCCGATGTGGGGCAGGCCAAGCGCTTCGCGGACGCCCATTGTTCTGGGCAGGCTCCAATCTCTTTTCCGTCCGATCAGCTCGGCGTGACAATGGGTCGGCGGTGGCGGCGCGAATAGGGCCGCGGTGGCCAAATCGCGAAACCCGACAAAGAACACTCGACGGCGTCGCTGGGGTAGGCCGAAGTCTGCGGCATCAAGACAAAAGAATCGAGATGATATAGATCTAGCGAGTGCTCGACCAGAATTCGCCGGATGTAATCAGAGAACTGACTGGTACGTAGGCCTAGGACGTTTTCGAAAACGAAAGCGGAGGGACTTATTTCTCGTATTGCGCGGACAAATTCCGGATCAGTCGCCACATCATTCGATCCATTCCTGCGACCAGCATGACTAAAGGGCTGACATGGCGGACCGCCGTGGAGAACATCCACTCGTATGCGATATTTGACCAGTCGGTGCTTTTAACGTCTCCTTCTTCGCCGCCAAATACACGCCAGTGCGGCTTGGCTTTTCTTAACACTTGTGCGGCTTCGTTAAGACTTCGTACGACGCAACATGTCTAAAGCCGGCGCGGTCAAAGCCGATATCCAGGCCCCCGCCGCCGCTGAACAGCGATAATGCTCGAAGGTCGTTCTGTGCTATGAGCGGCATTAACGCGCACGGATCCAGTCGCGGGCGATTTATCGGGTGTTTCGGTCGATCGCATTCACCATTGATCGCCCTTCGTTTCGCGGCTTGCGAGGCAAGCGTTGTCGCTCGGAAGACAGCCCGCTCCGTATCTGTAAGCTCCATCCACGATACCATGGCGTGTCCGTTCCGCGCGCAGCGGTCCCCCTCTCTCTAACATGTCTCTCCCCTATTGCGAGGCGTTTCTGGGTAGCCCGAGGAACTCCACCAGTCTGCCGGAAAGCTCTTCCAGACGTGTCGTCTCACACTCCCATACAATCATGACTTGCCATCCGTCGGTCTCAGTTCGCGCTGTACCCAGCGTCCCGAGCGCAGGTAGCAGTGAACTTTCGATCCCAGAATTCGACACGGATTTCGGCAAGAACGCCCTCGGACAACCTGGATGTCTGTGCCAGTAGCACCCATGCACAATAGCATGAGATGCCTCAGGGAATACCAGATCTGGCTTACCGGGCAGAGACCCAACGTGTAGCCGATACCGGTAACCCAGCCTGTGCAGCAACCGTCGGACGCGCATTTCTGGAGCAGTGTCGCGCGGCCCAATTCGCGACATGAGGGCGCTGCGTTGTCTCTGAGATAGGCGGTCCATCTGCTGACAGTCACGATCGGCAGCCAGCCTATCAGGTCTTGCGCGCGTCTGCGGAACGAACCAAGGTTCATGATATCGTCCAGTACATCCTTATGGCGGCCCAGTCAACAAATTACTCGTCCGAGGTAGCGGCCTGAATTCGACCTTTTCAATGTGGCTGGCCACCCAAGGCGAATCGCCGCGTACCACGGTGAGCGGCACTGCTGGTCGACCGGCTTGAGGCCGCCGTCTCCGCGCCCCACGATGCGTCGAGGCGGCAGGCGAGGTCGAGATCGTGTGGCGATCAGCCGACAATGTGCAGGTCAGCCTCAATCCGCGGCGTGCTGCCGCACGAGATGTTCATCGAGCAGATCCGCCGCTTCGCACGTGACGTACTGCCGGTCTTGCAAGCCCACCGGGTAGCGCGCGTCCCGCTGGCCGAAGAGGTTCCCGCGTAGCGCCGAGCCCGCGACTTCTAAGGCCCGCGCTTCCAGGATCATGTTGAACGGCGTTTCGGTGGCGCGGCGGACATTGCGGAAGCCGCCGGCGGTGATGACCTCGCGCAACTTCGCCTCGCCGGCTTGCGCGCCGAGTGCCGCGCCCACTTCCTGCGACAGCGAGGTCGGCACGCACACCATTGTCGAGGCGGCGTAGTAGATCCGGCCGATCGGGTTCAGATTGTCTTCGAGCCGGTCGCCCGCCATCGGCTCGACGATCATCCACGAACCGTCCGGTTTCAAGGACTGGCGGACATGCGCCGCCGCACCCGCCGGATCGCCCATGTCGTGCAGGCAGTCGAAGAACGCGACGAGATCGAAGTCCCTTTCCGGATAGTCCTTCGCCGTGCCGACCTCGAACCGGCAGTTGGCGCTGACACCATGCTCGCGGGCATGAGCCTGGGCGTGCTCGATCGAGCTCGGGTGAAAATCGTAGCCGACGAACTGCGAGTTCGGAAAAGCCTTCGCCATCATCACGGTCGACACGCCGTGGCCGCAGCCGACATCGGCGACCTTGGCGCCCTGCTCCAATTTGGCGACGACGCCGTCGAGCGCCGGCAGCCAGTTGCTGACCAGATTGTTGTGATAGCCGGGGCGGAAAAACCGCGCCACCGCGCAAAACAGGCAGCTCGCCTGATCGCCCCATGCGACGCCGGCGCCGGTCTTGAACGCAGGCTCGACCTTTGGCTGGTTGTCGAGAATCGAGGCCATGCACGCGAAGGCGCCAGGCATGAAGACCGGGCTGTCCTCGATCGCAAACACCATCGCCTGCTCGGGCGGCAAGGTGAATTTCTGCGTCGCCGGGTCATAGGAGACGTAGTTCGAAGCCGCCTGATGCGACAGCCATTCGCGCAGATAGCGCTGGTTGACCCCGGCTGCGGCGGCAAGCTCGGCCACCGTCATCGGGCCGCGCTCGTGCATAGTCTTGTAGAGGCCCAGCGCGTCGCCGATGCGGACCAAGGCGACGCTTGCCGCGCCGCCGAGGTCCGCCAGCATCTGTCCGACAAACTGATGTAGTTTGGCTTCGTCGACCATTTCTTGGACCTCCCAGAGCTTAATGCACGTCTAAGTCTTACCCCCAGTGCGGTCTAGCCTCGCTAGCACACAAGCGCCAGTGGTGGGCCGATCGGCCGTGAGCATGGACCCTAATCGGCCGCTAAGTGTGAAGTAGGTCACACTTGGCCAAAAATTTTATCTATGCAGCAGCTTCATCTCGACATGGGTGACCCCGAAATCGTCGAAGGGCTCGGACGTCACCGCAAAGCCGAAGCCCTCGTAAAACGGCACCAGATGGCGCTGCGCCCGCAGCACGATGAGCCGCCCCGGGTACTCGTCCCGACACAGGCCGAGGGCGCGCTTCATCAATAACCGTCCCAGCCCCCGCCCACGCAGATGCGGGGCAAGCGCCACCCGGCCGAGGCTGACTGATGGCGGCGGCCCGGGCATCGGCGCCAAGCGGAGATAGCCGCCGAGCACGCCCGCTTCATGCAGCAGCAGATGCCGTGCGGTCTGGTCGAGGCCGTCGAGGTCGGGATAAGGCGATCCCTGCTCGACGACGAAGATGTCCTGGCGGAAGCGCAGGACGTCGTAGAGTTCCTGCGCCGACAGTTGCTCGAAGCGCCGCCATTCGAACGAGATTTCCGGCGTGATCTCTGGCAAGCTCTTTCTCTCCATCTCTCCAGTCGAGGGCAGGTGTCATGCAGCCGCGCGACTATGGCCCGTTTCCGTACACGCCGATCAACGACCGGCCCAAGCTCGAATGGCCGGGCGGCGCTCGGCTGGCGGTGTGGGTCATCCCCAATATCGAGTTCTTTCCGTTGACCAAGGGTATTTCCGGCCATCCTGGCATACCGGCCGGCAATCCGCCGTCAGTGCGGGCCTGGGCGCAACGGGATTACGGCAACCGGGTCGGCATCTGGCGGATCATGGATGTGCTCAGCAAGCACGGCGTCCGCGCCAGCCCGACCCTCAACAGCGACATCTGCGACCATCACCCGCAGATCGTCCGCGCCGCGATCGAGCTCGGCTGGGAGATCCTCGGCCACAACCAGACCAACAGCGTATGGCTCGACGCGTTGAGCCCCGAGGAGGAACGGCGCACGATCGCGCGCACCTTGTCGCGCATCGCCGAGATGACCGGCAAAAAGCCGCTCGGCTGGCTCGGCTCCGGCCTCGCCGAGACCTGGCACACGCTCGACTTCCTCACCGAGGAGGGCTGTCTCTATGTCGCCGACTGGGTCAATGACGACCAGCCCTATTTGATGGATATCGGCGGCAAGCCGCTGGTCTCGATCCCCTATTCCTACGAGATCAACGACGCGCCGCACTTCAATTACCGGAACGGCACGATCGGCGAGTTCGAGGCGATGATTCGCCGCCAGTTCGACACGCTCTATGCCGAAGGCGCGCAGTCGGGCCGGGTCATGGCGATCTGCCTGCACCCCTATCTGATCGGCGTGCCGCACCGCATCGCCGGGCTCGACTCGGCGCTAAAATATATCCGCGCGCATGACGGCGTCTGGTTCGCCACCGGCGAAGAGATCGTGCGCCACTGGCTGCAGTCGGGCGCGACGTTCTGAGCGCCGTTGCAGCCGCGGCGCCTCGGTTGTTACCCGCCGGGGGCGGCGATAGTTGACGCTCTTGGCGAGGGCCTGGTCGACTTCCTCGACGGTCAACAACGCCGTCGTCCGGGTGCGCGCCAGCCCGGCCGCCGATACCGCGATCCCCAGCGCGGCGGCGGTCACATTGTCGGGCAGATCGACGATCACATAGGCGTCGTCAGGGCCGAGGGCGTTGTAGAAGCACTCGACTTTGCCGCCGACGCCCTCGACCGCCGTGGTGACCGCCTGCCTGCGGCCGGACGCCTTGTCTCGCTGCAAGCCGCGCAGACCCTCCGCGGTGTAAGACGCCGAGATCAGATATTTGGGCATTTCCGTACCTCCCTGAGACCGCCCGTTTCGCTGACGGGCGCAGCCGAAGATTACATCCGGCCGATCGCGCCGGCCAGCGTTGCCGTTACTCCCGGCTCGACTGCGCCTTCAGCGCGGCAAGCTCGCGGCGCAGCGCGCGCAACTCCTCGAACCGGGTGGTGACGTCGCGCAGAAAGGCGGCGATCCCGACCATCGCACCGGCATCGTCGTGCACCGGCAGAATGGTAAATTCGATCGAGATCCGCTTTCCGTCCTTGCGCATTGCCGGCACGGCCAGCACCTCGCCCTCGCCGTAGCGGCTCGCAGCACCGGCCATGACCCGGTGATAGCCCTCCCAATGGCGGGCGCGCTGGGCCTCGGGCACGATCAGGTCGAGGGTTTGGCCGAGCGCCTCGTCCGGTTCGTAAACCGAAGATGCGAGTCGCCGAGGCATTCCAGAACCGGATCTTGCCCTCCCGATCGGCATAGACGACCGCGTCGGGACCAGTCGGTCGCCAGAAGCTGTAGAAACCCGGCCGGCAGCTCGTCGCTCATCTGTTCCTCCAACCGCAATCGCCTCACCGGCCGAAGCAGGCGGCGAGACCGAACAGCGCGCCGCTGGCGGCGAACAAAATCAGCGGGTTGAGCCGCGGCCAGCGCAGCAGCACGACCGTCGCCACGATCGCCGCTCGCCCACACCGCGCGGCCGCCGGACACCTGCAAAACCGCGAGCCCGCCGGCCAGCACCAGCCCGGCGGCGATCGGCGCCAGGCCCTGCTCGATTGCCGCGTGCCAGGGCGAGCCGCGCCACCTTCCCCACATTCGCGCCGCTCCATAGACCAGCAGCGAGGACGGCAGATAGAGCGCCACCGTCGCGGTCAAGGCGCCGGCCCAGCCCGCGACCTTCCAGCCGATCAGCGCCGACAGCATCGTGCCGGGGCCGGGTGCGGCGCGCGAGATCGCGAACAAATCGGCAAATTGGCGTTGCGTCGTCCAATGGTGGACGCCGACCGCCTGATGCTCGATCTCGGCCAGCAGCGAGGCGCCGCCGCCGATCGAAAGCAACGACAGCGGGCCAAAGACAAAGATCAGGGCGAGCAATACCCGCCAATCGTCGGGCATGTCAGCTCCGCCGCCGCTGCACCAGAGCGAGGCCGATGCTCAGCGGGGCCAGGCACAGGATCACCGGCAGCATCGGCCAGCGCAGCACGCCGACCGAGAGCACGGTCGCGATCGTGATCAGGATCTGCCCGATCTGCGTGGCGCCGCGCGGGATCAGCACCAGCCCGGTCGCAAAGGTCAGCCCGATCGCCGCCGCCGCGACCCCGTCGAGAACGGCGTGCGCCACCTCGTTGCCGGCGATCCTGGCATAACCCGCGGCCAACGCCACCACGATCACCAGCGGTCCCGACAACAGCCCGACCACCGCCGTCAACGCGCCTAGGCCGCCGCGCAGCCTTTGCCCGACCTGGACCGTCAGATTGACCCCGGCCGAGCCCGGCATCAGCCGGCTGAGCCCGACATCGGTCAGAAACGTCTGATCGCTGATCCAGTGCCGGCGCTGCACAAAGGCGCGGTAGAGCCAGGCCGCCGTGCCGCCGCCAAAGCTGGTCACGCCGAGCCGGAAAAACGCCGCGAAAATCGCCGGCAGACTTACCCGCGCCGTGCCGTCCGCATGTCGATCAGTGATCTCGGCCACAGCACCCTTCCGCCCGTCCGCCCCAGCAGCGAGGTTATCCCTTGCTCCGACGCTGAGCGAGCGGCTTTGCGCTGCAGATTGACCATTGCCGGACCGGGTGCGACGCTTTGCGGAAAGCCGGACGGAACTGCTGGAGAAGTCGGGCGATGGAAATCGACGAGACGCGAACAGTTCGACGTGATCGTGGTCGGAGCCGGCAATGCCGCGACCTGCGCCGCGCTGTCGGCGCGTGAAAGCGGCGCCACGGTGCTGATGCTCGAAGTGGCGCCCGAGGACCAGCGCGGCGGCAATTCGGCCTTTACCGGCGGCGCGTTTCGGGTCGTCTATCACGGCGGCGAGGACCTCGCCCGGCTGATCCCCGACATGAACGAGACCGAGCTCAAGGACGTCGATTTCGGCACCTATACCGAGGAGCAGTATTTCGACGATATGGGCCGGCTGACCCAGTATCGCTGCGACCCCGATCTGACCGAGATCCTGATCCGCAGCAGCTTTGCCGCCGGCGTGTGGATGCGGGAAAAGGGCGTGCGGTTTCAGCTCGGGCTCGGCCGCCAGGCGTTCCGGGTCGACGGCAAGTTCAAGTTCTGGGGCGGGCTCGCCTGCCACATCTGGGGCGGCGGCAAGGAGTTGGTGAAGGCGTTGCACGCCCGCGCCGCGCGCGACGGGATCACGGTGCTCTACGAGACGCCGGCGATCGCCTTGCTGACCGGCGACCGCGGGATCGAGGGGGTGCGGGTGCGCCACCAGGGCCGTATCCGCGACTTGCGGTCAAAGGCGGTGGTGCTGGCCTGCGGCGGGTTCGAGGCCAATGCCGAGATGCGGGCGCGCTATCTCGGGCCGAACTGGGACCTCGCCAAGGTGCGCGGCTCGCGCTTCAACACCGGCCAGGGGCTGAAGATGGCGCTCGATCTCGGCGCGGCGGTCGCCGGGCACTGGTCGGGCGCGCATTCGGTCGCCTGGGATTTGAACGCGCCGCCCTTTGGCGACCTCGATGTCGGCGACCGCTTCCAGAAGCACAACTACCCGTTCGGCATCATCGTCAACGCGCGCGGCGAGCGCTATTTGGACGAGGGTCTCGATTTCCACAGCTACACTTACGCCAAATACGGCGGCGAGATCCTGAACCAGCCGGGCATGTTCGCCTGGCAGATCTTCGACCAGAAAGTCGTGCATCTATTGCGCGAAGAATACCGCATCCCGCGCATCACCAAGGAGAAGGCCGACAGTTTCGAGGCTCTGGCGCCGCGGCTCGAAGGCGTCGACCCGGCGCGCTTTTTGGAGACGGTGCGCGCGTTCAACGCCGCCCCGCGGCCCGAGGCGCCGTTCAACCCCAACATCCATGACGGGCTGCGCACGACTGGTCTGGCGATCGACAAGACCAACTGGGCCCAGCGCCTCGATACCCCACCTTACGAGGCCTATGCGGTGACGACCGGCATCACCTTTACTTTCGGCGGGCTCAAGATCACCAACGAGGCGCAAGTCGAGGACACCACCGGCCACCCGATCCCCGGCCTCTATGCCGCGGGCGAAATGGTCGGCGGGCTGTTCTATCACAATTACGCCAGCGGCACCGGGCTGATGTCCGGCCTGGTCTTCGGCCGCCTCGCCGGGAAGGGTGCGGCAGCGGGGGCCAAAGGGGTGTGAAACGACTCATGCGCTTGACGGCCTCTCGACGCTGGGTGCTGGGCGCTGGCGCGGGGCTCGCCGCCACGGCGTGGCTGCCGGCTCTGGGCGAGGAGAAGACCGGCTCGCCGGGGTTGATCGCGCGACCGATCCCGCATTCGGGCGAGCGCTTGCCGGTGATCGGGCTCGGCACCTCCGAGGTCTTCGATGTCGGCGACGATCCCGCGCGCCGAAAGGCCTGCGCCGAGGTGTTGAAGACCCTGGTGGCAGGCGGCGGCAAACTCATCGACACGGCACCCTCCTACGGGACAGCGGAGAGCGTTGTCGGCGACCTCCTCGCCGCAACCCGACTGCGCGGC
The DNA here is from genome assembly GCA_963845735.1 of uncultured Alphaproteobacteria bacterium. Lineage (GTDB taxonomy): Bacteria > Pseudomonadota > Alphaproteobacteria > ATCC43930 > CGMCC-115725 > AP-15. Next base: position 277,616 of record CAWJTR010000012.1, on the reverse strand, counting down.
CGGGTCTTTCTCGCGACCAAGCTCGAAGACTACGATCGCAACACCGGTGCGGCTCAGCTGCATGCTTCCTTGCAGCGGCTGCACACCGATCGGGTCGATCTGATGCAGCTGCACAACGTCAGCGATCCACACCAGGATCTGGCGATGCTGCGCGAATGGAAATCGCAAGGTCTGTGCCGGTACATCGGGATCACCACCTCTTCCGGCGGCGACTTTGACGCGCGTCGAAGCCGTGCTCCGGCAGCAGAAACCGGACTTTCTCCAGGTCAATTACTCGCTCGCCGATCGCATGGCGGAGCAGCGGGTGATCCCGGCCGCGGCCGAAATCGGCGCGGCGGTATTGACCGATCTGCCGTTCGCCCGCAATCGGCTGTTCGCGGCGGTACGGGGGCAAAAGCTGCCGGAATGGGCCGGCGATTTCGACGCGACGAGTTGGGCGCAGTTCTTTCTCAAATATCTGCTCGGCAACCAGGCGGTCACCGCGGTCATCCCCGGCACCAGCAACCCGCAACACATGGCGGACAATCTCGCGGCCGGCAGGGGGCGTCTACCCGACGCAGCGCAGCGACAGCGGATGGTCGCCTTCTTCGAGGCCCTCCGCTAAAGCCCTCGCCCTCGGCACCGCCGCCTTGATCGGGTCGCCGGCTTCGTCCGCCCATGAGGATTCGTCATGGGTGCCGCGCGTTGCGACAGCCGCGAAAAGGCGAGACGATAGCCAATGCGGACCCGAGAATCCGCGGAATGTCGGTGAAGGAAAGCCAATGAAATATGACGTCGTGATTTGTCGGCGGGGGAGCCGCCGGATCGGTATTGGCCAGCCGATTGGCGGCAGACGCGCAAACTTCGGTGCTGGTGCTGGAGGCCGGGCCGGATTACCCCGATCCAGCCCATCTTCCGGACGACGTCAAGTTCGGCCACACCCGCTTTGCCGAAGCCCCGGACTCGACAACACAACTGGGCCCTGCGCGGCACCATCACCGAGGAGCAAGGGGAGATCCACGTCGCGCAAGGCAAGGTCATCGGCGGAGGGTCGTCGATCAACGGCCAGGCGATGCAGCGGGGATTCCCCGAGGATTTCGACTCCTGGGCGGCTCTCGGCAACGATCAATGGTCGTACGAAAAGATCGTGCCGTATTTTCGCAAATCGGAGCGCGATCTCGACATTCAGGATAATTATTGCCACGGCTCGGACGGACCGATCCCGGTCAGGCGTCGTCAGACGGGTCCGACGCCTGCGATCCAACAGGCGTTCCATGCGGCCTGTGTGCAGGCGGGGTTCGGCACCACCAACGACAAGAATGGCCTGCACCCCGCCGGTCTGGGCTTGACACCGTCGAATAACCTCGACGGCGTCAGGGTGAGCACCGCGATGGCGCATCTCAATCCGGTGCGCCACCATCTGAACCTGACGGTGCGGGGCCGGGTGTTCGTCCGCAAGATCTTGATCAAGGACGGCAAGGCCGTCGGCGTCGAAGCCGAAAGCGGCGGCAAGGTGTTCCAGATCGAAGCCGACCGGGTGGTGCTGAGCGCCGGGGCGATCCGGTCGCCTCATCTGCTGATGCTCTCGGGCATCGGCCCCGAGGACCATTTGCGGCAATTCGGGATACCGACGGTCCACCATCTGCCCGGCGTCGGCCAGAACCTGATGAACCACCTCAGCGCCCAGACGACCTTCAAGGTCAAGGACGGCGTCTCGCTCGCGGCGATCATCGCGATGCGACGCATTTTGCCTTGCATTACACCGCCGAAGGATCGAGCGCCGTCAACGATATGGTGCTGCGGACCAGCCCGGTTGTCGACGCACGGCGAGAGCGCGTCCCCGGCGTACGGACCAAATACCTGGTCGGCGACGTCCCTCCCGAGCGGGCGGCGCGGATTCACTGCACGCTAGGGTTGCCCGACGGCTCGGGCTACGTCAGGCTGGCCTCGGCCGACCCCGGTGTCCAGCCGTCCTTTAACTATTGTTATCTGCAGCACCCAAACGACATTCGGCGGGTGCGGGACGGCCTGCGAATGGCGGCGAATCTGCTGGAATCCGATGCGTATAAAGATGTGGCCGATTACCGGATCCACCCCACCGACGAGGTTCTGGCCGACGACGACGCTTTGGACCTGTGGATACGGCAAACCGTGGGCACCGCCAGGCACGTTTCCGGGACCTGCAAGATGGGACCGGACGCAGATCCGATGGCGGTCGTCGACCAACACTGCAGGGTCAAGGGCATCCAAGGGTTGTGGGTGGCTGATGCGTCGGTGATGCCGCGCATTCCCAGGTCAGGCGGCGCCCATGCAACGGTGATCATGATCGGCGAACGGGTCGTCGACTGGATCGCGGCGGGCTAACCCGCTCTGCAGCTGATCCGAAATGTGTGGCTGAGGGACTGCTCCGTTCCTCTGCGATATCAATTGGGACTATTTGCCCTAGCCAGCTTGTAGCGCGGAGTAGCACTCTATTGGGGCAATTGGATGCCGAAAACCGGCTGTTCAGCCATTACTCAGGTTTTGGAGAGCTGGTGCGGACGGCGGGACTCGAACCCGCACCCCCTTTCGAGGAGCAGATTTTCGTACCACTTCGGCTTTCGCCGCCGCCTCATCGGCGTTCGTGGTCTGGACTATCCCTTCGCCCTAGCGCGATGGCCGTAGGCGCCGCCCGTCTAGTCTCTACACCTTCCCTCGAAGAGGGCTTGGCTCGGGATTGGCTTAGATGACCCCTTAGCTTTCCCCGATTTTGAGCGGTTCTGCTCCACGGGTTTCCCCGCGGGCACTCCAATTGAAGTCTGCTGCGTCTACCGATTTCGCCACGTCCGCGTTCGCTCAGATCTCCTTCTCAGCTATCCGCCCGCGGGCGACAGCCTAGCCCTCGCTGAGGCCCTCTTGCGGGTCGCCGCCGAGCGTTTGGATTAGTGTCTTGAGCTCTTCGGTTGCGGCGCCAAGCCGGGTGCGATTGGTGCTACGCAGCACCAGAGTCACCCCGAAGTCGCCGCGCCGGAAATAGGGGTAGGAGCCGATTTCAACATCGGGGTAGCGGTCCTGCAGCGCCGACAGATCCTGTGCCAAAGTGCCTTCGCCGAGGCGGCAGCTGACGCTGCGGCTCAGCATCTTTTCGCCCCCGGCGAGGCGGTGCTTCAGCTGCTCGAAGATCCCCTGCATGATGCTGGGCACCCCGGGGAGGACAAAGACATTGCCGATCTGGAAGCCCGGCGCTCGGGAGATCGGGTTGGGCAGCAATACGGCGCCATCGGGAACCCGCGCCATGCGCAGCCGCGCTTCGTTCAGATGGCCTGCCGGATAATGGGTTTCGAGCAGCCGCTTGGCATCCGGATGGAGGATCAGAGGCACCGCAAACGCGTCGGCCATGCATTGGGCGGTGATGTCGTCATGGGTCGGGCCGATCCCGCCGGTGGTGAAAACGTAATCGAACCGCCTGCGTACATCGTTGACCGTAGCGACGATGACATCAGCGTCGTCGGGAATGACCTGCGCCTCGCGCACCCGGATGCCGATCTCGTTCAGGCCCCGAGCGAGGAAGCTCAGGTTCTCATCCTGGGTGCGTCCGGAAAGGATCTCGTTGCCGATTATCAAGACGCAGGCGGTGACGATTTTGGGTTCGGCAGCCGCGGTGCCGCGATCGGGGTTGCTCGTCGTCATTCTCTCTTCGGCCTCTTCCGCCTCCGCGGCTTCGTCTTTCATAGGCGAATGAATGGCGCGGCACAATCGCGGGCAAGGTTGCCCAGCCGCGCGGGAATCCCTACGTTCAATCTCATGCGAGAAGGGTCGCGGCGTGACCCACCAACGACGATGCGAATACGCGGCATGCAGCAGGATCTGATGAGAGGTCTCGCGGTCGGCGAGGCACGCGACGGCCGGATCAAGATCCACGGGCCCGAGGCGTTCGAGGGTATGCGGCGCGCCGGCGCGCTGGCGGCGGCGACGCTCGACTTCATCACCCCTTTTGTTCGCCCGGGCGTCACCACCGGCGAACTCGATCGGCTGTGCCACGATTTCGTGGCCGACCACAATGCGATTTCGGCGCCGCTCAACTATCGCGGTTTTCCGAAGTCCATCTGCACCTCGATCAACCATGTCGTCTGTCACGGCATTCCGGGCGAGCGGCGACTGATCGAGGGCGACATACTCAACATCGACGTGACCCCGATTCTCGACGGCTGGCACGGCGACACCAGTCGGATGTTTTTCGTTGGCGAGCGGGTCCCGATCAAGGCGCGACGCCTCGTCGATGTGACCTATGAGGCGATGATGCGCGGCATCGCCGTGGTACGTCCCGGTACTCGCATCGGCGCCATCGGCAACGCGATCCAGCGCTACGCCGAGGGCCACCGCTTTTCGGTGGTGCGCGACTTTTGCGGCCACGGCGTGGGCCGCATCTTTCACGATGCGCCTTCCATCCTGCATTACGGCAGCCCCGACGAGGGGCCGGTCATGCACGAGGGGATGATCTTCACCGTCGAGCCGATGATCAACGCCGGACGCTGGGAGGTGAAGATTCTGGGCGACGGCTGGACCGCGGTGACCAAGGACCGCTCTCTGTCAGCGCAGTTCGAGCACACTGTCGGAGTAACGGCCACCGGCTACGAGATCTTCACGATCTCTCCGACTGGCCTGCACCGCCCTCCTTACCCGCTTGGCTTGCGGGAAGAAAACCCCGTTGTGGGACCGCATCCGGCGTCACCTACCCAGCCGGCTACGGGTGGCGAATTATAGCGGCGGGAGGGTTCGAGCGGACCCGTGCAGTGGCTTTCGACGTAAAAGCCGTGCTGGGCCGTCGCCGGCCGGAGCCCGCCATGATTTCTCGTGCCGTCGCACCTTTTTGCCTGATCTCTGCTGACCGCTGCCGCGGCGCCGGCCCAGGCCCCGACCTCGCCCATCGGCGAGCCGCCTGCCGCGGCACCGCAATCCCCGCGGAACCAGCGGCACGCAGCCGGGCCGCGTTTTCTGCGAGCAGAATGTCAGCTTTCAGCTTTCCGACCCATCGACCATTCCCGAAAACTTCCGGCGCTTTGTCGGCGTGTGGAGCGATGCGGCGTGGGACGCGCATACCTGTGCCGCGCTGATCGTACAGGACGTCAAAGAGGACGGCACCGCATCGATCATCTATGTCTTCGGACCGCAAGGGACGAGCACGCCAGTGCCCGGCGGCGTGCTGCACGGCACCGGAGTGATCCGCGCAGGCGAATTGAGATTTCAGAACTCCGACGGTAGCCAGTTCGCCTTTCGCCCAGGGATCGTCGATATGGTCGGGCATCTGATCGATCCCAAAGGCCAGAGTTTCGAAGCAACGTTCAAGCAGACACCATAGCCGCCGCCCGGCCGCCCCGAGTTGACGTTGTTGGCCTCCGTTACCAAATCACGCCAACGCCGGGGTCGATCGCCGACCGGCTGGATCGCCGCTGCACGCGAGGCTTCTCGGCGGGAACCGGGCTATTGTATCTGACTGTCGCAACCTTCATATGCCTCGACCCATCACCCCCTCGCCAATCAACGAGCTGAACGAGCGCAGCCGGGAGATCTTTCGCCTGATTGTCGACGGCTACGTCGCCACCGGCGAGCCGATCGGCTCTCGCACCTTGTCGCGGCTGTTGGGCCAGAATTTGTCGCCGGCGACGATCCGTAACGTCATGGCCGATCTTGAGGAAGCGGGGCTGCTTTATGCGCCCCACACTTCGGCCGGGCGGCTCCCAACCGAGGCGGGGTTGCGGCTGTTTGTTCACGGCCTGCTCGAAGTCGGACGCCTCGCCGAGGACGAGCGCCGCAGCATCGAAAGCCTGTGCGTCGCTCGCGGCAAGAGCCTGCCGCAGGCGCTCGAGGAGGCAATCAGCGCGCTTTCGGGTCTGGCGCATTGCGCCGGGGTGGTCATCGCTCCAAAGCAGGATCGGCCGCTGAAGCATGTCGAGTTTGTCCATCTCGGCCCCGGCCGCGCGCTTGTCGTTCTGGTCACCGAGGATGGGCTTGTCGAAAACCGAGTCATCGAGGTGCCGCTGGGCCTGCCGCCCGCAGCATTGGTCTCCGCCGGCAATTATCTGAACGCCCGGTTGGTCGGCCGGACCCTCGAGGAGGCCAGGGACGAAATCCAGCAGGAGATCGAATCGCACCAGGCTCAGCTCGACGTACTGACCTCGAAACTCGTTGCCGCGGGGCTGGCGGACTGGGCTGGGGGAGAAGCCGGCAGCGCCCTGATCGTTCGCGGCCAAGCAAACTTGCTCGACGACGTGACCGCGCTGGCCGACCTTGAAAGGCTGCGGACGCTTTTCGAGATGTTGGAGACCCGCGAAACCATATTGCGCCTGCTCGATGCCAGCAAACAGGGCGACGGCGTGCAGATCTTCATCGGCGCCGAAAGCCACTTGTTCGGGGTGGCTGGCTGTTCGATGGTAATCGCTCCCTACCAAAACAGCCGCGAGCAGATCGTCGGCGCGATCGGGGTGATCGGCCCAACCCGAATCAACTACGCCCGGATCATCCCGATGGTGGATTTTACGGCCAAGGTGATCGGGCGCCTTATCGGATAGGACGGATGATGGACGACACCAGAAATCACCAGGAGACGACGTCCGATGAGGCGTCGGTCGCCGCCAACAACAATTTCGACGAGGCCCCCGAGCTCTCGCCGGAAGCGCGGGTGGCGGTGCTCGAGGCCGAGCTTGCCGAGCATAAGGACCGGCTGCTGCGTGCCCTGGCCGAGGCCGAGAACACCCGCCGCCGGGCCCAGCGCGAGCGCGACGACGCCACGAAATATGCGATCTCCGGCTTTGCAAAGGAGCTGCTGTCAGCCGCGGACAATCTGCGCCGCGCTCTCGCCAGCCTGCCCGAGGCGGAGGTTGGGGATGAGCGCACCCGCAGCCTGCTCGCGGGGGTCGCCGCAACCGAACGCGAGCTCTTGTCGGTGTTCGAGCGGCACGGTATCCGTCGTATCGATCCGATGGGCGAGCGCTTCGACCACAATCTCCATCAGGCGATCTTTGAGGTCGAGCGCGGCGACCGGCCGCCCGGCACGATCGTCGAGGTGCTGCAGCCTGGCTACCTGCTGCACGACCGCTTGCTGCGGCCGGCCATGGTTGGCGTCGCCAAGCCGCCGGCGAAACCGGCCGAGCCGTTGTAGCGCCCCAGACGCTGACTTATATAACTCTCAAAGTAAGGGGATGACTGTACAACCACTTCCTGGGGGATCGGGACGGTGCTTCCCCAGGCCGCCCGGTTCTGCTTTTGAAATGAGGTGTCCATGAGCAAGGTCATCGGTATCGATCTCGGCACAACCAATTCCTGCGTGGCCGTGATGGAAGGCAGGAATGCCAAGGTAATCGAGAACAGCGAGGGCATGCGGACGACTCCCTCGATGGTGGCGTTCACCGAATTGGGCGAACGCCTCGTCGGCCAGGCGGCGAAACGCCAGGCGGTGACCAATCCCGAAAACACGTTCTTTGCGATCAAGCGACTGATCGGCCGGCGCTTCACCGACCCGATGGTCAAAAAGGACATCGATCTCGTCCCGTACAAGATCATTTCGGGCGACAATGGCGACGCCTGGGTCGAGAGCCGCGGCAAGAAATACGCACCCTCGCAGATCAGCGCCTTCATCCTGCAAAAGATGAAGGAAACCGCCGAGGCCTACCTCGGCGAGACGGTGACGCAGGCGGTCATTACCGTACCGGCCTATTTCAACGACAGTCAGCGTCAGGCGACCAAGGATGCCGGCAAGATCGCTGGGCTCGAGGTTTTGCGCATCATTAACGAGCCGACTGCGGCGGCGCTCGCCTATGGCATGGAGCGCAAGGGCAGCGGCACGATCGCGGTCTACGATCTGGGCGGCGGGACCTTCGATATCTCGGTGCTCGAGATCGGCGATGGCGTTTTCGAGGTCAAATCGACCAACGGCGACACCTTTCTCGGCGGCGAAGATTTCGACAAGAACATCATCGATTATCTAGCCGACGAATTCAAAAAGGAGCAGGGGATCGATCTGCGCAACGACCGTCTTGCGCTGCAGCGTCTGAAGGAGGCGGCGGAGAAGGCCAAGATCGAGCTCAGCTCGTCGATGCAGACCGACGTTAATTTGCCGTTCATCACCGCCGACCAACACGGGCCCAAGCATCTCAACATCAAATTGACGCGGGCCAAGCTCGAAGCGCTGGTAGATGATTTGATCCAGCGGACGATCGGGCCGTGCCGCAATGCGCTGAAGGATGCCGGGCTAAAGGCCTCCGAGATCAACGAGGTGATCCTTGTCGGCGGGATGACCCGGATGCCCAAGGTCATCGAGGCGGTCAAGCAGTTCTTCGGCAAAGAGCCCAATCGCAGCGTCAACCCAGACGAGGTCGTGGCCATCGGCGCGGCGATCCAGGCCGGTGTTTTGCAGGGCGAGGTCAAGGATGTCCTGCTGCTCGATGTGACGCCCTTGTCGCTCGGCATCGAGACCTTGGGTGGCGTTTTCACCCGGCTGATCGACCGCAACACGACGATCCCGACCAAGAAGAGCCAGACCTTTTCGACTGCCGAGGACAATCAGACCGCCGTCACGATCCGCGTTTTCCAAGGCGAGCGCGAGATGGCGTCGGATAACAAATTGCTCGGCCAGTTCGATCTGGTTGGCATTCCCTCGGCGCCGCGCGGCATGCCGCAGGTCGAGGTAACTTTCGATATCGACGCCAACGGCATTGTCCAGGTTTCCGCCAAGGACAAGGCGACCGGAAAGGAGCAGCAGATACGTATTCAGGCTTCGGGTGGGCTCTCGGAAGGCGATATCGACCGGATGGTCAAGGACGCCGAGGCCCATGCCGAGGAAGACAAGCGGCGTCGCGAACTGGTCGAGGCCAAGAACAACGCCGACGCGCTGATCCACACGACCGAGCGCACCTTGAGCGAAAGCGGCGACAAGGTTCCCCAGGGCGACCGCGACTCGGTGCAGCAGGCGATTCAAGCCTTGAAGGATGTGCTCGGGAGCGACGATGCCGTGCAGATCAAGGCCAAGACCGAGGCCCTCGGGCAAGTTTCAATGAAGCTAGGCGAGGCGCTGTACAAGGCCCAGCAGGCGCAGGAGGCCGGGGCGGGCGAGGGCGGCTCGGCGGGCTCGGGTGGGGCGCAGGGCGGCCCCGGAGGACCCGGCGGCGATGACAAGGTCGTCGATGCCGATTTCGAGGAAGTCGACGATCAGAAAAAACGCGGTTCGGCTTAGCCGACGCTACGGCGTAAATTCGGATCGAATGCGTTCTCCCCGGCGGATTCTCGCCGGGGAGATGCGTGGCGGCTAACCCCTCTCCAGCGAACGCCCGTCGAACATGGCCAAGCAAGATTTTTACGAGGTACTCGGCGTCACCAAATCCGCCAGCGCGGATGATCTTAAGAAAGCGTATCGCAAGCTGGCGATGCAATATCACCCGGACCGAAATTCGGGCGATAAGGGCGCCGAGCAGAGATTCAAGGACATCAGCGAGGCCTATGATGTCCTCAAGGACGATCAGAAGCGCGCCGCCTATGACCGGTTCGGTCACGCTGCCTTTGAGCAAGCCGGCGGCCGCGGCCCTGGCGATTTCGGCTTTTCCGGCGGATTTGCCGACGTCTTCGACGAGTTGTTCGGCGAGTTCATGGGCGGTGGACGGCGTGGCCAGGCGGGGCCGAGCCGCGGCAGCGATATCCGCTACAACCTCGAAATCTCGCTCGAGGAAAGCTTTCGCGGCAAGCAGACGACTATCCGTGTTCCCAACCTCGTCGCCTGCGACCAATGCAACGGCAGCGGCGCCGAGGCGGGGTCCAAACCGGTCTCTTGTCCGACCTGTCACGGGCGCGGACGCGTTCGCACCCAGCAAGGTTTCTTTTCGGTCGAGCGCACCTGCCACGGCTGCCAGGGCGCGGGACGGGTCATCGAGAAGCCATGCAAAGGCTGCGGCGGCCAGGGCCGAGTGCGGCGCGAGAAAACTTTGTCGGTCAACATCCCGCCCGGAATTGAGGACGGCACCCGCATTCGCCTAGCTGGCGAGGGCGAGTTCGGGGTGCGCGGCGCCGCGCCCGGCGACCTCTACATGTTCGTCAGCGTCGCCCCACACTCTCTCTTTCAGCGCGACGGCGCCAACATCCATTGTCGGGTACCTATCCCGATCACCACCGCGGCGCTTGGCGGCAATATTGAGGTTCCGACCGTCGACGGCAGTCGGGCGCGCGTCACGGTGCCGGCCGGGACCCAGTCAGGACATCAATTCCGGCTCAAAGCAAAGGGCATGACGGTGCTGCGTTCGGCCGCGCGCGGCGACATGTTCATCGAAGCGACCGTCGAGACGCCGGTCAACCTGAACAAGCGCCAGCAGGAACTGCTGCGCGAATTCGATAAGGAAGGCGAGAACAACCGCACCCATCCGGAGAGCGAAGGTTTTTTCGCCCGGGTCAAAGAGTTCTTCGAGGATCTCCGCGAGTAGCGCCTAGGGTTCGCTCCCATCCAGCAAGCGCCGAGGTCAATAGCAGACCGGCGATGGACCGGCGTAGGCAACTCTTGGTGAGGTTGCCGCACCCCCGACCGCCCCGGCCAATCCGCCGACCAAGGCACCCAATCCGGCATTGCCGCCAATCGCACCCAGCGCTGCTCCCGTGGCGGCACCAGCCGCACCGGTGCTCACCGCACGACATCCCGGCGTGACCCCGCAACCCGCCAGCGATAGCGCGACCAAAACGCAAATCGCGGAAACCAAGTACCGCCGCATCACCCATCTCCTTAGCGATCATGCCAGCGAGCGACTATTGCTCACCCGTTGAACATCGATAGGTCTGGGCGAGTTCCGACCCGCGGGGCGGCGTTACTCTGCTGCGGCGGGTTCGCGTTCGACTGCGGGGAAGACCGGATTGCCCTTGGCCAATACCGCTTCGAGCGTGGTGCGGACCTCGGCGAGCTTAATCGGGTGCTCGACTTTATGGCCGAACAAATTCTTGACATAGAAGACGTCGACGACCTTCTCACCATATGTCGAGATCTTCGCGCTTGACACCTGGAGACTGAGGCGGGTCAGTTCGCGGGTCAGCTCGAACAGTAGGCCTGGCCGGTCGCGCCCGTTGACTTCAATCACGGTGTGTGAGGCGCTGGCGTTGTTGTCGACAAGAACGCGGGGCGCCACGGTAAAAACTTGCGTTCGGCTGGGAAACGCGGGCGGGCGGGCTAGCTCGCGATGCGGCTTCAAGTCACCAGTCAGAACGTTTTCGAAGACCACTGCGAGCTTGGCGAGCTTGTCCGGACGATCGAATGCCCGGCCAGCCAGATCCTGAACCCAGAAGGTATCGAGGGCCATCCCGTTCGACATCGTCATGATCCGAGCATCGACGATATTGGCGCCGCTGACCGCAAGCGCTCCAGCGATGCGTGAAAACAATCCAGGGTGGTCGGCCGTATAAAGCGTGATCTCGGTTACAGCGCGCTGGGTATCGACCTGCTTTTCGACAGTGAGCGGCGCGCCGCTCACCTCCGCCTCGCGCATCAGTCGCGCATGCCGGGCATGGGTATCGGGATCGAAAGATAGCCAATAGAAGGGATAGCCGCTTTTGGCGAACGCCGCGAACTCGTTGTCGCTGAAATCCGGCAACCGCTCCCGTACTGCCTTCAATGCGGCCGCAACCCGCGAATCCTGTGCGCCTACCGTCAACCCGCCCGACATCATCTCGACGGCGCGCTGAAAGAGGTCGCGCAGCAACGCCGCCTTCCAGCCGTTCCACACATACGGGCCGACCGCCCGGATGTCGGCGACGGTCAAGATCAGCAGCAGCTTCAACCGCTCTGGCGATTGAACATGCTCAACAAAGTCGCCGATCGTCTGCGGGTCGCTGATGTCACGCTTGAACGCCGTGCCGCTCATCAGCAGATGCCAGCGTACCAGCCAAGCCACTGTCTCCGTCTCCTCGGCGGACAGCCCCAGCCGCGGCCCGAGTTTGAGGGCGACGCGTTCGCCGAGCACCGAATGGTCGCCGCCCCTGCCCTTGGCGATGTCATGCAGCAAAACTGCGAGGTAGAGCGCGCGGCGCGATACGATCGTCGCCGCCAGCGCTGTCGCCATCGGCAACTCGTCCTTGAGCAGTCCGGTCTCGATCTGGTGAAGAATACCGATCGCAAACAGCGTGTGCTCGTCGACCGTATAGTGGTGATACATGTCGTATTGCATCTGCGCCACGACGCGCCCGAAATCGGGGATGAAGCGGCCAAAGACACCGGCTTCATTCATTCGGCGCAGCGCCGTCTCGGGATCCTTGCGCGAGGTCAGGATTTCGAGGAACAGGCGATTAGCCTCGGGATTTTCGCGCAGCCGCCCGTCGATCAGCCGCAAGGATTGACCGGCCCGGCGCAGCGCGCGCGGATGAATGTCGAGCTCGTGCTGCTGGGCGACATGAAACAGGCGGAGCAGCGCCACCGGGTCTTTCTTGAAGAAATCCTCGGACGGGATCGTCAGCCGCTCGCCGTCGAGCACGAACCCGTCGAGCGCGCGCTTGCCTACCCCCCAGCGTACCCAGGAGAGCCGTCGCTTGCGCTTCTGATCAGCTTCGAGGATCGCACAGAAAATCCGGGTCAGGTCGCCGACATCCTTTGCTACCAGAAAGTAATGCTTCATGAAGCGCTCAACCCCACGGCTGCCCGTGTGGTCGGTATATCCCATCCGCCGTCCGATCTCGCTTTGCAGGTCGAAAGTCAGCCGCTCCTCGGCGCGTCCGGCGAGATAATGGAGATGGCAGCGCACCGTCCACAGAAAGCTCTGGGCTCGGGCGAAGCGGCGCGATTCCTCGTCCGACAGTACGCCGAGATCGACGAGTTTGGCGACATCGTCGATGCGGTAAATATATTTTGCGATCCAGAACAAGGTATGCAGGTCTCTGAGCCCGCCCTTGCCTTCTTTGACGTTCGGCTCGAGTTGGTAGCGGCTGTCGCCGACTCGGCGGTGGCGCTCGTCCCGCTCGGCGAGCTTGGCCTCGACGAATTGCGGGGCAGTGCCGCGGACAATCTCGCTGTCGAAGCGCTTTTTGAGCTCGTGGAATAATGCCTCGTCGCCCCACAAATAACGCGCTTCCAGCAGGCTGGTGCGGATGGTCAAATCGGATTTGGCCTGGCGCAGACACTCCTCGACCGAGCGCGTCGACTGCCCGACCTTGAGCCCGAGGTCCCACAGCAAATAGAGCAGCAACTCGACGACTTGTTCGGTATGGGGGGTCTGCTTGTAGGGCAGTAGAAACAGCATATCGATGTCGGAGAACGGCGCCAGCTCGCTGCGCCCATAGCCGCCGACCGCGACGAGGGCCAGCCGCTCGCCCGAGGTCGGATTGGGCAGCGGATAGATTTCTCCGGTGGCCACGTCGAACAGAGCGCGGATCAACTGATCCATCAAAAAGCACTGCTCGCGCACGACCGCAGTGCCGTCGCCGGTGGCTTCAAAGCGGCGGCGAATCTCGTTGCGTCCCGCGGTCAAAGCCCCTTTCAGCGGTCTCACTAACGAAGCGCGGTCAAAGCTCGGCGATTTGACGGAGCGAGAGGCGGCTGACAATTCTTCGGCCAGCACCCGCCGGTCGATGATCTCGCGTTGCCGCGCGATGGTCGCCATGGTCTTCCGTCTCGGCTGCGAGGCGCTAGCGGCCCCGACAGGTTTCCTCCCGCGGCGGCCAAGAGCGACCGCCGAGCGAGATATATAGGGATGAAAACGGAAATCCACCCGTTAGCTCCAAAATCCGGTCATCACAGATGACGGCCAGCGTCGACGGTGACGATGGACCCGGTGGTGTGCCTCAGATGGGTAACGGAGGCCATGACTGCGAGTGCCACGTCATGTGCCTCGATCGCGCGTTTCAGCGGCGTCGCCATTGCCGCGGCGGCCATCATCTCTTCTGTGCGGCCGGGGACGAAGCCGGTATGGACCATCCCCGGCGCGACGATCACGACGCGGATCTCCGGGCCGAGCACGCGCGCTAACGCCATGCTCATGGTGTTGAGAGCAGCCTTCGAGGCCCCGTAGATGATCGAGCTGCCGGTACCATGCTGTGCAGCCCCCGAAGAAATATTGACGATCACCCCGTCGCCCGACTCGCGCAGCAACGGGACAAAGGCCCGGATCGTCGCGAAAGGCCCGCGCACATTGGCAGTCAACACGGCGTCGATCAGATCGTCGTCGAGCGCTTCGAGATCGTGGTGTGGGACCATCCGGGTAAAGCCGGCGGAATTGACCAGGATGTCGGCTCGGCCGAACTCCTCCCTGACCGCGGCCGCCACCTTGCGGATCTGGGCAGTGTCCTCCAATGGCAGATGCATCGCCTTGTGGCCGTTGCCGGGTAGCTTCGGCGATCAGCGCCGCCGCCCGCTCAGCACCTCTGTTGTAGCCGACGACGACCCGTGCCCCCGCCGCAGCGAGCAGCCGCACGCTCGCGGCACCGATGCCGCTGCTGCCGCCGGTTACGACGGCGACCTTGCCGGCGAGCGAGGAGAGGTTTTCGGTAGTCATGGCGATGCACTCCAGGCGCTGCGAGACGATCTCGGCGAGAAGCGGGTTGAAGCGGTCGGCCGCTTCGTACTGCGACCCAATGCCCGGCCCCTGCGATTACCTCGAAGCGGGCACCGGGCTGGAATCGAGCACAGGGTTTGGGCACGCTCGTCGAGATGGGGATAGGCGGTGGCGTCGCGCCCGCCCCAGATCCCGTCGAGCCGCGCTTTGATCAGCGGCAATGCGCGGACCAGCGTGTCGGCGCGCGAGAAGCGGCGGCTTTTGACCCGGCCGCGCGGCGCGTTCGTGCGACTGGATATAGACCGCGAGTTCGTCGATCTTCGCCGGGTCGGCGATCATCAGAGCGCCGAGATTGTGGCGGTGAGTGGCGAGGGCTTCCTCGGTCTCGGCGCCGGGGGGCACGCGCCTGAGGTCGGTTGGCTGGCGGACAAGCCCCAGCCCGTTCGAGCCGACGACGGTAAAGGCGCGCACTCTGTCACCGAGCAGGGCCGCGACATGCCCTCCCAAGCACACCACCGAACGAAAATCCGGCGAGATGGAGCTGCTCGTGTCCCGGCAACAGGGTGTCGAGCCCATCGACCAGGATGCGCGCCAGCCCTTCGGCGGTATGCGGTTCGGGTGGCGTTGCCGACTCGCCGAGCCCGGGCAGGTCCGGGGCGACGACGGTAAACATGCGCGACAACGGCAGCACGTTGCGGATCCAATGCGTCCACGAGCCATAGCCGCCATGGAACAGGACCAGAGGCGGTCCGGCGCCCCACATGCGCCACACCATCCGGCCACCCCCGCAGGGGGTCTCGACACGTTCTGCCTCGGCCGCAATGCCGTCGACAAAAGCCTTGGTCTCTGCGCTGATCTCAGCCACCGGTCGCCTCTGAAAGTGGTTTCGACAAGGCTGATAGCCGGTTTCGCATGGCAGGCCTAGTCCCGTATGCCTGTCGCTGCCAGCGCCGACCAAATGCGTAATTCGCTCTCCCCGACCGTGGGAGTGTGACTATATCAACCAGATTAGGCGTCGCCGGGGTCGAACCGGGCGGGGCCGCCCCGTTCGGAGCCGATAATGCCGGAACGACCGCTCGAAGCGTTGATGTGGGCGAAAGCCTGTGAGGCGATGGAACGTGCAGACCGTCTGCATCGTCAATTCTTTCATCGCGGTCATGAGCCGGCCTACTGGGAAGCCCCATGCGATATCTTCGAGACCGACGACACCTTGACCATCCTGATTGCCCTGCCCGGCGTCGCGCCCGAAGAGATCAAGGTGAGTTTGAGCGCCGGGGTGCTGATCGTCAGCGGCGAGCGCCCGCTGCCGCCCGAGATGGCGCAGGCCCGAATTCATCGGCTGGAGATCCCGCACGGACATTTCCAGCGGCGCATCGAGCTGCCCCCAGTCCGCTTCGAGATTTTCGGCCGGCATCTCGCCAATGGCTGCTTGATGGTGCAGCTACACAAGCTGTGACGAACGCGCGGCGACCGCCATCGAGCTCCTTTCCAAGGATACTTTCAGATGCCCCTCGAGGAACATGAATTGCGCACGGCGGAACCCGCCGCGCCCCCGACACCAGGTGGGATTGAAAGCGCGTTGGCCGGGATCCCGGCGCTTCCCGCCGATGCGCTGATCCTGATCCCGACGCGCAGTCTCGTAATGTTTCCGGGCACGGTGCTGCCGGTCACGCTCGGTCGCCAGCGCTCGATCGCGGCGGCGCAGGCTGCGATTCGTCTCAACCGGCCAATCGGGCTGGTCTTGCAGCGCGATCCGGCGACCGACGACCCGATCCCGGTCGATCTGCACCGGATGGGCACTGAGGCCAACATACTGCGCTATGTGACCAGCCCCGACGGCCAGCATCATGTGATCAGCCAGGGCGAACGGCGCTTTCGCATCCTCGAATTTCTCGACGGCTACCCGTTTCTTGTGGCGCGGATCGAGCGCGTGGCCGAGGTCGAGACCAGCAGCAAAGACATCGAAGCGCGGATGCTCAATCTGCGCAACCAGGCGATCGAGGTGCTGCAATTGCTGCCGCAAACCCCGGTCGAGCTGGTCAACGCCGTGCAATCGGCCACCTCGGCCGCGGCCCTCGCAGATCTGATTGCCGGGTTCATGGACATTACCCCGGCCGAGAAGCAGGAGATCCTCGAAACCGTCGATATCGAAAGCCGACTCGCAAGGGTGTCGGCGATGCTGGCCTACCGCACCGAGGTGTTGCGGCTGTCCCGCCAGATCAGCGAACAGACCAAGGAGAAGATCGACGACCGCCAGCGCGAGTTCCTGCTGCGCGAGCAGATGAAGACGATACAAAAGGAACTGGGCGAAGGCGACGATGCCAAGAGCGCAGAGATCGCCGAGCTGGCGAAAAAGATCGCCGAGGCCAAGATGCCGCCCGAGGTCGAGGAGCATGCCAAGCGCGAGCTGGCCCGGCTCGAGCGCATGCCCGAGGCGGCCGGCGAATATTCGATGGCGCGCACCTACCTCGAATGGCTGATCGAATTGCCGTGGTCGATCGAATTGGGTAAGCCGATCGACATCGCCGAGGCCCGCCGCATCCTCGACGCCGACCATTACGGCCTGGCCAAGGTCAAGCGGCGCATCCTCGAAAACCTAGCGATTCAGCAGCTCAACCCCGACGGCCGCAGCCCGATTCTATGCTTTGTCGGGCCGCCCGGCGTCGGCAAGACCTCGCTTGGACAGAGCATCGCTCGCGCGACCGGGCCGGAAATTCGTCAGGGTTAGCCTCGGCGGCACGCATGACGAAGCCGAGATCCGCGGCCATCGCCGCACCTATATCGGGGCGCTCCCCGGAAACATCATCCAGGGCATCCGGCGGGCCGGCAGCCGCGACTGCGTGATGATGCTGGACGAGATCGACAAGCTCGGCCGCGGCATCCAGGGTGATCCGTCCTCGGCATTGCTCGAAGTGCTTGACCCGGAGCAGAACTCGACCTTCCGCGACAATTATCTGGGGGTGCCGTTCGACCTGTCGCGGGTCATGTTCATCACCACCGCGAACGTGCTCGACAGCATCCCCGGCCCGCTGCGCGACCGCATGGAGATCATCGACCTTCCTGGCTATGTCGAGGACGAAAAATTCGAGATCGCGCGGCGCTACCTGGTTGCGCGCCAGCTCAAGGCCAACGGCTTGACCGCCGAACAGGCCGAGATCAGCGACGATACCTTGCGCTCGATCATCCGTGACTATACCCGCGAGGCCGGCGTGCGCCAGCTCGAACGCGAAATCGGCGCAGCCCTGCGCAGCGCCGCGATGCACATCGCCGAGGGGACGGCAGGTCACGTCGCCATCGTGCCGGAGGATCTGGCGGAAATACTCGGGCCGCCGCGCTTCGAGGGCGAGGTGGCGATGCGCACCAGCGTTCCCGGCGTCGCCACCGGCCTCGCCTGGACCCCGGTCGGCGGCGACATCCTGTTTATCGAGGCGACTCGCTTCCCCGGCAGCGGTCGGCTGATCCTGACGGGCCAGCTCGGCGAGGTCATGCGCGAAAGCGCCCAGGCGGCGCTGAGTTTCGGTCAAAGCCCGGGCGTCGACGCTCGGGCTCGACTCGGCGATGTTCGAGAAGAGCGACATCCATGTCCACGTCCCGGCAGGCGCAATTCCCAAGGACGGGCCGAGCGCCGGGGTGGCGATGTACACTGCCCTGGTCTCGCTGTTGACCAACCGCACCGTGCGCAGCGACACCGCGATGACCGGCGAGATCAGCCTGCGCGGGCTGGTGCTGCCGGTCGGCGGTATCAAGGAAAAGGTGGTCGCTGCCGCCCGCGCCGGGCTTTCGACGGTGATCCTGCCGGCGCGCAACCGCAAGGATTACGACGACATCCCTGAAAGCGCGCGCAACAGCCTGCGCTTTCTATGGGCCGAGCGGGCCGAGCAGGTGACCGAAGCTGCGCTCGAAGGGTAGCGACAACGCTCGGCGCTGCCGTGCACAGGCCCCCCGACCGCGAAGACCTTCAGGGTTTCGCGGCTTGACCCTTACTTGCCGATTTGTCGGCGCCCTTTTTCTTCTGCTTGGGCTTTTTGGCTTCTCGGCTCGACCGCTTCTGCTCCTTGTTAGCCATCGGAACCTCCCGTCATCGTAGGTCGGGCGAATATGCTGCAGATGCGCACCGATGCAACCGCAGATTTTCAACGTCACGAGCGCGGCGTCCATCGCTTCCCTTCGACCCCCGCGTCGGCGGCGGACGCTATCTGGGCGAGACTGGCGGCGAGTTCCGGGCTCGGCCAGACCGGGCCGGCCGCGGCCTCGTAGGCGCGGCAAGCGCGCAACACCCCTAGATCGTCGTAGAGCGGGCCGGTCACCATCAGACCGACCGGCAGCCCGTCGACAACGCCGCACGGGATCGAGCAGGACGGGTTCTTGGTCAGGTTGAAGACATAGGTATAGACGACCCAGCTCCACGAGTTGTTCGGGTTCGGCATATCGTCCGTGCGAGCGTCGGCATAGGCGGCCGGGATCGGCATGGTCGGCGACAACAGCAGGTCGAAGCGGTCGAAGAAGCGCCGCAGCCTCTGGCCGAGCGCCACCCGCTGGGCTACGGCCTCGACATATTGTGTCTGCGTCACCGCCTCGCCACGGCGGCACATCTCGACGAGACCCGGGTCCATCACCGCAATCGCCTCGGGTGTCTGCGCGCGCAACAAAGCCCAGAACCCGCCCAGGGCAAGCGTCTCGAAGATCGGCATCGGCGATTTGGAAAACGGGTCGGCGTGCTCGACGACGGCGCCTAAGCGCGCAAACGCCTCCGCGGCGCGCTCGACCGCCGCGCGCACCGGCGGCGACGGCTCGGCGAAGCCGAGAGTGGGCGACAGCGCCACCCGCTTGCCTTCGAGCGAACCCTCGCGCACGCGTTCACGATAATCGATGCCGTCGTCCGGCAGGCTGTGCCAGTCGCGCGAATCCGGCCCCTTGATCGCATCGAGCATCAGCGCCGCGTCTGCGACCGTCCGCGCCATCGGGCCGACATGGGCGACGTCGCCGAACGCCCCCGGCGGATAGGCCGCTACCCGACCGAAAGTCGGCTTCAGGCCGACAATCCCGCAAAATGAAGCCGGAATCCGGATCGACCCGCCGGCGTCCGTGCCGACCGCGAGCGGACAAATCCCGGAGGTTACCGCGGCGGCGCTGCCGCCGCTGCTGCCGCCGGGGGTGCGCTCGAGGTTCCACGGGTTGCGCGTGACGCCGGTGAGCGGCGAGTTGGTGACCCCCTTCCAGCCGAATTCGGGCGTCGTCGTCTTGCCGAAGAACACGGCGCCTTGGGCGCGCAACCGGGCGGGGACCGGTGCATCTTCGTCCCACGCCTGGTGGGGATCAATCGTGCGCGAGCCCATCAGCCGCGGCCAACCCAACGTCAGCAGCGTATCTTTGATCGCCACCGGCACCCCGTCGAGCAGACCCTGCGGCTCGCCCTTTTGCCAACGCGCCTCCGACGCGCGCGCCTGTGACGCCGCCGCCTCGGGGTCGTACAGCACGAAGGCGTTCAGCGCCCCCTCGTACCGTTCGAGCCTGCGCAGGGTCTCGCCCATTACCTCGACCGGCGACAGCGCCTTGTGACGATAGCGCGCAAGCAGCTCCGTCGCGGACATAAAGGCGAGATCGTCGGTCATCCAATTTTCCTCAGGTCACGGCCACGACATTTTCGAGCGGCTCGCCGCGAACGAACCGGTCGATGTTGCGGGCGATGTCGCGCGAGCGGCGCTCGATCGTCCCGTCGGTCCGGGGCGAGCAATGCGGCGTCATGATCACGTTCGCAAGTTCGTGGAACGGATACCGCGACGGCTGCGGCTCGGGTTCCGAGGCGCTCGGGTAGCGCCACCAAGTGTCGAGCGCGGCGCCGCCGATCACGCCGTCGCGCAAGGCCCGATAGAGCGCGTCCTCGTCGGCGATCGGCCCGCGCGCCAGATTGATCAGAAAGGCGCTGGGCTTCATCGCGGCGAGGCGGCGCTCGCCGAAGAGCCCCGTGGTCTCGGGCGTCAGGGCGCAACTCAAGACGACGATGTCGCATTCGCCGAGCATCCGGTCGAGTTCGGACATCGGAAAAATCCGCTCGACCGAGGGCGGGTTTTCCCGCGCCGTGCGGTTGGCGGCGAGCACCCGACAGCCGAGTGCGGCGGCGCGCCAAGCGACCTCCCTCCCGATATGACCGAGCCCGACGATGCCGACGGTCTGGCCGCCGATCTCGCCGCGCACCGGACCGCCGACCGTCGGGCTCCAGTACCACGACCCGGCGCGGAACGAGGTGGCGATATCGAACAGTCGATGCCTCCAGGCCAGCATCATCATGATCGCGAATTCGCCGAGCGCCGGCTCGTGGCCATAGGCGTTGCACAGGCTGACGCCCTCGGGCAGGGCGGCGACCTCGATGCCGTCGGTGCCGGCGAGCGGCACTTGCAGCAGCCGCAACCGCGGCGCCGGCGGGTATCCCGCACGCCAGGCTCCGGTCAGCACGATGTCGGCATCGACGAGCGCCGCAGCGAGGCGCGGCGGGTCGCCACCGTCGAGGATTTCCGTGCGGATGTCCTCGGTTATGAAATTGGTGATCGGCGCCGCCTGTGAGGTTGCGAGCGCACCCAGAAACAGCGCCTTCATCGTCGCGCCCCGGGATAGCGGAACAAATCCATGATGCCTCTCAACCGGCGGTGACGATGTTGATCAACTTCTCGCCGCGCACGAAGCGACCCAGATTTTCGGCGATCTCGTTCCAGCGCCGTCCGACCATCCCCGTGGTCCAGCCGGAATTGTGCGGCGTCACGATGACGTTCGGCAATTCGTGAAACGGATGGCGCGAGCCGCGCCGATTAGGGTCGGCGGCATTCGGGTAATCCCACCACACATCGAGTGCAGCACCGGCGATCGTGCGGTCGCGCAAAGCGGCATAGAGTGCGTCCTCCTCCGCCACCTGGCCACGGGCGATGTTGATCAGGAACGCGGTCGGCTTCATCAGCGCGAGGCGTCTTGCGTCGATCAACCCGGTGGTCTCCGGACCGAGCGCGGTGCACAGCGCCACGGTGTCGCAAGCGGGCAGCATCTGATCAAGTTCGGCCAGTGGATAGACGCGTTCAACGCCGGCTCCCGGCTCGCGCGCCGAGCGGTTGGCCGCAAGGATCCGGCAGCCGAACGGCGCCGCGCGGCGCGCCACCTCGCGCCCGACCCGGCCATACCCGACAATCCCCAAGGTTGAACCCCGCAATTCGCCATGCGGCTCGCCACCCTCCACCCAACTGGTGCGCCACGAGGCACGCTCGCGGAACTCGCCGGAGATCTCGAACAGACGATGGTGCAATGCCAGCATCGTCATCAGGACATATTCGGCGATCGCGGTCTCATGGCCAAAGGCGTTGCAAACAATGACCCCTTTCGGCAGCGCAGCCATGTCGAACAGGTCGACACCGGTCGCGACCGACTGCACGAGCCGCACCTTCGGCGCCGGCGGATAGTCGGCGCGCCAATGATTGCTGACGAGGATGTCGGCCTCGGCGGCGGCTGCGGGCAGCAAGGCAAGGTCAATCGGATCGTCAAGGATTTCGACGGCGAGCGAGGGGGGCAGCTGTGCCTTGATCCCCTCGCCCGTGTCGGCGGCGACTCCGACCGAGAAACAGCGCTTTCACAACATCACCGTACCAGCTGAACCAGAGGCGGATATGCAATACTCCCGCATTTTCGGGAATAAATCACACTTGGTTGAGTTGTAGACAGTACGCCGCACCGGGCGGCCGCTTTCGGAGCGTGAACTGAGAAATTGCAAGACCTCGCCCAAAAGGAGGTGTATAGTTAACGAAAATGTGATCGCCGGTGAGCGCAATTGCTTCGATAGTAGAATTTGCGGCTGCACCGGGTCTGGCGCTCTGGATCCGCGCTACCAGTGGCAGTGCGGGCGCGGGTGCTGTGGAATGCGAAGTTTTCGTCCGCAGGGGGGGCTATGCCGGCAGATGCCGCCCTGATCGAAGCGCACATTCCGGGCCTGCGCCGCTTCGCCTCGGCGCTGTTGCGCGGCGACCGGGAGCGCGCCGACGACCTTGTACAGGATTGCCTCGAGCGGGCGCTGTCGCGATGGCACCTCCGCCGGGCCGAGGGCGATCTGCGCGGCTGGCTTTATACAATCCTCTACAACCGGTTCCTCAGCGAGCAGCAGCGCCAAAAGCGGCGAGGGGCGCACGACGAGTTGACCGAAGCCATTGAAGCCGATTTGCCACCGATCGGGGGCGGTCAGGACGAGGCGCTCCAGCATCGCGATCTGTTGCGGGCCTTTGCGGCGCTCCCCGAGGAGCAACGATCGGTGATTCTGCTCGTTGGGGTCGAGGCTCTGTCCTACGATGCGGCATCGCGCGTGTTGGGGGTTCCGATCGGCACGGTGATGTCGCGTCTGTCGCGCGGCCGCGAGCGCTTGCGCCAAATTCTCAATGGAAATTCCAGCGGGGGGGATTCCACCGAGCAGGGCATGGCGCTGAGGAGGATCAAATGAGCGCGATCCCCGGCGCGTTCGAAGAACAAGAATTGCACGCCCGCCTCGACGGCCGGCTGTCGCCCGAGCGCGCCGCCGAGGTCGACGCCTACCTCGCGACACAACCCGAGATGCGGGCCCGCCTGCAGCGATATGCCGAGCAGCAGGGGTTGCTGCGCACGGCCTTTGCCGAGGAGACGGCAACGCCGATCCCGGCGCGCTTGCGGGTTGCCCGGCTTCTCGCCGAGCAGCGGCGACGCAGCTATCAGCGGCTCGCCCGTATCGCCGCGGGCGTAGTCCTGCTCGTCGCGGGCGGGATCGGCGGCTGGGCCGCCCGCGACGTCGCCACACCGTTTTTTCTTTCGACTAACCCGGCCGCTTCCAACGCCCGCACGATCACGGCCGATGCGATCGCGGCGTATCGAGTCTTCTCGGTCGAGGTTCGTCACCCGGTCGAGGTCGACGTTGCGCAGGAAGCGCATCTCGTGCAATGGCTGTCCAAGCGCCTCGGGCAGCCGCTCGTCGTGCCCGATTTGACCGCGGCCGGTTTCCGGCTGATGGGAGGGCGGCTTCTGCCCGCCGAGAACGGGCCCGCCGCGCAGTTCATGTATGAAAACGGCAAGGAGCGCGTGACCTTGTATCTCCGCACCGGCATCGGAGGCGATACCGCGTTTCGCTACAGCGAAAAGAACGGGGTCGGCGCGTTTTACTGGTCGGATCAAGGCTTTGGCTACGCGCTTGCGGCCAAGGCTGACCGAGACCTTCTGCTGCGGCTCTCAGAGATCGTCTATCAACAGATATCCACCGACGGCGCCAAAGCAAAGATCCCACCAAAGCCGGGCAAGCCCAGCTGACCCGTCCGCACTCGGCGATGTAATTGTCGATGCGCAGGCCGCAGACCGCGAGCCGATGATTTTGACGCCTATAAGTCCCGACGATCTGGCCGGGGTGCTCGACCAATTTGGCGCTGCTCTACGCGACGACCTCCATCGCTGCGTGTTTCGCCGGATCCGCGCAACATCTCCCGATCGCGCCGAGGGGGCGGAGGCGGAAAGGCATCGCCTGACAGCGTTGGCGCTGGCCCGGAGTTGCGGCATGGCGGTGCATCCTCCAGGGGTCAGATGCGGGTTCAATTGGGATGGCGCGGCGCTGAACGGAGCAACCGAAGCCTATGTCATTTTGCATGAAATCGCCCATTTCGTGCTGGCCCCGCCCGAACGCCGCCGGCTCGTCGATTTCGGCTTGGGTCCCGGACCAGACACGATCGACCGCGATACGGCCGAGCGCGCCGCAGTGCTGCCGCCGTTGGCTCGCGCGGAGGAGGAGGCTGAGGCCTCGCTCCTGGGCATTGTCTGGGAAGCCGAGCTGCACCAGCCGGCCTTGGCGTCGTTTCTCGATCAGAACTGGCTCGAAGGTCTCGAGCGCTCCGCCGCTGCCCATTTCAGCCAGGTGGTCGCGGGACTTTGGCGCCGCGGATTGCTCGGGCCACCTGGCGCCGGCGTCGGCGGTATATCGGTTCGTTGCTCTCCATGGGGACAACTCCGATAAAGGTTAGGCACCGGCTGGTCGCGCCGCCGATCGAGGAGAGGCCGGTCCATCACTGCAGTCCACCCAGCTTTATCGGGCCTCGCCGATAAAGCTGTTATGCAGCGTCCCCAGGCGATCGAGCGCGGCGGTGGGCAGCGGCCCCTTATTGGCTGCGGCAGCAGCGTATTCGAGCTGTTCCAGGGTCGAGTAGCCGACGAGCGCGGTCGACACCGCGTCGTTGGCGATCGCGAAACGGATCGCCGCCTCGACCAGGCTGTCGGCGAACCCCTCACGCACCAGCGGATCGAGCCGCCGCGCGCGCTCGACATCGATACCGTAGTCGCGGCCCGAGCCGATGGGCTCGACACTGGGCGAACCCAGAGGATGGCGCTCCTCGACCCCGCTCAGGGCGCCGGCGGCGAGCACGCGGATCGCGATCACGCCCATGTTGGCAGCCCGGGTGTGCACCAAAAGATTGTCGAAATCATGGGCCGGATAGCCCGGCGCCACCGTCGTCCCGGCGCTCGGGTTCAGCAGGTTGTAGCTCACCTGAGCGGTGTCGAAGGTGCGGGCATCAGCCACCCGATGAAGCGCCGCGGTGTCGCCGACCGCGGTGATGCCGTAGAAGCGGGTCTTGCCCTGCGCGCGCAGCCGTTCGAAGGCCGGCACGACCTCGCCGAGCACGATCTCAGGCGTCAGGTCAGCGTCTCGGCCGTCGAGCATGATGTGGTTGTGCAGTTGGAACAGATCGACGTGATCGAGCTGGAGCCGCTGCAGACTCGCCTCCAACGAGGCGGTGACGGCTGCCGCGATGTTGCGGCGGTCGGCGGCCGGGATGCGTACCTTGGTGCCAAGGTAAAGCTCTGGTTTCAGGTTTTGCAGCACGCGGCCGAGATTGCGCTCGGATTCGCCGTTGCCGTACATTGCGGCGGTATCGAAGTAATTGATCCCGAGTTCGAGGGCGCGCGCCACCGCCCGCTCCTGGTCGGCGGCGTTGCCCTTGACCATCAGCCCTCCGACCGCACCGCAGCCAAAGCCCAGAACCGAAACCTCAAGTCCGGTGCGTCCGAGCGTCCGTGTTTGCATGTGTCTCCTCCGTCGTTTCGAGCGCCTCCCGGTCTCTAGAGTTTCAGACCGAGCTTTCGAGCTCGCGCAGGATCGTGTCGCCCATCACCCGGGTCGAGACGCGAGTGGTGTTGGGTTGGGCGATGTCGTTCGTGCGCACCCCGGCGGCGAGCGCGCGGCGCACCGCGTTTTCGACGAGATCGGCCTCCTCGCCCAGGTCAAACGAATAGCGCAGCATCATCGCGAAGGAGAGGATGCAAGCCAGCGGGTTCGCCACGTCCTTACCGGCGATGTCGGGAGCGCTGCCGTGGACAGGTTCGTAAAGCGCCTTACGCCGACCCGCCGTGTCTGCCGCGCCGAGCGAGGCCGAAGGCAGCATGCCGAGCGAGCCGGTCAGCATCGCTGCGCAATCCGACAGGATGTCGCCGAACAGATTGCTGGTGACGATGACGTCGAATTGCTTCGGGTTGCGGACCAGCTGCATCGCGCAATTATCGGCGTACATGAACGACAGCTCTATCCCCGGATATTCGGTGTCGCGCACCCGCTGCGCCACCTCGCGCCACAGCCCGCCCGATTCCATGACGTTGGCCTTATCGACCTCGCAGACCCGGCCCCGGCGCTTTGTCGCCAGCTCGCAAGCGACACGGACGACGCGCTCAATTTCGGCTTCGGAATAAACTTCCGTGTTGATGCCGCGCCGGCTGCCGTCCGGCAGGGTCTCGATTCCGCGCGGATCGCCGAAATAGATACCGCCGGTCAACTCGCGAACGATCATCAGATCGAGATCGGCCACCAGCTCTCGTTTCAAACTCGAAGCGTCGGCGAGTGCGTCGAACACCACCGCCGGGCGCAGATTGGCGAACAGATCCATCTCCTTGCGCAGCCGCAGCAACCCGCGTTCCGGGCGCAGCTCGAACGGCAGGCTCTCCCATTTCGGGCCGCCGACCGAGCCGAACAGCACGGCATCGCTGGCCAACGCCTGGCTAACGTCGCATCGGTAAGCGGTGCGCCGTCGGCGTCATAGGCAGCGCCACCGACCAGTCCCTCGGCGATCTCGAAGCTGGCAATTTGGCGGCGATCGAAAAAATCGACGACACGCAGCACCTGGCGCATGATCTCTGGGCCGATGCCGTCGCCCGGCAGCACCAGAACTTTGCGAGTGGACCGCATGCTCAGGCTCCGGCGTGGGTCAAACCCCATTTCCACGGCTCGACCAGCCGACTCTTTTCTTCATAAGTGTCGATCGCCTTGGCCTTCTGTTGGGTGAGCCCGATGTCGTCGAGCCCGTTCAGGAGGCAATCCTTGCGAAACGGATCGAGCTCGAAATGCACCTCCTCGCCGTCGGGACGGGTAATCGTCTGCGCTTCGAGGTCGATCGTCATCACCGCGTTGGCGCCTTTCCTCGCGTCTTCCATCAGCTCGTCGCAGATCTCCTTGGGCAGAGCGATCGGCAGGATGCCGTTCTTGAAGCAGTTGTTGTAGAAGATGTCGGCAAAGCTCGGGGCGATGACGCAACGGATGCCGAAATCGAGCAATGCCCAGGGCGCGTGCTCGCGGCTCGAGCCGCAGCCGAAATTCTCGGCGCCGATCAGGATCTGCGCCTTGCGGTAGGGCGCCTGGTTCAGCACGAAATCCGGGTTCTCCGACCCGTCCGGGCGGAAGCGGATCTCCTGAAACAGCCATTGCGACAACCCGGTTCGCTTGATCGTCTTCAGATAGATCGCCGGAAAGATCTTGTCGGTGTCGAGATTGACGATCGGCAGCGGCGCCGCGACGCCGGTAGTTCGGTGAATTTTTCCATGTGATACCTCCAGGTTTCCTCAGGCGCCCGCTTATCCGTGTCGCAGAAGCACGCCGAGGATAGCGATAGTCGCGGCCGCATTCACTCCCACCGCCCATAGCGACACGGTGATCTTGCCCTCGATTGCGGTAATCTTGCCGTCCATATGCGCAATGCTGCTTTCCAATGACCCGAACCGCCCCTCGAACGCGGCAAGTTCTTCGGCCGCGGCTTGCGCCTGATCCTCATCAACCCCCGCGGCTTTGAAAGCCGCGTAAGTCTTAGCCAGCATCAGCGCCACCGGGATCACCCTGCTTTAGCGGGTCTGAGGCGATGCTGGGTCGTCATCGCGCGTGCCGGACACCGTCCATAGGTCCAGCGGGAGCAAGCACTCAGCCTCGCGCGGAAAGCATTCTCGAAACTCAAGGGCAGAGAACCGAAACGTCACAGAATGGCCATTGCGCCGCCAATAGGCATCAGTCGTCCCTCCCCAGGCAATTCGCTTGTTTCCGCTCTTCTGGCTAAAATCGGCGAGCGCCCGCAAACAGCCCACGACGGCAAGATCATCGGTACGCGTGGTGACGCTGAACCTGTAATCCGAGTGCTCAAGCGTCGGCATCATCGGCTCGATGGATCGTGCCGCTGGTCAGCCGAACTGTCGCACGTCGGCGAGATGGCCGGTGATCGGCGGCGGCGGCGGCCATGGCTGGGCCCATCAGGTGGGTCTTGGCGTTCTTGCCCTGGCGGCCCTCGAAATTGCGGTTCGACGTCGAGGCCACCCGCTCGCCGTTCATCGCCTTGTCGTCGTTCATCGACATGCACATCGAGCAGCCGGCTTCGCGCCACTCGAACCCGGCTTCGAGGAAGACGCGGTCGAGCCCTTCCTCCTCGGCCTGGTGCTTGACATGGCCCGAACCTGGAACGACCAGCGCGGTGACCCCGTCGGCGACCTTGCGGCCCTTGGCGATCGCGGCCGCGGCGCGCAGATCTTCGATGCGGCTGTTGGTGCACGAGCCGATAAAGACGCGCTGCACCGGCACGTCGGTTAGCAAGGTGTTCGGCTTGAGTTGCATGTATTGCAGCGCGCGTTCGATCGCCGCCCGCTTCAACGGGTCGTCGATCTGCGCCGGATCGGGCACCCGGCCGGTGACCGGCGCGGCCTGTTCGGGGTTTGTGCCCCAGGTGACGTGCGGGGCGATATCGGTGGCGGCGAGATGGGCTTCCTTGTCGAATTTCGCGCCGGAGTCCGAGGGCAGGGTGCGCCAATAGGCGACCGCCTGCTCCCAGGCGGCACCCTTCGGCGCATAGGGCCGGCCCATGACATAGGCGATGGTCTTCTCGTCGGGGGCGACGAGCCCGGCCCGCGCGCCGGCCTCGATCGACATGTTGCAGACGGTCATCCGCCCTTCCATCGACATGTCGCGGAAGGTGCTGCCGGCATATTCGAAGACGTGCCCGGTGCCGCCGGCGGTGCCGATCTTGGCAATGATCGCCAGGATCACGTCCTTTGGGCTGACCCCGGCGCCGAGCGAGCCCTCGACGTTGATCAGCATGTTCTTGGCCGGAGCCTGGATCAACGTTTGGGTGGCGAGCACGTGCTCGACCTCTGATGTGCCGATGCCGAAGGCGAGCGCGCCCATCGCCCCATGCGTCGCGGTGTGACTGTCGCCGCAGACGATGGTCATGCCCGGCTGGCTCAGGCCCTGCTCCGGGCCGATGATATGGACGATGCCTTGGTCGATGCTGGTGATCGGGAAGTACGGAACCCCGAATTCCTTGACGTTCCGTTCGAGCGTGTCGACCTGGAGCTTCGACTCGGGTTCGTGGATGCCGGCGGCGCCGGCGCTGCGGTTGGTCGTCGGGATGTTGTGGTCGGCGACCGCCATCGTCGCGTCGGGGCGGCGAACCTTGCGTCCGGCGAGCTTCAGCCCTTCGAAGGCCTGTGGGCTCGTCACCTCGTGAACCAGATGGAGGTCGATATAGATCAGGCAGGTGCCGTCGTCCTGCCGGTCGACGACGTGGCTTTCCCAGATTTTGTCGAAGAGCGTGCGCGGCGCGGCCATAGTTTCCATCCCTTCGATCGATTATGCGTCGCCGCTATTGGATTTCGCCGGCGGCGGTGCGGTTTCGGGGCGCACGCTGTCGCGGCCGCGCTCGACAATACGCGCGGCTTTACCGGTAAGACCGCGCAAATAATAGAGCTTCGCGCGCCGCACGACCCCGCGGCGGACCACCTCGATCGCGGTGATCCGCGGCGAGTACAGCGGAAAGATGCGCTCGACCCCTTCGCCATAGGAGATCTTTCGCAAAGTGAAGTTCGAGTTCACCCCGGCGTTTTTGCGCCCGATGCACACGCCTTCGAAGGCTTGGATGCGCTCGCGCTCGCCCTCGACGACGCGCAGGCTGACGCGCACGGTATCCCCTGGCTCGAATTTCGGCACAGGTCGGGCGGCGGCGAGTTTCTCGACCTGCTCGCGCTCCAATTTCTGCAGAAGATTCATAACTCGACCTCTCGATCCGTTCTGGCTTCGCGCCCCGCGGCATGGCCAGACGCAGCCAGATAGCGTTCCCACAAATCACTGCGCCGTTCACGGGTCAGCCGCTCGGCTTCTCCCCGGCGCCAGTCGCGGATGCGACGATGGTCACCCGACACCAGCACCGGAGGCACCGCGCGCCCCTGCCACATCTGCGGCCGCGTGTATTGCGGATATTCGAGCAGACCGTCGGCGAAGCTCTCCTCGGCCAAGGCCTCAGCAGCGCCCACCACTCCAGGGAGGAGGCGCACGCAGGCATCTATCACCGCGATTGCCGCCGGCTCACCGCCGGACAACACGAAATCGCCGAGGCTCAACTCCTCGATCGCGCGGGCCTCGAGAAGACGCTCGTCGACCCCTTCGAAACGGCCGCAGATCAGGGTGACCCCGGTCATTGCCGCGAGCGCCGCGACCCGTTGCTGGTCGAGCCGGCGACCGCGCGGCGACAACAGGATCGCGGGCCCGACCCCGCCAGAGCCCACAATCGCGGCGTCTAGAACATCCGGCCGCATGACCATTCCCGGCCCGCCGCCAAACGGCGCGTCATCGACAGAACGGTGCCTATCATGCGCAAACTCGCGTATGTCCACTGTTTCGAGCTGCCACAGTCCCGCGTTGAGTGCCTTCCCGGCAAGCGAATAAGCCAGCGGGCCGGGCAGCATCTCCGGGAAGATCGTCAATACCGTCGCCCGCCAGGTCATGCGTGTTCCCTCGTCGCGGGGCCATCGGTCGCCCCACTATCGGCGAGCAGACCCGGCGGCGGCTCGATGACCAGCCGGCCTGCCTCGATTTCGACGACTGGGACGACCGCGCGGGTGAAGGGCACCATCGCTGCCGGCGCAGTCGGGCGCTCGATTTCGAGGGTGTCACCGGCGCCAAAATCGTGGACCGCGCGCACTCGCCCAACCGGCGTCCCGTCGCTGAGCACCACTTCAAGCCCGATCAGATCGGCGTGATAATATTCTTCCGGGTCGGGCTGCGGCAGGGCCGAACGCGGCAGATAGAGGCGCAAGCCACGCAGCGCCTCCGCGCGGCTCCGATCCTCGACCCCTGTCAGGCGTGCGATCAGCACGCCCTTTGCCGCACCGATAACGTGCATTTCCAGGCTCCGCCGACCGGTTTCGTCGCTAAGCGGCCCATAGGCAGCGATATTCTCCGGGCACGCGGTAAAGCTCTTGATCCGCACCGCGCCCTTGACCCCGTGTGGGCCGGTAACGACCCCCACGCAGACCTGCTTTGTCGCCGCCGTCATGGTTTCGCCCGAAGAGGCTTGACGCGCTCGGCTCTCAGCCGCGGCCGGCGGCGGCTGCAGCCGCTTCGGCGGCGGCCTTCAGCCGTTCTTGCGCCTTGGCCTTTGGCGCCGACTTAACCGGGGTCTCGCGCATCGCCGGCTTGTCGATCAGGCCGGCATCGCCCAAAAAGCGCGCGACCCGGTCGGTCGGCAATGCGCCGACCCCGAGCCAGTGCTGGATCCGTTCCGGCTTCAGGGTGACCCGGTCGGCATGAGAGCGATCGAGCATCGGGTTGTAGGTCCCGACCCGTTCGATAAAGCGGCCGTCGCGCGGACTGCGCGCGTCGGCGACGACGATGCTGTAATAGGGCCTCTTTTTTGCGCCCCCGCGTGCGAGGCGGATCTTCAGCGACATCCTGTTATCCCTGTGTCAATGGCGAAATCCGGCGCCGGGCATTAGTCCGGCGAGGCCATGGCGCGCGACGCCCTTGGGACCGAGCTTCTTCATCTTTTTCATCATGTCGGCCATGTCCTGATACTGTTTAAGGAGCCGGTTGATCTCCTGCACCGAGGTTCCTGAGCCGCCGGCTATGCGCCGTCGGCGCGAACCGTTCAACAGCTTGGGGTTGCGCCGCTCGTTCTTGGTCATCGACGAGATGATCGCCTCCTGGCGCTTGACGATGCCCTCGTCGATATTTGCCTCACCAAGTTGCTTCTTCAGCTTGCCGACCCCCGGCAGCATCGACAGCATTCCGCCCATCCCGCCCATCCGCCGGATCTGGCGCAGCTGGCCGGCGAGATCGTCGAGGTCGAAATTGCCCTTCGCCATCTTGGCGGCGAGTTTTTCAGCTTCGTCATGGTCGGCCGTCTCGGCCGCCTTTTCGACCAGGCTGACGACATCGCCCATACCAAGGATACGCCCGGCGATCCGTTCGGGGTGGAACGGTTCGAGCGCGGCGATCCGCTCGCCGGTGCCGATGAACACGATTGGCTTGCCGGTGATGGCGCGCATCGACAAAGCGGCCCCGCCGCGGGCATCGCCATCGACTCGGGTCAGCACGATCCCGGTGATGCCGGCGCGCTCGCCAAAGGCTTTGGCGAGGTTGACCGCGTCCTGCCCGGTCATCGCATCGGCAACAAGCAATGTCTGGTGCGGCGCCGCCACTTCGCGCACCGCCGCCACTTCAAGCATCAGCTCTTCGTTGACATGGAGCCGCCCGGCGGTGTCGAAGATGACAACGTCGTAGCCTTGGGTCCGCCCGGTCTCGATTGCTCGCCGTGTGATCGCCACCGGCTTCTCCCCGGGTACGACCGGCAGGCTGGCGACGCCGATCTGGCGGCCGAGCACGGCGAGTTGTTCCTGCGCCGCCGGGCGCTGCACGTCGAGCGAAGCGAGCAGCACCTTTTTGCGGTCGCGCTGCTTCAGCCGACTGGCGATCTTTCCTGCAGTCGTGGTCTTGCCCGAGCCCTGCAACCCGACCAGCATGATCCCGACCGGCGACGGGGCATTGAGATCGAGCCCGTCGATTTCGACGGTGTCCTGACCGCCGCCCAGCACTTCGACCAAGTGGTCGTGGACGATCTTGACCACCATTTGCGCCGGCGTCACCGAGCGCAACACCTCCTGGCCCAGCGCCTTTTCGCGCACCGCGGCGACAAAATCCCGGACCACCGGCAGCGCCACGTCGGCTTCGAGCAATGCGACGCGGATCTCCCTCAGAGCGGCGCCGACATCGTCCTCACTCAGCGCACCGTGTCGGCGCAAACGGTCGAAAACATCGCCGAGGCGATCGGTCAGACTGTCGAACATACGATATCTCGCAACGTCGTCCCGGAGGCGCAAAACGCCAGTGCGCGACACTCGCGGACTGGCGGCCCCCTATGCGGGGGTGATCGTTCGCTCCTTTGGGAAGCGCTTCCGAAAGCTAGCGCCAGGACGATTTGCTGTCAATTGCGTGGCCGGCAGCAGGATTTGCATCGTTCTCGCTCTAACGAGGCTCGCGGAAAATTGGGGCAAGGTGCATTTCGACCAAGCGCGAATCCCGCCGACGGACGCCTATAGATAATTGAGTTCGATGGGGATCAAGCGCGGGCGTGAGCAGCGCTCGCAGCGAGGTCAGGCCGCGGATCGCGCTCGCTTCGAATTCGCCGTCGAAATCACGAAGGAGCTCGCGTTGCTCCGGTGTCCGATCAAGGTTTTCCCCGCGAGAGGTAGCATTTCAGGGCTAGGCATAAACGTGGTGGCGACGGGGGCTGCTCGCGGCCAAATTCTTCGGCTAATTTCTCAGGCGGGGACGGCAAAAGGGGGATCTGATGCCGGTCAAACTGAACGAAAATCTGGTTTGCAACCGTGGTGGCCTTGGTCAGCCTGCCGGCGCTGGCTGCCGACATGCCGGGGTCAGGCACCAAAAACTTCATCCCGGGCGGCGATGCGCCGGCTTACTTTACCAATGAGAATGGCGCGGTCTCCGGTGTGGCGGCCGTAGACGAAACAACGTCGGATGACGGGGTCGATCAGACTGGCGGCGCGCCGCGATCCGAGACCGCGCCGATGCATTCAGCCCGAACGGTGACGCGGCGGCACGGCGGGCTAGCCGCGTCCCATCGGCGGGAAAAGTACAGCGCGGTGAATTTCACGGCCAGGGGGCGCTCGGCGCATGTCGCGAGCGCGAACAAAACCAGGATCGCGTCAGTCGGCGCACCCGTCAGATCGACCCGGACCACGGGTAGGACCACGAATCCACCAAAACCAAAATCTGACCGAGCCGGGATTGCAAGACCGGCCAAGTCGAGTACCCGGCACGCAGCAGCGAAATCGGCCGCCAGAAAGGGGTAACGCGGGCCACGGGTTGCCCCGGTCCCGCCGCGGAAGTTGGACAGAGCCGGCGGGGCCGCCATATAAGCGGCGCTATGGGAAAGGTGCCGTTTCTGAAGATGCACGGCCTCGGCAACGACTTTGTCGTGCTCGATGCCCGCGGCGGCGGGCTTGCGATCGGGGCCGAGGGCGCGCGCGCATTGGCGGATCGGCATACCGGTATCGGCTGCGACCAGCTGATCGTGCTGCAGCCGCCGCGCCATCCGGCGGCGCAGCTGTCGATGCGCATCCACAACCCCGACGGCAGCGAGGCCGAGGCTTGCGGCAACGCCACGCGCTGCGTCGCCTGGGTGTTAGGCCGAGAGACCGGAGATTCACGGGTGCGGATAGAGACCGTGGCCGGGCTGCTCGAAGCCGAGATCGCGGCCGACGGCCGGATCGCCGTCGATATGGGGCCGGCTCGCACCCATTGGCGCGACATTCCGCTCGCACGCGCTGCCGACACCGATCGCGTTGACTTGGCGTTGGGACCCCTGTCCGCGCCTGTCTGCACCAATATCGGGAATCCGCACGCCACCTTCTTCGTCGAGGATGTCGAGGCGGTCGATCTGGCGGCGCTGGGCCCTGCGCTCGAGCATCACGCACTATTTCCGCAGCGCGCCAATATCGGCATCGCCGCGATCCGCGACCGCAGCAATATCCGGCTGAGGGTCTGGGAGCGAGGCGTCGGGATCACCCGCGCTTGCGGCAGTGGCGCCTGCGCCGCGCTGGTCGCCGCGCATCGCCGCGGCCTCGCGCGAACGCCGCGCGGTGGTCACGCTCGACGGCGGGAGCCTCGACATCGATTGGCGCGAGGACGGGCATGTGATCATGACCGGGCCGGCGGCGTTGAGCTTCGAGGGAAGCTTCGATCCCGTACTCCTCGCCGGAAGTTGACAGGAGCCATGGAGGGGAACGAGATCGTCACGTTCGGCTGTCGGCTGAACGCATTCGAATCCGAAGTCATTCGCCTCGCTGCGGCCGAGGCCGGGCTAAAGGGCGCCGTCATCGTCAACACCTGCGCGGTCACCGCCGAAGCCGAGCGGCAGGCGCGACAGGCGATCCGCCGGGCTCGGCGCCGGCATCCCGAGGCGAAGATCATCGTCACCGGTTGCGCCGCCGAGATCGCTCCACAGCGCTACGCAGCACTCGCGGAGGTCGACCGGGTGCTTGACAACCGCGCAAAACTGCGGGCACAAAGCTACCACTCGCCGGGGCTCGAGGCGCCGAACCTCGATGAGTCCGCGGCCCATCTGATCGACGGCTTCGAGGGCAGAGCCCGCGCCTTTCTGCAAGTCCAGCAGGGCTGCGACCACCGCTGCACCTTTTGCATCATCCCCTACGCGCGCGGGCCCAGCCGATCGGTACCGATGGGCGCCATCGCCGAACAAGCGCGCCGGCTTGTCGCCGCCGGCTATCGCGAGATCGTGCTGACCGGGGTCGATCTGACCGCCTACGGCGCCGATCTGCCAGGGACGCCAAGCCTCGGTCAGATGGTCCGCCGATTGCTCGCCGCGGTGCCCGAGCTCGAACGGCTGCGCCTCTCCTCGCTCGATCCGTTCGAGATCGATGCCGAGCTGTGGCGGCTCGTCGCCGAGGAGAAGCGGTTGATGCCGCATCTGCATTTGTCGTTGCAGTCTGGCGACGACCTGATCCTGAAGCGTATGAAGCGGCGGCATTTGCGCGCCGATGCGATTGAGGTCGCGCACAGGGCCCGCGCGCTGCGCCCGGAGCTGGCGCTCGGCGCCGACCTGATCGCGGGTTTTCCGACCGAAACCGAGGACATGTTTCGCCGCAGCCTCGATCTGATTGAGGAATGCGGGCTTGCCTTTGTTCATGTGTTTCCGTACAGCCCCCGGCCCGGCACCCCGGCCGCGCGCATGCCGCCGGTTGCCAATGCTGTCGTCAAGGAGCGGGCGGCGCGATTGCGGGCGGCAGGAGAGGCCTCTCTCGCCGCCGAGCTCAGGTCGCGCGTCGGCAGTGAGACCGACGTCTTGATAGAGCGTCCGGGGATCGGCCGCGCCGCCTTTTACGCCACGGTCGGTTTTAGCGGTTCGGGCGCTGTAGGGTCGGTGCAGCGTATGCGATTTATCGACTGCAATGCGCGCAGCCTCGTCGGAGTACCGGTCGAATGAGGTTCTGGCGGCGCAACGTTCCGGCCGAACCGACGCAGGATGTTGAGGCGGCGCCGGAGCCGGAGCTTGAAGAAGAGGCAGCGCTTCGCCACCCCACCTCCGTGCTCGAGGAAACCTTTGAGCCGCCGCAGGCGGAGCCGGCTTCGGCCGACGAGGCCATCGCTCCCGCCGAAGCCGCAGAGGGCGCCGACCAGCGGGGCTGGTTCGGCCGGTTGCGCGCCGGGCTGGCGCGCAGTTCGGCGCGGCTCAACGAGGGCATCAACGCGATCTTCAATCGCCGCCGGCTCGACGACGAGGCGCTGCTCGAACTCGAAGAGCTGCTGATCTCAAGCGACATGGGGGTCGGGGTCGCCGGCGAGGTAACCGAGGCGTTGCGCCGCAACCGCTTCAACCAGGAGGTCACGCCCGAAGAAGTCCGCTCGGCGCTCGCCGAACAGGTCATCCGGCTGGTCGAGCCGGTGACCCGGCCATTGCGCATCGACCGCGAGCGCCGGCCCTTTGTCATTCTCGTCATCGGCGTCAACGGCAGCGGCAAGACGACGACGATCGCCAAGCTCGCCAAACAATATCGCGACCAGGGGCTGAGGGTGGTGCTTGCCGCCGGCGACACCTTCCGCGCAGCCGCGGTCGAGCAGCTGCAGATCTGGGGCGAGCGCATCGGCGCTCCGGTGGTGGCTCGGGCGGCCGGTTCGGATGCCGCCGGGCTCGCCTATGACGCGCTGGCGCAGGCACGCGCCGAGGACGCCGACATCCTGCTGATCGACACCGCCGGGCGGTTGCACAACAAGGCCGATCTGATGGGCGAATTGCAAAAGATTGTCCGTGTGCTGAAAAAGGTTGACCCGCAGGCGCCGCACTCGGTGCTGCTCGTGCTCGATGCGACGACCGGCCAGAACGCCCACGCTCAGGCCGAAATCTTCCGCGAAATGGTCGGCGTCACCGGCATCGTCATGACCAAGCTCGACGGCACCGCTCGCGGCGGCGTGCTGGTCTCCCTGGCTGAGAAATACGGCATCCCGATCCATGCGATCGGGGTCGGCGAAGCCGCTGACGATCTTGCGTCCGTTCGAGGCCCGCGCCTATGCCCGCAGCCTGGTCGGGCTCGAACCCTGACCGGCGCTCAGAGGCAAGTCAGTCAGAAGCCGGGCGGGTTGATGCGGGCGGTGAAGTCGCGGGTCGCGCGCGCTTCTTGATCGTGCTGCAATGCCCAGCGGTTCGAGGGGAAAGCAAGATCGGTCCACGGGATTTCGTCCCAGCCGAAGAGCCGCACCTCCAGGCTCTCCGGCCCCGCCGAAACGGCGTCGTCCAATAGCCGCGCACGATAGATCAGCTGCACCTGGCTGATGCGCGGGATGTCATAGATCGCCAGCAACCCCTCGATCTCGATCCGGGCGCGCGCTTCCTCCCAAGCTTCGCGCTCGGCGCCGGCGCTGGCCGATTCGTTGAGCTCGAGATACCCCGCGGGCAAGGTCCAAAAGCCGTGGCGCGGCTCGATCGAACGCCGGCACAACAGGATGCGCTCGCCCCATCGCGCAACCGAACCGACCACGATCTTTCGGGTTGTCGTAAAGGACATAACCGCAATCGGCGCAGATCATGCGCTCGCGGTTATCCCCTTCGGGAACCCCGCGAACCGACGGGCCGCGCAATTGAGGGTCGTTCGCCATCGCCGATCCGATCGCCCGCCGCTGCTCAGTCAGCGCGAACCCCGCCGCGAGCGGCGGAGGTTGGGGACGCAGCGGCGAAGCATACCGGTCGGCTTTTGTTCCGTTCGACCCGCCGATCATAGGCGGCGGGTCGAACGGTGGCAAGCGAGCCTTATTCTCTCACATCTGGATGACCGCCATCATCCGTAAGATAGCGGTAGGTCACTTCAGCGATACGGGCACCACGGTAAGGTTATAAGTAACGTCCTGCAAAAATGTTCCGGATTCGGCGTGAAACTGCAAGGTGTGCGGCCCTACCTTCAGCGGGGAAGCAGGACATAATATCCATCATCCATCGATGGCGAATATATCCCCGCCGGCAGCGGCATTCCCGTGCCACATGCATTGGCCCGAAAATGTTTCTGCCGGGAACGCAACGTAGGGAACGGACCGATAGAACACGCTGTATTTGTCTTTTATCGAGCGGCCTGCCGTCAACAGTCACAGATAGATTTTGTAGCCGCGTCGATGGAGGGCTTGATCAAAGATATCAATTTTTTAACGTCGAAATTTTCGCCCTCCTTGACCGCAATCTGGGGTAGTTGAAGATTGAACGAATTTATGACGGGGAAAAACAGCGTGTTGTTCTCCGGGACAGAGCACGCGCGCGACGCCGTCCCGCCGCCGAAGACGCCGGCGAGGAACCATATGGCTCCCCGCTGGCCGACCATGCAGTATTGCCCGGTCGGGTCCAATTGGGGATTTTGACTCGATCGGTATCGACTGCGCCCATTGCCACCACTCGCCAGTCAACTCGGACAATGGCCCGGGGGCGGCACCGCCGTCCGCAAACGCCAGCTGTATTGGTAAGATTAGTCCGATGAGCGCTCCAACAATGGCAGCAGTAGTCTTGGTCATTGGGCTTCCTCCTTGAGGTTGAAAAGCGGAGTGTTCTGTCATTGAGGTGGTTTGGCTTCCCACTCTTATTGAAACAGGCGCACGTCGCCCGGGCAGTTCATTGAGGTCTCGTCGGCTCTGAGCGACGCCGTCTCCACATGTCGGCGGACATTCAGCGGGGCGTTGAGGGCGCTTTCGCCGCGGCTCACCTCGCACACCCCGTCGCTCTCGGAAGGCAAATAGAAGGGCGGCGTGTTCGGCCACAAGGCGGGCTCGCCGCGATCGCCTAGGGCGAATGGGAACCAGATGGTCAGGGCCCATTGGGTACGGTCGAAGGTCCGCTTCCAGCCCTGGTCGTCGAATATCTCGCCGAGCGGAGGAGCGTCGGCGAGGACACTCAGGCTGGCCATGTCCGGCATGCGGGGATCGCTTGGGCCGGCCCTTCCCGCAAAATAGACGAGGGAGGCGAGCGCCTCCTCCGGGTCGTAGAGCAACCACACACTGGTCAGGCCGCGCGCCTGCGCCGCGGCCAGAATGGCGTCGAATTTCTGCTCCAGCACCCAAGCCGGCTGACGGGCGTTGCGCAGCGACCAGCGCTCAGTCCTCAGCACGATCTGCGAGCTGTGGATGTCGCCGAAGTCGTGCGCCCCGATCACGGTCCAGGCATGGCATTCGGGGCTAAGAAAATAGGACCGCTTGAGAAACAGCACGCCGTCGAGCACATAGGTGTTGAAGACCCAATCCCTGTACTCCCGAGCGTGCTCGGCGGTATCGAACAGATACCGTCCGCCGGAGAAAACATTGCCCGGTGTCGGCGTCGAAACTGATCGGGATATGCTTGTGGAGCATGCCGGGACGGGCAGACATGTACATTCGATCGCGCTCGATCGACGGCGCGATTTGATCTGGGGGTAAGAGCGACGGGTCGGACGAGAGGCCAAAGTCGCAGGTGAACGCACCTCCGGGCTGCGCATCGCTGGCCGCGCCGGCGGCCGCGCCGAGTCGCCGTTAGCCAACAACAGGCCGAGGACGGTTCCCGTCAGCCCGGCCGCCAACAGAGTGATGCACACGGCCGTGACGATATTTTGTCGACACTTTTTCTCGTGTTTCATGGCTCATCCGCCAGCTTCATTTGCGACGCGCGTAGCGTCATTCGACGGTTGCGGTATTTTGCCAGAGGGCCGTCGCCATAAGGTGTAGCCGATGAGACTGAAGAATCCGCTTGCGAGGAGCCCCAAGCCGCCTGGCTCCGGGACCGTGCTGATCTCTAAGTTATCAAAATAACCCTTGTAATTCAGAGGATTATAGGTTCCGCTGGCATGCAGTTCGCCCAGTTGGAGGTCGGGTGTGCTGAACTCTGTGATCGTGACACCCAGTGCTGTAATGTCTGCCCAGCTATCCTGATCGAACTCGATTCCATTGAGGAAATAGATGGTCTTTTGGTCAGGGAAGTCGAAACGAGCCTCGAGCTCGTTGTACTGATCAAAGAGGAACGTTGGGCCTATGTGCTGTGTGGTGCCACTTACGACATGGACGTGGCCATCCGATGACAGCCACATTACGCTACGTTGGAAAGCAAAAGCCCCGAAGGAAGGGTCGTCGACGTAGAGGAACGGTTGGAAGTTCACGCTGATCTGATCGACGTCGCCGGTACTCGGTCCAATCAACGCGGCCTCAACCTTGACGCTTACTTCTCGGCCCTCACCGTTAAAGACGGGGCTCGCACCGCCAGGCAGGTAACGGAACGCAGCGAAGGCGCCACCAAAGGCATTATTGTTCGCCATCGGGTCGATCCGCAGCGACTGCGCCCCTCCCTGCGGAAAGGCTGTTGATATGGAGCCGACTGGAATGGAGCCCGGCGGGCCGCCTGTGTCGGAGGCTTCTATAGCCCACCCCGCCTGACCAACGATAGGCCCCGGGGTGAAGGCCGGTTGCTCAAACCCGGTCTGATAAAAGATCTCGCCATGCGCCGGAGGAGCGTTTAGAAGGGAGACAGCAAGTACCGTACCCAACAATGTCCCGAACCCCACCATAGATAACGGTTCCGCTGACCGCATGGCTTGTTGTGCGTTTTCTCGCTCACTCATTTGTTCCTCGCGATTTTTTGTACTAGCCTCTAAATACAGCATCGGCCATTCACGATCCCCTGCGCGATCTCTCCCACCCTCGGCGGTGCCAGTGGGCGGTGAGGGCCTGCAAAGGCACGGCACCCTCGTCATCGATTGCTATATTTACCGGGATAATCATAGCGGCAGCATCGCTGCGGCGCTTGAACCGCTGATCTTTTCATAACTTGCTCTCTCCAGTATTAAACACGCTTGAGCTAGGCAGCGGCCCACCGTCGTTTCGGTTGCAGCGCCGGTACTGAAGCCTTTCAATCACCTGAAGCGCATTTAAGCTCGCGGGCGGGGCCGTGTCGTCATGCGTTCGGATGACGAGAGCCATTTTCGTGTAATATTTTTTCGCGTAAGTGTGAGGTTCCTCACACATCAAGCGGTGCGCGGAGTCATATGGCTGTAAGCGCCCGGGCTAGCGCGCCTTCCGGGCCGGTGCGTTGCGCGCATGCAGGGGCGGGCGATGCGCTTTCGAGCACTTTCGGAATTGATCGGATCGATCTACGACACGGTGGTGGACCCGAGCG
The DNA here is from genome assembly GCA_963845735.1 of uncultured Alphaproteobacteria bacterium. GTDB lineage: Bacteria > Pseudomonadota > Alphaproteobacteria > ATCC43930 > CGMCC-115725 > AP-15. Next base: position 236,395 of record CAWJTR010000012.1, on the reverse strand, counting down.
CCTGTCCAACCATGCTCAACGGTCTCGCCGACCTTCTCGGGGCAACCGGGGGAGCGCAAGTCGGCGCTTATAACGCGAAAACCCACAGCGCCACGATGCTTGCCCCGCGCGTTGACCCCAAAGAATTACCCAGTTTCTCGCAATATTGGGCCAACATTTGGCGGCAGTGCGACAAGCATCCGATCGGCGACATTATAGTCCCGCAGATGCTCATTTCTCACCAGGATCGCCGTGGCACCGAAATTTTCAGCGGGTCGGCAAAGCAGGGGCCGGAGAGGATGATGGGGGCAACCCTTTTGACAGAAGATTCCGTTTCCACAGTGGTGTCGGTGTCGCGTCCCTATTCCGAGGGCGAGTTCGACCCGGCTCAGACCCAGCTGTTCGCCGCCCTGATCCCGCATCTGCAGCGCGCCGTGCAGCTGCGGATACGGCTGGCGGCTTTAAACGGGCCGCCGACGAGCTCGGCCGAGATGCTGAACCGGCTGCCTCACGCCGTGTTGCTGGTCGATGCGGGGGCGCGGGTGATCTTCGCCAACCAAGCCGCCGCGAGGATGCTCGGCGCTGGCAATGGCCTATCGCTGGACCGCGACGGCCTAAAAGCCGAAACGACCGAAGACACGCGCCGGCTGCGCCAAACCATCGCCGACTGCGCGGAGCCGGCAAACGAGCTTGGCGGAGCGGGCGGCCGTCTCCGGCTTTCCCGCCGGGACCGAGGGCCGTTGACGATGCTCGTGATACCGCACCGGACCCAGGTCACTTGGATCGACATCCTCCGTCCGACAGCGATCCTGTTTATCACCGAAGCGGAGCAAGCCGCCGTGCTCCGCAGCGAACGGTTCAGCCCAGGATTTTGGGCTGACCCGGGCAGAAGCCGTATTCGCGGTCGAGATATCGAAAGGAGATGGGCTGCAAGCCGCCGCCAGCCGCCTCGGCGTCTCGTTGACAACGGTACGGACACACCTCGCTCATGTGTTCGATAAGACAGGCACGCGGCGCCAAGCCGAGCTTGTTCGCCTGATCCTACAAGGCCAGCCGGCAATAGGCGCCGACTAAAAGCGGCGGCGCCGGACAAGAGACCGGCCTCCCGTCGCGGGTTGGCCGTTGCCGAGACCAACGTCGCAGTAGCGACCTGCTCCCCGACAAGCTGAAGGCCTCCTCACTCTCAAGCCTGCGGACGTCAATGGCCGTAGAGTTGGCACACGCCGCCTGGGTTGTGTCACAATCACGCCACCGCCGCTGGACACCGAGGAGGACTCCCATGAAAGTCGCCAACGCCGTCGCCGAAATCCTGAAGCGCGAAGGGATCGAGTTTCTGATCGGCTATCCGGTCAATCCGATCATCGAGGCCGCGGCCGAGGCCGACATCCGCACCATCATGGTGCGCCAGGAGCGGATCGGCCTGCATATGTGCGACGCGATCGCCAAGGTCACCTCGGGCGACCGGATCGGCGTCTTTGCCATGCAGCACGGCCCCGGCACCGAGAACGCCTTTGGCGGGGTGGCGCAGTCCTTTGGCAACTCGACCCCGGTCGTCGTGTTGCCGGCCGGCTATGCCCGCAACATCAACCAGGTGCACCCGAACTTCAACGCCGCGCTCAATTACCGCAACGTCACTAAATTGTGCGAGCAGGTGACGGTCGCCAACGCGACGGGCGAGGCGCTGCGCCGCGCCTTTACGACGGTCAAGAACGGCCGCCCCGGCCCGGTCCTGGTCGAGTTCCCGAGCGACCTCCTGCGCGAGGAGGTGCCGGACGCGCTCGTCACCGAATACCAGAAGACGCCAAAGCTCAAGAGCGGCCCCGATCCGCAATCAGTCGCGAAGATCGCCGAGGCGCTGGTCGCGGCACAGCGCCCGGTCATCGTCGCCGGCCAGGGCGTTCATTACGGCAAGGCGTGGCCGCAGCTGAAGGCGCTCGCGGAACTCCTCGAAGCCCCGGTCATGACCACACTTGGCGGCAAAAGCAGCTTCCCGGAAAACAATCCGTTGTCCCTCGGCTCGGGCGGCATCGGCATCGGCGAGCATCTCTGGCACATGCTGCAGAACGCCGATTTGATCTTTGGCATCGGCTGCAGCTTTACCCGCACCTCCTTTGGCACGGCGATGCCAAAGGGGAAGAAGATTGCGCACGCAACGCTTGACCCATACGCAATCAACAAGGATGTGCCGGTCGATCTCGCGGCGGTGGGCGATGCCGGGCTGACGCTCGACGCGCTGCTCGCAGAGGTCAAGGACCGGCTCCATGGCAAGACCCGCGACCGGCTGCCGGGGGTGACGCGCGAGATCCGCGGGCACAGGGAAGAATGGATGGGCCAGTGGATGCCGCGGCTGACCCAGAACACCAAGCCGCTGTCGCCCTATCGCGTGATCTGGGAATTGCTGCACACGGTCGACGTCAAGAACACGATCATCACCCATGACGCCGGCAGCCCGCGCGACCAGCTGTCGCCGTTCTGGGTCAGCGAGGTCCCGCTTTCCTATATCGGCTGGGGCAAGACGACCCAGCTAGGCTATGGGCTGGGGCTGGCGATGGGCGCCAAACTGGCCAAGCCCGACAAGCTGTGCATCAATGTCTGGGGCGATGCCGCGATCGGCTTCACCGGCATGGATTTCGAGACCGCGGTGCGCGAGCGGATCCCGATCCTCTCGATCCTGATGAACAATTTCTCGATGGCGATCGAGCTGAAGGTGATGCCGGTCGCGACCGAGAAATATCGTTCGACCGACATCAGCGGCCATTACGCCGACTTCGCCAAGGCGCTCGGCGGCTATGGCGAGCGGGTGACCGAGCCCGGCGAAATCCAGGCGGCGATCCGCCGCGGCATCGAGAAGACCCGCGAAGGCACCCCGGCTTTGCTCGAGTTCATCACCGAAAAAGCCGTCGACGTCTCGCGCTTTACATAAGCACAGGATTCGGAGGTCGCTATCCCCGCCCTCTCTCCGGCCGCAGAAAGAGGGCGGGGCCGGTATATGAAGCCAAGGAGCGCGTGTCGGGGAACGCTAGGTCGACTTGATGGTTTCGCGTATACAGGTTGCACCCGCTAGTTGAGGCCGTCCGAAATGAATGCCCGCTCCCGAAGGCACCCGCTGGTGCTGTGCATCCTCGACGGCTGGGGCGAGCGAGTCGATACTCGGGACAACGCCATAGAGAGCGCGCACCTCCCGGTCTGGCGCGCGCTGATGGCGCGGTGGCCGCATGCGCGACTGGAGGCCAGCGAGCACTATGTCGGACTGCCCGACGGACAGATGGGCAATTCCGAGGTCGGGCATACCAATCTCGGCGCCGGCCGGCTGGTCATGCAGGATTTGCCGCGGATCGATGCGGCGATCGCTTCGGGCGAACTCGGCCGGATACCGGCGCTGCGCGATTTTATCGGCACACTAAAGAAGACCGGCGGCACCGCCCATCTGCTGGGGTTGCTGTCGCCGGGCGGCGTGCACTCGCACCAGCACCAGATCGCGGCACTCGGCCGGATCCTTGCCGAGGCCGGAGTGCCGGTGGCGGTCCACGCCTTTCTCGACGGCCGCGACACCCCGCCCCAGGCGGCGCTATTGTACATAAAGACGTTCGAAAGCGAGTCGGCGGGCTCGCGGGGCTGCGGATCGCGACCGTCAGCGGGCGCTATTATGCGATGGATCGCGACCAGCGTTGGGACCGGGTCGAGAAGGCGTATCGGGTAATTGTGGAGGGTGAGGGCGACACCGCCGCGAATGCGGCTGATGCGGTCAAGGCGGCCTACGCTCGCGGCGAGACCGACGAGTTTGTGCGGCCGACCTCGATTGGCGGATATCGAGGCATGCGCGATGGTGACGGCCTGTTGATCGGCAATTTCCGCGCCGATCGGGTGCGCGAGATCGCCGCGGCTTTGGTCGATCCGGACTTTTCCGGCTTCGGGCGCGCCAAACGCGTCAACTTTGCCAGTGCGCTCGGGCTCGTCGAATATTCGGCCGAGCTCAACAACTTTCTGGCGACCCTTTTCCCACCCGAGAACCTCGACGACACCTTTGGCGAGGTCGTGTCGAACGCCGGGCTGACCCAGTTGCGCATCGCCGAGACCGAAAAATACGCGCACGTCACGTTCTTTTTCAACGGCGGGCGAGAAACGGTCTTCCCCGGCGAGGAACGCATCCTGGTGCCATCGCCCAAGGTCGCGACCTACGATCAGCAGCCCGAGATGTCGGCGCCGGAGGTCACCGATAAGGTGGTCGAGGCGATTGCCGCACATCGGTTCGACGTTATCGTGCTGAACTACGCCAACGCCGACATGGTCGGGCATACCGGCCGTCTCGACGCCGCGATCAAGGCGGTCGAGACGATCGACCGGTGCCTGGGGCGGCTCGCGAGCGCGGTCGAAAAGGCCGGCGGAACCCTTGTCATCACCGCCGATCACGGCAATGCCGAGATGATGCGCGACCCGGAGACAGGTGAACCCCATACCGCGCACACCCTGAACCCGGTGCCGTTCCTCGTGGTCAACCCGCCCAGGACGGTCGAGCATCTTGAAGATGGTCGTCTTGCCGATGTCGCTCCGACCTTGCTCGACCTCCTCGGCCTCGAAAAGCCAGCGGCGATGACCGGTCACACTCTGATCCCGCGGCAGCAAATGCGGCGCAGCATCGGCTGACCGCTTCTGCTTCGATCTTGATCATCGAGGATGGTGGCGGATATTATCGGGGCTCGCCGATCGGAGCGATTAACGGGTGCGTGAATGAAACGGGTAGGGTTGATCGCGGCAGTTGCGGCAACAGTTTTGGTGTTTTCGTTACGCCAGGACATCAGCGCGGCTGCTTCTAACTCCTCGGACACCTATAAAGAACTGAATTTGTTTGGTGAAGTGTTTGAGGTCGTGCGCGCCGACTATGTCGGCAAAGTGGACGACGATTCGCTGATCGAATCAGCGATCAACGGGATGCTGACCTCGCTCGATCCCCACTCGAACTATCTGAACACCAAGAACTTCGACGATATGAAGGTTCAAACCCGCGGCGAGTTTGGCGGGCTTGGAATCGAAGTGTCGATGGAAAACGGCCTCGTCAAAGTAATTTCGCCGATCGATGATACCCCGGCCGCGCGGGCCGGACTGAAACCCGGCGATCTGATCACCCAGCTCGACGGCCAGCCGGTCCAGGGGATGACCCTTCCTCAAGCGGTCGAAAAGATGCGTGGCCCGGTCAACAGCGACGTCAAGCTGACGATCCGGCGAAAGGGACGGGACCCGTTCGACGTCAAGCTGACCCGGGCGACGATCCGCATCCAGTCGGTTCGCTCGCACCTGATCGGCGATGATATCGGGTATATCCGGATCACCTCGTTCAACGAGCAGACCGATGTCGGGCTCAACAACGCGATCAAGAACATCAAGCAGCAGGCCGGAGACAAGCTGCGCGGAGTGATCCTGGATTTACGCAACAATCCGGGCGGCCTTCTCGATCAGGCGGTTGCAGTCTCGGACGCGTTCCTCGAGAAGGGCGAGATTGTCTCGACCCGCGGCCGGCGCTCGGATGATGCGCAGCGCTATAATGCGCGACCGGGCGATGTTGCCGCCGGGCTGCCGCTCGCCGTGCTGATCAACGGTGGATCGGCCTCGGCCAGCGAGATCGTCGCCGGCGCATTGCAGGATCACCACCGGGCGGTGCTGGTCGGCACCCGGTCGTTCGGCAAAGGATCGGTCCAGACGATCATTCCGTTGACCGGTCACGGTGCAATGCGGCTGACGACGGCGCGTTACTACACCCCTTCGGGCCGCTCGATCCAGGCGAAGGGGATCGAGCCCGACATCGTCGTCGAGGCCGCCAAGATCGAGCCTCCCCCCGGCAAGAAAGAGGCAAAGGTCGCCGACGCATCCGAGGGGAAGTCCGATGATTCCGGCGGCGACCCCGAGGCATCCAGCTCGGTCGATCCGTCGATCATGGGAACTGACCGGGACTACCAGTTGACGCGCGCCGTCGACATGCTGCGCGGCATGTCGCTGTTCAACGGGCGTATGATCAACTGAGGCGCACAGCGGAGCGGTCGAGGCATAGGCGGTCGCAATGACGCATCACGATGGCGAGATTGCGGGATACCGGCCTGCGGTCGGCATCATGCTGCTCAATAGGCTGGGACAGGTCCTTGTCGCCCGGCGCACCGACATGCCGGCGATGCCGGCCTGGCAGATGCCGCAGGGCGGGATCGACCCGGGCGAAACCCCGCGCCAGGCGGCGCTGCGCGAGCTTGCAGAGGAAATCGGCACCTGCAACGCCGAGATCATCGCCGAGAGCCGGGAATGGATGATCTATGACCTGCCCGTCGAACTCGCCAGGAGCAGATGGCGTGGCCGCTATCGCGGCCAGCGACAGAAATGGTTCGTCATGCGCTTTGCCGGCAGCGACGCGGATATAGACGTCGCGACCAAACATCCCGAATTTGACGCTTGGCGCTGGGTTGCGCCCGAACAGCTGCCCGAGCTGATCGTTTCGTTCAAGCGCCAGCTCTATATCGATATCTTGACCGAGTTCCGCGAGCATTGCTGTTGCGCGGACCGAGGCGGCTGATCCATCGCTCACACTGTCGGCAGCCGCGCCGTTGCCGCATCGATCGCCGCGGCATCCGGCATCGCCGTCTGCGCCCCGCGCGCGAGACAGGCGAGGCCGGCGGCCGCACTCGCCCGCCGCAGCGCGGTCTCGAACGGCGCGTTGCCGTCGAGCGCCGCCGCCAGCACGCCCACAAACGTATCGCCGGCGCCGGTCGTATCGACCGGGACGATCGGCAGCGCCGGCACGGCAAACGCGGCGCCGTCGGCGGGATAGGCCATAGCACCCGCCGCGCCGCGGGTGACGACGAGCCCCCGCCGCAACCGAGCCGCGATCGAGGCCGGATCCGCGCCCAGCGCTGCCGCCTCCCCCTCGTTCGCGACGACAAAATCGACGTCGTGCAGCAGATCGAGGCTGATCGGCAGGGCGGGCGCGAAATTAAGCAGGCTGCGTCCACCGCGGTCGCGCACTCGGCGGATCACGGCCATGGTTTCGCTTGAAGGGACTTCCATCTGAAGGACGAGAAGCGTGCCCGGACCAAGCAACTCGTCCGGCGCCTGGTCGGAGCGCACGCTCGCATTGGCGCCCGAGGCGACCGCGATCGCGTTCTCCCCGGCGGCGGAAACCATGATCGCGGCACAGCCCGTGGGTTCGGCAGACGCTTCGCACCAGCCGGAGATCGATCCCCGCACGCCGCAGCGGGTCGAGTGCAGGGGCGGCAAAGGAATTCGCCCCAACAGCGCCGATCAGATGGACCTCGGCTCCGGCACGGCGCGCGGCCAGCGCCTGATTGGCGCCCTTGCCCCCGGGAAGAAGCGCGTAATCGCCGCCGAGCACGGTCTCGCCCGGCCCCGGCAAATGCGGAACCGGAAAGATCAGATCGACATTGATCGAACCGAAGACGACAATCATCGAACTATGTCCGTTTTCCGTGAGACAGGCACACTAACCTAGATCTGGTGTCTGCCGGTGCATGCCTGTCGCCAGTCAATTCGAGGGAGCCATCGCAATGAAACTGAAGGGCGCGACCATTCCCGATGCAATCGTCGAGCGGGTGATTGCGCGGCGCGGCGCCGAGCATTGCTTTGCCGATCTCGACCCGGCGCGCACGGCGCTTGTGGTGATCGATCTGCAGCACGCCTTCATGACCGACGGGGTGGGGCATGCGGTGTGCCCGGCGGCACGCGATATCGTGCCGGCGGTCAACCGTCTGGCGGCGGTGGTGCGGGAGTCGGGCGGCGGCGTCTTTTGGATCCAGATGACCCACGACGCGCGTTGCCTCGACGAATGGTCGGTGGCGCACGAGATGGCCTCGCCTGAAATGCGCGAGAAACGCATCGCGGCACTTTCCGAAGGAACGCTCGGTCATCAGCTGTGGCCCGATCTCGACGTGCGGCCGGAGGACGAAATCGTCAACAAATATCGCTACAGCGCCTTTATGCCGGGGACTTCGGAATTGCCCGGGCGGCTGCGGGCGCGCGGCTTCGACACCGTGCTGATCACCGGAACCGTCACCAACGTCTGCTGCGAAAGCTCGGCGCGCGACGCCAACATGACGAACTTTCGCACGATCATGGTCAGCGACGGCAATGCCGCGAGCACCCAGGAGGAGCATGAGGCCTCGCTGACCGCCTTCTACAACGTCTTCGGCGACGTCATGGACACCGATATGATCATCGCCAATCTGCGGCGCGTGAAATCGGCGCGGGCGGCTTAGCCTCGTCATCGAGCGCGAAGGGAGGGCAGCATGAGAGAAAATCGGGTAAAGCGCATCCTGCGCGAGGGCGGTCTCGCCTTGGGAACCCATGTCGGCGGCATTCCCGACCCGCAAATCGTCGAGATCATCGGGCTGGCCGGCTTTGACGCCGCGTTTATCGACATGGAGCATACCAGCTTCGACCTGCACGACGTGCAGGCGATGGTCATGGCGGCAGAGCGGGTCGGGATCACCCCGATCGTGCGCACGCCGGGTTTCGACCCGGCCTTTATCCTGCGCCTGCTCGACATGGGCGTGCAGGGCGTCCAGGTGCCGCATGTCGGCAGCGCCGAAATGGCGCGCGCGGCGGTGCAGGCGGTGCGCTATCCGCCGCAAGGCGAGCGCGGCATGGCCGCCGGCAGCCGCGCCGCCGAATACGGCCGTATCCCGCTGGTCGAGCACATGGCGCAGTCGAACCGCGAGATCCTGCTCGCCTGCATGATCGAGGACATGGCGGCGGTCGAGCGCATCGACGAGATCGCCGCGGTCGAGGGGGTCGACCTGCTGGCGGTCGGGCCGTCGGATCTGTCGCGCTCGCTCGGGGTCAGCGGAACGCCCGACCATCCGCGGCTGGTCGCGGCGATCGACCGGGTCCGGGAAGCAGCGAAAAAGAGCGCCGGCGCCAAGCTCGCACTGCCGCTCAACCACGCGGCTTTTCCGCGCAACGCCGCACAGCTCAAGGAACTCGGCGCCGGCTATACCAACTGCGCCCCAACCCCGGAAGCGCGACTGCTGCATTCGATGCGCGAGCAGGCGGCAGAGGCACGCCGGCTCCTCGGCTAAACCAAGCTGCCGCCGACCGACGCCTCGGCCGCGGCGAGATACAACGTTTCATTGAGATCAGAGGAGACGGTTTGCTGCACCTGCAGAGGATCTGCAGCAAAGCTCCCGCACGGGTTGCCGCCTGAGCCGACCCGGACCTCGGCCGGCGGGATTGTCGGACCGGCCCTCAGAGACGGCCGCGGGGCTCAAGTAGCCATGCTGGGTGGGCTGGCAATCGTATGTGGCGCGCTAGTCCTCTGGGATCGATGGCAATGGCGGCGCTGGCCGCACCCGACAGAATTGCCGGCCCCACCTATAGTGACAGAACAGCACGAAAGCGTGAAGGACGCACGGGGAGCTTAAGCGGCCATCCTCTGTCGCGGCGGCGCGGGGACAACATCTAGCAAAGTCCCGTGCCGGACGTTATCTTAGAAGGGATGAACCGGTAGGAAATCCTTAGCAACGGCGCATCACATCGACTTGGGCGCGAGCTTCACGGCTGGCTCTGGACTACCACGCATTCCGGGTTCCCTGATAGGCCGCTTTCGCCACCACCTGCGCGGCAAGAAGCCGAAGTCGGCACCGGGTTCCGAGGGCATTCCCGTTGAACGCGTCGCGATGGACGACATACTCTATGGAATGGCCGCTTTAGCGGGTTGAATATTAGAGTACACATCTCCAATTCTTGTTTTACTTTCTTGAATGCGCTGCAAGCTTTGTCCTGCACGGAGATTGCAGGTGGGTCCGTCTTTATTATCTACTCCCGCCGCCGCAAGCGCTATGGCCGTATCAAGCAATGGAACGATAACTCCGATGGTGCTGCCAGCAGTTCCCAAGAGTTCCTTGGCTGTCTTTGATTTACGGAAGATACATCGCTTGAGGTTTTGAACTTGGCGATGAGAGATCTAAGTTTTGTAAGTTCTGTATCCCTTTCTTTTAAGATGCTTTCAAGTTTGTCGGTCTTTTCATTTAGAGATTGAATTACTCCATGATGATTTGCCGTTGCATACGGTACCACTTGCCACATACAAAGACCAAAAACGGCAGCGGTCCCGCCTGCCTTGAACCGCTGCCATGTAATTTCTGCATGAAAGGGAAGAAAGGCGAATACCATTGCGCAAGATAACGACAATATCACAAGAAATAAAATGTTGTATTGAAGTGTGTCATATTTTGCGCCCAACCCAAGAATGGCAATCAGTATAAGCACAGCTACTAAAAATATCACCCACTCGAAAAGCGTAGTTTTGCGTAAGTCGGAAGCAACATAGAGGCGCGGGTCTATTAAGGCTGGATTTCGAGGATCATTATTTGTCATAACACATGCCCTTTAAATGTTAGTCCTTCAGCGGTCAACACCTGTGATTTTAACCGAGAGGTTGCGCAAATACCAAGGGTTTCGGCGAGATTACGCGGCCTGCCGAACGCTCAGGCATTCGGTCCCGATTGTGCTAATATCAAGGATACCGTTGAAAAAGTCGTCCGGTAAAGCGCTCTGGGGTGGTATTATGTCGTTGACCATCAATCGGTTGGGGGACCGGGGGGATGATGGGGCAACGGACCGGGCTGCAGGAGCGCCTGTTCTACGAATTTCGCTTGGATGACTGGGTTCCAGTCGATCATCTGCTGAGGAAGATCGACGGTGTCCTCGACTTGAGCAGCCTGCGGCGAGAGCTGGCGCCGTTTTACAGCCATACTGGGCGGCCCTCGATTGATCCCGAACTGATGATCCGAATGCTGCTGGTCGGCTACTGCTACGGCATCCGATCCGAGCGGCGCTTGTGCGAGGAGACGCACCTCAATCTTGGGTATCGATGGTTTTGCCGATTGGGGCTCGAAGGCGCGGTCCCGGATCACTCCACTTTCTCCAAGAATCGGCACGGCCGCTTTCGCGAGAGCGCCCTGTTCCGCCGCCTGTTTGAACAGGTCGTAGAGCGGTGCATGCGGGCAGGACTGGTTGGCGGCGAAGGCTTTGCGATCGACGCCAGCGTGATCGAGGCCGATGCCAGTAGTGGCCGCAAGGTCGATGGCAAGCTAACGGCCTGGCCGGAAACGGAGAAACTCACACGCCCGGTGCGGGAGTACCTCGCGGCGCTTGATCAGGCTGCGGCGGCCGAAGCGGCAAAGACCGAGGATGCGGATAACGACATGCCGCCCGGCAACCCGCCAGCTCCACCAAAAGTCACCTCGCTGAGCGATCCGATCGCGGCGTGGACCAACAAAGGGCAGCGGAAGGTCGGGTTCGCTTACGGGACAAATTACCTGATCGATCTGCAGCAGGCGATTATCGTCGATGTCGAGGCAACACCGGCACGCTGGAGCGCCGAAGTGGCTGCGACAAAGACAATGCTGGAGCGAACCCAAGAGTGCTTTGGCCTCAAGCCGCAGCGGCTCGCTGCCGACGCCGCCTACGGATCGGGGCTGATGATCGGCTGGCTGATGCGGCGCGGGATCGAGCCGCATACTCCACTGCTCGACCGCGAGCACCAGACCAACGGCTTTTTCACCCGCGCCGATTTCACTTTTGATCCGCAAACCAATGCTTTTACCTGTCCCGGCGGAAAACCGCTCAGGAGCACCGGCTTGGTGCGCGACGACGGCACCATGCCTTACTGGGCGAGCCCCAAGGATTGCCGCACCTGCCCGCTGAAGCCGCGCTGCACTAAAGGAGAAAAGCGGATTGTCACGCGCAACCTGTTCGAGGCCGAACGCGAGCATGTCCGCGCACTGAAAGGAACCGAGGCCTTTGTGCGTTCCGCCCGGGAGCGGCGCAAAGTCGAAATGGCGTTCGCCCATCTGAAGCGAAATTTGGGCTTCCGACGACTGCGGCTGCGCGGGATCACGGGCGCCGCCGATGAGTTCCTACTCGCCGCCACCGTCCACAATCTAAGAAAGCTGGCCCGGTCCCTGGCCTACCGCCCGCCAATACCAACCGGCCGCCCCGCCTGACCAAGGGCGGGCGGCCAAACCGGCCGAGACCATCGGTCTCAGTCCGCCATTTTCTGATCGCTTCCCTTTTCCTTTACCGGCAGCATGGCCGCGTCGCTCGGACGAGTTTTTCAACGGTATCCACAGAATTCCGCACCAAAATTAGACCTTTGAAGCGATTGCGCTTTTTTTGGTGTGGCAACCTGGTGCAGAATAAACCCGTGATCTACCACTATACGCGGGGTATCGACCGACGGCCAGAGCGTTGCCGCTCAGGTAGCGGAATTGCGGAAGCACGGGGCGGCCACGGTGTACCGCGAAGTGGCCGGCGGAGCCAAGACCGGCCGGGCGCAGCTTCGCCGCGTCCTCGGCCAGTTAGACACCAGCCACGTGCTGATGGTTACATGGCTTGACCGGCTGGCGCGATCGACACGCGACCTGTTGAAGACGCTCCCCGCGATCACCCGATCGCTTGGCGATACATGGGCCGACACCACCGCGGCGCACGGACGCTTGATGCTGACCGTCCTCGGCGGCCCCGCGCAGTTCGAGCGCGATTTGATCCGCGCCCGCACCAGTGAGGGACGCGGACGCGTCAAGGCGCGCGGTGTCAAGCTCGGCCGCAAACCGAAACTGACCGCACATCAAAAGCGCGAGGCGATCCGGCGACGCGACGTCGACGGCGAGACTGTGCGCGAGATTGCCCGCAGCTACAATGTCTCGCACAGCACGATTTCGAGGCCAACCTGCCATGTCGTTGAGAGGACAGTGGATTGCTAGGTATTCAGGAAGCAATACCGGAACGGTTGTGATCGACCTAGATGAATTCGACGATCATTTTGCAGGAACCGCGATTGCGTGGGATGACAACGCCACCCATCCCAACTCATTCGTACAGATACAGACTCAACATAAGTCAGATATCCACCAGCTTACGAACGTTCCTATAACTTATATAGACAACTTTGGGAATGTCTTATCTCGCGATACCTTCCAACAGGTGGTCACCGCCGGGCTCGTCATGCCCCCTACAGCGGATATCGACCTACAACTCGAAGGAAACGCTCTGTCGATAAAATGGGCAACGCCAATCGGCACGGCGGGCAACGCGGTTGCTACAGAATCCAAAACACGAGAAGGGTTGCTGTCGGGCTTGAAGTCGACAACGACAAAAGGGTGGGAGGGGTTCAAAAAACGTGTCAACGCCCTCGAACAACAAAAATACATTTATCGCGGCCAAGAGAATAATACGTGGAGATTGCGGACAACATTTCACCGAACAGGAAGAACAGACCTACAGAGATATGCGCGAGACGATATTGCTGAATTGCATAAGACATTTAGTGCGCTCACACCACACGTTTTTAATTTCGCAGATTCAACTCAGTATGCGGCCTTCATAAATTTGGCACAGCATCACGGCTATCCTACTCCCATGCTCGACTGGACATGGTCACCTTATGTCGCTGCGTTTTTCGCCTTTCGGAATATCAAGAAAAACGAGAGGGGTAAGAAGCACGTTCGTATATTCAAGCTCGACGTTCCCGAGTGGAACAAACTTCCTCAGAACAGATAAGATATTCGGATTCCCGCCAAACGCATCGATTATAAATCCGCTCGCATTTGGCAACGCCAGAGCGATACCGCAGCAGTCAATTTCGATCATATCGAACGTGGACGACATAGAGAGCCATATTGAAAGCGTCGAGAAAATAAATAATAGAAAATATCTGGAGGTGTTCGATTTGCCTGCCCGTGACCGAGACTACGTGATTAAGGAACTATCCTTAATGGGCATTACTGCGGGCGCTTTATTTCCCGGCTTAGATGGAGCCTGTGAAAGTCTAAAGGAGCGGAACTTCTAGGACACCGCCCACTTTTCCAGAATCACTGTTATCCGTCATTTTCCACAAGGTCAGTTATGCGGCTAGGCCGCAATTTTCGCCAGCCGGGCGGCGCGGCGGCGCGTTGCGGCCCAGGCGAGGCGGGCGGCGGCGCGGGCGAGGCGGCTGTTGGGGGTGAGGCCGACTGATTTGAAGATCATCGCGACGCCGCGCTCGACATGGCGGGCGCGGACGGTGGCGAGGGCGCGGCGGGCGTAGGCCCGGCTGCAGCGCCGGCGGTCATAGGGCAGGGCGGTCTCGTTGGCGGCGTAATAGGCGTAGGCGAGTTCGTCGTCCTCGGATTCGGCGATCCGTCCGAAGGCGACGCGCAACCGGCGCCACAAGCCGATCCGCTCGTGTTCGAGACAGCGGGCCAGCTGCCGGGAAAACAGCTTGTAATGGCGGATCTCGTCGGCCGCGATGTTGCGGCAGATCTGCTTCAACACCGGTTCCTCGACGGCGTCGCGCAAGGCCGAGTAGTAGGAGCTGGTCCCGGTCTCGACGATGCAGCGCGCGATCATCTCGCCGGAGCGCGAGCCGCGGCGCGAGGTGGCGCGGTCGAAATCGACGTGGTAGCCGGCCTGGAAGCGGTCGAAGGCGGCGGCGAAATCGAATTCGGGATCGGCGAGTTCGGCCCATCGCCCGAGCGCCTGGCCGTGCTGGATCTCCTCCTCGCCCCAGCGCACAGCACTCGCCTGGAAGCCCGGATCGTCGTCAAAGACGCGGCGCAAATGACGCGCATAAGCGCCGCCATTCAATTCGACCAGGCTCGCCGCCTTGATGATCGGGACGATCTGCGGGTCGAGCTTGCTGCGATCGAACCGGTCCCAGCGAATATCGTCGAGCGTCCACGAGCCCATGCCGCCTCCCTGTGGCATCTTGCCTGAGAGCCGACTCCGCCCCCGGCATTCCGCTAACCCATTCTATAATAACGTGCACCATATTTCCCACTTGCAGTGGGGGGTCGGGGTCTCACGATGGATTGCTCATTTTGATTTCAGGATTGCATTTCTTGAAACACAAATGTACGCTCACTCATCTGAACCTGGACATTTTTCTATGGCAGCGACACTTCACCACCTTCACCCGCCGTCGCCACCCTTGGCCGCCTTCCTTCGCGTTGGCCATGCGGGGCAATTCAAACTCGAAGCGTTCACGCCGCCGGACGCTTCCCGTACCGCCGGGTCGTCTTCGACGCCGCTCATCTCCCGAAGCAGCTCAGCCTTCTCAAGCTGCTCAAGGCGAGTGGTTGCGAGGTTGTACTGGACCCGAATTTCGCCGAGATGGAGCCTGCGGTTCGCTCGGCGCGTCTCGGCGCAAGGCTGAAGATCGCCGACGACGGAGGCGGAGGAGCTGTTGCCGCGATACTGGGGCGCTGACTATGGCCAGCGCGGTTTCCAGGATGTTGGACGATTTGAGAACGCGCGGTGGTCTGAAGGGCACGGACGTAGCCAATATCGCAGCAGTGTCGCCAGCCACGGTGTCACGGTGGACATCGGGCAAAGCATTTCCACACCCAAAAACCCAGCTCGTAATCTCAGACCTCCGCTATCTCGTCGATCGGCTCGCAGAGTTCTACTCGCCGGATGAGACTCGAGTCTGGTTGTATTCGAAGCATCCCTTGCTGAACGGTGAACGAGCAATAGATCTGATCCACGCTGGTCGAACGGACGAGGTGCTTGCGGTCATAGAGAGCCTCGATCAAAGCACCTATACCTAAGGATGATTGGCCGGCGGCCCGTTCACGACCGGAGCATCCTCGACGCGCTTGACGCGATCGACCCCGAACCTTTCAGAGGTCGGGTTTGGCGCGTCACCCGAAAAGGCAGAGAAGCGTTGCGTGGCTCGACTGCGCACGGACGCTGGAGCCCAAGCGACGAGTTCGAAGTTCTATATACGAGTCTGGAGCGCGATGGGGCACTTGCGGAGATCGGGTACCGGCTTTCATTGGAACCGGTTTGGCCGAGCCGCATAGAACACGAGATTCATTTTATTGAAGTGGAGACCGAGCGAACGCTAAGGTTTACCAGCATGGAGAGCCTTGTGGCCCTTGGCGTCGAAATTACCCGCTATCATACCTTCGAGTATCAGGCGACCCAAGCGATCGCAGCTGCTGCCTATTTTCTGGAATTCGACAGCTTGATCGTGCCAAGCGCGCGTTTCGACTGCGCGAACCTCGTGATCTTCACCGAGCGTGTTACCAGCTTGATTTCAAAAGGTTCGCAGCCGGTCGATTGGGAAAAATGGCGCCGGCAGCACGGCAGATAGGGCGCGGATCAGTGTGCCGCTTCGGCGAGCACCTGCAGCTTGGCCTGGGCGACGGCCTGGTCGCGTTCGAGGCCGTGCAGTTCGATCAGCAACCGCTCGCGCTCGGCCCCGGTGCTGCGCGACACCTGTTCGCGCAGGCTCGGAAGATTGCCCTGGACGACCTGCAATTCCGCCTCCGTCGCGGTACGGTCGAGTTCGTCCGCAGGCACTGCTTCCTCGGCGAGGACGGTGCAGCGCTCGGGCGTCACCTCGGCAAAGCCGCCGGCGACAAAGATGCGCCGGGTCACCCGCTGGCCCTCGTAAACCTCGATCATGCCGGGCCGGATTGTCGACATCAGCAGGGAGTGGCCCGGCAACACACCGAAATTGCCCTCGGTTCCCGGGACCACCACCATCTCGACGGCTTCCGAGATCAGCAGACGTTCCGGCGTCACCAGTTCGAACTGCACGCGGTCGGGCATTACCCCGTTTCCCGTCCGCCGCAGCGCCTAGAGGGCCCCGTTGATGTCTGCAAGGGGAAGGCGTGGATGGCCGGGACAAGCCCGGCCAAAGCGATGGAGAGCGCAAGCGAATTGATTCCGCTATGGCCGATCCCACCGCACCTGATGTGTGCATGGGTTCCGGGCTCGCGGACTGATATCCGCGCCCCGGAATGACAACGAAAGGCGAGGGCCATCAGGTAGCCTCGGCGGCCATTTTGCGCGCCTTGGCGACGGCTTCGTCGATCGTGCCGACCATGTAAAAGGAGCTCTCCGGCAAATCGTCGTGATCCCCGGCGACAATGCCCTTGAAGCCCTTGATCGTCTCTTCGAGGCTGACAAGGACGCCGGGGGTGCCGGTGAACACCTCGGCGACATGGAAGGGCTGCGACAGAAAGCGCTGGATTTTGCGGGCGCGGGCGACGGTCAGTTTGTCCTCTTCCGACAGCTCGTCCATGCCGAGGATCGCGATGATGTCCTGCAATGATTTGTAGGTCTGCAAGACGCGCTGTACGTCGCGGGCGACCTGGTAATGCTCGTCGCCGACAATCCGCGGGTCGAGCATGCGCGAGGTCGAATTCGAGCGGGTCGACCGCCGGATAAATGCCGAGCTCGGCGATCTGGCGCGACAGAACCGTGGTCGCGTCGAGATGGGAGAAAGTCGTGGCGGGCGCCGGGTCGGTCAGATCGTCCGCGGGCACATAGATCGCCTGCACCGACGTGATCGACCCCTTTTTGGTGCTGGTGATGCGCTCTTCCAACATTCCCAAATCGGTTGCCAAGGTCGGCTGATAGCCGACCGCCGAAGGGATCCGGCCGAGCAGCGCCGACACCTCGGAGCCGGCTTGGGTAAAGCGGAAGATGTTGTCGACAAAGAACAGCACGTCCTGGCCCTCTTCGTCGCGGAAATATTCGGCGACGGTGAGCCCGGACAGACCGACCCGCGCGCGCGCCCCCGGGGGCTCGTTCATCTGGCCATAGACGAGCGCCGCCTTGGAGCCCTCGCCGCCGGGGTTGATGACCCCGGATTCGATCATCTCGTGATAGAGGTCGTTGCCCTCGCGGGTGCGCTCGCCGACGCCGGCGAACACCGAGTAGCCGCCATGCGCCTTGGCGATGTTGTTGATCAGCTCCATGATGATCACGGTTTTGCCGACCCCGGCGCCGCCGAACAGCCCGATCTTGCCGCCCTTGGCGTAAGGCGTCAGCAGATCGACCACCTTGATCCCGGTAACCAGGATCTCGGCCTCGGTCGACTGGTCGACGAACGGCGGCGCCGATCTATGGATAGGGGAGCGGCGGTTGGTCTGGATCGGTCCGCGCTCGTCGACGGGTTCGCCGATGACGTTGAGAATGCGGCCCAACGTCTCGGGGCCGACCGGCATCATGATGGGTTCGCCGGTATCGACCGCCTGCGTGCCGCGAACCAGCCCGTCGGTGGTGTCCATCGCGATCGTGCGGACAACGTTTTCGCCGAGTTGCTGCGCGACTTCGAGGACCAAGGTGCGCCCCGCGTCGTCGACGTGTAGCGCGCTTAGGATTGCCGGCAATTCGCCGTCGAAGTGCACATCGACCACGGCGCCGATAATCTGCGTGATCTTACCGATACTGTTTCTAGGCATGTTTTCGAAATCCTCGTCTCGAACTTAGCGTTTAACGCGCCGGCCGGCGCCAAAATGAATGACTATTATCGCCAGCGGTCATGCTGCCCGCAACGACTCGGCGCCGGAGATGATCTCGATCAGCTCCTTGGTGATGGCGGCCTGGCGGGTGCGATTGTAGTTCATGGTGAGCCGGTCGATCATCTCGCCGGCGTTGCGGGTGGCATTGTCCATCGCCGTCATCCGCGCACCCTGCTCGCTCGCCGCGTTTTCGAGCAGCGCGGTGTAGATCTGCACCGCGAGATTCTGCGGCAATAATTCGCCGAGGATCTCTTCTTCCGACGGCTCGAACTCGTAAACCCCGCCCACCGCAGCCGAAACGGTCCCCGCTTCGGTCTCGTCCGGCGGCGGAAACGGGATCAGCTGCTGCGCCGTCACGATCTGGGTGATCGCCGAACGGAAACGGTTGTAGATGATCGTGCAGGCGTCGAACGCGTCTGCGCGAAAAAGCACGAGGATGCGCTCGGCGATGTCGCGCGCCTCGTCGAACGACAGCCGGCGGCGGCCGATATCGGTCAGGCTGTCGTGGATCAGCCCCCCGTAATCGCGGCGGAGGCCGTCGCGGCCTTTACGCCCGATCGTCAGAATCATCACCCTTTTGCCCGCTGCTTCGAGTTCGCGCACGCGGCGCCGCGTCTCGCGCAGGATCGAGGCGTTGAAGCCGCCTGCGAGGCCTCGGTCGGAGGTCGCGACAACGATCATGTGGGTCGCGTCCTTACCGGAGCCGACGAGCAGCGGCGGTGCGCTGGGCAGGCCGGTCATGCGGACCGCGAGCGAGGCCAGGACCCGCTCCATACGCTGTGCATAGGGCCGCGCCGCTTCGGCCTGCTCCTGAGCGCGGCGCAACCGCGAGGCGGCGACCACCTTCATCGCCGCGGTAATCTTTTGGGTAGACCTGACGCTGCGAATGCGCACCCGCAGGTCTTTCAGGCTGGGCATCGGGCGCGCTCGGCCGGGTTCACACGAAGGTCTTGATGAAACCGTCGAGGCAATCGGAGAGCGCCGTTTCCACCGCGGGCGAGATCTCCCGTTCGGCGCGGATCGCGTCGAGCAGTTCTGGATGCGTGGCCTTGATCTCGCTCAGCATCGCCGCTTCGAACCGGCCGATATTGGCGACCTCGATCGTGTCGAGATAACCGCGTGTACCGGCAAAGATCGAAACCACCTGCTCTTCAACCGAAACCGGCGAGAATTGAGGCTGCTTCAACAACTCGGTCAACCGCGCGCCGCGCGCCAGCAGGCGTTGCGTCGCCGCGTCGAGGTCCGAGCCGAACTGGGCGAAACTCGCCATCTCGCGATACTGCGCGAGTTCGAGCTTGATGCGCCCGGCAACCTGCTTCATCGCCTTGATCTGCGCCGCCGACCCGACTCGGCTGACCGACAGCCCGACATTGATGGCCGGACGAATGCCGCGATAGAACAACTCGGTTTCGAGAAAGATCTGGCCGTCGGTTATCGAGATCACGTTGGTCGGGATATAGGCCGAAACATCGCCGGCCTGGGTCTCGATGATCGGCAATGCGGTCAGCGAGCCCGAGCCATGCGCGTCGCTCATCTTTGCCGCGCGCTCGAGCAGGCGGGAATGGAGGTAAAAGACGTCGCCCGGAAAGGCCTCGCGGCCGGGCGGCCGGCGCAGCAGCAAGGACATCTGGCGATAAGCCACCGCATGCTTTGACAGATCGTCGTAAATCATCAGCCCGTGCATGCCGTTGTCGCGGAAAAATTCGCCCATCGCGCAGCCGGAATAGGGCGCCAAATATTGCAGCGGCGCCGGCTCGGAGGCGGTTGCGGCCACGACGATCGAGTATTCGAGCGCGCCGTAATCCTGCAGGGTCTTGACGATCTGGGCGACGGTCGAGCGCTTCTGACCGATCGCGACGTAAATGCAGTAGAGCTTGGCCTTTTCATCGGTGCCGGCGTTGACCTGCTTCTGATTGAGCACGGTGTCGATGGCGAGCGCGGTCTTGCCGGTCTGACGGTCGCCGATGATCAGCTCGCGCTGGCCGCGCCCGATCGGCACCAGCGCATCGATCGCCTTCAGGCCGGTCTGCACCGGCTCGTGCACCGAGCGTCGCGGGACGATGCCAGGCGCCTTGACCTCGACCCGCGCCCGGGTCACATCGGTCAGCGGACCCTTGCCGTCGATCGGTTCGCCCAGCGCATCGACTACCCGGCCGAGCAGGCCGCGCCCGACCGGCACATCGACGATGGCGCCGGTGCGCTTGACGGTATCGCCTTCGCCGATGCCGCTGTCGTCACCGAAGACGACGACGCCGACATTGTCGCTCTCAAGGTTGAGCGCCATGCCGCGCACGCCATTGGGAAACTCGACCATCTCGCCAGCCTCGACCTTGTCGAGGCCGTAGATCCGGGCGATACCGTCGCCGATAGACAGTACTTGGCCGACCTCCGCAACATCTGCCTCGCTGCCGAAATTGGCGATCTGCTGCTTTAAGATCGCCGAAATCTCTGCCGCACGAATTTCCATGAAAAGCCTCTTTAGCCAATGCCCTTCATTGCCAATTGCAAGCGCCGCAGCTTGCTCTCGACCGAGCTGTCGACCATGCGTGAACCGACCTTGACAATCAATCCGCCGATCAACCGTGGATCGACCCGAACATCGACCGAGACTCGTCGGCCGACCGTGCGGCGAAGATGCTCGCTCAGCGCCTCGAGCTGCTGGTCGTTCAACGGCTGCGCCGCGGTGACGTTGGCGGTAACCTCGCCGCGCCGCTGGGCGAGGGTAGCAAGATAGGCCTCGATCATCGCCGGTACGGCGAACAGCCGCCGATTTTTCGCGACAACGGCGAGGAAATCCCGGACCAGCGACGAGAGGTCGGCGCGCACCGCCAGTGCGGCAACTGCCCGACCCTGCTCCAGACGCGACAGGACCGGGCTGCGCACCAGGCGCATCAGATCGACGCTCGCCGCCAGCATCGCTCGCAGTTGACGCAGATCGGAGGCGACCTCGTCGAGCATCCTGCGCTCCTCGGCGATTTCGAACAGCGCCGCCCCGTAGCGCTCGGCCAAGGCGGAAACGCCTGTCGTTTCGGAAGCCAATGTACAGCAGTCCTCGATGGCCGCACCGGCAGGAAAGGCCCCAGCAGCATTTCCTGTTTGTTTTCGGATAACGCGCCGGGCACCGCTACCCGGCAAAGCCGTCGGCTGGTTCCGTAGCACAGCGCCGGACCAGGCGCAACCAGCGGCGTTGGTTCGCCGCCGGTGATGCATCTTCCCGGTGTTGCATTTCGTTCATGTCGCATCTGCAAAAACGCGGGGCATTAATGGCGGCATGGCTAGGAATTCCGCGCACGGAGGGAGTACAGTCGGCGGCGACACGCAAGCTTTGTCAATTTTGCGCGAGGAAACGACATGCAATACCGCAGAATTTCGGCCGATTGTCATCTGGACATGCCGTGGATGCCGCCCGACCTGTTCGTTTCCGAGGCGCCGCGCGAGCTGAAAGACCGCATGCCCTATGTCGCCGACGGGCCGCAGGGACCGCAATGGGTCGCCAAGAACGGCGCCACCTTCGGGCTCAAGAACGGCGTTGGACCGGGCGGCGCGCCCTTTGTTCCCGGGCAGAACCACCGCGTCGACAAGATGGCCGAGACCGGCATGTACGAGGACGGCAAGAAGGACATCCGGCGCTGCAGCGACCCGCATCTGCGGATCAAGGACATGGACCGAGACGGCGTCGACGCCGAGGTGATCTACGGCATCCTCGGAGCCGCCTCGCGGCTCAACGACAACGAAGCCTCGAACGAGATGCTGCGCATCTACAACGATTGGCTGAAGGAGTTCTGCAGCCACTACCCCGATCGCGAGATCGGCCTCGCCTGCCTGCCCTATGGCGAGATCGACAAGGCGGTCGCCGAGATCCACCGGGTCGCCAAGATGGGCATCAAGGGGCTCGAACTGTCCTGCTCGTGGGACATGGAGCCGATGTGGCACCCGGTCTGGGAGCCGTTGTGGAACGCGGTCGAGGACGTGCAGCTTCCGTTGCACTTCCATACCTTCCCGACGACTTCGCCGCGGGCGCGCGAAGGCGTTTCCGGCCAGGTCCGACGGGCGGCGATGTTCACCGGCGTGTCCTCGTTCCAGATGGGCCTGATCCACATCATCGCCGCATTGATCGGCGCCGGCGTCCTCGAACGTCATCCGCGGCTCAGGGTATCGTTCGGCGAAAGCGGCATCGGCTGGCTGCCCTATGCGCTCGATCGCATGGATTTCGAGTACGAGGACCGCTTCCGCGATCTGATGAAGTTGAAGCCGAGCGAATATTGGCGCCGCCAGTGCAAGGCCACGTTCCAGCTCGACCCGATCGGCACCAAGCTCTATGAGGATATCGGCGTCGAGACCCTGATGTGGGGCTCCGATTACCCGCACACCGACGGCGTATGGCCCGAATCCTCGAAGTACATCGAGCAGCAATTCGCGGGCATACCGGCCGACGTCGTGCACAAGATCACCTGCGAAAACGCCGGGAAATTCTACGGCCTGATCAACTAAATCTTGCAACAATCAGAATAAAGAAGGGGCGCCCGATACGGCGCCCTTTCTTTTGGCGTCAGAACTGGACCCGTTGGGTCAAGGCGCCGTCGATGATCAGGTTGGTGCCGGTGATGAAGCTGGCGCGCGGGCTGGCGAGGAACACGACGGCGTTCGCGACCTCTTCGGGCGTGCCCATGCGGCCCATCGGGTTGCGCCCGACCATTGTCTTGAACAGCTCGGGATTGTTCTCCTCCAGCACGTTCCACACCCCGCCTTTGAAATAGACGTTGCCGGGCGAGACCATGTTGGCGCGTACGCCCTTCTGCGCGAGATTGCGGGCCAGCGCCTTGACATAGGGCGCCAGCGCCGCCTTGACCGAGGCGTAGGGGCGCGGCGCGCCAGCGATCTCGACGGCCCCGGTGGTGCCGATCACGACGATCGCGCCAGCCGATGATTTTTCGAGGAACGGGATCGCCGCCTCGACCCCGGCGACGGTGCCCATCACGTCGACATCGAGGCTGCGCCGCCAGGAATCCTCGTCCATCGCCTGGGCCAGAGCGCTGACATTAGCGACGAAGATGTCGATTCCGCCGAGCGCGTCGGCTGCCTCGGCGACCCAGGCGCGCAGCGCCTTGGTGTCGGCCACGTCGACAACCCCGCCATGGGCCTTCACGCCCTTGCCAGCAAGAGCCGCGGCCGCTTCGTCGACGCCTGCTCTGTTGCGAGCACACAATGCCAGGTTGCACCCTTCATCAGCCAGCAGATCGGCGATCGCGCGGCCGATGCCGCGGCTCCCGCCGGTGACGATCGCCTTCTTGCCCGTCAGCCCGAGATCCATCTCCCCTCCTTGTCGCGCCGCCTGCGACAGCGTCTCAATGTGGCAGTCGCGCCCGAGGATGCGCGCCGTCGTAGACGGCGAGGAGCCGTTCGGTCTCGACCGATGTATACCGCTGGGTGGTCGATAGGCTGGCGTGGCCCAGCAGCTCTTGGATCGCGCGCAGGTCACCCCCGGCCCCCAGCAGATGAGTTGCAAAGCTGTGGCGGAGCGCATGCGGGGTCGCGGTTGCCGGCAGGCCGAGGAAGCCGCGCAGCAACTCCATCTGCCGTTGCACCAGACGCGGATGCAACGGCCCGCCGCGGGCACCGACAAACAGCGGATCGTCGGCGGCCAGCGCGTGGGGGCAGACGGCGAGATAGTCGGCGATAGCGGTGCGCACCGCCGGCAGCACCGGCAGCTGCCGTTCCTTGCGACCTTTACCCGTGATCGTCACCTGCTCGCCGGTCGGCGCCTCGGCCCGGCTCAGTCCCAATGCCTCCGACAGCCGCAGGCCGCAACCATAGATCAGCGCCAGCAGCGCAGTGTCGCGCTTGCCCTGCCAGCCTTCCGGAGACAGCCCACCGGCAGCGTCAACGGCGGCCATAGCATCGTCGATCGTGAGGGGCTTGGGCACGCCAGGCGGCAGCTTGGGCGAACGCAATGCCGAAAGCGCGGTGGTCGAGGCAAGCCCGCGTCGCTGCAAAAAGCGCACAAACCCACGCAACACCGACATGCCGCGTGCCAGCGAGCGGCGCTCAACGCCGTCGCCGGCGCGCCGCGCCAGATAAGCACGGTAGTCGGCTGGGCGCAGTCCGTCGATAGCGGCAAGGCTCGGCGCCGCACCTAGATGCTCGGCCAGGAAATCGAGAAAAAAGGCAAGGTCACGGCCGTAGGCGGCGATGGTATGCGCCGAAGCACGGCGTTCGCCCGCGAGCCACGCACCCCACAACCCGATCGCCGCGCGCAGATCGTCCGCGGCGGAAAATCGCGCAAGCGGCACCGGCTCTGGGAGTGCCGGGAATATCGGTTTGCGCCGGTTTGCGCCCCTGCCTTCGCGCTTGCCTGCGGCCGAGTCGGACGCAGGCGCCGACGTGCTCAGCGGCCTCGTTCGAGCCACTGGGCGATCGTGATCTCTACCGCGCGGGCGAGAAAGCTCAACAGCTCGGTCCCGAGACCGGGATGAAACGTCCCCAGCTTGCGGGTTCCGATGCACATCAGTCCGCTCGGCCCCGAGCGCGCGAAAGACAGGCGCAACAGCGCTTGCGAGCGCACCAGGCCAGCAGCGCCGCCGAACAGCGCGGGATCACCCTTGTTATCGGCGAATAACAGTACGTCGCGGTCGGCGCCGAGCACCTGATCGACCATGCCCGCGCGCAGCAGATGGATACCATGGACCGGCATGCGGGTGGTTCGCGCTGCCGTGCTTTCGACACCGAGGGTGACGACGTCTACATCGATCAGTACGGCGAGGTCCGTCGTGACGATCTGCAACAGATGCTCGAAGCTTGTGGCCTTGAGCATTGCCAACGTCGCTTTGTGCACGCGGCATTGGCTTGCGAGGTTGCCACGGCTCAGCGCGATCAGGTTCTTCTGCTCGTGCTGCAGTCGGCCCAAATCATGGCGGAAGCGTTCGAGCATAAAATGCTGGAAATCCACCACCCCATCGCCCGTTTCGCGGCTCGGCGCGCGCAACAGGGACAGTGCGTCGGGATGGCTACCGAGGAAATCGGGATGTTCTCTCAGATAGGCGATGACATCCTCGGCTCGGGTCGCGCTCGCCTGCCCCGGTACCGAGACTCCACCGGCGAACGCCTTTGGCCGGTCTTGCGGACGATCGGCCACCTCTAGCTCCGCCTCGCCGCATTCTGGCGCGAGTGGGGGTAGAAAACGGCACCAACAAGAAACGCGATCATACCGAAACCACCTGAAAGCAGACCCTGAACTGGGCGCTGGGCTTCCCTTGCGTATGCGCTGAAGAGCGCTTGCCCCGCGCCTTTTCCGGAGCGAGTTTAGCCGATGCCCGATCGACTTGCCAGTTCCGTGGCTGCGGTAGCGGTTCGCCGCCTGGACGAGGAGATCGAGCCTGGGGCAGGGACTGCGGCAATCCGGCAGGTTCGCGTGCTCTTGCCGCTGCCGTTGCCGGAGCCGCTGGACTATCGCATTCCCGAGGAGATGGCTCCGCCCGAGCCGGGCAGTTTTGTCCGCGTGCCGCTCGGCCGAGGCGACTTGATCGGCGTTGTGTGGGACGGGGTGGGCGGTGATCTTGCGGCAGATAGGTTAAAGCCCATTGCCGAGGCTCTCCCTGTCCGCGGGATGGCAGCCGATCTTCGTCGCTTTGTCGATCGCGTCGCCGCCTACACGATGGCGTCGCCGGGAGCGGTGCTGCGCATGGCGATGAGCGTTGTGGGGGCGTTGCAGCCGCCGCGGGCTCGACGGCTCTGCACCGCATCCACACCCGGGCTCGACGCACTGACCACTATTCCCCCGGCCCCATCCTTGACTCCCGCGCGTCGGCGGGTGCTCGAAATCTTGCGCGACGCGCCGCCGCTGCCGGCCGCCGAGGCAGCGCGGCTCGCCGGCTGCAGCACAGGCGTCATCCGCGATCTCCTCGCCCGCGGGTTGGTTGAGGAGCGCCTGGTCGCTGTCGAGCCTGCCGACACGCCGATCCCGGAGTGGTCCCGGTCCGGTCCGGCGCTTTCCCCCGACCAAGCCCTCGCCGCGCGCCGGTTGGTCGGCGGCGTCGAAGCGGGCGGATTTGGCGTGACCTTGCTCGATGGCGTCACCGGCTCGGGAAAGACCGAAACCTATTTCGCCGCGATCGCCGCGGCGTTGGCCGCTGGCCGCCAAATCCTGGTGCTGCTGCCGGAAATCGCCCTCGGCGCGCAATGGCTCCAGCGCTTCCGCGACCGTTTCGGCGTCCCTCCGGCGCAGTGGCATTCCGAAATCGGCCAGACCGAGCGCCGCGATACCTGGCGCGCCGTGTCTACCGGCCGGGCGCGGGTCGTCGTCGGTGCGCGCTCGGCACTGTTCCTGCCATTTGCCGAGCTCGGTCTGATCATCGTCGACGAGGAGCACGACCCGTCTTACAAGCAGGAGGACGGAGTCTGCTATCAAGCCCGCGACATGGCGGTGCTGCGCGCCTCCCTGGCCGATATCCCGATCGTGCTGGTATCGGCCACTCCCTCGCTTGAGACGGTGGTGAATGTGGCGCGCGGCCGCTACCAGCGCGTCGCGTTGCCGCGCCGCCACGCGGCGGCCCAGCTACCCGCGGTCCGCCTTGTCGATATGCGCCGTGAACGGATCGAGCGTGGCCGTTTCCTGTCGCCACCGCTGGTCGCCGAACTCGTCGCGACCTTCGCGGCCGGCGAGCAAGCGCTCTTGTTTTTGAACCGGCGGGGCTATGCGCCGCTGACCCTGTGCCGCGCCTGCGGTCATCGCTGTCAATGCCCGAGCTGTACTGCTTGGCTTGTCGAGCACCGGTTTACCGGCCGGCTGCTGTGTCATCATTGCGGCCATGCCGAACCGGTGCCGCCGCTGTGCCCGGAATGCCTGGCCGCCGGGACCTTGGTCGCATGCGGGCCGGGCGTCGAGCGGCTTGTCGAGGAGGTCGCGGCCCGGTTCCCGGCAGCGCGCACGGCGGTAATGGTCAGCGATCTCCTGTCAGGGCCGCGCGCCGCAGCGGAACTCGCCCAGGCGATGACCGATCGGCGCTACGACGTTCTGATCGGGACTCAGATCGTGACCAAAGGCCACCACTTTCCGATGCTGACCTTGGTCGGCGTCGTCGACGCCGATCTCGGGCTCACCGGCGGCGATCTGCGCGCGGCGGAGCGCACCTATCAGCTGCTTCACCAGGTGGGTGGCCGCGCCGGCCGCGCCGAGCGCAAGGGGCGGGTGCTGATCCAGACTTTCATGCCCGACCAGCCGGTGATGCAGGCGCTGGCCGCCGGCGACCGCGACCGGTTTCTCGAAGCCGAGGCCGCCGCGCGGCGCAATGCCGGATTGCCGCCTTTTGGCCGGCTCGCCGCGTTGATCGTCAGCGCCGCGGACGGCGAATCCTGCGACTTCGCCTCCCAGGCGCTGTCGCGTGCGGCGCCGCAGTTCTCCGGCGTTACCGTGCTCGGGCCGGCGCCGGCCCCGCTCGCCGTGCTGCGCGGGCGCCATCGCCGCCGGTTTTTGGTCAAGGCAACGCGCGAGGTGAATGTGCAGGCGGTGCTGCGCGACTGGCTCTCACGGGTGCGCCTCGCCGGCTCGGTCCGCCTTCAGGTCGACATCGATCCGTACAGCTTCCTCTAACGTCGGAGCTGCCCCATGGTCCATTCATCGCGACGACGGGGCGTCCTCAACGAGCGACGAGCGGTCCGCTGTCTTCGACGCCCAGAATTGCCGCGAGGCGCTAAACGGGATACGCTGAAATTTCGGCAACCGGGGGCATGGGGATGCTGCGTCAGGCCTTCACCGACCGGCTCAAACAGGCGATGAAGGCGAGGGAAGCGCGCACCGTCTCGACCGTGCGGCTGATATTGACCGGGCTCAAGGAGCGCGACGTCGCACGGCGTGCCGAGGGCAATGCCGAAGGCATTGCCGAGCCCGAAATAGCGCGGATGCTACAGAGTATGATCAAGCAGCGCCGCGAATCGATCGCGCTTTACGAGCAGGGCAACCGAGCCGATCTGGCGCAACAGGAGCGCGACGAGATCGGCGTCATCGAGAGCTTTCTGCCGCAGCAGATGACCGAGGACCAAATCGCCGCCGCGGCGCAGGCGGTGATCGCCGAGACCGGCGCTGCCGGCATCAAGGATATGGGCAAGGTCATGGCGACCCTGCGCGAGCATCACGCGGGCTCGATGGATTTCAGCCGGGCCGGGCCTATCGTCAAACGCTTGTTGGGTTAGACGGATTCGTGGCGGCGATGCGGTACATGGCGCGGCGCAGCGCGGCGGGTTTTTCGCCGTCACGTTCAGCGGCAGCGGGTTGAAACGGCTGAGCCATGGCGTTTCCGCCCGGCTTTCTCGACGAATTGCGCAACCGGATTTCGCTGTCCGGCCTGGTCGGCCGGCGGGTCAAGCTCACCCGGCGCGGGCGCGAACATGCCGGGCTCTGCCCGTTTCATCACGAGAAAACGCCGTCCTTCTACGTCGTCGATGACAAGAATTTTTTTCATTGCTTCGGATGCGGCGCACATGGCGACGCGATCGGTTTTGTGATGCGCGCCGACAACCTCGATTTCCTCGAAGCGGTCGAAAAACTGGCCGGCGAAGCCGGGCTCGCGGTCCCGCAGGCGACACCAGAGGAACGCGAAAAGGCTCAGCGGCAGAAGACGCTGCTCGAAACTCTCGAAGCAGCCGCCGCCTTTTACGAGGCCCGTTTGTGGGGGCCGGCCGGCGGGCGCGCGCGCGACTACCTGCAAGCGCGCGGGCTCGACCCCGATACGATCCGCCGCTTCCGGCTGGGCTGGGCCTCGGAGGATCGTCAGGCATTGCGCCGCGCTCTCGCCCGCGATTTTCCTGAGCCGCTGCTGCTTGAAGCCGGACTGATCCATGACCCCGCGGATGGTGAGCCGTTCGACTATTTCCGGGGCCGCGTCATGTTTCCGATCGGCGACCGCGCCGGGCGAGTCATCGCCTTTGGGGGCCGGGTGATTGCCGATGGGCAGCCCAAATATCTGAACTCCCCCGACAGCCCGCTCTTCGAGAAAGGGCGCGTGCTCTACGGCTGGTCTGCGGCGCGCGCGGCCGCGACGAATGGTCGGGATGCGATCGTCACCGAAGGATATATGGATGTCATTACCCTGCATCGCGCTGGTTTCCCTTCCGCGGTAGCGCCGCTGGGGACGGCACTTACCGAATTCCAGTTGCACGAGTTGTGGCGCCTGGGGCCTGAGCCAGTCCTGTGCTTTGATGGCGACGCAGCCGGGCAGCGCGCCGCGCTGCGCGCGCTGCACCGAGCGCTTCCCTTGTTGCGGCCCGGCTACAGCCTACGGTTCGCGGCTTTGCCCTCGGGCGAAGATCCGGACACGCTGATCCGCCGCGGCAGACATTCCGTATTCGAACAGGCTTTGGCGGCGGCCCGCCCGCTGGCGGATATGCTTTGGGAATCTGAGGTACGCGGGACTCCGCGCGACACACCCGAGCGGCTTGCCGGGATTCAGACCCGGCTGCTGGAACACGTGCAGACGATATCCGACCGGACGGTTCGGTTCGAGTTTGAGACTCTATTCAAGAAGCGCTGCAATCCCTGGCAAGTAAGACACAAGAGCGCACGAACGTTAGAAAGCAAGGCGGTTCGCGAGGGGCCGCCGCCGCCGCCGCGCTCTCCGGAGCGCAAGCAGCGCGAGATCCTGTTCTGCCTCCTGCTCAGCTTTCCGACGCTGATCAGCGAAGTCGCCGAAGAATTTGCCGCGATCGAAATCCCCGAGGCGGAGCTTGACAAGCTTCGCCGCGAGATTTTAGAGGTTGAAGCTCTGCGGCCGGGGCTTGACGCTTCGGCGCTTCGGCAACACCTTCTGCTGAACGGGTTTGCGGCGACCGTGGATGCGCTTCTCTCGCCTTCGGTCGAACTCGGGCTTTCTGGTCCGGAGCTCGGATTCGCGTACGGCGCGTGACGAATGGGCTCATGTGATCGGAATGCTGATGGGAGGTCACCGGTCGGCCTTGGCCGAAGCCAGCAATGACCTGATCGATGATGCCTCGGCGGCGAACTGGGAACGCTTCCTGGCCGCCCGGGAACGGGTGTTGCGCGAGATCTGGCTCGATGACGATCCGATCTGACGTTGCAGCCGGCCCGACTGCGGGTTGTCGTCGTCAGACCCGCATCGTGGAATGCTTTCGCGTCCGGCTTGGGCCGGGTCCGTACGAAACCAGTTTAGGATGGTGGCATGGCGAGCAAAGCGGCGAACACGGCTGAAGCGACGGAAAACCGCGATGAGGCAGCCGAGGCGCCTCTACTCGACACCGTTGCCGCGGCGATCAAAAAGATGCTGGCCCGCGGCCGGGAGCGTGGATATGTGACCTATGACGAGCTGAACGCGGCGCTGCCGCAAGACCAGGTGTCCTCGGAGCAGATCGAGGACACGATGACGATGCTCTCCGAGCTCGGGGTCAATGTAATCGAGAGCGAGGAAAGCGAGGAGCCGGCGGCCCCCGAGGTAGAGGAAGCCGACGGCGAGGTTCGCGGCAATCTCGACGACGACGACATCGGCCGCACCGATGATCCGGTGCGCATGTATCTGCGCGAAATGGGATCGGTCGAATTGCTGTCGCGCGAGGGCGAGATCGCGATTGCCAAGCGGATCGAGGCCGGGCGCGAGATGATGATCGGCGGCATCTGCGAAAACCCGTTGACGATCCGCGCGATCATCGGCTGGCGCGATGCATTGAACGAAAGAAAGATGCTCTTGCGCGACATCATCGATCTCGACGCTACCTATGGCGGCGGTGGGTTCGAGCCGGTTGTGCCCGCCGTGGCGTTGGCGATACCTGGCGATCAGGCGGCTGAGCCCGAGACGGTGGCCGCGCCCGAGGCGGTGGCCGAGGGGGCTGCGGGCGAAGCGGTGGCCGAGGGGGCCGAGGGAGAAACCGAACTTGTCGAGCTCGAGCCTGAACTCGCCGCGGAAGAGGGCGAAGGCGAGGAAAGCTCGATTTCGCTGGCGGCGATGGAAGCTCAGCTGAAGCCGAGCGTGCTCGCGACCTTCGACGCAATCGCCGAATTGCACAAAAAGCTGCATCGGCTTCAAGACCAGCGCATCAACGCCATGCTGAAAGGCGAACCGCTGCCCAAGGTGACCGAGCGCCGCTACGAGAAACTCAAGAGCAAGGTGATCGAAGACGTCAAGCGCATTCGGCTAAACAACGCGCGCATCGAATACCTCGTCGAGCAGCTCTACGACGTCAACCGCCGGCTCGTCGCCGATGAAGGCAGGCTGCTGCGGCTGGCCGAGAACGCCGGGGTCAAGCGGGCTGAATTCCTGCGCGAATATTTCGGAAACGAACTCGCCGGCGATTGGCTGGAACGGGTCGCCGCCTTGCCCAGCCGCGGGTGGCCGCGGCTGATCGAAAGGCATAGTTCGGAGGCGGCGCGGTTGCGCGCACAAATCGCCCAAGTTGCGTCCGAAGCAAAGCTGCCGATCGCCGAGTTTCGCCGGGTCGTGCAGACGGTGCAACGCGGCGAGCGCGAAGCCGGCCGGGCGAAAAAAGAGATGGTCGAGGCCAACCTGCGGCTCGTCATTTCGATCGCCAAGAAATATACGAACCGTGGGCTGCAGTTTCTCGACCTGATCCAGGAAGGCAATATCGGGCTGATGAAGGCGGTCGACAAATTCGAATACCGCCGCGGCTACAAATTCTCGACCTATGCGACCTGGTGGATCCGCCAGGCGATCACCCGCTCGATCGCCGATCAGGCGCGCACAATCCGCATCCCGGTGCACATGATCGAGACGATCAACAAGTTGGTGCGTACCTCGCGGCAGATGCTGCACGAGATCGGACGCGAGCCGACCCCAGAGGAACTCGCCGAAAAACTGGCGATGCCGCTCGAAAAGGTGCGCAAGGTGTTGAAGATCGCCAAGGAGCCGATCAGCCTCGAAACCCCGATCGGCGACGAAGAGGATTCGCACCTCGGCGACTTCATCGAGGACAAGAACGCGGTACTGCCGCTGGATGCGGCGATTCAGGCCAATCTGCGCGAGACGACGACCCGCGTCCTGGCCTCATTGACCGCGCGCGAGGAGCGGGTGTTGCGGATGCGCTTTGGCATTGGCATGAACACCGACCACACCCTCGAAGAAGTTGGCCAGCAATTCTCGGTCACCCGCGAGCGCATCCGCCAGATCGAGGCCAAGGCCTTGCGCAAACTCAAGCACCCGAGCCGCTCACGCAAATTGCGCAGCTTTCTCGACACCTGAGCCGCGGATGGCCCCTCACCTCAACCCTCTCCGCGCTTTCGGGGAGAGGAAGGGACCCGCGAAGCGGGCGGGCAATATGCGGCGAACGCCCCCACCGCGTCCAATAGCAACACGGCCAACTTTGGGGACATCCACGTGTACACACAGGCGACGGACGGCGCCGGCGTCACCGCAGCATGGCGCGAGGCAATCGCGCGCAATATGTTGGTCAGTCAGGCGAATACGGGGTTGGCCTAAAGAGTGTCTCTTATCTTTATGCTAACAGATGCCTCTCAAACCATGACAACCATTATTTATGCAATGTTTATTTTCATCGCCGGCTACTGTAGTGGCCCCATCCCTTATGCCTCCGGCCCTTACCCGAGCGATGACGGCACTTATCCTACCAAACAGGCGTGCGAATACGTGAGAGCAATGTGGCAACGAGGTGAACGGAGCACGGCGACGTGGCGATGCCTTGGCCGGCCCGTGTCGGTGTGGAGCGAGCATTAAAAGTGCCCTCAATTTTTGTTTCACTCCCGGCTTATCCGACGGTCCTCCCGCTTCCGGAGGGTGAGGGGGATGCCGCGCTCACGATCGGTTATGCTGGCGCTGCCGGGCCCGTAGTTCAGCTGGTTAGAACACGCCGCTCATAACGGTGTTGTCGCAGGTTCGAGTCCTGCCGGGCCTACCAATTCCTTGCCTTCAAGGACATCGCTGCCCACCTAAAGACCGCGGCGAATCTCATAGCCGAGTTCGCTGCGCGCGGCGCGTAGCCGGAGCTGCAACACATCCCCGGCGCGCTTGACGCTTAAGGCACGCGCTGAACCCGCGGAAAGTCCCCAATGAGTTCGTTCAAGCCATCGGTTCTCGATAATTTGCGGCTGACACACGACGTTGTAACCGCCATACGTGGGATTGCCGAAGGCAAGGGCAGGCAGGAGCTGTTCAAGGAGCGGGCTCCTGACGTGTTGGAGAACTTGCGGCAGGTAGCGATCATCGAAAGCGCGGAGTCGTCGAACCGCCTCGAAGGCGTCACCTTGCCGCGCACGGCGATCGAGGTGCTCGTTCGCGGAAATGAAGAGCCAAAGCCCGACAGCCGCTCAGAGGGTGAAATCGCCGGCTACCGGAATGTGTTGCAACTTATACACGATCGCCATGATTACATGCCATTGACGGCAAATCTGGTGCTCCAGCTCCATCGCGATCTGTTCCGGTTCGTCGACAGTTCAAATGCCGGGAGCTGGAAGCCAACTGACAATATGATTACCGAAACGCGGCCGAACGGCTCCTGGTTCGTACGCTTTGCGCCGACGCCAGCATGGCGCACACCGGATGCGATGGAGGAGTTGCATCGATTATTTGCGGAGGCCAGTGACAGCGAGGTAGATCCGGTGATCCTAGTGGCGCTCTACGTCCTCGATTTCCTGTGCATCCATCCTTTCCTGGACGGGAACGGCCGCATGGTGCGGTTGCTGACCGTCTTGCTGCTCTATCGCGAAGAGTATGAGGTCGCTCGCTACATCTCACTAGAGCGATTGATCGAGCAGACCAAAGAAAGCTATTACGATACGCTCTATCGTGCATCTCAAGGATGGCACACCAGCGAGCACGACCCAATGCCCTGGGTTGCCTATTTTCTTGGTATCGTGCGCGCCGCCTACGATGAGTTCGTACGCGACGTCGGTGAGCTGCGCGACGGACGCGGAATGAAGACTCAGCTGGTTATTCAGGCGCTCAGCCAGATGATCGGCGATTTTTCGGTTTCCGAGCTGCATCAACGCTGCCCGAGCGTCGGCTGGGATATGTTGCGCCATGTGCTGCGCAGCGAGCGCGATGCGGGCCGGTTCAAAGCGATAGGTCGAGGTCGCGGCGCGCGCTGGCGCAAGGTGACAGCGCCCCAGATTGGGGGAATGGCAGGCTAAAGGGGGTAATCAGAAACCCCTCATTACCCCCTTTTCGGGCGTTATTACCCTCTTTCCCGTGAGAGTCAGGGTTCGCCTATTTGTTAACGTCAATCTCAAGCAGCCGGGACGTTTACGATACCTGCGCCAGTTCCCTCGATCGCGCAGACTGCGCGGCGGTGAGGTGGTCCTTGGCCAGCACGGTATAGACCGCGGGTAGCACGAGCAGCGTGAACAGAGTCCCGATCGACATGCCGGCGACGACAACGACGCCGATCGAAAAGCGGCTTGCCGCCCCCGCCCCGCTCGCGGTCAACAAGGGCACCAGCCCGACGA
The DNA here is from genome assembly GCA_963845735.1 of uncultured Alphaproteobacteria bacterium. GTDB lineage: Bacteria > Pseudomonadota > Alphaproteobacteria > ATCC43930 > CGMCC-115725 > AP-15. The sequence continues at coordinate 201,712 of CAWJTR010000012.1, read as the reverse complement.
CCATCGCCGCCGTCGTCATCAGGATCGGGCGCAGCCGCACACGCGCCGCCTGTTCGATCGCGCGGCGGCGGTCGAGTTTGTCGCTAACCTGCAAATCGTTGGCGAAGGCGACCATCAAAATGCCATGCTTGCTGATCAGCCCGATCAAAGTGACGAGCCCGACCTGGGTGTAGATGTTCATCGTCGCCAGCCCGAAGAACAGCGGCATCATCGCACCGCAGATCGACATCGGGACACTGACCAGGATCACTAGCGGATCGCGCAGGCTCTCGAACAGCGCCGCCAGGACCAGGTAGATGATGATCAGCGCAAAAATGAAGGTGACCGCCAGCTGATTGCCCTCACGCACATAGAGCCGGGTATCCGACAAATAGTCGTGGCTGAAGCCGGCAGGCAGGTTCTTCACCTGGTTTTCGAGGAAATCGACCGCCTGACCGGACGTCACCCCCGGCATCGGTACCGCTTGGAAGGTCGCGGAATTCAGCTGATTATACTGGGTCAGCGCGTTGGGTTCGGTGCCCATCTCAAGGGTAACGAGATTGGACAGCGGCACCGGCTGTCCGGCAGCGGATTTGACGTAATAGCGCGTCAAGGTCTCCTGATTGAGGCGGTCGGCGCGCGGCACCTGCGGAATCACCTCGTAGGATCGGCCGCCGAGATTGAAGCGATTGACATAGTTCTCGCCGACCAGCAGCGCCAATGTGTCGCCGATCGATTGCATCTTGATCCCAAGCTCGTTGGCCTTCGAGCGGTCGATGTTGACGTGGATCACCGGCTGGTTGAAGTCTAGGTCGCTGTCGACGACGATGAACATGCCGCTCTTGCGCGCCGCAGCCTTGATCTTCTCCATTTGCAGATAGATCGATTTATAGTCGGCCGGCGAGTAGATCACCATTTGGATCGGCAATCCGCCGATCGTCGCCGGTAATGGCGGCAAGTTGAAGACGAAGGCGCGCAGCCCCTCGACGGCGTTGACCTTTTGCTGAACCAGCGGCTTCAATTGAATGGACGATCGGGTCCGCTCGTCCCAGGGCTTCAGAATGACCCCGGCGATGCCTTGGTTCGGCCCGAACCGGCCGTTGACGATAAAACGCAGATAAGTCTCGGGAAAGGAGGCCAAGGCCTTGTCAAGCTTGCCGTCATAGGAATCCGCGTAATCGAGATTGGAATATTGCGGCGACTTGGTCAGCGCGAACAGCACGCCCTGGTCCTCCTCGGGGGCGAGCTCGGATTTGGTGTTCGAATACATGAAAACGATACTGACGAGAACGGCGGCGCCAAACAGAGCAGTGACCGGGCGGTAGTCGAGTGAGCGTTCGAGACGACGGCCATACCAATCCGCCAGCCGCGAAAACAGGCTGTCGATTACCCGGACAAAGCGCCCGTGGAGCATCTCGCGGCTCAACAGCAGCGAGCACATCATCGGCGACAACGTCACCGCGACGACGCCCGAGATAATGACCGCACCGGCCAAGGTGAAGGCGAATTCGCGAAACAGGGCGCCGGTGACGCCGCCGAGAAAACCGATCGGGGCATAAACGGCGGCCAAGGTCAGGGTCATCGAGATGACCGGGTTGGCAATCTCGCGGGCACCGATCAGCGCCGCCTGCGCCGGGGTGCGGCCTTGCTCGATGTGGCGGTAGACGTTTTCGACAACGACAATCGCGTCATCGACGACGAGCCCGATCGCGAGCACCATCGCCAGCAACGTCAACAGGTTCAGGCTAAACCCCAGCGCCGCCATAATCATGCCGGCGCCAATCAGGGACAGCGGGATCGTGACGATCGGGATTACCACCGAGCGCAGGCTGCCGAGGAACAGGAAGATGACTACGACAACGATGACGACGGCGGAGCCGAGCGAGGTTTCGACCTCGTCGATCGAGGCCTGGATGAATTTGGTCGAATTGTAGGCGACCTGCATCTCCATCGATGGCGGCAGGTTGCGCTGGAGCTCGGGCATCAGCGCGCGCACCCCCTTGACCAGGGTGAGCGGGTTGCCCGACGGGGTCGCCTGGATGCCGATGAACACGGCGTGTTGGCCGTTCATCGCGACACTCGAAGTCCAGCTCTGCGCCGAGAGATCGACGGAGGCGATGTCTCCCATCCGCACCAGCGCGCCGCTTTTGGCCTTGACCACCATGTTCTTGAACTGCGCGACATCGGTCAGCCCGGTGTTGGCGCTGACGTTGGTGACCGTGAAATAACCTTTCGCCTGACCAGGCGCCGATTGGTAGTTATTGGCCTGGATCGCCGCGGCGACATCATCGGCAGAGATCCCGCGTGCCGCCATCCGAGCCGGATCGAGCCACAGCCGCATGGCAAACGTTTGGCCCCCTAGAATATCCGCAGAGGCCACACCGTCGACCGTGTCGAACAATGGCTGGACCACTCGTGTCAAATAATCCGAAATTGCTGCACTCGAGATCTCATTGCTCGAAAAGCCGATATACATCACCGCCGTGGTCTGGCCCGTCGCCTTGACGATAATCGGGTCCTGCGAACCGGTTGGCAGCAGATATTTAACCTGCTGGACTTTAGCCATGACTTCGGTCAGCGCCTTGTCGGGGTCGAAGTTGAGCAGGATATAGGCGGTGATCGTGCTGGTGCCCTGAACCGACGAGGAAGTCAGGTAGTCGATCCCCTCCGCCGTAGCCACCGCCTGGGCGATCGGCGTCGTAATAAAGCCCTGCATCAGATTGGGAGAGGCGCCGGGATAGAGTGTCGTAATCGTGACCGTCGTGTTGGACAGTTTGGGATATTGCCGGATCGGCAGTCCCAGCATCGCGCGCAGCCCGATCAGCAAGATTAGCAGGCTGACGACCAGCGCCAGCACCGGCCTGCGTATGAAGATGTCGGTGAAAGACATCGTCGTATCGCGCTGGGCGTCAGTTAAGGGTCGGATGAGCTGGCGGTTGCGGCGGCGGCGAGCCGGTGATAGCGACCTGCACGCCATTCTGCAGCTTGACTTGGCCCGCGGCCACGACCTGCTCACCGGGCTTCAGCCCATTGAGAATCGCCACCTTGTCGTCCCAGCGTGCTCCGGTCTTGACCGGTGTGCGCACCGCTTTAAGGATCGGACTGCCTTTGGCGTCCTTGCCGTCCTCGTGAATCACATACACGCTGTCACCATAAAGCGTGTACTCGACGGCGGTCTCAGGCACGACAATCGTATCGGGTTGCGGCGGCAGCACGACTGCGGCATCCACGAACATTCCCGGCAACAGCGCATCATCCGGGTTGGGCATCGTCGCCTGGACCTCGATCGTCCGCGTATCGGGGCTGAGCTGCGGCTCGATCGTCGTGATCTTGGCGACGAAGCGCCGGCCCGGATAGGCGTCGGAGGTGACGTTGACCCGCTGCCCGACCGAGATCTCCGGGCGCTGCTGCGACGGCAGGGTGAAATTCACATAGAGCATCGACAGATCGGTCAAGGTCACGATCGGCGCGCCGGGGTTCAGATATTGGCCAAGGTCAATCTGGCGAATGCCGAGTTGACCGCTAAACGGGGCTCGGATCAGTTTTTGCGCGATGACCGCCTGGGTCTTTTGGATCAAGGCATTCATCTGCGCGAGCTGGCTTTGGTTCTCGTCGACGGTCTCCTGCGGGGTGAACTGACGTTTGACCAGTTGGTCGGAGCGCGCCAGCTTGATTTGCGCGAGTTTGAGCTGCGCCTGGTAATTGGCGAGGTCGCCTTGATCCGGCGCGTCGTTGATTTGAACCAGCGGGTCGCCGGCTTTCACCTTCTGCCCCGGTTCGAAAAAAATCTTGGTGACGCGCCCGCCGACCTCGGGGTTGACCGTCACCTGATGAACCGCGGTGATCGAGCCGATGCCGGGAGCGAAGCGTGGGATCGATTGGGTCTGGGCCACCACAGCGCTGATCTCCGCGGGCGGCGGCTTGTTGTGTGCGAAAAAATTGGCGATGGCCTGCGAGCGAAAACGATTGAATTCGTAGAGACCGCCGAGCACGACGACCAGCAGCAACGTGACGATGACCAGCCACCGGACCATCTTTGGCCGCGGCGTGGTACTGCCACGGCTGTCGCCGCCAGCACGCGCGGCCGGTTCCGAAGCCAGCGCTTGCGACGTTGTGTTCGCCAACTGATCACCGTCCATCGGCTGCTCCCTTAGCGGGGGATGCGAGTTCGAGCGGGTTCTGCGCGTTGCTGGCGAGTGCGGCGGCAATCACCGCATCCGTCATGCCGATACCGCGCAGGATGAACCAGGTGGTCTCTTCGATCACCGTCATCAGCGTCCCCTGATAGGACAAGCAGGCCCGCGCCGGCAAAAACACAAAGGCCATCATCGCGGCGACGTGATGGCCGAACCAGAACCGGTTGGCCGAAGCGATCGGACCGAAAACGAGATCGCCGGCCACGGCAGCCGCCTCGATCGAGGCCGCGAACAGCGGTTGGACCCGTTCGAAAATCGTTTCGAACAATTCACGCGCGTACTCGCCGTCCTCCAGAAAGCTGTGCAGCACCAGCCGCAGCCGCGAGTCGCGCTCGGCCCGATCGGCTTCACCAGCGAGCAGGAAATATCGCACCATGTAGTGGATCATGCGAACGAGGGTGAAGGTCGACGGCTCGAGCGCGGCCAGCCGCTCGAGCACCGGGTCGCCTTCGCAGCCAAGCTGCAAAATCTCGCTGTAAAGATGCTTCTTGCTCGGGAAGTGGCGAAACAGTAGCGCTTCGGAGATATTCGCCGCCTCGGCGAGCTCGCGCGTCGTGGTTCCGGCGAACCCTTTTCGGGCAAACAGCGGAACCGCAGCCGCGACGATGGTCTTGCGCCGCTCGTCGCTGTCCAATCGCACCGTAGCCATGGCGGGAACGAAGTAAGCGCTTACTTACCAGATGTCAAGCGGCGCCGCGATCGCACAAAGGGCTTGACCCGGCTGGTCAAGCGCCGCACGCACACAACGACTCACGTGCAACGCAGTTTCCGAGGTTCTCCCCATGGCAGCCTACCAGTACATCTATGTGATGAAGGGGCTGAGCAAGGCCTATCCTGGCGGCCGCGAGGTGCTGAGGGATATCTGGCTGTCGTTCCTGCCCGGCGCCAAGATCGGGGTGCTCGGCGCCAACGGAGCCGGCAAATCAACCCTGCTGCGGATCATGGCCGGCCTAGAACACGACTTTGCCGGCGAAGCCTGGGCGGCGGAGGGGGCTCGGGTCGGCTATCTGGCGCAAGAGCCCACGCTCGATCCGGCCAAGGACGTGTTCGGCAACGTCATCGAGGGGCTCTCCGAAACCAAGGCGCTACTCGACCGGTTCGAGGCGATCAGCGCGCGTTTTGCCGAAGAGCTGTCGCCCGACGAGATGGAAACGCTGATCGTCGAACAAGGGGATCTGCAAGAAAAGATCGATCAGGCCGATGGCTGGGAACTCGACCGCGCCGTCGAGATCGCGATGGATGCACTGCGCTGCCCGCCCGGCGAGGCCGAGGTGACCACCCTCTCCGGCGGCGAACGGCGCCGGGTGGCGTTGTGCCAACTCTTGCTGCAACGCCCTGATCTGCTGCTGCTCGATGAACCGACCAACCATCTCGACGCCGAATCGGTGGCTTGGCTGCAGCACTTTCTTGAAGACTACCCAGGCACTGTCGTCACCGTCACCCACGACCGCTATTTTCTCGACGAGGTCGCCGGTTGGATCCTCGAGCTCGATCGCGGCCGCGGCATCCCGTTCGAAGGCAACTATTCGAGCTGGCTCGAACAAAAGCAGCAGCGGCTGGCTCAGGAGGGCCGCCAGGAGGAGGCGCGCCAGCGCACTCTCGAGCGCGAACTCGAATGGGTGCGGCAAAGCCCGCGGGCGCGCCAGGCGAAGAGCAAGGCGCGGCTCTCGGCTTATGAGGCACTGGTCGCCGAGAATCGGGAGAGGGCGCCCGAGACCGCGCAAATCGTGCTCCCGCCAGGACCACGGCTCGGCGATCTCGTGATCAGTGCCGAACGGGTCGCCAAGGGTTTTGGCAACCGGCTGCTGATCGAGGCGCTCGATTTTCGACTGCCGCCGGGCGGGATCGTCGGCGTGATCGGCCCGAACGGCGCCGGCAAGACGACGCTGCTCAAATTGATAACGCGACAGGATACGGCCGATAGCGGCAGCTTTCGTGTCGGCGACACGGTCAAACTTGGCTATGTCGATCAGTCGCGAGACACACTCGCGCCGGCCGCCACGGTCTGGCAGGAGATTTCAGGCGGGCGCGACGAGATCGATCTCGGCCGTCGCAAGATCGCCAGCCGCGCCTATTGCGCGTTGTTCAATTTCCGTGGCGCCGACCAACAGAAAAAGGTCGGGCAGCTGTCGGGCGGGGAGCGCAATCGCGTCCATCTCGCCAAGATGCTCAAAGAGGGCGCCAATGTGCTGCTGCTCGACGAGCCGACCAACGATCTCGACGTCGACACCTTGCGTGCTCTCGAGGAGGCCTTACTCGACTTTGCCGGCTGCGCCGTCGTCGTCACCCATGATCGATGGTTTCTCGACCGCGTCGCCACCCACATTCTCGCCTTCGAGGGCGACAGCCAAATCGTCTGGTTCGAAGGGAATTATGCCGATTACGAAGCCGATCGCCGCCGCCGGCTCGGCAGCGACGCCGATCAGCCGCATCGCATCCGTTATAAGCCGCTGATGCGCGCGTGACCGAGCGGCTGCAAGTGCCTCGCCGGGTTTGGACCAGGTCAGCGCAGACCGGCGGCCTCGGTCTTTTGCCGCAACGCCGTGATCAGACCTTGGACCTGTCCGCCATTGCGCTGGATCACCGAGGCAAATTCAGAGCGCTGGGTTACCGCCATGCTGACGCCCTCGACGACGACGTCGCTGATCTTGTAGGCGCCGTCATGCGGGGTCAGCACCCAGTCGACCTTGGCTGGCGGCGCACCATTGGGGCGCACGATCTCGCTCGACACAACCGATCCGTCGGGCGCGGGTCTGCTGCCTGTCACACGCAAGGTTTCGCCGCTGTATTCCGCCAGCCGGTTGCTGTAGGCGAGGGCGATATAATCGGCGAACAGCTTGACGAATTCCTGCTGCTGCGGCTCGGTGGCGACGCGCCAGTAGCGGCCGAGGACGAAACGGGCAATGCCGGGAACGTCAAAATCCTCGCTGAACAGCTGGCGAAACCGGGCAACCCTTAGCTTCGGGTCGACGTTGTTGCCGAGTACTTCGAGGGCCTGGTTCCCGAGGTTGGTGATCACGGCGGCCGGGTCGGCGGCCGCTGCTGCGCGGCCCTGCGAAATCAAGATGCCGACTATCAGAACGCAAACACCGATCAGAAACCAGCGTCGGATCATTACCGGGTTACCTCGGAGCCGTTTTGTGCCGTGGAGACAACAGCCGCCAGCGGCGCCTGGTTCACCGAAGCTGCCGGCGGAGCGGGGCCGCCATTCTCGGTGAAGCCGGCGGGCGGCGGCAGGTTCTTGTTCTCGCCGCGGATCAATGCCGCCCTGCGCTGCCGATAGAGCGAGCGGATCGTCGCGTAGTAGTCGAGTGAGGTCCGCTCGATATCGGCGAGCGTGTCAAGATAACGCGCCCGCTGGTCGATTCCGCTGACCGCGCCGCGCACGTACGGGATCCAGTAGAGGGTCCATGGGTCACCAGAGACGAGCCGGTTCCAGGGATCACCAAACGCCTCGGCTGCCTGGGCGCCGAGATCGCGCGCATCGGAGGGGCCAAGGATCGGCACCACGAGATAGGGGCCCTCCGGGATGCCCCAAACTCCGAGGGTAATCCCCAAATCCTGCTCGTGATGCGGGATACCCCAGCGCCCCGCCACGTCGACGAGCCCAGCCATCCCGATCGTCGAATTGAGCACAAAGCGCACGACGGTGTCTTTGGCCCGCCTAAAATCACCCTGCAGTGTGTCATTTGCGAAAATCAGCGGCTCTTGCAGGTTGATTAGAAAATCGCGCAGCGAATTGCGCAGCGGTTGAGGCAGCGATGCGCGATAGGCCTTGGCCACCGGCACCAATACGTGGCGATCGACAACTTGGTTAAAGTCAAAAATCTTGCGGTTGGTATCCTCGAACGGGTCGTGGAAGTCTTCAGCCGCGACGGCCGCCTGCTGCGGATTTTGCGGCGTCGTGGCGCAGCCCGAAACGATCATGAGGAACATGATGAACGGACCCGTAAAGGTAAGACGCAACGTACGAACATTCATTGGTTGGGCTCGCATTAGGTTGGCGTCTCCTTGGGCGCGAGATATTTGCGGGAAATCGGTGGCAGCGGCAAGGGGTTGCTCGCTTCACCCGAACGTCTTTACCTTGCTTTTGAGGAAATTCGCTTGTCGACATAAAGATATCTGTATATGTTGCTCTCGAGGTAAAGGAAAAAGCGCGTCAATGGATCACCTCTTAACGGCTTTGCGGGCTGTGGCTGAACCGACCCGGCTTCGGCTGGTCGTACTGTGCGCCCGCGGCGAACTCACCGTCAGCGAGCTGACCCAGATCCTTGGGCAGAGCCAGCCTCGCGTATCGCGACATCTAAAGTTATTGTGCGACGCCGGCCTGCTCGACCGTTTCCGCGAGGGCAGTTGGGTCTTTTATCGTTTGAGCCAATCCACCCCGGCCAGCGCCCTCGGTCGGCAGTTGGTGGCCGCGTGCGGGGAGGCCGACCCGACGATCGCCCTCGATCTCCAGCGGCTCGGCGCAATCAAGCAGCAGCGCGCCGATCTCGCCAGCGCGTATTTCCGCGAGAATGCCGCGCAGTGGCATCGGATCCGTTCCCTCTATGTCGACGAGCACGAGGTCGAGGCGGCGCTGGTCGAGATCATCGCCGCGGCCGACCCGCGCGATCTGCTCGACATCGGCACTGGAACCGGGCGAATGCTCGAGATCCTTGCGCCGCGGGTCGAACGCGCGCTCGGCATCGACCAATCGCGGGAAATGCTGTCGGTAGCGCGGGTCAATCTCGAACAGGCGGGATTGGTAAATGGGCGGGTCCGTCGCGACGACATGTACCAGTTGGCACTGCCCGATGGGTCCTTCGACGCGGTGGTGATCCATCAAGTCCTGCATTACGCCGACCGGCCGGCCGCGGCGATCGCCGAAGCGGCCAGGGTATTGCGGCCCCGCGGGATCCTGGTGCTTGTCGATTTTGCGCCGCACGCGCTGGAATTTCTGCGCGACGAGCACGCCCATCGCCGTCTCGGCTTTGACGATGCCGAGATCGCCCAATGGTGCCGTGCCGCCGGCCTCGATCCGGCCCCCTCGCGCGCGTTGCCGGGCGATCCGCTGACGGTCGTGATCTGGACCGCGCGCCGACGGGCGGCGGCTAATCGGCAATCGGGCGCGGATGTGCGTACGGTGGCGCCGTCCGCGCTCGTCGAGGGGGAGCTGCGCTGATGAGCGGGAATTTCGCTGCGGGGCTGGCGCGCGGCCGGCTCGCCGCCGACCCGGTCGTCGATTTCGATGCCGGTCCGCCGCGCGTTTCGTTTGAATTCTTTCCGCCAAAGACGGCGGAAATGGAGCTGCGGCTGTGGGAGGTAATCAAGCGGCTCGAACCATTGGCGCCGCGCTTTGTCTCGGTGACCTACGGCGCCGGTGGATCGACCCGCGAGCGTACCCATGCGACGGTCCGCCGCATCCGCTATGAGACCTCCCTCGAACCCGCGGCGCATTTGACCTGCATCGCCGCGACCCGGGCCGAGATCGACGCGATAGCACGGGATTACTGGCAGGCCGGGATTCGCCACATCGTCGCTCTGCGCGGCGACCCTCCGACCGGCGGACAGGCTTATGCCCCGCAGCCGGGGGGGTATCCCTACGCCGCCGATCTCGTCCGCGGTCTCAAAAACGTTGCCGATTTCGAGGTCAGCGTCGCCGCCTATCCCGAAACCCATCCCGAGGCGGAAAGCGCCGAGCGCGACCTCGACAACCTCAAGCGCAAGGTCGATGCCGGCGCCACCCGCGCGATCACCCAATATTTTTTTGATGTCGACCTCTTTCTGCGCTTTCGCGACCGCGCCGCGACGGCCGGGATCGTGGTGCCGATCGTTCCGGGAATTCTGCCGGTCACAAATTTCGCTCAAGTGAAAAAGTTCAGTGCCGCTTGCGGGGCCTCGATCCCAGCCTGGATGCAACGGCATTTCGATGGGCTCGACGACGATCCGGACACGCGGCGGCTGGTCGCCGCCTCGATCGCCGCCGAACAGTGCCGGCGTTTGCATGCCGAAAGGGTACACGAATTTCATTTTTACACTCTGAACCGCGCCGACCTGATCGTCGCGATCTGCCACCTGCTAGGCGTGCGCGCGAACAAGCCCGCCGCAGCAGCGTTCTGAACGGAGCCGACCGTGGCAGCGCATTTCCTCGATTATCTCGCCGACCGAGTCATGTTGTGCGACGGAGCTATGGGAACCCAGGTCCAGGCGCGCAACCTCGACGTCGAGCGCGATTTTCTCGGCAACGAGAATTGCACCGAGATCGTTTGTGAAAGCCGGCCCGATCTGATCCGGGAGATCCATCGCGGTTACCTCGCCGCCGGCTGCGACGCGATCCAGACCAACAGTTTTGGCGGCTCGCCAATCACACTTGGCGAGTTCGGGCTCACTGACCGCGCCTTCGCGTTGAACCGCCTCTCCGCCGAGATTGCGCGCGAAGCGATCACCGAATTTGCCCATGACGGCCGCATTCGCTTTGTGCTGGGCTCGGTCGGACCCGGAACCCGCCTGCCCTCGCTCGGCCATGTCGGCTATCAGGAACTCGAAGACGCACTGGCCGTTCAGTGCGACGGGCTGATCGCGGGCGGGGTCGACGCCATCATCATCGAGACCTGCCAGGATCCGCTGCAGATCAAGGCGGCGGTCAATGGCGCCAAGCGGGCGCGCGAGGACGCACACAAGGACACGCCGATCCTGGTTCAGGTCACGATCGAAACCACCGGCAGCCTGTTGGTCGGCGCCGATATCGCCGCCGCGGCGACCATCGTCGAGGCGCTCGGCGTGCCGATGATCGGGCTCAATTGCGCGACCGGCCCGCGCGAAATGGCCGAGCACGTCAAATGGCTTGGCGAGAATTGGCCGGGCTTTATTTCGGTCCAGCCCAATGCCGGCTTGCCCGAACTGGTCGCCGGTCATGCGCAATACCCGCTCGGAGCGGCCGAACTCGCGCAATGGCTCGAACGCTTTGTGATTGAGGACGGCGTCAACATGGTCGGCGGCTGCTGCGGCACCGACGTGCCGCACATCGCCGCCCTCGACGCGATGCTGCGCCGTATCGGGCGCGAGCGCCGGCGCCCGGCGCCGCGGTCCCGACGTCCGGGTTGGACCCCCGCCCTCGCCTCGCTCTACGGTCAGGTGCCGTTGCGTCAGGAGAACGCCTGGCTATCGATCGGCGAGCGCTGCAATGCCAACGGCTCGCGCAAATTTCGCCAGCTGCAGGAGCAGGGCGACTGGGACGGCTGCGTCGAGATGGCGCGCGAGCAGGTCAAGGAAGGCTCGCACACACTCGATCTGTGCACCGCCTTTGTCGGGCGCGACGAGGTCGCCGATATCAGCGAGGCGGTGACCCGCCTGCGCGGCGCGGTCAATGCCCCGCTTGTCATCGATTCGACCGAATACCCTGTGCTGGAAGCGGCGCTAAAGCTCTATGGCGGCAAGCCCATTATCAATTCGATCAACTTCGAGGATGGCGAGGAGGCCGCCGACAAGCGGCTCGGGCTCGCGCGCCGCTTTGGCGCGGCGGTCATTGCGCTGACGATTGACGAGACCGGCATGGCGAAGGAGGTCGAGCACAAGCTCGCTGTCGCCCGTCGGCTTCACGATTTTGCCTGCGTCAAGCACGGCCTGCCGCCCGCGGATCTGCTGTTCGACCCGCTGACCTTTACGATCTGCACCGGCAACGAGGACGACCGCAGGCTCGGCCTCAATACCTTGGACGCGATCGAGCAGATCTCGCGGGCGATGCCCGAATGCCAGATCATCCTCGGCCTCTCGAACATCTCCTTCGGCCTAAACCCGCCGGCGCGGCAGATCCTGAATTCGGTCTTTCTCGACCATGCCCTGCGCCGCGGGCTGACCGGCGCCATAGTGCATTTCTCGCGGATCATGCCGCTGCACCGCATCCCGCCGGAGGAAGCGCAAATCGCCGAGGATCTGATCTTCGACCGCCGCCGCGACGGCTACGACCCGCTGCACGCGTTTATCGCGCTGTTCGAGAACCGCACGACCGAGAAGGCCGAAAAGAAGGGCAGGCCCGAAAAGCTCGAAGACCGGCTCGCCCAGCGCATCGTCGACGGTGACCGACAAGATCTCGAAGCCGACCTAGATCTGGCGATGGAGAGCTGGAAGCCGCTCGACATCATCAACGACATCCTGCTGACAGGCATGAAGACGGTCGGCGAATTGTTCGGCGCCGGCAAAATGCAGCTCCCCTTCGTGTTGCAATCGGCCGAAACGATGAAGACCGCGGTGCGTTTTCTCGAGCCGCATATGGAGCGGGTCGAAGGTCAGGAGAGAGGCACGGTGGTGCTGGCGACGGTGCGCGGCGACGTCCACGACATCGGCAAGAACCTCGTCGACATCATCCTGACCAACAACGGCTATCGGGTCATCAATCTCGGCATCAAGCAGCCGATCGGCACGATCCTCGAAGCTGCGGTCACGCATAAAGCCGACGCCGTCGGCATGTCGGGGCTGCTGGTCAAATCGACCGTGGTCATGCGCGAGAACCTCGAAGAGATGACCCGACAGGGTCTCGACGTCCCGGTCATGCTGGGCGGCGCCGCCTTGACCCGGCGCTATGTCGAGGAGGATTGCGTCAAGGCCTATGCCGCCGGCCGCGTCGCCTATGCCCGCGACGCCTTCGACGGGCTCGGCCTGATGGACAAGATCGTCACCGGCAAATTCGATGCGCATCTCGGCGAGGTTCGGGCCAAGAACGAAGGCCGCGCGGTCAAGCCCTCGCGCAAACTCGGTCGCGCCGCCGACCCGCGGCCGATGCGGCCGGTCGATCTCGACGAGATCCGCCTGCGCCGCGCCGAGCTGACCCGCGACATCGCGGTGCCGCAGCCGCCCTTTTGGGGCCCGCGCGCAATCACTCGGGTGTCGCCCAAGGCGGTCGTGCCGTACCTCAACGAGCGCATGCTCTACCAGTTTCAGTGGGGCTATCGGAAGGACGGCAAGTCACTGGCCGAGTACCGCGAATGGGCAAGGGACGAGTTGCGCCCGGTATTGACCCGGATGCTCGACATCGCGATCCGCGAGGAAATCCTGATGCCGCAGGCCGCCTATGGCTATTGGCCCTGCGCCGCCGAAGGCAACGACGTGATCTTGTTCGCCGATGATGGACGCCGTGAGATCGCCCGCTTTTCGTTTCCGCGCCAGAACAAGGATGGCGGGCTGTGCATTGCCGATTTCTTCCGCGATGTGGACGCCGCCGAGCGTGACATGATCGGGCTGCAGGTGGTGACGATGGGCCGGCGCGCCTCGGATGCCGCCCGCGAATGGTTTGCCGACAATCGCTACCAGGATTATCTCTACCTGCACGGGCTGTCGGTGGAGATGGCCGAGGCCTTGGCCGAATACCTGCACCGCCGCATCCGCGGCGAGTTGGGCTTTGCCGCCGAGGAGGCGCGCGATACCGAGGCGATGCTCAACCAAGGCTATCGCGGCAGCCGCTATTCGTTCGGCTATCCCGCCTGCCCCAATCTCGCCGACCAGAAGCAGCTGCTCGAACTACTGCACGCCGACGAGATCGGCATCACCCTCTCCGAAGAAGACCAGCTCGACCCCGAGCAATCGACCTCGGCGATCGTCGTCCACCACCCCCAGGCGAAGTATTTCTCGGTGTGAGCCGACCGAGCGTCGGCGGCTGGCCCAGACGCCCAAATTCCCGCGAACCGGGAAATTAACCGGGAATTTTCGATTTTCATCCCAAGGCGTCTTAGAAAACTATAATAAATTCAATGGGCTGGCAATCCCGGGCGAATTAAAAGCCCTAACGTGTCGGATAACCGGGAATTGACGGGAAATCGCCTTCCCACCCACGCCGCCGCCAATCGAAAGTATAGATAGGCGCAATTTCTTATTTCACAATGGCTATCCGGCTCTTTCGATTGTAGAATATCGGCATGACCGGCGTGGCGCGGGGGCGTGGCGCCGGCGGGGGCGTGGGAGGCCAAAGCGGCATGGCCGAGACCGCACTCTATCCGAGTGTGAAGCGTTTTCTCGAAGCAGCGGGCTTTGCGGTAAAGGGCGAGGTTTGCGGCTGCGACATCGTCGCGGTGCGCGACGGAGAACCGCCGCTTCTCGCCATCGTCGAAATGAAACGCGGTTTCAATCTCGATCTGCTGTTTGCAGGCGGTCGACCGCATGCGCCCGGCGGACGAGGTGTGGCTGGCGGTGCCGATGACCAGGCGGGGACGGGACCGCGACCCGCGCGTGCGCCGGTTGTGCCGGCTGATCGGGCTCGGTCTCTTGGCGGTCGACGCCGCGCGCGACCGGGTCGAGGTATTGGCCGAGCCGGGCCCCTACCGACCCCGGCCGGATCTGCGCAGGCGCATCAGGCTGCTCGCCGAGCACGCCCGTCGCCACGGCGACCCGTCGCCCGGCGGCTCGACCCGACAGCCGATCATGACCGCCTATCGCCAGCGCGCGCTTGCCTGCGCCGCGAGGCTGCGCGCCGGCGCCGGCCGCCCCCGCGACCTGCGGACTGTGGCCCCCGATGCCGGCCGCATCCTGCTGCGCAACGTCTATGGCTGGTTCGAGCGCACCGAGCCAAGCCATTATCGCCTGACCACCCTCGGCGAAGCCGCCCTACAGCACTGGCCCGCCCGCGTCCCCGAAACAGCTTACGATGTGCCGCCGAGGGCCCCGGAGATTGCCTCATCGCCTGGCGGCTCCTCGCAAAGACAGGCGTGAGTTGTGCGGGCTTGGCTCAAGCCGCGTCAGAAGGCGACAGCAGCGCATAGAGACGGCCAAGCTCGCGGTGAAATTCGGCCCGCAATGCCGCCGCCTCATCCTCCGGCAGCCAGCCGGCGATCGAATTCGAAGCGCAATTCGGCCAAGGTCGTCGCTGTAAGATCTTTCCACGGTAGCGCCGCCGCCTCCCGCACCCGCGCTAGGGTGACGGTCAGCTCATCCCTGATTCGCGCGACGAAATCCGTCGGCGGCGGCTCAAGCAGGCCAGCTTGCGCCTTGAAGAGATCGGGTTGGCGCGCGGATCGATGAGTGTTCATACCAGATCTTGTAGAGGGTCGGCAGATGCGAGGAAAGGCTTGATGCGCTAACGCTGCCGGAACATGCTCGAACCCATGGAAAGTACATGGCGGCAGCGCGATCTTCCGGAGATCGTCACGACCCTTGCGCGACGGCCCGGCCACGAATCGGTGCGCACGCTTGTCGCCGATATCCTGCGCTACGGCTTCGACGTCGCCTACCATGCAATCGATCACGAAGTGAGATTACCGGAAGTGCGTGGCCGCGCCGATACGCTCTTTGGCTCGGTGGTGTTTGAGTTCAAACGCGATCTGCGGCGGGAACTTGGCGACGTTCAGGCAAGACTGCCCGATTACCTCGCCGAAAGGGAGCGCCAGACCAGCCGACGTTTTCTCGGCATAGCTACCGATGGCGCGACCTTCATCGCCTATGAACTCCGCGCCGGCAGCCTCGTCGAAATCGGCCGGCATGAGCCCACCCGGCGCGCACCGAGGCATCTATTGCAATGGCTCGAACCAGCGCTTTCGAACCGTGATGACCTGACCCCCGACGCGCTGACCGTCGAGCGCGAACTCGGCCGCGGCAGCCTTAGCTTCGCCCGCGCGCGCGGCGTTCTGGAGCGGCTCTGGGCCGAGCTGCGGGACCATTCCGAGGTGGTGTTGAAGCGTCAGCTTTGGGATGGATTGCTGCGCGAGGCTTACGGTACTGAAGTCGGCAACGACGCGCTGTTCCTGCAACACACCTATCTGACGATCGTCGCGAAGACGATCGCGGCGCGCGTGCTCGACTTGCCTGCCGACAATGCCGAGGCGATCCTTTCCGGCCGTGCACTTGACGAAGATCGGAATTCAGGGCGCCGTCGAAAGCGACTTCTTCGACTGGATCCTAGAGATCGGCGAGGGCCGCGATCTGGTGCTTCGCATTGCACGGCAGACCGCGCGCTTTAGCTTGCGTGAGGTCGAGGTCGACGTCCTGAAGGCCCTATACGAAAGCCTGATCGATCCGGAGCAACGACACGATCTAGGTGAATATTACACCCCCGATTGGCTCGCGGCGAAGATCGTTGCCCACGCGCTGACGGAGCCGGCGAGCCAGCGGATGCTTGACCCGGCTTGCGGCTCGGGCACGTTTCTGTTCCACACGATCAGAAGAAAGCTGGCGGCGGCCGAAGCCGCGGGCATGAGCGCCGCGCGGGCGGTCGCGATGTGCGTCGAACAGGTACGGGGTCTCGATGTGCACCCGGTTGCCGTAATCATTGCTCGTGTTACCTGGCTGCTGGCGCTCGGCCCGGCAATATTGGACAGGCTAACGAGAAATATACGTCCCGGTCTTTCTTGGCGATGCGATGCAGTGGAATTTGCGCGAAGTTGGTGATTCGCGTGATGTAGTGGTGCCGGTGCCAAACGAGGCGCCGCTGCACGTGCCTGCCGGGTTTGCAGAAGACCAGGCGCGCTTTGACTACGGATTGCAGACCCTGGCCCATGGTCTTCAGGAAGGCGCCACGGCGGCGCAGGTGGAGCACTCCCTGCTTCGCTTCGAGGGCGTCTCCGCGCCCAGATGCTTCAGCGCTGGTCGAGACCTACCTTCATCTGCGCGAGCTATATGACACCGGCCGAAACGGCATCTGGCCGTTCGTATTGCGCAATTTGATGCGACCACTGTGGCTATCGCGACCCGAACAGCGCGCGGATGTGGTGATCGGCAACCCACCCTGGATCGCCTATCGTTATTTGAGCGCAGAGATACGGCCACGGCTGCGAGCAGCCTGCCAGGCGATGAACTTATGGGTCGGCGGGAGACTGGCGACCAACCAGGACGTTTCAGCCCTGTTCTGGGCGCGGGCGCAGAGCGTTATTTGCGGCAAGGCGGCAGCATCGCATTCGTGCTGCCCTTCGCTGCCTTGAACCGCCCAGCCTTCGGAGGTCTGCGGAGAGGCAACTTTGGCAGCGTGCAGGTGCGCATCGTCGAGGCGTGGGATCTCGGCCCGCGTAAGGCCGATGTTCGGCGCGGCAGGCACCACTTCGAGCTGCGTCGTTTTTGGCCGTAGGGAGGCGGTAACGCCGCTGCCGCCTCAGGTCGAGCGGTTCTCTGGGACGCTCGACTCGGCGCAACGCGACCGAACCCGAAGCGGATGCGGAATTGCAGCAGGCACCGCGAGCCCTGGCCGCCGGTTACGACGCTCGAAGGGGCATCGCCCTACCGGGCGCGCTTCAAACAGGGCGCAACCATCGTGCCCCGCCGCTTCTTCCTAGTCGAGCGCGAGCCGATCTCCCGTTTTGGCGACAACCCTGCTGCACCGCGCGTTCGCGGGCGGGTCACTTCGATCGACAAATTGCCATGGAGAAATGTCGAGCCTCCACGGGGGCCGATGGAGATCGAGTTCCTTCGACCGTTGTTGCTTGGCGAGACGATAGCTCCCTTCCGTCTGCTCGCGCCCGCCTTGGCGGTCGTGCCGACTGAGAGCGCGGTGCTGGATGCTGCGGCCGCCTTCGACGCCGGTCACCGCTTCCTTGCCTCTTGGCTCAGGGAATGCGAGGACAGCTGGCGCGCCCATTGCCGTAGGCATGCTGACGGCACACCAAGAATGACGTTGCTTGAGCGCTTGGATCACATGCGGGGCCTATCAGGCCAGTTGTCGGCGACGGCGATCAAGGTGGTTTACGCCGGCTCGGGCACGCTTCCGAGCGCGGCCGTTCTCGACGACGCTCGAGTCGTTATCGAGCATAAAGCGTATTGGGCAGCCGTCCGGAACATGGACGAAGCTCGCTACTTGGTCGCCTTGCTGAATAGCTCGGCGGTTTTGTCGCGGATAAGACCGATGCAGTCGTCTGGAGCGTGGGGTCCACGCGACTTCGATAACCTCGTCTGGGAACTGCCAATTCCGGAATTTGATCGTCGGGAAGTTCTGCATCTCGATCTGGCCCAGGCTGCGGTCGAGGCGGAGCGCATCGCCGCTCAGGTACCGTTGCGCGAGGGCGCTCATTTCACCAGCCAGCGGCGGGCGATCCGTGCTGCGCTGGCAGCGGACGGGATCGCCGCCAGGATCGACGCTCTCGTCACCCGATTGCTCGACCGCTGACCGAGAATGGGTCGGGGTTTGAGCTAATTTCGGGAGGCGTGGCTGAACCTGCCCAATCTAGGAGCGAGGCGGCCTCGGCGCATGATAGGCTGCTGAGCCCGTCCGAGATTGCGTCGTCGAGCTGGTGGCTTCTCGCAAGGACCATTGTAATTGCTAGCGGCACGAAGCAATCTCCGATGGAGCCATATGACGAACCAGCATTCATCATTTGACGTCGAGGACGAGCATGAGAAGCCAATTTGACTTGCGCTTGCTGGGGAATTTTGCGGTGCGTGGGAGTTTGATCGCCCTGGGCATGTTGATCGCCGGATGCAGCGCGCCCAATCCCAACACCGCGGCCGGTCAGTCGGAGATCGCGGGGCAGAAATGTGCGGTCTGCCGGGCGCAAAACCCGGGAGACATCGGGGCGTGCTATGCGATCTGCATGCAGCGCATCGAGGACCAGGGGACATATCTGAAGTCGACCGGTCACTGACAACTCTCTCCGCCGAACAGAGGGCCGCGACCACATCGCAGCGCCATGAGACAAGGATTTGGTCGATTTTCCGGGTCGCCGTTGATCTGGATCAACCCCGAAACTCCACGAAAGCCATTATCGCTTCGGGCGGTATCGAAAACGAGGATGAAGCTTTTATGGCTTCGAGCATCGTTCGCACGTTTACGGACCCGGATGGCTATCATGCGGCCATTCGAGACGCGCAGACTGAAGGCATAGTTACCGGACGCGGCAGTTTTCGCGCGGAGTGGACCCGCATTAGGCTTGACCGGCTTTCTATTCAACGCAGCGAAGAAGACTTACCACGGGTCTCCTATTCCCAGCTCGACCCGGGGGCCGCTGTTGTCGTCTTCCCAACTTTTACGGGACCGCCGGTGTATATTCATGGCCTCGAAACGTTGCGCGGCGACATCGTCGTCTACCGCGCTGGATCGATGGGCTACGATCGGTCGACCGCGGCCTGCCGCTGGGGCGCCCTCGCCCTGACGCATGAGGATCTCGACGCCGCGGGAGAGGCAATCATCGGCCGGGAACTGAATGCGCCTTTGGTCACCCATCGCATCAGACCTTCATCGCCATTGGTCTCGCGGCTGTTGAACCTGCATCAAGTGGCGGGCCATCTCGCCAAGACAGCCCCCGAGTACTTGGCAAATCCGGAGGTAGGGCGCGGGCTGGAGCAGGCCCTTGTTGAGGCGATGGTCTCATGCCTGGCGGATCGTGATACGGCGCCTATACACAGAATCCCTCGCCGTCAGGAAATGGTGATGCGGCGACTGGAAGAGGTGCTGCAGGCCAATTCCGATCGATCGCTTTACATCGCTGATGTTTGCGCCGCGGTAGGGGTCTCTTATCCGACCCTTCGAGCATTCTGCCACGAGCGTCTCGGCATGAGCCCAAAGCAATATCTGTTGCGGCGGCGAATGCATCTGGCGCGGCGCGCGCTGCGGACCACAGATCCTGAAAAGACGACGGTGACCGAAATCGCGACCGGTTACGGTTTCTGGGAATTGGGGCGTTTCTCAGTGGCGTACCGTGCGTTATTCGGTGAGACGCCCGTAAGCACGCTGCGGCGCCCGCCGGAGGACCCGAGACCCCGCGAAAGCGCCGGGTCGCCTTGGCAATTTATCAAATCTGCATAGCGAACGAGAGCGCGGCCCTTTTAGCCTCGCGATTCGACGGGTGTCGTCAGTCGGTATGAACCCAAGGGGGACAGAGGCCATGACAATTAGGTTCGCCGCTGCGGTGACGAGAGTTGTCCCGTTCGCAGTGCTGCTGTTGTCGGCGTGCGTGCCGGCGCAGCAATACGACGCGCTGGACAACGACTACAACAAACTCAACCAGCAGCTCTCGGGCGAGATCGCGGCGCAACAGGTGCATATCACGCGGTTGCAAGGGGCGATCAAGGTGGCGGTGAACAGCGATCTGCTCTTCCCGTCGGGCGGCTGGCAGATGCCGCCGCAGGCGGCCCAGACGATCGCCGAAATGGCTCCTATCATGGCGCCGTTCCAGCAGACCACGATCATCGTGACCGGGTACACGGACAACGTTCCGATTGGCCCCGAATTGGCCCAGCAAGGAGTGACGAGCAACCAGCAGCTGTCGCTGATGCGGGCCCAGACCGTCGCCAATTTCCTCGTCTCCCAGGGGGTCAACCCGAACTTGGTCCAGACGCGCGGGCTTGGCGACGCCGACCCGGTCGCCTCGAACGACACGCCGCAGGGACGGGCCCAGAACCGCCGCGTCGAACTCACCCTCGCCGGTTCCGGGACCTGAGGGAGAGCAACTGTGATCGAACGTCGTTTCGTTTCAGCCTCGATCGCACTGGCGGCGCTGCTCTGTATGCCCACACTGGCGAGCGCCCAGGCGCCGGCGACAAGCGCGACCGGCACGCCGCCGCCAACCGCCGGAGCGGCGAGCACCTCGCCGCCGGGCAAGGCGTCGGTCAAGGTCGACATGGTGCCCTCGCTGATCGTCATGAACGCGCGTGGCGCCACGCCTGCAAGGCCCGACGCTGACACTGGCCGGGGTCAGTCCCAACTCGATCGTTTTTGCCGACCGGCCCGTCAGATCGGCCGGTCATCTGCTGACCCGGCACCTGCTGGAGGAATGGACCCTCGGCAGCTTTGCCAAGGACCCGCCAAACGCCACCGTGTCGGTACTGAGCAAGGACGGCGCGTCGGTTCGCGACGCCGTCGTCGAGCTGCGCGGACCGCATCTCGACGGCGACCGATTGACCTTCAACGTCCGCGTGCTTGAAGGCGATCTTGCCGGCGCCGACGGCCCGGCCTCGGTTTTTGTTGACATTATCGGCATGCCGATGACGCCGTTGTCGTTTGCCGGGGTCGCCCGGCGCACGGCGCGACGCGCGTATTGGTACGGCGCCGCGCCGCCGCCGCCTTACGGGTATCCGGGCTATTACCCGCCGCCGCCCTATGCCTACCCCTATCAATACCCTCCCTGACGGTCGTGGAGACCCGGATCCTGTCGTCCGTTAACGGGGGGAATAGAATGCGGCGTACCCGAAAATTCTTGCTTACGGCGTTTGCGGTTTTATTGACGGCGATCGGGACGGCGGCAGGTCCGGCCATGGGCCGCAACAATATCCGGCATCGACCGTGGACCCGCGCGGTTCCGCCGCCGTCTTCGCCGCCCACGGGCGAGCTACCGCCGTCCCGCCCCGGCGCAGGCACCGCCCCCGCTGCGACCGTTCCTCAGCGGATTGCAGGTGATCGCCTACCCCTATTTGTGGCTGGCGGGCCTCAACATGGCGATCACGACCCCGCTCGCCCGCGCGCCGCAGGTCAATATCAGCGCCGGCGCCGGCGAGATCATCAGCGACATCAATTATATGCCGTTTATGGGTGGCGCGGAATTGCGCTACGGGCCGTTTGGCATCCTCGCCGATGGGCTGCACATCCCGCTCGGCGTCCCGATCACAACCCGCAACATCTTCTTCTCGGGCGGCAACAGTGCGGTCGTGCTAAACGTCGCGACCGGCGATTTTTTGTATCGCCTTTTCGAGCGGCCGGGGCAGACGATCGACGGTGGTCTCGGCTTTCGCTGGTGGGGCGCATCGGCCGACACGACCTTGGTCGGCAGGGGGCCGCTGCCATCGCCGAGCGTCAGCGAGTTGGGAAGCTGGGCCGATCCGCTGATCGCCGCCCGCTATCATGTCGATTTTGGCCACGGGTTTGGGCTGACTGCCTATGGCGATGTCGGCGGCTTCGGGATCGCCGCGCATTCCGACTGGCAGATCTCCGGCATGCTCGACTATGTCTGGAACCCATCGCTCTCGTTTCGCGTCGGCTATCGCAGCCTCAACGTCGATTACCAAGCGAGCGGCAAGCCTCTCGGCTACAACGTCCACATGAAGGGGCCGCTGCTGGGCTTCACGATGCGCTTCTAATGTCGTGGCCGCGGGATCTAGCGAGGTCATCCGATGCAAGTAACTCCGCCCGGCATGCGATGCCAACGTCTTGTTTAATCAGTAAAACAGGAGGGAGCGATGGTTATGTGGTCAAGACTTTGTTCCGCGAGAACCCGGCTGACCGGCGCGGGTTTGACCGTCGCGCTCATGTTGATAGCAGGCGCAGCAGCCCCGTCGATGGCGCAGGAGGGCCTCAGCGCGGATTTGGGGGTCGTCCGAGCATGCGCTGGCGACATCTGGAGTCTCTGCTCGGACGTGCTGCCCGATGTCGCACGCGTCAAGAGCTGTGTACAGAACAAGATGGGCCAGCTTTCCAAAGGTTGTCTCGATAAGCTCCTCGACGCAATGGCCGGCGCGCAATTCAAGGTCTGCAAGGATCAGACTTACGCGCTTTGCGCCGCGGCGCGCTGCAATGTGTTCGACGGCGTCGCTTACTGCCAGTGCGACGTGAAGCACGGCGACAGCATCAGCCTGCCGTTTCCGATGGGCAAGGACGAGGACGTCTGTTCGATCAACGCCGCGGGTGCAGCCAACAAATACATGGTCAGCACCTACAGCCTGCCTGTGTCGATCGCCTCACCGCAGGGAGGCGGCGCGGTCTACACCTGCCAGGGCGAGGAGGGCGGCGCCTACGCTCAGTGCGACGGCGGAC
The DNA here is from genome assembly GCA_963845735.1 of uncultured Alphaproteobacteria bacterium. Taxonomy (GTDB): domain Bacteria; phylum Pseudomonadota; class Alphaproteobacteria; order ATCC43930; family CGMCC-115725; genus AP-15. Next base: position 178,906 of record CAWJTR010000012.1, on the reverse strand, counting down.
TGTGCTTCAGAAGCACCGGAGAGACGAAGTTCCCGGGCTTCGACAAGCCGGTGCCGAAAGGACAGATCATCTGTTCCTGCCCGATCACCAAACCCACCGGTGACCACGCCCAAAGCTACCAAATCCTCGGGCCTTACCCATGCGACAACTCGTTCTTTAAATATTGCAAAGGCGCCACGGCGACTGGCAAAACGGGTTCGACGATCTATGTCGGCGCCCCTGTAGGCACGGCTGCTGCTCTGGCCGCACAGCTCAACGGAAAGGTTCCGCCCCTCAACCAGTGCCCTTCGCCGGGCGCAAACTGACGTGAACCGGTACGAAACGATATCGATAGCGCTCGCAGCCGCGATCGAAGCGGGGACGGGGCTCGTCTTGATCAGCTTCCCGTCCCTGTTCGTTCGGTTGCTCTTGGGGGTCGAGCTCTCCGAACCCGGTCAGATCGTCGGCCGGCTTGCCGGATTCACCCTCCTCGCTTTGGTGTTGGCCTGCTGGCCTCGCGCAGGGACAAAAAGCGTAGCCGCTTCGTCGCTTCGAGCGCTGCTGGTCTTCAGCGTGCTCGTTGCGCTCTATCTCGTTTACCTGGGGATCGGCACTGGTTTTGTGGGGCCGCTGCTCTGGCCGGCGGCTGTGCTTCATACGGTCGTGGCGATCTTCCTTGCTCGCGCGTGGGTCAACAATTCACGAGGCGCGGGAGAAACATAACGATATCGGAACGCCTCGAGCCTTGGCGTGGGCAGAGTGCGTTCGGAGCCGGTCTAACGCTATGGTAGCACCGCGTTTCGGATCGGGGAGGGCCGAACCCATGCGTGAGCTTTACGCCTATGTCTGGCGGTCGTCGGCGCCACAGCAGATCGTGCTGATTATCTTGGCGATCATTGCCGCTGTGCTGGCGGCAGCACCGCTCGAATTACAGCGTCATATTATAAATACCCTCGCCGGGCATGAGAGAGCCGAGAGGTTGGGATGGCTGTGCGGCGGCTATCTGGTCGCGGCACTGGCCATTGGTGGTCTCAAATATCTCGTGAATATCAAAAGCGCCGGGCTCGGAGAATCCACGATTCGCTCCCTGCGGGAGGACGTTCTCCGAAGCTCCGCGTCGTCTATCAATCCAGATGAAGCGGCGGGCGAAACCAGAAAGGCCAAATCAGGGGCATTAGTTACCACGATCTCCAGCCAGGCGGAGGCGGTCGGAAAATTCGTCGGGGATTGCATTTCGACCCCGATAGTGCAAGTGGGGACTCTGCTTAGCGTGTTGAGTTATATGCTGTATACCGAGCCTCGTCTCGGGGTGGTCGTCTTGCTCATCTCCGTTCCGCAAGTCTTGCTCGTCCCGATCATCCAGCGCCGCATAAATGTTCACGTTAGGGAGCGGTCGCGCACATTGCTGCGCGCCGGTGACTTGATGGTTGACGCCGAGCAGGGCCGCGGAGCATTCGCCAGTTCTCTCGGCGGCGAGATCCGGAAAGCATTCGAAACGATCTATCTTGCCCGTCTGCTCGTATTTAAGCTGAAATTCGGATTGAAATTTCTAGTAAGCGCACTGCAATCCTTGGCTGTCTTTGTCCTGTTGTTTGCCGGCGGGATCATGGTACTCAACGGAAAAACCGAAATCGGGATCGTGGTCGCCTTCATCAGCGGGCTCGATCGCGTCCTCGACCCGTGGCGCGAGATGATCGCCTTCGTGCGATCCACCTCCGCTGCGAAGGTTCAATTCGACCTGATCGAGGGCACCTTGGGCAGGAAAATCTGAAATCCAGGGAGAGGGTGATGAATCGGCGGCAACTTTTTTTATCAACGGCAAAGGCGGCATTGATGACCGCCTTTGGCGGCTCATGGCTCGCAGGCGGGGCGAAGGCACAGACGCCCGGCCCGGGCGGAACGCCGCCGCTACCCCCGCCGGCAGGGCCGCAGCCGCACGGCGTCCAGCCGAATATGACGCGGACAATCACCGGCGATGTCCTGCCGCCGCCGGCACTGCCGTTTGGCGGTGAGATCAACCTGAACGCCGCGCAGTCGACGCCGTGGTGGCCGCCGACGGTGGTGCCGCCCGAGGGTGCCCCGAACATTCTGTTGATCATGACCGACGATGTCGGTTTCGCGGCGCCCTCGACCTTTGGCGGGGTGATCCCGACGCCGGCGCTCGACCGCGTCGCCGCCAATGGTCTGCGCTACAGCAATTTCCACTCTACCTCGCTGTGCTCGCCGACGCGGGCGGCGCTGATCACCGGCCGCAACCACCATTCGGTCGGCTACGCGGTGGTCACCGAGATGTCGACTGGCTTCCCCGGCTACAACAGCGTCATCGGCACCGACAATGCGACGATCGGCCGGATCCTGCTGGAGCACGGCTATCGGACGTCGTGGTTCGGCAAGGATCACAACACGCCCGATTGGACGGCGAGCCAGGCCGGACCCTTTAACCAATGGCCGACCGGCATGGGCTTCGAATATTTCTACGGCTTTGTCGGCGGCGACACCAGTCAGTGGCAGCCTAATCTGTTCCGCAATACCACCGCTATCTATCCCTATGTCGGCAATCCCGAATGGAACTTAACCACCGCGATGGCCGACGACGCGATCCACTGGCTCAATCAATTGAACGACATCAACCCGTCGATGCCTTTCTTTTTGTATTACGTTCCCGGCGGGACCCACTCGCCGCATCACCCCACGCCCGAATGGATCAAAAAGATCACCGACATGCATTTGTTCGACCAGGGCTGGAACGCCTTGCGCGATCAGATTTTTGCCAATCAGAAGCGGCTCGGTGTGGTCCCGCAGGACGCAAGACTGACACCCTGGCCCGACGATCTCCTTAAGACCTGGGACAAGCTGACGGACGAGGAGAAAAAGCTCTTCATCCGCCAGGCCAATGTCTATGCAGCCTATCTCGCCTATACGGACCACGAGATCGGCCGCGTGATCCAGGCGGTCGAGGATCTCGGCAAGCTCGACAATACATTGATCATCTACATTTCAGGCGACAATGGCGCCAGCGCCGAAGGCTCACCGAACGGCACGCCGAGCGAGGTGCTTCAATTCAATGGGATCGAGCTGACCGCCGAGCAGCAAATGCCGTTTTACGATGTCTGGGGCACCGACGCGACTTATCCTCATTTCGCGGTTCCGTGGTCGTGGGCCTTCGACACCCCGTACAAGTGGATGAAGCAGATCCCGTCCTTCTTTGGCGGCACGCGTCAGGGCATGGCGGTCTCCTGGCCGGCGCGGATCAAGGACAAGGGCGGCATTCGCAACCAGTTCCACCACGTCATCGACATCGTGCCCACACTCCTGGAATGCATCGGCATACGCGCGCCGGACATGGTCGACGGCATCGCGCAAAAGCCGATAGAAGGTGTCAGCATGGCCTACACTTTCGACAAGGCCAACGCCGCCGCCCCATCCAGGCGTGAGACGCAATATTTCGAAATGATGGGCGTGCACGGTCTCTACCATAACGGCTGGATGCTGAGCGCTGTCCCGCTCCGCCCGCCTTGGGAATTGCTAGGGGCGACCATCTTGAATCCGGCGAACGCCTATAAGATGGAGCTCTACGACATCCGCAACGATTGGACCCAATACGACAACGTCGCCGACCGATATCCCGAGAAGCTCAGGGATATGCAGGAGCTTATGTGGGCCGAGTTCGCCAAATATCAGGTTTTGCCATTGGATGCGTCTGTAGCGACACGGTTGGTGGCACCACGTCCCAATGCTGCCGCCGGCAGAAAGGTGTTTACCTATTCGGGCGAGACCGTGACCGGCATCCCGCATGGCGACGCGCCGAGCCTGCTCAACACCTCCTACACGATCATGGCCGAGATTACCGTCCCGCAGAGCGGTGCTGAGGGCATGATCCAAACCAACGGCGGGCGCTTCGGCGGCTATGGTCTGTACCTCTTGAAGGGCAAGCCGGTCTTCGTGTGGAACCTGCTCGACCTCAAGCGGGTGCGCTGGGAGGGGCCGGGGGCGCTGTCGCCTGGCAAGCACACACTCGAATTCGACTTCAAATATGACGGGCTCGGGTTTACGACCCTGGCGTTCAACGACATCAGTGGGATCGGTCGCGGCGGCACCGGCGTGCTCAAGGTCGACGGCGCCGCGGTCGCGACACAGACGATGGCCCGCACCGTGCCGCTGATCCTGCAATGGGATGAGACCTTCGACATCGGCGCCGACACCGGCACCCCGGTCGACGACCAGGATTATCAGGTGCCGTTCCCCTTCACCGGCCAGATCGACAAGCTGACTATATCGGTCGAGCCGCCGCAACTGACGCCGGCGGACGAGCAGCGGCTCAGGGAAGCCTTCGAGAAAGCGCAGGACCGGCGCTAGCCGGCGCCTATGGCTGGGCCGCCGATCTGCCAGAAGAGGAAGCGCTCGCGCGGCTGTTGGCGCTCAATTGCGAACGCTCGGCGGCGCAACGGTAGCGGTTGCAGGAAACCGGATCAGGCTGATTTCGTGATGGGTTAGAGCCTAGACGCAGACAGACGATTCACTCCACCGTCTTGGCCGGGTTTGGCCCGGCCATCCACGAGACGCGGCACAGGTCTTACCGGTATTCGTGGATGCCGGGCACAAGGCTGGGCAAGACGATTTGGGTGGGAGGGGAGCATCTGAATGCGTCTAAGCACTAGAGCGACCCTGCCAATGATGGTATCGCGCAGATGGGGATGATGCCCGATCCAGCGCGCCGCCATTCTCTGGTCATGCCGGCAAAGGCCGGTATTCATTGCAGAAGTGGGTCCCGGTCTGCGAGTGTGTGAAGGAATTGGCCTCGAAACGAAAGCCGGGTGCGGTACGGCCGCCGTGCGTGGTTCGAGACGCGCCTTCGGCGCTCCTCACCATGACGTACGTTATTGATAATATTGAGAAACCGCCTCATCCCCGGCCTGCGCCGGGTCAGGCTCTGAGGAAGCCGCAAGGCGGCTGTCTCGAAGGACGCACCATGACCCAGCCATCGTTCAATTCCCTCACACGCTCCTGCGCCGGGATGACTGCTTTGGTTGCTATCTCCAGCCGTCATCGCCGGAGTTGTTCCGCGGTCTTCAACGCATGGACTTAATCCGAGGGCATCCGCCTGCCCGGCTCGCCGCTTGAAAAAAGGCGTGGATCACCGGGACGAGCCCGGTGATGACGATCAAGAGGCTCCTGGCAATCAAATCCGCTAAACCGGACGGGCTGATCACACAAAGCCCGCCATGACCGGATCGGTCCGAGGGCATCCGCCTGCCCGGCTCGCCGCTTGAAAGAAGGCGTGGATCACCGGGACGAGCCCGGCGATGACGATCAAGAGGCTCCTTGCAATCAAATCCGCTAAACCGGACGGGCTGATCGCACAAACCCCGCGATGACCGGATCGAAAAAAATGGTCGCGGCAATCCGCCGAATGCCTGCTGCTATGGCTGACAGCCGGCCACGCGTCGTTCTACGATCGCGTTGGCAACCGGAAGCCGCTCGGCCAGTGGGCGGCTCGCGAGAAGAACTGGCATCGAGGAGGAAACATCATGGGCGTACGCCGTTGGTTGATCGAGGGCCTGTGGGCCCTGTTGTTCGGGATCGTCTGTGCGGTCGCGCGGGCCGGGAGGGGTGGCTCGGGCGCAGGCGCCGACGCCGCCCGCTGCCCCGGTGCAGCCTTGGGGATTGCCGCCATTGCCGGCGGGGGTCGGCCCGGTCGAGAAATTCGCCGATGTCAGCGGCACGCCGCAGGGCAAGTTCCTCGAAGGCGGCGCGTTCGATACCCAGGGCAATCTGTGGTTCGTGGCGATCGGCTCGGGGTGGATTTCATACCTGACGCCCGACGGCAAACTGGTCCCGGTGGTCAATTGCAACCCGCCGCCTGAGCTGGGTCAGACCTGCGAGCCGCAGGGAAGCCGCTGGCACGACGGCAAGCTCTATTTGACCTCGCGGCACCGCGGCATCCTGGTCTACGACCCGCAGACAAAACAGCTGACGACCTTGGTCTATACCTATCGCAACCAGTTGTTCAAAGGCCCCAACGACCTCGATTTCGACGCCGAAGGAAATCTGTTCTTTACCGATCCGTGGGGGACCGGTCCCGGGCCGAACGAGACCGACCGCACCGGCGCCGTCTACCAGTATTCGCGCGACGGCGTTTTGCGCAAAGTGATGGACAGCAGCATGTTTCCCAACGGGATCGCGGTCTCGCCCGATGACACTACCTTGGCCGTCGGCGACTTCCGAGCCGGCCGCATGTGGTATGCCGGGTTCGAGATCGGCCCCAATATGGGCTGCCCGCAATGCCCGCGGGATCCGCTGCATCTGACCTTTGCCGGGGTCAAGGCCGGCACCTACATCCCCGGCAATGGCGGCCCCGACGGCATCCATTACGACGTCAAGGGCAATCTGTGGGCCGGCGTGCCGCCAATGGGCGGCGTTGTCGAAATCAATCCGCGCGGGCTGATTATCGGCTTTGTGCCGATCCCGAATGGCGACCCCGCGACAACCAACTTCGCTTTTGGCGGACCCAATAATCAATACGTCTATTTCGAGGGGGCGACGAGCGGGACATTCTGGCGCTTCAAGGCGCCCTATCCCGGGCTGATCGGCCCCGGCGGCGTGCGTCTGCCGGCGCAGCCGTAGCCGCGCCGCGCCAGCCGGCAGTCGGAGCTGTTCGCGGGCGACGTTTCGGAATGAGGTCGATCTGGTCGCGGTTGAGCGGGGTCGGCTCTCGGCGCATGATCACTGGCGAGAGCTACGGAACGCGATGTCGCGGACCAGGAGGATACGCCGATGAAGATCGTCAAGGTCGAAGATTTGCATTGCGATGCCGGCTGGCGGGTCAACTCGTTTCTGAAGATCACCACCGACGAGGGCATCGTCGGCTGGTCGGAATATATGGAGGGCTATGGCGCGCAAGGGCTGACCGGGGTCATCTTGAAGCTCGCCGAGCGCTTCTTGATCGGGCAGGACCCGCGGCCGGTCGAGCGTCACAGCGCCCATCTCTACGCGGCGACCCGGCAGGCCGCCGGCGGGGTCAACCAGATGGCGATCGCGGCGATCGAGAACGCGCTGGTCGACATCAAGGCCAAGGCATTGGGCGTGCCGGTTTACGAGATGCTGGGCGGGCCGGTGCGCGACCGATTACAGCTCTATTGGTCGCATTGCGGCACCTATCGCGCGCGTCACGCCGACAGGATCCGCGAATGGGCCGGGGTCGACCCGGTGCGCTCGCTCGACGACATCGTCGCACTCGGCGAAGAGGTCAGGCGCAAGGGCTTCAAGGGGCTCAAGACCAATTTGATCCGCTTTGACCGCGACAAGCCCTATATGTACGGCCCCGGCACCGGCAACCCGCCGGGGTTTCCCGAGCTCAATGTCGACCACCGCATCGTCGATGCCGCGGTAGCGCAGCTGGAGGCGTTCCGCCGCGGCGCCGGCCGCGATGTCGGGCTGCATCTCGACACCAACTTCAATTACAAGATCGACGGCTACGTCAAACTGGCGCGGGCCTTGGAGCCGCTCGATCTGGTGTGGCTCGAGATCGACCTCTACGACCCGGCCGGCCTGGCATTGATCCGCCGCTCGGCCCGCACCCCGATCTCGTCCTGCGAATCATTGTATGGCAGGCGTCAGTTCCGGCCCTATTTCGAGAACCAATCGGTCGATTACGCGATCATCGACGTGGCCTGGAACGGCATCCTCGAATCCTTGAAGATCGCGGCGATGGCCGACGCCTACGAGGTCAATGTGGCACCACATAATTTCAACGGCCATTTGGGCTCGTTGATCAGCGCGCATATGTGCGCCGTGGCGCCGAACTTCAAAGTCATGGAGATCGACATCGACGACGTGACCTGGAAGGACGACATCGTCACCCACCCGCCGGTCATCGAGAACGGCGACCTGCTGTTGCCGACCGGCCCCGGCTGGGGTGCTGACGTCAACGAGGAATTCGTGCGCGCCCACCCGCCGAAACGGTAGGCAGGCCCGGCACAAGATCGGCGTCAAGCTGCCCGCTGCGGCTGCCCGACCAAAATCGGCCTGCCCAGCCGGAGAACGCTGTACTTACGCGCTCCGACACTACATACCGGGAGACGACGGATTGACCGGCTTTCCGGCACCTCCTATGGTGCGCCCGCCACAGCGAGCCTGTAGCTCAGCCGGTAGAGCAACTGACTTTTAATCAGTAGGTCCCGGGTTCGAATCCCGGCGGGCTCACCAACGAAACCCTAGCAATTACACCATTTTGTGGTCGGTTTGCGAGATTGCAAAATGCCCTGAGTTGCCATAAACGACCCCCGATGTACGCACATTTGCGTACACTGGGCAAACAACAAACGACGGACGGGGAACCGAACACGATGGCAACAAAGCTCACCCTGGCGCTGGTCGCCGCGGCGATCGGCCCTGCCGATGGCAAGGCCTACAACCTGATCTCCGACAGCGAGGCGATCGGCCTTTGGCCTGCGCACCACCAAGGCCGGCGTCAAGGCCTGGACGTTTTCCTACCGCACGCATTCCGGCATCAGCCGCCGGCTCACCATCGGCAACGCCACGGACTGGCCGTTGAAGCTGGCGCGCTCGCTGGTCGACGACGAGAGCATGATCGCCCAGCACATTCTTCCGGCGCTCGGGCGAATGAAGGTCGCTGACGTCAGGCACGTCCACATCGACAAGCTCCACCGCAAGATCACGGCCACCGGGGCAAGGGTCCGCGCCAACCGGGTCATTGCCCTCCTGTCACGCATGTTCGGTCTCGCCGTCATCTGGGAAATGCGGTCCGACAACCCGGTCAAGGGGATCGAGCGCAACCCCGAGACGGCGCGCCATCGCTACCTCGAGGGCGACGAGCTCGAACGGCTGCTGGCCGCGGTGGCGACGCACCCCAACCGCCAGGGAGCGCACGTCATCGAGCTGTTGCTGCTGACCGGCGCCCGGCGGTCGGAAGTGTTCACCATCCGGTGGGAGCAGCTCGACCTCGGCGATGGCATATGGACCAAGCCGGCGAGCGCCACCAAGCAGGCTCGCCTGCACCGGATCCCGTTGTCGGCCCCGGCCCGACGGGTGCTGGTCGAAATCAAGCAGGCGCTCCACCGACTTGGCGGAGACAAACGTGATCTTGGGTGCATCGCCGCCAAGCACGTCGCCAATCCCGGTCTGCGACACGACGTAATCGGCTTCCTCATCAACGTCGTGAAGGACGAAGCGCGAGCCGCAATTCGGACAGAACCTATCCCATTTATGATGAGGCGGCCGCAAGTCCACTTGGCAGCCACACATGCAGTGGATCCGAACTATCGCACCAGATGCGGCCCCGCATCGCCCGCAACCGGGTCTTCGTCGAGGCCGCCCGCCCTTCGCACATCCTGTTGCCGGTCATCCCGCCTTTGGACGTCGTTTGCTAACGGGCTCAGCGGCCGGTGGCGGCAATGCGACGGCAATGGTCCAGTGCCGCGGCGATAAGATTGTCGCTCGCCTCTGGTGTCCGGAACGCGGAATGAGCGGAGAGCGAGACGTTTTCCAGTGTGGTTAAGACGTGGCCTGCCGGCATCGGCTCGACCGCGAAGACGTCGAGGCCGGCATGGCGGATATGGCCCGAGCGCAGCGCCTCGATCATTGCCTCCTCGTCGATCAATGCGCCGCGCGCCGTGTTCACCAAAATGACACCTGGCTTCATTGCGGCGATACGCTCGCGCGACAAGAGGCCTTCGGTTTCGACGGTCAACAATAGGTGCAGCGAGACGACGTCGCTTTGGGCGAGCACCTCGTCGAGCGATAGGAATTCAACACGAGGATAGGCTCGCGGGCTGCGGTTCCAGGCGGCCACCTTCATGCCGGCACCAAGGGCGATGCGCGCGACCTCGGCCGCGACGCCACCAAAACCGACGAGCCCCAGCGTCTTGCCGGTGAGCTGGACGCCCTCGATACCCAGCCAGCGGCCGGCCCGAATCCCGCGGTCCATTGGCACGAAGCCTCTGGCCGACGCCCACATCAGCGCGATCGCGCATTCGGCTACTGCGGTGTCGCCATAGCCCTTGATAATATGAACGGTGATGCCGCGGGCGGCGAGCTCGTCCGGGTTCATATAGCTGCGCGCCCCGGTGCCGAGGAAAACGACGTGTTTAAGGCCGCGGCACTGGGCGCCAATCAACGTTGGCAAACGAGTATGGTCGATTATCGCGATCTCGGCGTCGCCGAGCAGGGCAGGGAGCTCGTCCGGGGTAACATCGCGATCGCGATTGATGGCCACCGGCGGGTCCCCCTCGCGCCGCAGCTTTTCGGTGATCGCGGCGAGGGCATCGTCGGCGTCGACGAAAACGGCCCGCAAAGCTCTCTCCCCGTCCTCGTGCGTTCTTTACAGTGCCGGCACGCGATCGAACCACGGTTGCGCCGTCTCCAGCTGAGCCGCAAGCGCCAAGAGGGTGGCTTCCTCACCATAGCGGCCGGCGAAATGCACGCCGACCGGCAGGCCATCCGCTGTCCAATGCAACGGCACGCTCATCGCCGGCGTGCCGGTCGCATTGTGCAGCGGCGTCACCGACAGATACTCGGTCACACGCTCGGTGAAGGTTTGGACATCGCCGTTCTGGTCGAAATAGCCGAGCTTTGGCGGTGGCCCGGCCAATGTCGTCGACAGGATTATGTCATAGTTGGTCAGGAACTTGCCCATCTTGCGCCCCGCTGCGTGCGCGGCAGCGATCGCCTCGATGTACTCGACGCCGCTCACTTTCATCCCGCGCTGGTACACCGCCCAGGTCACTGCCTCGACGTCGTCGGGGGTGGGCTCGCGCCCCAGCGCCTTCCAGCGCATATTGCATGAGCGGGCGGTATTGGCCGCCGAGATCCGGGCGTTCAAGGGCCGCAGCGCCACCATGTCGAGTTCGGGGTCCGCTTCCTCGACGGTGTGGCCGAGGCTGGCGCACAGCTTGGCCGCATTTTCAACGGCCGCGAGGCATTCCGGATGCAATTTGGCAGCGCGATGATCCTTCAGCATCAGCGCGATCCTGAGCTTGCGCAGTGGGCGGGCGATGGCTTCGAGGAAGGACCCCTCGCTTACTGGCGCAGCATAGGGGTCGCCGGGTTCCGGTCCGGCAGTGCAATCGAGCATCAGGGCCGAATCGCGCACACTGCGGCTGACCACATGTCCGGTCGACAGCCCGCCCCATCCTTCGCCCACGTCAGGCGCCATGGACACCCGGCCACGTGATGGCTTGAGCCCAAACAAGCCGCATTGCGCCGCTGGAATCCGGATCGACCCGCCCCCGTCGGTGGCATGCGCCACCGGCAGAATGCCCGCGGCAACCGCTGCCGCCGAGCCGCCGGAGGAACCCCCCGGCGAGTATTCGAGGTTCCAAGGGTTGTGGCAGGAACCGTAGAGCCGCGGCTCGGTATTCGGGTTCAGGCCGAACTCGGGGCTGGAGCTGCGGCCGAGGAACACGAGACCGGCCTTCTTGCAGCGCGTCACATAGGCGGTGTCGTGATCGGCGACAAAATCCTTGAACAGGCTGCTGCCAAGGGTCGCCGGCTCACCGGTCTGGAGGAAGCCGAGGTCCTTGATCAAAAAGGGCACGCCCTTCAGCGGGCCGCCGGGAAGCCCCGCCGCGACCGCCTTGCGCGCCTGCTCATACTGCTTGTGCACAATGGCATTGATGGCAGGGTTGACCTGCTCGGCCCTCGTGATCGCCATCTCCAGCACCTCCTTGGCGCTGACCTCGCGCTTGGCGATGAGCCCGGCGAGCGAGACGGCGTCGTGCTCGCGATATTCGTCGAACCTCATGGCCGCCGATCTCCAACAGCAAAGCCCCGATAAAAACGAAGACAGCTATAGCGATTGCGCGCGGGGCTTGACAAGCAACCCCGAAATGTTCCTCTTATGTTCTTTGGGAGAACCGGAGGTGAAGTGCCGGGATGGTAGCAACAGCCGCTATCCTCCATGCGGATTTGGACGCCTTCTACGCCTCGGTCGAGCAGCTGCTCGACCCGTCGTTGCGCGGCCGGCCGATTGCCGTGGGGGGCGGGGTTGTGCTTGCCGCTTCTTATGAAGCCAAGGCCTTCGGTGTCCGTAGCGGTATGCCCGGACGGCGGGCGCGCGAGCTCTGTCCGCAACTGACTTTTGTCAGCGGCCATTTCGAGGACTACCAGCGGCTGGGCGACGCCGCCATCAAGGTCTTGGGTGATTACACGCCGCTTGTCGAGCGGATTTCCATCGACGAGGCTTTTGCCGACGTCGAGGGCTCCATCCATCTCTTTGGCTCGCCGGCAGACATCGCCAAAACAATCCGACGCCGCGTGCGGGAAGAGCTGGGACTGCCAATTTCGGTCGGCGTGGCGCGAACCAAGCACCTCGCAAAGATCGCCTCGCAAGTGGCCAAACCGGACGGGCTGGTGGTCGTCGATCCCGAGACCGAGCTCGATTTCCTTCACGATTTGCCGGTCGAGCTGATGTGGGGAGTGGGCCCGGTCACCAAGGCGCGGTTGGCCGAGAAGGGCGTGTTGACCATTGGCCAGTTGGCGAAGACTCCCGCGAGGGTCGTTGGAGCTGCTGCTCGGCGACGCGCCGGGGCAGAAATTGGCGGCGTTGGCGTGGAACCGTGACCCGCGGGAAATCAAGACGCATCGCCGAGCCCAGTCGGCCGGAGCACAGTCGGCGCTCGGCAAGAAGCCCGCTGCAGCGGCCGTTTTTCGACCCACCTTGCGCCATCTTGCAGACCGGGTCGGCTCTCGCCTCAGGGCCAAATCCCGTCTCGGCCGCACTGTCTCGGTGCGGGTACGGTTCGCTGATTTGCGCTCGGTCACCCGCTCTGTCACGCTGCCTGCGCCGATTTCGGCGACGACAACCCTTGCTGAGATCGCCGAGGATCTGGTGCGGGACGCCCTGGCAGATCACCCCGACGAGCAGACCATCTCACTGCTGGCGATCTCGGTGTCGAATCTTGAGGACCACTCGCCAGTGCAGCTGGAATTCCCGCTCGGACTTGAGGACGAGGAGCGCCGTCCCGGCGCCAAAAAGGGCATCGCCCGTTTGGTGGTCGACCGCGCTGTTGACAGGGTCCGCGATCGCTTCGGATGGGAGGCGATCGGCTACGCGTCGGTCGCATTGGGAGCTTCCCGCTTGGTGCCTGACGCATTCCGCGAGCTCGCCGAAAAGGAGCTATGACCAGCGCCGCCAACGCTAGGCTCCGGGCTAGCAATCACAGCCGGCTCTGGCGCATGGGAGAGCGGGTAAGCCGCCCTACGATGCGCTTGTCCGCCGCACGGCCGGCCCATAAATTGCCCGACCGCCAGGCGGGAAAACGCGCCGATGTCGAGCATGAGCCGACCCGGATGATGATGTGCCGAGAATAATGAGTGCCATCCAACCGAACGGGATTTCCAAAGACGATGCGCCGCTGACGCCGGTGTACGGAACACTGATCGATCACCCTGGCGCGTGGAAGGTGGCCGACTTCAAGACGCCGGCGGATTACACAATCGAGCTCGATGCGATCGACTTGCGGGACATCGAACGCGCCATGCGGCAGATAAAGGCGGCCGGCCTCGGCCTCGACGATCTGCGGCGCGAGCATTTCGACTTTCCGCCATTGCGGCCGGTCATCGACGAGATCCGACACGAAATCGAAGATGGACGCGGCTTCTTCGTGCTGCGCCGCCTGCCGGTCGACGATTATTCAAAAGACGAGATCGGCATGACCTTTTGGGGGATCGGCACATATCTCGGACGGGGGCTGTCGCAGAGCGTGCTCGGCGACCGGCTCGGTCACGTCAAGGATTTCAGCCGTGAGGACCCGCTGGCGGGCGCCTACCGGAACAAGCAGGAGCTCTCGCCACACACCGATTCGTGCGACTTGGTCGGGCTTGCCTGTCTGCGCAATGCGGAGTCGGGCGGCGTGTCGCGGCTGACCAGCGCCCTGACGGTTCACAATGTGATGCTCGAGGAATATCCCGAGGCCCTCGAGCGCCTCTACCGCGGCTACGTCTTCCACCGGCGCGGCGAGGAGAAGCCGGGCGATCTGCCGCATACGCCTTATCGGGTGCCGGTCTATTCCAATACCGAGGGCAAGGTGTCGGCACGCTACGTCCGCACCTATGTAGACGCCGGCGAGGCGGCCGCCGGACACAGGATGGGCGAGGCCGAGCTCGCGGTGCTCGACCGCTTCGAGGAGGTCACCAAGCGGCCCGAGCTGATGCTGGAGTTCACCTTGCAGCCCGGCGAGATATATTTCATCAACAACTACACGATCCTGCATGCGCGCAGCGCGTTCGACGGCAGACTTCAATCTACCCGCGCCAATACCTGATCGAGGGCCGCAAAGAACCGCTGCCACCCGCCCTTGGCGCCCTGGTAGGCCTGTTGCTGATCCGGCGGGAAGCCCGACTGCTCCATGCGCAGGTGGGTCCCTGTGCTCGTAGGGGTGAGAGTCCAAGTGACGACGCTCTGGAGACCATAGGCTGCCCAGGTGTAAGACTGCGTTTTGTGTCAGCGTCCGCGGTCGTGGTGGAAATTCGGTGGTGAGCGCGCGCCGGGCGCAATGCCCCACAACATGGAGCTCGGCGCGCGCGTGAGCAACGGGTGGTCACCGGGAAGGCGAGCTAGGCTGGCGTTGCGATGTCCATCCAAGCCCACCGAGGACCCGATGACTGAAGAGAGACTGGCACTGATCGAGCCGCTGCAGAAGAGCGGGGACGGCGATTTCCTGCGCGTGGTTGCCGAGGCGGTGCTGCAAATCCTGATGGAAGCCGATGTCGAAGGCCTGATCGGCGCCGGGCGGCATGAGCGCTCGGCCGAACGGCTCAATTACCGCAATGGTTATCGCGAGCGCAGCCCCGACACGCGCTTGGGCTCGCTCCAGCTGAGGATCCCCAAGCTGCGCCAGGGCTCATAGTTCCCGCCCTTCCTGGAGCCGCGCAAGACCGCCGAGAAGGCGCTGGTCACGGTCATCCAGGAGGCCTGGATCGGCAGCGTCTCGACCCGGCGGGTCGACGAACTGGTCCAGGCGATGGGCCTCTCCGGCATCTCAAAGGGCCAAGTTTCCAAGCTGTGCAAGGACATCGACGAGCGGGTTAATGCTTTCCTCGACCGGCCGATCGACGGCGAATGGCCGTATCTGTGGCTCGACGCGACCTACCTCAAGGTGCAACGACGAAATCGAACGGGGATTTGTTACCGGCCAGATGCGCTGTGACGCGACCCAACAGATCGGGCCATGTGACGGCCTTGCGCTCGGTCAGACCAGCTCGAACGCGCTCGAAAATCGACCACAGGATCTCACGCCGCTTACCGCCAATGCGGGTCTTATGAACAGCCTCAACGATATCCAATTGAGCGTTACATACCCCACACATATAGTCGAAGGCCATTTTACTCTTGGTGATAAGGTTGTATCACGGGCCGCTCTTGTCACAAGTTCAAGTCCTCGCAGAGATCCCAAATAAGCAGGAAGCTCGCTGTTCGTTGAAATATCTCTGCCGCAACTAAGAAGGAATGCCTCCTTTCGCTCAGCCGTTAAGCCTCGCAAGTCTGCCTCGCGGGCCAATCGTATAAAGCGGGTCAGGTTACCGGGAGACACCGCGCCTCTCACCTCCTGACCATTTGCAACCCGGCGTGGTTCATCCACAGCCCAACCCGTTCTCCGAGCTTGCTCTAACAAATGCTCCCGGACCTGGACGTTTCGGCTGTATGCGTATTGGTGATGGTGACGCGCCTCCCATACGACGAAGACGCCATAATCCGGTGAGAATCCGGCCAGGACCGTCTCGCATCCAGAAAGAAAAATCAAATCCTTACGGAGTTGCGGGTCGAGATCGCGGGTGCGCCGCTCATAGGCGAGCCGGATCGGGCTCTTGTCCTTCTCCTCCATGACCGGTTCAAGCTCGGCAGTCGGAATGTTGCGCCGCTTGTCCTTGTGACTTAGCGCGGCGACCTCGCTGTGCTTCTTCGGCAACCGCTCAGCTTTCAGTTTCCTGATTACCGACTATCCTCAGCCGTCACTGTATGGTACATAACGGGAACATAAGGCTATTTCTGCGGGTTTGAACGATGGCGCGCAACAAGGTGCAGTTTCAAAAGGGGCTCAGCGAGGCCCAGTTTGCGGTTCTTTACGGCACCGAGGATCAGTGCCAGGAAGCGATGCTGCGCTGGCGCTGGCCATCGGGCTTCGTCTGCCCGGTGTGCGCGGGCAAGCATCACAGCTTGATCGAGACCCGCGCGCTTTACCAGGGTGCCGCCTGTCGACATCAAACATCGGTGATCGCCGGGACGATTTTCGCCGCGACCAAGGTGCCGCTGTGTACTTGGTTTCGTGCCATGTACCACCTCACCCAGAGCAAGGGCGGCATCTCCAGCATCGAGTTGGGGCGCCGGCTTGGCGTCACCCAGACGACGGCCAGGAAGATCAAGCACAAGCTCATGCAAGTGATGATGGAGCGGGACGCCACCAAGCGCCTGACCGGACGGATCGAGATCGACGACGCCGATCTCGGCGGCGAGCGCAACGGCGGCAAGCGTGGCCGCGGTTCGCCTGGCAAGACGCCGATCGTGGCCGCGGTCGAAACCACACCGCAGGGTAAGCCAATCCGCTTGAAGTTGCGCCCGCGTGAAGGGCTTCCGCCATGCCGAAATCGCGACCTTGGCGCAGCACAATTTCGATCCCGCCAGCACCGTCGTCAGTGACGGGCTGCGCTGCTTCACCGGGGTCAGCAACGCCGGCTGGGTCCATCAGCCAATCATCACTGGATCCGGTCGCAAGGCCGCATTGAACCCCGCTTTCAAGTGGGTCAACACCACCCTCGGCAACATCAAGAGCGCCATCGCCGGGACTTACCGCGCCGTCCGCGACAAGCATGCACCCCGCTACCTCGCCAAATTCGAATACCGGTTCAACCGGCGATACGATCTCGCCGCTATGATGCCGCGGCGCGGCTACCTCGCAGTCCGAACTCCGCCGATGCCATACCGCCTCCTCAAATTGGCTGAAGCTCATGCGTAATCAGGAAGATGAATGACACAGGATGTGCGGTTAGGCGGGTCAGTGTCCGGGTTGTTGGGGACCGACCACGTCCTCTTTGGTGGGCACAACTTTGGCGCGCCACTGGTGGCGTACTCTAGACGCTGGTCGAAGCCCCGCCGCAGCGGCGGGCAGTGAGTTGATTTAACACTGGCCCCGCGCGGCAGCGAGACAGCAGTCGAACTCTTTCCGGAAATCGGCTGATACGTGGGCGCGACCCCCCCAGGCGATCGAGAAGCTGGGCCTCGAGCAGCGCGATCTATTATCGTCGTAGAGCATCGATGAGCGCCTCCTTCGCTGATCTCTTGCCCGACCCACTTGGTGTGCAGTCCCTATCGGCGCTTGACACGCTTGGTTTTCAACGGGCTGCGCCTCATAGTTCCAACCCGTGCGGCTCGGCCTTGCGTTCGACGGGTTGAGCGGAGCCGGCAGTGAGACCGGACCTGTCAAAATGGCCAATCGTCGTCGTGCGACATGACAAGTGAACCAACAGCCTCGATCGTCGATTATCTCGGCCAGTCTCGCGACGCGGTCCAGGCAGCGATCGACGACGCCGCCTTTCTGGCGACAGCCGAGGCGATTGTCGATCGGCTGGTCGAGGCGATCGCAGCCGGAAGGAAGGTGCTGTTTGCCGGCAATGGCGGCAGCGCCGGAGATGCCCAGCACCTCGCCGGCGAGTTTCTCTCCCGGCTCAATTACGACCGCGCCCCGCTCCCCGCCATCGCGCTCACCACCGACAGCTCAGTGCTGACCGCGATCGGCAATGATTATGGCTATGACCGGGTATTCGAGCGGCAGGTGCTGGGTCTTGGAGTTGCCGGCGATGTGCTGATCGCGATCTCGACCTCGGGGCGCTCGCCGAACATTTTGCGCGCGATCGACGCGGCGCGGTCCACGGGTTTGGTCGTCGTCGGCTTTACCGGTAGGAGCGGGGGCGAGATGGCCGCGCGTTGCCATCTCTGCCTTTATGCGCCCGCTGACACGACGCCGCTGATCCAGCAACTCCATATCACCGCCGGCCACATTATTTGCGGGCTCGTCGAGGAGCGGCTGTTTCCGAAATTGGATCAGACTCAAGGGCTTACCGACCGCGCCGAATGATCCGGCTGGCGTTCATACTCTGTGGCGACGCCAAAGCCTTTGTTGGCCGTTGGCGACACTCCATTGCTCAACGTCTTGCTGTCTCCGTTTGGCCGCCATGGCCTGAAGCACTTCGCGCCACTCGGCGGTTTCGTGACTGCCAAGGCGAGGGATTATTCTGCCGCGTCCACTGCCGCAGCTATACCGACGGCGGTAAAGGATGTTGGCCTAGCTGTGCCACCCGAATCAGACAACAGCAGGGCGCACCAGTGAGCAGCTGCCGGCAGTCGACGACCAGATTTGTGCGTTCGCCTCCCGGCCACGAGGCGAAAAAAATTCTTCTATTCCTTCGTCGCTTCGCCGGAGGAGGCCGTAGCCTCGGCGGACGCTGCCGTCGTCCCGAAATCCACACTCGAAGGCACGGTAAGCAGCCGAAGAAAGCTCGCTCAGTGCGGCGGATTGGCGTGAACCTGGCGCTCGATCCAGGCGTAGGTCGGCTCGAGACCGGCGACTAGCCGCTGCGATGGCGCCCAGCCGAGCTTAGTCCGGATCAGGCGGTTATCAGAATTGCGGCCTCTGACGCCGAGTGGGCCCGGAATGTGGCGCTTATCGAGCCGCTTTCCGGCGATGCTCATGATCAGGTCAGCGAGATGATCAATGGTTACCATTTCCTCGGAACCAATATTCATGGGTCCGGTGAAACCCGAGCGCATCAGTAAAACCGTGCCCGCAACGCATTCCGAGACGTAGAGGAACGAGCGTGTCTGCTGGCCGTCGCCCCAGATCTCTATCTCGCCGTTATCGGCGGCTGCGATCTTGCGGCAGAGCGCGGCCGGCACCTTCTCGCGACCGCCGCTCCAGGTCCCTTCGGGGCCGAAAATATTGTGGTACCGGGCAATCCGCGGCTCCATCCCATAGCAACGGCCGTAAGTCAAATACAAGCGCTCGCTGAACAGCTTTTCCCAGCCGTATTCGCTGTCGGGCGCCGCGGGATAGACCGAACTTTCCTCACAATTGGGCGAATCCGGGTTCTCTTGGTTGTAGGCCGGATATATGCATGCGGAAGAAGAGTAGAAGATCCGCTTGATCAAACGCTTATGGCAGGCGTCGAGAATGTTGAGATTGATCGTCGCGGAATTGTGCACGATGTCGGCGTCATTCTCGCCGGTGAAAATAAACCCGGCGCCGCCCATATCCGCGGCCAGCTGATAGGTCTCATCGAACTGCCGATCGACCACCTGACGGCAAAAATAGGGGTCGCGCAAATCGCCGACCACAAAGTCGTCTGCTTCGCTCTCCGCATATTCATGCAATTTCAAGTCGACCCCGCGTACCCAAAAGCCGTCCCGCTTGAGCCGCTTGACCAAGTGTCCGCCGATGAAGCCTCCGGCTCCACACACCAACGCTGTCTTTATCGACATCCTCATCTCACCTGAGCGAACAAAGAGACCGGCGCATGATTTACGACGGATGAGATCAGCTCATCAGCCGGGTCGCGCAACATTTCGGCCAGGCAATTGATGCTGACGGCCGCTCGCTTGTGAAGATTGTAGCCGTGGTTGTCGTTGCGCCCGTAGACGACGATCGACAGCATCTAGCCTCTCCGGAGTGCGGCGCAGGCCGGAAGCCGTCGCAAACAAGTTCGCAGCGCTGGACACCGGAAGGACTGGGTTCGGGACAATTCGACAACAGCGCCCGGACCAGCTCAAGCCGGTCTGGCCACGACCAGATAATGCCAGCCGAGGCGCCGTTCGAGCGCGGCGAACATGGCCGGCGGCATGGCCTTGAACCAGGGTTCGATCTCATATTCGTATCGGACGTACTTTTCGATTTTATAGGGAAAGATGTGGGCCTGTTCAGCCAACTCGATCGTAAAGAGCCCGGCCATCAGCTCCTCGATCATACCGCGCGTATAGGGGGTCGCGATCGGACAGCCGGCCTGGGCTTCGGGTTGATCAAAACCCGCTTCGATCATGATCGCCTTCCACGAATGCTCGGAATAGAGCATGATCCGCAACTCCCCATCGTCGCCAATTACCTGTCGCGCCTGTTCGATGACGGCGCGCTGGTTCGGCGTGTGGTGGATCACGCCAAATGAGTAGACGAGGTCGAAGCTGTGCAGACCGATCGTCGTGGTCAGATGCTCCGCGTTGCAGTTGTAAAATTGGCCGTCCAAACCGAATACCGCGAACCGCTGCTTGGTCAAGGCGAGACTGACTTCCGACAATTCGACCCCGGTGTAGTGGGCGCCGGCGCGAGCGAAATTGACCGCGTCAGTGCCGATCCCGCAGCCGATCTCCAGCACGCGCTTGCCTCTCCATCTCGGAAATTGGGCAAATCCCGGGATGTGCGGTTCGACCATATATTTACGGGCTTCGACCTCGTCGAAATACTCTCTACTGCCCACGGTCAACTGAGAATGCCGGATGTTGCACGGGCGACGATCCCAATAGGCCCGAACATCGGCGGCGCTGGCGGCAGCTCCTGCAGCTGCGTCCGTAGCCGGCAACGTCATCCTCCTCCCCAATCTCACCGTCGAATTGGCTTGTAGCGAAAACGCCCCGACCCCGCAACCTCGCGGCCTCTGAGGGATCGTTTCGGGCCGGTCATCGACGATTTCATCGACCCCGGCGCAAGATCACTAAAGCTGGTGCGGCAATCCGGTGTCCTTCGCCGGGAGTATGCGGTGCCACCAGGCTAAGCCGTCATCGACGCGGGCAAGCCCTTTGGCCCGCCGCCGTCACCGCCTTCGCTGAGCATCGTCTTAAGCCGTTGAAAAAATCTGGAGCGGGCGAAGGGATTCGAACCCTCGACCCCAACCTTGGCAAGGTTGTGCTCTACCCCTGAGCTACGCCCGCGCCGCGACCGATCTGGCCGCGTTCATCCGGCGCGCATGATAATCGGGCGCGGCAACTTTGCAAGACTTGCGTCCCAAGGTTGTCGCCCTAGGGGCTTGCCTGCGGGAACGCCGATCGGCATCGTGGCGGCTATGCCTTCTGTGCCGCTCACGCCTGAACAACTGTTCAGGCGCCTCGATGCGCTCGGTATTGCCCATCAGACCGTCTCACATCCGCCGGTGTTTACCGTCGCCGAGGCGGCGGCAGCTCGCGGGCAATTGCCGGGCGGCCATTGCAAGAGTCTCTTTCTCAAAGACAAAAAGGGCGGTTTTTGGCTGGTTATCATGCTCGAAGAGCGCCGCATCGATCTCAACAAGCTGGCCATCCGCCTTGCGGCGCCGCGGTTTTCGTTTGGCGCCGCCGCCGACCTCGGGGCGTTATTGGGCGTGCGGCCGGGCAGCGTAACGCCGTTCGCCCTCGTCAACGACCGCGCGCATCGGGTTACTCCGGTGCTCGATCGTGCGATGCTCGACTGCGACCCGCTCAACTACCACCCACTGGAGAACGACCGCACCACCGCCATCGCACCGGCCGATCTGTTGCGCTTTATCGCCGCCTGTGGGCACCAGCCCCGCGTCGTCGATCTGGCGGGCCTCGAACGGTAGCGGCGGACGATCGGGCCGGCGAGGAAGCGTGCGATCTTTTGGCATCAGAGCGTGGTCGCCCCGGTGGGGTCGAGCGATGGCCGCTCGCTTGCGCCCGCGGCAGCGGGTGTAGTATCGGCTCATCATCATGGTGCTGCGGATCGGGACCTTTGACAACGCGACCGGGGGAAACACCCTCTACAAAGCGCTGACGCATCCGCGGGCGGCCCAGCCCGGCCAAGCATTACTTGCGGCGCTCGCCGACAATGCTCCGGTGGCGATTTACGACCCGGGTGGCGCGATTTCGGCCTTCGCCGAACTGTTCAGTCTCTTCGAAATCGAAATCGCCGGAGTCTATGTCCCGCAAGTAGAGCGATTCGGCAGCAGGATTCTAGACCGCGCCGCAGAGCTAGTGCCCAAGCTGTCCGATTCGGGCGGGCGCTCGGTGTTCGTCGTCGCTTTCGATGCTGAGCGGTTGATCGCGCAGATAGAACCCTATTTGCCGCGAGGCGCGCCCGTCTTCAGCCTCGACATGATGCGCATCCCGCCCGATCGCCTGACCAACCGTCGCGCCTATCTCGACCCGCTGAACTTCGCGACCAATTTTGCCTTTTTCCGCGACACTGACGAGCTTCATACGCGCCTCGTCACGGCAAATTATTGGTCGAGCTACGGGGCCGACGCGGTCACCTGCTGGATGACGTTGTTTGGCGCCGACGGTGCAACCCTTGCCGAGTGGTGCGCGAAGCGCGGGCCAGGAGCCGGCGCAATCATTCTCGACAGCCGCGAGATTCGCGCGCGCTTCCGGTTGCCCGAATTCTGCGGCCAGCTGTTTCTCCATGCGGTCGGAGCGGCCGGGCACGATGTCGTCAAGTACGCTCTCGACATCTTCGGCGATGGCGGCGCCGACCCGGCAGACGGCGGCGATCGGTCACTTTCCGCGACGCACGACGCCAATGCGTGGCCGGCGGATCGCTATGCGGGCCTCCCGGCGCCGGCACCCGGCGAACAAGTCGTGCTCTGGGTTCAGAACAGCCATCCGATACCGATCCCGCCAGGCGCGATCGGCTTGAACCGGATGGGCGACAATCGGGTAGTGCCGTTTGCTGAGCCGATTGCGCCCTTTGCGAGCCGGGCCGTCGACGTCGCGGCGTTGTTGCCCGATCTTGCCTGGCCGGCGCAGATCGAGCTGCGCGCCGGCAAGCATATGGTGCGCCCGCGCTACGAGGTGATCGACCAGGGGCGCCGCAGGATCGCCCACGTCAACGTCGAGCGCACCGACTTGATGCCCGACCCCGACTTGCCGACCCTCGCCGGCGTGCTCGGCAAGGGTTATCTCCTGCCGGCCCCGGTCCTACCGCGCGCATCTTGGGCTACCCTCGTGCTGCCGACGCCAATGACGATCAGCCAAGCGGAGCTGCCGATCATGGCTATCGTCTATGACCGGGAGGGGAACGAGGTTTTTCGTCGGCGACTTGGGCGCTTACCGCGGGGGCATGCGACCGCGCTCGATCTCGACGAGGAGGCGGGGATCGATGCACTGGGCGACGGCTATGGCCATGTCGAGCTTGCTTACGACTTTTCTGAGGGGGGGGAAGCCGACGGTTGGCTGCACGCGATCTTTCGCTACCGCCACCGCGCGAGTGGCCACGCCGCCGAAACCAGCTTTGGCGCTCATGTTTTCAACACGCTTTTGACCTATCGCGACGAGCCCCAATCCTACAGCGGCCGGCCACCGGGTTTATCCACCCGGCTGTTTTTGCGGCTCGGCGAGAGCGGCTACGACACGATGTGTCACCTGATCTATCCAGCCTCTCGGCCGTGGCGACCGATGAGCGCCACCGAGATCATTCTTTATGATCAAGACGGCGGAGAAATCGCGCGCGCCAGCATGGCGATCCCATGCTCGGGCTCGCAGCTATGGCGGTACCACACACTGTTCGACACCGCTGCGCGCGCCCGCGCGGGTGCCGGCGCTTATGCCATCATCCGCGATACGACCTGTCGGCTTTTCGGCTATCACGGGCTTCTCCGCGCCGACGGCGCTTTCAGCCTCGATCACATGTTCGGATTTTAGCGTGCCTTCGATACCTTAAAGTTGCTGGCGTGTGAAATAATATAGTAAGCGTCATCGACTGGATTCTCGTGATATGTCCGAACGCTACCACAGCAAGGTCTTGATAATCGGCGCTGGGCCGGCCGGCTACACCGCGGCCATCTACGCCGCGCGCGCCAATCTCGATCCACTTCTCGTCACCGGGTTGCAGCCGGGCGGTCAGCTGACGATCACCACTGATGTCGAGAATTTTCCCGGATTTGCCGAAGTCATTCAGGGCCCGTGGCTGATGGAGCAGATGCAGCGGCAAGCCGAGCACGTCGGGACCAGGGTCGTTCTCGACATGATCGAATCGGTCGATCTGGGGCGCCGGCCATTTGTCGCGACCGGCGATTCGGGAGATATATATGTCGGCGACACCTTGGTCCTCGCCACCGGCGCGCAGGCGCGCTGGCTCGGCTTGCCGAGCGAAGAGATGTTTCGCGGCTTCGGGGTCTCGGCCTGCGCCACCTGCGACGGGTTTTTCTTTCGCGGCAAGGAAGTCGTCGTCGTCGGCGGCGGCAACACCGCGGTAGAAGAAGCGCTGTATCTGACAAACCACGCGCGACGCGTTACCTTGGTCCATCGCCGCGATGCGCTAAGGGCGGAAAAGATATTGCAGGACCGGCTGTTCCGCCATCCGAAGATCGACGTCATTTGGGACGCCGTGGTCGAGGAAATACTCGGCGAGCCTGAACCGCCCCAGGTGACCGGAGTGCGGTTGCGCAACCTGCGCACCGGCGCTCTGTTGGATCACCCTTGCGAGGGTGTGTTTATCGCGATTGGCCACACTCCGGTCACCGGTCTGGTCGCGGGCCAGCTGCCGCTCGACCCGGAGGGGTACGTAATCGCCCGCGCTGATTCGACCGAAACCGGGGTTCCTGGGGTCTTTGCCGCGGGTGATGTAAAGGACAAAATATTTCGTCAGGCGGTCACCGCCGCCGGTATGGGCTGCATGGCGGCGCTCGAAGCGGAGAAATTTCTCGCGGCGCAGGAGGAAACCGCGACCATGCGTGCGGCCGAATAGCAAGCGCCCGCCGGCGCTGTGAGGCCGTTGTCGGGGGAAGTGGAATGGATTGGGACAAATTGCGGGTCTTTCACGCGGTTGCCGAGGCGGGCAGCTTTACCCATGCAGGCGAATTGCTGAACCTGAGCCAGTCGGCGGTCAGCCGTCAGATCAGCGCGCTCGAGGAGAGCCTCAGCGTACCGTTGTTCCATCGCCATGCCCGCGGGCTGATCCTGACCGAGCAGGGCGAGCTGTTGTTCCACACCGCGCGCGAGGTATTTGCCAAGCTGTCGATGGCCGAAGGGCTGATATCCGAATTCGAAAGACCGGCCCAAGGGGCCGCTCAAGATCACCACGACGGTCGCTTTTGGCTCGACCTGGCTGACCCCGCGGATTCGCGAGTTCCTCGATCTCTATCCTGATATCCAGGTCACGATGGTGATCGACGATACCGAGCTCGATCTGTCGATGCGCGAGGCCGATGTGGCGATTCGCATGTCGCCGCCACGCCAGCCGGATCTGATCCAGCGACATCTCGTCAGCGTACCGACCCATGTCTATGCCGCGCCCGATTACATCAAAAAGCACGGTCTGCCGCGGCAGGCCGAGGATCTCGACAAGCACCGGCTGATCGTCTACGGCGAGGACGCTCGACCGCCGGTGCAAAACGTCAACTGGCTGCTCGACGCCGGCGTCAAGGCGGGTCAGGAGCGAAAACCGATCCTTGCCGTCAACAATTTTTACGCGATGCTGCGCGCGGTAATCAGCGGGCTCGGGATCGCCGCGTTGTCGGACTTCATCGCGACCGAGCACAGTGATCTGGTCCGGGTGCTGCCGGAGCTGACCGGGCCGGCAATTGAAGCCTATTTCGTCTACCCCGAAGAATTGCGGGCCTCGAAGCGTATCAGCGTGTTCCGCGATTTTCTGCTGCGCAAGGTGGCCGAGACTCGGCTCAGCTGAGCCGAGCAGATCTGCGGCTCGGGCAAATCGATTCGACGGCAATCAGAGGATTGCGCTTTTTGCAGACGAGCCAGAACAAATTCCCGGTGGTGAAACTGTGCTCGATCGTCCATCTTCTGAACACGCGATGTGACGTCGCACAGAGTTTTCGGTGGTTTCTCCGCCGATTCGGGTTCCCGGGATTTAGTCCCGGGAAGAGGGTCTTTGGACCCTTACGTCTCCCAGACGTGAAGCCTCCCTGTTCAAACTTGGCCCCGGCACTGCCGGGGCCATTTTTCTTTTGTCGGCGCGAACTCGATTGGAACCCGTCAACCACACTTGCTGACCGGGCCATGTTGGCGCAGCCGTAACGAAAAGAGGGGCGGCTCGCGCCACCCCTCATGCTTGTCGTCTCGAACCGGCTTTGGCTCAGGTCGAGGCGCTGATCCCAGCGCTCCTGACCGAAAACCGCGCTAGTTGATCAGGCCGTAGAACTTGCCGGCATTCTCGCAGGTCATCTTGAAGGTGACGTCGGCCGGCAGGTGGCTGAACTGCTCATCGATGTATTTCTTCGATTCCGGCCAAACACCGTCGGGATGCGGGTAGTCCGAACCCCACATCAGGGTCTCAACCCCCATCTCATCGATCAATTTCGTACCGACGCGGTCATACTGGAACGTCGCCCTGCACTGGCGGCGCCAATATTCGCTCGGCTTGAGCTTGAGCTTGAGGTCCTGGTACTGGTCCTCGAACTCGAAATCCATGCGGTCGAGCACGTAGGGGATCCAGCCGATGCCGCTCTCGCCCAGAACCATCCGAATGTTGGGGAAGCGCTCGAACACCGCCGCCCCCATCAGGTCGGTCAGGATCGTCGCCAGGGTCATCTGGAAGCGGCACAGCCCGCTATAGGTCATCCGCCGCGCAATTGTCGGCTCCAGCGACTTGCGCAATTCCGGGTCGGTCGCCGGGAAGGTATGAAAGTGCAGCGGTAGCTGCGTTTCGTTGACCGCTTGCCACAGCGGATCCCACATCGGGTGCCACATCGGCGTCATGTGCCACGAGCAGGACAGCTCGACCCCCTTCATGCCGAGCTTGGCGACGCGATGAACCTCGGCCGCCGCCGCATCGATGTCGCTATAGGGCAGGCAGGCGAGGCCGATCTCGCGTTCGGGATAGTATCTGCAGAAGTCATTCATGAAGTCGTTGTAGACGCGCAGCATCTCGTTTGCCGCCGCGGGGTTCTTCATCTTCGCGCACGCCGCGAGAATGCCGTAGATGACTTCGGCATCGACACCGTCGCGATCGAGCTCCTTGACCCGAAGGTGCGGGTCGCCGGGCCGGCGTTGGCCCTTCTTCGTGTAGTCATCGTAGAGCCCGGCCTCGTGCATCTTGTCGACGCGCAGTTGCTTGCCGGGGACGTATTCCGATCCGACAGCGCCGACCCCGCCCGCCTTGCCGTAATCGGCCCCGTTGTTGTCGATCCAGCGCTTGGTGCCGTCCGGCTGCTCCTTGACGTAAGGCATCTCCTCCTTCAAGGCTCGGGCCGCTTGCGAGGTGAACAAATCAGGCGGCAGCCAGATCATGTCGAGATGACAATCGGCCGAAATTCGCCGGTACTGCTGCATGATGTAACCTCCACTCAAGTTGAACCGGGCGCGGTATCGAGGAAAAGGTTTGCCCCATACAACTTTATCGACGGTTCACAGCGCATCCTATGCCGATAAGCGCAGGGCTCCGATGCAGGTTGATCAACCCTTCTGATTGCCGCATCCCGGAAATCGTGCGGCCAATCGCACAAGAAGTTGTGCCCGCATCCAGAATTGAGCTAGGAAGGCAGTAACACGCTGCCGTAACGCGAACATTGCAGGGGGGAAGGGACCGCCGATGGCACAATCTATCGTAGCCTGGGTCGATGCGACGCTCGACAACGCGCGCATGGGTCCGATCCACCGTCGCGTCTTGGCGCTGATCACCGCCGGGTATTTTTTCGATGTCATTGACTTCATCATCCTCGGCTCGCTGGTGCCGGACATGGTGGCTACCCATTTTGCGACACCGGCCGGCATCGGTACGGTCGGCAGCGCCACCTTGCTCGGATTGTTTCTCGGTTCGGTCGGACAAGGCGAGTTCACCGACCGCTTCGGCCGCAAGGCCGTCTTCCAGTTCGCTATTTTTCTCTACAGCGTGGCTACGATCGCGGCGGCCCTGGCGCCGACCGTCGGCTGGCTGGCGGTCGGGCGTTTCATCACCGGGATCGGGCTCGGCGCGGCGCAGCCGCTGTGTTTCTCCTATGCCGCCGAGTATTCCCCCAAGCAGATCCGAGGCCGCGTGACCGCGTTCATGCAGTTCGTCGGGGGCGCCTGCGTCTGGCCGCTCGGAACCCTGCTGGCGCTTAGTCTGCAGGGGCACGATCGGCTGGCGAGGGGTGTGGATCGTAATCGGCGTTTGCGGCTTAGTGTTGTTCCTGTTCAGCTTCGCCTTGCCCGAATCGCCGCGCTGGCTGGTCACTCATGGCCAAGGCAAGCGTGCGCTCGATATGCTCGAGCGGATGGGGCTGGGCCGGCCGCCCGCCGGCGAGGAGCTCGTCGAGCGATAGGCTCGCGGACATCCGCAGCGATCCGATCGGCGTCGTCTTCCGCCGCTACCGCGGCCGGATCATTGCCGCGATGATCTGCTTTTTCGCGTTCTTCGGCGCGGCCTTGGGGATCGGCGGCTGGCTCCCAAACATCCTCGCTCAGCGCGGCTTCACGATCACCAAATCGCTGACCTTCCAATTCGGCATCACCTTGGCCTTCCCTATTGCCAGCCTCTTTATGATGTATTCGCTCGAAAAATTTGGCCGGATCAGGACTTCGGTCACTGCGTTTATCCTCGCTACCATCCTGGCGATCTTGTTTTATTTCTCGCAGTCGGACAAGATGGTGCTGATCGTTGGCTTCTGTATGACCTTCTTTATCCAGCTCGCCGGCAATTCGATGCAGATCTTCACCTCCGAGGTGTTTCCGTCGAATGCCCGCGCTTCGGGCTTTGGGCTGGCGCAGGCGGGTGGTCGCATCGGTTCGGCGGTGTCGTTCCCGCTGATCGGGATCGTCAGCGTCTATGGCCTCGGCTATGTGATGGGCGGCATCGCGATAATGATGGCGATCGCCGCTTACGCGGTGACGAAGATCGGCGAGGAAACGCAGGGCCTGGCCCTCGACACGATCGCGCCGATCACCGAGTGAGTGCCGAGGCCACCAACTATCCCTTGAACAGCTTTGGCAGACCCTGCCAACAGGAATCGTAGTCGCGTTGCAGGGCCGGGGTTTCGAGCGCGAAGCGGGTGGGGCGGATCGGGAAACGCGCCTCGAACATAAAGGCGAGCGTGTCCTCGATCTTCTGCGGCTTCAATTCGGCGGTGCTCGCCTTCTCGAAGGTCGCGGCATCGGGGCCGTGTGCGGCCATGCAATTGTGCAAGGACATGCCACCCGGCACAAAGCCCTCCGCCTTGGCGTCGTAGACGCCGTGAATTAGGCCCATGAACTCGTTCATGACGTTCCGGTGGAACCAAGGCGGGCGAAAGGTGTGCTCGGCCACCAGCCAGCGCGGCGGAAAGATCACGAAGTCGCAATTTGCAGTGCCAGGGACTTCGGAGGGCGCCGTCAGCACCGTGAAGATCGACGGATCGGGATGGTCGAAGCTGACCGTGCCTAGCGTGTTGAAACGCGCCAGATCGTATTTGTAGGGTGCGTAATTGCCGTGCCAGGCGACGACGTCGAACGGCGAGTGATCGAGTTCCGTGGCCCACAGATTGCCGGCGAATTTGACGACGATCTCGCACTTTTCATCTCGATCCTCGAAGGCCGCAGCCGGGGTCATGAAGTCGCGCGGATTGGCGAGCCCGTTGGCGCCGATCGGCCCCAATTCCGGTAGACGGAACAGCTGCCCGTAATTTTCGCAGATGTAGCCGCGGGCACGGCTGTCGGGCAATTCGACGCGGAATTTGACGCCACGCGGAATGACCGCAATTTCGCCGGGGTCAGCCCCGATCACGCCGAATTCGGTGCTCAGCAACAGCCGGCCGTGCTGTGGCACGATCAGCAGCTCGCCATCGGCGTCAGAGAAGGCCCGCCGCTCCATCGGCTTCGTCGCGCGGTAGATATGGACGGCGATGCCCTGGTGCAGGCCCGCATCGCCGTTACCGCCGATCGTGACCAGCCCGCCGACGAAATCCGTAGGGGCGTCGGGGAACGGCAGCGGGTCCCAGCGTAACCGGTTCGGCGGCGGCTCTACCTCGTCGAACGGCGCGCCGCGCAACAGGCCGTTGTCGATCCGGTGAAAAGGCGGGTGTGCTGCCGAAGGCCGGATGCGATAGAGCCAGGACCGCCGGTTGTCGGCGCGCGGCGCGGTGAACGGCGTCCCCGAGATCTGCTCAGTGTAGAGGCCCAGCGGGTGACGCTGCGGCGCGTTCTGGCCTTCAGGCAACGCGCCGGCCAATGCCTCGCTCGCCTGCTGGTTGCCGAAGCCGGAAAGGTAGCGGGTCATCGTCGTCAGCCCGGGCGACACGGGAATGATCACCCGTTCCTCGACGACAAAGCTCTTGATCCGGCCGATGAACAACGCGCCGTCATCGTGCAGCCGCTTGGCCTCGGCGGTGGCGTTGGCGCGCTCCATCGCCGCCCGATCATCGTACCAGAGTTCGGCGATGCCGTCGATTTCGACCTCGGTCGTCGGGATGTCGGGGCGGGTCCGCTCTTCGAGGATATGCGACTGCACATAGCGCCGCACCCCGGGCACGGCGTGGGCCAAGGGGCCGTGCACCTCGAACCAATGCTTGACGAAGTCCTCGTGACTGAGGCCGTCCTTGCGCGTCAGCAGCCCGATGCTCTTGATCACTTTCCTCTCCCTCTCGGCCGTCGACCGACAAACCGCACCGCTCGCATCGCGGTTGCCGATCATGATACGTTCGGAGGTGAGGGCAAAAAAGCAAGGATCAACCCGATGGATCTGAAGCTGGTCAGAGAGGAGGCTATCGAAGGGACCAACCGCGCTTTCTGGGATAAACACGGGTTCGTGCCCGACCCGGACAGCGAGGAGTTCGAAGAGGAGTACCGCCGCCAGTTCGAGCTGGCAAAAAAGCGCCTTGCCTTGACCCACCCCGCTGCACCGGCTGCGGGCGCGCATGCCGCGCCGCCGCCTGACCCGACGAATTGGGCCGAGTTGACCGGCGAGCCGACGCAGATCAGGTGGGCCGCGGCGTTGCGCGCCGAGCGGGTGCGGGAAATTCGAGATGCGGGCATTCGCGACTGGCTCGGGACCACCTGGACCAAAGCGAAGAGCTGGGTCGATACCCGCGATCTGCCGACCCCGGTGTTCCTGCAACGCATCGCGCCGCATTATGCCGAATACCGCAAAAAGTCCGAGGAGCGGGCACGGGTGCTCGCCGGCGAGCGGCAGGCCAAGCAAGCAGCCGCCGACCAGATCCGTCGCCAAGTCGAGGATGCCGGGATCACCGTCGCGGGACTCATCGAGTTGATCGACATCTGCGATCGGCTGCCACCAATGGCGATCAAGGCGAAGCTTGCGGAACTCGACAGCGACGGCCGCAATCTGCGAGTCTTCGAGACCGCCGACCCGGCGATGCTGATGGTCCTCGAAAAGGATGGGGCGGGGCGCAGCGAGTACGCCATCGAGCGCGACGAAGGGCTGGTTGGCGACCTTGCGCTCTTCATGCGGGCAATGGAACTGTCATAGCGGGGAGATACCGATGGCAATAGCGGCGAGCGCGCCCTCCGTCGACGCGCGGGAAGCGATGGAGCGGCTCAACGCCGAGGCCGCACCGCTCAATATCTGGCTGCGCACTCAGGCGAACGCGCCGGCGCAACGCCCCTGGTTCCGCGAGACCGGGTTGGCGGCGAGCGGGCGAATCGCTGCCGGCCGGGTCGGCGCAGCCCAACTCAAACCCGTCGCCCATCACTGGCGCTGGCGCGAGATTGCGCCGTACCTCGACCGGATCGCCGAAATCGCCCGCAATGCCGACGTGTCGCCGATCGAATTCGCCGAACGTCAGCAGTTTTTACTGACCAATCCGGGGCTCGGCGGTCGGCTGCAAGTCACCTCGACCATGCGTTGCGCGGTGTCGATCTATAACCCGGGCGATGTCGCCCCGGTTCATATCCACACCCCGAACGCCAGCCGCACGATCCTGTCCGACAGCGGCGGCTACACGACGATCGAGGGCGAGCGTTGCCAGGCAGCGCGCGGCGATCTGATCCTCACCCCCAACGGCACCTGGCACGACCACGGCAATGACGGCGCCGAGCCGGTAATATGGATCGATGTCCTCGACTTCCCGCTGATGGAATTTCTCGATTGCGTGTGGCTCGATGAGGAATTTCCGAGCGAGACCGCCGGCAATGCTCGCGCTCAGGCAGTAACCGATGACCCCGGGTACTCGCAGCGACTTTACGGGCAGGGCGGCCTGGTGCCAGGCTTTGCCTCGCATCGCCGGGGTTTCGGGCAGGGCACCTCGCCGATGTTCCATTACCGCGGCGCCGATGTGCGGGCGTCGCTCGACGGGCTGCGCGACGAAGACGGCGACCCCTATGAGGGGATCACCTTGCGGTTCGTGAACCCGGCGACCGGGGCATCGGTGTTTCCGACCTTGGACTACCGGGCGGTCCTGCTGCGAGCCGGGCGAAGAAACCCGGTTCAAGCGCGAAACCGCCGGCACCCTCTATCAGGTCATCGAAGGCAGCGGCGCCACCGAGATCGCCGGCGGCCGGCTCGACTGGCAAAAGAACGACATCTTCGTCGTGCCGGGATTCACCTGGCGGCGGCACGTCAATCGCAGCAAAACCGACGCGATCATCTATGCCGTGTCCGACATGCCACTGCTCGAAAAGATCGGCCAATACCGCGCGCAGGGCCGGCTTGCCCGACGACACCGTCATCGAACTCGCCGGTTGAAAGGCCTGTGGCTTGGCGCGCCGACGGGATCGGATCGGCGCGCGGCAGGTGATAGGATACGAATTTCCTCCACGTCTTCGAACATCGTCATGGGGATGCCGTCATGGGTAAGCTCGATGGGAAAGTCGCTCTGATCACCGGCTCCGGCCGCAATATCGGCCGCGCCACGGCGCTGAAGCTGGCCGGGGAAGGCGCGCACATTGTCGTCAATGCCCGCAGCAACAAGCAGGAGGCCGAGTCGGTCGCCCGCGAGGTGCGCGATCTCGGCGTCAAATCGACTCGCGATCATCGCCGATGTCGGCAAAAAGGATCAGGTCGACGCGATGGCGGCGCAGGCGCTGTCGGAATACGGCCGCGTCGATATCCTGATCAACAACGCCGCGATCCGCCCGCACAAGGCCTTTACCGAGGTGACGCAGGAAGACTGGGAACACGTTCGCGGCGTCGTGCTCGACGGCGGCTTCTACCTGACGCGGGCGCTGATCGAGCCAATGGTCAAGAACAAGTGGGGCCAGATCCTGTTCTTTGTCGGCGACGGCGCCTATTCCGGCCGAGGCGCCGGGCGGGCGCATATCTCCGCCGCCAAGATGGGGTTGATCGGGCTAGCGCGCGGCCTCGCCTCTGAATTCGCGCCGCACAACATCCGCGTCAACGTGGTGTCGCCCGGCAGCATCGACACCAGGCGCGACAATCCCGAATGGTATCACGGCCGGGTCCCCGACGCCGGCGGGATCCCACTGGGCCGCCAGGGCCATGTCGACGAGATCGCCGCCACCTGCCTGTTTTTGGTCAGCGACGACGGCGGCTTCATCACCGGCCAGACCATCCACGTCAACGGCGGCGCCGGCTACTACTGACCCCGGGTCGCGCCAGCTCAGCGCGCTGCAGGGCAGGTTGCGCGTTCTGTTCAACGCGGCTGAGATCGCCGCCCGGGTCGAAGCGCTCGCCAGCGAAATCGCCCGCACGCTCCCGGCCGATCTCGTCATGGTCGGCCTGCTCAAGGGTGCATGGGTGTTTGTTGCCGACCTCGCCCGCGCGCTCGACCGTGTGGGCGTCCGGCCCCAGATCGAGTTCATGCGGCTGAGCAGCTACGGCTCGGCCAAAGAGAGCAGCGGCGTGGTACAGCTTGTCGGCGACATCCCGGCCGGCCTTGCGGGACGGTCGGTATTGCTCGTCGACGATATCGTTGACACCGGCCGGTCTATAGCTTTTGCCGCCGCACAATTGCGGCAGCGCGGCATCGGCGATCTCTGGACATGCGCATTGCTCGACAAGCCGCAGCGGCGGGTGATCGAGATTGCAATCGATTTCGTCGGCTTCCGGATCGGCGATGTGTTTGTCGTAGGCTATGGCACCGACCACGCCGAGAAACACCGCCATCTGCCTTATGTAGGAGTTGTGGAGTGATATACGGAGACTGCTTTCACCGGCGGTGGCAGCAGGCGCTGTCGTGTCTCAGCGCCCGGGAGGTTTTCTCGGCCCTATTTCGTCTCGGCAGCGCTCGATCAATTCTGCCTCACTGTCGCTGAACGGGAGGAAGTGATAACCTTCTCGCTCGTTACGAGGAACGAGTTAAATCATCCGGATCCAGGGGGAGGCGCAAAAATGCGCATGCCAAAATTGTCACGAGTTGCCTGGCGGCGCTTAGCAATTGTCGCATCGCTGTTGCTGCAGCTGCTACTGAGGCGCGATCGGGTACGACCAGAGGGTAACTTAGTCCGTATCGGAGCCGAAGCAGCTCCGGCGGGTGGCGGATGACCGTGCGGCGGCCGCGTTTGTAGACGGCGAGCGGCTGGCGGATTTCGGCGATCGCCTGCTCGGGGGTGTCGGCGTCGATGATGACGATGTCGGCCGGGTTGCCGACGGTGAGCCCGTAATCCTTCAGGTTTAGCAGTCGGGCCGAGCGCTCGGTCAGCATCGCGAAGCACTCGCGCAATTGCTCGGCCCGGCCGATTTGCAGAACATTGGCGTGCAGGTTCGCCATGCGGATCAGCGAGCAATCGCCAAAGGGCGTGACCGGGTTCAGCACATTGTTGGTCGACAGCGAGCAATTGACCCCGTGCTCGACCAGGAAATTGGCGTCGGCGACGCCGCGGCGGATGTTGTGGTCCTGGTCGCGGCCCATCACGAACAGATCGGTCAGCGGCAATACCGTGACCGCGACGCCGGCATCGGCCATGCGCCGGGCGATCGCCGCCAGCCGCTCGGGCGGCATCGTCGACAATTTGGCCATGTGGCCGACCGTGACCCGGCCGCCCCTGCGGTATTGCTCGGTCAGATCGCAAACCAATGGCGCGTCAAGCTCGTCCGGCGTGTCGCCGACATCGAGATGAATGTCGATATCGGCGTCGAACTCGCGCGCCAGCTCAAAGATCCGGCGGATCTGCCCGGCATGGTCGGGGTCATAGCGCGGGGCGCCGCCGATCGCCTTGGCGCCGCGTTTGAGCGCCTCGACCAGAAGCTCGTCGGTGCCGGGGTAATTGGTCAGCCCGTCCTGCGGGAAGACACAGATCTCGATGTCGATCGCCCATTTGTAGTCGGCGACCAGGGACTGCACGCCGTCGAAGCCGCGCATGCCGATCGCCGGGTCGACCTCGACCTGGGTGCGCATGCGGGTGGCGCCGTTGACGATGCAGTTTTCCAGGGTTTGCGCCGCGCGTCGGCGGACATCCTCGACGGTCAGGTCCTTCTTGATCGCCGCGACCTGGGCCATCGGATTGATGCGGCGGCCGGTCTCGGGCGGAAGGCGGTCGATCAGGCGCGACTTGTCGAGATGGATATGGGTCTCAACGAGACCGGCGCAGGCAAGCCGGCCCTGCGCGTCATAGCTGTCGGCGGCGTCGCCCAGCCCATGCCCGATCGCGATGATCTTGCCGGCGACGACGCCGATATCCGTCGGCTCGGCCGGGGACGGACGATCGGCCAGCCTGACATTGCGGATAATCAGATCCATCGAATGCTCCTAACCCGCTGAATGGTCGGATCGTCAGTATAGGCGAACCCGGTTTTCGCCCCACAGTCCCGGCGCTGCTCCCAGGGGTTTGCGGTTGAAGCTTATTCGAGCCGCAAGCCATTTCCAGGACGAAAGATGGAGGACTGACAATGGCCGGATCGCCCGTTCACGTGGTTTGTCCTTCGTGCAGCGCAATCAACCGCATCCCGCCGGACCGGCCAGCGGCGCAGGCCAAGTGTGGGACCTGCCATCAACCGCTGTTCCAAGGAAAGCCGGTCACCGCCGATGCCGCGATGTTCGAGCGCCAGATTACGCGCGACGACACTCCGGTGCTCGTCGATTTCTGGGCTCCGTGGTGCGGGCCGTGCCTTGCCATGGCGCCGGCTTACGAACGGGCCGCCGCGAGCTCGAGCCGCGTTTTCGCCTGCTGAAGCTCAACACCGAGGAAGAGCCGGCGATCGCCGCGCGCTACAACATCCGCAGCATTCCGACATTGATGCTGTTTAGCGGTGGCCGCGAGATCGCGCGGCGGGCCGGGGCCAGCGACACCCGCAGCATTGTTGCGTGGGCCAGCGCGCAGATCGCCGGCCAGCAACCGGCCGCCCGCGCGCATTGACAGGGCGCCGAGCGGTCACGCCAGCCCGAAGCCGGGACCCGCCCGCGACCGCAACTCGCTGCCGAGTGCGGTGCCGAGCGCCGCAGCGTCACCGATATCGCCGGTGGAACGCGCGCGAATTTCGGCGCTGCCGTCCGGCTTGAGCAGCAATCCTTCGAGGGTCAGCCGCCCGCCGTCGCTTTCGGCCAGCCCGGCTATCGGCGTGCGGCACGAACCGTCAAGTGCCGCGAGCATGGCGCGCTCGGCGCCGACGCAGGCGGCGGTGGCGGGGTCGTGGAGCGGGTCGAGCAGCTGGCGCAGAGCATCGTCCCCGGCCCGGCATTCGATCGCCAGCGCGCCCTGGCCAACCGCCGGCAACATGATATCGGGCATCAGGATTTCGGTCGCGAGATCGGCCTTGCCGAGCCGTTCCAGGCCGCACAGCGCGACCACGATCGCGTCGAACTCGCCGGCAGCCAGCTTGTCCATTCGCGTGTTGACATTGCCGCGGATCGGCATGATCGACAAATCGGGGCGGAGCCGCAGCAACTGAGCCTGGCGCCGCAGCGAGGCGGTTCCGACCTTCGCGCCCTTCGGCAAGCCGCGCAAGGCTCGCCGCTTTCGCCGACAGCAGCGCGTCGCGCGGGTCCTCGCGGGCCAGCACGCAGGCGATCTCGAGCCCGTCCGGGAGCCAGGTCTCCATATCCTTCAGCGAATGCACGGCGAGATCGATCGTGCCGGCGAGTCAACGCCTCCTCGATCTCTTTGCTGAATAAGCCCTTGCCACCGATGTCGGCGAGCCGCCGATCCTGTACCCGATCGCCGGTCGTGCGGATGGTTACGATTTCGACGGCGCCGGCCGCTGCGAGATCGGGGTGGGCGGCGACCAACCGGTCGCGCACGAAGCCGGTCTGGATCAGCGCCATCGGGCTGCCGCGGGTACCGATGCGCAAGGGGCGGCGCGCCACCGGCACTTAGTGGTGGTTCCTGGCCGTCGGAATCAGCCGGCTCACGGCTTCAGCAGTAGTTTGCCTATCACGGCGCCTGCTTCGAGGAGCTGGTGGGCGCGCGCCGCGTCGGCGAGCGGCAGCCGGTCATGGATCAGCGGCTGGATCTCGCCGGCCGAGAGATGGCCGAGCAAGGTCTTCATCGTCGCCGCGCGGATGTCGGGCCGGTCGTCGAAGCTGTGGATCGTAAAGAAGCGCAGCGCCGGGCTCGCGGCGGAATGGGCGCGCATCCCCTCAACCAGATCCGGATCCGGCGGACCGTCGAGCCGGCCGTAGGAGACTACCATGCCGAGCGGCGCCAGCATCGCAAAGTTGCGTGCGAAGCCCTTGCCGCCGATCGGGTCGAGGATCAGGTCGACGCCGCGCCCCTCGGTGATTTCCAGCACCCGGGCGGCGACATCCTCGGTGCGGTAATTGATCGCCTGGCCGGCGCCGAGCTCGATCACCGCGCGGGTTTTGGCGTCGCTGCCGGCCACCCCGATGACGCTGCGTCCGGCGATCAGCGCGAGTTGCACCGCAGCGCTGCCGACGCCGCCGGCCGCGTTGTGGACCAGCACCGTCTCGGCCGCGACCCCGCGCGCCGCGGTGTGCAGCACGTGATAGGCCACCTGGTAATTCGACAGGCACGCCGCCGCTTCGAGCGAGCAGCCCGGCGGCAGCGGGTGCGCCGCCCGCGCCGGCACCGCGATGTATTCGGCATAGCATCCGGCGCGCACCGGCAGGTCGCGGGCGCTGACAAAAACCGGCTGGCCGATCGCCGGCGCGGCGACGTTGCGGCCATGCGCGACGACGGTTCCGCTCATCTCGATCCCCGGGATCGCCGGCAGCGGCGGCATCCAATTGTAGACGCCCTTGCGCACCAGCACCTCGGGCATGCTGACGCCGATCGTGTCGGCCTTAACCAGGACCTCGCCGTCGCCCGGAACCGGCGTCGGCAACTCGACATATTCGAGCGCTGAGGGACCGCCCGGCTGGCGCAGCAGGATCGCCTTCATGCCCGCGGCCGGCGCTCAGCTTTCGGCGATGATCGGGTTGCGCAGCACGCCGATGCCGCCGATCTCGACCTCGACGACGTCGCCGTGCGAGCCCTGTCCCGATGCGCTGAAGCTCGCGAGTTTCACGCTGCTGCCCTCGGGATCAGACCGTCGTGTGCCGGCCACCCGCGCGACGGCCGGCTAACCGACGCGGCGCAGAAAGACCGGCAGCCCGCCGCCTCTGGTCGGATCCCATTGCTTGCGGAGCTGATCCTGAACCGGCAAGCCGCTGCCTGTCGTCGGACTGTGCACACGTCCGCCCGGGGCCCTCTCCTTATCGTGATTGATCACCACGGGATCGCCATTTCCCTTGTCGCGGCGTTGCCATCTGCGCAGGTGTTTCTCAATCGATCGCTGGTCCATTTTCGCTCCTCCCGAGCGGGGGTCTACGACCGGACTTAACCATTTGCAACCGGGCTTGCGAATCCTACATGATTACAAACGCTTGGTTGGTGATCGTCGCTTTCGCCGCCGATCGGGCGTCGATACAAGCAGGGCCTATTTGCCGACCGACTGCAGAGGCCCCGCCGTCCAACGGAACCCGGTCAAAATGCTGTCCTCAAACCGGCATTCCACCGCCAGATTGCGCGGTAGCGGACCATGAGGCGGCATATCGCTGCGGACGCCCTCGACATGCGCGACGATCGTCGTGATGCTGGTGGCCGCAGCTTCGCGCTTGGTGATATCGATGTCCGCGCCGGGATAGGCCGCTTTCATGATGTCCGCGCACCGGTCCGCCATGCCTCCCGAGGGGACCAAACCGCAACCGGCGACGAGGCCGAGACAGACCGGCGACCAGGGCGAGCCCGTTGAATGCAGCGCATCGCACGATACTGCGCGGCGAGGTGCCGGATTTCAAACCGGGTGTAGCGAGAACAGAACGATGCATGCGCAATTGCTGACGGCAGCGGGACGGCCTCTGATCGCGGCGGAATTGTCCGCGCCGCGTCCGGGGCCGCAGCAGGTGCTGATTGCGGTGCACGCCTGCGCGGTGTGCCGCACCGATTTGCATGTCGTCGACGGCGAGCTTGCCGATCCCAAGCTGCCGCTGGTGCTCGGCCACGAGATCATCGGTTCGGTCGTCGAGAAGGGGGCGGAGGTCGACCGCTTCGCGATCGGCGACAGGGTCGGGGTGCCGTGGCTCGGCTGGACCTGCGGGGTCTGCGAATATTGCCGCAGCGGGCGGGAGAATCTGTGCGACCGCGCCCGGTTCACCGGCTATCAGATCGATGGCGGCTATGCCGAGCTGACCGTCGCCGACCAGCGCTATTGCTTTGCGATCGACCCGGTCTACGGCGATGTCGAGGCGGCGCCGCTGATGTGCGCCGGGCTGATCGGCTATCGCACGTTGCGCATGGCCGGTGATGCGCGCGCCATCGGGATCTACGGTTTCGGCGCGGCTGCCCATATCGTCGCGCAAGTAGCCCGCCACCAGGGCCGCCGGATATTCGCATTCACCCGGCCGGGCGACCGGATGGCGCAGGATTTTGCGCGTGGTCTCGGCGCCGAATGGGCCGGGGATTCGACGTCGCTGCCGCCCGAACCGCTCGACGCGGCGCTGATCTTCGCGCCGGTCGGCGCATTGGCGCCGGCCGCCCTCGCCGCCACCAAAAAAGGCGGCACCGTCGTCTGCGGCGGCATCCATATGAGCGATATCCCGAGCTTTCCGTACCGCATCCTGTGGGAGGAGCGGGTTTTGCGATCGGTGGCAAATCTAACTCGCCGCGACGCCGAGGAATTTCTCGCCCTGGCGCCGCAGGCCGGCGTCAGGACCGAGACGGTCGCCTACCCGCTCGCCCGGGCCAACGACGCGCTTGCGGATCTGCGCAATGGCGCACTGCAAGGCGCCGCCGTGCTGGTTCCCTGAGGGCGGCTCATCCCGTTATGCTGGCCGATATCGCGGCGGCGCGTCGAGAGTGCAGATGACAGGGTTTCCGTCGGAGGTTGACGTCGCGGTGATTGGCGCTGGAGCCGCCGGCATCGGCGCCGCGCGGCGTTTGGCCGAAGACGGGACGCATTCGGTGCTGGTGCTGGAAGCGCGCGAGCGGGTTGGCGGCCGGGTCCACACCATCGCGCCGGCCGGCTTTGCGCTCGACCGCGGCGCCGAGTGGTTGCATTCCGCCGATCGCAACCCGCTGTCGCCGATCGCGCAAAGCCTCGGCTTCTCGGTCCATCGCCGCCCGCCCGAATGGACGAACCGGCTGTCGCGCAGTGGCGAGACGCACGAGGCCGAAGCCGATTGGCTCGCCACCCGGGAGGCGCAAGGCCGGGCCCGCCGACAGGCAGCGTCGGAGCCGGAGGACCGATCCTTAGCAAGCCTGCTGCCGCCAAATGGCCGGTGGAACCAGCTGCTCGATGCCAGCAGCACCTGGGGAAACGGAGCCGAACTCGAACGCGTCTCGGTCAAGGATTACGTTCGCTACGACGAGAGCAGCACCAATATCAACTGGCGGCTGGGCGAGGGTTACGGCCGCCTGTTCGAGAAACTGGCCGAAGGCTTGCCGGTGGCGCTGGAAACGCCGGTGACGCGGATCGACCATCGCGGGCGCACGATCCGGCTCGATACGGCACGCGGCACGGTGACGGCGGCACGGGTCATCGTCACCGTCCCGACCTCGATTCTCGCTGCCGAGGCCATCCGCTTCGATCCACCGCTCCCCGACAAGGTTGCCGCAGCCGCGGGATTGCCGCTGGGGGTCGACAATAAATTGTTCATCGGCCTCGACGGGCCCGCCCCGGACATCGGCCGCGACGAATTCCTGGTCGGCTCGACGGTACGGCGCGAGACCATGAGCTATCAAATCCGGCCGCTCGGCCGGCCGGCGATCTACTGCTTTTTCGGCGGACGGTTTGCTGCCGCCATGGAGCGCGAAGGGGAGGCGGCGATGTTCGCCTTTGCCGCCGACGAGCTCGCGGGCATCCTCGGCAACGACATCCGCAAGCGCATTTCGCTGCTCGCGGCCACCGGCTGGTTGACCGACCCCTGGTCGCGCGGCTCCTATTCCTATGCCGTCCCCGGCCACTCCGGCGACCGCGCGGTGCTCGCCGCCCCCGTCGACGACCGCCTGTTTTTCGCCGGCGAGGCCACCTCGCCGAATTTCTTCTCGACCGCACACGGGGCATACATGAGCGGCGCCACCGCCGCCGAAGCCCTCCTTGCCGCGGCGGCGAGTGATAGTTAGCCCGCATTCCCCAGATGAGCCGGCGATCTTAAACGCGTCGCATCTACCGGTAAGATTGGTCGCCACCTCCTGCCCGCGCAGTGCGATTTACCGTTGCAAGAGCTTCCCTGACGGGCCAATCATGGCCCCGAACCACCCCGAATTTGGGAATGCGGTCTAAAGCTTCCGAGGCCTCTTTTGAACATCATAGGCATTTCCTTTGGCTACCACAACTCTGCTTGCTGCTTGATGCAAGGCGGCCGAATTCTCGCAGCCGCTCAGGAGGAGCGATTTTCCCGGATAAAGAACGACAAGGCATTCCCGGCGGCCGCCTTTCGATATTGCTTGGATTACGCCGGTCTCACGATAGCCGATATTGAGTGTGTCGCTTTTTATGAGGATCCGTGTCTGAAATTGAGTCGACAAATGTGGATGGGGATGCTCCCGGGTTTGACGCAACAGCGGCGCGCCTCGATCCTGAGCACGACATTATGGACCAGACCCGAATCCGAAATACGCCTACTCACCGGCTATGACGGTCAGATAGAGATCGTTGACCATCATCTGTCCCATGCCGCAAGCACCTATTTCTTTTCGGGATTTGACGAGGCAGCTATCCTGACAATTGATGGCGTGGGTGAATGGCCAACGACAACTTATAACTCCGGCAATGGTGCCGAGATCCAGCGGCTGGGCCAGGTTGACTTCCCAGATTCCCTGGGTCTGTTTTACAGTGCTGTGACTGGTTATTTAGGATTCGAGGTCAATGAAGGCGAGTATAAAGTAATGGGACTGGCTCCGTACGGGCAGCCAAAATATGTAAAGGAAATTTGTCAGCTCATTGAGAACGGTCCGGGTGGGGAG
Source organism: uncultured Alphaproteobacteria bacterium (assembly GCA_963845735.1). Lineage (GTDB taxonomy): Bacteria > Pseudomonadota > Alphaproteobacteria > ATCC43930 > CGMCC-115725 > AP-15. The sequence continues at coordinate 136,776 of CAWJTR010000012.1, read as the reverse complement.
TATCGGCTGAATATGAAATATTATTCGTTCCTACAACAAGACAAGATGTTTTCCGAGGATCTTTGCGCATTGCTGGGAGCGCCGCCGCGCGCTTATGGATCGGAGATCACCCAGTTTCATATGGACGTTGCGCGAAGCGCTCAACTGGTTCTGGAAGACATTTTACTGGCCAAGGTTCGCTATCTTCATACCCGCGTTCCGAGCGAAAATCTGTGTATGGCAGGCGGAGTGGCTCTCAATGTCGTGGCCAATACCCGGTGCCTGGAGGAGGGGCCGTTCAAACATCTGTTTGTTCAACCGGCGGCCGGCGACGCAGGCGGCTGCCTTGGCGCGGCAGCGATCGCGCACGTCAGGAATACGGGTGCGAGGCCGTGTCAGGAAAGACTGCAACATGCCTATCTGGGCCCGTCGAACCCCACCCATGAGGTTTGGCATATTTTGAGTTCCTCTGGAGTAGAATTTCGAGATTACCGAGAGAACCCAGCAGGATTGATTGAAGACGTTGTTAACAGACTGCTCGAAGGACAGGTTATAGCCTGGGTGTCTGGCCGCATGGAATTTGGCCCTCGCGCTCTTGGAGCAAGATCGATTCTCGCTGATCCGCGGCGGCCGGAAATGCAGAACAGGATCAATGCGCTGGTTAAGCAGCGGGAAGCTTTTCGTCCGTTTGCGCCCGCCGTCCTGGAATCAGTTGTCCATGAACATTTCGCAATAGATCACCCCTCCCCCTTCATGTTGGAAACCTGTCGGGTCATTTCGCCGATCCCGTTGCCGGCGGTGACCCATGTCGATGGTTCGGCGCGCGTTCAAACCGTAACTCGGGCGACAAACAGTCGATTTGCCGATCTGATCGAACATTTTTACCATCGTACCGGCTGTCCCATCTTGCTCAATACTTCCTTTAATCTGCGCGGAGAGCCCATCGTTTGTTCAATAATGGACGCGATATCTACTTTCGGTCGCTCCGATATGGATGCCCTCGTTCTCGAAGACCTGCTGGTCGATAGAGATGATATCCCGGCGCCTTGGAAGATTTATTCGCGCACACCGGCACAGAAGCCGCAGGACTATGTTGTTTATACCATGCTCTGATCTGTATTGGCGACGAAAAACGATTCCCCAAGATCCCCAGCGCATCGATGCTGAATTTCTAAACGCCATATTCCCGCTGAATTTTATCCGAGTTACTCTCCTATGAGACGGATTATCGAACCAACACTCGAAGAGCTGAAGAAATCTTTGAAATCTGTTGCCCGCTATTTTGGTTTAGAAATTAGCAAAGTCCAGCGCCTCCCTAATCGGATTACGTTCGATGAGGCAATGGATTACGACTATGGACTTCTCAGAGGATTTGCAACTCGGGTAGCCCAATTTTCTGCATCACCTGCCGAGACTCAGGCGGTTCGCAATCTTCTTCTCACCGGAATTTTGAACACTCAGCCTTATGCAGGGTATTTCTCCATCGAAGTTGGCGGTGCGCACACACCGCAAGTGGGAATCTGGAAAAGAAAAAGCGGGGACAAAGACGCACCGTTCGTTCGACTGCCCGATCGCAGAGATGAGTGGTTCTATTGGGCGGATAAGGAAAGCATCGAACCAAAACGCTGCAAATGGCGGGTTGCCCTTCTCGGAGAGTCAGTCGCGCGGGGCTATCTATATGATCCCCACTTCAATCCCGCGTCGGCTTTGGAAGGAATGCTCAGATCACAGCTGGGGGCAGGAAAGATTGATATTGTCGATCTGGCAAAGTCCAACCAAACCCTTCAGGAACTCAAGGTCATGGTTGGGCAATGCCTCGCATTGCGCCCCGATGTTATCGTAATTTTTGCGGGGAACAACTGGCGCCCGCACTTAACAGATTCGGATATTCCATATGTCGATAGCGTCCTCCGAAAGGAGGGCGTCCCTGGGATGAAATCCATGCTCGATGAGGGAGCGGAACAAGCGGTCAGGCAACTCACAGGCGAGGTGAACAGTCTCCTAGAACCGCGGAAAATACCGGTTATTTGGATTATTCCGGAATTTAATTTGGACGACTGGAGCGATCCGGTTTCAAACGCACCCCTCCTCGCGGGGCAAGGTAATAAAGAATGGCTTAAGTTAAGTGCACATGCTAGCCGGGCTATGCGTGAACGTGATCTCGTCCTGGCTGGTAAATCAGCCAAGAAAATGGCGCAACTCGACGGTGGCACGAGTTCCGTGTCACAGCGTATTCTCGCCGAATGTTGCCGCGCAAACGGAGATTTTCACGGCGCCCGGCAACACCTGGAGATGTGTCGCGACGCCGAAGGTTGGGATCTGTCGTTCTCGTTTTCGCCTCGCGTGTCTTCGCCGATCCAGAACGCTTTGCGCGAAATAGCTTCCGCTCCGAACAATTTCGTCATCGACCTGCCGGAGCTATTGAACCGGCACCTCGACAACGCTCTACCTGATCGGCGAATTTTCCTGGATTACTGCCATCTCACCGCTGAAGGTATAAATTTTGCAATGGCCGCAGTCGCGTCGCGAGTGCTGACATTGCTTACCGGTCGAGATATCCCGCCTCAGAACCTCCAAAGCAAATCCCTTAACCTCGCACCGAAAGTCGAAGGAAAAGCCTGCTTTTTGGCGGCAACACACAACGCTCACTTCTACCAAAGCTATAACCTTGTCCATTATTGGTGTGCGCGAGCACTTCAGTTCTGGCCGGAATGCGCGGAAATAATGCGCCGCGTGGTCGATTATCAAACGCGCCGCGTCCCGATCATGGCGTGTAAGTCCACAATCGAACTGTTCGAACTCGACGAATTGGGCACCTTGCGATACCTACTTCGCGGTGGAGGGCAACGTCTCGACCTAATTCTTAGCGAAGCGGTCGTCAAATCGGTTGGGGCGGTCGGGTTGGATATCGAGAAAGAGGTCTCAGATCTTCGGGTTAAGGAACATTCGCCGAAAACCGGACCTAAGGAATTGACCGAATGGTACTATAGTTCGGCGATCCCCGGTCCCTCGGAACGCGCTTGGACGAGCCGGTCGTTACCGAATAATCGCGGCTCGCATAACATTTACGCATCAGCATTTTGGGAAACTTCAAAGTTCGTGTTTATCGGCGAGAAGGGTCAGCCTGTCGGTCTCAGGTTCACATACCGCGTTCCGGCTTCATCTCTAACAGATGGGGCGGTCGAAATAGAGGTGAATGGTTATCGTGTGGCGCGAGCGTCTGCCGATCATACCTGGCAAACGCTCGAGACGATTATCGATGGCGATTACGTGCTAGATGGCACAAATGAGATTATTATTACTTGGCCGGATGAAGAAAATGCCGCCCAGGTGCAACTTGGTCGAGCGGCAGATGCACTCGGCGCTAGACGTTTGCCTTATTTTTATAGGGTTTATGGTGAAATCCACGCGGTGTCGGTTTTTGATCCTTCCGGGGTGTCTGCTATGAAACGAATGTCTGAACAAGAATACTCGAGATAGCCCTTATTGCAGCGGGAGGCAGGTTCCGGACAGCCCTTCGCGGGGCTGATAATAAATCGGCTCGGAATTCTCCCTAGGCAGTAACTAGCGCCGCAAGCCGAGGTCGCTCGTTGAGCACCGACACACGGATCCCGGTATCGTCGATGCGGATCGTGCTGACTGAAGCAAGGCCGATTTCGATCCGGGAATAGGAATCGATCGGCATCCCGAGCGCAAACAGCACCGCCGCGCGGATCACGTCGCCGTGGCTGACGATGACCACGGTTGCGTCGCGGTGGGTGCGGTGCAGATCGAGCAAGGCGCCGACGGCCCGGTCCTGGACTTGGCGCATGCTTTCGCCTCCGGGCACGGCAGCAATGCTGCGGCAGGCTCGCCACAATTCCCAGCGCTCGTCCGCGCGGACCTGGTCGAAGGTCAGCCCGGTCCACTCGCCGAAATCCAGCTCCATCACGTCTTCGCGATAGCAGACCGGCAGAGCGAGCCGGGCGGACAGGATCTCGGCCGTTTCCTTGGTGCGCTGCAGCGGGCTCGAATAGAGCGCCGTGATGGCGTCGCCGGCAAAACGCTCGGCGACCGCGGCGATTTCGCCGCGGCCCCGCGCGGACAGTCCGACCCCGGGCGTGCGCCCAGCAAGCACCCGACCGGCCAGGACGTGCTCGCCGTGCCGCACCAGATGAAACACCGTCATCGTCGCTGACCTCTCGATTCCGCAAAAGGCTGAGTCTAGCATTCGATCGCCCGGCCGGGCACCTCGCTTTCCGCGGCCATTGACAATGGACGGCGCGACCGTGATATGGCGCGCGAATGAGAATTGCCATGATCGCAGGCTCGATTCTGATCCTCGCGATGGCGGCGGTCGGCGGAGTTCCGCGCTTCGCCGCCGCCGAAGAGCCGCGGCTCAACGTCTACAACTGGTCGGATTACATCGCGCCCGACACGATCGCGAAATTCGAAGCAGAAACCGGGATCAAGGTCACCTATGACGTTTACGACGGGAACGAGGTGCTCGAAGCAAAACTGCTCGCCGGCGGATCCGGCTATGACATAGTGGTTCCTTCGGCCAGCCCGTTCATGGCCCGGCAGATCGCCGCCGGGGTCTACAAGACGCTCGACAAGGCAGCGCTGCCCAACTGGAAAAACCTCGACCCGAGCATCCTCAAACTGGTCGCCGCCGCCGATCCGGGCAACGCGCATGGCGTGCCCTATCTGTGGAGCGTCACCGGGCTAGGCTATAACAAAACGATGGTCCATGCAGCGCTCGGCGACGCCGCGCCATTGGATAGTTGGGCGTTGCTGTTCGACCCGGCGAACGCAAAGAAGCTCGCCGGTTGCGGGATCTCTCTGCTCGACACCCCGCAAGAGGTGTTTCCGGCGACGCTCGCCTATCTCGGGCTCGACCCCAAGAGCCGCGATCTGGGCGACCTCGATAAAGCATTCGCCGCCCTCGAAAAGATCCGCCCCTACATCCGCAAGTTCCATTCCTCGGAGTACATCAACGATCTCGCCAACGGCGATCTGTGCCTGTCGCTCGGTTATTCGGGCGATGTCCTGATCGCCCGCAACCGTGCACGCGAGGCCAAGAATGGGGAGGCGATCGCGTTCGAGATCCCGAAGGAAGGCGCGCAGATGTCGGTCGACATGCTGGGGATCCCGGCCGATGCGCCGCATCCGCAGAACGCGCTGCGCTTTATCGATTACCTGCTGCGCCCCCAAGTAATCGCCGACATCAGCGACGCGGTCTCGTACCCGAACCCGAATTTGCCGGGCACCTTGCTGGTCAAGCCCGCGATCCGCGACGATCCCGCGGTCTACCCGCCCGCATCTGTCCGCCGCCGGTTTTTTGTCGATCTGCCGGCGCCGGCGGAATATGAGCGGGCGCGCACCCGCGCCTGGACGCGGCTCAAATCGGGCGAATGATCGCGGCATGCCGCTGCTCGAAGTCGCGCGCGCGTGCAAGCGTTTCGGGGCCGTCGCAGCGGTTGACGACGTCTCGCTGACGATCGAGCGCGGCGCGCTGTTTGCGCTGCTCGGGCCGTCGGGTTGCGGCAAGACGACCTTGCTGCGGATCAGTCGCCGGTCTGGAAACGCCCGACAGCGGCCGGATCGTCATCGACGGGGTCGATGTCACCGCGCTGCCGCCCTATGCGCGGCCGGTCAACATGATGTTTCAGTCCTATGCGCTGTTCCCGCATATGGACGTCGCCGCCAACATTGCGTTTGGCCTGCGCCAGGAGCGGATGGACCGTCGCCGCCGCAACGCGCGCGTCGATGAGATGTTGGCCTTGGTCCAGATGTCGGATTACGCGCAGCGGCGGCCATACCAGCTTTCCGGCGGCCAGCGCCAGCGCGTGGCGTTGGCGCGGGCGCTCGCCAAGATGCCCAAGCTGCTGCTGCTCGACGAGCCTCTGGCCGCGCTCGACCGCAAATTGCGCGACGAAACCCGGCGCGAGCTGATCGGCATCCAGGAACGGGTCGGAATCACGTTCCTGGTTGTCACCCACGACCAGGAGGAGGCGCTCGGCATGGCCTCGCGCATCGCCGTGATGAATGAAGGGCGTGTCATCCAGATCGGCACGCCGGCCGAGATCTACGAGCGGCCGAATTCGCGGTTTGTCGCCGGTTTCGTCGGCGAGGTGAATCTGTTCGAGGGCGAGTTGATCGCCGGGCCCCACGGCCCGTCCCTCAACGTCGCGGGTTTCGACCAGCCGATCCCGCTGCCACGCGGTGGCGATGCGGCAGCGGGGGCAGACCTCGTGCTGGTTTTGCGCCCGGAAAAGCTGGTTCTGTCGCGCGCGCGGCCGGCGGGTTTCGCGGTCAGAGCGACGGTCGCCTCGATCGACTACCAGGGGCCGGTCTCGCTTGTCTATCTCTCCGCAGAGCCTGGAAGGCTGCTGAAAGCGCAGGTGGCGAGCGCAGCCGCCGGCGGGGTGGGCCGCGGCACGGTGGTATGGGCGAGTTGGAGGCCCGAAGACGCCGTCGCGATCGCCCGATGATCGGGATCGGGCGGTTCGGGCGGCTGGTGCTGATCGGGGCGCCGTTTGTTTGGTTCGCGCTGTTCTTTCTGCTGCCGATGTTGATCGTGCTGAAGATCAGCCTGGCCCATAGCGCGATCGGGATACCGCCCTATACCCCGCTGATCACCAGCCATGGCGGGGATCTGCGATGGCACGCAACCTTGTCGAATTTCGCGCTGCTTGCCGGCGACGATCTCTATCTGCGCGCCTATCTGGGCTCACTTGGTTATGCCGCGCTGGCGACAGGCTTGTGCCTGGTCCTCGGCTATCCGATCGCGCATGCGATCGCGCGCGCCCCGACGGCTTGGCGCCAGCTATTGCTGTTCCTGGTTGTGCTGCCGTTCTGGACCAGCTTTCTGATCCGGGTTTATGCCTGGATCGCGATCCTGGAGCCCAACGGTCTGCTGAATCGGCTGCTGCTGACGGCCGGGCTGATCAAAGCGCCATTGCCATTGCTCAACAACGGCTTTTCGGTCGAGCTCGGCCTCGTCTATTCCTACCTGCCGTTCATGATCCTGCCGATCTACGGCAGCCTGTCGGCGCTCGACGAAAGCCTGACCGAGGCGGCGGCCGATCTCGGCGCACGGCCCTGGCGCGCGTTTCTGGGTGTGACCCTGCCATTGTCGATGCCGGGGATCGCCGCGGGCTGCCTGTTGGTGTTGGTGCCGGCGATCGGCGAATTCGTGATCCCCGACCTGCTCGGCGGCCCCAATACCCTGATGATCGGCAAAGTGCTGTGGGACGAGTTTTTTGAGAACCATGACTGGCCGGTGGCCGCCGCGGTCACGGTGGTCTTGGTCGTGGCCTTGGCTGTCCCGATCCTGTGCGCCCAGCGCTTCCTCGACCGGGAGCAGGCGGCGTGACCCGTCCAGAAACTACCGCGTTCCGCGCCGGCACGCTGCTGTTTGGGTTTGCCTTTCTCTACGCGCCGATTGTTCTGTTAGTGCTGTATTCGTTCAACCAGTCGCGGCTCGTCGCCGTGTGGGCCGGGTTCTCGGTCCACTGGTACGGCGCGCTGGCGGCCGACGAGGGGTTTCGCGCCGCAGCGGCGACAAGCCTCGAAGTCGCGACGATGGCGGCGACCCTGGCGCTAATTCTCGGCGCCCTCGCTGGCTTTGCGATGGCGCGATTTTCCCGGTTTCCCGGCCGAGCCTTGTTCGGTTTCGCGCTGCTGGCGCCGCTGGTCGTGCCGGAGGTGATCCTCGGCCTGTCGCTATTGCTGCTGTTTGTCGCCTGCGAGCAATGGATCGGCTGGCCGCACGGCCGTGGCGTCATGACGATCACGATCGCGCATGCGACGTTCGGCGCCTCGTTTGTCGCGGTGCTGGTGCGCGCCCGGCTCGCGGCGTTCGACCGCACCTTGGAAGAGGCCGCACTCGATCTCGGCGCGCGGCCGTGGACGGTGCTGGCGCGGATCACCCTGCCGGGGATCAGCCCGGCGCTGGTGTCGGGGTGGCTGCTCGCCTTCACTTTGTCGCTCGACGACCTCGTCGTCGCCAGCTTTGTCACCGGCCCGTCGGCAACGACCCTGCCGATGGCGGTGTTTTCAAGCGTCCGCCTCGGCGTCAGCCCCGAGGTCAACGCGCTCGCCAGTTTGTTTCTGGCCGTGGTCTTCGTGCTGGTGGCGCTGGCCTTCTGGCTGATGGCGCGGCAGGAACGGCGGCGAAGTTAAGAGTCGCCGTCGAGTTCGGGGTAGTGGCGGAAGATGCCGTGCTGGTTGAACGGGATGCGGCGGTCCGAGGCGAGATAGGCGGCGATGCGCGGGCGGGCGGCGATCCGGTCGTGCGACGCGACGACCCGCGGATATTTTGGTTCGAGCCCGGCCATCGCCTTGGGGAAGGCGTAGCGCAGCCCCGCCACGATCTGGAACAGCGATAGATCGGGATAGCTCAGCCGCGCTCCGACAAGATGCCCGCCGCGCGCGTTGTTGCGGGACAGGATCCGTTCGAAATAGCCGAAATATTTCGGCATCCGCGTTCGCCGAAAATCGGCGGCGCGAGCCAGGGCCTCCTTGCGCTGATCCTCGTAATAGAGGCTGCCGGCGATCGGGTGGTGAGTGTCGTGCGCCTCGTCGACGAAATCGGCGATCGTCAATTGCAGCTGATGCGCCCACAGCCGGCCGGCCTCGGCCGCAGGCGCCAAGCCAAGCTGACCGCCCGAGATAGAACAGGATGTTGGCGGTTTGCCCGATCAGCAACGCCCCCGCCTTCAGAAAGGGTGGAGCAAAGGACGGACGGGCGATCTCTTCGCCGTCCAGCAGGCGCATCATCTCGGCTTCGCCGCCCGGCTGCCGCGCGACATCGACATAGTCGGCGCCGGCCTCTTCCAGCGCCAGCCGGACAAATTCCCCGCGTCCCTGGATCGACGACCAGTAGTAGAGTTCGTACCGCATCCTGCTGCTCCTGATCCCAGCTGGAACTATATCGACCGCACCGGATTAGGAAAGAAGCCGCACCGAGGAGGATTTCGCGATAGACAAGACCGTTCTGATCTCCGGTGCGGGGATCGCCGGCCCGACCCTGGCCTACTGGCTTTCGATCTATGGCTTCACCCCCGTGCTGATCGAGCGTGCGCCCATCCTCCGTACGGACGGCTTTGTTATCGATTTCTGGGGAGTGGGTTACGAGGTCGCGGAACGAATGCACCTCATTCCGCCGTTGCTGCGCGCCGGCTACAAACTGCGCGAGGTCCGGATCGTCGATGCCTCAGCGAGGCGAATTGCGGGCTTTGGCACGCAGAGCTTTGGTCGTGCGCTGAACGATCGTTTCTTGAGCATTCTTCGCGGCGATCTCGCGCAGCAGATTTCCGGCGCCGTCGAGGGGCGGGTCGAAACCCTTTTCGGCGACGAGGTCTGTGCGCTCAACGAAGACGGGAACGGCATTACCGTAGACTTCGCCCACGCGTCATCTCGCCATTTCGACCTTGTCATCGGCGCCGACGGCCTCCATTCGGCCGTGCGCAGGTTGGGATTCGGGCCGGAGTCGAGCTTTGAAGCCTATCTCGGTTATGGCGCTGCTTCGTTCGTGGCGAATGGCTACCCGCACCGTGATGAGGGCGCTTATGTCGCCTATTGCGAGCCCGGAAAGCAGGTCGCTCGCTTCGCGCTGCGCGACGGACGCACGGTGTTTTTTTGATTTTTGCGGCAACGGACTGGCCTGCGGTCGGCCGCCACGACACTGCGGCGCAGAAGCGGGCTCTCCACCAAATCTTCGATCATGCCGGCTGGGAATGCCCAGCGATCCTGCAGGCGCTCGATCAGACCGAGGAGCTCTATTTCGACGCGGTGAGCCAGATCCGCATGGACCGTTGGCACCGCGGTCGGCTCGCTCTGATCGGTGACGCCGCTTTCTCTCCGTCGTTGCTGGCCGGCCAAGGGGCGGCCTTCGCCATGGCGAGTGCCTATCTCCTCGCCGGCGAACTAAAGCGGGCGGGTGGGGATTTTCGGATCGCCTACCCCGCCTATCAGGACCGCTTCAAGCCGTTCATAGAGCGCAAACAGCACGAGGCCGCCAGGTTCGCCCGCCAGTTCGCGCCCAAAACGCGTTTGGGGCTGTTTGTCCGGAACATCATGACCCGGCTGCTGGACGCGCCGCTTATCGGCGACGTGATGGTCAATCGGTTGTTCGCCGACCGGTTCACTCTTCCCGAACCAGGCTGACGAGGCTCCTTGCTCAGGAGGCGCGGCGATAGCTCCGGCAGACGAGACGCAGGCGGTCGGTAATGTGCGGCCGCACATGCTCGGGCATCGGCGTCGACTCGCTGGCGCGCTTCCAGTCGGGGCCGCTGACCACATCGGGCGAAGTCAGATGGTAGAGCGCGACATATTTGGGGTTTCCGGCCGCGCGAAAGCGCCGCGCGCTCAGCACACCCGGGACGCGTGACAACGCCGGGACGTGCTCGGTGTCGTACCAGGCGTTGAACTCGGTCTCATATTGCGGAGCCGGGGTCATCCCGACCAACAGGAGACCGCCCGCATTCTGCGGCGCGACCGCGTCACCGGGCAGGATCTGCTCGCCTTCGAAGCGCAACAGCCGCTGGCATTTTGCCGTGACCCGCTTTGACCAGACCGACAAATTCTCGCCGCCGATCGCGCGGTAGGCCGGGCTCTGCAGCACGGCGAGGCTGTCGAGATCGTAGGTGGCGACCGACTGCCTGGCGTTGTCCGCGCCGATCCAGCGCTGGAGGGTCAGGAAACCCGGCACGCGCTGCCGTTCCGGGATGTGTTCGAGGTCGTACCAGTCGTTGAACTCGTCCTCGGCGACGTTCGAAAAGTCGAATGCCGCGATCAATTGACCCTTTGCCATGGTCGTTTCCTCCGCTGGTCGAAAACCCTGAGATGCTATGCCGGGAATGCCTGATGGTGCAAAGCTTTCAGCCGCCGGCCCGAGCGATTGCCGCCGAGATCAGCGCTGCGGCCGCGATCTTGGCGATCTGCATGATTCCTCGGAAAGATTTGGCGGCGCGGCGTGGCCGCCCTGCACTTAGGGGCCCATGCCCCTAGGGCGCCATGCCCTTGTCGGCAAGTTCGCGCAGAGCCTTTTCGCTCTTGCCGGCGTCGAGCCCCATCGCATTCATGATGTGAGGCGCCTTGGTGAATTGTATGTCGCGGTATTCGACGATTTCGACCCGATTGCCCCAGGGATCGAGGAAGTCGAGGAAAGGTCCCGGCAGCAATTCGCCGCCCGCCGCCTCGACGAGCGCGCGCACCCGCGAGCGATCGTCGACGACGAGGCCGAAATGGCGCCGCCAGTCGTGATGCTCGGCGCCGCTTTGCATCAGGTTGATGAATTGATCGCCGAGCTCGATGAAGGCGTTCCCCGGCCTTTTCGCGCGCAGGGTGAAGTCGAAGATCTTGCCGTAAAAGGCAAGGGCTTGGTCGATATCGCCGACCTCGAGGGCGATGTGGTTGATGCCGACGAGCTTCGGCCTGCGGCTATCGGCGCGGCCGTCGTCGGGCTGGCTGATCGCGGTCATTGCTTGCTTCCTCCTGGTCGCTGCGGCGCACAGTCACTATATTGGATTTAATATCCTGAGGTCGATGTCGGTTGGGCGGCTTGATCTGGTCCGAACGGCGCGGGGGTCGGCCTTTTCGAGGCGAAATTTGCCCCTCGCCTGGCTTAAAGGGCGCCGTCTTCTCGCGGGCACCCGGTCCGGGCGCCCAGGAAAGCCATCATGGATCTGATCACCAAGCTGCCGGAGATGTCTGATGACGCGCTCACCAATCTTCGGACGAACGCCAAACGGCTCCAGCAATCCGGGACGCCGGCCCAGCGGACCGATGCCGACCGCCTTGCTGCCGGCGGTCGAAGCGGAGATGGGCGCGCGCCGGCTGGCGCGGGTGAAAGCAACCCGAACCGCGGCGCCCAAGGAGCGAACGCGGCGACCGCGAGTGGTCAAAGAGCCCCGCGGGCGAGACGGCCGAGGAACGGGAATGAGTGAGACCTCGGCCGCCGCCGGGGTTGGAGCGCCGGGTCGAGACGGTATAATTCGCGTGGAATTTGATTGGGGGTCGGCGAATGTCGGTTGATCTGACCGTCGAGGGTGCGGTCGCCAAAGTCGTGCTGAACCGCCCGGAAAAGCTGAATGCGCTCAGCGTCGAGATGCGCGAGAGCCTGTGCGAGTACTTTGCCCGATTGCGCTACGACGACGCGGTTCGGGTGGTGATCGTGACCGGCGCGGGCAGGGGGTTCTGCTCGGGCGCCGATGTCGACCGCATGGCCGGGCAGCATCATGATCTGCGCGGCGGGCGGCAACGGCTGCAGCAGGGCGGCCACACCTTCATCCGCGCGTTGCACGCGATCGAAAAGCCGGTGATCGCCGCAGTGCGCGGTCCGGCGGTTGGCATCGGCTGGAGCATCGCGCTCGCCTGCGATCTGGTGGTGGCGTCGAAGACCGCGCGGTTTTCGCAGATTTTCCGGCGCATCGGCTTGGCGCCCGACGGCGGCGCCATCTGGTTTTTGACCCGCCGGCTGGGTATGGCGAAGGCCAAGGAGCTGGTGTTTTCAGCCCGCTTTGTCGAGGCCGAGGAGGCGCTGGCGCTGGGGCTCGTCAACCATGTCGTCGACGACGACCAGCTGATGGACAAGACCGAGGCGCTTGCGGCCGACCTCGCCGAGGCGCCGACCTTTGCGCTCGGCCTGGCGAAAAAGCTGTTTCACGCCGCGGTCGGCCCCAGCCTCGACGAATATCTCGATATCGAGAGCCTGGTGCAGCCGCAGCTGCACATGACCGCGGACAACGCCGAAGGCGTCGCCGCCTTCCGCGAGAAGCGCGCGCCCGAAATTCATCGGCCGCTGACACCCGCGCGCGCGCCCGCGGTGCGGGTGCGCCGTGAGCGCAAGGGTTCGCGGGCTAGGCTGTTCTTGGGATCGTCTTTATGGCGGATCGCGGTCGAGCGCTTCGGCGAGGCGCTTGGGGTCGACGCGGATCTCGACCCCGGCGCGCTCCTCCTGCAGCAACATCGGCGAGCGCGAGTCGCGCTGGCCCCAGCCGCGGTTCAGCGCCTCGGACAGCTCGGCCGAGCGCCAGATTGGCGACCCGCATCGGCACGTTGAAATCGCGGCCGAGTTGGGTGGCGAGCGTCACATCCTTGTGCGCCAGGCGCAGCGCAAAGGCGGCGGGGTCGTAGGTTCCGGGCAGGAACTGGTCGATCAGCCCGTCGAAGGTGCGCCGCCGGCCGGTCGCACCGTCGCGCACCGCCTCCCATAACGCGAGCGGCTCGACCCCGGCCTTGACCCCGACCGTGAACATTTCGGCGAGTGCGGTCTGGATGCAATAGCCGGCGCCGTTATGCACCAGCTTGGCGACCGAACCGGCGCCGATCGGGCCGACATAGCGCGCCTTGTCGCCCATCGCGTCGAGCACGCCCTTGTGGCGGTTGAAGATCTGCTCGTCGCCGCCGACCCACAGCGCGAGCTTGCCGGTGCGCGCGCCCGCGCGGCCCGCCGCTGACCGGCGAGTTGAGCATGTAAACGTCGCGCTCGGCAAAGGCGGCGTTGATCTTGCGCACGACGGTCGGCGAGTTGGTCGACAGGTCGAAATAGGCCTTGCCGCGGCTCATGCCGCTGAGGATGCCGTTTTCGCCGAGCGCTACCGCTTCGACTTCGGGCGGGCCGGGGAGCGAGGTGAAGACGATTTCCGAGGCCTCGGCGACGGCGCGCGGCGTGTCGGCCCAGACGGCGCCGGCGGCGAGATAGGGCTCGGCCGCGGCGCGGCGCAGGTCGTGAACGACCAGCTCGTGCCCGGCCTTTTGCAGATTGGCCGCCATGCCCGAACCCATCATGCCCAAACCGATAAATCCGATCTTCATCTCGCCCTCCCGCGCGTCTTGGAGTTTGTGGTGCTACAGGACGTCCTTGGCCACCAGCGCCGCGGTCATCGCCGCCGGCCAGCCCGCGTAAAACGCGAGATGAGTGATGATCTCGCCGATCTCATCCTTGGTCACGCCATTATCGAGCGCGCGCTGCAGATGACCGACGAGCTGTTTTTCGCGGCCGAGCGCGATCAAGGTGGCGCAGGTGATCAGGCTACGGTCCCGCTTGGACAGCTGCGGGCGTTCCCATACATCGCCGAACAGCACTTTTTCACTGAGATCGATCAGCTTTGGCACGACGTGGCGGACTTGGTCGCGGGCTGCCGAGGGTCGCGATTGCGCCATGGTTTTCTCCTTTATTGGAACATTGACAGCAGTTTCCTTCCGCGCCAACCCTAGCACGGCGACGCCGAACCCGGCCAGACTTACCGGCAGCCGTCGCCGGAGCAGCCCTGAACGGCGAAGGAGATGCGCGGCGCCGCCGGCGAACGTTCTCCGGCGGGTGTCCGTGATGGCGGCAGCTATCGGCGGAGCCGCGTTCCGCGCGGCGTTGAACGGCGCGAACGGCAAGGCGGCCGCCTCGCTCCGGCCGCCCCGCTGTTGTTTATGGAGGGCTAGTGTTGGGCGGTCGGTGATTGAGCGCGGTCGGCTGCCACCTGGCGATAGTGCTCGCGCTGCTTCTCGCGCCACGCCGCCCGTTCCTGGGCATCGATCGTGCCGTCGTGGTTCGTGTCGATCTGGTCAAAGCGGGCGCGAAAGATCGCATCGCGTTCCCCGGCCGGCATCGCCGCCAACCGATCGTAATAGGCCTTGCGCTGTTCGAGACTCGCCTTTTCCGCCGCGGAGAGATTGGGAGCCGCCAGCTGCTCTGCGAGCCTGACCTGGCGTTGCCCGATATTCTGCATGCGGAAATCTCGATACTCGTCGAAGGTGATCAGCTGCGGCGCTGCGGACTGGGCAGCAGGCGGAGTCGCCGCGGGCGTCGCGGCCGGGTTCGTTGCGGCTGCAGGAGTAGCTGCGGGTGCGGCGACGCGTTGGGCAATCGCGGGCAGGTGCCACAGCGCTGCCGCGAGAAGGGCGGAAGCGGCGGCTGCAAGCGTCCATCGTCTCATCGAGAGTCTCCGCGTTAGTTCATGACTTGTTCTGATAGAACAAAACATGATCATCGTTGTCAAGTGATTTTTTGCTGCCGATGTAATTTTTATGCGGCGGGGCCGCGCCGCCGACGCGCGGCGTCAATCCTGCGGCGCGAACCCGCGGAAGCCGTGCGGCAGGCGGCGGATGTCCTGGACGAGGTCGGGCGGCATCTCGCCGGCGCCGTCCGCGCGCAGGGTCAGGGCATCGACAAGACCGCCAAAGCGTTCGCCGATCGCCCGGACGATCTGGTCGTGGCGGCCAACGGCGGCGAAGAGATGGGCGACGTCGTCCGGTACTTCCTTTGCCATCTCGCTCCACTTTCCCTGCCGAACCAATGCGTTGAGCTTGTGGCCGAGGTCTTCGAGCCCGTGCACCGCCAGCACCGGATAATAGGCCGGCGTCGAGCCGTAGAACGCGACCCGCTGGCGCACCCATTCGAAGCGGCGGGCGACGGTCTCGTCATCCGGCCCGGTGGCGAGAAACCCGCCGCCGGAGATTTCATACTGAGAGCGGGTGCGCCCGACTTTGGCGAGACCGGCGTCGATCCGCGGCATGATCTGGTCGGTCAGATATTTCCGGGTGCAAAAGCCGTGCAGTTTGACGCCGTCGCATTCCTCGGCCGCGACCTTGAGCATCGCCGGACCGACCGCGGCGATCATCACCGCCGGCGGGGGCGCGTCGATCGGCTCGGGCGCAAAGTTCGGGGTCATCAAGGTGAACCGATAGTGTTCGCCTTCGAAAGCCGGCTTCTCGCCGGTTTTCCAGCAATGCCAGATCGCGCGCAGGGTCTGCACGTACTCGCGCATGCGCGGCGCCGGCGGCGTCCACGGTACCGAAAACCGGCGCTCGTTGTGCGCTCTGACCTGCGAGCCCAAACCGATCACGAAGCGCCCGCCGGTCGAGCCCGGCGAGGTCCCATCCGACATTGGCGACCGCCATCGGCGTGCGGGCAAAGGCGATCGCCACGCCGGTGTGCAATTCGATACGCTCGGTCGCGGTCCCGGCGATCGCCAGGGCCAGAAACGGGTCGTGCTTGTTCTCCATCGCGACGACGCCGTCATAACCTTCCGCCTCGACCGCCCGGGCGGCCGCGGCGACCTTGCGCAGATCCTCCTGCGGCACTGTCGAAAATACGCGCATCGGCCGCTCCCTATATGCCGATGGTGCCGCGGGCGCCGAAGATCGCGGTGCCAACCCGGACATGGGTGGCGCCAAAGCGGATCGCGGTTTCGAAATCGGCGCTCATCCCCATGCTGAGGAGCTGAAGGCCGGTGCGCCGGGCGATCTCGCGCAACAGCGCAAAATGCGGCGACGGCTCCTCATCGAGCGGCGGGACGCACATCAAGCCCGACAATCGGCAGGCCGAGCCGGTCGCGGCACTCGACGATAAAGTCGTCGGCGGCGGCCGGCATGACGCCCGATTTCTGCGCCTCCTCGCCGGTGTTGACCTCGATCAGGCAGGGCGGGCGCCGATCGCTGTGCTCCATTTCCCGGGCCAGCGCCTCGGCGAGGCGCGGCCGGTCGACGCTCTCGATCACGTCGAACAGCGCCACCGCGTCCCTGACCTTGTTGGTCTGCAACGGCCCGATCAAATGAAGGGCCAGGTCGGGAAACGCCGCCCGCAGCGCCGGATATTTCGCCTGCGCCTCCTGCACCCGATTCTCGCCAAAAACCCGATGCCCGGCAGCGAGCGCCTCGCGCACCGCCTCGGCCGGGTGAGTTTTGCTGACGGCGACCAGCGTCACGTCGTCGGTCCGGCCGTTCGGCCGCCCGCGCCGCCGCCGCAATCCTGCTGCGCACGGCTGCCAAATTGGCTGCGATGACCCCTTCCATATCAGCTCCATTCCTGGCACAAGTCTGCGTTGCTCGCTCCGGCTGCGAGCAGGGCTGTTTCGCCGGGGATCGCCGGATGTTGGTTGCTCATTACCGCCTGTCCGCGGCGCTCGCCGCAAGTCTTTCGTTGGCTTTGGTCGGGTGCGGTTCGAGTCCGCCGGTCACACCGGCGGGCGCGGCCAGCGGGGCGCCCAGCGCGGCCAATGCCCAGCCCGTCGCCAAGGACCCGCCGGGCGAGATGGACACCGAGTCGACGATCTGGACAGTGCTGGGTCTTGCCAAGAAGCCGTCGGAGCACGAACCGGGACCGCAAACCGGGAGTACGGTCAGCCCGATTTTGTGGCAAGCGGCGCACGACACCTTAAACTTTGTCAAGTTCAGCTCGGAGGACCCGCTGACCGGTCTGCTCGTCAGTGACTGGTATTCGCCCCAGGGCAAGCCCGACGAGCGCTACAAGATCAACGTGTTCGTGCTCTCGCGGGAGCTCAGATCCGATTCGCTCGCGGTGACGGTGGATCGGCAGGTGCGCTCGGCAACCGGCCAATGGGAGCCCACGACGATCGCCCGAAAGGTCGAGGACGATCTCGAAACCGCGATCCTGCTGCGGGCCGGTCAGCTCAAACGAGCCTGGCTCAAGGAGTGGAAGTCGGGTTGAAACCCGCGCGTGGCGGGCGCAGATTTCTCCGGCTTGGCGGTCGCGTGCGCACTATCTCTGCCAAGGGCTGAAGCCTGACGCCTGGGATCGCTGGATCCGGGTGTTTGGATTTTGCGCCGACCCTACCCTCGAACAAAACATAACCCCGATGTCGCGATATAATTTCCGAGAAACCGAAACGAAATGGCAGCAGGTCTGGCGCGAGCGCCGGCTGTTCGAAGTCACCGCCGAGCCGGGCCGGCCGAAATACTATGTGCTCGAAATGTTCCCTTACCCTTCTGGTAAGCTGCATGTCGGCCACCTCCGCAACTACACGATGGGTGACCTCGTCACCCGCTATCGGCGCGCGCGAGGATACAACGTGCTGCACCCGATGGGCTGGGACGCCTTCGGGCTCCCGGCTGAGAATGCCGCCATCGCCGAGGGGATCCACCCGGCAGTGTGGACCCGCGAGAATATCGCGACGATGCGGACGCAGCTCGAACGCATGGGGTTCGCCTACGACTGGTCGCGCGAGATCGCCGCCTGCCACCCGGAATATTACCGGCACGAGCAGAAGATGTTTCTCGACTTCCTCGCGGCCGGGCTCGCCTATCGCAAGGAATCCTGGGTCAATTGGGACCCGGTCGAAAACACCGTTCTTGCCAACGAGCAGGTCGTCGACGGGCGCGGCTGGCGCTCCAATGCGATCGTCGAGAAGCGTCTGTTGGCGCAATGGAACCTGCGCATTACGGCTTTCACCGAGGAGTTGCTCGAAGCGATCCACGGGTTGGAGCGCTGGCCCGAGCGCGTCCGGCTGATGCAGGAGAACTGGATCGGCCGCTCGGAAGGCGCCCGCGTCTATTTCGATATCGCCGGACGGGACGAGCGCATCGAGGTGTTCACGACGCGGCAGGACACGCTGTTCGGCGCGTCGTTTGTCGCGCTGTCGCCGAACCATCCGCTGGCCCAGCGGCTGGCCGAAGACGACGCCGAGCTCGCCGCCTTTATCGCCGAGTGCAATCGCATGGGGACGAGCGAGGCGGTGATCGAGACCGCCGAGAAGCGCGGCTATGCGACCGTCCTCGAAGCGGTGCATCCGTTCGACCCGGAGTCGGCGGGTCCCGGTTTGGGTCGCCAATTTCGTGCTGATGGAATACGGCACCGGCGCGATCTTCGGCTGCCCGGCGCACGACCAGCGCGACCTCGAATTCGCCCGCAAATACGGGCTGCCTGTCATCCCGGTGGTCTTGCCGCCGGGCGCGGACCCGACGCGTTTCGCGATCGGCGAAGAGGCCTATGTCGAGGACGGCACCTTATTCAATTCGGATTTCCTCGACGGATTGCCGGTGGCCGAGGCCAAGCGCGTCGCCGGCGAGCGGCTCGAAACGCTGGGGCGCGGCGAACGCACGATCGCCTATCGCCTGCGCGATTGGGGCGTATCAAGACAGCGCTATTGGGGTTGCCCGATCCCGGTCGTCCATTGCCCGGATTGCGGCATCGTGCCGGTGCCGGAGAGCGATCTGCCGGTCACCCTGCCGGAGGATGTCAGCTTCGCGGTGCCGGGCAATCCGCTGGCCCATCATCCGACCTGGCAATATGTCGAGTGTCCGCGCTGCCATGGGCCTGCCCGGCGTGAGACGGATACGCTCGATACGTTCGTCGAACTCGTCATGGTATTTCCTGCGCTTCTGTTCGGCGCGTGCGCCCGTCGCCTTCGAGCGGCAGGCGGTCGATTACTGGATGCCGGTCGACCAGTATATCGGCGGGGTCGAACACGCCGTGCTCCATCTCCTCTACTCGCGGTTCTTCACCCGAGCGCTCAAGCAATGCGGCTACCTTGATCTCGACGAGCCGTTCGCCGGGTTGTTCACGCAAGGAATGGTCTGTCACCAGACCTATCAGGACGAGACCGGCGAGTGGCTGTTTCCGGAGGCGGTCGAGACCGATGGCTCAGGCGGTTTCGTCGACGCTGCCGGGCGGCCGGTGACTGCCGGGCGTCACGAAAAAATGAGCAAATCGAAGAAAAACGTCGTCGGCCTCGACGCGATCGTCGAAACCTACGGCGCAGATACTGCGCGGCTCTATGTGCTCTCGGACAGCCCGCCCGAGCGCGATCTTGAATGGACCGAAACCGGGATCGAGGGCATCTGGCGCTATGTCAACCGGCTGTGGCGGATGGTGAGCGAACCGCCGGTGCCGTTGCCTCCGCCGGGGACCCAAGCGGGCGCCGGGTTGTCGCCGCCCGTGATGGCCCTGCGCCGCACAATCCATCAGACGATCGCCGCAGTGACCGACGATCTCGACAAATTCCGCTTCAACCGCGCCGTCGCGCGCATCCGCGAATTGACCAATGCGATCGAGGAGTTGCCCGAGGGGACCCTGCAGTCCGAACCGGGCGCGCCCGCGGTGCTGCGCGAGGGTCTCGAAATCTTGGCCCGGTTGTTGGGCCCGATGATGCCGCATCTGGCCGAGGAGATGTGGCTGACCCTCGGCGGCGCTGGGTCTGCTCGGCGGAACAGCCCTGGCCGGTCGCCGATCCGGACCTCGCCCGAGAAGAGCAGGTGACGATCGCCGTCCAGGTCAATGGCAAGCTGCGCGGTACGCTCGAATTTCCCCGCGATGCGGAAAGCGGCGCGGTCGAGAGCGCCGCTCTTGGATTGCCGCAGGTGGCGCGCTGGCTCGACGGCCGCTCGCCGCGAAAGGTCATCGTCGTGCCGAACCGGGTCGTCAGCATCGTCGCCTGACATGGCTCGACGCCGCGAGCTGTTGGCCCTTGGCTTCGTACTCGTGCTGCCATTGCCGGGCTGTGGCTGGGAGCGACTCTATGCCGATCCCCAGAGCGGCCCGGCGAGCGCGGATTTGCGGGCGATCCAGGTATTGCCGATTTCCGAGCGGATCGGCCAGCGGCTCGAGATGGCGCTGCGCAATTCGCTCAACCCGACCGGCGAGCCGACCAAGTTCCTTTATGCGCTGCACACAACGCTTACCGTCTCGCTGAGCGCCCTCGGCATTCAATCGCAGGGCACGGCGACCTTGGGCAGGATCGATGTATCTGCCTCCTTTGTCTTGGTCGACAACCGCAACGGCAGCACCTTGCTGAGCAATTCGGCGCACGTGCAGAATTCGTTTGCGCTCAATCCGAACCAATACTCGACCGTTGTCGGCGAGGATGATGCCCGGGTTCGAAGCGTCGCTGAGCTGAACCAGGAAATCGTGACGCGGCTTACGCTGTTCATGGAACACCGCGCTGCGCAAAACGCGCCGAAGACGAGCTGACACCCCGTGAAGATCGCTCCGGCGCGCCTCGCCGCGTTTCTGCAGCGCCCCGATCCGGCCATCCGCGCCGTGCTCCTCTATGGCTCGGATAGGGGTCTGGTGCGCGAGCGCGCCGACACCCTTGTCCGCACCGTCTGTCCAGATTTGCGCGACCCATTCCGCATTGCCGATCTGAACGCGGGTGTGCTGAGCGCCGATCCGGCGCGCCTCGCCGACGAGGCCGCACAGCTGAGCCTCACCGGCGGTCGCCGCGTGGTGCGGGTGCGCGGCGCCGCGGACGGGCTGGCGCGGCTGTTCGCCGGTTTTCTCGGCGACCTGCCGGGCGAGGCGCTGGTCGTGGCCGAGGCCGGCGAACTATCGGCCGGGTCGGCGCTGCGGCGGGCGTTCGAGGGCTCGCCGCGCGCGGCGGCGATCGGCTGCTACCCGGACGCGCCGCGCGATCGTGCCGCGGTGATCCGCGACAGTTTGGCGGCGCACCACGTCACCGCGAGCCGCGACGCTACGCAATACCTGGTCGAGCACCTCGGCGGCGACCGGCTGCTGACCCGCTCCGAGCTCGACAAGCTGGCGCTCTATGCCGGCGAGGGCGGCCGGGTCGAACTCGAGGACGCGCTGCTCTCGGTCGGCGACAGCGCGGCGCTCGAGCTCGACGACGCGGTAATGGCCGCGGCCGAGGGTGACACCGCCCGGCTCGAGCGCGTTCTTGGCCGGGTATTCCAGGAAGGGGAATCGCCGGTATCGGTCATTCGCGCGGTCTTGCGCCATCTGCATCGGCTGCACGCGCTCGCTGCGCTGGTATCTGCCGGGACGCCGGCCGGCGAGGCGCTGCGCAATGCCCGGCCGCCGATTTTCTACAAGTACGAGGACAGCTTCAAACGCCAGCTCGGGCTGTGGAGCGAGGCGCGGCTGCGACCCGAACTCGACCGCATCGCGCAAGCCGAAATCAACATGAAAACAACCGGCTTGCCCGCCGAGACCCTGTGCCGGCAGGCGATGCTGGCGCTGGCGCAAGCCGCGCGCGCGGGTTGACGATCAGCCCGGCAGTTTCCAGCCGACCCAGTCGCACAGCGCGCGGCCCATGACCAGTTCGAGGTCGCGGCCCTTTCAGCCACGGCATCTCCTCGGTGAACATCGTCACGCATTGCTTCCACGAGCATGGCATGCGGGTGATGTCGGTGCCCCAGAAGGCTCGCTGCGGACCGAAGCGTCTCGACGATCTGCTGGGTGTATTTGTGGATGTTGCGATAGGGGTAGGGCTGGCTCGAATTGCCCGGCGCGCCGGTGCATTTGACCGCGACGTTGGGATGCTTGGCGAGCGCCAGCAACGCCGGCTGGTTGCCGTGCGCGGCGTCGTCCTTGCCGTCGCGCACCCGGGCGTAATGGTCGATCAGCAGTTTGAGCCCGGGGTGGCGCTCGGCGATCTGGCCCACTTGCGGCAGATAGTTCGAGGCCATCAGCGCGATCGGGATCCCGGCCTTTTCGGCCGCCGGCCACAGCCAGTCCATCGTGCCGTCGGTCATCCAATTGGCCTGATGCGGCTGGGTGAAGGCATAGCGCAGTCCGAGCATTCCCGGCCGGCTTCTTCCAGCCGTCGATCAGCGACCGGCTCTCCGGCTTGTCGATCGGGAAGTTGCCGAGGATCGCGAAGCGGTTCGGATATTTGGCCGCGGCCTCCTCGGAAATCTTGCCCGAATTCGGGTCCCACCCCGGCGGATGCAGCAGGCAGGCATTGACGCCGGCCGCATCCATGTCGCGAATGCATTCTTCCGCCGAGTACGAATTGACCTGGCGGTGAGCCTGATTGGTCGGCGGCCCCGCCGACCAGATGTGAACCTGTGCGTCAACGATCAGCATGACGATTTAGCTCCTCAATATTTCGCCTTTATTGCCTGTCATTGCGAGCGAAGCGAAGCAATCTCATGCCGAACGTTAGACTGCTTCGTCACTATGCTCCTCGTAATGACCGTCTGTTCAGCGCGCCATGCCTTCGGCGCCGGCGGGGACGTCGTAGAAGGCGAGGGTCATCGACACGCTGGTGTAGAAGCCCATCAAGGTGATCACGTCGGTGATGCCCTCGTGGCCGAGCGCCTCGACCGCGCGGTCGAAAAGCCCCTTGGCGACCCAGCGCGAATTCGACGAGGCAAGTCGCCATCTCGTAGACCACCTGCTCGCGCTTGTCGGAGAACGAGGTCGGCAGGCCCGAGAGCAGCGCCTCGACCTTGTCGGCCGGCAGCCCGGCCGCCTTGCCGGCGCGCTCATGCGCGTTGGTCGGGTAGGCCGAATGAAACTTGCTGTTGATGATGACGACCGCGATCTCGCGCTCGCGCTCGCTCAGCGAATAGCCGGTGCGAAAATAGGCGCCGAGCGGCCCCATTACCTTCGCCAGCTTGGGGTTGTGCACATAGATCTTGTTCGGGCCGGGGAGCCGGCCGCGGGTCTCGATCAGGGTCCGGTAGCCTTCCTGCTGCTCCGGCGTCATCTGGTCATAGGGGATCTCGGCATAGCGGCCAAAAGTCGGCGTCTCGGGCATTTCGGGTTCCTTCCCCAAGGGTGAAATTGGCGCCGCATCCTGCAACAGCCGCGCGGCACTGTCGACCGCGCACCGTGCCGCCGACGGCGCGTAGGCCGCCTTCGCCCTCCGCTCGGCTCGGCCTCAGCGCTTGATGCCTTCGGCGCCGGCGGGGACGTCGTAGAAGGCAAGGATCATCGACACGCTGGTGTAATGGCCCATCAGGCAGATGACGTCGGTGATGCCGACATGGCCGAGCGCCTCGACCGCGCGGTCGTAGAGCCCCTTGGCGACCCAGCGCGAATTGGCGAGGCAGGTGGCCATCTCGTAGACGACCTGCTCGCGCTTGTCGGAGAACGAGGTCGGCAGGCCCGAAAGCATCGCCTCGACCTTGTCGGCCGGCAGCCCGGCCGCCTTGGCGGCGCGCTCATGCGCGTTGGTCGGATAGGCCGAATGCCATTTGCTGTTGATGGTGCACGACCGCGATCTCGCGCTCGCGCTCGCTCAGCGAATAGCCGGTGCGAAAATGCGCCCCGAACGGCCCCGCCACCTTCGCCAGCTTGGGGTTGTGCACCAGGATCTTGTTCGGCCCGCCGAGCGCGCCGCGGCTCTCGATCAGCGAGCGATAGCCTTCCTGCTGCTCCGGCGTCATCTGGTCATAGGGGATCTCGGCGTAGCGGCCAAAGGTCGGCGTCTCGGGCATTTCGGGTTTCCTTCCCAGGATGAATTGGCGGCGCATCCTGCCGCAGCCGCCGCCGTTCTGTCGACCCGCGAGCGCCTTGAGCTAATTGGCGGGATCTGGCCTTTCGCCGAGCGCTGTCGTAATCTTCTTCATTCGACAAGGAGTGTGGCCGATGCCAGCGCGTACCGGAAGACAATACCTCGCCGGTCTCCGAGAGCAGGAGCGGGAGGTCTGGCTCGGCGGCGAACGGGTGCGCGACGTCACCACCCATCCCGGGCTGAAGGGCGGCGCCCAGGCGATCGCATCGCTCTACGACATGCAGCTCGACCCCAAATTGCGCGACGAGATGACCTATGTCTCGCCGACGTCGGGCGACCGGGTCGGGCTGTCCTTCCTCATTCCGCGCAGCCGCGAGGATCTCGAAAAGCGCCGCGTGATGATGCTGAATTGGGCGCGCACCACCTGCGGCATGATGGGCCGCTCGCCCGACTTCATGAACGTGACCTACGCCGCCTGGGCCGGCGCCGAGGCCTTTTTCGCGCAAGGCCGGCCCGAATTCGGCGAAAACATGCGCCGCTATTACGAATACATCCGCGAAAACGACCTGACCCTGACTCATTCCCTGATCAATCTGCAGCGCAGCCGCACCGTCTCGGGCGTGTTCAACCTGCAGGAGGGGACAGCGCTGCAGGTGGTGCGCGAGACCGATGCCGGGATCATCGTGCGCGGCGCGCGGATTCTCGCGACCCTGGGGCCGCTCGCCGACGAGATCGGGGTCTATTCGCCGCGCATGGCCCGCCACACCGAAGGCCACAGCCCGTTTGCGCTGAGCTTTGCGATCCCCTGCGGCGCGCCGGGACTCAAATTCCTGTGCCGCGACAGCTTCGATCTCGGGCGCTCGCATTTCGACCACCCGCTCGCCTCGCGCTTCGAGGAGATGGATTGCATCGTCTTCTTCGACGACGTGATGGTGCCGTGGGAGCGGGTCTTTCTGTTGGGTGATGTCGACCGGCTCAACGCGACCGCCACCGCGACCCATTCCTCGGCGCATTCGGCGCATCAGGGAGCGGCGAAGAACCTCGCCAAATGCGAATTCGTGCTGGGCGTGGCATTGCTGATGACCCAGGCCATCGGCAACGCTCACCTGCCGAATGTCGAGGAACGCATCGGCGAGCTGATGCTGACCACCCAGCTGACCCGAGCCTGCATGCGCGCCGCCGAGGCCGACGCCAAGCTCGACGAGTGGGGCGTCATGTGCCCCGACCCGCTGATGGTCGAAAGTCCGCGCAACCTGTTCATGACCGCGTATCCGCGAATGATCGAGATCCTGCAATTGCTGGGGTCGAGCAGTTTTCTGCTGACCCCGAGCGAAGCCGATTTCAAAGGCCCGCTCGCCGCCGACATCGAGCAATATCTGGCCACCGACAACACGCCGGCGAAGGATCGGGTCAAACTGTTCCGGCTCGCCTGGGACCTCGCCGGCAGCGCCTTTGGCAGCCGCCAGGTGCTCTACGAGCGCTTCTTTGCCAGCGACCCGTTGACGCGGGCGCGCGCCATCGCCACGATCTATCCAAAGAAGGAAGTGATGGACCGCGTCCTCGATTTCCTGGGACGCGACGACGATACCGTGTGAAGGAGGATCAAAGATGAGCGTCAAGCCGAAATACCTGGGACATGTCAATCTTTACGTGCGCGACGCCGAGCGCTCGAAGAAATGGTACGAGGACCTGCTGGGCCTGCATACCTATGAATATCGGCCGGGCTGGGCCGCCTTCCTGTCGGCCGACCGCGAGCAGTCGCACGAGGTGGCGCTGATGCAATTGGGGCCGGATGCGCCGTTGCAGCAGAAAGGCCAGGTCGGCCTCAATCACATGGCCTGGCGCCTCGACAGCCTCGACGATCTGAAAGAAATGTATCGGCAGATCAAAGAAAAGCAGATCCCGATCGATCACATCGCCGACCACGGCATCTCGCTCGGCATCTATCTGCGCGATCCCGATGGCAACGGCGTCGAGGTTTATTACGAGATGCCGCGCTCTGAATGGCCGCATGAAGAGCACGTCTTCACCCGCGAACTGATGGGCAACGGCCGCTTCCCCGGCCCGTGGGATGCGGAACTCGCCGCCCAGCGCGCCGCCGCCCAATAAGTTCATCCCGCCGTTCCCGCGGCAGCATGGAGTTGTTCGGGAGAGGGTGGTTGAATACCGATCCCCAGCCGCAACCATTTTATTCTCGTGATGGCCGGGTTCGTCCCGGCCATCCACGCTCTCGATACACAGTCCGGCGCCCGTCACGGTTTATCGGGTTGCGAAGCGGATGACAGACCGGGACGATCAAATAACCCGACTGTTGCTGAAGCAGGAAATCGAAGATTTCCTCTATCGCGAGGCGGAGCTGCTCGACGAGCGGCGCTACGAAGATTGGTTGGCGCTGGTTGCCGAGGACGTGCGCTACTGGATGCCGATGCGGCGCAACGTCAAGGTCGGCGAGCAAGAGCGCGAATTCACCCGCGCCGATCACGACATCAACTGGTTCGACGAGGGCCGCGATACCCTGGAACGGCGGGTCAGGCAGATCATGACCGGCATCCATTGGGCCGAGGAGCCGGTGTCGCGCATCACCCACATCGTCTCGAATGTGCAATTGCTCGAGGCGACGCCGTCGATCGGCGAGGCCGCCGAGGTCGCGGTCAAATGCCGTTTTCTGATCTACCGCAACCGGGTCGAGACCGAGACCGACATCCTGGTCGGCAAGCGCGAAGACCGGCTGCGCCGGGTCGGCGACAGCTGGCAGATTGCCCGCCGCAAGATCATCCTCGACCAGAACGTGCTCTTGACCAAGAACCTGACCTTTTTCTTCTAGGGTAACCGCGCACAACTGACACCCTCGTCACACCGGCGAAGGCCGGCTTCCATGTTGGCCATGGGTCCCGGCTTTCACCGGGACGACGACAACCCTAACCGAGGAGGGGCCACGGTGACGGCCAGCGAGCAGGGATATCGGCCGGGTCTCGTCGACTTGGGCACCGGCCAGGTCAGCCGCGAGATTTTTGTCAACGAGGCGATCTATCGCGAGGAGCAGGAGCGGTTGTTCGCCCGCGCCTGGCTGTTCGTCGGCCACGAAAGCCAGATCCCGAACCCCGGCGATTTCTTCGTCTCCGGCATGGGCGAGGAATCGGTGATCTTGTGCCGCGACCGGGCGGGCGAGATCCATGTGTTCCTGAACTCGTGCCGCCACCGCGGCATGAAGGTGTGCCGCTACGACGAAGGCAACACACCGGTTTTCACCTGCCCCTATCACGGCTGGAGCTACGGCACCGACGGCAAGCTGGTCGGCGTGCCCTATTTCCGCGAGGCCTATCATTCGACGCTCGACCGCTCGCAATGGGGTTTGGTCGAGGTCGCGCAACTGTGCAACTACAAGGGTGCCGTCTTTGCCACCTGGGACCCGGCTGCCCCCTCCTTCAGCGAATATCTCGGCGAGTTCGCGCGCTATCTCGACCTGACATTGGAAACCTGGGAGGGCGGCGACAGCGGCGTCGAAGTCCTCGGCGGCGTGCAGAAATGGCTGATCCCGTGCAACTGGAAATTCCCGGCCGAGAATTTCTGCGGTGACAGCTATCACAACATCAGCCACCGCTCGGTCGATTTGGCCGGCATCGGCCCGTCGGGCAGCGGCCGCCGTGACATGCGCGAGCGCGAGTTGGCGCGCCGGCTGCAGGTATCGTTTTACGAGCGCGGCCACCAGACCGGGGTTTATGTGTTGCCGCAGGGCCAACCGGTCCCGCCGGCTTATGCGCATTCGCCGGTCGTTTCCGAATATTTCGCGCATTGCGAAGAGCAGCGGCGGCGCAAATACGGCGAATGGGGCCGGGTGATCGGCAGCCCCGGCGAGGTCTTTCCCGAATATCGGCGCTGCATCCGCGCCAGCCGCGCACGATCGCGGTGTGGCACCCGCGCGGGGCGCACCAGACCGAGTGCTGGCGCTGGTATTTTGTCGACAAGGCGGCGCCGCAACAGGTCAAGGATTTTCTGCGCGACTACTACATCCGCTATTCCGGTCCGGCCGGCATGACCGAGCAGGACGACATGGAGAACTGGAACTACGCCCATGCCGCCAGCCGGGGCACGATCGCCCGCCGCTATCCCTACAGCTACGAGCAGGGGCAGGGACACGAAATCGACAATTACGAATGGCAGGGATTGCGCATTCCCGGCACGGTGATGGACATCACCGACGCCAAGTCGAGCGAACACAATCTGCGCAATTTGTACCGCCGCTGGGCGGAATTCATGGAAGCCGACAGCTGGGACGAGCTCGCCACCTGGCGGCGGGAAGACCCCGGCATCGTCAGGGCCGCCGAATGAGCGAAATCGTCAATACCCGGCTTCTGATCCCCGGGCATGCAGATTACCTTGGTCGACGGCGCCGTCGCCGAGGTGGTGTCGAACCCGCTCGATGGGGTGTGGGTCTTCGCCCGCTATCTGTCCTCGCCCACCGACCCGTCGGTGGTCGGCACCGAGGACATGATCTTCGCCCAGGACATCGCCGAAATCCGCGCGTCGCCATAATTCTTGCTTGGCGGATTTATCTGGTAGGTCTTCGAGCCTCTTACCGGTGATCGCGACGATCCTGCCGCCCGATGACACCGGTCGGGACATCTCGCAGGAGCACGCCTGACCAGCGGGCTGCATACGGGGACACGGCGCCTTCGACCGCCAGCGATGCGCTCGCCCGTTCTCGTATCGACGATCATGACCTAGCTATGAATAGGCCGTGAAAAACCGCGCCCCTCTGATCAAGGCAAAGGCACGAAGTTGCAGTGGCGGAACCGACCCGCGCTTTTGGCCGCCCACAGCTTCTTTCGGCTCGAAACGTGTTGTTTTGGTGGTCAAAATGGCGGATGATGCTGCTTACAACTCGGGAAATCCGGGAAATGTCAACTAAATCCAAATTGCAACACTGGAGGGGAAGGAAATGTCAATCATCGGCTGGATCATCCTCGGGCTGATCGCTGGCTTCATCGCCAGCAAGATCGTGAATAAGGAAGGGGGAGGTTTCGTCCTCGACATCGTTCTCGGGGTGATCGGAGCGGTAGTCGGCGGCTGGTTGTTTGGAGTTTTCGGCGGTACCGGCGTGACCGGTTTTAATCTCTACAGCATGTTCGTGGCGATCGTCGGCGCTATCATCGTGCTCGTTGTTTATCACGCGGTCCGACGGGTGGTGTGAGATAAGCTTTTAGAGTGCGAGAACGTCTTACGTCCTACCTTCGCCGGACTGACAAGGAATGGGAAGCTGATGGAGTAATTGGCTCCGTCAGGCGCGCTCGACGTAGGCGTCCATGACTTTTTTGTCGCCGGCGTGGTCGAAATGGATTGCGAGCTTGTTGTCCTCGACCGCGGTTATTGTGCCGTAGCCGAATTTCTGGTGGAAGACGCGGTCGCCGACCTTGAACCCGCCGACCCGGCGGATCTCCGCGCCGCGGCGGGGAACCGGGCCGGCTTCGATCAGCACCGGCCGGCGGCGTTCGGCCCAGGGGCTCGTCGGGACGGCGGTCGGCAGATCGATTGCGGTTCCCCAGCCACCCGTCGCAAACGTGGCGGCCCGGGCGGCGCCCGGCTGCAGCCCGGGCTCGGCCACGATCTCGATATGCTCGGACGGCAGTTCGTCGACGAAGCGCGAGCGCATCGCACTCTGCCACTGGCCGTGGATACGTCGGTTGGCGGCGAACGAAACGTAGCCGCGATGGCGCGCCCGGGTCAGCCCGACATAGGCCAGCCGCCGCTCCTCTTCGAGCGCGGCGAGCCCGTTCTCCTCCATCGCGCGCTGGTTCGGAAACAGCCCGTCCTCCCACCCCGGCAGAAACACGGTGTCGAATTCGAGCCCCTTGGCGCTGTGCAAGGTCATCAGATTGACCATGTCGCCGCCCGAATCGGCGGCGTTGTCCATGACCAGGCTGACATGTTCGAGAAAACCGCCGAGGTTTTCGAACTCGGCCATCGCGACGACCAATTCCTTGAGATTTTCGAGCCGGCCGGCGGCGTCGGGCGAGCGTTCGGCCTGCCACATCGCGGTATAGCCCGACTCGTCGAGCACGATCTGCACCAGGTCGGTATGCGAGACCCGCCCGGCCTGCTCGCGCCAGCGGTCGAGCGCCGTGATAAAGCTGGCCAAGGCATTGCGCCCGGCGGGCCGCAGCCGATCGCCTGATATCAACACCCGCGCCAGCCTCGACCAATGGCAAGCGGTCGTTGCGCGCCAAGAGTATGGAGTTGCTGCAGGGTGGCGCTGCCGATGCCGCGTCGCGGCGTATTCAGGATGCGCTCAAAGGCGAGGTCGTCGGCCGGCTGATTGACCAGCCGCAGATAGGCCAGCGCGTCGCGGATCTCCTGACGCTCGTAAAATCGCGGGCCGCCGATGACGCGATACGGCAGGGCCAACGCGATAAAGCGCTCTTCGAACTCGCGGGTCTGAAACCCGGCGCGGACCAGGATCGCGATCTCGCTCAGCGCATGGCCCTTGCGCTGCAACGCCTCGATCTCGTCGCCGACCCAGCGCGCCTCCTCCTCGGCGTCCCACAATGCGCGCACCACGACCTTGTCGCCCTCGCCGGCCTGGGTCCACAAGGTCTTGCCGAGCCGGCCGCGGTTGTGGGCGATCATCCCGGCCGCGGCGGCGAGGATGCGCGAGGTCGAGCGGTAATTCTCTTCGAGCCGGATGATCGTGGCGCCGGGAAAATCGCTTTCGAAGCGCAGGATGTTGCCGATCTCGGCGCCGCGCCAGCTGTAGATCGACTGGTCGTCGTCGCCGACGCAGCACAAATTGCGCCGCGCCTGCGCCAACAGGCGCAGCCACAAATACTGCGCGACGTTGGTGTCCTGGTATTCGTCGACCAGTACATAGCGAAAGCGCCGGTGATATTCGGCGAGAATGTCGGGATTGCCGGTGAAGATCGACAAATTGTGCAGCAGCAGGTCGCCGAAATCGACGGCGTTGACGGTCGCCAGCCGCTCCTGGTAGCGCTCGTAAAGTGTGATCGCCCGCCCGTCGGCAAAGCTGTCGGCGTCGGCCCGCGCGACCTTGTCGGGGCCGAGGCCGCGATCCTTCCAGCGCTGGATGACGGACAGCAGCACCCGGGCAGGCCAGCGCCGCTCGTCGATGTTCTCCGCCTGCAGGATCTGCTTCGAGCAGGCGAATCTGGTCGTCGGTATCGAGAATCGTAAAGCTCGATTTGAGCCCGACCGCCTCGGCGTGGCGGCGCAGGATGCGCGCGGCGATCGCATGAAAGGTGCCGAGCCAAACGCCGTCGGCGGCGCGGCCGATCATCGCTTCGAGCCGTTCGCGCATCTCGCGCGCCGCCTTGTTGGTGAAGGTGACGGCCAGCAATTCGGACGGAAAAGCGCGGCGGGTGGCGAGGATATGGGCGAGCCGCGCCGTCAGCACCCGGGTCTTGCCGGTGCCGGCGCCGGCGAGAACCAGAACCGGGCCGTCGACCGCTTCGACGGCGCGCCGCTGCGCCTCGTTGAGTGCCGCGAGGTAGGGCGCTTCCCCGGTCGGCGGACGGGTTAGGACGGCGGGATCGGACATACGGGGGATCATATAGCAAGTGGTCGCCCCGCATGCAGAGCGGCGTTATTGCTCGCACGACGGGGTGCGGCACCGGCATCGCTATGGACCCCGGGCGAATGCCCGGCCGCGCTCGATCGCACTGAAATGCCACCGGCCTCAGATTAGAGCCGGACCCTCAGATCTTTTTGGTCCCGAGGCCGTCGCCGCCTTCACAGGTTTGCGCGTGCAGCCATTCCTGCGCCGACAAATGCCCGCGATAGACTTCGGCGTAGAGCCCGACCGGCCAGGTCAGCACAAAGACGACATTGTTGACGATGTCGGTGTTCCGGTTCGGGCACGGGCCGGGGAGCAGAAACCCGATCGCCAGCAGCACGATCCCGATGACGAGGTAGAACCCGACCAACACCCGCATGGTTCTCTCTGCGAAGCAGGACAAAGACCAAGCAGCGGCGCGTCCGCCGCTGCCGCCAGCGCCACGGAACAGGTTCCCGCCGCCTGATGCAATCCTTAAGTTGGGTTACCAGTCCCGATGCTGCGCGCCGCGCGGATTGCGC
The DNA here is from genome assembly GCA_963845735.1 of uncultured Alphaproteobacteria bacterium. Lineage (GTDB taxonomy): Bacteria > Pseudomonadota > Alphaproteobacteria > ATCC43930 > CGMCC-115725 > AP-15. Next base: position 104,794 of record CAWJTR010000012.1, on the reverse strand, counting down.
GCCAGACGCGCTCGGGTGTCACCGGCATGTCGACATGCTCGACGCCGAGCGGGGCGAGCGCGTCGAGGATCGCGTTGACGATGGTCTGCGGCGCGGCGATGGCGCCGGCCTGGCCCGAGCCCTTGACGCCGAGCGGGTTGGCGGCGGTCGGCAATTCGTTGAGCATGATGTCGAGCGGCGGCAGATCGTCGGCGCGAGGAACTGCGTAATCCAATAGCGAAGCGCTCAGCGGCTGGCCCGACTCGGGATCATAGACGGTATGTTCGAGCAGCGCTTGGCCCACTCCCTGTGCGACCCCTCCCTGCACTTGGCCTTTAGTCAGCAACGGATTGATCAGCCGCCCATAATCATCGACTGCGAGATAGCGTTCGAGGCAGACCGCGCCTGTTTCCGGGTCGATTTCGACCTCGGCGACATGGCACCCGCTTGGGAAGGTAACGGCGTCGCATTCATTGAACACATAGCTGTCGAGGCCTGGCGCCATCCCGTCCGGAAGATGGACCGGATCGGTTGCGGCGCGGGCGATCGTCATCAGGTCGATCTTCCGCTCGGATCCGGAAACGATGAAACGGCCGGCGGAAAACGCCACCTCGGCGACATCGGCTTGAAGCAGGCCGGCGGCGATCGTCCGGCCCTTTTCGACGACCGCCTCGGCCGCCTTCACCAACGCCGCGCCGCCCTGATGCATCGAGCGCGCGCCACCATGTCCCGCACCCCCTCGCACCGTCTGCGTATCGGCCTGGACATAGCGAAACGTCTCCAGCGGCAGCCCAAGCAGAGAAGCGGCGATTTGCGGGAAACTGGTCTCGTGGCCCTGGCCATTCGATTGGGTGCCGAGGATCAGCGCTACCCGCCCGTCGGACTCGAAGCGAATTTCGGCGCCCTCGTTGGCGGCGCCGCGCGCGGTTTCGAGAAAACAGCCGATCCCGAGTCCGCGCAGCCGGCCGCGCGCCGCGGCCTCCGTCCTGACGCTCGGCGAAGCCGGCCGTCAGCGCCGCGGCGTCGTCGAGATTGGCGGTGAAGCGTCCGCAATCGATCGTCATGCCCAGCGCGCTGCGGTGGGGGAACTCACTGATCAGATTGCGCCGGCGCAGGCTCACTGCATCGCTACCGATCTTGCGCGCGGCGAGGTCGACGAGCCTTTCGATCAGGTAATTGGCCTCGGGCTTGCCGGCGCCGCGGTAAGCGTCGATCGGCACCGTGTTGGTAAAGGCGCCGCGCACCTCCATGAACACTGCCGGGATCGCGTAGACGCCGCCCATCGCCGTCGCCGGCGAATTGGTCGAGCTGCCGGGACCGTTCGCCGACAGATAGGCGCCGAGATTGGCCACCGTGGAGACGTCGAGCGCCAGAAACCGGCCGTCCTGGTCGAGCGCCAGACGCGCCCGCGTGTGGTTGTCGCGGCCTTGGGCGGCGCTGATGAATTCCTCGGTGCGCTCGGCGACCCATCTGACCGGGCGACCGAGCCGCCGCGCGGCCCACAGCACCAGCACCCATTCCGGGTAAAGAAAATTCTTCATGCCGAAGCCGCCGCCGACATCGGGTGCGGTCAGGCGGATTCGCTCGTCAGGGAGGTGAAACACCGATTGCGCAAGCTGGCTGCGGATGCTGTGGACGCCCTGGCCGGTCAGCAGCAGATCGAGGCCGCCGGTGGCCGCGTCATAGCGGCCGATCGCGGCGCGTGGCTCGATCGGCGTCGGCGCGAGCCGGTTGTTGACGAGCACAATCTCCACGATCTGCGCGGCTCCGGCGAAGGCGGCATCGACTGCTTCCTTGTCGCCGCGCTGAAAGCGAAAGCAGAGATTGCCGGGCGCCTCGTCCCAGATCGCAGGTGCTCCGGGCTGCAAAGCCGTCGGCGCGTCGGTGACCGCGTCGAGAGGGCGGTATTCGACCGTGATCAGCTCAGACGCATCGCGCGCCAGCTCGCGGGTCTCGGCGACGACGAACGCGACCGGATCGCCGACATGCCGCACCCGCCCGCGCGCCAGCGCATAGCGCGGCGGCACGATCAGCGGGTCGACGGCAGCGACCTGCGCGACACAGGGGAGCGGACCCAAACCCTCGGCGCGAAGATCGGCCTCGGTAAAGACGCCGAGGACGCCCGGAGCTGCCTGCGCCGTGGCGATATCGATCCGTTCGATTGCCGCATGGGCGTGGGGCGAGCGCAAGACATGGAGGTAGGCCGCCCCGGGAACGGCGACATCGTCGACGTACCGGCCGCGCCCGGTCAGAAACCGGAAGTCTTCGAGCCGCCGGACAGAGCGTCCGAGCGTATTGGCGTCCATCACCGCCCTCCTTCCTGCCGAGGATTGAGCTTTGCCGCGCCGTTGCCAAGGGCCGACCGGCGTTCTGGCAGAATGTCGTCAAGCACGCTATCCTCGGTTTCGGCTATCCGGGATTGAAGGGCGGAGCATGCCGAGGGTCACCTATGTCGAGTTCAACGGCGCCGAGCATCAGGTCGAAGTGCCGCTCGGCCTTTCCGTCATGCGCGGCGCCGTCAACAACAACGTCCCCGGCATCGACGCCGATTGCGGCGGCGAATGCGCGTGCGCGACCTGCCACGTTTATGTCGATCCGGCCTGGCTCGCCAAGACCGGAACTCCGGTGCCTGGGTCACAGGAGGCAAGCATGCTGAGTTTTGCCGCCGAAGGCGAATTCAATTCGCGCCTGTCGTGCCAGATTGCGATGCGCGAAGAGCTCGATGGATTGATCGTCCGCATGCCGCAGGGGCAGCATTGAGAAGAACGGAGCAGCAGGGATGAACACCGAACTCCATGACGCCTATTCGATCCCGCTCGAGGCGATCGATGTCAGCGATCCGCAGCTCTATCAGGACGACACTTACTACCCCTATTTCGAGCGGCTGCGCCGCGAGGCGCCGGTTCATTGGTGTCGGGAAAGCCGCTACGGCCCCTATTGGTCGGTATGCAAGTACAAGGACATCATGCAGGTCGAGGTCAACCACGCCGTCTACTCGTCCGAGCTTGGCGGCATCACCGTCGAGGACCAGCCGAAGGGGCTGCGAGCGCGAGAGCTTCATCCGCATGGACCCGCCCAAGCACGACGAGCAGCGCAAGGTGGTCGGCCCGATCGTGGCGCCGGCCAATCTTGCCGAAATGGAAGCGACGATCCGCGAGCGGACGATACGGGTGCTCGAAGGTCTGCCGCGGAACGAGACCTTCGACTGGGTCGAGCGGGTGTCGATCGAGCTGACGACGATGATGCTCGCCACCCTGTTCGATTTTCCCTGGGAGGAGCGGCGCAAGCTGACCTATTGGTCCGACGTCGCGATCTGCAACGTCCGCGACCCGAAGGCGCCGGTGCACTCGGAGCAGGAGAAGTTCGACGAATTGAAGAAAATGGCCGAGCGCATGGGCGAGCTCTACAACGAGCGCGCCAAGCAGCCGCCGAAATTCGACCTGTTGTCGATGCTGGCGCATGGCCGGGCGACGCAGGACATGCCGTTGCGCGAATTCATGGGCAATCTGTCGCTTGCTGATCGTCGGCGGCAACGACACGACGCGCAACTCGATGACCGGCGGCCTCTACGCGCTGAGCCAGCATCCGCGGCGAATATCAAAAATTGCGCGACGATCCGGCGCTAGTGGCGAGCCTGGTCCCCGAGATCATCCGCTATGTGACCCCGGTCATCCATATGCGGCGCACGGCGACGCAGGACGCGGAGCTCGGCGGCCAGTACATCCGCGTCGGCGACAAGGTGGTGATGTGGTACGTCTCGGGTAACCGCGACCCGGATGCGATCGAGGATCCCGACAATTTCATCATCGATCGGCCGCGGCCGCGCCAGCACCTATCCTTCGGCTTCGGCATCCATCGCTGCGTTGGCAATCGACTGGCCGAGCTGCAACTTCGCATCCTGTGGGAGGAATTGCTGCCGCGCCATCCCTTCATCGAAGTCTTGGCGCCACCGCGCCGCACCTACTCCAACTTCATCCACGGGATGCGCTCGATGCCGGTCCGTATTCCGGCATAGCGAGGGAGATCGGTCACCGGGTTGCAGCGCCGCGGCAGCGGCGATAGGCTCGACGCATGCCGGCGGCACCCAGATTTGTGCGCTACCTCAGCACGCGCGACCCTCGGCCCTCTCCGCGTACTCTCTCGTTCGAGGATGTGCTTCTGGCCGGCCTCGCCGAAGATGGCGGGCTCTATGTGCCGGACCATTTGCCCGCACTCAGCGCCGAGAATTTGCGCGGATTTGCCGGGCAGCCCTATGCCGAACTTACGGCCTGCATCGTGGGGTTGTTCGCCGGCGACGGGTTTTCATCAGCCGAGCTGCGGCCGATCGCGGAGCGGGCCTATCGCGGGTTCCGCCACGCCGCGGTGGCGCCGCTGGTGCAGCTCGACGAGCGGCTGTGGCTGATGGAGCTGTTTCACGGCCCGACGCTCGCGTTCAAGGATCTGGCGTTGCAGCTCGTCGGCCCGCTGTTCGATGCGGCATTGGCTCGGCGCCGCGAGCATGTCACGATCGTCGGCGCCACTTCGGGCGATACCGGGTCGGCCGCACTCGCCGCCTGCCGCGATCGCGATGCCATCGACATCTTCATGCTCTACCCGCACGGGCGCATTTCCGAGGTGCAGCGGCGGCAGATGACGACGGTCGAAGCGGCGAACGCCCATGCTATCGCGATCGAGGGCACGTTCGACGACTGCCAGGATCTGGTCAAAGCGCTGTTCGCCGACGACGGACTGCGGCGCGCGCTGAACCTCGCGGCGGTCAATTCGATCAACTGGGCGCGGATCGCGGCCCAGACCGTGTATTATTTTGCCGCGGGCGCGGCACTCGGCGCTCCGCAACGGCCGCTGTCGTTCAGCGTGCCGACCGGCAATTTCGGCAACGTCTATGCCGGGCACGTCGCCCGCCTGATGGGGCTGCCGGTCGAGCGGCTGGTAATCGGCACCAACCGCAACGACATCCTCGCCCGCTACATCTCGACTGGCGATATGACGATCGCCCCGGTCGAGCCGAGCCTGAGCCCGAGCATGGACATTCAGGTGTCGAGCAATTTCGAGCGGCTGCTGTTCGAGCTGAAGGGCAGAAACGGCGCGGCTGTCGCCGAGGCCATGAAGATGTTTCGCCAATCTGGCAGCCTGCCGGCGGACGACCAAGCATTGCGAGTGGTGCGCGGCTTGTTTTCGGCCCACAAAGTCGACGACACTCTGACGATGCAGACAATCGCCGACACTTATGCTCGATCGGGAATTTTGATCGATCCCCATACCGCGGTCGCGGTAGCCGCCGCCCGCGCCGAACTCGGCGCGCAGCCGGGCGGGGCGCCGATAGTGGCGCTCGCCACCGCTCATCCGGCCAAGTTTCCCGACGCGGTCGAGCGCGCGACCGGGATCCGTCCGGCGCAGCCGCCGGCGCTCGGCGCGCTGTTCGAGAAGCACGAGCGGATGACGGTGCTGGCAAATGATTTCGACACTGTGAAACGATTCATTCGCGCCCATGCACGGCGCGCAGGAGCAGCAGCATGACGGTACGGGTCTCCCCCCTGGCGAACGGCTTGCAGATCGCAACCGACCAGATCGACACCGTCGACACGGTTTCACTTGGCATCTGGGTCGATGTCGGGACCCGACACGAGCCGGCAGAAATCAACGGTGTCGCCCACTTTCTCGAGCATATGGCGTTCAAAGGGACCAAGCGGCGCAGCGCGCTCGCCATCGCCGAGGAGATCGAGGCGGTGGGCGGCCACCTCAACGCCTACACCTCGCGCGAGAGCACCGCCTTCTACGCCAAGGTGCTGAAGGAGGATGTGCCGCTCGCGCTCGACATCCTTTCCGACATCCTGCAGCACTCGACCTTCGAGCCCGAGGAGATGGAGCGCGAGCGCACCGTTATCCTGCAGGAGATCGGCCAAGCCAACGACACCCCCGACGACATCATCTTCGATCACTTTCAGGAATGCGCCTACCCCGACCAGGCGATGGGCCGGCCGGTGCTGGGCCGGCCCGAAATTATCCGCCGGCTCGGGCGCGACGAGGTCACGGCCTATCTGCGCGACCATTACGGCGCGCGGCGGATGGTGCTGGCCGCGGCCGGCAACCTCGACCACGACCGGATCGCCGCATTGGCCGAAAAGACGCTCTCGGATCTGCCGGCCGAACGCCCGGTCACGACCGAGCCGGCGCGCTACGCCGGTGGCGACCGGCGCGAACAGCGCGATCTCGAACAGCTCCACCTGGTCTTGGGATTTCCCTGGACTAACCCTGGACGACCCCGATTTTTATGCGGCATCGGTGCTGGCGACCGCGTTTGGCGGCGGCATGTCGTCTCGGCTGTTTCAGGAGATCCGCGAGAAGCGCGGGCTCGTCTATACGATCCATTGCTTTGCCCACAGCTATCGCGACGGCGGATTGTTCGGGATCTACGCCGGCACCGGCGAGGAAGAGGCGGCCGAGCTGGTGCCGGCATTGTGCGAAGAGGCAAGAAAGCTCGACGACGGGCTGAGCGCGGTCGAGCTGGCTCGCGCCAAGACCCAAATGAAGGCGGGTCTGTTGATGTCGCTCGAAAGCACGTCCGCGCGCTGCGAGCAGCTGGCCCAGCACCTCTTGATCCACGGCACGCCGTTCGATCCGCCCGAAATCGTGCGCCGGATCGAAGCGGTCGACGCCGCCGCGATCCGGCGCGTCGTCGCGCGCTGGCGGTCGGGCCCGCCGACCCTCACCGCGCTCGGGCCGCTCAGCCGGCTCGAAGATTTCGGCCGCGTGCAGGCGCGGCTCGCCGCCTGATGCTGCGATAGCGATGGCGCCGCAGCGCAAATCCTTTCCCCGCCTCTTTCTGTCCCGCTCAGACCCGTTTCGGCTGACCGGCGAGCGGGTTTTCCTGCGCGCGCCCGAACGCGGCGATTGGGAAGCCTGGGCGAGCCTGCGCGCCCGCTCCCGCGGGTTCCTCGAACCGTGGGAGCCGAGCTGGCCGCCCGACGCACTCTCCCGGCTGAGCTTTCGTTCGCGCGTCGCCCGCTATGCCGAGGATTGGCGCACCGACCAGGCATACAATTTTTTCATTTTCACCCATGACGACACGCTGGTCGGCGGGATCGGCCTGTCCAATGTGCGCCGCGGCGTGTCGGAGACGGCGAGCCTCGGCTATTGGGTTGGCGAGCCGTTTGCCCGCCAAGGGCACATGACCGCGGCGCTGCCGCTGATCCTCGATTTCTCGTTCGCCCGGCTGCGGCTGCATCGGGTCGAAGCCGCCTGTCTGCCGACCAACATCCCCAGCCGGTCGTTGCTGACCCGGGCCGGGTTCCACCAGGAGGGCTATGCCCGCCAGTATCTGTGCATCGAAGGCAAATGGCAGGACCACCTGCTGTTCGCCATACTGCACGATGATCGGCGGGAGCCCCGCGCTTAGAAAGCGTGCCGATTAGGCGTGGCCGGCGTCGCTCGACAGGGTCGACAGGTCGATCCCGAGCTTGGCCAATGCGCGGCGCCATTTCCCATCGTGATCGGGGTCGAACACGATCTCCTCATCCGCGGCGACGGACAGCCAGCCATTGGCCTGGATCTCGGCGTCGAGCTGGCCCGGCGCCCATCCGGCATAGCCGAGCGCGAACAGGCTGAGGCGCGGGCCGCGGCCCTTGCCGATGGCGCGCAGGATTTCGAGGGTGGCGGTCATCGAGATGTTGTCGGCGACCGGCAAGGTCGCTTCCTCGCGATAATCGTCGGTATGCAGCACAAAGCCGCGCCCGGGTTCGACCGGGCCGCCGAAATGCACCGGGCGCGTCTTGGTGAGGCTGCCGGGCGCGATCTCCAACTTGGCGAGCAGCTCGGCCATGGTCAGCGAGCCTATCACTTTGTTGATCACCAGACCCATTGCTCCGGCGTCGCCGCTATGCGCGCACATGTAGATGACCGACCGGGCAAAGCGCGGATCGCCCATTTGCGGCATCGCCACCAGAAGCTGGCCCGCGAGCGAACTCACCATGCCCTCCGTTGCGCTCCGTCGACCATCGCGCCCATCTCCTCTCCGACCCCGCAGCCTTATGCGCTCATCATAATGGTTGCGCTGCGCGCCTGCGCGCAAAAAACCGGCAGCCGGCCGGTTTGCCGAGCGGTCGGCGCTGTGCTATCGCTCCGCGCTCAGGATCTGCACTGCATTGGAGGGACTTCCCATGACGATCAAGGTCGGCGACAAGGTGCCATCGGTGACGCTCAGGCAGGTAACCCCGGAGGGGCCAAAGGAGGTCGCCACCGACGAGTTCTTCCGTGGCAGGAAAGTCGTCCTGTTCGCGGTGCCGGGCGCCTTTACTCCGGCCTGCTCGCAGCGCCATCTGCCGGGCTATGTCGACAAGGCGGGCGACATCAAGGCGAAGGGGATCGACGAGGTCGCCTGCGTCGCGGTCAACGATGCCGCGGTCATGGGCGCTTGGGGCAAGGACCAGAAGACCGAGGGCAAAGTGACCATGCTGGCCGACGGCAGTGGCGATTTCGTCCGCGCCCTCGGGCTCGAGCTCGACCTCAGCAAGGGCGGGCTCGGCGTGCGCTCGAAGCGCTACTCGATGCTGGTCGACAACGGCGTCGTCAAGTCGCTCAACGTCGAGGCGCAGCCGGGTCAGGTCGACGCCTCGAGCGCCGAGGCGATGCTGAAGGCGCTGGTCTGAGCCGGTACCGTCGTTGAGTCCCCTGTTCTGAGGGAAAATCTGCCTTCGGAACGCGCGCTGAGTCGCCGCCAACTCGGGCCGGGCGGTTTTGATGGGGCCGAACTCGCGGCAGTGTTGCATCAACCGAACCGCCGCGTGGCTTCGGTCGTGACCGGGCTTTTGTTCTTGATCTCAACCTGCAACGAGGCGGGGCCTCGGAGCGGTTGGAAACCGTCTAAAGCCCGGATTCTCCAGGCAAGGGCGCATTGCTCAAAATAGCTCGGATTTGATCGTCGGAAACCTGCCCGGCCATCTTCTGGTGGTATTGATTATATGCCAGCTGACCGCCGACATAGATGCAGTTGCAAGCAACCGGGTCGGCGTACATGTACTTCACGCTGCCATTCGAATTTCGCATCACGAACTGGTGAGGCGGCAGCGACTTCAACGCTGCGATCCGCTCAGGGGTGTCGGCTTTCCTCTGCACGAAGCCTGCCGCGACGAGCAGGTCACCGTTATTCGGCGCCTCGGAGTTCGCGCATGCCGCGGCCAGCAACGCCATACCGGTCGCGACAACCCAGTGACGAGATGCTTTCATTTTACGCCTCCCTTGGTGAACGCGGAGAGTACTCGGCGTCCCCATCATCCGCCTCACGAAAGCGAGACTGAAATTCCCAACCAAAGGACCGCGAGAGCCCGGGCGCCATTCGGACAGGCGCCCGTGCTCGTCGTGCACGGTCGAAGGAACCGTGCCGATGGCGCGGCTTCAGACCGATGGGGCGCGCAGCGGCTTGAGGTCGGGGGCGGGGCGAAGGGTAGCTTCGGTTTTGGCCTGTAGCGCAGCGAAGTCGATGTCTTCGGCAATCTCGCGCACGACGAGTCCCTCGCGAGTCACGTCGATGACGGCGAGATCGGTATAGATCCTGCTCACCGCGGCGGCGGCTGTCAGCGGATATTCGCACCGCCTGCGGACGCGCGGCGCGCCCGATTTAGTAGTGTGCTCGACCAGGACGCGGATTTCCTTGGCGCCGACCGCCAGATCCATCGCGCCGCCGACCCCGGGCGGAAAGCCCGGATCGTCGGTCGTCCAATTGGCCAGATCGCCATTCTCGGCGACCTCGAAGGCGCCGAGCAAGGCCAGATCGAGATGGCCGCCGCGGATCATCAGGAACGAGTTGGTGTGGTGGACATAGCTGCCGCCGGTGACGAGCGTGATCGGCTGCTTGCCGGCGTTGATCAAGTCGGGATCGACTTCGTTGGCGCCAGGCGCCGGGCCGACGCCCAAAATGCCGTTCTCGCTGTGCAAGACGATCTCGCGACCGGCCGGAATGAAATCGGAAACCAAGGTCGGCAGGCCGATCCCGAGGTTCACATAGGCGCCGTCGGCGAGATCCTGCGCGGCCCGCCAGGCGATCTGGCGACGTTTGAGCGGCATCGACTTTCTCCTCGCGTTGATCTACCAGTCGGCGACAGCATCGAGTTGTCGTCGCACGGCTCATCGAAAATGAAACTTGGACGACGCGGTCGATGAAGATGCCGGGAGTGACGATCATCTCCGGGTCGAGCTCGCCCAATTCGACGATATGGCGCACCTGAGCGACCGCCAGATCGGCGGCCATCGCCATGGTCGGGTTGAAGTTGCGCTGCGATTTGCGATAGGTCAGGTTGCCCCAGCGGTCGGCGCGATCGGCGGCGAGCAAGGCCACATCGCCCTTCAGCGGCTTTTCGAGGACATAGGTGCGGCCGTCGATCTCGCGGTGCTCCTTGCCTTCGGCGAGCCTAGTCCCGACCGATACCGGCGAATAGAAGCCGCCGAGTCCGGCGGCGGCGCAGCGCATGCGCTCGCTGAGCGTTCCCTGCGGCAGCAATTCCAGCTCGATCTTGCCGGCGGAATAGAGTTCTTCGAACACGACCGAGCCCGAGCTGCGCGGAAACGAGCACACGATCTTGCGCACCCGGCCGGCAGCCATCAGCGCGGCGAGCCCAGTGCGGCCGGTGCCGGCGTTGTTGGCGACGACCGTCAGGTCGCGCGCACCCTGCTCGATCACCGCTTCGCACAATGCATCGGGCAGCCCGGCACCGCCGAATCCGGCGCACAGCACGACTGACCCATCCTTTATGCCTGCCACCGCCTCGGCAAGGGTTCGCACGCGTTTGTCGATCATCGACGGCTGGCTCCCGATCAGAACGCGACGGCATCGCCGCCCTTCAGCGCCAGCATCGCCCGCGCCTCGTCCGGGGTGGCGATTTCGAGCGACAAATTCTCGACGATGGTGCGGATGCGGCTGACCTGGTCGGCATTGCTGGTGGCAAGCTTGCCGCGGCCGATCCACAGCGAATCCTCGAGCCCGACCCGGACATTGCCGCCCATGATCGCCCCCATCGTAATCAGCGGCAGCTGGTGGCGGCCGGCGGCGAGGATCGACCAGGCATAGGAATCGCCGAACAGCTTGTCGGCGATCCGCTTCATATGCGCGAGGTTCTCCGGATCGGCGCCGATGCCGCCAAAAATGCCGAAGATCGTCTGCACGAACAGCGGCGGCTTGATCAGGCCGCGTTCGACGAAATGCGCCAAATTGTAAAGATGCCCGACATCGTAGCATTCAAACTCGAAGCGCGTGCCGCAACCCTCGCCCAGCTCCTTGAGGCTGCGCTCTATGTCTTTGTAGGTGTTCTTGAAGATGAAATCCCGCGTCGAATTCGAGATACTGCGGTTCCCACTCGTATTTCCAGTCCTTGTAGCGGTCGAGCATCGGGTAGAGCCCGAAATTCATCGAGCCCATGTTCATCGAGCACATCTCGGGCTGGGCGCGAAGCGGGGCGGCGAGGCGCTCCTCGAGGGTCATGCCGAGACCGCCGCCGGTGGTGATGTTGACGACGGCTTTCGTCGCCTGCTTGATCCGCGGCAGGAACTGCATGAACACGTCGGGATCGGGAGTCGGCCGCCCATCCTTCGGATCGCGGGCATGGAGGTGCAGGATTGCCGCTCCCGCCTCGGCGGCGGCGATCGCGTCGCGGGCGATCTCGTCCGGCGTGATCGGCAGATAGGGGCTCATCGTCGGGGTATGTATCCCGCCGGTCACCGCGCAGGTGATGATGACCTTGCCAGTCATAGCCATGCTCTTCCTCCCGTCACGCTCGCTCGGCCGGCGCGCCGCCGCTTGGCTCCCACCCTACCGAACCTGCCCTCAGGAGGGCAGGAGAGGGACTGCTAGCCCTGCGCCCGGATGAACGACTTGACCTTGGGATAGGTCTCGGTCTGCCACCGGCGGCCGTGGAAGACGCCATAATGGCCGACTTTGAGCTGGAGGTGGTGCGTCTTTTTTGCCGGCGTGATGCCGGTGCACAGAGCGTGCGCGGCGACGGTCTGGCCGGGCCCGCAGACATCGTCGCGCTCACCCTCGACCGTCATCAGCGCGGTGCGCTCGATCGCCGCCGGGACGACCAGATCGCCGCGAACCCGGAAGCGGCCCTGAGGCAGGTCGTGGCGATGAAACACCCGCTCGATGGTCTGCAGATAAAAATCCGCCGGCAGATCCATGACCGCGCTGTATTCGTTGTAAAAGGCGCGGGTCGCTGCCGCACTGTCGCCGTTCCCCGCGGCGAGGTCGCGGAACATCGTCCAATGCGCCGAGACGTGCCGATCGAAATTCATGCTGAGAAACCCGGCGAGCTGCAGGAACCCTGGGTAGACGCGTCGGAAACGGCCGGGATATCTCGCCGGCACCGCGGTGATGACGGTGCGGTCGAACCAATCGAGCGTGTGCGCCTCGGCAAACCTGTTGACCGCGGTCGGATTGACCCTGGTGTCGATCGGCCCGCCCATCAGGATCATCGAGGCCGGCTGGCACGGATCGCCTCCGGCAGCCATCAAGGACACGGCCGCCAGCACCGGGACCGATGGCTGGCATACCGCCATGACATGGATGCGCGGCCCCAGGAGCCGGGTAAAGCGGATCACCAGCTCGATGAAATCGTCGAGATCGAACCTGCCGTGCAGCAGCGGAACGTCTCGCGCGTTGGCCCAGTCGGTCAGGTAGACGTTGTGATCGGCCAGCAAGGTTTCGACGGTGCCGCGCAGCAGGGTCGGGAAATGCCCTGACAGCGGCGCCACGACCAGCACCGTCGGTTCCTCGCGCGTCGATATCCTTGCGGAAATGGAGTAGTTTGCAAAACGGGTGCGAGGCGACGACTTCCTCGATTGACGGCGATCTGCTTGCCATCGATCGTTACCGATTTGATGCCGAAATCCGGCCGCTCATGCGACATGCCGAAATGGGACAGCAGCTCCATCGCCGCAGCGGCGCTGCGCACGCAAGGCATGTCGCCGATCGGCGGCCACGGATGGCGCAGCCAGTCGTGGGCGGTCTCGGCCATCAGCCGAACCGGCCCGAAAATGTCGTTTTGTGCCTGGTAGGCGTCGTAAAGCATGTACCCTCGTAGATGCCGGGCGCTCTCGATCGTGGAAGCGTCCGAAGTAGCGAAACGGCTTGCCGCTTCGTTCGATTATCAGGCGAAAGCATCCCATACTCAAAAACCCTTTTAATTCAACCTTATATTTGTTTTGACCAGCGTTTAGGCAAGGGGGCGCACGATCGCCTGGCAGCGACGCCGAAACTGCGGAATGTTCGTCGATTGTTTCTTTGCTGATGGAACAGACGGCCGCTTTTGCGGGCAGTAGCCGCGTCGTTGCCTATTTCTTACGCGTAGCAGGTTCAGCGCGGCGGGGCGACGACGCCATCGCGAACTTCGTGGACAACGACCCCCGACAGCCGGGGCGGCGGCGCAAGCCAGCGCGGATGGGCCAAGCTTGTCGCCACATCGCGTTCCCCCGCCTTCCAGCGCCGAGTGACCGCGCCGGGCGAGAAGTCGGCCATCTTCGCCGCGAGATCGGCGACGTTGCCTTCGTGAACGAGATGCAGGATCGTCATCGTCGCGTCGCTGGCCTCGGCGAGGCAGCGGCGGATGTCGATCTCGCCGCGCACCGTTGGCGGCAGACGCTCGCCGAGCAGCCCGATCATCCGGCGCAGATCGTGGGTGCGCCGCAACGCGGCGATTTCGCGGGCAGTGCGGCTGATCCCGCCGTGACCGCCGGGCGCAGGATCGTAGCCGTCGACCGCAAAGCACAGGGTGTCGGCCGGACGGGCTTCGTCCAACGCCGAAACCGGGACGGCGCTGCCGCCAAAAAGCTGCCGGCCGATGGCGACCGGCGGCAGCCCGGGCAGCGGGGTGCCGGCCAGCACGTGGTCAAGGCCGAGCACGTGCCGGTCATTGTCGAAGAACGTCTCTGCCCCGGTCGCCAGGTTGACCGCGCCGAGAACGACGCGCACGGCGCCGGAATTGACGCGCTCGAAATCGACGGCCTGGGCGATTAATTCGCGCAGCTCGGAGGCCGAGACTACCGCCTCAGGCCGCGTCGAACCCTGCGCCGCGGCGCAAAAGGGAGATAAGGCGGCCCGCCGTTTTCTGCGCCCACCGTCCGAGCCTGCGGGGAGAACGCTGCGCCGCCCGCCGACTGACTTCGTGCCAGAATTGGCGCATCCGCAATACCCGCTCGTGCGGTAGGTTGCCGGCGATGATCGCAGCGTTGACCGCGCCGATCGCGGTACCGGCGATCCAATTCGGCCGCACCCCGCTTTTTTCGAGCGCGGCGTAAGCGCCGGCCTGATAGGCGCCGAGCGCCTCGCCGCCCGACAGCACCAGGCTATTCGCTCGAAACGGGCCAAGCTCTTATCCGGTCGCCCTCGCGCCAAAATCCGCTCCTCAGCCGGCCGCCAACCGAACCGCCGACGAGCGGCCGCGGCAGGCACGGTCCACGTTTCGACCGCGCTCCGGCAGCGATGCCGGAGCTTGTCCCCCACTGCGCCCTGTCGGAACGCCCGCCATCATAAGAAGTCTCGACCGAGCGTCCAGTGTCGAAACGCTGCGCCGCTCAGTCTTTCTTTGGCGAGCCGATCGGCGGCAGCGATTTGAGGTAGACGGCGATCGCTCGCCGGTCGATGTCGCTGAGGCGGGCGGTATTGTTCACGATTTCGCCCATTGCGCCGCCGACAAAATCGAAATCCGGCTTTTGACCGTCGGTCAGCAAGGTGACGATATCGTCGACGCTCCACCGGCCGATCCCGGTTTCCGGGTCCGGGGTGATGTTCGGAACCGCATGGCCACCGCGGCCCGCCGAAACGCCGGCCAGAGCGCGATCGGGATCGGGCAGCACCCAGCCAATTGCGCGGCGTGTGGCAATCGCCGCAGCGGCCGACCGTGGCAACAAGGTAAGCGCCGCGATTCCACTGCGCGTCCTTGGTCGGATCGGGACGCCAAGGTCCGGAAAATCGCGACGCGAGGACGACGACCGCACCGCGCGCGGCGGCAAAGGGAGCGCGGTCGCCGGCTCGGTTGAGCTGGGATACGGCCGGCAGGCTGTCGAGAAAGGCCTTGAGATCCTCAAGATCGCGCACGCTCAGGCGGTTGTAATAGGGGAACGGGAAAGCCGGCAGATAATGCGAAGCGTCAGGAGCGACACCCCAGCGCATTGCCCGGATGAAATCGGCGGGCCGCCATCGGCCGATCCCGGTGTTCGGATCGGGGGTGATGTTGGGCGTTACCAGCGTTCCGAATCGCGTCTCGATCGCCCGCCCGCCGGCATAGGGCCGCCCCCTGTGCTTGCTGTCGGTATGGCATTGGTCGCAGCCGGCAGCGGCGGCAAGGTAGGCGCCGCGCGCCACCGCCTCCGGCTCGGCCGCGAGAGCGGCGCGCGATCCCGCCAGGCCCAGCAGGATCGCGAACGCCGCAGCCCTCAGTTCTTGAGCTTTTCGCGGAACGTGGTGTGGCAGGCGCCGCAGCCATTCTTGCCCAGATCGGCAAAGGCTGTCTGGATCGCCGCCTTGTCGCCGGCCGTAATCGCCGCCAGCAACGCATCGGCCTTGGCCGCCGCAGCCTTTTGCGCATCGAGGAATTTGTCCCAGTCGGTCCACACCGTGGGCTTGGGCTGGAAATCGCCATCGGGGCTTGGCCCGCCGGATCCTGGCGGGAACAGATCGGGGATTTTCCTGGTCGTCTTGGTCAAGTCGGTTGCGGCAGCTACCGCCGCGGCCTGGTCGCTTTGCCGGTCGAGATAGCCCTTGACCGTGCCGGCGTCCTTGCCCTGCTGCTTCATCGTCGCTTGCCGGTCTTTGAGGATCGCGTCCTTGTCTTGCGCCAATGCCATGGCGCCAGCGCCGGCGACGGCTATGATCAAAACCGTGCCGAATGCACGCCGCTTGATTGACGATATCATCCGATCTCCCCTGCCAATGTGCGGCCCCCCGCGCATCGCCCCTTTAGCGAGGCAGGCTTACACTAAGTTGACTGGGCGGCGGCGCAACAACAGGACGGCACCCTCACGATCATGTGATCGGAATCTCGATGTGGGTCTTGAAGGCGGGCCGCTCGCGCATGCGCTCGTACCACGATTTGAGGTTTTTCAGCGGTGGCCGCTCGAGCGGAAAGGCGTGCCAGCGATAGACCAGGGTTCCCATCACGATTTCGGCCAGGCTCAGCTCGGGCCCGGCAAGAAAGGGGCGTCCTTCGAGCGCGTCTTCGACGATCGTCCAGGCGACGATCGCCTTGCGCCGCGCCGCCTCGATCGCGGCATGGTCGCGACCTTCGGGCTTGGAGCGGATCAGCCCATAAAGCAGTGCGCCCATCGGCGCCCCGAGGGTCGAAAGCTGCCAATCCATCCACCGCTCGACCAGCGCGCGGCCGGCGGGCGCGGCCGGATACAGCCGCTCGCCCCGATGGGTAGTGGCGAGATAGCGGCAGATCGTGTTCGATTCCCACAGCACCAGTTCGCCGTCCTGCACCGTCGGCACCAGCCCGTTCGGGTTCAGCGCGAGATATTCCGGATCCTGGTTGCCGCCGAATGGCCCGCCGATATCGACTCGCTCGAACGGGATGCCGAGTTCACCGCAGCACCACAGCACTTTCTGCACGTTTGATGAGGTCGCTCTGCCCCAAATCTTCAGCATCGTCGCCTCTCTGATCGGATCGTCTCAAACTCTATCTCATGCGGCCCAAGTTTGCCCTCTGCGCAAGTCGGCGTCTGCAAGCTGCACCCGCGTATTTACCAAGCGCAGTCGACCGGCGACGAAAAGATGAGATAATCGCTGGAGAAGGTCTAGCGGAGACACCCCATGCCCGACCGCATTCTGGTGATCAACCCGAACTCGACCGTGGCCGTCACCCGCGCGATCGACGAGGCGATGGCGCCGCTGCGCTTTCCCGGCGGACCCGAGATCCGGTGCCTGACGCTCGAAGAGGGGCCGCCCGGCGTCGAAAGCCAGCTTGATGCGGACGCGGTCATCCTGCCGCTGTGTCGGATGATCCGCGAGCATGAGGCTGATGCCGCCGCCTTTGTCATCGCCTGCTTCAGCGACCCCGGCCTGTTTTCGGCGCGCGAGAGCACGGCAAAGCCGGTTCTCGGCATCGCCGAATGCGGGATTCTGACCGCGCTAACCCTCGGTCATCGCTTTGGCGTGATTTCCATCCTCGCGCGATCGGTTGCTCGCCACCTGCGCTATATCGGCGCGATGGGGGTGACGCAGCGCCTGGCCGGCGATCTGCCGGTGGGCCTGGGGGTCACCGAACTCGCCGACCGGCGCACCGCGTTGGCGCGGATGATCGAGGTCGGCCACACATTGCGCGACCAGCACGGCGCCGACGTGCTGGTGATGGGGTGCGCCGGCATGGCGCGCTACCGCGCCGATCTCGAAGAGGCGGTGCGGATCCCGGTGGTCGAGCCGACCCAGGCCGCGGTCACGATGGCGATCGGCCGCGTGCGGCTCGGCCGAGTTTGAGCGCTGAGCCAACTCGGCGAGGCTTGCCCGCAGGACCGATCCGGCCCTCGGGTTGACCCGGCGCGCAGCCCGGTCCTACCATTGCGTTTTCGGTAGAGGAGCGCGGCAATGGCCGATACACCCCGCCTGAACGGCGTGATCCGGGCCCTGGAAGAGGGCAAGCCCGCCTTCACCACCTTTGCCGCGGCCGAGATCAGTGTCGCGCAGGCGGTCGGCGCCGCCGCCTATGACGGCGTCGTGTTCGAGATGGAGCACCGCGCCTACGACATCCGCGCCTTGCGCGATTGCCTGCAATACATGCTCGACCGGCGCCAGATCGCGCGCAGCGCCAGCCTGGCGCCGGCGGTGACCCCATTCGTGCGGATTCCGCCCAATGGCGGCGAGACCAGCCAATGGGTCGCCAAGCAGGTGCTCGACCACGGGGTCTACGGCATCGTCTGGCCGCATGTCAGCACCGTCGAGGAGGCGCGCAACGCGGTCGTCTCCTGCCGCTATCCGCGCCCGCGCACGGCCGCCTATTACGAACCCGCCGGTCAGCGCGGCGACGCCCCGGCCGCTGCGGCGCGTTATTGGGGCCTCTCGCAGCAGGAATATTACGAGCGCGCCGATGTCTGGCCGCTCAACCCGAAGGGCGAGGTATTGGTCGCGATCATGTGCGAGGAGGTGCGCGCGATCCGCAACCTGCCGAAAATGCTCGAAGAGGTGCCTGGCATCGGCGTCGTCATCATCGGCGAGGGCGACCTGTCGCAGGATTTGGGCTATCCGCGGCAATACGAGCACCCGACCGTGGCGTCCGCGATCGACGAGATCCTGGCGATCTGCAAGGCGCACAACGTCCCGTGCGGCCACCCGCATGTCGACGCCAAGAACATCGAGACATTGCTCGAAAAAGGCTTCCGCTATCTGATGCCGGCCCCGGTCTATTCGTTTGCGGCGCTGGAACTCGGCCGCAAGAAATCCGGTCGCGCATAGAGGAACCTCACGTCACCGCAGGGGCCCTGATCAGTTCCTGCCAATCGACGGCATTGCCGAGCTTGAGTCGGCGCCCGGCTTCGGGCATCGGGTATTTGAGCCCGCTGGCGCAGTTGAACAGCACGACCTGTTCGTCCGGGCGCACGCGCCCGTCGGCCAGCGCCTGTTCGTAGGCGGCATAGGTCGCGGCGCCCTCCGGGCACAGCAGCAGCCCCTCCTCCTTCGCCACATGCCGCCAGGCGCGGGCGATCGCATCGTCCTCGACGGCGATGGCGAACCCGCCGCTCTCGCGCACCGCGCGCAGGATCAGAAAGTCGCCGATCCCTTGCGGCACGCGGATGCCGGCGGCAAAAGTGTGCGCGTTCTCCCAGCGGGTGGCGTGCTCGACGCCGTCCTGCCAGGCCTTGACCATCGGCGCGCAGCCCGCCGCCTGCACCACGACCATGCGCGGCCGTTTCGGCCCGATCCAGCCGATCTTTTCGAGCTCGTCGAATGCCTTCCACATGCCGATGATGCCGGTGCCGCCGCCGGTCGGGTAGAAGATCACGTCGGGCAATTCCCAGCCGAGCTGCTCGGCCAATTCGATGCCCATCGTCTTCTTGCCCTCGATGCGATAGGGCTCGCGCAAGGTCGAGCAGTTGAACCAGCCGACCGCCTTCTCGCCCTCGGCGACCAGCCTTCCGCAATCGTCGATCAGCCCGTCGACCAGAAACACCTCGGCGCCCTGCATCGCGATCTCGCGGATATTCACCGCCGGGGTGTCGTCGGGGCAGAAGACATAGGATTTGATCCCGGCGCGCGCGCAATAGGCCGCCATCGCCGCCCCGGCATTGCCGTTGGTCGGCATCGCCATGGTCTTGATCCCCAGCTCCTTGGCCATCGACACGGCAAGCGCCAGTCCGCGGGCCTTGAACGATCCCGTGGGTAACCGGCCCTCGTCCTTGACCAGGATTTCTCCGCCCTTGGCCAGCCGCGGCAATGGGACGAGCGGGGTTGTCACCTCGCCGAGCGACAGCACATTTTCCGGCCGGCGCACCGGCAACAGCTCGCGATAGCGCCACAAACTCTGCGGCCGGCCGGAAAGCGCGTCTCGGCTGAAGGCTCGGCGCACGCCGTCGAGATCGTAGCGCACCAGCAGCGGCCTCCCGGCCCGCGACAGGGTCTGCAAGGTGTCGGCCGGATAGCGCTCCCCGGTCATACTGCATTCGAGATGGGTGACAAATGTGGGCAATTCGCTGCCCGTCCACTGATAGTCGGCCATGCTGGGTCTCCAGGACGCACGCCGATCCGCGTTGGGGATCACGCCGCCACTGACTGGCTAGACGTCGTTTGATTAGAATGATTATAGTTTGTCGGCAAAGGGGAGAAGCGCGATGGGTCGATCGCTCTATACCACGCTGGACGATGCTCTCGACACGATCTCGCCCTATGGGATCGAACTCAAGAACGGCAACAGCAACCACGCGCCGATGGTCGCGGAAGCGCTGTGTGCGATTGGCCGGCCCGAGGCGGTGATGCCGTGGCTCGAGCGCTATCGGGATAGAATGTCGCTGCGGCCTCCGGCGCGTGACCGCATCCGCCGCGAGGCGTGGCGCGCTGCGCTCGGCCGACGCGAGCGTTTTGCCGATTGGAGCGCATTCTTTCGCGATGAGTTGGAGGAAGCGCCGTGGCATGACGTGCTCGACCATTGGGTAGGCAACCTTGCGTCCGGCTTCTGCGCCGCGGCGACCCACGGCGTGATCCGCGTCGGGCACGCGGTACGCGGCCTTAGCGCAGGCGAGACCCCGCCGCGGATGCGCGAACTCGCCGACGCGCTGGCCGGCTGGGCGGCGACCTGGCAGGAGCTGCCGGCAGGCGATCCATCCGCAAACGGCACGATGCGGCCGCGCCAGGCAATCGCTCGAGTGCCGATCGTTCCGCCCGACAAGCGGCTTGCCGGAAACATCGTGGCGGCGCTGGGCGCACTGGACGGCTTTGCGGAATTTGCGCCCGCGATCGGCCTGCTCGACACCGGCGGCGAGATCCCCACCTTGGTCGCGGAACTGACCGACGTGTTCGCGCGGGTCTATCTTGCCAACGCGCGAAACATCCCGACGGTGATCGCCTTCATCCATGGCGTGACCAGCCACGCGGCGCTCGGCAATATCGCTCCACACGTCAATGATGCATCTGCGCGCTCGGCGCTCCGCTACGCCTGGCAGACCGGATGCGCGCTCTACGCCTGTTATGGCACGGGCACGGCGATGGCCGACGATCTCGAACCCTCTGACGAAACCGAGGAGGGGCTGATCGATCGCGCTGTCGCCAATGGCGACGAGCACGTCATCAAATTCACCGAAGCGTGCCTCAGCCGGTACGCCCTCGATCCGTCGCCGGCATACTTCGCCGCCGCCGACCACGTGACCGGGATCATCCGCCGCCGCTGACGGAGCTGAGCCGGCCGAGATGGCCGAGGGCTACGGCGCTGAGACGACCGTCCCCGACCCGGGGATCAAGCCCGCGCCGGCGCCTTCACGTGTTCGGGGCGAAAGCCGAGACCGATTAGGCGCGCCGGCAGCCGCCGCAGAAACGCCCATTTGCCGAAGAGCCGCAAAAGCAAGGGTGGCGACAGTTTTGCGGTACTCCTGAGCACGCGGCCGATGACCCGATTTTGCACAATCACCTGCAACCGCTGCATCGCCCGCGTCGGAAACTCGCGGCGGCGCTGCACCGCACGCAGATCGTCATCGAAGACCCCGCCTTGGAGAATGCGCGGGGCGAGGATGTTGGCTGCGGCCACCGCGTCCTGGATCGCCAGGTTGATGCCGACGCCGCCGATCGGCGACATCGCGTGAGCGGCGTCGCCGATGCACAGGAGGCCGGGCCGGTGCCACACCCGCAGACGATCGACCGCGACGGTCAGCAGTTTGATGTCGGACCAGTCGCGCAGCTCGGCGGTCCGCTGGCCCAAATAAGGGACGAGGCGGGAAATCTCCTCGCGGAAGGCCGGCAAGCCCAGCCGCTGGATATCATCAAAGCCGCCCTTGGCGATGACAAAGGCACATTGCCAGTAATCCTCGCGATTCAGCAGCACAAGGATACGGCCGGTGTCGACGCGACCCAAGGTCTGCCCGGGATCGTCCGGACGGCGCGACATTCTCATCCACAGCACGTCCATCGGAGCCCCGAGGTCGTCAACCACGAGACCGGCCTTCTCGCGCACCGTCGAATGGCGGCCATCGGCGCCAACAACGAGATCGGCGCGCACCGACAGGGCGCCCTGAGGGAGTTTCGGCCCGCACCCCGACCACCCGTCCGCCTTCTTCGATCAAGCCGGTGACCTCGGCTTGCATCTCGAGCTGAAACGCCGGATAGCGGCGCGCCTGCTGCGCGACAAAGTCGAGAAAATCCCATTGCGGCATCAGGGCGATGAAGCGGCAATGCGTCGGAAGATGGGTAAAATCGGCGACCTCGATGAATTCATCGCCGATCTGCGCGCCGAGGGTACGGGCTTCCTGATGCGGACGGCGCAGGAACTCTTCCAATATCCCTAGTTCGTGCATGATTTGCAGGGTCGAGGGATGGATCGTGTCGCCCCGGAAATCGCGCAGAAAGTCTGCATGCTTTTCGAGGACCAGCACGGGGATCCCGGCGCGGGCCAGCAGCAGAGCCAGCATCATGCCGGCGGGACCGCCTCCGGCGATGCAGCAGCGGACCGAAACCTCACTGTTCGCCATTGACGTTACCTGGTCGATTGCGCACTCGCCGGGCCGGGTTCTACCTCACATCGGCAGCGGCGACCAGTAATGGACCGGGTGCCGCAGCAACTTCAGCCGCTCGAGCCGAGCCGCCTCTTTCGCCGCAACATAGTCACGGTAGGCGGCGCGGTCGGCCTCCGCCACGGTCGCTTGCGTCGGAACCGCGCAAACCGTCGGGCAGCGCGTGACGTTTTTGGTGCGCAGAAAATGGGCAATGGCGGTTTCGTAATCGGTCTGTGACATGACCGATGCTCCGTCTGGTGGGGGGTATCACCCTGATAAACCAACCTGGTTAACGACAGGTTTAGATGAACATCCCGAAAAACCACGGGACCGCGCGCGAAATTACCGGGCGATATAGCTTTTTTTGCAGATTTCAAACGATATTATGCGACGAGGGAGACGAATGGATTAGGATTCGAGCTTTGGTGCAGCCGGATTATAGCGTGCGATTTTGGGGTGTGCGCGGCAGCATCGCCTGCCCGGGACCCGATACCGTGCGCTATGGCGGCAACACTTCCTGTGTCGAGATCAGGTGCGGCGACCGGTTAATGATTTTCGACGGCGGCACCGGGCTGCGCTTGCTGGGCAACGAGCTGATGGGCGCAGGACGGCCGGCCGAACTGGATCTATTCTACAGCCACACGCATTTCGACCACATCTGCGGCTTGCCTTTTTTTGCGCCGTGCTATGACGCCCGCAGCCATATCCGCATCTGGGCCGGCCATTTGAACGGCATCGGTATCGAAGCCGTGCTGAACAACATGATGATCGCGCCGCTGTTTCCGATCCCGATGGGCATCTTTACCGCCAGGCTCGATTTCGTCGATTTCCGCTGCGGCACGAAGCTGGCGCCGCATCGCGGGATTCGCCTGGCGACAGCGCCGCTCAATCATCCCAACGGCGCTACCGGCTACCGCATCGAATATGCGGGCCGGGCTGTCGCCTACATCACCGATACCGAACATCGGCCCGACGGGCTCGACGTCAACATATTGGGGCTGGTCGAAGGCGCCGATGTGATGATTTACGACGCCACCTACACCGACGCCGAATATCCGAGCCACAAGGATTGGGGTCATTCGACCTGGGAAGAAGGCGTCCGCCTGGCCAATGCCGCGCATGTGCGCACCTTGGTGATCTTCCATCACGACCCCGGTCACGACGACGCTTTCATGGATCAGGTCGCCGCCGACGCTGCCGACGCGCGGCCGGGGACGATCGTCGCCCAGGAGGGGCTGGTGCTGCGACCGTGAGCGACTGCATCCGCCCGACCGCGCCGTGGCGGATGATCCCGGAGCTCAGTGATAGGGATCGGCGGCGTCGCGCAGCCCGTCGCCGAAAAAGTTGAAGGCGAGAACGGCGACGATCACCACAAGCACCGGCGTCATCAACCAAGGGTACAGGACGACGACGTTGATGTTCTGGGCCTCGCTGAGCAATACGCCCCAGCTGGTCATCGGCGGCCTTACACCGAGGCCGAGAAAGGAGAGCGCGGTCTCGCCGAGGATCATGCCGGGGATCATCAAGGTCGCCGAGGCGATCAGATGGCTGGTGAAGCTCGGCAGCAGATGGCGAGCGATGATGCGCGCCGGGCGCGCGCCCATCAGCACCGCCGCGGTGCAGAAATCCTCCTCGCGCAGCGCCAGCAGCTTTGATCGAACGGCGCGGGCGAGATGGGTCCAATCGATCATCCCGAGGATCAAGGTAATCCCGAAATAGACGAGGATCGGGCTCCAGCTGACCGGCAATATTGCCGACAGTGCCATCCACAGCGGCAAATGCGGGAAGGATTGGACAACCTCCATGCCGCGCTGGATCATGATGTCGCTCCAGCCGCCGTAATAGCCGGCGATGCCGCCGATGACGATGCCGAGGGTCAAGCTGACGGCGACGCCAACCAATCCGACGGTCAGCGAGATGCGCGCACCGTAGATCATCCGCGACATCAGATCGCGACCGAGCCGGTCCGTCCCGAGCAGGAACAATTGCCCGCCCTCGGCCGGGCAGACGAGATGCAAATCGCCCGGAACCAAGCCCCAGAACTTGTAGCCGTCGCCACGACAGAAAAACCGCAAGGTCTGCCGCTTGTTCGGGTTGGGCGTGTAGATCCGTTCTAGCCGGCGCATGTCAAGGCGGTAGTCGAAGCCATAGACGAACGGTGCGACGAGCCGGCCGTCAGCAAAGATATGCACCGTCTGCGGCGGTGCATAGATGAAGTCCGTATTGCGCGAATCGACGCCGTAGGGGGCGAGAAACTCGCAGACCAATATTCCCAGATACATCGCCAGCAGGATTGCCCCGGACACGACGGCGACGCGGTGGCGGCGCAGCTTCCACCACATCATCCGCCACTGCGAGGCCACATAGAAGCGCTCTTGCGCCGGCGTCATGCGCTCGACCGCGTAGGGATCATAGGGTGCGGTCGAGACGTGATGCGGCAGCGGCAGCGCTGCGTCTCCCCCTGCCGGGGCTCGCGGAGCGCCGGGGGGAAAGGTCAGATCGCTCATTGACGCCGTCCCGCCTGCAACCGGATCCGCGGATCGAGCAGGGCGAGCGCCATATCCGATACGAAGACCCCGATCACCGTTAGAAACGACATAAATATCAGAAAGGAGCCGGCCAGGTACATGTCCTGGCTGCGCAGCGAGTTCGAGCAGCATCGGGCCGGTCGTCGGCAGCGACATCACCACCGAAACGATCGCCGCCCCCGAGATGACCTGCGGCAGCAGCGAGCCGATATCGGAAATGAACGGGTTCAAGGCCATGCGCAACGGGTATTTGAACAGCGCCTTGAACGGATGCAGACCCTTGGCCCGGGCGGTCACGACATATTGCTTTTGCAATTCGTCGAGCAGGTTGGCGCGCAGCCGCCGGATCATGCTCGCGGTCCCGGCCGAGCCAATAACGATGACCGGGATCCAAATATGGGCGAACAGCGACAAGACTTTCGCCCAGCTCCATGGCTGATCGACGTATTTCGGATCCATCAAACCGCCGATCGACACGCCGAAATAGACGTTGGCCAAATAGAGCAGCACCAGCGCCAGCAGGAAACTCGGCGTCGCCAAGCCGAGAAAACCCACCAAGGTCAACAGGTGATCGGCCCAGCTGTATTGATGCGTCGCCGAATAGACCCCGATCGGAAACGCAACGAGGTAGGTAAAGACGATGGTGGTGATCGAGACGATCGCGGTCAAAAGCATACGGTCGCCCACCACTTTGTTTACCGGAAGATCGTAGGAAAACGAATATCCCATATCACCGTGAAGAAGTCCGCCAACCCAATAGAGGTATTGCTGCCAGAGCGGGCGGTCGAAACCGTATTCGTGCTCGAGAAATTTCACCTTGGCCAGATCCGTCGCCTCGCCCGAGCTCTCCAGCTCGGCGACGTAAGTGGTAAAGTAATTGCCCGGGGGGAGGTTGATGATCGTGAAAATCACGATGCTGATCGCGATCATGGTCGGGATCATGATCAGCAGCCGATGGACGATGTAGCCGAGCATGGGGAGGGGCCGGTCAATCCGTGACGCCAGAGCAGCGCATCGTCGTCAACTCCTCACATGCCGATCAGCAGCGCGGTCGCGATCGGTCCGCGTGCCGAATAGATGGTTCCGGACCCTCGGGCGCAACGTGCGGGGCAGGCCCGATGTCGGAACGCCGCAAGCAGAAGGCAAGTATTGCATCGCGGGGCTGCTCAAGGGTGCGGTGGCGGCGCCACGGCGGCAGACGCCGATTTTGCCGGCGGCGCCGGGGGGCCAAACCAGAAATGATCCGGCTTGTAGATGCCGAAAAAGGCGCCGGGCTCCCAGTTGTAGATCCCCTTCTCGGGAATGCCGCGCAGATTGTTGCTGACAACGACCGGCTGCAATACCCCGCCGACAGTCCCGATCGAAAACACTTCGTCGGCCCAGACCTGCAGGATGTCGCGCCAGGCCTGGGTTTGTGTTGGCCGCGATGTCGCGCCAAGCCAGGTTTCGTAGAGCTCCCTCAAGCGAACCGCGGAGGGCAAATCGGGGGCTTCGCCGCCAGCCCCTTTGGTCTCGTAGTACTGGCCCCATTTCGGCCATTCGAGCTGTTGTTGGCTGGTTGGCGCGAATTCCCAAGGCGAGGACAGCGCGTTGGCGAGACCGTTTTCGATCCCCTTGTCGATCGACATCAGGGTCTCCCCGGAGAAGACCCGCCTTCGGAACAAGGTCAGCTGCAGCGGCTTGGCGAACAGCCGGATGCCGATGTGACGCCACGAATCGCGGATCAGCTCGAGCACGTCCGACGTTCCGGGCCATTCGCCGGAATCCTCGACGACGATCTCCATCGGCCGACCATCGGGCAACAGACGCACGCCGTCGCCGTCGCGCTTGCTCAGCCCGACCACGTCGAGCAGGCGGTTGGCCTCGACCAGATCATATTGGGCCCAGGCCGAGCGGTAAGCCGGGTTCGTAGAGCGGGCTTGTCGGCAGCACCGTATTCTGCCCTTCGACCGCCAATCCGAAATAAAGCACCTCGTTGATCTCGTGGCGATTGATGGCGAGCGACAGCGCGCGACGAAAGCGGAGGTCGCGCAGCAGGCTGCGCCAGACCGGATCGTTGACGTTGAGATTGGGGTAAAGCGCGAGCTGGCTACCCGGGCCGGTGCGCCACAGTCGTACGTTGAAGTGGCTGCGATCTTCGCTCTGCCGCAGGAACGTGTAATCGTCGAAGCTCAAATAGCGGGCCTGAAGATCACTTTCGCCGGCGGCGGTTTTGGCCGGGATGATCTTGCCGTCGGCGAGCGACAGGATGACCTGGTCGATATAGGGCAACTGACGCCCTGCCGTATCCACACGAAAATAATACGGATTTCGCTCGAAAACATATCGCAATGCCGGGGGCTTGGTTTTCAGAACCCAAGGTTCGAGAGTTGGCAGTTCCGGGTTGTCGTCCCGATACATGGCATTCATTTTGTTGTGGAGGGCAGCCCAATTATGCACTCTCGCTTTCTTTAACGAGAGCGGCAAGTATTTCCTTGTCGGCATATTTCGCGTTGAATTGCTTCAAATAATGGGAGGGACAATAAATGAACAGCGGGTCCGGCCCGGCCAGGGCGGGCAGAAACAGCGGGTTCGGCTGCGCCCAGCTATAGCGAACCGTCGTGTCGTCGAGCACTTCGAAGCGCGGCGGCTGGCCTTTTGGCAAAAGCTCCACCGGCAGTCCCGAGGGCGCCAATTTGGGGTTCTTCGCCACATCCTCGAACCAATAGCGGAAATCCTCGGCGGTAAAGGGATGACCGTCCGACCATTTCATCCCCTTGCGCAGGTGCAGGGTAAAGACGCGGCCCTGCTCGACATCGATCGATTTGAGGATGTCAGGCTGCGATCTCGAACGCCGGCGTATCGCCGACCAACCGCGCATAGCCGTAGACGACCATCATGCGGGTATCCTTGGGGGTCGCCATCAGCATGCGTAACTGACCCCCGGGCTTCCCGGTCGCGTCGACCACAGCCGGCTCGCTCGGCACCCGATCTTCGATCTTGGGCAAGGTTCCGCTCGCCACCGCCTGTTGAAAAAACGGCGTCTCCTGCAATGCCGCCCAGCGCCGCCACCGGGCATTGCCGATAGCAGCGCCGCCAGCAAGAGCAGCACGGCGGCGCGAACCACCACCTCACGCCTCCCCGGCGAACAGACCGCTTTCGACTCATTCGGGCGCGCGCTCCGTCACGCTCGAGCCAAACCGGCCGTCAAGGCTGGCAATGTCGGCGCCGCCCGCGCGTCGACAGCGTGGCCAGGGGCGATTTCGATCAGCTGCGGCGGATCGGCCGGCTTGCGGCGGAAGGGTTCCGGCCAGGCCGCCGGGTTGGAAGCCCTGTCCTCCATCAGCTGGGCGAAGTCGAGCAGATGCGCCAGATCGGGCGCCGGCACAGCCGCAAGCAGCGCCTGCGTATAAGGGTGCACCGGGGCGCGGAACAACGTCGCGCGGTCGGCAATCTCGACGATGCGGCCGGCGCACATCACCGCGATCCGGTCGGCGATGTAGTCGACGACCGCCAGATTGTGGGAAATGAACAGATAGGTCAGCCCCAACTTTTTCTTGAGGTCCATCAAGAGGTTCAGGATTTGCGCCTGGATCGAGACGTCGAGCGCCGAGGTCGGTTCGTCGCAGATCACCAAGTCCGGGCGCAAGGCCAGCGCGCGGGCAATGCCGATGCGCTGGCGCTGGCCCCCGGAGAAGCTGTGCGGGTAGCGTCTCAGATGGTGCCGGTCGAGGCCGACGAGGGCGACTAACTCGGTGACCATCTCGCGCCGCGAGCGGCCATCGCCGATGCCGTGGATCGCCAGCGGTTCCTCGATAATATCGAACACCGTCATGCGTGGGTTCAGCGACCCGAAGGGGTCCTGAAAGATGAACTGCACCTGGCGGCGAAACCGCTTCAGGCCGTCGCCTTCGAGCGCCAGCACATCGATCCGCTTGCCGTGATCGTTGAAGGCGACCGATCCCGAATCCGGGGTCACCGCACGCAGGAGCACCTTGGCCAAGGTAGTCTTTCCGCAGCCGCTTTCGCCGACGAGACCGAGGCACTCGCCGCGCTCGATCTTCAGGCTGACCCCGTCGACCGCAAGCACCCGTGCGGAGGCACCGCCGCCGAACCAGCTGCTTTTGCGGATCGAATAGCCCTTGCGCAAGCCGGTGCATTCGAGCAGCGGGGCCGAAGGCCCGGACGGCCAATGCGTCTTTTCCGCCATCAGATGCGGCGCGTCGCCCGCTGCTATCTCTCGGATCGGAATTAGCCGTTCGCCCGGCTTCATGTCGAAACGCGGCACGGCGCGCAGCAGCGCCCGCAGATAGGGATGCTCGGGACGTCGGAAGATATCCTCGAGCGTGCCGCTCTCCACCACCTCGCCGCGGTACATGACGACGATTTCTTCGGCAACGTTGGCGACCACCCCGAGATCATGGGTGATCAGCAGCACCGCCATGCCGAGCTCCTGCTGCAGCTCGCGCACGAGCTTCAGGATCTGCGCCTGGATCGTCACGTCGAGCGCCGTCGTCGGCTCGTCGGCGATCAACAATGCCGGGCGACAGACCAGCGCCATCGCGATCATCGCCCGCTGCCGCAATCCACCGGAAAGCTCGAACGGATAGCTGCGCAACGCTCGCCTTGGATCGGGAAAGCCGACGAGGCGCAATGTTTCGTGCGTCAGCTCGGTGGCTTCCGCGGCGCCGACCGGACGATGCAGCCGCAGGGCCTCGCCGACTTGATTGCCGACGGTGTGGAGCGGCGACAGCGAGGTCATCGGCTCTTGAAAGATGATCGAGATGCGGCCGCCGCGGATCGTCCGCATCGCCGCACTGTCCTTCGGCAAACTGGCAAGATCGACGACGGCGCCGTCACCGCGCGGATCGGCGAACAGAATCTCGCCTCGGGTGATTTCGCCATTGCGCGGCAGGATGCGCATGATCGACTGGCTGACGACCGACTTGCCGGAACCCAATTCACCGACCAACGCCACCGTCGAGCGCGGGCGCACCCGGAACGATGCGCCGGTGACAGCGCGGATGAAACCGCCCGGAGCGGCAAAGCGAACATGCAGGTCGCGGATCGTCAACAGATCGGTCACGCCATGCCTCCGGCCGCACGCATATGTGGGGCGACGCCGGGAGATCCGATCCCAAGCGCCTCCAAATTGGCGGCCGTCGCCGTGCTCAGTTCGAGCCCGCGCGTTTCGGCCGCTCGCGCCGCCCGCTCGACCAATTTGGGAAAGCCCTCGATCCGGCTGTCGAGGCGAATTCGCGCAGCCCCGGCGCGCAACTCCAGTTGCATCCACCCGTCGCGGCGATCACGCCGGGTCGAATAATAGGCGAGCTTGATGCCGTCGAGTTCGGCCCAACGGATCGAGGCGCTCAGCAGCCCCGAAGCCGACAATCCGGTTTCGGTCATCTCGACCCGGGTCCCGTGGCGCATCGCGGTGCGGATGCCGAATAACGAAAACAGCGCCGCGAGGCCGCCCAATATGAGGTCGGCGCCGGTCCCGACGGGGGCGATCGCCAGGATCACCGCGATCGGCACGAAGCCCGCGGCGGCCCGCAAATAGTCGCCGATCATGGCCGAGCTCGGGTAGGCGTGTCGGGTCATGTCCGAGCCGCATCCCCCGAGGCGAAACTCGCCGCGGCTTCCAGACCCGGGGCGAAGACCGCGCCGGCGTCGATCCAGCACGCCGCCGGATGAGCAGCGGTCAGCGCCACCAGCCGGAGCAGGAAATCGCCCGTGGCGTCGTCCTGAACGAGGTGGTGGGTCAGGATTCCGGTCGGCTCATCGGCATCGACTTCGCCGCATCGGCGTGCCCGCAAATGGCCGACGAGGCCGCCCAGCGCCGCGGCTTCGCCGATGAATCCGCGGTCCGCCCTCCAGGCAACGAGGTCGACGTGAACATTGGCCGCGAACACGCCCGGCGCCGGCCACGCCGCGCCGCGCGGGTTGACCCGGGAGATTGCGCCGATCCCGCAGCCAGCGAGAAGCGGGAGGAAAGCCTCGGCGAAGCGGTTCCACGGCGGAGCGAGGACCGCGAGGGCGCGGGCGCCGAACAGCTCGCGCAGCCGTTCCCGGCCGGCGGCAAGATCGGCGGCGACGGATTCACCTGAGCGCTCCGCCGGAAACTCGCTTTTCTTTGATTGGATCGCGTGGTCAGCATGCCGCCAACCGTGCTGAAGGATCGCGATCGACGAGGCGCCACCCGATCGCCGAGCGGCGCCGTCCAGCCACGTCGCGAGCGCGGGGGGCGCGGCCATCGGGATGACCGCGAGCGCCAACGGCGCCTCCCCGGCGATTGCCAGTAAGCGGTCGAGGCGGTCACACGGCGCCGCAGCGTCGTCGTCGCGCCACCACAAGGTAGCGGTCCTCCCTTCTGCTCCCCAGCAGTCGAGCTCGTTCGCCAGATCGGGCCATCGCGCCGTCGCGACCGGGGAGGCGTGGCGAAGAGTTATCATTTGCCGATCGTATAGTCACCCGGTAGCGTTACGAAACTCTGAAAAGCGGCGCGGCGACGGTCACGTTGCCGATCATCCCGGCGATCAGCTGCGCGCTACGGCGCGCCCCGGTCGTGTCGATGGCGAGCGGCGCCGGCCGGCCCCGCACTGCCCGCTCGATCGCTTCGCCGAGCCGCTCCGGCGATAGCGTGTGCGGCGGCACAATCTCGACGACGCCGCGGTCCGCCAGTCGCTCCGCGCGCAGGGTCTGCTCGGTCTCGCGCAGATCGGCGAACGGCACGAGGACGGCGGCAGCCCGCGCGGCGAGGATGTCGAGCACGGTATTATAGCCGGCTTGGCTGACCGACACCCGGCAGCGCCGCAGCATCTGCGGAAAATCGGCCCGGTAGCGCTCGAGGACGACACCGTCGGGCAGTTTCGCCGAGAGCGCCGCAAACTGCGCAGGGGGCAGATTGGGTCCGGCGAGCAGCCGCCAGCCAAGATCGGGCAGACAGCCGCGCCGCCGCGTCGCGAGCGCCGTCGCCAAGAGGGCGCCGCCGACCGCGCCGCCACCGGCCGAGACCAACACTTCATCAGCGCCCGCATCATTGTCGGCGCCGGCCGGCTCATCGGAGGCGCCAACATAGCCGGTATAGACGAGCCGGTCGGCCACCTCGGAGGCCTCGGGAAAGCTCGCTTCGAGGGGGATCAGCGAGGGGTCGCCGTGGACCAGCACGGCGGCAAAATCATCGCGCACGCGAGCGACGATGGCGCGCCGGCGCTGGACATCCACGGGCGCGACCACGATGTCGCGCAGCGAACACAGCACCAGCGCCGGCGGCCGTCTGGCGCGCGCTGCCGCTATCAGCGGTTCGAGCTCGAACCGGAATGCACGCCGGCCAAACGGAAACGCCTCAATGATGACGGCGTCAGGATGCGCTGCATCAAAGGCGTCGGAGCAGCGTCTCGCGGCGCACCGCGCGCAGTGCGTCGTCGATCGGCCGGCCATCGCCATCGACGAGGTCCTTGAAGCCGGCGTCACGCGTCCGGATCGGCGCCAGCTGAACGACGCGCTCGGCGGCCGCGCCGGCCAGCTCCGGCAGCTTGTCGCCGCCCGAGACCAGAGTCACCCGGACGCCCTCCTTCGTCAGCGCCTCGACAAGGCGGAGCGCGCGGCGCAGATGCCCGATCCCTAGTAGGTGCTGGACATAGAACAGGACAGCGCCGGTCATGGGGCCACCTGCGGCCGTGGCAGGACCGGCTTACGCGGCATACGCCGGCCGAAGCGCCTCGAACACCGCCGCAAGCCGGCGTGCGGCAGCCGACAGATCATGCTCGGCAAGGACGCGTTGCCGGGCCGCTGAGGCAAAGCGGGCGCGCAGGCCACGATCGACGATCAGCTGCCGCACGGCAGCGGCAAATCCTGCGGCGTCGTCAGGCGGGACAAGCAGACCACTGACCCCCGGCCCAACGATTTGGGCTACGCCTCGGCTCGCTCCGGCGACGACCGGCAGACCGCTCGCCTGAGCTTCGAGCAGGGCCATGCCGAACGCCTCGTTGACCGCCGGCCATACGCAAAGATCGGCGGCGCTGAGATGCCGGGCGAGCGCCGCGGGGCCGAGCGCCCCGGCCCACATAACCCTGTCGCCCAACGGGGCGAGGGCGCGCGCTACTTCTGCCCGGGCGGCCCCGTCGCCCACTACCTCCAGCGACCAATCGAGATCGCCCAACCGCAACAGAGCGTCCCCGAGAACCCGGTATGAGGCGAGTTTGTCGCCCGGGCGCATCATCGCTACCGCAATCAGCCGCACCGGCCCGCTATCGGCCGGCAGCTGCGGCTCATAGCAACCGGCGTCGAGAAACGGCTTGATGGCGACCCAGCGCGCGGGATCCGCGAGCAGCGGCAGCACGCAATCGCGATCGGTCGGATTGAGCCCGATCACCGCGTCGGCGCAGCCGATCGCATGCTCGGCGGCGCGGTGGCCGGCGTCCCAGGCGCCGCCTGCCCGCTTGGGCGCGTATGAGGCCTCGGCGACGACATAAGGAATGCCCAGCGCGCCGGCGACGCGCGGTCCCAGCCAATCGGGCGCCTTGTGGTAAATGTGGTAGGTGAACCATAGGTCCGGGGCGCTCCCCGGAGCCGTTCGGCAACGGCGCACAATTCGCTCCGCGAGTTTTTGCCCGAGCGCTGCCAGCCGCGCTTGGCGGCGCCGGTCGCCGCGCCCTTCGAAGCTGCGAAAACGAGAGGCGAGCGCCGGCTCGTGCCCGGCGCGGCGCAGCGCGGCAAGAAACAGCTGCGCTACCCGCCGATCCCCCGACGGGACCGGATGATCGGGTGGCTTCAGCGGCGCATAAAAGGCGATGCGCATGGCAGGGCGCGTCAGCGCGCCTCGGCGAGTTCCGGAATATCGACGCGCGGGTCCGAGGCATCCACCGGTTCGAGACCAAAGCGACGGGCGAGTAGATCAATCCCCGCATTCATCGCAAAGGCGGTGCGGACCCGCCGTTCGCCAGCACTACCGAGCGCCATGCGCCGCACCGGGTCGCGGATAAGCCCGGTAATTGCGCGGGCCAGTGCCTGGGGGTCACCCGGCGGCACGAGCACACCGGTCGCCCCGTCCTCGATCAATTCGGGGATTCCCGACACCCGGGTCGCGATACAGGCAAGGCGCTGGCTCTGCGCTTCCATCAGAACGTTGGGCAGCCCGTCGCGGTCGCCATCCTCGGTCACTTTGGCGGCGAGGACGAACAGATCGGCCCGGCGATAGGAGTCGAGCACCTCGGGCTGGGCCAGGGCGCCGCGCCACTCGACCCGTGGCGCAAGGCCGAGCCGCTCGGCCAGGCTGCGCAACGTTGCGGTGAGGCCGCCGCCGCCGATATGCACAAAACGCCAAGCGAGGTCCGCCGGCAGTAGCGCCAGTGCAGCAAGGAGGTCGTCGTAGCCCTTCTTCGGTACCGCCCGGCCTACCGAAAGCAGCACGACCGGGCATAGCGGGTCGCTGCCGTCGTTGCCGGGCGGCCGCTGCGGCGGCGATGAAAAGCGTTCGAGATCGAGCCCGTGATAGCACAGTGCAACCCGCTCCGGCCGCGGCGCCAAGCTCGCGAGATGCGCACGTCCGGCCGCTGTGCAGGTCACTGCCCAGCGCGCTTCGCCGAGCTTTGCTCGTTTCTCCCAGTCGGGAATCGTCCAAATGTCCTTGGCATGAGCAGACACCGTCCAGTCGAGGCCCGAGATCAGCGCGGCGTACCGCGCGACCGATGCCGGCGTGTGCAGAAAATGGGCGTGGAGATGGCTGACTTCGCTCGGCAACTCTGCCGCGAGCACCAGCGCTTGACCAAACCGGCGCACCCGGTTTGGGGTCGGGTCGCGCCGCAGATCGGCGAGCCAGGCGCGCAGCGCCCGGCGATAGCCCGGTTGCCGGCGGGCGCGCCGCCAGCCGCGCCAGACACGCGACGGCTCCTGGTACAAATATTCCGGAAGATAGAGCCGGTCCGCGCCGATCGCTTCGTGCACCGGATGAACGGTGCGATCGGTCGGGTGGCGCAGCGAAACGATCAGGATGCCCAGCCCGCGCTGTTCGAGCGCCAGGATCTCCTGCGCGATAAAGGTCTCGGACAACCGCGGATAGCCTTTGAGGACAAACGCAACACGTCTCCTGGAGGCGGCCGATGGCGGCGGCACGGATCAGGCTCCGAGACGCGCTCGCACCGCGACACGCCCGGCCCGGCCCCGGTCGAGCCATTTTTTCGCCAGCCGATTGACGCTCGGCATCCCGTCGAGCAGACCCGGGACCACCGCGTTCGAGGGTGGCGGCTGAGCGGTCAAGCGACGCAGCGCTGCGGACATGACCCGCGGGTCGCGGCCCTGCTGCTCCGACAGCATGGCGACGAGGCCAAGTTCGGCGGCGCGCTCGGTGCGGATGAACTGTTCAAGCCGCGGCGCGGTGCGCGGCATGATCAGCGCAGGCTTATCGAAGGACAGGATCTCGCAAAAGGTGTTATAGCCGCCCATCGCGACGACGCCGGCAGCGCGCGCCATCAGCGCTTCGAGCCGGGCATTGAAGGTAATGGCGTGGACGTTCGGCAACCGCGCGGCTCGGGCCGCAAAAGCCGCCCGCTGCTCGGGCAACATGAACGGGCCGAAGACAACCAGCGCCGGCAACGGCAAGTCGCGATCGTGCTCATAGGCCGACAGCACCAGATCAACCAGCACATCGCCGTCGCCGCCACCGCCAGGGGTGATCAGCAAAAACTCGTTCTCGACGAGTTCCTGCAGGTCTGGCGTCACTTCCAGATCGGTCGCGGTGCGCTGCAGGTAGCCGGTGTAGATCATACGCCGTCGAACGCTGGCCGGCACCGGGAGGCCGGCGAGCGGGTCGCAGATCTGCGGCAGGCCATAAACCCAGATCTCGTCGTAGTATTCGGACAGCGCCGGGACCGCATTCTTGCGCTCCCATTCGCTCTCGAGCGCTTCGGGATCGTCCATCACGTCGCGCAGCCCAAGGACCACCGTCGCCCGCCGGCGCTGCATCAGCTGCAATGTGTCGCGCACCTCGCCGCGCAGCCCCAAGGGCTCCTTGTCGACGATCAACAGGTCGGGGTCGAAAATATCGGCGGTATGGCGGATGATCGAAGAGCGCATCGCCAACGTCTCCTCGATGTCGATATGGAGGCCGAGCGAGACGTACTCGCCGTTGCGCAGCTTGATGACGCCGGGTACACGCACAAAATCAACACGGGCACGAAAATCGAAGCTGCCGATGATCGGCGACCCCGACAGGATCAGGATGGACAGCGCGGGATCCACCTCAACCAGAGAATGGGCTATCGCGCGGCAGCGGCGCAAATGACCGAGACCAAAACTGTCGTGGCTGTAAATCAGCACACGCCGCTGATGACGCCGACCGGCCACTTACGTCCCCTCGCGCATGCCTGCGGCTTGACTATTGCATAGGGGCGCGGGTGGGGAAATGATCTTTTTATGGAGCCTGCCGCGATGAAAGGGGTGACGGCCGTCCTCAGCACGGCCGAGGAGGTGGTGCGACCCGCACAGGAGCGTCGTCGGATTCTTCCCGACTGGGTCGAACCAGCGGCCGCGCCATCCCCGCCACCGCCGCCCGAAATCCCGACCAAGGACCCGACCGCGCTCGAGCCGTCGATCTACAGGTTCATTTTACGCTTCAGCCTGCCCCAACAGATCTTCCTGCTGTTTTTGACCCTGGCATCCTTCCCGTTCCTTTATTATCAGCTCCAGCTGCCAAAAATAATCACCAACAAGGCTATCAAGCCAAAATATGTCCCGCAGACATACTTTGGTATCCAGTTCGATCAAATTCACTATCTGTTGGTGCTGTGCGTCGCATTCCTAGTGGTGGTATTGATTAATGGCGGCTTTAAGTATTTTATGAATACTTATAAAGGCCGGCTTGGCGAGCGGATGCTGCGGCGCTTCCGCTATCAGCTGTATCAGCGGATGCTGCTGTTCCCGCTATCCTATTTCAACAAAAACTCCTCTGCCCAGATCATTCCGATGATCACCGCCGAGTGCGAGTCGCTCGGAGGCTTCGTCGGCGATGCGGTGGCGACCCCAGCGTTCCAGGGCGGTACGTTGCTGACCAACATCCTGTTCATGTTCATGCAGGATCCGGTTCTTGGACTGGCCGCGGTGGCGCTCTATCCGGTGCAGGGCTACGTCATCCCGAAACTGCAGCGCAAGGTCAACCAGCTCAACCGACGCCGGGTCCGCACCGTCCGCCAGGTTGCCGACCGCGTCCAGGAATCGGCGACCGGGATCACCGACATTCTCGCCAACGATGCGATCAGGCTTCAGCTGACTGGTTTCGCTCATCTGCTCGGTACGATCTACGACATCCGCTTCGAGATTTATCAGCGCAAATTCTTTGTCAAATTCCTAAACAACTTCATGGGGCAGCTGACGCCGTTTTTCTTCTTTTTGATCGGCGGTTACCTGGTGATCCACGGCAGTCTGTCCGTAGGCTCGCTGGTGGCGGTGCTGATCGCCCAGAAGGAGCTAGGCGCACCGTGGAATGAACTGCTTACTTTCTATCAGTCCTTCCAGGATTCCAAAATCAAGTACGAGCAGATCGTCGAGCAATTCCAACCCGCCGGCATGATGGACGCTCGGCTGCAGCGCGACGAACCCGAAACGGTGCCGCCGTTTACCGGCGATCTCGTCGCGGCCAATCTGTCGCTCGCCGAGGACGACGGCAGCCGCGTTGTCGACGCCGTCAGCTTCAGCCTCCCCCTCGCTCAACACGCAGCGATTATCGGTCAGGGTGGCAGCGGCAAAAACGAACTCGCGCTGATGCTGGCTCGCATGGTTCCGCCGACGAGTGGGCGGATCACGATCGGCGGCGTCGACCTCGGTGCCCTACCGGTCGCGGTGACCGGGCGGCGGATCGGCTATGTCGGCGCGATGCCCTATCTGTTCGCCGGCACCTTGCGCGACAATCTGCTGCTCTCGCTGCGCCACGCGCCGGTGCGCCCGGCAGAGTACGACGGCGCGGAAGCCCGCCGCCGGGCCAGGCAGTTATTTGAGGCGCGAAGATCCGGCAACATCGACTTTGACATCCATGCCGATTGGATCGATTACGAGGCCGCCGGCGTCGCCGATCGCGCCGCGTTGTCGCGTCGCATCACCGAGGTGCTCGCCAGCCTCGACTCGGACAGCGACGTCTACAGTCTGGGCCTGCGTTGGCGCCTCGATCCCGAAAGCGAACCGGAGACGGCCACGCGGCTGCTCGAGGCGCGTAAGGCGCTGGCCCGCCGACTGCTCGAAGACGAGATCGCCAACCTCGTCGAAACGTATGACCCGGAACGGTTCAACACCAATGCCTCGGTCGCGGAGAACCTGCTGTTCGGAACACCGATCGGTCCCGCCTTCGAGTTCGAGGCGCTCGCCAACAACAATTATGTGCTGCAGGTTCTAAGCAAGGTCGGGCTGATCGACGACCTCGTCGATGCCGGCAAGGAAGTCGCCGAAACCATGGTCGAGCTGTTCGCCGACCTGCCTCCCGACCATGCCTTTTTTGAGCAGTTCAGCTTCATCGGCGCCAATGACTTGCCCGAATTTGCTGCGATCCTCGCGCGGATCGGCAAGGGCGGAACGGCCGCGCTCGGCAAGGAGGATCGCGCGCGGCTGCTCTCGCTGCCGTTCAAACTGATCCCGGCGCGGCACCGGCTCGACGTCCTCGACGAGGCGATGCAAAAGCGTCTGCTGGAGGCGCGCCGGGTGTTTCGCGCCGATCTCCCGCCCGAGGGGCAGCGCCAGATCGAGTTCTTCGACGTCGAGCGATACAACGCCGCCGCCTCGGTGCAGGACAACATCCTGTTCGGCAAGATCGCCTATGGCGAGGCGGATGCGCCGTTGCGCATCCCCAAATTGCTGGCCGAGATCATCGACACTCTCGCGCTCCGCCAGACCGTCATCGAAGTCGGGCTCGACTACAATGTCGGCACCGGCGGATCGCGACTGTCCTTGGCCGAGCGGCAAAAGACGGCGATCGCCCGCGCCGTGCTCAAGCGGCCCGATCTCTTGATCCTCAACGAAGCGACCTCGGCGCTCGACGGGCAGGCCCAGACGAAAGTGACCAAGGGATTGATGGACGAATTCGCCGGTCGCGGCCTCATCTGGGTGCTGCACCGCGCAAGCCTGACCCGCAACTTCGACCGGGTGCTCGTCATGAGCAACGGCAAGCTGCAGGAGCAGGGGACCCCTGCCGAACTCGAGCCCAAGGGTTCGCTGATGTCCTTTCTCCTCGCGGCCGAATGACCGAACCGAGACGGCAAGAGAATGGAGGGAGGCAAATGAGCCTAAAGCAGGAATTCGAATTGTTGCGGCGGGTGCCGCTCTTCGCCGAGGTCGAGCCGTCCAGGCTGAAGCTCCTGGCATTCATGAGCGAGCGGGTCGGGTTCGATCCAGGCAAGCTGATCATGCGCCAGGGCGATCCCGCCGATGCTGCCTATCTGATCATCGAGGGGCACGCCGAGGTCTTCGCCGAGACGCCCGCCGGGCCGGTGATCCTGGCGACCGTCGGCGCCAATGAGACTGTGGGCGAGATGGGCATATTGTGCAACACGCCGCGTAATGCGACGGTCCGCGCCAAGGATCGCCTTATCGCCCTGCGCATCTCGAAGGAGCCGTTCATGCGCATGGTACGCGAATTCCCCAATATTTCGGTCTCGATCATGCAGGAACTGGCGCATCGGCTCGAAGCCGCCAACAATCAGCTGCGCACCTCGCTCGCCGAGGTCAAGCGTCTGCGCGAGAAGACCGGGATTGCTGCCTGATCCGACCGGCTGAGCCGCGGTGAGCCGGCTCGACAGCTTCATCCGCCGGCTCGAGGCGCAGCGCGCCTGCCTCGACATGGCGGCCGAACTGGTCGGCGGTCTCGACGGGCTGGCGCTTGAGCTCGGGCTCGGCAACGGCCGCACTTACGATCATCTGCGCGAGCTCTGTCCGGACCGGCAAATCTACGTCTGCGAGCGCAGCGTCGCCGCCCATCCGGATTGCGTGCCGCCGCCCGAATTTTTGCTCCTCGGCGACATGCGCGACACGTTGCGAGCCGCGCGCAAATGGCTCGAAGGCCGGATCGCGCTGGCCCATCTCGACCCGGCAAGCGGCGACGTTGCCGCGAGCCGAGCGCTCGCTGTGGAATTAGTACCGCTTATTGTTCCGCTGCTGCGCCAAGGCGCGGTTCTCGTCAGCGAACCGTCGATCGCCGCTCCTGAGCTAGTTCGACTGGAGCCGCCGGAAGGGGTCGCCGCCGGCCGGTACAACCTCTACCGCCGCATCACTCGCCGATCGTCAGCATGACCGGGACGTGGTCGGAGGCTTTGTCCCAGCTGCGGCTGTCGCGGTAGATCCGGGTCTCGGACAGGGCGCCGACGAGCGCGGGGGTCGCCCAGATGTGGTCGAGGCGGCGGCCCCGGTCCGAGGCCGCCCAGTCGCGGGCGCGATAGCTCCACCAAGTATAGAGCCGCTCCGGCGGCGGAACAAAATGCCGTACCGCGTCGACAAATCCGCCGGCCTGCTGCAAGCGGGCGAGGCGATCGACCTCGACCGGGGTATGGCTGACGACGCTCAACAATTGCTTGTGCGACCAGACATCGGCCTCGAGCGGGGCAATGTTGAAGTCTCCGACCGCGACCATCGCGCGGCCGCCAGCCCGCTCTGCGGCAAACCAGGCGGTGACCTCATCGAGAAATTGAAGTTTGTGGGCGAATTTCGGGTTAGCCTCCGGATCGGCTATGTCGCCGCCGGCCGGAACGTAGATGTTGTGCAGCTCGATGCCGCCAGGCAGTACGGCGGTCGCGTGCCGGCAATCCGCGCGGGCGCACCAGCTCCGGGTCTCCGACGTTTCGAACGGGAGACGCGACAGGATCGCGACCCCGTTATAGCCCTTCATGCCGTGCACCAGCAGGTGGCGATAGCCGAGCGCTTCAATCGCTTCGCGCGGGAAGAGCTCGTCCGGCGTCTTGGTCTCCTGCAGGCACAAGACGTCGGGCGCCCACTCCGCGATCAATCGGCAGACATTGTCGATGCGCAGCCGCACCGAGTTGATGTTCCAGGTAGCGAGCCGTAGGCTCATCACCCGGCAATCTGCGGAAGACCCGGCCGCCGCAAACACAACGGCGCCCGGTCGGGGGGGAAGACCGGGCGCCTGCATGTCAGAAGCGTTTGGGGGAAATCGGTCCCGTAGGGGAGACGGGGCCGTTTTTGAGAGAGCATCATGCTCTCCCCGCTTCTGGATACAAAAAATGGGATGCGCTCAAGGGAAAACAAACCCCGATTCGTGCATGCCCGAAACAAAAAAAACGCATGCAGTGCGGCGGAACCAATCCCGGCTCGCTCACGCCGCGCGACTGGCCGCGGCGACACCCGCGGCGGCTGCATGACAACTCCGCGCAAAGGCGGCGAATAGCGCCGCCGAGAACGGGTTTTCCAGCGCCTTGAACTCGGGATGCCACTGCACGCCGACGACGAACCGCGCTTCGGGCAGGCTCACCCCTTCAATCTGGCCGTCGGGCGCTACCGCCTCGACGCGAAGCCGTGGAGCCGGGCAGTCGATCCCTTGCGAATGAAGCGAATTGACCATGACCTCGAGGCTGCCGGCGAGCCCGGCGAGCATCCCCCCAGCGGTCAAGGTCACGGGGTGCGCGGGTCCATAGGCGCCATCCGGCGATTCCTTTCGGTAGCGGTGATTGAGTCGACCCGGAACCTCGTGCACCCGTTGATGCAAAGTGCCGCCCAAAGCCACGTTGAGCTCCTGAATGCCGCGGCAAATTGCCAACACCGGCAGGTCGCGCCGCACCGCTTCGCGGATCAACGGCAGGGTCGTCGCGTCGCGCTCGGGATCATGCAGGATTTCGGCGTCGAGCGGCTCGTCTCCATACTCGCTCGGATGGACATTGGAGGGGCTGCCGGTCAGCAGCAAGCCGTCGAGCGCGTCGAGCACGCCGCACATATCGACCTTGGACCCGATCGCCGGGATCAGCACCGGCAGACATCCGGTCGCCGCGATGATCGCGTTCGGATATTTGTCGGTGACTGTATGAAATACCCGCTCCTTGATAGTGCGCATACAGGCGGGGATACCGACGATCGGCGAAGGACGGGCTGGCATCAGGCTGACTCAATTATCGTTGTAGCGGCGGCTGTTGGCGTAGGGATCCTGGTATACAAACAGCTTGGGGTCGAGCGCCATACCGAATTGCTCTTCGGACAGCGATACCGTCGTTGTGTGATGCTGCTGATCCACGATCGTCCATTGCCTCAAAGACAACGGCTGGTCGCCGAACTCCATCGTCAAACTGCCGTTGTCCGGCGCCTTGGGATCGACGACCGTGATCCGCAGCGAATTGGCGCCGCGCTCGAAGCGGGTGACGACGAGGTCGTCGAAGCTGATCGGAACCCGCAGCAAAAACCATGCCGGAGTGAATTTCAGCCCGACCTTGGACATCTCGGCCAGCTGAGTATCGACGTAGTAGACGTAAAAACGGTCGGCGATCAGCAGAATCGGGGTCGGCGGGTCGTATTGGAAGCGCATCCGGCCCGGCCGTTCCATCCACACCCAGCCTTCGGCGGTGCCGCCATTGGCCGAATATTGGTGGAATCGGGCAGTCATCGTACCAATTCCGTTCAAATAGGCGGCAATTCGCTGCAAATCGGCCTGGTCCTGCGCGTTTAACACCGCCGGCTGAGGTGGCGCATCGGCCCACGCGGAAACCTCCGGCGGCAGCAGCAGCGCAAGCGCCAAGCCCGCGGTCAACAGCACGCCGCGGAGGAGACCTCGACGCTCTCGTGAAACAGCCCCCGGCCCTCGACTTTTCCCGATCCCGGCCATATCGCCCTTTTCCGGCTCCAACCACGGTTCCGGGGAGATGAGAGCGGCAGCCGCCCGCGTCAATTGCGCTCAATCGCCGCCGCGCGCCAGGACCTCCCGCTTGCCGACATGATTGGCGGCGCTGACGACGCCTTCGGCCTCCATCCGTTCGATGATCCGCGCCGCCCGGTTGTAGCCGATCTGCAGATGGCGCTGCACAAAGCTGGTCGACGCCTTGCGCTCGCGGCAAACAACCGCGACCGCCTGCCGATACAGCATGTCGCCCGATTCGCCATCGTCCTCGCCGGCGAGCGGATCGAACGAAGCCTCGTCGTCCTCGGTGATCTCGTCGATGTAGTCAGGCTCGCCACGCTCCTTGAGGAACGAGACGACGCGCTCGACCTCCTCGTCCGAGACAAACGGGCCGTGAACGCGGGTGACGCGTCCGCCGCCCGCCATGTAGAGCATGTCGCCGCGGCCGAGGAGTTGCTCGGCGCCGCC
This sequence comes from uncultured Alphaproteobacteria bacterium, assembly GCA_963845735.1. Lineage (GTDB taxonomy): Bacteria > Pseudomonadota > Alphaproteobacteria > ATCC43930 > CGMCC-115725 > AP-15. Next base: position 61,864 of record CAWJTR010000012.1, on the reverse strand, counting down.
TTCGCCGAGAATTGTGCGGCTGTCGATCTTCGAGGTGACCTGAAAGCTGATCCGGGTCGGAAAATTCGCCTTGATCGTGCCGGTGATCACGTCGACCGACGGACGCTGGGTGGCCATGATGATGTGAATGCCGGCCGCGCGCGCCATCTGCGCCAAGCGCTGGATCGCCGCCTCGATGTCCTTGCCGGCGACCAGCATCAGATCGGCCATTTCGTCCACGACGACGATGATCAGCGGCAATTCGCTGGTGTCGAAGGGTTGCGGCTCAAAGATCGGCTCGCCGGTCTCGGGGTCGAAGCCGGTCTGCACCTTGCGGACCAGGCTTTCGCCTTTGGCCGCAGCCTCGGCGAGCCGGGCGTTGAAGCCGTCGATGTTGCGCACCCCGAGCTTCGACATCTTGCGATACCGGTTCTCCATCTCGCGCACCGTCCATTTCAGCGCCAGAACGGCCTTGCGCGGATCGGTGACGACCGGAGCGAGCAGATGCGGGATGCCGTCATAAACCGACAGCTCCAGCATTTTCGGATCGACCATGATGAATTTGCAGCGGTCGGGCGGCATCCGGTACAGGATCGACAGGATCATCGTGTTGATGCCGACGGACTTTCCCGACCCGGTCGTGCCGGCGATCAGCAGATGCGGCATTCTGGCGAGGTCCGCGAGGATCGGCTCGCCCGAAATATCCTTGCCGAGAATCAGGGCGAGACGGCCCGGGTGCTTTTCATAGGTCGGCGAATCGAGCAGCTCGCGCAGAAACACCGTCTCAGCCTTGCGATTCGGCAACTCGATACCGATCACCGTCCGCCCCGGCACAACCGCGACGCGGACCGAGATGGCGCTCATCGAGCGGGCGATGTCGTCGGCAAGCCCGATGATCCGTGACGCCTTGATGCCCGGCGCCGGTTCGAGCTCGTACAGCGTCACCACCGGACCGGGGCGCACCTGGACGATCTGGCCGCGCACACCGTAATCCTCGAGCACCGTTTCGAGCATCCGGGCGTTCTTGGCGAGTGCGTCTTCGTCGACGGCAGCGGCCTTGGCGGCGGGCGGTTTTTCCAACAGCTCGAGCGAGGGCAGAACCGGCTCTTCGTCGGGCACAAGGTCGAGCCTCGGCTGGCGCTCTTCCTCGCCGCGCCTGCCCGGCGTCGGCGGCCTCGGCTGCGGCGCGATAAACCGGATCAGGCCGGTTCGTTCGCGTTCCTTTTCGCCGGGTTGCGGCGGTCCACCACGGTCGATACGCGGCTCGCGCCGGTCCGGCAGCCGTGCCACGACCTCCCCCAGACGCGGCTCCGACCCGGCGGAGGGGTGGCTGGCGCGGCCCGATCGGGCCTGCCACCAGCGCCTGAGCAGCCTTCCCCCCAACCCGGCCGCCGCCACCGTTCCGCGCCCTGACAAGACCGCGACACGGCCGGCGCCGCTCCCCGCGCCCGCGCCGAGGTCGCGCCAGTCGCGCCAGGAAAGTCCGAGTATCAACAGCAGCGAAAGGCCGAGGCCGGCTGCCGCCATCATCGCGATCGGCAATGCCGCGGTTCCGAGCCCGGCCAGCGCCAACAACCGCTGCAGCCCCCAGCCGACGGCGCCGCCGCAGCCCGGCGCGGCGCAAAGCGCCGATTGATCGAGGATCGACAGCGCCAGCGCCGCCAGAACCAGCGCGGCCGGCAGCAGGCCGAGCTTGCGCCACAAGGATCGCAGCGGACGGTCGAGCAGCAGCCGCAAGGACCAGCCGAACAGCACGATCGGGATCACGTAGGCGGCGAGCCCCAGACTCTGGCGCAAGATGTCGGCGAGCACGGCGCCGTCATAGCCGAGGAAGTTGTGCGCTCCGGAATCGACCGCCGTGTCCAGCGATGGGTCCTGCGGATCATAGGAAAACAGCGCCGCGGCTACGAAGAGTGCGCCGAGCAGCAGCCCAAAGCCCAAGGTCTCGAAGACGCGCCGCTTCAGCGCCGCGAGCGCCTCCGTCCAGGCGCGCAGATGACGCCCGCGCGCACCAACCGAAAAACCCATCGATCTGGCCATGCTTCCCCCGATGCCGGCCTTCCCCCAAGACCGTGCCGATCCCCTACGCACGCTGTGCCGGTACTCTACGACATCCTCGGCCAGCGCGAAACCGCTCGTTGCCGAGGCCTAGGCCGACTGCAATCACGCCGTGTGGCGGCGGAAGCAGTCTGGACAGTCCGGCGGCCGCGCTTCATCTTTTGGCGATGAGCGACGATGCGGAGCTGCTGATCGCCGGTGGCGGTCTCAATGGGCTGCTGCTCGGCATCGCCTGCGCCGGCGCTGGGCTCGACCGTTGCACTCGTCGACCGCGGAGACCCCGCGGCGATGCTCGACCAGAGCTTTGACGGGCGCAGCTCGGCGATCGCCTATGGCTCGCAGCAGGTGTTGAGCGCGCTCGGCCTATGGCCATTCATCGCCGCCGAGGCCGAGCCGATCCTCGAAATTCGCGTCGCCGACGACAACGCGCTGCTGTTTCTGCATTACGATCATCGCGAACTGGGCGCCGATGCGCCGCTCGGCTGGATCGTCGAGAACCGGGTGCTGCGCCGCGCCCTGCTCGAGCACGCGCGGTCGCTCCCGACCCTCGCCTTCCTCGCCCCGCTTGAGGTTGGCGGCGTCGATACATCGCCCTTCGCCGCCGAGGCCGCCCTTTCCGACGGGCGGCGGCTCACCGCCCGCCTGGTCGCTGCAGCCGACGGCGCCGGATCGCCGCTGCGCCGCGCCGCCGGCATCCACACCGTCGAATGGCGCTATCCGCAGACCGCGATCGTCACGACGGTGCGGCACGAACGCCCGCATGCCGGTATCGCGGTCGAGCATTTTCTGCCGGCGGGGCCGTTCGCGATCCTGCCGATGACCAGCAACCGCTCGTCGATCGTGTGGACCGAGCGAACAGAGCTCGCACCCAGCCTGATCGCCCTGCCCGATGCAGAATTCACCGCCGAGCTCGCGGCGCGCTTCGGCGACTTTCTCGGCGCGGTCGAGCCGATCGGGCCGCGCTGGACCTATCCGCTCCAGCTGATGCTGGCCGAGCGTTATGTCGGCCAGCGGTTAGCGCTGATCGGCGAAGCGGCGCATGTGATCCACCCGATCGCAGGGCAAGGGCTCAATCTCGGCATCCGCGACGTAGCGGCACTCGCCGAAATCATCATCGATGCCCGCCGTCTGGGCCTCGACATCGGCGACGACGGGCTGCTGCGCCGCTATCAGCAGTGGCGCCGCCTCGACGCGTTGTTGCTGGCCGCCGTGACCGACGGCCTCAACCGCCTGTTCTCGAATTCGATCGCACCGCTGCGCCTGGTCCGCGATCTCGGCCTCGCCGCCGTCGACCGCCTGCCCCCCTTGAAGCGCTTTCTGATGCGCGACGCGATGGGCATCACCGGCGACCTCCCCCGCCTCGTCCGCGGCCTGCCGCTGTAAGAGCCGATTTCAACGCGAACGATGCCGATCGCGCTCCGGAACCGCCACGTTCGCTGGCTGCCGGCCGCGTCGGAGCGGCGCCGAGCGTCGACAGGTCCGCCCGGCGAGCACAGCGCGTGGCGCCGGAAGCTCAGGTCCGGCTGGTCTGAAACGCCGGCATGACCTCTTCGGCGACCCATTGGAACTGTTCGAGCATTGTCGCCTGGGGCGTTCCGATCGGGCTCGACAGACTGATGTGCTGCATGCCGGGATAGCGTTCCTCGAAGCCTTTCAGCAGCTCGACCAGCTGGTCCGGGGTGCCGGCGAACCACGAACCCAGTTTCATGTAATGCTCCACAGTCGGCACCCCGGCCGCGTCCCAGCCGCCGCGATGCGCCACCGCGTCGGCCTGCGCCGGCGTCAGCCCGGGCACAAAGCCCAGTGGCGCGAACATCTTCACATGCTCCTCGTAGATCGGCTTGATCTCGCGGATCGCCTGCTCGCGGCTCCGCGCGAGATGGAAATGCAGGCCGAGCTGCAGATCCTCGCCGAGCTTCAGCTCCTTGCCGGCGCGCGCCGCGGCATCGCGATAAGCGGTGATCGGCCCGGCCTGCATCGTCGCCGCACCGCCGCCGACCGCGCCCTTGATCCCGTGCTTGACCATGAAATCGAGCCCCCGCGGGCTGGCGCTGACGATCGGCTGCCAGCATTCGACCGGGCGGTGGATCGGGCGCGGCACTAGGGTCAGTTCCTTCAACTCATAGCCGCGGTAGGGGACACGCGGCGGCAGGGTGTAGTGCGCGCCCTTGTGCGAGAACGACTCTTCGTTGAACGCCTTGAAAATGATCTCGACCCCTTCCTCGAACACCTCGCGGTTGGCCTCGCCGTCGAGCATCGGGCCGCCGAAGGTTTCGACCTCGCGGGTGTGGTAGCCGCGACCGACGCCGAACACGACGCGGCCGCCGGTCAGGATGTCGGCGGTGGCGAAATCTTCGGCCAGACGCAGCGGGTGCCACATCGGGACGATGTTGAAGCCGCAGCCGACCTTGAGCCGCTTGGTCACATGCGCCAGATGCACCGCCAGCATCAGGATATTGGGGATGCACTCGTAGCCTTCGTGCTGGAAATGGTGTTCGGCGAGCCACAGGGTCTCATAACCGAGCGCGTCCATCTTTTTTGCGATCGCCTCGGTCTTCTCGAAGACGCTGGCCAGATGCTGGTTCGAATAGCGCCTCTCGTTGGCCGGGGTGGTGTCCTGCCCGCGGTCGGGAAGATCGACGTGGCCGGCATAGACCGTGGTGAATTTCGTGATCATGCTACGTCTCTCCGGATCGGCTGCCGCGGTGGGTCGGCGGCGATGCCGCAAACCTCAGCGTTACCCAATTTCGCACGCTTTACCGGCAAGCGCCACACCAAGCTCGCCTTGTGCCGGCGCTGCTTGACACCCTTCGCGAAGCTCGGCAACCTGCCGAAAAATTCGGCTGGAGCACATTCGCCGAATGCTGCTCGGAGGGAATGCCGATGAGATGTCGCGCAGAATGCTGCTGTCCGGCGCCGCGGTGGCCGCAACCGGCGTCGCCGCGCCGGCGATCCTGCACTGGCCCGCCAACGCCGCGGAATTCACTTATAAATGCGGCACGGCGCTCCCGGATGCGCATCCGATGTGCATCCGCGGGCGCGAAGCGATGAAGGCGATCAAGGAACAGAGCGGCGGCCGCCTCGACATTACCCTCTACACCAACAGCGTGCTCGGCCAGGACACGGCGATGCTGTCGCAGACGATCGCCCAGATGTACTTCCTGCCGATGGACCTGCTCGCGACAAGAAACCCGGCCTTTGGCATCTTTGGCGTCGGCTATGCTTTTCTCGGCTACGATAACATCTGGAAGGCAATGGATGGCGACCTCGGCAACCATCTGCGTTCTCTCGCCCGCCAGATCGGCTTTCAGACGGTTCACAACTGCTATGACCACGGTTTCCGCCAGATCACGACCCGAACCAAGCCGATCCAAACTCCGGCGGATTTGAAGGGGCTCAAGATCCGGCGTGCCGGTGGCGCCCTATCTGATCGCGCTGTTCCAGCATCTCGGCGCGTCGCCGATCGCCGATCAATTTCGGCGAAGTCTACAGCGCCCTGCAGACGGGCGTAGTCGACGGCCAGGAAAACCCGCTGGTGCTGATCGACACCGCCAAACTCTACGAGGTCCAGAAATATTGCAGCATGACCAAGCACACCTGGGCCGGCATCCACGTCTGCTTTGGCAATGCCGCGTGGCAGCGGCTGCCGCCCGATTTGCAGCAGCTCGCCACCGACGGAGTTTAACGCGAAGGCGCTGTTGGAACGGGCTGATTGGCAGGTCATGACCATGAACGAAACCAAGATCCTCGAGAGCAAGGGCATGGTGTTCAATCAGTCCCGACACAAAACCGTTTCAGGACGCGCTGCGTAAATCTGGCTTTTACGCCGACATGAAGAAAGAATCCGGCGACCAGGCATGGGCTTTGCTTGAGCAATACGTGGGCCCGCTGGCATGAGCAATGCGGCGCCGCGGTAGCCCCAGACCATCGCCGATACCGGAGATTTGGTCTGGGCCGGCTCGAAGGTCTCGCCTCACGATCGGAGAAAGACGGTGTTGAAGCTGATTGAAGATTTGCCGCCGACGGTGCTGGGAATCGAGGCCAGCGGCAAGATCACCCACGAGGATTACCTAAACGTCCTGATCCCGAACGCCGAAGCGATGATGGCCAAGGGTCCGATCAAGATGCTTTATGTGATTGGCGACGATTTCACCGGCTTTGAACTCGGAGCGCTGTGGGACGACGGCGCCTTCGGTGTGAAGCACTGGCACGATTTCAGCCGCATCGCAGTGGTCGCCGATCATACGTGGCTGCGCGGCGCCGTCAGCATGTTCAAGCCGTTCTTCCCGCACGAGGTCCGGTTGTTTCGTCTATCCGACCTGGCTGCGGCGAAGGCTTGGCTTACCGGCGCGGAGGGCGCGAGCAGTACCACAGGATCTCCGTAACTGGTAGATTTCGAGATCGGCTTTCTGCATCAACGGGGCGCGAGGCGCCCGTAGAGCGACGAATGGAATACACGACACTTGGACGGACTGGTCTCAAAGTCAGCGTCGCCGGGCTCGGCTGCGGCGGGTTCAGCCGGCTCGGGCTCGGCACCGGCAAAAACGAGGCCGAGGCGGTAGAGCTCGTGCACCAGGCGTTCGACCTCGGGGTCAATCTGTTCGACACCGCTGCCGTCTACGGTACCGAAGCGGTCCTTGGCAAAGCCCTGAAGTCGATGCCGCGCGATCAGGTGGTGATCGCCACCAAGGCGTGGATCCCGCGCAGTGGAGGCCGGCTCCGCTGCCGACCACGCGGTGGCCAGCCTCGACAATTCGCTGAAGCTGCTCGGCATCGACTGCATCGACATCTTCCAGCTCCACGGCGTTTCGCCGGAGGCTTATGACCGGGCCCGCGATGTGATCGCCCCGGCGCTGCTGAAGGAGAAGGAGAAAGGCAAGATCCGCCACCTCGGCATCACCGAAACCGGCTCCAGCGACGCCGAGCACAGGATGCTCCAACGCGCGGTCGAGGACGGGCTGTGGGACGTGGTCATGCTCGGTTTCCACATGATGCACCAGAACGCGCGGACGAATGTCTTTCCGCGCACGATCGCCAACCGTGTCGGCACCTTGCTGATGTTCGTGGTGCGCAACATCTTCTCCAAGCCGGAGCGGCTGAAAACCGCGCTGCGCGAGCTTACCGCCAGCAGGCAATTGCCGCGCTGGCTCGCTGACGCGCCGAACCCGCTCGGTTTCCTGATCCATGAACAAGACGGCGGCGCCGCGACCGTCACCGAGGCCGCCTACCGCTTCGTCCGGCACGAGCCGGGGGTCGACGTGGTGCTGTTCGGCACTGGCGACCCCGCGCATTTGCGGACCAACATCGCCTCGATCCTAAAGCCGCCGCTCCCCGAAACCGACCGCCGCATCCTCGCCAAGCTGTTCGGCAATCTCGTCGGCGTCGGCCTCGACCCGCCCACCTACATGCCTGGCCTCACCCTGCACTAACCGGCGCTCGATGTTCGTCGTCAGGCGGATTTCCGCGAAACCCATAGGCATTTAAGGCCCAAGGCCCGCCGGGAGGCGGGCTCGAGGGGTCGGATGAGACGGTCCCGCTGAAGTCGAGTCCGGCGGCCGAATATCGGCTCGAAGCGAGCGAGTTTGAAACACACCAACCTGCTACGCCTTTTCGCTTCCACATCCCCGAATCATGCGTCGTCCGGCGAAGTGCATCAACCAAATGGCGCGGCTCGCCAGCCCTTCACTGCTGTGCGGCTTAGGGGGTGCGGCGAATGTTGGCGCTTTGCTCGGGTAGGCCGGTCTGTTCGTAGCAGACGCGCGCCAGGGTGGCGACGCCGCTGCGGATCTGGTCCTTCGATGGCAAGGCGAAGCAGAGCCGCATGTGTGATTTCGTCTCGGCGGGGTTGCACGACCATTCGGGACCGGGATTGAAGACCAGCCCCTCTTTGGCGGCAGGCGCCACCAGCTTGGTCACGTCGATCCGGTCGGGAAGCTTGATCCACAAAAAGATGCCGCCCTTCGGCCGCCACATTTTTTCGACCGTGGTGCCGAATTCGCGTTCGAGCGCGTCGACCATCGTGTCGAGCTTTTCTTTCAGCACGCCGGTCAACTCGCCGACATGCTCGGTGAAGTTCTGCGAGAAATACTCGGCGACGACCATCTGTTCGAGCGCACCGGTGCCGCTGTCGGTCTCGCGCTTGCAGCCGACGAGCCGGCTCATCACTTCCCAATCGGCGACGACATAGCCGAGCCGCAATGCCGGCGATAATGTCTTCGAAAACGAGCCGACATGGATCACCTGAGTCGGATCCATCGAATAGATCGCTGCCGGCACCCCGTCGCTCCAGGTGAGATCGGCGTAGCATTCGTCCTCGAAAATCGGCACGCCGTGCTTTTTAGCGAGCGCCAGCAATCCCTCGCGGCGTTCCACCGGCAGGATCGAGCCGGTCGGGTTCTGCACGGTCGGGATCGTGTAGATGAACTTCGGGCACGATCCCCTTCCGCCTGAGATCGTCCAGGATCTGCGCCGAGCGCGTCGATGCGCAGCCCGTCGTCGTCGAGCGGCGCGCCGACCACCTTGACCCCGCAACGCTGGAGCTTGGTCAGCGCCCCGCCGTAGGTGAATTCCTCGAGGATCACGGTGTCGCCGCGCTCGAGCAGTATCCGATTGATCAGGTCGAGACCCTGGCCGGAACCGGAAGTGATCAGCACCTCGTCGGGCGAGCAATGGATGCCCCGCCCCGCGACTTTGCCGACGACGAATTCGCGGATGCCATGGAAACCTTGCGGGCCATGCGGGTTGTACAGCGCGAGGTCGGCGCCGTCGCGGCGCAACACCGCCTCGGCCGCCTTGGCCAATGCCGCGGCTGGGACATGCTCCGGATCGTTGTGGCCGCCGATAAAATTGTATTTGGGAAAGCCGGTCCAGCGCGGCGCCGCCGGCGGCAGATCCTTGTTGAACAAATGGCTGTACGCGAAACCGGTGGCGGCCATGGCGTTATCCTCTATTTGATCCAGTCCCCGACCGTCATCACCGGGCTTGACCCGGCGATCCACGTCCTCCTTCGCTGGCGTCGAAAGGCGTGGATGGCCGGAACAAATCCGGCCATGACGGCCACGGAAAGGAGCTGCTCCTACGTCAGCGCGCGGAAGGCGCGTACTTGCCTGAGACCTGCGGCGTGATGTCGGGATAGGCGCCGGCGGTTTTTTGCGCCGCCTGCTCGTGCATCTGCAGCCGTGTCCGCCGTTCCCAGCTGCGCTTCAGCTCGTCCTTCACGTTAAAGGCGAGCTTGCCGACGCTCTCGATATCGAGCTCGATCTTGTCGCCGTCCATGAACGGGTTGAGACCGCGATGATTGGTGCCGGTCGCGACGATATCACCCGGCTCAAGAGCGTGGACCGAGCTCAGCCATTCGATGCAGCGTGGGATCTTGTGCGCCATGTCGCTGGTGTTGAAGTTCTGCATCAAAGTGCCGTTGTTGTAGAGCCGGATCTGCAATTTTTGCGGGTCCGGAATTTCGTCCTTGGTCACGATGCAGGGCCCGATCGGGGCGAAGGTATCGCGCGATTTCATCGCAAAAAAGCCCGGGGCCGGCAGGCCGCGCGCCGAGCCGTCGATAAAGCAGGTGTAGCCGAAGATGTAATCCATGGCGTCGGCGGCTTTGACGTTGCTGGCTTTTTTACCGATCACCAGCGCCAATTCGGCCTCGCCCTCGAAGATCGTCGCCGGCGCATCGGGCAGTACCATCGTGTCGCCTGGTCCGCAGATAGCGTTCGCTGTCTTTTGGAACGCGTTGATCGGCGCCGGCGCGCTGCGGGTGCCGTCTTCCATATAATTGACCGCCATGCAGTCGATATTGTCAGGCTTCGGCAGCGGAGCGCGCAGCTTGACCGAAGACAACGCGACGCCCTGTCCGCTTGCTGCTGCGTCTGCGAGCTTGCCCTTGTACTGGTCGAAACGTGCGATCAGCCCGCTCATCAAATCGCCGGGACCGGTATGCGGGATGTCGCGCACGGCCGACGACACGTCGACGACGCGATCGCCCTTGACCACGCCCAGCTTGTAGTCATCGAAGTATACCAGCTTCACTTGAGCCTCCGTTATTCGACAGGGACAAAGATGCAGTTGCGTATCTTACCGTCCAGCGCCTTCGACAGATGTCCTTTGCCGGTCGTGTCCTCGACCAGCACCACCTCACCCGCGCCGATCTTGCGCGCCTCACCGTCGCTCGCCGTGATTTGGACACCGGCGTCGAGGTTGATGATGTACTGCCGCCGCGGCGCCGGGTGCCAGTCGAGATCGTAGGTCGGCGGCACCTCGCGAAAGATGATGCCATTGGCGGGCAGCCGCTTTGACAACTTCCCGCCGCGGGTCTCCTCGACCCATTCGATCTCGACGTCGCGCCAATGCGACTGGCCGTTCGCATCGGCATAAAGATTGTGGATTCGCAAGGCACACCTCCCCTCGGCAATTGACTGTCGGCGCGCATACTAGCGGCGGACCCGACCCCGGCGCCAGCCCCCTCGACATGCGTCCCCCGCCCCGTCAGGCGCGCCGCACCACCGCCGCAATCGACGGGCACTGGCGCCGCCCGCCGCGTGCTCGCTTTCTGCCGAAACGCCGGGAACCCGAGCTCCGGTGCGAACACCTGCCACCAAGAGGCGCGAACGCCGGCCGGGCCGGCATCGCAAAGAAGCTCCTGGACTATTGTTGAACGGAAGCTCCAGGCGGGTTTTCAGCCTGATCGATGAGCTTGGTAAGCACCGCATCGGAGCCGAAATATGACAAGGCCAGATCCCTGGCCGCCCGGGAGTGACGCGAATAATCGCGATCAATCCGAGAAAGCGCGTCAATTGCCTCGTCGGCGGTGTTGAAGCACAGCATTCCCGCTCCGGGGGAAATGAAGCGCGAAAACCCCGTGTCCTGGACGACGACCGGTCTCCCGGCGGCGAGGTAGCACGCCGAACGACAACTGAACCAACCGGTTCTCAAGCCGACATAGACATTCTTGGCAACGGAAATCTCGCCGTGCGACGCCGCGATGAAGTTTTGATAATCCCGCGGTGTCAGGGTGGTCGCTGGCCCATCCTCGACCACCCAACCGTGGGCCGACAATCTCGCGAACGGGGCTTTTGTTCCACCAACCGAGAGCCGGAACGGTCGGGATAGCCGTTTGGGAAGGTCAATGATCTTTTCGAATTCGACAGCTTTGCCTTGGTACTCCTTTCCCCTGTATTCAAGGACCCCCTTGAACACGTTCCACGTCATCACCGTACTCCAGGGCGCATCCGGAGTTGGCTTCGTGTCGGCGACTTTCTTCCAAAGATCTCCGACGACGGGCATGTGGGTTTTTTGCCATCGCAACCCGACGCCAGGCACCAGGCAATCCGGGCTGTCGATGTTCTCTGCATAGGTAAAATGGTGATCGTGCGCGAAAACATTCGCGCACCAGCGGTCGACATTCTCGGACCACGACGGCCGTTCGCTCAAAACGATTTGATTGTAGCCGGGGTCGGTATCCAGGAAGACCTTGACGCAGTGTGGCGAAAGATTTTCGGGAAAGGCGCTCGCCCCGCTGACGTTGACAAAGAGATCTGCCGACCGCGCCACTTGATCAAAATCTGCGCGCGACATGCCGCAGCTCGTCTCGTGCAGGTGCAGGTAGTGCCATCGGCTCGCGTGTTCGGGGGAATATTGTTCGAAGAACGCCTTGAGGTAGGCCGCCGAATATTTGCAGTCGTCGATCAGCGTCTGTTGGACCGGGTGATAGGGCCAGCACCAAGTGTCCTCGTGGTAATAGACGTCGTGACCGAGGCGGGCGAAACCGATGACGTATTGCAGATAGTCCCAAGCGACGCCGCCCACCGGATATTGGGCGACCAGTCCGGTCACGATGATGCGAAGGCGCGAGGTCACAGGATCACCATCTTCTTCGATATCCCACAATACCGTACAGGCAGGCTCGCGATCGTCTGCGCCACCGCGACGCGCGGCTCCCGCTTCGGGCGCGCGGACTAGCCGCGTCTGGAACCCCGGCGCCAGCCCTCCTTGGCGGGTCGCTCAGGCGCGTTGAGCCGCTGCTGGCGAGGGCGCGGAGGCGGAGACCGGCCGTGCGCCGGGCTTCAGCTGCAATGCCCGCCGCTCGACGAGGTGCCATGAGAGAAACGCGAGGGCGGCGGTTGCGGGCAGCGCCAGTGCCAAGACCTGCCACCATAACGCCCGCCCGCCCAGCGCCCAGATCACCCCCTCCTCCACCGGCCAGCCATAAATGTAGAGGCCGTAAGACAAATCGCCGAACCGCGCCGCCGGGATCACCGGCAGATGCGGGTTGAGCGCCAGCCACAAGGCCAGATAACAGCCGAAAAGCGGGAACAAGGCGATGAACTGGCGCAGCGGCACGCTCAGTACCAGCCCCGCGAGTGCGAGCACGGCAATGCGGGAATCAAAGATTCGGGTCGCTCGCAGTTTGTAGAGGATCATGCCGACCGCGAAGAATGCGAGCAACCAGCCCCATCCGCCGAGAAAATCGAATGACTCGTTGAACTGCAAGCAGGCGAGACCCAGCGCCAGCAAACCGAGCATGACCGGCAGGTTCAACAGCCGCAGTAGCCCCAACCCCAACACCATCAGATACATCAAGAACTCGGGGCGCAAGGTCCACATCGACCCATTTATCTCCAACCCGACCGGGTTGTTGACGAACATGACGCCCGGCAGTTCGTGCACGCTCTGATCGAGCAAGGTGTTGCCGACGACGTATCGGTATGGCTCAGGCCCGCTGAAAAAGGCGCCCGGCTCCAGGGTGGTGACGAACGGCGCGAGCACGAAAGCCGACAGCACGGCGGCGACGAAGAGGCCGGGAAAGATGCGCAATGCCCGCTTGGCCAAAAAACGCAGCGGATCGCCGGTTTCCTCGAAGCTCTGCGTCACCAGAAAACCGCTGATCGCAAAGAACACGAATACGCCTGTTAGGCCGAGGATCGATTGGTTGCCGGTCAGCCGGTTCAGCCATTCATGCCTTTGCGTGCCCTCTGCGATCATAAAGGAATGCGAAAACATCACCGAAACCGCCGCCAACAGGCGCAGCGCGTCGAAGTTGTTGCGCCTCGACATCGCGGGTCCGGCCGCCGTCGCGCCACTAGCCGTTGATCAGGCGGGCGACGCGCTCGCGGTGCCAGGTGGCGTCGCCGAAGGCGACCTCAGAGGCTTTGGCCCGTTTGAAATAGAGCTGCAGATCATGCTCCCAGGTCATGCCGATACCGCCATGCAATTGGATTCCTGTGCCGGCAACTTTGCGGGCCATGTCGGAAACTGCGGCCTTGGCCATGGACACGGCGAGCGGCGCCTCCTCGGTCGCCTGATCGACCGCCCAGGCGGCGTAATAGGTTAGCGACTTGGCATTTTCGATTGCCACCAGCATGTCGGCGGCCTGGTGCTTGACCCCCTGATAGCTGCCGATCGGCTTGCCAAAGGCGACGCGCAATTTGGCGTATTCGACAGTCATGTCGAGCACCTGCTGCGCGCCGCCGCACATCTCGCCGCACAATGCCACGGTCGCCCGCGCCACGACCCGGGCCAGCGGCGCCCAGCCCTCGTGCTTTTCGCCGAGCAGGGCCGAGGGCTGCAATGCGACATTGTCGAGCCGGACTTCGCACAATTTGCGGGTCTCGTCGATCGTCGGGATCGGGGTGACGGTCAGGCCGGGAGTCTTCTTCGGCACCAGGAACAGACTGACGCCGTCCTCCATTGTGCTGCCGTCGTGGGTCCGCGCGGCAACGACCAGGATATCGGCGAGATGCGCGTCCTCGACGAAGAGCTTGGTACCTGACAGGGTGAAGCCGCCAGCCGTCTCGCGTGCCGGCAGGGTGACGCCGGCAGCGTCCCAGCGCAGCCCAGGCTCGGTCCAGGCGAGTGCTGCCTTGACGTCGCCGGCGACGATCCGCGGCAGCCATTCCCGGCGCTGCGCCGAGGCGCCGGCCTCGGCGATCGTCGCACCGCCGAGCAACACGGTCGACAGGAATGGGCCGGGCATGACCCGACGCCCCATCTCTTCCATCAACACGACGAGATCGACGAGCCCGAGCCCGCTGCCGCCGACTTCCTCCGGGTAGACGATCCCAAGCCAGCCTTGCTCGGCGAGTTTTTTCCATAATTCGTCGGTGACCGCTTCCGGGGTCGCCATCCGCTCCCGTACGAACCGGCTGTTGCATTCGCTGTCGAGGAACTTGCGCGCAGTCTCGCGCAGCAATTCCTGCTCCTCGGTAAACCCGATATCCATCGCTTACCCCCTCGGCAAGCCCAGCACCCGTTCGCCGATGATGTTGCGCTGGATCTCGCTGGTGCCGCCGGCGATCGTGTATTGGCGGGCGCCGAGCACGCGGTGGTGCCAGCGCGCGGCGTCGGGCACCGCCTCGGTCGCGGCATCGACCGTCGCGTAGGGGCCGAGCAAGGTCGACGAGAAATCGGCGATGCGCAGGGCCAACTCGGACCCGAACAGCTTCAGGATCGAGCCTTCCGGCCCTGGCGGCTCGCCGCGCAAGCGCCGCGTTAGCCCGCGCAATCGTGTCACCTGCAATGCCTTCACGTCGATCGCCAGCTGGGCCAGTTGCTGGCGGATGTGGCTCTCGTTCCAGGCGGGCTCCTGGCGGTTGGGGAACTGTTTCGCTAATTCGGCGAGGCGCGCGATTTGGGCGGCATGGTCGCGCCCGCCGGCGCCGCTGCGCTCGAACATCAAGGTCGTGATCGCGACCTTCCAACCTTCGTTAAGCTCGCCGACCAGATTCTCCTTCGGGACTTTCACATCTTCGAAAAACACCTCGTTGAAATGCCGATGACCGTTCAGCAGGACGAGCGGGCGCACGGTGATCCCCGGCGTCTTCATATCGACCAGCAGATAGGAAATGCCGTGATGCTTGGGCGCTTCGGGATCGGTGCGCACCAGCAGGAAGCACCAGTCGGCGAAATGGGCGCCCGAGGTCCACACCTTCTGCCCGTTGACGACGAAATGATCGCCTTGATCGACGGCCCGGGTCCTGAGGCTCGCCAGATCGCCGCCGGCGCCGGGTTCGGAGAAGCCCTGGCACCACCGCTCCTCGCCGGCAAGGATGCGCGGCAGATGGCGCTTTTTCTGCGCCTCGGTGCCGCACTGGATCAGAGTCGGACCGAGCAGGTTGATGGCACTCGCCCCCGGTAGGATCGGGGCGCGGGCGCGAAAATACTCCTCGTCGAAAATCACCTGCTGCATAAAATTGGCGCCGCGGCCGCCATATTCCTTGGGCCAGGAGATGCCGACCCAGCCGGCCGCATGCATCTTCTTCTGCCAGGCGATGCGTTTTTCGAGAATATCGCGATCGGGCGCCACCCGTTGGTCGGCAGCGTCGTCGACCTTGATCTCGGCCGGTAGATTGGCTTCCAGC
This sequence comes from uncultured Alphaproteobacteria bacterium, assembly GCA_963845735.1. Lineage (GTDB taxonomy): Bacteria > Pseudomonadota > Alphaproteobacteria > ATCC43930 > CGMCC-115725 > AP-15. The sequence continues at coordinate 46,469 of CAWJTR010000012.1, read as the reverse complement.
CAATCGCGGAACTCGGCGCGGAAGGCCGCGTGCTCCGGGCTGTCGGCGAAATCCATGACTGGCACCCTCCCGCGCTGCCGATATTCGGCAGAAAAGCTCCTTGATTCAGGGTATGCGGATTGCGTCGATGCAAGCGAAAAAGCGAGGCCTGCCGCAGACGCGTTCGGCATCGGGGTACCGGCGCGCTAAAGCCATGCTTGCGTGATCCACTCATCGAGAGCTTCGCGCCGCTGCCTGATGAGACAGCTGGGCGCCGGCAATAGCCAAGTCGGCGGATTGCCTATGCCTCGGTCGATCCTCTTTGCTAGTTGAGGGCGCGCCCTATATCTAGATGAGAACAACCCACAAACAAAGCCGTTGGTCGAGAATGCCGTCGCGATCTTTCGTTCCCGTCTATTCCCGGTTTCGCCAAATAATTTCCCGGTTCGGGGGCAAAAAATTCCCGGTTATGTCGCCACGGGAATTCGCCCACAACTCATTGACAAATCAACACTGTCTTCGAGGCCGAACGGCCGCTGAAAGGGTGAATCGACAAGATTCCCGGTTATTTTCCCGGTTTACGGGAATTGGCGCCTGCATCGGTCGAGCGCTGCGCTACCCCGGGCGCTCCGCGCCCGTCCGCCGCCCGACCCAGCTCGAGCCGATGCAGGTCTCGGTCGTTCCACTGCGCCGCTCGGGCGCGATCGTCGGCGCAATGTCTTGCGGGAAAGCTTTGCGACAAGTCGCGGCGGAAGCGTATGATCGGCGCCAGGTTTCAGCCAAGGGAGGAGATCATGGCGGCTACACATGTTTACGCCGGCGCGGCGGCTACGATGGAGGGGACGCGCGGCGGCATCTATCGCCAGGCGGCCGGCGACACCGGCTGGCAACACCTGACGGGCGGTTTGCCCGACGGGGCAGAGGTCCACGCGATCACGGTACATCCCGACCATCCGGATACCGTCTATATCGGGACCACCAAGGGCACGTTCCGCAGCACCAATCGCGGCGATCGTTGGGAGCGGCTCAGCCTGCCCGACCCGGAGGCGGATATCTGGTCGATCTGCATCCATCCGAAGAACCCGCGGGTCATCTATGCCGGCGCCACCCCGCCCGGGGTCTACCGCAGTGACGATGGCGGGGACACCTGGCGCAAAATGGCTGATCCCGGCCTGCCGGATCGCGTCATCATGGCGTTTGCCTGTCGGGTCATGCGGCTCGATGTCGATCCCAACTCGCCCGACGACGTCTACGCGACCCTCGAAGCCAACGGGGCGATGCGCAGCCGCAACGGCGGCGAGAGCTGGGAAGATTGCACCGCCGATCTGATCCGCTTCTGCGAACAGCCGAAATATCGCAGCCGGATCGGCAGCCAGACCGAGATCGAAGGCATGCTCGACGGTCACGCGCTGGCCTGCAGCGCCGCGGCGCCCGGCACCGTGTTCCTCGCCAACCGCATGGGCCTGTTCCGCAGCAACGACAAGGGCCAGAGCTGGCAGGACATGGAGATCGGCCGCTTCTCGCCGCTGACCTATGGGCGCGACATCCGCGTCTCGCCACATGACCCGAAGGTCATGTACGCCTGCCTCAGCCCGGCGGCGCGCAGCACCGACGGGGCGATCTATCGCAGCGACGATGTCGGCCAGACTTGGAAGCGCTTCGACCATGGGGTCAAGGCCGAGGCGACGATGATGGGCGTCGCAGTGCATCCGCACGACGCCAACCAGGTCTACGGCGTATCGCGCTTTGGCCAGGTGTTCGGCACCCAAGATGGCGGCACGCAGCTGGCACGAGCATCGCCTGCCCGAGGGCGTGCGCGACGTCTACGCGGTCGCCTGCGGCTGAAGGAGTTCGAACCTTCACTTTCCCTCGCCCCTCGGGGAGGGAGGGTGAGGGCCCGGCGGACGGATGGCTGAAGACGCGACCCGCAATTCGATGAAGCAAAAGCTCGCCGCGGGGAGCTGGTTCTGTGCATGAACCTGCGCCTGGCGCGACGCGACATCGCGATGGTCGCCGAGGCCGGCGGCTATGAAGCGCTTTACGTCGATCGGTGACCTCTTCGCTGGCGCGGCGCCGAGCAAGAGTGACGAGCGGCTGGCCGAGGGCGCGGTCATCCTGCGTGGCTTTGCGCAACCCGAGACCGCCGCTCTGTTCGCGGCGGTGGACGAGATCGCCGCCGCCGCGCCGTTTCGCCACATGGTCACGCCCGGCGGGTTCCGCATGTCGGTGGCGATGACCAGTTGCGGCGACACCGGTTGGGTGACCGATCGCAGCGGCTACCGCTATTCGCAGCAAGATCCCGCGAGCGGGCGGCCTTGGCCGCCGATGCCGCCGATTTTCCGGTCACTGGCGGGCCGAGCGGCAGGTGCCGGCGGCTTCTGCTGGATTTGCTCCCGACGCCTGCCTGATCAACCGCTACGAGCCCGGCACAAAGCTGTCATTGCACCGCGACGAGGACGAGCGCGACCTGGCCGCACCGGTGGTATCGGTTTCGCTCGGATTGCCGGCAACTTTTCTGTGGGGCGGCCTATAGCCGAGGCGATCGGCAGCGACGCATCCGGCTGGAAAGCGGCGACGTCGTCGTGTGGGGTGGTCCCGCCCGCCTCGTCTATCACGGCGTCGCAATCCTTGCCGAAGGCGAGCATCCGCTGACCGGCCGCAGCCGGATCAATCTGACGTTTCGCAAGGCGCTATGATCAGTGCGGCCAGGTGCCGCTCAGAATGGACGGCGGGTTCTCACGAATGTCCAAGACGGAGACCGGACCTCTCGCCCGAACGCAAATTCCATGTTTCTTCGACCGGAACGGCGACCGGTTCACCAGCAACGCGATATTGGAAAATCGGCAGCTCCGCGGAAATTCCCTTGATCTTTTCCGAGCCGATCGGTCGCAGCCGGTCCTCGGATTCGGCAAGCTCTTGCGCGACATCGCCAGAGATCGCGCATAAAACACCGTGTGCTTTCGCCGCCTCCTCCATACGTGAGGCAATGTTTATCGTAATTCCGTAAATACCGATCGACCGCTTGGTGTCGCCTTGCTCGCTGACCACGACATCGCCGCCGTGGACCCCGATCCGGAAAGTCGGAACGACGCCAAATTGCCGTCGATATTCTCCCTGCTCTCGTTGGACATTGGCAAATATCGCGTCGATCGCCCGTAATATCTTGCCCGATCGGATCGCTTCCTGCCAATCCCACAGCGCTATCAAACCGTCGCCTTTGTAGAGATAGATTTCGCCGCCGTGATCGGTAACCAACCGGGAAATGTCGAACAGGAACTTGCCGACCAGCGACTTTATCTGCATTGCGCCCAGCCGCTCGGCCAAACCGGTCGAATCGTTGATATCCAGAAATACGATGACTTTCTTTTCGATCACCGGGCGGTGATAAGTCCCGATCATCAAATGAAACAAGGTGTCGATTCCGATGAAATGGACCGCCCGCATCACCACGATGCCGACGACGGCAATTGCGATCACCCTCGGCAGCACGAACGGCAATCGCTTGTACGGGACCGGTGAGGGATATACCCCCCGCAGCAGCAGATGAGAGAAATTGGTGGCGGCGACGAACAGCACGGAAACCACGATCGTATAGATAAGGATCGATAACAGCGGGTGGATGCCGCGAAACCACCGCCCGCGCGAGCTCTGCACGTAAAACTGTTCGAAGAGGCCGACGCCGGTGCCGACAAAAATGGCGTTGAGAACACCAAAGATCGCCGGGCGGCCTTCCACTACGGTAACCAGACCGGCGAGGAACGCGAAAATAGCCACCGCCAGCAGGATCGAGGCCAGCTTCTTGCGGGTGGAAATCGAGAGCCGGGTAAAGGTCAACGCCATGCGAGATCGCTGCTATCGTTAGAGCAAATGTTCAGCCGGAAGCGATTGTGCTCCCGCAGCGCGCACCGATCGCTCAATTTTGGAAGAGCGTCATCAAAGAACAAGGGGCAGGCGGATGCCGCCGCGGCCAACTTGGCAAAATCCTTGAACGAGGGTTTGATGCCGGGGTGGAGTGCACATGACGGAGCGCTGCGATGATTGGTCAACTACCCGAGCCCGGCGCCGTGTTCCTCGACCATGTCGCCCACTTCGTGCCGGTGATGGACCCGGCGGCTGCAGCCCTGGAGCGGTGCGGCTTCCGCCTGACCCCGTTCACGCCCCAAACCAACCGGGTCGACGGCAGGCCCGTCGCGGCGGGTACCGGCAACCGCTGCGCGATGTTCCGCCGCGGCTATGTCGAAATCCTCGCCGCCGTCGCCGATACGCCGCTGGCGCGGCAGCTGAACGAGCGTTTGGCCCGTCATGTCGGGCTGCATCTCGCCGCGTTCAGCTGCGCCGATGCCGCCGCCGAGCATCACCGGCTGGCTGGCGGCCGGGTTCCCGGTGCTGCCGCTGGTCGACATGCGCCGCCCGGTCGCGACCGATAACGGCGAGGAGGAGGCTCGCTTTACGATCGCCCGCATCGCCCCCGGCTCGATGCCCGAGGGACGCATGCAGTTTCTGACCCACTACACCGAGCATCTGGTCTGGCCCGAGCGCCTATCTCGACCATCCGAATGGGGCGCAGGCGCTTGCGGCGGTATGGATCGCCGCCGCCGATCCGGCCGAACCGGTGGAGCGCTTTGCCCGATTTACCGGCCGTCCGGCGCGGCGGGACGGCGCGATTATGACAATCGCGCTGGAGCGCGGCGCCTTGCGCTTTGCCACTCCGGAATTTCTCGCCCGCGAGTTCGGCATAGCGCCCGGACCGCCGCTCCCTTATCTCGCCGCCAGCGAGATCGAGGTCGCTAGCCTCGATCGGCTGCGCCGGCTTCTCGACGGCACCGGTCTCGTCCCATCAGGCGATCGCCGATGGGACAGCAGTGTCGTTGCCGCCATCGGTCGGCGGAACAATCCTGTTTCGCGCCGCAGTAGGCTGAACGGGTGCGCGACCGTCTCCCGCCGATGCGGTTCAGAGGACGAGCTGGGTCTGGGTGACGAGTGCGACCAGCCGGCCCTCCGGGTTCGTGACTCGTGTCTGCCAGATCATGGTCCGCCGGCCGCGGTGAACGGGTGTCGCCTCGCCGATCACCTGCGTCCCGACCGGCGCTGGCGCGATGAAGTTCGTCTTGCTCTCGATCGTCGTCGTCGTCGCACCGGCGGGCAGGTTGACGATGGTGCCGGTGGCGCCGAGCGTGTCGGCAAAAGCCATGACGGCGCCCCCGTGAAGGACTGCAGGGCGGGTACAGAGATCCTCGCGCACGGTCATTCGCGCGACGATCCTATCGGTCGAGGCGCTGGTGAACTCGATGCCGAGCAAGGCTGCGAGGGGCAGCATCTCCTCCTTGATCCGAGCGAGCAGATCCATCCGATCGTCCTTTTCTGTGACGAGTCCCGGCGCAGGCCGCCACAATCATGGTAATGCCATCATTGGTCGGATAGGGTCCGGATTTAACGAGCGCGCCCCACCCTTGGCCTCTGGCCGCGCCCCGAGGGCGTCGGGAAGGGTGGCCGCGCTTCAGCGGAGGGTGTCGGGCGTGCGTAATCTTTTTTGGTTGGTCCTGGCGACGGTTTTGGCTGCCCCGGCCGGCGCCACTCGTGGCGCAGCAGCAGGGCGGCAAGGACGCCGTCTACGAGGAGCTGAACTTGTTCGACGAAGCCTTCGAGCGGATTCGCCAGGACGCGGTCGACCCGGTCGCCGACCCCAAGCTGATCGGAGCGGCGATCAGCGGCATGCTGTCGGGGCTCGATCCACGCGCCGCCTATCTCGACCCGGCGGAATACCAGGCATTGCGCACGCCGGCCACCGGCAACGAGGTCGGCATCGGCGTGGTGCTCGCGCTCGATAAAGGAGAGCTCAAGGTGATCTCGCCGCGCGACGGCTCGCCGGCGGCCGCAGCTGGGATTGAGCCCGGCGATGTGATCTTCTCGATCGACAAGGAGCCGATCTACGAACTCACCTTGACCGAGGACCAGCTCAAGCTGAAGGGGGCCCCCGGCAGCACGGTGGCGCTGGTCTTGCAGCGCGGCGAGGGCCCTCCGATCAAGCTCACGGTCAAGCGAGCCGCCGATAGTCTTCAGACCGTCACGGCGCGGGTCGAAGATGGCGATCTCGGCTATCTGCGCCTCGCCGGTTTCGATGACGGGACTCCGGCTGCGCTAGCCGCTGCCGTGCAGGATCTGCGGCAAAAGACCAGCGGCAAGCTCCTTGGCCTCGTCCTCGACCTGCGCAACAATCCGGGCGGCAATTTCCAGGATGCCGTCGCTGCCGCGGCCGCCTTCCTCGACAAGGGCGACATCGCCCTAGTCAAGGGTCGCCAACCAGACAGCCTCAAGCACATTACTGCCCCCCCCGGTGATCTCGTCAAAGGGTTGCCGATCGTTGCGCTGGTGAATGGCGGCACCGCGCGCGAGGCCGAGCTCGTAGCCGGCGCGCTGCAGGATAACCACCGCGCCATGCTGCTCGGCACCAAGACCTATGGCGAGAGCGGGGTCGAGAGCTTGATCCCGCTCGCCGACGGAGGCGCCGTCCGTTTGACCACCACCCGTTTCACGACACCCGACGGGCGGGAGATCGACGGCAAAGGCCTGGAGCCCGATCTTACCGTGACGCCGTTGAAACTTCAAAAGCTGGCTCAAGAAGAGGGCCTTCACGAGGCCGATCTGCCGGGAGCCCTCAAAAACCCGGATCAGCCGGCGTCTGCGGCATCACCCGCCCAGGGAACGCCCGCGCTTGGCGGCAAACCGCCGCCGACAGCCAAACCAAACCCGACCGCGCCTCCTGCGGGCGCAGCCGCAACGCCGAAAAGACCGCACCATCGGTCGCGACCAAGGAAATCGGCGGGGCGAACGACGAGCAGTTGACGCAGGCGTTGGATATCCTGCGCGGGCTCGTCGTGTTCAATCGCCACGCTTCGGGCTGATCCCGGATCGCCGACCCTGCGGCCCTCCCTCCTAATCACTCCGCGCGCCGTAGCGGTCGATGTGGTAGGGAGCGCGGGCGAGGCCGGGGCAATGGCTGCCGACCACGGGCTCCAAAGCCTCGTAGAGGCGCCGGTTGTCTGCATTGGCGGCAGCGAGCCGGTCGCGCGCCGCTTCGACGCGATTGCGCAGCCCGTTGAGATCGACGGTTACGACCCGTCTGTTGTCGATTACCAGACGGCCGCCGATCATGACGCTCGCAACCGCGCTGCCGTCCTCGGTGTGGACTAGCTGGTTGACCGGGTCGTTGAGCGGCAGCCAATTCGGGTGGTCGAGGTCGAGCATGACGATGTCCGCCTTGTAACCGGGTCTCAACCGGCCGATCTGGCCCTCGAAGCCCAAGGCGCGGGCGCTGCCCTCGGTCGCCGCCAACGCTGCCTCGCGCGTCGACAGCCACCGCCGCCAGTCCGATCCCCGCACTTTCGATACGAAAGAAGCAAGCCGCATCGCCTCGTACATATTTTGGTTGTCCGAGCAGTTGGCCCCGTCGGTGCCGATCCCGAGATTGACCCGGCGATCGAGCATCGCACGGCTGTCGGCGAGACCACCGCCAAGCCGCATGTTGCTGCCGGGATTGTGAGCAACCGAGGCGCCATGATCGCCGAGGCGGGTCATGTCGTCATTATCGAGCCACACGCCATGCGCCACCGTGAAATGCGGGCCGAGCACGCCGAGCGCATCGAGATGCGCTGTCTGGGTGCGGCCGTACAGGCGGATGCCGGTCACTGCCTGCACCTTCGACTCGGCCACGTGGCTGTGCAGCCCGACACCAAACTCGCGCGCCAAATTGGCGCAGCCGAGGATGAACCCGTCCGAGCAATGGTGCGGGATCGTCGGCGCGACCGCCGGGCGCACCAGGTCGCGGTCGAGCGGCCAGCCGGCGAGCGCGGTGCGGATCGCCGCCAAGGTCGACTCGGCCGGCGGCAGGCGCAATTCGGCCACCCGCGCCTGCAGCGCCGGCGGCATCGCCTCGATCAGGCCGGGGATCGCCTCGTAGAAGCTGCGGTCGGCGACCATCGGGGCCACCACCGCGCGCATGCCGACATCGGCATAGGCCTGGGCGGCGAGCGCCAGCCCCTCGGCGGTCGGCAGCGGCCACTCGAACGAAAGGTCATAGCAGGCGGTGCAGCCTTTCATGACCATCTCGACGGCGCCCAGCTGGGTCGACAGGTAACGGTCGTCGAGGCTGCGGTTGCCGGTGATCCAGGGCGCCGCGGTCAGCAACAATTCGAGCGTCCAGCGGTCGCCCATTCCCTTGGCGAGGTTGCCGTGACCATGGGTATGGGCATTGACCAGGCCTGGGTGGAGCAGCCGGCGCGCCGCGGAGATTTCGGTTGCCCCTTCGGGCGCGGCGCAGCCGGGTGGACCGATCTGGCGGATCGTGTCGCCCTCGATCAGAACGTCGGCGAATTCGGCGGTGCCGGCGGCGATATCGAGCACCCGGCCGCCGCGCAGGATCGTGTGAGTCATGCTATCGTCTCCGCAAAGCGCACAACATGATACGCCCGAGCGGGCGGGGAGCCGAGCCATGCCGAACGTCATCGTCGAGCGACGGGGTGCGGTGTTCGAGATCACCCTGAACCGGCCGGACGTGCTCAACGCTGTCGACCGGGAGACGATCGCCGCACTCGCCGCTGCCGCCGCCGAAGCTGCCGAGGATCGCGCGGCCCGGGCTGTGCTGCTGCGCGGCGCCGGTACCCATTTCTGCGCGGGCGGCGACATCGGGATGTTCGGTGAGCTGATCCAACTCTCGCCTTCCGACCGACGAAGAACGCTCTATCAAACCGTCGATGCACTGCACCCGCTTCTGGTTCGGTTGCGGCATATGCCAAAGCCGGTCGTCGCCGCGGTGCAGGGGGCTGCGGCCGGGTTCGGTCTCAGCCTCGTCCTCGCCGCCGATCTCGCGGTCGCCGCCGAGGATGCGGTCTTCACCTGCGGCTATATTCATCTCGGCACCAGCCCCGATGGCGGCATGACGGCGCTGCTGCCGGGGATCGTCGGGCTCAAGCTGGCGAGCGAGCTGACCCTCCTCGGCGAACGCTTTGACGCGCACCGCGCCCTGGCGCTCGGTCTCGTCAACCGCATCGTCGCGCCGGACCAGCTCCACCCCGAGGCCGAGGCATTGGCCGCTCGGCTCGCTGCCGGCCCGACCGAAGCCTATGCCCGCACCAAGGCGCTGCTCCAGGCGACGGTCGGCGACGCCTTCGAGGCGCAGTTGCGGCGCGAAGCCGAAAACTTTGCGGCCTGCGCGGCGACCGACGACTTTGTCGAAGGGGTGCACGCCTTTCTCGAAAAGCGCCGCCCAAGTTTTACCGGCCAGGGACGAGGTGGGTGATGCGATGGTGTCGATTTTGGGCGGTAGCGCTAACCCTGCTGGCCAGCGCGGGCGGGTTGTCCGGGTGCTATTACGATCCGTACACGGGCGGCTACTATCCCTATCCGCCCTATCCCTACCCTTATCCTTACCGCCCGCCTTATCCCTACCCCTACCCCGCTCCGCCGCCACCGGCGAACCCAAACGCGCCACTCCAGCAAATGCCGTTACCGCCGCCGCATTAGGGCGAAGCGCCCTTCACGGGGGTTCCGCGTGACCAGTCTGGTACGGACATCGGCGACGCGCGCCGGCGCCCATCCCGCATGCTGCTCGGGACCCCGAAGCCCACCGCAATCGTGGTTCAGTGGCCTCAGGGTCGTCGCGTGGCTACGCCGTGGCGAGCAGGGCAGCGATTAGTTTCGAGGGTAACGTGGACGGTGTCCCCGACAAACCTCCCAGTGACCTGGTAGGCCCGTGCATGCGTCGTTCCGACGACACCGGCCGGCGTCGTTCCGGAGAAGCTGCCGTCCGGCGCAAGCGCGAGATTCTGTATCGGCACGCTGGCTCGCGCCAGCGAGAGGACACCGGATAAACTACCTTGCGCTATTGGTCAAGCGGACGAGCCAATGACCGCATCGGGTGCCGGGGATTTCCCGCCCTTGGACGGTCCAAGTTCCGTTGGCGAGCGTCCCAGGCGCCGTGGCGGCCGGTTGCGACCGCGCCGGCGATACCGCTGCAAGTGACGCGCACATCCCGATAACGAGGAAGCGCTGCGATCTCGAAAACATGTTCTAGCCTTTCGGTATACCGATACCGCCGCGACTTTGAACACGCATAGGTAACGACGTCCTGCTGTTTGGCCGGCTGGCGATGCTCCGCAGCGCCGCGCTTACTGGTTTCCTCCTGAGGTCGCCTTTCCACCGACCGGCATCCGGTTCATCGTGGTCGGATTGGTGGCCTGCAATTGGGAGAGTTCTTGCCGGTTCAGCTGGTCTGCGGTGCTACCGGCGGCCGGGTTCCGCGCCGCTCGAGCGGTATGGTGCGGGTGGTGGGTGCGGGGCACGGGGCCCGTGCCCCTCGACGATGTCGCCCTCCCTCCGGCCGGCATCCGGTTCATCTGGTTTGGCATTGCCGATGTAGCCGCCGGAGCGGGCGCGCTCGCCCCGGGCGGCGCCGCGGACGGAGCCGGTTGGGCCCATACTGGCGCGGCAATCGCGAGCGCGGCAACCGCCGCCCCGCCGATCAACAGATGCTTCATGGAGTAGCCTTCCTTATCCAGAATAGAAGATACATCCTACGCGAAACCCCAGCGTGGCAAGTACCACGTGAGCATATTTTCGTTTATATCAAATCGCCGCGTGCTGCTATTGGGCTAACTGTGTCTCTTCCGCGCGCAGCGCGGCCATGACTTTGAGGCCGTCGGCGAGCGGATCCGGGGTCGTGCGTGCGGATGTAGTCGGCGCCCTTTTCAGCCGCGTAGAGCTCGGCCGCCAAGGTCGCGGCCCCGAGCTCGGATGCTGCGGCCCGGCCAGTGATCGCGCGCAGAAAGGACTTGCGCGACACTGAGATCAGCACCGGTAGGCCAAAAGCCTGCTTCAGCCGGTCGAGCTCGGCAAGAACGCGCAACGATGCCTCCGGCCGGCTGCTCAGGAAAAAGCCCATGCCGGGGTCGAGGATAAGCCGCTCCCGCGCGATACCAGCCCGTTCGAGGGCCTCCACGCGGTCGGCAAAAAAGGCGTAGATGCGGTCCCACACCTCGTCGGCGGACAGCTCGACCCGCTGTGCCCGGCCGCGACCGTGCACGGCGTGCATGACGACGAGCCGGCAGCTGGCGGCGGCCAACTCGGGATAGAAGGACGGGTCGGGAAAACCCTGGGTATCGTTCAGGAACGCCACCTCGCGCGCGATCGCGAAGCGCTGGACCTCCGGCGCGAAGCTGTCCACCGAAACCGGCGTGGCGTCGGCCGCGAGCGCGGCGATCAGTGGATCGAGGCGGCGGATCTCCTCGGCGGCAGCGACCGGCTTGGCGTCGACATTGCTGGCGGCGGCGCCGAGATCGATAATCGCCGCCCCAGCTGCGACGAGCGCGCGGGCATGGGCGAGCGCCGCAGAGGCGTCGAGAAAGCGGCCGCCGTCGGAGAACGAATCCTCGGTGACGTTGACGATGCCGAAGATGGCGGGCGCTGGCACGGCTCAGCCAGGGCTGGGTTGCGCCGGCCGGGTGCGTTCCAGGATGGCCCCGACGCCGTCCGAATCGGGAAACGCGTCGAGCTTTTCGACCCAGACGCGGACCCGAGCGACCCGCGGATCGACAAAGCACGCCGTGCAGACCCGCTCGGCGAAGCCTTCGCACAGGTCGATATGGCCGGATCCGGCTATCTCGCGGATCGCTGCGACGACCTTTTCGTAATTGATGATGCGGCGCCGGTCTTCGCCGGGAACGGCGGCTGCAGCGGTCGATGTCAGGTCGACCGACACTCGCACCCGCTGCTTGTGCTCGCGCTCCCGCCGGCGGATGCCGATGCTGCACATCAGCACCAGGCCGCGCACCGTGACGGTGTAGGAGGCGGCTTCGGCAAGCGGCTCTAAGCAATGCTCGATCATCCCCCACCATGCCCGAGCCCACCCGATCGCCGCAATGGCTTCGCACCGCTTGCATGCTATGCTGACGGAGCGCCTGGGGTAGCCGAGCTATGGGCCTTCTTTATTTCGTGATCGGCGTCATCGTCGGCGCCTTGCTGCTGATCGTCCTGCCGCTGTTCATCGCGGTGCTTGGGGTGGCGCTGGCGGTCGGCGTCGTCATCGCGCTGCCGCTGATCCTGGCGGTTCTGATCCTGATCGGCTTCGTCGCCGTGGCCCCGGCATTGGGCTGGGGTCTGCTGCTCGCCGCCATCCTGATCGCGCTGTGGTCGAGCGACCGCAAGCGGCGCCAGCCACGCTAACCGCTCAGCCTTTGAGCAGCGAGGGGTCGTGCAGCGTCGTGTCTTGTCCGCGCACCGGATCGGCGAGCGCGTCTTCGAGGCTGCGCGCGCCCTTCCACTCGGCAGCCGGGCGGACAGTGCCGTCGCTGCCGATCTGGTCGATGCCCCAGTAGATTTCGAGCCGGTGATTGTCCGGGTCGCGGAATTCGACCGCGAGCTGGCAGCCGGCGCGGCGACGGCCCTCGAAATCGATCTTGACGCAGTGCCGGCGCAGATGGTCTCGGGCGCGCAGCACCTCGTCGAGGGTCGCGACCTCGAAGGCAACGTGGTTCAGCTCGACATTCTCCGCCGGCGCATTCGTCGAGCCGACGAGAGCGATGCCGTGGTGGTCAGGATTGCAACGCAAAAACACCATGCCGCCCGGCACCATCTCCTCCGGGTAGACGTCGGAGATTTGGAATCCCAGCACCTCGGTATAGAATTGCGTCGAACGTTCGACATCCTGCACATTGAGCACGACATGGCCGATCTTGCCGATGCTGAACGGCAGGCCGTGCGGCCGCTTCATTTTCCTGACCCGGTCGGGATCGTAATCAACCATCCCCGTTCTCCTCGCGTTTCAGCCAGCGGCGAAAACCCTTGCTGGCCCCGTCCATTCTCCAATAAAGCCTGATCCCCGACAATCCGCCGCCGGAGGAAACCCTATGCCGCGCCCGCCCGACCCCGCCGATCTCGAAGCTTTGAAGGCGTTCGACACGCCGACGATCTGCAACGCGCTCGAGCTCGTCGCCCCCGCGCGCCGCGCGATGGGCTTTATCCGCCGGCCGCTAATCGCGGCCTTTCCGGAGATGAAGCCGGTCGTCGCCTTTGCCCGTACTGCCCATATCCGCTCGCGTGAGCCCCATCCGCGCGGCCGCGACGAGGCGAAAGAGGTGCGACTCGGCTATTACGCGCATATCGCCGCCGAACCATTGCCGAGCATCGCTGTGCTTCAAGACATCGACGCCCCCGACCAGGGCTTCGGCGCGTTCTGGGGTGAGGTGCAGACCAATGTCCACAAGGGGCTCGGCTGCGTCGGCGTCGTTACCGACGGCTCGGTGCGCGATCTCGACGCGATGGCGCCGGGCTTCTTTGTGCTCGCCGGCTCGATCATGCCGTCGCACGCGCATGTCCATCTGGTCGATTTCGGCGGCACGGTCAGCGTCGCCGGGATGCTGGTCTCACCCAATGACATAATCCACGCCGACCGCCATGGCGCCGTCGTCGTCCCGCACGAGGCGGTCAAAGAACTGCCGGCCGCGGTCGACCTGCTGACGCGCCGCGAAAAGGTCATCATCGACGCCGCGCGCGCCCCCGGCTTTTCGGTCGCCCGCCTGCGACAAGCCTTCGACGAGCAAGAAGACATCCACTAAGGCGCCTGACGACAGGCGCCAATCACCCCCGGTCAGAGTTCGGCCTGGCCGCCGAGCTCGACGATGCGGTTGACTGGGATGCGGAAGAACTCGGTGGCGTCGAGCGCCACGTTGGTCAGCAGGATGAACAGCTTTTTGAACGGCAGCATGATCCCGGATGGGCGCTTGGCGACGATCTTCTCGCGACCGACAAAAAACGATGTCTCCATCAGGTTGAAGCGAAAGCCGCCGACCCGGCAAAGCGCCAGCGCGCGCGGGATGTCGGGCTCTTCGAGAAAGCCGTAGTGGATTGTGACGGTATGGAAATTCTGACTCAGATGGTCGATCTGCAGCCGCTCGGCTTCGGGCAGGCGCGGCACGTCCTCGGTGCGTACGGTCATCAACACGTTGCGTTCGTGTAATATTTTGTTGTGTTTCATGTTGTGCAACAGGGCCGCGGGCACGTTGTCGACGCGCGCAGTCATGTAGATCGCAGTGCCCGGAACGCGGACCGGGTGGTCGGGCTTCAAATGCTCGATCAAGCTGACGAGCGGCAGGGCGCCGCTCGCGCGCTGGATCGCGACGCGCTCCCGGCCCCACAGCCAGGTCATCATCACCGTGTAGATCGTTCCGGCAATGGCCAGCGGAAACCAGCCGCCGTCGACGATTTTCAACAGGTTGGCGCCAAAAAACGACAGGTCGACGAGCAGAAACAACGCGAACAGCGGGATCAGCCGCCACAGCCGCCACCCCGCCCCCAGATAGAAATAGACAAAGGCGAGCACGGTCGTGACCGTCATCGTGCCGGTGACGGCGACGCCATACGCGCCGCCGAGCGCGTCGGACGAGCGAAAGCCCAACACCGTGACGACGACGGCGACAAGCAGCATCCCGTTGATCGCCGGCACATAGACCTGTCCGATTTCCTGTTCTGAAGTGTGGCGGACCAGCATCCGCGGCAGATAGCCCAGCTGGACTGCCTGATGGGTGATCGAGAATGCTCCGGATATCACCGCCTGCGAGGCGATGACAGTGGCGGTCGAGGCTAGCGCCACAAGTGGATAAAGCGCCCAGCTGGGGGCCAAAAGAAAGAACGGATTCTCGAATCGCGCCGGGATGTGCGAGCAGCAGCGAGCCCTGCCCGAAATAATTCAACAACAGCGATGGAAAAACAAAGCGCAGCCAAGCGCGACGGACCGGCGAGGGTCCGAAATGTCCCATATCGGCATAAAGCGCTTCGGCGCCGGTCACCGCCAACACGACCGAGCCGAGCAAAACGAAGCCGTGCCAGGGATGGTTCAACAGCAGATCGATCGCGTAGCGCGGGTCGACAGCCAACAAGATCGAAGGGTGGCGCGCGATCTCCAACGCGCCGAGAACCCCGATCACGCCGAACCACAGGATCATGATCGGGCCGAAATAGCCGCCGACGAGTCCCGTGCCGCGCCGCTGGACGATGAACAGGGCAACCAACAGCAGCAAAGTCAGCGGCACCACATAGGCTTCAAGCGCCGGGGTTGCGACTTTCAGCCCCTCAACCGCGCTCAGCACGGAAATCGACGGTGTGATGACGCCGTCGCCGTAGAACAGCGCGGCGCCGATCAGCCCGGCCCACATGATCCAGCGGCTACGCCTGGCGGCCGCGGCGCGCAGGGCCAGCACCATCAGCGCGAGAATGCCGCCCTCGCCGCGATTGCCCGCCCGCATCATGACAAGAACGTATTTGACGGTGACGACCAACGTCAGCGCCCAGGCGATCAGCGAGAGCACTCCGAACACGCGGAACTCGTTAACGCTGGCATTCTCAAAGCATTGTTTGACGGTGTAGAGCGGCGAGGTGCCGATGTCGCCATAGACGATGCCGAGCGCCGCGACCGCCAGGTTCTGGCCGATCCTCCCGCGAGATTCCGTGTCGACGACCGCGGTATCGGGCATCTATGCGCTCAATTCGTGCGCCAAGCCGACGCTAGAGTTCGAGGAACCAAGCTCAACCCTTGACGCACGAAATGCGCGTCGGTCCAAAGCGTCCGGGACTAGTCACCCCTCGGTTCGCGCACCGCGCCAAGGGGACCGGGCGCGGGTTATATGCAGAATTTTCGTCGCCGCACCAGCAAATCAATAGCACCAAGGCCCTTTCGGCGAGCGGCCTCAGAGCGCGGACAGCGACCGGAGAACGCCGAGCCGGCCTTGGCGCGGAACTGAGCGCTGGTAGGTGCCGATCAGCTCGGTCTGCTGAATGACATAGGGCTGGGCCGCCTGCAGCACATCGAAAGCCTGAGGCCGACGGGGTCAGATCGAGCGTCGGCCGACTGATCGCAAACAGGCGGAAGTGATAATGGTGAACGCCATGCCCTTTAGGCGGGCAGGGACCGCCATAATCAGGTGCGCCGAAATCATTGCGCGCTTCGCGAAATCCGAGTGGCCGGCCGGTTCGGGCCATAGCCTGCCGCGAGCCCGGGCGCGCTGGGCGGGATGTCGAAGGCGGCCCAATGGCGGAAGATGCCTGACGGCGCATCCGGGTCCTCGACGATCAGGACGAGGCTCTGGGTCCCCTCCGGCAGGCCGGACCAAGTTAGGGGCGGCGAGATGTCGGCGCCGTCGCAGGTATATTCCGACGGGATTGCGCCGCCGGGTGAAAACACCGGGCTGAGCGAGCAGCAGAGGCATAGCCGTCTCCCTGTTGCCGGAGCCGGATTCTACCGATAAACAGATAGCGGCTCCAGCGGGCCGGGCTTCTCGAGAGACAAAGGCGATGAGCGACCCAAAATTCCGCAGCGGGATGCTGGTGTTTCCGAACCTAACCCAACTCGATCTGACCGGCCCCTATGAGGTGCTCTGCCGGCTGCCGGGCGCCGAGACGCTGTTGTTGTGGAAGAATTTGGCGCCGGTGCGCACCGAGCACGGGCTGACGATCCTGCCGATGGCGACCTTGGCGGATTGTCCGCCGCTCGATCTTGTTTTCGTGCCGGGAGGGCCTGGGATCAACCCATTGCTCGAAGATCAGGAGGTGCTGGACTTCCTGCGCCGTGCCGCGGCGTCGGCGCGCTATGTCGTCAGCGTTTGCACCGGCGCCCTGGTGTTGGGCGCGGCCGGTCTGTTGCGCGGACGGCGGGCGGCGACCCACTGGATGTCGCGCGAGATGTTGCCCGCCTTCGGCGCCGAGCCGGTTGCCGAACGCGTCGTTGTCGACGGCAATGTGTTTACCGGCGGCGGCGTCACCGCCGGTATCGACGTGGCGCTGCGCGTCGCCGCCGAGATCGCCGGCCGGGCGGCGGCCGAGGCGATCCAGCTCGCGATCGAATACGATCCGGCCCCGCCGTTCTCCTCTGGCTCGCCCGAAGCTGCCGACCCCGCCATTGTGGCAGAGGTGCTGGCCCGCGCCGAGCCGCGCCAGCGCGACCGTGCCGAGCGCGTCGCCCGCGCCGCGGCGGCGCTCGGCCGATGACCGCAGCCGCGCTTCGCAACCTCGTAGACGATCTGTTCCGGCTAGGGAGACAGCCGCCCTCGGCGTTCGGCCTCGCTTGCCACGGGCATAGCTTGTGCATAGCCTGACCCGTCGGCGTGGCAGGAGGGGCGGCAATGAAAAGCATCACGGTCGATTACGGCAAACGCCTCGCCCAAGAGCCGGAGAAGGGCCACAATCGCTGGCACGAGGCGATCGCGCCGGTGGTCGAAGCTGCACTCGGCGAAGAGGTCGAGATCCAGACCCGCGACGCCTTCGACGGCCAGATCACCGCGGCGACGACGGCAGAGGATCTGCGGCGTTGCGACCTCAACCTCGTCCACCCGCTGACCGGTCCGGTCTTTGTCGCCGGCGCCGCTCCGGGCGATCTGCTCGAGGTCGAGATCCGCGACATGAAGCCGGCGCCCTTCGCCTACACAGTCCAGGTGCCGGGCTTCGGCTTTCTGCGCGACGCCTTCCCCGAGCCCTATATCGCCAAATGGACGATCAAGGACGGCTTTGCCGAATCCGCCGATCTGCCCGGCGTGCGCATCCCCGATGGTTCGTTTGTCGGGGTCATCGGCGTCGCCCCATCGAAGACCTTGCGCGAGACCGTGCAGCGCCGCGAAGCCAACCTCGCCGCGCGCGGCGGCATAGCGCTGCCGCCTGAGGCGCAGGGGGCGGTTCCAGGCGGGGCAATCGCTTCGGAAGCGTTGCGCACGATCCCGCCCCGCGAAAACGGCGGCAACCTCGACATCAAGCAACTGAGCAAAGGGGCTCGCCTGTTGTTGCCGGTATTTGTCGATGGCGCGTTGTTCTCGGTCGGCGACGCGCATTTCGCGCAGGGCGATGGCGAGGCCTGCGGCACCGCGATCGAGATGTGCGGGTCGATCCTGGTCCGCTTTTCGCTGCACAAGGGCGAGGCCCAGCGGCGTGGCATCCGCTTTCCGCGCTTTGCCCGCGACGATTATTATTTCCCGCCCGAACTGGCCGCGCCAAAGCGCTTTCTCGCCACCACCGGGATGTCGATCCACGCCGACGGCGTCAACGAGAGCGAGGATGCGACCTTGAGCGCAAAGAACGCGCTGTTGTCGATGATCGACCTGTTGGTCGAGCGCGGCTGGAGCCGCCAGCAGGCCTACGCAATCTGCAGCGTCGCCGTCGACCTCAAACTCAGCGAACTGGTCGACGTGCCGAATATCGTCGTCAGCGCCTTCCTGCCGCTCGACATCTTCGGAAAGTGAGAGCCGGTCAGCCGATATGAGCGACGAATGACTGTTCTGGCGAGATAGAGAGGAAGAATTGATGAACAATACAGTGGAGACGGAGCGGCGCAGGCTCGGCAAAGGTGGGCCGGAGATTTCGGCGATCGGCCTCGGCTGCATGTCGCTGTCCGGGGTTTACGGCAAATGCGATGACGCGGCCGGGATCGCGCTGATCCATCGCGCGATCGAGCTCGGCGTCGATCATTTCGACAGCTCCGACATGTATGGCTGGGGCCAGAACGAAGAGCTTCTTGGCAGGGCGCTGAAAGGCCGCCGCAACCAGGTGCTGATCGCCAGCAAATTCGGCCAGACCCGGCGGCCGGGCGGCGCCAATGGCGTCGACGGCAGCCCCGCCTATATCGCCCAGGCCTGCGAGGCGAGCCTGAAGCGGCTCGGGGTCGATGTTATCGATCTCTATTACCAGCATCGCGTCGATCCGGCGGTGCCGGTCGAGGACACGGTAGGCGCGATGGCGCGGCTCGTCGAGCAGGGCAAGGTGCGCTTTCTGGGGCTGTGCGAGGCGCGGCCCGAGCGCATCCGCCGCGCCCATGCGACCCACCCGATCGCCGCGGTGCAAAGCGAATTCTCGCTGCTTTACCGCCAGGAGGCGACTGAGACGCGCGAACTCACCCGCGACCTCGGCATCGCCTTTTTCGCCTACGCGCCGCTCGGCCGCGGCTTGCTGACCGGCGACATCCCCGATTTCGACAATCTCGCCGAGGGCGACACCCGCGGGCGTCACCCGCGCTTCATGGGCGATAATTTCGCCAAGAACCGGGCGCTCGTCGAACATATCGAGGCGATCGCGCGGGAGAAGGAATGCACCCCGGCGCAGCTGGTGCTCGCTTGGCTGTTGGCGCAGGGACCCGACGTGATCCCGATCCCCGGCACCAAGCACATTCCCCGGCTCGAGGAAAATCTCGGCGCGCTCAGTGTGCGCCTGAGCCCGGCCGACATCGACCGCATCTCGGCCGCGATCCCGATCGGCGCCGCCGCCGGCACCCGCTACCCCGAAGGCGGCATGCGCGGGGTGTATATCTGAGACGGGCGACCCTCGCCCTTCCCATCGCTTTCGTGATCGGCCCCTTCCCTCTCCCGCATCGCGGGAGAGGTGCCGAGCGCAGTGGCAGCGGGTGAGGGGAAACGGCTTCACGGCATTACCGCAGATCGACGATCTCGACCCAGTTCGGCATCTTGCCCATTGGGTACTGGTGGGCGACCGACAGCGCGCCGGATTGCGGGTCGATGCGGTGGACAGTCATCGCGTTCGAATCGAGGCCGACCGCGAGCAGGAAACGCCCGCGCGGGTCGATGTTGAAGCCGCGCGGAGTCTTCTCGGTTGGCCAGCGGCCGATCGGTGACAGTTTGCCGGTGGCCTCGTCGATCGTGAACCCGGCGAGCGTGCTCGATTTGCGCTCGCTGCCATAGATAAACCGGCCGTCCGGTGTGATATGGAGATCGGCAGCCGCCGGCTGCTCGTGGAAATCGGCCGGCAGGGTGTCGACGATTTCGATTTCTCGAAGCGTCCCGGTCGCCGGATCGATGGCAAAGGCGGCGATGCGCGCCGTGGTCTCGGTGATCAGATAAAGGAACGGCCGGGTCGGGTGGAACCGCAGATGGCGCGGTCCATTGCCGGGCTTGAGCGCGATCGCGTCAGGCGAGTTCGGCGACAACCGGCCGGTCGCGGCGTCGAACTTCCATTCCATGACGATGTCGCCGCCGAGGCTCGTCGCGTAGCAATACTTGTTCGTCGGATCGACCAGGATGCAGTGCGCCTTGGGTTTGGTCGGGATGATTTGCGTCGGCTGACCCTGAACCCGGCCCTGTGCGTCGATCGGGTTGATCGCCAGCATCGAGCCCGGATAGGAGGCGCACAACAGAAACCGGCCGCTGCGGTCGGTCACGATATAGGCCATGCTGGCGGCCAACGGCGCGTTAGCCAGATGGGTCAGCCGGCCGCTCGCCGGGTCGAGCGCAAAGCTCGCCACCGTATAGGGCTCGCTGCGCAAGCGCGGCGTAAAGAAAGCGATGGTTGGGGCTGACCGCCATCGGCATGCTCGTCGGCGACGGTTTGTCGGTGCCGGGAATCGGCACATTGGCCATCATCGTCAGATCGCCGCTGTCGCGGTTCATCGAAAAAACCCCGACTGCCGGGTTGCCGGCGTTGGAGACGTAGACGACCGTATCGGGCAGATCATCGGCCATGGCTGTTCTGACCCTGATAAAGGGTTTCGGGACCAAAGCGCCGGCCAGCCCAAGAGCCAGCGTCGCTCGCCGCGTCAGCCGTGTTGCCGCCATCGTTTCCTCCCCATCGAGCCGTATTTGACCCGACCGAGGTTAGGAGCAACGCGACAAGTCCACAACGCTGCCGCTTATTCCCGCTGCAGCTGCCGGGCGGCTTGAGCGGCCAGGTCGGTCATGGCAAGTTTTGAGCCATGCCGCCGCCTTGGGAAACGCGGACAAATCGACCCGCGCCTGGCGCGCCCATGAAAGAATGCTGGCGACGTTCAGATCGGCAACGGTGAAATGCTCGCCGAGCAGATACGGCTGCGCGGCGACGGCCGCGTCGAGCACGCGGAGCGGAGCGGCGAGCGCGCGCTCGGCCTCGTCCGCGGCGCCCGCATCGCGCTCACTCTCGGGACCGATCCGATTCAACAGCGCGGTCAGCGCCGGCCGTTCGACCTCGGTCATTCCCCAAAAGCTCCATTGCCAGGCCCGCGCCTCGTCTTCGAGGCGCTGCGGATAGAGCCCTGGCGAGCCGCTGCCGTATTTCTTGGCGAGATAAAGATTGATCGCCATCGATTCCCACAAGGTGAAGCCGTCGTCGTCGATCGCCGGAACGTGGCCATTCGGGTTGATCGCGAGATACGCCGGCTGGCGCGTGCCGCCATCGGCGAAATCGACCTTGACGTGCTCGTAGGGGAGCCCGAGCTCGGCCGCCATCCACAGGGTGCGAAACGCGCGCGAACGGGCTACGCCGTAAATCTTCAACGCCATGGAACCGCCTCCTCCTCCGATAGGACCGACTTGTTGCGAGCTTGGCTGGCAGCGCCGACAACAGCGGCGCCCGATCCTACTGCAACTGGTTCGGCAGCGCGGCGATCACGGTGTCGATCAAGGCGCCGCCGCGCCGTTCGTCGAGCTCGGCGGCGATGACCTGACGGGCCGCGGAGATCGCGACATCGACGGTGACGGCGCGGATCTCTGCGAGGGCCTTGGCCTCTTCCTGGGCGATCCGCTCTTCGGCGAGGCGATGGCGGCGCCGCAGCATCTCTTCGAGATCGTGGGCCGACTGCGCGGCGAGGCGCTCGGCCTCGGTCTTGGCATGGGCGATGATCGCTTCGGCCTCCTCCGCCCCCTTGCTCAGCTTGAGCCGATAGGCGGCGAGAAGGCGCTCGGCCTGCTCGCACAGGCTGCGCGCTGCTTCGAGCTCTTCGCGAATGCGTGTCGCGCGATCGTCGAGTGAGCCGATCAAGACCCGTCTTAACCGGCCTCCACAATGCGGCGATCAGCACCACGAACGCGACGAGCACCCAGAACTCCGGATCGGCGAAAAGACCCAGCATCAGCCGGCCCTCTCCGCAACCACGCGATCGACCGCAGCGGCTACGCTCGGCTCGTCGGCTTCGGCTCCGATCAGCTTTTCGGTAAGCGAGCGGGCGACGTCGATGGCGACGCCGCGGATCTCGGAAAATGCCTGCTCTTTTGCCATCGAGATCTGCCGCTCCGCCGCCTTTATCTGCTCGCTCAGTGCTTCGGCGACCTGGTGCTGCCGTTCGGCGGCCTCGGCGGCAGCACGCTCGGCGGTTTGTCTGATCATTTCATGGGCCTGCGCGCGCGCCGCCGCCAAGCCCGCTTCATATTCGCTCAGCACCGCCTGTGCCTGCGTCCGAATTTCCGCGGCGCGAGCAAGATCCTCGTCGAGCCGGCTGCGGCGCGAAGCGATTGCCGCTCCAACTCGCGGCAGCGCAAGCAGCCGCATCAGCAGGTAGAGGACAAGAAAAGCTAACCGCCAGCCAAAACAGCTGCGGAATAAAGGTCGTGACATCAAGCTGCGGCATCGGCGCGTTGCTCTAACCGATGATGACGCTCAGAGGACGAAAAGCAACAACAGCGAGATGATCAAGGCGTAGAACGCCACCGCCTCGGTCAGCGCAAAGCCGAGCATGCCGATGCCGAAGACCTGATCGCGAGCCGCCGGATTACGCGCGATCGAGGTGACCAACGCGCTGAAGACGTTGCCGATACCGACTCCGACGCCGGCCAGCGCAATAGCGGCGAGGCCGGCGCCGATCATCTTGGCGGAAGTAGGGTCCATCATATCTTCCTTTCCGTGAGAGGGTTTGTTCTGGAACGGCAGGGTCGCGACGGGCCCGGCGGTTAATGCAGATGGATCGCGTCGCTCAGATAGAGGCAGGTCAGGATCGCGAACACGTAAGCCTGCAAGACGTTGATCACCAATTCCAGCGCAATCAGCGCCATGTTGAAGGTGAGCGGCAGGAAGCCGAACAGGCCGAGCGCGACGGTAAACCCGGCAAATACCGCGATCATCGTGTGTCCGGCCAGCATATTGGCGAACAGCCGGAGGCTTAGGCTGACCGGCCGCGTCAAGTAGGAGATGATCTCGATCGGGACAAGCAGCGGCGCCATCACGATCGGCGCGCCGGGCGGAAAGAAGAACGTGAAAAAACGGATCCCGTGGCGGATGAAGGCAATGATGGTCACCAACGCAAACACAAACAGCGCCAGCGCGAAGGTGACGACGATCTGACCCGTAAAGGTGAAGCTGTAAGGTATCAGTCCGAGAAGGTTGCCAAACAGAATGAATATAAAGATCGAGAAAACCAGCGGAAAATACTGGCGACCCTCCGATCCGACATTCTCTTGCACCATCCCGGCAACGAACTCGTAGGTGAGTTCGACGATCGACTGCAGCCGGCCAGGGACCAGGGCGGCGCGGGCCGTCGCGCCGACCAGCAGCACCGTGGCGAACACCACGGCGATCGTCATCAGCAGGGCGGAGTTCGTGTACGAAACGTCGATCGAGCCGATGTGGAGAGGAATCAGCCGATGTATCGTGAATTGCTCGAGAGGTGAATGTCCAGCCGCCAATTTCTTCCCCAGCCGAATTCTAACTGTGCCGGCGCCTAATCCTGGCCCGACCGATCGTCATTGCGCATCGGCCGCGGCGTACTCGGAGATCCGACGCCCCTTGCCGCGCGGAAGACATTGACCATGCCCGCCGCCACTCCCAGAAAGAAGAAGATAATCAACCCCCAAGGACGCGTTCCGAAGACGCGATCGATAACCCATCCCAGCGCCAGTCCGACGATCAGCGCCGCCGCCAGCTCGGTCGCCATCCGAAGCCCAAGGCCCAGCGCGCCCCGCGGGGCCCCGCCGCGCCCGCTGGCCTCCTGCCGGAGCCGCTCCGCGCGCGCCCGGTCGATTTGCTCGCCGAGCCGCGCCAAGGGGTCCGGCGGCGGATCTTCGCTCATTCGCGGAGGCTGACCCAATCCGATACCCGCTTCGGCTGCATTGCTGCCGAAACGCGGCGCACCATAGTGCCGTGCCCAATGCCTGTCAAGATCGCCCGGCAGCCAGGGCGAGGGTAGAAATCCTATATTTGCCAACATATTACAAATCATCGGCGGCGATGCGGGTCAGGCCGTTCGGCGCAACCGGGCGGCTCGCGCAAGATCGACCGAGACCAGTTGCGAGACGCCGGGCTCTGCCATCGTGACCCCGAACAGCCGATCGGCGCGCGCCATCGTGATGCGGTGATGGGTGATCAACAGGAAGCGTGTGCCGGTGGTGTCGGCGATCTCGGCGGCGAGACTGCACAGACGGTCGACATTGGCGTCGTCGAGCGGGGCGTCGACCTCGTCGAGGACGCAAATCGGCGCCGGCTTGGTCAGGAACACGGCAAACAGCAGCGCCAACGCCGTCAGCGCCTGCTCGCCGCCCGACAGCAGGGACAGGGTCTGCAGCCGCTTGCCGGTCGGGCTCGCCATGATCTCCAGCCCGGCGGCTAGCGGATCGCCGTCGTCGGTCAGCGCCAGCTGCGCCGTGCCGCCGCCGAAGAGCCTGGCGAACAGGGCGGCGAAATGCCCGTTGACCCGCTCGAAGGCGGCCGCGAGCAGCTGCCGCCCTTCCTGGTCGAGCGCGGCGGCGGCGCGGCGAAGCTTGGCAATCGCCCCGGTAAGATCGGCGCGCTCGCGCGCCAGGGCGTCGGCCTGCTCGCCGAGCTCGGCCGCCTCGCTCTCGGCCACCAGATTTATCGGTCCGATGCCGTCGCGCTCATGTGTCAGCCGCGCCAGCCGCGCCGCGGTCGCAGCAGCATCGGCCGGCGCCTCATTCGGGGCGAGGCCGGTAAGATCGCGCAAGGCATCGGGTGCAGCATCGATCCGCTCGCGGATCTCCCGGGCGAGCCCGGTCACGGCCTGTCTGGCGCCGTCGCACTGTACTTCGAGCCGAGCGCGGCTCTCCCGGGCCTCGGCCAGCGCCTGATCGGAGCGCCGCGCGCTGTCGATCGCGTCGCGCAATCGGCTTTCTCCGATTGCCAACCCGCCGACGGCACGCCGGCAGGTCTCGGCCGCGGCTGAAACCTCGCCGCCTAAGGTCTCGCTTTGCTCCGCGATCGCCGCCGGGCGTCGAGCGATCTCGGTGATCTCCGCTTCGAGCGCGAGCCGGCGTTCGTTCAGGGTGGCGCGCTGCCGTATCGAGCCATCGGCGCGGCCGCGCCACGACCGCTCCTCCAACTCGATCGACCCCAGGCGCTCGCGCCGGGACTGGTTTTCCCGGGTCAGTCGATCGATCGTGCCTTGCGCTTCGACCTCGTCGCGGCGCGCCTGCGACACCGCCACGCGTGCGGCGTCGAGAGCTGCGCGCGCCGGCCCCGGCTCGGGCAGCTCCGCCAACTCCCGCTGGGTCCTCTCGCCCTGCGCCAGCGTTTCGGCCAATTCGGCGGCGAGCTTGTCGACATCGGCGGCAGCAGCGGCCAACCGGGTTTCGGCGGTCAACGCCTGGTGGGCGAGTCCGGCCTCCATTTTGCGGGCGTGGGCGAGCACCGCCTCCGCCTCGCGCAGCTCCAAGCGCGCGAGCCGGTCGGCTTCGGCCGCAGCCTGACGCGCCACGGTCGCCGCAGCGGCCTCGGTCTCGGCCGATCGGGCTACCGCCGCGGCCGCCCCGATTTCCTCGGCAAGGGTAAGCAGGCGGTTTTTGTGGCGGAGATGCTGGGCCGCGGCAGAGGGGCGGGCGGCGAGGCGGGTGAAACCGTCCCAGCGCCACAGGCACCCGTCGCGGCCGACGAGCCGTTGGCCAGGGGCCAAGTTCCGCTGCAAGCTGCGGCCCGCTGCCGCATCCTCAACCCAGCCGACCTGCGCGAAGCTGCGCTCGAGCGCCGGCGGTGCGTTCACTACTTCGGTCAGCGCATGCGCACCGTGGGGCAGTGCGCAGAGCCCCTCGATCCCTCCGAGATTAACCCAGAATTGCGAGGCGCTCCCGTCGCCGTCGCCCTCGACGAGCGGCGCGGAAAGCTCGTCCTCGAAGGCGGCGCCGACCGCCGCCTCAAACCCTTCGACGACGCGCAGCGCGCTCAGCACCGGCACGCCGTCGCCGGCTATCCGGGACCGGCGCGAGCACAGCGTTGAGGGCTGCAGCCTCCGCCTCGAGTTGGGAGAGCCGGGCCGCCGTCCGGCGCGCCGCCTCGAACGCCACGGCTTCCTGCCGATGCCGCGCCGCGATCTCGCGCTGCGCTGCCTCCAGCGCGACGCGGCAGCTCTCTGCCCGCGCTTCGGCCTCGGCCACTGCCGCAACGGTTGCCGCCATCGCATCTGCCGGCACTGTCGCGGCGGCTACGGCGGTGCGCCGCCCCTCCGCTTCGGCGAGGCGAGCTTCGAGACGGGTATGGCGCTCGGCGAGTTCCCGGCGCCGGTGGGCGATCGCGCCGCGCCGCGCCTCGGCGGCAGCCGCAGCTTCGGTTGCGCGCTGCAATCCGGTTTCCGCCGCGGCGAGGTTCGAGGCGATTTCGCGCAGCCGACTCCCAGCCATCATGAGCGCCGGCTCGTCTTCGGCCTCGGCGGCGGCGAAGGCTCGGCGCTCCTCCCCCAGCCGCGCGAGCGCGGCCTCGGCATCGATCAGGTTCGCATCCTCGCGGCCCAGATCGGCCAACAGCTCGGCCAGCCTTCGCTCGGCCTCCCTGCGCGCCGCGACAACCTGCGCGAGCTCGTGCTCGAGAGCGTCGCGGCGCTGGGTCAATCGCTGCAATTCGGCCTCGGCCTCGGCCCCGGCGCGACGCAGCGGCGGCAGCGCCGCTTCGGCCATCTCGTGAGCGCGCCGTTCGGCCAGGGCGCGCACCGCTGCCTCGGCCACGTTGCGCTCGGCGGCGGAAAGCTCGGTGGCGCGGCTTTCGGCCTCGCTTTCGGCCGCGAGCCAGCGGGCGTGAAACAGCAACGCCTCGTGGCGGCGAATCTGGTCGCTGAGGCGGCGGTAGCGCTGCGCCTGACGCGCCTGCTTCTGCAAGGCCGTGAGCCGCGTCGTCAAGGAAGCGGCCACGTCGTCGAGCCGCGTGAGATTGTTTTCGGCGGCGGCGAGCTTGAGTTCGGTCTCGCGGCGGCGGGCATGAAGTCCGGCGGTGCCGGCGGCCTCTTCGAGCAGGAACCGGCGTTCGGCCGGCTTGGCCTCGATCAGTGCGCCGACGCGTCCTTGACTGACGATCGCCCCGGACGGCCCGCCGGTCGCAGCATCGGCGAATAAAAGCTGCACGTCGCGCGCTCGGACCTCGCGGCCATTGATCCGCCAGAGCGAGCCGACGCCGCGCTCGATGCGGCGCACAATCTCGATTTCTTCTCGGTCGTTAAATGCAAAGGGCGCGTCGCGAGCGCGGTTGTCGAGGCTCAGCAACACCTCGGCCACGTTACGCGCCGGCCGGCCGGCGGCGCCGCCGAAAATGACGTCGTCCATCGCGCCGCCGCGCAGTCGCCGGGCCGAATTCTCGCCCATCACCCAGCGCAGCGCCTCGGCCAGATTCGACTTACCGCAGCCGTTCGGTCCGACGATGCCGGTGAGCCCAGGCCCGATCGTCACCTCGGCGGCGTCAGCGAATGATTTGAACCCGACGAGGCGAAGCCGGTCGATCTGCATCCGCCTTCCCGCAGACGATCACGATTTTGCCGACAGACCCGATAGCAGCTTGTCGAACTCCTCGACCGTCGGGGCGCCGGTGAATTTGGTGCCGTTGACGAAAAATGTCGGGGTCGCGTTGACGCCGAGCTGGTTCGCGGCGACGAGGCGGCTGGCGAGGACCTGGTTTTCGTAGCGTCTCGTCTTTGAGGCAGGCGTCGATCTGGTCCTTGCTCATCCCACCCAGCTCCGCCAGGCGGGACAGGGCAGCCTGGTAGTCCGGCGCCGCCGCCCAATTCGCCTGATCCGCGAAGAAGGTGTCGATGAACGCGTAAAACCGGTCATGCGGGGCGCAACGTGCGATCATCGAGGCATGCACCGCCTCGTCGTCGAGCGGAAAGTCGCGCAGCACCAATTTTACCTTGCCGGTGTCGATCCACTTCTTCTTGATCTCGGGCAAGACCTCGTCGGTGAAATGGGCGCAATGCGGACAGGTCAGCGAAGCGTATTCGACGATGGTGATCGGCGCCGTGGGGCTGCCAAGAATCCGATCGTCCTTGCTGATCGCCAGCAGGCTCGCCGCGTCGCTGGCGCCGGGACCCGAATCGGCCGCCGGGGCAAGGGCCGGCAAAAGCGTCGCTGCGGCGAATATCGCCAAAAACACCACCCATATTTTCCGCATCGCAAGCGTCCTGACTACAATATGTTGAGAATAGCGGCTTCCAGATCCCGGCGCAACGCCGCTGGTCCGGGCTCAACGCCGAACGGCGATCACCGCCCGGCCAAGCCGAGCCAAGGCGGTGCGCAGCCCGGGATCGGCGATATTGGAGACCCGCTCGTCGAGCGCTGCCGCCTCGCCGCAGGCAAGTGGTGGTGGAGACGAGCTGCTCGGCGCCGCGGCAAGCGGCAAAGGCCCCTGCACGAGGATCAGGCGGGTCACGGCTGGACGGCCGAGGAAGACGTTGACGCGCTCGATCAACAGCGGCGCGCGGTGCTGCAATTCGAGGGCGGCAACAGCGGTCGTGCGCAGCTTCAAACAGCCGTCACGGGTCACTGCCGTAGGCCAGCTGACCGCGGCCCAGTCGGTACCTACGATCGCGGGCCAGTGGGTCTTGAGCCGGACGAGAAGTCCGCCGCCACGCTTGCCGACAATTGGCGCTCCGAGCTTCGAGACGGCGACGCCGACGGCGCGAAATCCGTGCCCCCGCTCGCTTGCGGGCTCCGGGCCGGTTAGGCTGTGCGGCCGTTTCGCTGCGTTCATGTCGCCGGTCCGATTCGATTTGCCCCGATCCGAATTGCCTTTGTCCGCGAGCCGGCCCGACCCGGCCGATCTGCTCGCCTGGTACGACCGTCAGCGCCGCGACCTGCCGTGGCGGGCGCCGCTCGGCACGGCTCCCGATCCCTACCATGTCTGGCTCAGCGAGATCATGCTGCAGCAGACGACGGTGGCGACTGTCGGACCGTATTTTGACCAATTCGTGGCGCGCTGGCCTGACATTTCGG
The DNA here is from genome assembly GCA_963845735.1 of uncultured Alphaproteobacteria bacterium. Lineage (GTDB taxonomy): Bacteria > Pseudomonadota > Alphaproteobacteria > ATCC43930 > CGMCC-115725 > AP-15. Next base: position 17,574 of record CAWJTR010000012.1, on the reverse strand, counting down.
CCCTCGCGGCGGCCTCGCTCGACGAGATCCTGCATATGTGGCAAGGGCTCGGCTATTACGCGCGGGCCCGCAATCTGCATGCCTGCGCCCGCGTCGTCGTGGAGCAACACGGCGGCGCATTCCCCAGCGAGCGGGCCGCGTTGCGCGCTCTCCCCGGGATCGGCGACTACACGGCGGCGGCGATCGCCGCCATCGCCTTCGACCGGCGCTGCGCCGCCGTCGACGGCAATGTCGAGCGCGTCGTCGCCCGCCTCTACGCCGTCATCGAGCCGTTGCCGGCGGCGAAGCCGCGACTGAGAGAACTCGCTGCGGCATTGGTCCCCGAGCAGCGGGCGGGCGACTTCGCCCAGGCAATGATGGATCTCGGTGCAACGATCTGCACGCCGCGCCGGCCGCGCTGTGTGCTCTGTCCCTGGCGCGGCGCGTGCCTCGCGGAGGCGGGCAGGCTCGCCGAGGCGGCTGCCGGCGCCGGCCGAGAAGGCCGGAACGGCCGCTGCGTTACGGCGTCGCGTTCTGGCTCACGGGCGCCGACGGAGCGGTGCTGCTGCGCCGCCGCCCGGAAAAGGGTCTGCTCGGCGGCATGATCGAAATCCCCTCCACCGCGTGGCGTGCGACCCCGTGGACCTTCGCCGAAGCCATCGGCGCGGCGCCCGCGGCGGCCGAATGGTCGGCGTTGCCGGGTATCGTTCGCCACGGCTTTACTCATTTCCAGCTCGAACTCGCGGTCGTCGCGGGGATGGGGACCGCCGACGGGCTATGGAGCCCGATCGACAAGCTTGGCGAACATGCGCTGCCGACGCTGATGAAAAAAGTCGCCCGTCACGCACTCTCGGCGATCGCGACAGAAGCCGACGAGAGCGCGGCGAACAGCGACAGCTCGCCGGCGAGGGCGAGGCGCACCGGGGCGAAGGAGCGGCGATGATGCGGGGTGGGTCCGAGCTTGAGAATCGCATCGCCGTGCTCGCGGGTCGCGTAGCCGACATTGGTCTCCCAGCCATACCCACGATAGCGTTGAGCGAGCGCGCGCATAATGCGGTCGCGCGTGACCTTGGCGACGACCGAGGCCGCCGCGATCGAAAAGCTGAGCGCGTCTCCCTTGACGATTGTTTGCACGGGGCATGCGAGGGGCGGCGCGATATTACCGTCGACGAGCGCCACGTCCGGGCGAACCCCGAGGGCGGCGACGGCCCGAGCCATCGCCAACAGGGCGGCGCGCAGGATGTTGATGCTGTCGATTTCGCGCGCGCTCGCCGCGCCGACCCCGATCTGCGCGACGCCGCGATCGACGCAGCGCCCGAGCGCCCGCCAGCAGGCGTCACGCTGCCCGCCGGTCAGCACCTTCGAATCGTCGAGCCGTTGGTGCAACGATCGGGGGAAGCGGCGTGGGTCGAGGATCACCGCAGCGGCGACGACCGGCCCGGCGAGCGGCCCGCGCCCCGCCTCGTCGATGCCGCAGACGATCCCTTCGCAGCGCCGTTCAATCGCGAAATTCGGCATCGCCCCTCCGACGAGCGGCTTTTGCCATGGGCGCGCGGAGCCGAGCAAGGAAAGTGTCTTTCGCACCGTGGCGCAGGCGCGAAACATCGCTATGTTGATCGCATGTTCCAGCTTGGCCGCCGATTTCTCGGACATGCCATGCTCGCGGGCCGAGCGACGATATTGTTGCTGGCGGCCTCGACGGCGTGCCTGTTCGCCGAATCGCCGGCTTGCGCTTTCGACCTCTTTACCACGCATGAGGTCACGGCCCAGTTCGCGACCGCGGACGGCAAGCCGATGTCCGATGCTGCGGTGCGAGTTTTCGCGCCGGGTGATCTGAAGACGCCGGTGGAGACCGGCCGCACCGACTCCCAAGGCAAATTCGTCTTCGATGCCGATAGCGACGGGATGTGGACCGCCGAAGCGCACACGAGCGCCGAGGTCGCCCGGGTGATGATCCGCGTCGGCGCCGGCGCGCCGCAGCAGCAACAGTCCCGATTGCCGCCCGCTATCGTGATCGGGGGACTTATTTTGCTCGTGGCGATGGGCTGGTGGTACCTGCTTTTGCGACGGCGGGGCCGCTGGCGGCAGCCCTGAGCCGTGCGCCGGGTGGTAAGCCCGAGGCCATTAGGCATGGCGCCTCCCCGGCGGCGCGATTATCGTGATCAGAGCGAAGCGCTAAAAGGTTGGGGGAGATGGCGACAAAGATGATCCTTACCGGTGACGTAAACCTGATCAACGTTACCGATCCGACGGTTCCATTCGCCCTGGTGCGGGACGAATTTCGCGTGACCCCCATCGTCTTCAGCAACCTCGAATGTTGTCTCTATACGCCGCCCGGCGGGCATTCCCTCGAACGGGAGGGGTTCTTCGCCGACCCGTCGGTGGCGGGCGAGGCACTGACTGCGGCCGGCATCGCCGCGGTCGGGATCGCCAACAACGTCAATTACGGCGAGGCCGCGATCCTGGGATCGATCGCCCGGCTCGACCAACTCGGCATCGCACACACCGGCGCCGGAGCGGACCGAGAAGCGGCGCGCGCGCCGGCCATCGTCGAGTGCGACGGCGTGCGCTTTGGTTTTTTGCAGCGCAGCTCGGTCTATTGGCCGACCAACCACGAAGCCGGTGAGAATGCCCCCGGCATCGCGGTGATCCGCGGGCATACCGCCTATCAGGTTCCAACCCACGGTTCGCGCCCGCCGGCCAACCGGCCGGGGGTTCCGCCGCAGATCGTCACCTGGGCGGACAAGCACTATCTGCAATGGCTCGCCGACGACCTCGCCGCGCTGCGCAAGCGGGCGGATATCGTCATCGCCTCGTTTCATTGGGGGCTGCACCGCGAAGTGCTGCAATATATGACCGAGATCGGCCATGCGGCGATCGATGCCGGCGCCGACCTGGTCGTCGGCCACGGGCCGCATTATTCGCTGCCGGTCGAAGTCTACCGCGGCAAGCCGATCTTTTACGGGCTGGGCAGCTTTTCGTTTCATACCGGGCATGGCGGGGTCCAGCACGGCGACTGGCTCGGCATGATGGCGCGGATATCTTGGGGCGACCGGGGGATCGAGAGCGCTGCCTTCCAATTCGTCCGCCATGACGCGCGCAACCGGACGGTGCCGCGTGCGCTCGGGGATGAAGCCGCGGCGTTCGACGAGATCGCCCGCGAGAGCGCCGGTTTCGGCGCCACGCTCGTTGCGCAGGGCGATCAGGTTTCGATCGAGCTGCAGGCTTGACGCCAGGGAGCCGCTGTCGGATTTAGATCCGTTCGCCGCGGGTCGCATTCCAACCGATAGGAAGAAAATGCCCAGCATTACCTATGTCCATCCCGACGGGGCGCGCGAGGTGCTCGATGTCCCGGTCGGCACCAGCGTCATGCGGGCGGCGATCCTCAACGGCGTTGACGGCATCGTCGCCGAATGCGGCGGCGAGATGATGTGCGCCACCTGCCATGTTTATGTCGAGGAGGCGGATCTCGACCGCACGCCGTCGCAGTCGGACGATGAGAGGGCGATGCTCGAATTCACCGCCAGCGAGCGCCGGCCGAACAGCCGCTTGAGCTGCCAGCTGGTGGTCACCCCCGAGATGGACGGCCTGGTTGTCCATCTGCCCGAGACGCAGGTCTGATGGAAGCTGACGTCGTCGCTGTCGTCGGCGCGGGCCAGGCCGGTTTCCAGACGGCGTCGTCACTGCGGCAGGAGGGTTTCGGCGGCCGCATCGTGCTGATCGGCGACGAGCCGGTGTTGCCCTACCAGCGCCCGCCCTTGTCGAAATCCTATCTCGCCGGCGAAAGTGGGTTCGACGAGCTGTTGCTGCGGCCCGAGGCGTTCTACGAGAAGCAGGAGATCGACCTCGTGACCGGCGAAACCGTGACGGCGATCGACCGGCCCGGGCGTCGTCTGCGACTGGCTTCCGGTGGCGAGATCGCCTGCGACCATCTCGTCCTCGCCACCGGGGCGCGGTTTCGGCCGCTCGCCGTGCCGGGCGCCGAGCTCGACGGCGTGCTGCCGCTGCGCACTTTGGCCGACGCCGACATATTGCGCGAGCGGTTGGCCGAGGCGCGCGAGGTGGTCGTGATCGGGGCCGGCTTTATCGGCCTCGAGTTCGCCGCGGTGGCGCGGGCCGCCGGCGTCGCCGTGCACATTGTCGAGGTGACGCACCACCCGATGGGCCGGGTGGTATCGGCGCAGACCTCGCGCTTTTTCACGGCGGCGCATATCGGCTGGGGGGCGACAATCTCGCTCGGGACCGGGGTTGCCCGCATCCTCGGCGCCAATGGCCGGGTCGACCGCGGTCGAGACCAGCGACGGCCGAGTGCTGCCCGCCGACCTCGTCCTCGTCTGCATCGGGGTCGTGCCCAACGCCGAACTCGCCGGCGACGCCGGGCTCGCGGTCGACAACGGCATCGTCGTCGATGAGTATTTGGCGACCGGAGCCGCGGAGATCGCCGCGATCGGCGATTGCGCCAATTTCCCGACCCGCTTTGCTCTCGGCCGGGTGCGCCTCGAATCCGTGCAGAACGGCGTCGACCAGGCGCGACTGGTTGCGGCCCGGCTCGCCGGAAAGCCGGCGCTGTACGACAAGGTGCCGTGGTTCTGGAGCGATCAGGCCGATCTCAAATTGCAGATCGCCGGGATCACCGCGGGTCACGATGCCTCGGTTGTCCGCGGCGAACCGGAAAGCGGCAGCTTCTCGGTCTTCTGCTTTCGCGATGGCCGGCTGATCGGCGTCGAGTCGGTCAATCGGGCGGCGGACCATATCGTTGCGCGCCGGCTTTTGGCAGGCGACCCGCGCCTCCTGCCCGAGCAAGCCGCCGACGAGAGTTTCGATCTGAAGGCGCACGCCGCGCGCAAATCATGAGCGGCGACATCCTGATCCGCGGCGGGCTCGTCATCGACGGCAGCGGGCGGCCCGGCGAGGTCGGCGACGTTGCCGTTCGCGACGGTCGAATCGCGGCGGTCGGACGATCTCTGGCGGAGGGCTCGGCGAAAGTGATCGATGCCGAGGGGCTGGCGGTCACGCCCGGCTTTATCGACATCAAGACCCATTCCGACTTTACCTTACCGATCAACCCCAAGGCCGAAAGCAAGGTGCGTCAGGGCGTCACGACCGAGATCATCGGCCATTGCGGCTTCTCGGTGGCGCCGGTGCTGCCGGGAAAGCTGGAGCTGATCAGAGATTATCTCAGCGCCAGCGCCCCTTGGCTGCCGTTCCGCGAGATGCGTTTTCCCGAATATCTCGACACCTTTCCGGCGACCGCGGTCAATGCCGGCATGCTGATCGGCCATCACACCTTGCGGCTGAACGTGATGGGCATGGCCCCGCGGACGCCGACCCGGTCCGAGCTGGCGCAAATGACCGCGCTGCTCGAAGAGGCGTTAGACGCCGGGGCGCTCGGGCTTTCCACCGGACTATTCACCCCGCCGAGCAGTTACGCCGACCGGGCCGAGATCGTAGCGCTGTGCGCTGTGTTGAAGCGCCATAACGCCGCCTATTTCACCCATATCCGCGACGAATCGAACAAGGTAATCGAGTCCGTCGAGGAGGCGATCGACATCGCCAGGACCTGCGGGGTGCATGTCGAGATCGTGCATTTGAAATGCTCCGGGCTCGACAATTGGGGCAAGGCCGCACGCATTTTGGCGATGATCGAGGCGGCGCGGGCCGAGGGCCTAGCGATCGATTGCGACGCCTATCCCTATGCCGCCGGCAGCAACCCGCTGAAGAATTTGCTGCCGCAATGGGTCCAGTCGGGCGGCTTGGAAGCGATGCTGGCGCGCCTCGCGAGGTCCGAAACACGCGCGCGCATCCGCGCCGAGATCGAGCGCGACGGGCTCAACAATTGGGGCCGCATCCCGTCCTGGGATTGCGTTCAGATCTCGATTTCTCCGCATCTGCCGCAGCACGCCGGCGAGACCATCGCCGCGATCGCGGCGGCGCGCGGCTCCGACCCGATCGACTCCTTGTGCGACTATCTGATCGAGGACAAGGGTGCAACGCGCGTTCTGATCACCTCGATTGCCGAGGAGGACATTCGCGAGATCGTGCGCTCGCCGTCGGCCTTGGTCGGCTCGGACGGCAATTGCGTCGCCGATTACGGGATCGTCGCCCAAGGCATGCCGCATCCGCGCTTTTACGGAACCTTTCCGCGGATTATTGGCCATTACGTGCACGAACAGCGCCTGCTGCCCCTCGAACAAGCAGTGCACAAGATGACCGGAGCGACGGCGGCGGCTTTGCGGCTGCGCGATCGCGGGCTGATCAAGGAAGGCTATCGAGCGGACATAGCGATCTTCGATCCGGATGATTTCAAGGATCGCGCGACCTACGCCGAGCCCCACCAATACCCGACCGGCGCCCGCACCACGGTTCTGGTTAACGGCGCCGTCGTCGTCGAGGACGCGCGGCACACCGGCGCGCTGCCGGGAATGGTCCTGCGCCGCGCACCCGACGGCATTGTAGAGTGACTTGTCTACCCTGAAGATACTTTCACCGCCCAACTTCCTGTCATTACAGAAAAATCTCAGCTCTAAGTCCGCAATAAACCAGACAAATCGAGAGTAAAGATATTTAATTTAATCGCCGGCGGCGTCGAGGGCGGCGGGGTTTTCGAGGTCGGCGAGGAGGGTGCGGGCGGCTTTGAGGTCGGCGGTGTTGAGGCCTTCGGTGAACCAGCCGAGGATCGGGGCGAGGAGGGCGGCCGCCTCTTGCGGCCGGCGCTGCTGGCGGCGCAGGCGGGCGAGGCTCATCGCACCGCGCAATTCCCAGGACTTGGCGTTCTGCCGGCGGGCGACGTCGATGGCTTTCTCGCGAGACCCGCCCGCACCGAACGCTCGGCCTCGTCCTCATGGGCGCGCGGGTAGCCGAAATAAACCAGGATGCCGTCGCCCATGTACTTCGCGACAAAGCCGTCGTAATGCCGGATCGCAGCACTGCACCGGCTCTGATACGACGCGATCACATCGCGCAGATCCTCGGGGTCCATCCCGGTCGAGAGTGCCGTCGATCCCACTAGGTCGCAGAACATCACGGTCAGCTGCCGGCGCTCGGCTTCCGACGCCGCGGCAAGCGCGAGAGGCGCCGACGGAACCCGCGGCGATGCGATCTGTGCCGGAGGCGGGGCGTCGCCGGTCTCGGAGAGGGCCGCGCCGACAAAGGCGAGCCCTTATCCGCCCTCGTCGACGCCAGGCGCTTGACGATCAGCTCGTGGCGCAGATCATCGAGCGTCTCGTTATCGATCGCGAATTCCTTGCGCAGCCGCCGATGGCTGACCCGCTCTTCCAAAGATAACACGCTGGCGACGAAGGCTAAGGTCTTCGAGAATGTTATGGCGCACCCTCTGAATATTTGTTCCGAAATGAAGCGAACGATCCCAGGACCTTACTGTAGCCCTCCGCGAAGCGGGGGTCCCCAGGGGGCGACTGGACGCCGCTTGCCCCCTGTCCATGCCAGGGGCAGGCTCTGGGTTCCGGCTTTCGCGCGCTTTCGCGGGAATGACGGTCAACTTTTTGATGTTTAACAATTCTTTTGGGGGCACGCTTTAAATGAAATGAAACATCGTCCCGCGCATCGCGGTAGGTGACGCGCGCCTGCGCTTTAAGCTAAGGAAACGCTGCGATAAGCCGCGGCAGGGGCGCGCGCATCGGATAGAATCCGCGGGTCCGGGGGAGCAAGGGGCGGGCAATGCAGCGCCGGGGGAGCTTTTCGCAGGCGGAATACGCCGGGAAGAAAAGTCGGCCGCGACGGGACCGGTTTTTGGCCGAGAGGGAAGAGGTTGTGCCCTGGGCACGGCTGGTCGATCGTCTGCGAGCTTTCTACCCGAAGAGAGAGCGCGGCCGGCCGCCGGTTGGGCTGGAGCGGATGCTGCGGATCTACTTTTTGCAGCAGTGGTACGGGCTGGCCGACGAGGCCCTGGAGGACGCGCCGTACGACAGCCCGGCGTTGCGCGGCTTTGCCGGCATCGATCTGTCGGTGGCGACAGTTCCGGCCGCGACGACGGTGCTGAACTTCCGCCATTGGCTAGCACCAGACCAAAAAGGGTAACCAGTGGCACTTCGGGATCAAGGCGCATATCGGGGTCGATGTCGCCTCGGGGGGTGGTGCGCAAGTGGTTTAGGAGCCGAGAATTCGCCCTTGCCATCTAGCGGACGACAGGAGGGCGCTGCTGACCCTCAGGCGTTGATCTTCTTCTCAAGATCGAGATCGGAACGGTTTAAAGGATGAATTTGGACAAGTCGGCGTTTTGGGCAAGCGCGCCGACCTGCTCGCGAACATAAGCGCGGTCGATCTCGACCAGGGTCCCGTTGGGCCGGTCAGAGGCGGTGAAGCTGATCTCTTCCAACAGCCGCTCAAGGATCGTGTGCAGGCGTCGCGCGCCGATATTCTCGACCGCGGTGTTGATCTCCTCGGCCAGTAGCGCCAGCTCGTCGATCGCCGCCTCGTCGAAATCGAGGGTGACGCCTTCGGTCGCCAGCAATGCCTTGTATTGCTTGATCAGGCTCGCCTCGGGCTCGACCAGGATGCGCCGGAAATCGCTGCGGTCGAGCGCCTTCAATTCGACCCGGATCGGCAGCCGCCCCTGCAATTCAGGCAGCAGATCGGAAGGCTTTGCCTGATGAAAGGCGCCCGATGCGATAAACAAGATGTGGTCGGTCTTGACCGCCCCGTGCTTGGTCGCGACGGTCGTGCCTTCGATCAACGGCAGCAGATCGCGCTGGACGCCCTCGCGGCTGACATCGGGGGCGCCGCCGCCGGCGCGCTCGCCGCGCCCACTGATCTTGTCGATCTCGTCGATAAAGACGATGCCGTTCTGCTCGACGGCGCCGACCGCTTCGCGCACGACCATTTCTTGATCGAGGAGCTTGTCGCTCTCCTCGGCGATCAACACGCGGTGACTGTCGGCGACCGTCATCTTCTTCGGCTTCGAGCGGGTGCCGAAGGTCTTGCCGAAAATGTCGCCGAGGTTGAGCATTCCCATCTGCGCGCCGGGCATGCCCGGGATCTCGAAGGTCGGCAAATTGGCCGCCGCACTTTCCTGCACCGCGATCTCGATTTCGCGCTCGTCGAGCGCTCCCTCGCGCAACTGCTTGCGGAATTTCTGACGGGTATCGGCGCTGGCAGTCGAGCCGACCAGCGCTTCGAGCACGCGCTCCTCCGCGGCCAGCTCGGCTTTGGGCTCGACTTCCTTGCGCAACCGCTCGCGGGTCATCGCGATCGCGATCTCGACCAGGTCGCGCACGATCTGTTCGACGTCGCGGCCGACATAGCCGACTTCGGTAAATTTGGTCGCCTCGACCTTGACGAACGGGGCTTGCGCGAGTCGGGCGAGGCGGCGGGCAATCTCGGTCTTGCCGCAGCCGGTCGGGCCGATCATCAGGATATTTTTGGGTAATACTTCTTCGCGTAGCTCGGGGGCGAGCTGCTGGCGGCGCCAGCGGTTTCTGAGCGCGATCGCAACCGCACGCTTGGCGTCGTGCTGGCCGACGATGTAGCGGTCAAGCTCGGAAACAATCTCGCGCGGGCTGAAAGATGGCATCGGGCGTTAGTTGTCGAGTTTCTCTAAGGTGATCTTGTCGTTGGTATAGATGCAGATTCCGGCGGCGATTGCCATCGCGCGGCGCGTTATTTCTTCGGCGTCGAGGCCGTCAACGCCGATCAGGGCCCGCGCCGCAGCCAGCGCGTAGCCGCCGCCCGACCCGATGCCGATGATCCCGTCCTCGGGTTCGAGCACGTCGCCGGTTCCCGACAGGATCAAGGATACGCTCTTGTCGGCCACTGCCATCATTGCTTCGAGGCGGCGCAGATAGCGGTCGGTACGCCAATCCTTGGCAAGTTCGACGCAGGCGCGGGGCAATTGTCCGGCATATTGCTCGAGCTTGGCCTCGAGCCGCTCAAACAAGGCGATCGCGTCAGCGGTGGCGCCGGCAAAGCCGGCGATCACCGATCCGCCGGCCAGCCGCCGCAATTTGCGCGCGTTCGACTTCATCACCGTCTGGCCCATCGTGACTTGACCGTCGCCGGCGACCACGACCTGGCCGCCCTTGCGGACGCACAGGATCGTCGTGCCGTGCCAAGCGTTGCTGTCGAAGTGATCCATGCGCTTTTTCGGGAAGCTGGCGCTGCAGGCGCTTGAACTCGGAAGACTGAGATGTGGGCGCGAAGGGTTCGTGGTCAAGCCGACCGTCGGACAGTGGCAAGCTCGCCCCGGAATTGCTAAATAGACTGGGTCGCGATCCAGTGGCGATAGAGGAGAGCATCGTGCGGGTGGCTACGGTCGAACGCAACACCAAGGAAACGCAAATCAGCGGCCGGGTCGATCTCGACGGCAGCGGCGCCGCCGAAATATCGACCGGTATCGGCTTCCTCGATCACATGCTCGAACAGTTGGCCAAGCACAGCCTGATCGACGTCAAATTGCAGGCAATCGGCGATCTGCATATCGATTTTCATCACACCACCGAGGATACCGGCTATGTCGTCGGCGAGGCGGTGTCGAAGGCTCTGGGGAGCCGCGCCGGCATTGCGCGCTACGGGCACGCGGTAATCCCGATGGACGAAACTTTGACACGCGTCAGCCTAGACGCCTCGAACCGACCCTATCTGGTGTGGAAGGTGGCATTTACCCGGCCGAAACTCGGCGAGATGGATACTGAGTTGTTCAAGGAGTGGTTCCAGGCCTTTGCCCAGTCGGCGGGGGTCACGCTGCATGTCGAGAACCTCTATGGCGAGAACAACCATCACATTGTCGAATCCTGCTTCAAGGGTCTCGCCCGGGCGTTGCGCCAGGCGGTCGAGGTCGATCCGCGGCGGCAGGGATCGGTTCCGTCAACCAAGGGCGTCCTCGGCGGCACCTTGTGATGATCGTCGCGATCGTCGATTACGGCTCGGGCAATCTACGCTCGGCGGCAAAGGCGTTCGAGCGCGCGGCGGCCGAGAACGGCATTTCGGCCGAAATCAGGGTGACCAGCGCGCCCGAGACGATTGCCGGCGCCGACCGCCTGGTCCTTCCCGGGGTCGGCGCCTTTGCCGACTGCCGGCGCGGGCTTGCCGCGGTTTCCGGTCTCGAACAAGCGCTGAATGAGGCGGTCAGGTCTCGTGCGCGCCCGTTCCTGGGGATCTGCGTCGGCATGCAGCTGATGGCAGAGCGCGGTCGCGAATTCGAGACGGTCGACGGCCTCGGCTGGATCGACGGCGAGGTGATGGCGATCGAGCCCGCGGATTCGGCGCTGAAGATCCCGCATATGGGATGGAACGAAATCGAGTCGCGGTCGTCTCACCCGCTGCTCGCCGGGCTCGGGGCGGGCCCGCACGCCTATTTCGTGCACAGCTATCATTTCCGGCTGGCCAATGCGCGCGACCTCCTGGCGGTCACCGATTACGGCGGACCGCTCGCCGCGGTCGTCGGGTGCGACAATCTCGCCGGAACCCAGTTTCACCCCGAGAAAAGCCAGCACGCGGGGCTGCGGTTGATCGGAAACTTTTTGCGATGGAGTCCATGAGCGATAGCCGGAATACCGTCGCGGCGATCTCGGTCGGGCGGCTCACCCGCTATTCGGGCGACGATCTCGAGAATCTCTGCGAGGCGACCGAGAGCGCGATCACCGAGGGTGGGGGATTCGGCTGGCTCAAGCCGCCGCCGCGTCAGGTCCTGGAAAATTATTGGAAGGGCGTGCTGCTGGTCCCCGAGCGCCGGCTCGTCGTCGGCCGCTTGGAGGGGGTCGTGGCCGGCTCCGCGCAACTCAGCCGCGCGCCGCGCAACAACGAAGCGCAAGCCTTCGCCGGCACCCTGACAAGCGCGTTCGTGGCGCCGTGGGCCCGCGGCCACGGCCTCGGTCGCGGCATCGTGCTGGAGATTGAGCGGCTCGGCCGGGAATTGGGGCTGGCCGTCCTCAACCTCGATTTGCGCGACACGCAGAAGGCTGCGATCGGCCTCTATGAGAGCCTGGGGTATCGCCGCTGGGGCACCCATCCGGTCTACGCGCGCGTCGAAGGCCGGATCGTGCCGGGTCACTACTACTACAAGCTGCTCGACGACGTTTCGGCGCGCTCGTGATCCTCAGGTACGGAGTTGTCTGGCGTTGGCCCCTGATCCTCCCGCAGCGCCGGCCCCTCCCTATCCGCGCAAGCGGGGAGAGGGCTGGCATGAGGGGCTCGCCGTGATCCTCTACCCGGCGATCGATCTCAAGGATGGCGCCTGTGTTCGTCTGGTGCGCGGCGAGATGGCGAGCGCCACCGTGTTCAACGACGATCCGGCAGCGCAGGCGCGGCAGTTCGCCGACGCCGGTTTCGAATGGCTGCATATCGTCGATCTCAACGGCGCCTTTGCCGGCCGCTCGGTCAATGGGACTGCGGTGGCGGCAATTCGCGACGCCGTCGGGCTGCACATCCAGTTGGGCGGCGGCATTCGCGACCGTCGCGCGATCGAGCAATGGCTCGGGTTCGGGATTGATCGCATCGTGCTCGGCACGGCCGCGCTGCGCGATCCCGAATTGGTCCGGTGGGCCGCCGCCGATCACCCGGGAAAGATCGCCGTGGGCATAGATGCACGCGGCGGGCGAGTCGCGATCGCGGGATGGACCGAGACGACCGAGATCGGCGTCGTCGAACTGGCGCGCCGCTTCGAGGATTGCGGGGTCGCGGCGATTATCCACACCGACATCGCCCGCGACGGGGCGCTCTGCGGCGTCGATGCCGCGGCTACAGCTGATTTGGCGCGCCAGGTTCGGGTCCCGGTCATTGCCTCGGGCGGGGTCGCCTCGCTCGCCGACCTCGCCTCGCTCAAGAGGTACGCGGCCGACGGCATCGCCGGCGTGATCTGCGGGCGTGCGCTCTATGACGGACGGATCGACCCGCAAGCGGCGTTGCGCCTGATGGCGGAGAGGCCGGCATGCTGAAAATGCGCGTCATCCCTTGTCTCGACGTCAAAGACGGGCGGGTCGTCAAAGGCGTCAACTTCGTCGATCTTGTCGATGCCGGCGATCCGGTGGCGCAGGCGCGGTTCTACGATCGCGAGGGCGCCGACGAGCTGTGCTTTCTCGACATCACCGCCAGCGCCGAAGGGCGCGACACGCTCTACGATGTGGTTCGCCGCACTGCCGAGGAATGTTTCATGCCGCTGACCGTCGGCGGCGGGGTGCGCACGGTCGAGGATATCCGCCGCCTATTGCTCGCGGGCTCCGACAAGGTGTCGATCAACACCGCCGCCGTGGCCCGGCCCGACTTCGTCCGCGAAGCGGCGCAGAAATTCGGCAGCCAGTGCATCGTCGCCGCGATCGATGCAAAAGCGTCGGCGCCGGCGCGATGGGAAGTCTTCACTCATGGCGGACGGCGGCCGACCGGCATCGACGCGGTCGACTGGGCCAGCCGGCTTGCTGATTACGGCGCCGGAGAAATTCTGCTGACCTCGATGGATCGGGACGGCACCAAATCGGGGTTCGACATCGCCCTGACGCGTGCCGTCGCCGATGCGGTTCGCGTGCCGGTCATCGCCTCGGGCGGGGTCGGCACCCTCGATCACCTGGTCGAGGGAATTCGCGATGGGCACGCGACCGCGGTGCTCGCAGCCTCGATCTTTCATTTCGGGACCTGTCGGATCGGCGAGGCCAAGGCACGGCTCGCCGCCTGCGGCATCCCGGTGCGGAGTTGAGCCGTGCCAAAAGATCTGGGCGCCACCCTTGACCGCCTCTGGCAGGTTATCCGCGCGCGACGCGGAGCCGATCCGCAGACCTCCTATACCGCCCGGCTGTTCGCCCGCGGCCGCACCAAGATCGCCCAAAAGCTCGGCGAGGAGGCGGTCGAGGCGGTCATCGAGGGCGTCAGGGGCGACCCGGCAAAGCTCGTCGGCGAGAGCGCCGATCTCCTCTATCACCTATTGGTGCTGTGGGCCGATGTCGGCATTTCGCCGGCCGATGTCGCCGCCGAACTGGTGCGTCGCGAAGGCAAGTCCGGGATCGACGAAAAGCGCGGGCGTGCGAACATCTAACCCAATAATTTGGGCGGAGACGGAAGGTGGCTTACGACCGAAATAACGTCTTCGCCCGCATCCTGCGCGGCGAGATCCCATGCAAGAAAGTCTACGAGGATGACCACGTCCTCGCCTTTCACGACATCAATCCGCTCGCCCCGACGCATATCTTGGTAATCCCGAAGGGGGAATATGTCTCGCTCGACGATTTTTCCGCGAATGCTTCGGCGGCCGAGCACTCGGCAATGTTTCGCGCCCTGGGGCAGATAGCGAGAGAAGAGGGCGTGGTCGAGACCGGCCATCGAATCATCGCCAACAGCGGCCGTGACGGCCACCAGGAGGTGCCGCATTTCCACGTGCACCTGTTCGGCGGGCGCGACCTCGGCCGGATGCTGCTGCGGCGGTGAGGGGCAGCTCGCTGCAGGCAGGGGCTAAGCGCGTCCCTTGATAGATAGCCGCTAACCGCCAGGGTAAGTCGAGGTTCCCAGAAGGACCCGCGATAAGTTGGAAATTCGCCGGCCAGCCCCCGAGCGGTTTGCCGCGGATTAACCCGCGCGGATATCGACGTCCTTGGTCTCACGCAAGAACAGGACGCCGATGACGAGCGTCATTGCCGCGATGGCGATCGGATACCATAGCCCATTGTATATGCCGCCGGTTGCGGCGACGACCGCAAAGGCGATCGCCGGCAGAAATCCGCCGAACCAGCCATTGCCGATGTGGTAGGGCAGCGACACCGAGGTATAGCGGATGCGGGTTGGAAACAGCTCGACCAGCATCGCCGCGATGGGGCCGTAGACGAGCGTCACATAGGTCACCAGGATCACGAGGAGCGCAATTACCATGGTGTGATTGATCTGCCCCGGATCAGCCGCTGCCGGATAGCCGGCTGTCTTCAGCGCATCGCCCAGAGCCTTGCTGAAGGCTGCGGCCTTAGCCGCGGCGTCTGGCGTCTTGCCGTCGTAGCTTACAATCGCGGTGTGCCCGATCTTTATGTGCGCCAAGCTGCCCGGCGGCGCGGCCTCGTTGCTGTAAGGAACGCCATAGCGACCAGAGCGCTCTTGGCGACGTCGCACGAACTTGTAAACTTTGACATGCCGACCGGGTTGAACTGCAGCGAGCACTCGTCGGGGTCGGCGATGACGACGGCCGGCGCTGAGACTATGGCGGCTTCGAGGGCCGGGTTGGCGTAATGGGTGATGGCCTTGAACAGCGGCAAATAGCTTATGACCGCGAGCAGACAACCCAGCATGATGATCGGCTTGCGGCCGAACCGGTCGGACAGCCAGCCAAACAGAATGAAGCCCGGCGTTCCGATCGCCAATGCTGCCGCGACCATCAGGATCGCCGTCTTGGGATCGACCTTCAAGGTCTGGGTCAAGAAGAACAGCGCATAGAACTGGCCGCAGTACCACACCACCCCTTGCCCTGCGGTCGCGCCGAAAAGGGCGATCAGGACGATCTTGAGGTTGCCCCTCTCGGCAAAGCTTTCGGTCAGCGGCGCCCGCGATCCTCTGCCTTCCGCCTTCATCCGCTGAAACAGTGGAGATTCGTTGAGGCGCAGCCGGATATACATCGAGATTGCGAGCAGGATGATCGACAGCAGGAATGGGATGCGCCAACCCCAGGCGGTAAAGCTCTTGGCGTCGATCCATTGTTGGCAGCCGAGGACCACCAGCAGCGCGAGGAACAGCCCGAGCGTCGAGGTCGTCTGAACCCACGAAGTAAACAACCCGCGCTTGCCATGCGGGGCATGCTCGGCGACATAAATGGCGGCGCCGCCATACTCGCCGCCGAGCGCCAGACCTTGCAACAGGCGCAGCACGATCAGGATTACCGGGGCGGCAAGGCCTATCGCCGCATAGCCGGGCAACAGGCCGACCACAAAGGTCGACCAGCCCATGATCGTGATTGTGATCAAAAGGGCATACTTGCGGCCGGCGAGGTCGCCGATCCGTCCGAACACGAGGGCGCCGAACGGGCGTAACGCGAACCCGGCGGCAAATGAAAGGAGGGCGAAGATATAGTTCGCGGTCGGGCTGACCGCCGAAAAGAAGACGGTGCCGATCGTTACCGCGAGCAAACCATAAAGATAAAAGTCATACCATTCGAAGACCGTTGCGAGCGAGGACGCAAAAATCAAGATGCGTATCTCTCGCGTCCTCCCGCTTGTCAGGCGGTGCCGCTCCGCCGACACGTTGGTCATCCATTCCTCCCCCGTTTTTCGCCCCTCCATCGTGCGGCTGCCAATCTTCCCCGAAGCCGCACGAGCGGGCGGATAATGAGGAGAACCTAACCTGATACGCAATGCAGGACCGCAGCCTGGATAATCCGCTACGGCGCCGCCTTAGAGCAATCTCACACAGACTCGCGGGCACGCCGTCCTCGGCGCGAATGTCAAGCCCCGCGTCTTGCCATCAGTCGACCGAATTATTCAGACTTATTCAGAAGTTCGCGAAATGGTTGAGGGATCGGCTCGTAGAGGACGTGATCGTAAAGCGCGTGCAGCAGGTCTTCCCCGCAGGTTTTGCCGTCGAGGAACTCGGCGATGCGCGCCTTGACCAAAGACCCTGTCAACCCGGCTTGGGAAGAGGAGCCTCGCGCGGTTGCAACAAAGCGAGCGGGCTTGGCGTCGTATCTCATAGCGTCACACATCGTAACTGTTGCGCCTCGATTGTCAAATTTCCACGTCTACGTGCCTCGGCGATGACATAAAGTGAACAGTCTGTAACATGGATCGATCCCAGCGAAATGAGTTGGACGGTATGCGTCTTTTGCATGAACGTTAGCCGGCGCTGGACGCGCAAGAACTCGCTCGCGAAAACCCCGACCTCGATCGGCCTCCGCCTTCGACACGATGGCAGGCTCGGCGTCCAACCCGAGGATATGGCCTACAAAAAGGCGTACACCCTCGAATTCGTCGACGAGAAGGATGGATGCGCCCTGACTAGCCGGGTGATGCCGATTGTCTCGCTGCGCGGCATTAGCAAGCGCTTCGCCTCTGGTGTGGCCGCGCTCAATCCGATCGATCTCGATATTGGCCGCGGCGAGTTCCTTAGCCTGATCGGCCCTTCGGGCTGCGGCAAGACGAGCCTGCTGCGCATCATCGCCGGGCTGAGCGAACCGAGCGGCGGCGAGCGCCATATGACGCTGAACCCAGACAAATGCAAACGCGCGGCGCCGTGGGCGCATCGGCTTCGTCTTTCAGGACCCGACCTTGATGCCGTGGAGCACGGTCATCGGTAACGTGCTGCTGCCGTTTCGCCTTGCCGGGCGGGTCGGGCCGGACCAACGCCAGCGCGCTGCGGCCGAGATCCAGGCGGTCGGGCTCGCCGGGTTCGAGCGCGCCTATCCGCATCAGCTTTCGGGCGGGATGCGCATGCGGGTCTCGATCGCCCGCGCGCTGGTCACCGACCCCGATTTGTTGCTGCTCGACGAGCCTTTTGCCGCGCTCGACGAGATCACCAGAATGGCGCTCAACGACGATCTGATGCGGTTGTGGGACAGCCGGCGGCCGACGGTGGTGTTTGTCACGGATAGCGTTTTCGAATCGGTCTATCTGTCGACCCGGATCGCAATGATGACCCCGCGGCCCGGGCGGATCGCGGCCGAGCTGGCGGTCGACTTGCCGCAGCCGC
>CAWJTR010000011.1:0-506244 GCA_963845735.1 uncultured Alphaproteobacteria bacterium | reverse complement strand
ATTTCGGTTGGTTCCGCTACCGGGGGCGGAGTACGGCGCGGGAAACCATCGCCGACTTTACGCCGGGATCTCGCTCAATCACCAGAAGACGCGGTGTCGCTATCGGCTTGGGGAGATCCGCCTTCGCGGTCCGCCCACGGACCGACTGAGCGTGTCCACCCCGTATCGCCCGAGTTCTACCTTTGGCCCCCTGACCCACAGCAACTGTTTGCTTACGGGCGAATGGACCGCTGTTTGCTCCATTCGAACCATTGCGCGCGACCAGTCAAAGGTCTCCAAGGGCCGTCGAAAAGCCGCCGTGCGGGCTTTTCATCGAGATCCCACAGGGGTACGACCTGCGGCTGGCGTGAGGACTGCGATGGCTGATGGTGCGACCAATTTCTCCCGCGTGCCAAAGGGCACCGACCTCGTCGAGTGGTGTTTCGAGCAGGGATGGACCGACGGGCTCCCGGTGGTGCCGCCGACCGGCGAGCGGGTCGCCACCTGCATCGCCGCCCTCGGCGGCGAGCCCGAGTTCCTCGAATGCCGGGTGCCGCCACGCTGCGGAGGGCTGACCCGCGAGGTGCTCGCGATCAACATGGTGATGGCTAGCTGCAAGCCGGAATATGCGCCTGTGATACGCGCGGCCATGCTGGCGCTCACGGCCAACGCCTTCAACCGCAACGGCGTGCAGGCGACGACGCATGTGGCCGGGCCGCTGCTTGTCGTGAACGGGCCGATCGCACGCGAGATCGTCATGAACGGCGGGGTCAACGCCTTCGGCTCGGGCAACCGCGCCAACGCGACGATCGGCCGGGTGATCCGGCTGATCTTGCTCAATGTCGGCGGCGGCACGCCGGGCGATCTCGACAAATCGACCCTGGGGCCATCCCCGGCAAGTACACCTCTTGCATCGCCGAGAACGAGGCCCAGAACCGTTTTTTTACCCACCATGTCGAGAAGGGCTTCGCCCCGAGGACTTCGACCGTTTTCGTCATCGCCGCCGAGCCGCCACATAGTTGCACCAATCATGTCGCCGACGGTGCGCGAGGCAGGATATGATGTCTTTTACCACGACTTCTTCTCGGAGCAGCTTTTGGGGAAAGAATCTCACTGTCCTCGTCGATAAGATTTTCCGCAAACGAGCCCACTTTTGCGTGATATTCGTTTCTGAGGAGTATCGCGATCGCAAGTGGACGATCCACGAGACCCGCAGCCCACAAGCGAGGGCGCTTGAGGAGGGAGGCAACGAGTACATTCTTCCTATCCGGGTTCATGACATCGAGCTCGAAGGTTTGCTGCCGACCATCGGTTTTGTCCCGCTGAATGCCGGCATCCAGCAATTCGGAGAAATGCTGGTGAAGAAGCTTCGATCCGGTAGTTATCTGGCAGATGCCCGAACCTGTAGCGCGAAGCCCTTCATCGTGAGGTTCCCGGCGCCATAAGAAGAGGATGTTGATCACCTCGGCCCGATTTGGGGTTATTTTCGGTAGTAAGAGCTGCGCTCCCGCCTTAACTTCCCGAAAGGTACGCGTCTTCCAGCTTGTTCCGACCTAGATTTTACGGTCTGAGAGGCCGACCGAAAATGAATAGAGTGATTTCGGTCCACACGTTGTGCCTCGTTGATTGCCTGACACAATCAATTGGAGGCGGTGTCGTCTCGGCCGCGCAAACTTGAAGACCATGGAACTCAAGCGATCAAAACCCGGGAAAGAAGGTCGCCTCGCGCCATATTTTGGCCCCCTCCTGCGGGCACCTACTATATGGGCCCGTCAGTCTCGATGCCTCGAGGTTGAGGATCTCGCCCAGCATCAGGATCAATGAGCAGTGGCGCGTCTGCTTTGTGGGGCGCGAGAGCGCCGAACGGGTCGAGATCGTCAATTATCACTGAAGGACAGGCTATGGCGCGCATCCGTACCCATCCCGGCGAGGTCCTCCGCGAGGAATTGATGAAGTCGCTCGGTCTCTCGGCCAACGCATTGCCGTTGGCGCTGCGAGTTCCCGCCACCCGGATTGGCGATATTCTTTCACGAAGAAACCACGGGCCGTGACGGCCGATACCCGCGATACGGCTCGCGCGCCATTTCGGCACCACCGCGGAATTCTCGCGCCGCCGAGGACCCCCCTCACCCTGCCCTCTCCCCCGTGACGGGGGACAGGTAGAAATTGGCGGCGATCGAGCGCGACGTGCAGCCGCGGGGTTTTTTTTTTTTTTTTTTTTTTTTTTTTTTTTTTTTTTTTTTTTTTTTTTTTTTTTTTTTTTTTTTTTTTTTTTTTTTTTTTTTTTTTTTTTTTTTTTTTTTTTTTTTTTTTTTTTTTTTTTTTTTTTTTTTTTTTTTTTTTTTTTTTTTTTTTTTTTTTTTTTTTTTTTTTTTTTTTTTTTTTTTTTTTTTTTTTTTTTTTTTTTAAAAAACTCTCACGGCGATCGAGCGCGACATGCAGCCCGCGGGCGGTGACCGCCGATACAACGATCCGGCTCGCGCGCTGTTTCGGCACCGCCCCGGAATTTTGGCGCGGCCGAACACCCCCTCACCCTGCCCTCTCCCCAGTGACGGGGGAGAGGTTGAATTGGCGGCGATCGGGCGGGAGGTGCAGCCGTGGGCTGGCCTGGCAGCGTAGGGGAGGGAGGCACCCGAAAGGAAAGGGGTGGATGCGCGGAACAAATCCGCGCATGACGGTTTAAGAGCCGTCGCGGGCCGGCGACCGAGCGCGATTTGCCGCAGCGAGCGGGGAGGAGAATTGGGTGGCGCGTTCCGGGAGGGACACAGCTCACCGGCGAAATCCGCGGTCTTGCGGTCAGCAATTGTGGGGCGGATGCAATCCGCCTTTTTTCGCGTACGCCGCCCTAGCGCCGGCGGCATTCATTCGCTCGGCACGCGTCGTTGAGGGGATGGCGGAGCACCGGTAACAACCAAAGTGGCGGATTGCATCCGTTGAGGTGGACGGCCCCGCGGCATCTGGTGCCAAAGTTGGGTCGTCGAAACGCGAACTGGAGACCGTCCATGACCGAGATTACGCGCATTGCCATCGACACGTCCAAGTCGGTGTTTACCTGCACGGGGTTGACCTTGAAGGGCCGCGCGGTTTGCGGCGCAATCTGCGGCGACACGAGTACTGCCATTCTTTGAAAGGCTGGCCCCGCTCGAGGTGGCGCTGGAAGCGTGCGGCGGCTCGCATCACTGGGGGCGCGCGCTGGGAGCACTCGGCCACCGCGTACGCCTGATCCCGCCGCAATATGTCAGGCCGTTTGTCAAGCGCAGCAAGAACGACCGCAACGATGCCGAGGCGATCAGCGTCGCCGCGGCGCAGCCGTCGATCGCCAGCGTACCGGTCAAGTCAGCCGAGCAGCAGGCCGCGGCGATGCTGTTGTCGGTTCGCGAGCTATTGGTGCGGCAACACACCCAGCTGGTCAATGCGCTGCGCGGCCATGCCGCCGAGATCGGGGTGGTGGCGCCGCTCGGCGAGAAGGGCTTGGCCGAGCTGCGGACCGAGGTCGCCGCGGCCGATGAGGCAGCGGTGCCGTCGGCGGCGAAGCAGGCGATCGCACTGTTGGGCCAGGAAGTCGAGCGCATCGAGATGCGGCGGCGAGCGATCGACACCACGCTGATGCAACAGCACAAGGCCAACCCGGTCAGCCGGCGGCTGGCCGCGATCCCGGGGATCGGACCGATCGGGGCGTTGAATTTAGCGCTGCGGGTTGACCCGACGCAGTTCAAATCGGCGCGGCATTTTGCGGCCTGGCTCGGGCTAGCGCCGCGCCAATGCTCGACTGCCGGCAGACAGCGCCTGGGCGGCATCAGCCGCGCCGGCGACGAGCGGCTGCGCCAGTTGCTGGTATTAGGGGCGACCGCGGTCATCCAACATGCCAAACCCGGCCAGCCAGCCACCTCGCCGTGGCTGCTCAGCCTGCTCAGCCGCAAGCCGCGCAAACTCGCCGCCGTGGCTTTGGCCAACAAGACGGCCCGCATTGTGTGGGCCATGATGACGCGCGGGGAGGCCTACCGGCCGCGGCCGGCTGCTGCCTGACCCTCGTGTGCCGCGGGTGCAGGGCTTAAAGGGAGAAGATGCTGATCGGTCGGACCGACGATCCGCAAAACCCGTGTAGGGTGGCGGCCGGCAAGGTCACTGTTCCGTTTGGGAGCGGATCGCGGAAACCATCTGGGCCAGCGGCGGGTGCCGCGACAACTCGAAGCGCTGAAAGGAGAGCGACGTGGGCACCACAGCATCAGGATCAATGACCAGTGGCGCATTTGCTTTGTGTGGCGCGAGGGCGCCGAACTGGTCGAGATCGTCGATTATCACTAAAGGACAGGCTATGGCGCGCATCCGTACCCATCCCGGCGAGGTCCTCCGTGAGGAATTCATCGAGCCGCTCGGTCTCTCGGCCAACGCATTCGCAACATTATTCGAGCCGGATTGTCATTGCGAGGAGCCCAAAGGGCGACGAAGCGATCTGCCCGGGTTCAGCTCGACGGCCCGAGATTGCTTCGCTTCGCTCGCGATGACGAGGGCCATGTTTATACACAACTTCAAAGTGGGACGCTAGGGAGTGTCGTCAATTACTTAAGGTCTACGCGTAAAGCAAGTCGAGATTTTAGGATATAACGTGAAACAAGTCTACCTCGGCCTGAAATAGTATGATCAATGAAAGGTCGGCTTTGGCAAGCAAGCCACGAATTCACGCGCCTGCTACTTGGAAAGGCGGACATGAGAGTGGGATCATCAAGAAATTGGCCCTGATTATCAAATAGGGAAAGGGTCGCGGCTTATCTCCAGGCGGGAACCAGAGCACCGGGCAGCGGAGGCCGAGGCTCTTCTCGGCCGACCATCCTCGCCAATTGGCCACCGATGTCGGGGTGCGCAGCTCACGTCACCGGTAACTCGCCCAAGGTCAAATGGGTCGCGGGTGGCTGCCGCAATCTCCCCAAATGCTCGAGAAACCGTGACCTCGTCCGGGGTACGCGGGCTACACTTTTCACACGTTACCCGAGCACAGCCCGGTCGGGGCTGGTTCAAGCAGCGGCGCGGACCACCGGCTGCGGTACTGAAAGCATCTCCTGCACCATCATGTGAACATGGAAATGCATCGCGCATTTCAGCGCGTAAAGCTGGAGGATAGCGGGTGCGGGCCGGCGCCGGGCAACGCGCAACAGGCGGCGGCGGTATTCGCGGCGCAGCGCCGCGTCAGAAACCCCACGCATCAGCATTACGAAGATGCCGAGCGCTTCGGCCAGAAGGCGCAGGTTAAGCTTGAAGCGGCGCAGCGGATGGTGGCGAAGATGCCGCCGTCGTGCCTGGCCCCACGGCAGCCGCGCGTCGAGATAGAGAGCGTCGAGCCGCCCGAAAAAGGCGGCCGGCGTATAGAGATCCCGCATCAGCTCGACATAGCCGTCGCGCAGCGCTTCGCGACCGATGCGGCGAGGGATAACGTTGGTGCCGAACGGGCCGAAGCCGGCGGGGTCGCCAGAACTGTCGAGCCGGCCTTCTCCGTCGAGCCTCTTGTAAAGCGGGGTCCTTGGGATCGCTACCAGCATATTGACCATTGCATTGGCGATCCGCGCTTCGGTGACAAATCGGCGCTGTGCGGCGAAGATGCGCTCATCATCATTGTCAAAGCCAACGATGATGCCGCACCAGACCTCCATACCCGCTTCCTGGACGCGGTGAACCTTCTCGAGCATTGTCCCGCCGCGATCGCGCAGGTTCTGGATTTTCTTGGTCTCCCGCAGCGCGGCTTCGTTCGGAGTCTCGATCCCGATGAACACTTCGCTGATATTGGCATCGACCATCAGCCGCATCAGTTCCTGATCCTCGGCGAGATCGATCGAGGCTTCGGTCGCGAACATCAGCGGGTAGCCGTGGGCCTGTTGCCACGCGATCACCTCGCGCAGCAGCGGCTTGATCGCTCTTTTATTACCGATCAGATTGTCGTCGACGATGAACGCTGTGCGCTTGCCGGTAGCCAGCAACCCGTCAAGTTCGGCGAGCACCTGAGCCGAAGTTTTAATTCGCGGCCGGCGGCCGAACGTAACGATGATGTCGCAGAATTCGCATTCGAACGGGCAGCCGCGCGAGAATTGAACGCTGCCCAGCGCGTAATCCTTCATCCGCAAAAGATCGAGCCGAGGGCGCGGCACGCTCGCCATGTTTGTGCGTTCTGCCTGTTCGTAGCGTCTCGCGTGACGGCCCTGACCCCACTCGGAAAGAAACTGCGGCCAAGTCTCTTCAGCCTCGCCGATAAAGATCACATCGGTAAGGTCGGCGATATCGTCCTCCCGGACCGTAACCCACGGGCCGCCGACGACAGTAAAGCAGCCGCGCCGCCGAAATTCGCCGAGGATCTCGTGCATGCGCATGCGCTGCACGTTCATGCCGGTTACCCCGATGATTCGGCGCGCGCGCAACGCTCGAAATCGATCGGTTCGACATTCTCGTCGATCAAGGTGACCGTATGCCCGCGCGGCGTCAGAGCCGCCAATAGCGGTAGGCTCGCGACCGGCAGCACCGCTTTGATGCCGAGGAAGGACATCGCGTATTCGAGCCCCCAATACGAAGTATTGAATTGCGGGTTGATGATAATGATATCGGCCATCCTGCAAATCACTTCTTGGCAGATGATCCGGCCACAGCCGGCGTGGCCGCGCCGCCGTTGCTCAGCAGTGCCCCAAAGATCGCCGCGGCGCTGTCGAGCCCGGTGCCTTGGCTGCCCGTCGACACCACGGTCTGCGGCACCAGCCGCCCGACCAGGGAGACAATTTCCGGTTTTTCCTGCACCGCTTTGAGGAATTGCTGAACGAGGTTGATCGTCAGCACACGGTCCTGGCCGAGCACGTCGGCTTGAGCCTTTTGCCCCTGCGCGGTCTCTTCGAGTTCGAGCTTTTGCCCCTCGCCGCGCAGCTTGGCAGCGTTCTTGTTCTGCTCGGCGACCTGGACCCCGATTAACGCCTCGACCAGCTGGTGCTGCAGCTCAGCTGTCGCTCGCGCCTTTTCGGTTTCGATCCGCTGGGTTTGGGCTTTCTGCTCCTGCTGGTAGGTCAGCTGGAGCTGATCGGCCAATTGCTGGCGCAGCCGCGAGATCAGCAATTCCGGCGGCAAAGCCACGTCGCCGAACTTGACCTCTTTTATGACGATCCCGGCGCGCAGACCCTCGGGGCGGATCGCGTCCTCGACCGCGCGTTCGAGAGTTGCGCGATTGTCCGCGAGATCGAGCACGTGGCGCCCGGTCGCGCCGACCACGTTGCGCACGATCGAACGGATGGTCGGCACCATGATGTTGTTTTCGATTTCATGCAGCCCGCCGACCGCGGCCACGACAAAGGGCGCATTGTCGGGGGTGACCTGGGCCAGGACCCGCAGTTCGAGCGGCACCTGCCAACCCTCGACAAAGGGTGTGATCGCCGGATCGGCGGCGCCCTCGGGCACCGGGACATCCTGCGAGCGTTGCGATTGCGTCAGGTTGCCGGCCTGATCGAGGCTGAGATCGATGTATCGCCGCTTATAGCCACCCTTGAACTCCCAGGTCTGTACCCGGGTGCTGATCATTGTGACTTTATACGCGGCCTCGTTGACATAGTAGCGGCCGGGTTGCAGAGCCTTTTCCCAGATGCCGATACAGCCGACCGGGACCAGGATCGCGGTCAGAATGCCTTCATCGCCTTTTCGTTGATTGGAAATGACCGCTTCGCCGCTCGAATTGGTAAACACGGTCTTTTGCCGGCATGAGGCTGGTTTTTCCGCGACCAGATTGCCGAAATTCACCGCCGCAACGACGTTGGATTTGACCACGCCGACAAAACCTTTCGCCACGTCGACGGCGTCCCGGATGTCGACGTCCCAGAGATAGGTGTTGAGGCGATAATTCCCTGGCGTCAGGATCGTCGTCTGCGGCCCCCGCTGTCCGCCATGCCTGAGAAAGTATTCGGCGTCGAGCATGTCCAGCTCGTGCCCGGCGGGAAAAGCGTCTGCCAGATACTGATCGGGCTGCAGCGGGGCGCCATCCTTGGCGTTCAGGAACCCGTATTTGCCCGACGGAATCGACACCACCTTTCTGGTTTCGACCTGATAAATCACGTTGACCAGAAACCAGGGATGCCAGCCCGGGGTCAGAATTTCCGCTTGCGGGCCTTTTTCCCCGTTCGTCGCGATGATGTGCTCGCCGGGCAGCGAGGTGGTGCCGTAAATCTTGTTTAGGACGGCGATTTCGTCGGAATCGACATGCACATAAGAGGTCGCCGCGAGACAGAGCAGCGCGATCGCCACAAACACGAAGCGCAGGGACAGCGACAATGTCCCAAAATCGGGGCGCGCGCGGCTGACGAAGAGGCCGAGAATGCTCGGCGCCACCGCCGCGAGCACGAAATACAAAACTGCGACGACGACCCAAAACATCGGACCCTCCCGTCAGGCCGCGTGGCGCTTTGCTGCGCCGTCGCGCTCGGCGTTTCTTTGCTCTGTTTTTCTGCCGCCGGCCAGATGATAGGACAAATCCTGTCTCTCGTCAGCCCAGGGCAGCAATCCGCCGACCGCTTCTCGGCGATCGGCGGAAGCGTCCCCATACTGTCCTCGCTGAGGCCGGCAGGCCGAGAGCGCGGGCGCGATCGGCGGACGCCGTTGCGCACTCAGGCTAGCTTAAGTACGGGGTGCTATCCACCTGCCGCGGTTTCCTCGCCGATCGGTGCGCCGGGGCAGATGTCGAAGGGCATTTATGGAAGACTTGGTTCAGCCGACGCTTGCCTTCATTTCTGCGCATGCGGGCTGGGCGTTCGCTGTCATGTTCGTCTTCGCGTTCGGCGAGTTGTTTGCTTTTTTGAGCCTGCTGTTCCCGGGAACCTCGTTGCTGATCGCCGCCGGGGCGCTGCTCGCGACCGGCTCTCTGCACTATTTCTCGGTTCTTGCCGGGGCGATCCTCGGCGCCGTGCTAGGCGATCAAGTCTCGTATTGGATAGGCCGCTGGTTCGGCCCCGCGATTGCCGGGGTCTGGCCGTTCACGCGCAATCCCGACCTCTTGCCGAGCGGCATTCGGTTTTTTGCCCGATATGGCGGTCTCAGCGTTTTTCTCGGCCGCTTCTTTGGCCCAATGCGCGCGGTGATTCCGCTCGCCGCAGGGGTAATGCGGATGCCGAACGGACGTTTTTGGATCGCCAATGTCGCTTCGGCACTGATTTGGGCGCCGATGCTGCTGATCGCCGGCGACGTAGTCGGCGACATCGGCGAGAGTTTCGTCGGCTCGGCCAATCTCGTATTGCTGATTTTTGGTGGGCTGGCGTTGTTCGGCATCGGCGGCGTCGTCTGGGCGCTGGTTCGATCGAGGCGCCCGCGGTCCTGACCGCGCGACCTCGTACCGGACCGGGCGACCTCTTATCGGCAGACCGGCAAGTGCCCAAATTGACACCGATCTGATCTACGAGCACCGTCGAACGATGTCCTCGTTCTTTTCGCCCTACCGGCATCATTTCATCCGCGTCGGCACCTGCGTGCCCCATGTGGCGGTAGCCGAACCCGCCCATAATGCCGAGGCGGTCGAGGCGCTGCTCGCCGAGGGCGACGCGGCGCGGGTTGGGCTGATGGTGTTCCCCGAGCTGTGCCTCTCGGCATATGCGATCGACGATCTATTGTTTCAGGATGCGGTGCTCGCCGCGGTCGAGGTCCAAATCGATCGTCTGGTCCAGGCCAGCCGTGACCGGTTCCCCGTGTTTGTCATCGGTGCGCCGCTGCGCTCGCATGGCCAGCTTTACAACTGCGCGATCGCGATCCATCGCGGTCAACTGCTCGGCGTCGTCCCGAAGGTCTTTCTGCCGAACTACCGCGAGTTTTACGAGCGCCGACATTTCACCTCGGGCATCGGCGTCGCCGGCCGGTCGATCGCGGTCGCCGGGCATAACGTCCCATTCGGCGCAGACCTGCTATTCACCGCCACCGGTGCTGCGGGTTTCACCTTTCATGTCGAAATCTGCGAGGATTTGTGGGTGCCGCGGCCGCCGAGCAGCGCGGCGGCGTTGGCCGGCGCCGAGATCCTGCTCAATTTGTCAGCCAGCAACATCACGATCGGCAAGGCGCAAATGCGCCGGCTGTTGTGCGCCTCGCAATCGGCCCGCTGCCTCGCCGCCTACGCCTATTCCGCCGCCGGCGCCGGCGAGTCGACAACCGACCTCGCCTGGGACGGCCAGGCCGGGATCTTCGAGTTGGGCAACGAATTGGCCGAGACCGAGCGGTTCTCGGTAACGCCCGAGATGGCGACCGCCGATGTCGATCTCGGGCGCATTCGCCAGGAGCGGATGCGCACCAACAGCTTCGGCGACTGCGCGCGCGCCGCGGCCGGGACGGGCACGTCGTTTCGCACCATCGGTTTCGACTTCGAGGCGCCCGCGGAAAAGCTCACCCTGCGCCGCAATGTCGAGCGCTTCCCATATGTGCCGGCCGACCCGGCGATGCTGGCCGACAACTGCTACGAGGCTTACAACATCCAGGTCCAGGGCTTGGCGCAGCGGCTCAAGGCGACCGGGCTCAAAAAACTGGTGATCGGCGTCTCCGGCGGGCTCGAATTCGACCCAGGCGTTGATCGTCTCGGCGCGCGCGATGGACCGGCTCGGGCTGCCGCGCACCGACATCCTCGCCTATACCTTGCCGGGCTTTGCGACCGGCGAGGCGACCAAGGCCAATGCCTGGCGGCTGATGAAGGCGCTCAAGGTCAGCGGCGCCGAGATCGACATCCGCCCGGCGGCCCGGCAGATGCTGCAGGACATCGGCCACGCCACGGCCAAGGGCGAGGCCGATTACGACGTGACCTTCGAGAATGTCCAGGCCGGCCTGCGCACCGACTACCTGTTCCGGCTGGCGAACCACAATGGCGGGCTGGTGGTCGGCACCGGCGATCTGTCCGAACTGGGCCTCGGCTGGTGCACCTATGGGGTCGGCGATCAGATGTCGCATTACAACCCCAACGCCTCGGTCGCCAAAACCCTGATCCAGCATTTGATCCGCTTTGTCGCGGCGACCGGCGATCTCGGTCCGCACACGGCGCCGATCCTCTATGACATCCTGGCGACCGAGATTTCGCCCGAGCTGGTGCCGCCGGGCGCCGACGGCCTGATCCAGTCGACCGAGAGCATCGTTGGCCCCTATGCACTGCAGGACTTCAACCTCTATTACGCGACCCGCTACGGTTTCAGCCCGTCCAAGATCGCCTATCTGTCATGGAACGCGTGGAATGACCTCGAACGCGGGGCGTGGCCGGCTAACACCCCGGACTCGGCGCGCCGCGCCTACAATCTGCCGGAAATCAAGCGCTGGCTGCGGGTTTTCCTCCACCGCTTCTTCCAACTGAGCCAATTCAAGCGCTCGGCCCTGCCCAACGGCCCGAAAATCTCCTCGGGCGGCTCGCTCTCCCCCCGCGGCGACTGGCGCGCCCCCTCCGACGCCACCGCCACCGTCTGGCTCGAAGAACTCGAAACCGGCGTCCCCGACAAGGAATAACCGCAAGCCCGCCGCCCGCCAACGCCC
The DNA here is from genome assembly GCA_963845735.1 of uncultured Alphaproteobacteria bacterium. Classification (GTDB taxonomy): domain Bacteria; phylum Pseudomonadota; class Alphaproteobacteria; order ATCC43930; family CGMCC-115725; genus AP-15. The sequence continues at coordinate 494,766 of CAWJTR010000011.1, read as the reverse complement.
GATATTGCCCGGCACGCGCGATATATTGTAAGGTTAAGATGGAGACTGGACGAACACGTCAAAAGATTTATCGCACAATTTGATCCGGTGCCCTACCCCCGCCGTGTTGCAAAATCCAGCACGTTGTTAGCGTCCGCGGTGGTGGTGGAAATTCGGTGGTAAGCGCGCGTCGGGCGGAATGCCCCAGAACTTGGAGCCCGGCGCGCGCGTGAGCGAAAGGTGGTCACCGGGAAGGGCGGTTAAGGTGGAGTTGCCAAGACTTCACCCCGAACTTACCGAGGACCCGATGACCGACGATAGAATGACGCTGGTCGAGCTGCTGCAGAAGAGCGGCGACGGCGATTTCCTGCGAACCGTAGCGGAGGCGGTGCTGCAGATCCTGATGGAAGCCGATGTTGAGGGTCTGATCGGCGCCGGCCGGCACGAGCGCACCGGCGACCGGCTCAATTACCGTAATGGCTATCGCGACCGCAGCCTCGACACGCGGCTCGGCTCGCTCCAGCTGCGCATCCCCAAGCTGCGCCAGGGGTCGTACTTCCCGCCGTTCCTCGAGCCGCGCAAGACCGCCGAGAAGGCGCTGGTCACGGTGATCCAGGAGGCCTGGATCGGCGGCGTTTCAACCAGACGCGTCGACGAGCTGGTGCAAGCGATGGGTCTCGCCGGCATCTCGAAAAGCCAAGTCTCCAAGCTGTGCAAGGACATCGACGAGCGGGTCAATGCCTTCCTCGACCGGCCGATTGAGGGCGATTGGCCGTATCTCTGGCTCGACGCCACCTACCTCAAGGTCCGCGATGGCGGTCGCATCGTCTCGGTCGCGGCAATAATCGCTGTGGCGGTGAATACTGACGGCCGGCGCGAGATCATCGGGCTCGGCATCGGCCCGTCGGAGGCCGAACCGTTCTGGTCGGCTTTTTTGAAGGGCTTGGTCAAGCGCGGCCTCAAGGGCGTCAAGCTGGTGATCTCGGATGCCCACGATGGCTTGCGCCACGCGATCACCCGCGTGCTGGGCGCGACATGGCAAAGGTGTCGCGTGCATTGGATGCGCAATGCCCTGGCGCACGTGCCGAAAGGCCAGCACACGATGGTGGCCGCCGCGATCCGCCAGGCCTTCCTGCAACCCGACGCCGAAGCAGCGCGTCAGACTTGGCGGCATGTCGCCGATCAGCTGCGCCCTCGTTGGCCCAAGCTCGCCGCGCTGATGGACGACAGTGAGCACGACGTGCTGGCCTACATGGCTTTCCCGGCTCAGCACCGTACCAAGCTCCACTCAACCAACCCGCTGGAGCGGTTGAATAAGGAGGTCAAGCGGCGGGCCGACGTCGTCGGCATCTTCCCCAATGAGGCCAGCATCACCCGGCTGATCGGCGCCGTCCTGCTCGAACAGAACGATGAGTGGTTGCTCCAGCACCGCTACATGCAGATCGAGGGAATGGCCGAACTTACACCGCCGCTGATCGATGCTGATCCAGCGAAACTTCCACCCATGGCGGCCTGACCTTTGGCCACCTCTTCGCTAACCCGTTTTTCCACCACCTTGACGGACGTGACCCAGCACGTTCGGGAGGAGGAGTGAAAGCCGGCACTCTTCGCATCCTGACACTCTCTCTTTCCATCATTCTTCATCATGAAATAAGCTGCCTTCTATCAGGAGGCGTCATGGGCGCGGTATGGGCGTTCCTTCGAAATCCGACCAACCGGCTGCTACTGTCATGGCTGGGTGGGGGCGCAGTCGTTATCGTCGGCGGAGTATGGGCGGTCGTGACCTATGTCTGGCCCGCCCACGAATCTCGAACAGCGGTATGTGCCGATCAGGGTATCGCGATCGGCGGAAATGTCTCCGGATCATTGGCCAGACGCTCTCTAATCGCGAGTGAGGCCTGGTAGCTACCAGGCCTCGCACGCTATCTTTGAGCGTCTGGCCAAGGCCGACCCGGGCAACGTCGGCTGGCAGCGCGACTTAGCGGTGAGTTATGGGCACGTCGCCTTAATCGAAATGCGGCAAGGTGTCCGTGACGACGCACTCAGGGCGTTTCGGCAAGGACGGGACATCATCGCACGACTCATGCGGCGATCACCGGACAATGTGACCTTGCCTAAAGACCTTGCTTGGTTCGACAGACAAATGGGCATCCGCGAAAAATAAGCCTGTTGCAAAAATTGCGAATGCCATTTCGACCTTGCGCCGCTCCCGAGCCGAACGCTCAAAGGCCTCGGTTCCTTTCAATGCGCGCACATGCTCGCGTTCGGCCTCGAACCGGTTGCGCGTGACGATCCGCTTTTCTCCTTTGGTGCAGCGCGGCTTCAGGGCGCAGCCGCGGCAATCCCTGGGGCTCGCCCAGTAGGGTATGGTACCGTCCGGGCGCACCAATCCGGTACTTCTGAGCTGTTTTCCGCCGGGACAGGTAAAGACATTGGCTTGCGGATCAAAGGTGAAGTCCGCGCGGATGAAGAAGCCGTTGGTCTGGTGCTCGCGGTCGAGCAGTGGAATATGCGGCTCGATCCCACGCTGCATCAGCCACCCGATCATCAACCCGGAGCCGTAGGCGGCATCGGCGGCGAGCCGCTGCGGCTTGAGGCCAAAGCACTCCTGCGTCCGCTCCAGCATCGTCTTGGTGGCGGCCACTTCGGCGGTCCAGCGCGCCGGCGTCGCCTCGACATCGACGATAATCGCTCGCTGCAGATCGATCAGGTAATTGGTCCCATAGGCAAACCCGACCTTGCGCTGCCCTTTGTTGGTCCACGCTGCTGTCGGATCGGTCAGCGAGGTCACTTTTGGTGGAGCGGGCGGGTTGCCCGGCGGCATGTCGTTATCGGCATCCTCGCTCTTTGCCGCTTCGGCGGCCGCCGCCCGATCCAGCGTCGCGAGATACTCCCGTACCGGACGCGTGAGTTTCTCTGTTTCCGGCCAGGTCGTCAGCTTGCCGTCGACCTTGCGGCCGCAACTGGCATCAGCCTCGATCACACTGGCGTCGATGGCAAAGCCTTCGCCGCCAACCAGTCCTGACCGCATGCAGCGCGCCACAACCTCTTCAAACAGGCGACGAAACAGAGCGCTCTCGCGAAAGCGGCCGTGCCGATTTTTGGAAAAGGTGGATGATCCGGGACCGCACCTTCAAGCCCCAATCGACAAAACCATCGATACGCCAGATTGAGGTGCGTCTCGTCGCACAATCGCCGCTCCGATCGGAGGCCGTAGCAGTAGCCGACCAGCAGCATTCGCACCATCAGCTCGGGGTCGACCGACGGGCGCCCGGTATGGCTGTAGAACGGCGCCAGCTCGCGCCGCACACCGCTCAAATCGAGGACCGCGTCGATCTTTCTCAATAGATGATCAACCGGAACCCAGTCTTCGAGACGAAATTCATAGAACAGCCGCTCTTGCAGCTCGCTCGGTTGCCCCATCATCCCCCCGGTCCCCCAACCGATTGATGATCAATGACATTATACCAGATCAGACCGCCCTACTGGACGAGTTTTTCAACGGTATTCTTGATTTTTGGTAGATTTAGAGTGGGCTCGTCGGTAATCTCGACCAGACTGCAAGCCGTGCAGATATCGGTCGGCGCGGATAATTACACACAATAATACCGTCCAGCAACAAGGGCAAGACGAATTCCACCGGGTACACCGCCTAGGGAACGTCTGAACAAGGGTTCGGCGCAGGGATGACGGTCACGAGGAGACCCCCTCAGCCGGTGGCAGACGAGAGATGGCGGCGCGCTCGGGCGATGTTGGCCGATCTGCGCGGGTACTGGCGTGGCGCGGACACGCTACGCCTCCTGGCAGCGCAGCAGATGTCGGCGGGCGATGAACAGATTGGCCAGCGCGCAGGTGACCAGCAGGCGATGCGCGTTCTTTTGCAGCCCGCGATAGCGCACCTTGGCAAAGCCGAACACCCGCTTGATGACCCCGATCGAGTGCTCGACTTTGGCCCGCACGTTCGACTTGGTGCGGTTTTTCATCCGCTCGGCCCCCCCTCCGCGCGCACCCTATAACTTCGAGATAGGGATGGTTGCGGGGCCAACGGTGGTCAACCCCGACGCGGTTGGGATCATCATCCAGATCCCGTCGCTGACCAATCTCGACGAGAACTCCAACGAACTCATGGGGAACACGGTCGCCTATTCGTTCTGGTGCCAACGTTCCGACATGACGGACTTTGCTCAGATCGGCGGCGACACGCTCAATGCGAAGTTTACCTACGCCTACCAGAAAGCCTATGTGTGCTCGTTTGTAGGTCAGTCGCCGTGGGTGATCCAGGTCCGCCGCGATAGTGTTGACTTCACCCAGGACAACGAAACCGGCGATACCTATGTTTATTCGTACTCGGCGATCTACGACCGGCAGCTACAGTATCTCAACACGGCGGTGATGGCGATCCCATCGACCCCCCGCAATTCGGGCAAAGCTTACCTGTAAGATTCTACGACGTGCTTGAGCTGGTGGTCGAAGTCCCGAGCAACTACGATCCGCTTGACTTACACCAGGATTTGAGATGGTACCTTCCAAAACGCATGGACCAACAATCCGGCGTGGGTGATCTACCCGCTACTCACCAATCATCGTTGGGGTCTGGGCCGACAGATCCAAGACGAATGGGTGGATAAGTGGGCGCTGTACACCATCGCCCGATACTGCGACGAGCGAGTGCCCAACGGTTATGGCGGGGTTGAGTGTAGGTTTAGCTTCAACAGGGTCATTGCTACCCAACAAGACGCTTACACCGTCATCAACGCGGTGGTCTCGTGCTTCCGAGGCATGGCGTATTGGGCAGCCGGCGCGGTAAGCTTTAGTTGCGATCGGCCGACCGGCTACACCGATGAGCAAGCACAGTCGGGAGCCTACAGTACACCGACTGCGGTTTTTGGTTCGGCCAATGTGCTCAATGGTGATTTCACCTACGAAGGCACTGCCACAAAGGCCAGACACAGTATTGCGCTGATCACCTGGAATGATCCGCGCAACAACTACCTCCAAGCAATCGAGGCGGTCGAAGTCACGGCGCTGATTGAGCGCTACGGCCAGCGGATCATCCGCGCCACTGCGTATGGCTGTACCACACAATGCCAAGCTCATCGGTTTGGTCTTTGGAAACTTGCTTTCGAGCAATTCGAGACCGAGACGGTAACCTTCACTTAAGGGCCTTGATTAAGCCGACGTAACGCCCGGTTCGATCGTTGGTATCGCGGACCCACACCGGACGGGCACCACTGGGGCCGGTCGAGTAATCGGCTCTTATATAAGTCAGCACCAAATCCAGCTCGATCGCGCGTTTGATTTCGATGTTGAGCTGAGCTACTGCATCACCTACGAAAATCCCTCGGGCGAGCGTGTCATAAACCGGATGATTACCGGCTTTGGCACGGCGGCGGGGCTCATCCCGCCTGCGGTACCGACCCGCCAGACCGGGGCGACGCTGTGTGCGCTGCGGCCGAGTTTCCCTTCACGATTTGCAGAGCAGTTCCCGCCATTGCGCCAATGTTGCCGAGGTCGGCCGGGACAATCATGGTGGTGCCCTGCCTGACGAGATTGCCCCATTTGTCGATAAAGTCCTTGGCAAGCTGCATTCGCACAGCTTCGATACCGCCGTCGACGACCGCTGCTGTAGCGATGGCTCGGATGGCATCAGCGGTGGCCGAGGCAACGAGTTCAATGGCCTTGACTTCGCGCTCGGCACGCAGGATCTCAGCTTGCTTGCGCCCGTCGGCGAGGTTGATCTCTCGCTGACGCTGGCCCTCGGAGGTGTTGATCTGCTGCTGCCGCTCGCCTTCCGATTTGAAGATCATCGCGCGCTTTTCCCGTTCCGCTGTGATCTGCAACTCCATGGCGTGCAGGATTGCCTGCGGTGGGGTGATGTCCTTGATCTCGTAGCGGAGGACCTTGATCCCCCAATTGACAGCGGCCTCCTACACCGCCGCCGCGACCGCAGCATTGAGCATCTGCCGCGAGGACAGGGCTTGGTCGAGATGCAACTTACCGATTTCCGAGCGCATACTGGTCTGCGCCAATTGCATTGCAGCGTTCATTGGATTGCTCGATCGATAGGCCGCTTTCACCGCATCGGTGATCTGGAGGTAGAGGAAGCCATCGACGGTCAAAGGGGTATTGTCGAGAGAGATGCAAACCTGCGCCGGGACTTCCGAGGGCATTTCGTGCAGGTCGAAGCGGTAGGCGACATGATCCATGAAGGGCACGAGCACATTCAACCCCGGCGGCAGGGCGCGGTGGAAGCGGCCAAGGCGTTCGACAATCCATGCGTTCTGCTGCGGCACGATGCGCAGTGCTGAACGCAGAAGTGCAACTCCGTCCAGCCGCAAGCACCGTAATTCTGGTCGAGCCATTCATTCATTTGGATGAGGCGACTGCCGAATGCTCCGGTGCCGATCCTGATCCGCAAGCGGAACTGTTGATCGGTCGCGCGGGATGCCCATTGGCTGGTCTTCATCGAAACACCCGGCGATAGGCGACCGGATGTGCCGATGCCCGGGGTTCGCGTTCCCGCAGATCGCGTCCGGTGATCTCGACATGCCGTCGTCGGTCAACTGCCTGCGACGCAGCTTGCGTTCAGCGATCAGTTCGAACCGGGTCCGCTGGAGATGGTAGGCTTCGAGGCACCGTTCAGGCGTCGGGGCCTCATGAAGAAGGTTCCGGAAGATGCGCCGGGGAACCTGCACGACGCCTCGATATTCTCCGATCTCAACCCCGAATTCGACGGTTCATCCGGTCGGGGTTCCAGCGCGGTCATCGGGAAATGTGAAAAACATCCGAGACCTCCCTGTGGGCGGAGGTTATTCTGTTCCCAGATTGTTCTCAAGATCCGGGTAATTATGGAGTTGACTGCGCGCTGCGCAGTCAACTCCATAATTACCAAGATCCGTATTGGGGTCGGGCAACGGCGCAGGACAGGTCGGCGGTGTTCGGAGTGTGCTCGGTCATACCGTGTTCTCCGCTCGATAGGTTGGTTCGCCCGAACGGACCCCGGAATCACACGTGGCGCAAGCGGGACCATGAACGCATGATGATTTTTTCCGGGCTTCGACACCATCAATATGTTACGTCATTTGCAATATTTTATGCAACTCAGAACGCTATATAAAGTATCCCTACGTCTATATAAATCGTATCTAGCCCCAGTGAAGGCCATCTGTTTATCATCGTATTATGATCATGAAGATATTGAATCCATAGCTAGTCTGTATGTACCTAGAGACGTGCAATTATCAATCGAGACACTGACGCCGACAAATCGATCCTCGATGCGACAATCATCAGTGCGCCCTCCTCGACCAAGAACGCCGACAAGGCGCGCAACCCCGAGACGCATCAGCCCAAGAAGGACAACCAGTGCTATTTCGGCATGAAGGCGCATGTCGGCGTCGACAGCCGGACCAAGCTGATCTATGGGGTGGTGGCGACCCCGGCCAACGTCGCCGACAGCCGGGTGCTACCCGAGCTGCTGCACGGACGCGAGACCCGGGTGTGGGGCGATCAGGCGTATCGCGGCCAGCGCGCGGTGATCCGCCACAAGGCCCCGCGGGCGCGCGATTTCACCAACCGCCGCTATCGTCATCGCGGCCTCGTCAACGTGATCGAGCGGGCAAAACCGTACCAAATCGAAGGTGCGGGCCAAAGTGGAGCATCCGATCGCGGTCATCAAGCGGGTGTTCGGCTTTGCCAAGGTGCGTTGCCGCGGGCTCAACAAGAACGAAGATCACCTGATCGTCACCTGTGCGTTGGTCAATCTGTTCATCGCACGCCGCCAACTATGCGCTTACAAGAGGCATAATCTTCCCGCACCGCGGGATCGATCTCCGCGGACGGCTAGATCCGTTCCAGTCACCACGCCGCTGCCGCCGTCCCATCACTGATCCAGCAAATGTCCATGCCCCCCACCCGCACCATCACCCCTAATTCAGACGTTCCTTAACTGCGGCTACCACCGCGCGATGCGCTGCTGAGCAAGCAGATCATGGAGCTCTCCGACGAAGAGGCACGCTCGGCGTTCGAAGTGCGGTTCTGGGGTCAGTTCAATGCCGTCCGCCCGGCCTATCCGCATATCAGCAAGTCGGGCTCGATCACGCTGGTCTTCGGCTTTGCCGGGCAGCGCGCGTCGCCGGGACGGGGTATCTATGCCGGCGTGCTTGGGGGGATTGAGGGCATGGTGAAGAGCTTCGCCGCCGAACTCCGGCCGGTCAGGGTCAACAGGGTGTACGCCAGGCGCGGTCGACACCGAGCTTTGGCATCGATTGCCGGAAGCCGAGAGATTGGCGACATTCCAGCGCATCGGCGCCCGCCTCCGGTCGGCCGGGTCGGCAAGCCCAAGGATAGATGATGCGGCGGAGAGATCGAACTAGGCTCGGGACGGACTTCGGACGTGTGATACTGGCCAGTCGAGGCGACACTCTTGGAGACGGACAGAAGCGCCCCCAGCGTAGCTGATTTTGGTACACCGACACGGTACACCAGGGCGCCGTTTGTGGCGATGAGATCCACAGAAATCCTGGGTTTTTGCATAGGAGACCGTATCCCTCCCTCTCCGCCATTTTAAGCCCGCCCGGGCAAGCCGAGCACGATCAATACGTCGTCAAGGTCAAGGAAGGAAGCGAGTGAACGTCCAGTTCCAATTCGTTAATCCCGCCACGCCGATGGGCGCCACAGTGATCGCAGGCGGGACCACCTTTCGGACCTGGGCGCCGCGGGCAAGGAACGTCTATCTGCTGAGCGGTGACGCGTTGGCCGGCTCCGCCGCTGCCGGTTGGACGCCGAGCCCGGACGATCGACTGACGCCGCTCGGCGACGAAACCTGGGCCGGATTTCTTCCAGGCGCCGGCGACGGCACCCAATACATGTTTTGGGTCGAGGGTATCGGCGCGACCGGGCTGAAGCGGGATCCCTACGCCCGGGAATTGAGCGCCGATCCTGCTTTTCCCGCCTCCTACTGCGTCGTCCGCCAGGCTGCGAGCTACCCTTGGCACGATGCCGCTTGGCGCACGCCTGATTTCCGCGACTTGATCCTCTATCAACTCCACATCGGCACTTGGTGGGCCGTCGATCGGGACGGCAACGATGTCCGTGCGACGCGGGGCGGCCGCTTCCTCGATGTCGTCACCCGCCTCGACTATCTGCGCGACCTCGGAGTCAACGCCATTCAACTGCTGCCGATCCAGGAATTCGCGACCCAGTACAGTGAGGGCTATAACGGTGTCGACTACTTCTCTCCGGAAGGACTCTATCAGGTCGACGCCGACGCCGATCTAGCGCGGTATCTCGATGCGATCAATGCGGCGCTTGTTTCGTTCGGGAACGCACCGCTGAGCTTGGATCAGCTGCGCTCCGGGACCAACCAGCTGAAAATGTTTGATCGACCTGGCTCACCTCCATGGCATCGCTGTTATTTTCGATTTCGTCTATAATCACGCCGGTGGCGATTTCGGCGACCAGTGCCTGTGGTTCTACGATCGGTTCACCAACGGCAACAAGAACAACAGCTTGTATTTCACCGATGAAGACTGGGCTGGCGGACAGGTATTCGCCTTCTGGAACGACCATGTGCGCCAGTTCCTGATCGACAACGCGGTGTTCTTCTTAAACGAGTATCGGATCGACGGCATCCGCTATGACGAGGTCCGCGTGATCTCGGACAATGTGCCTTCGGGACGCGCGCTGTGTCAGGACATGACCGGGACCGTGCGGTTTGTTCGTCCTGCCTCCATCCAGATCGCCGAATATTGGGATTGGGATCGCGCATCGCCGGTGACCGCGGTCCCCGCAGGGCTTGGCTTCGACGCGGCGCTGGGCGACGGGTTTCGTGACGCTGTCCGCGCATTGGTATCGCAGGCCGCAGGTGGTGAGAATGCGCAGCTTGGGTTCGATGCGATCGCCCAATCTCTGTATCCGCCTGAGGGATACGACGCTGCTTGGCGGCTCGTGCAATGTCTCGAAAATCACGACATCACCTACGCGGCCCATGATGGTGCGGCGCGTGTGGCGATGCTTGCCGACCCGTCCGACCGCCGCTCGTGGTACGCGCGCAGCCGCAGTCGGGCCGCGACGGCATTATTGCTCGCGGCGCCCGGGATTCCGGCCCTGTTCATGGGCGAGGAGATTCTCGAGGACAAGCTGTGGAGCGACGACGAGAAGGACCATCCTGGGCACCTGGTGTGGTGGGATGGGCTCAAGACCGACACGGTGATGGCCGATTATCTGCGCTTCATGCAGGATCTGGTCGCATTGCGGCGGCGCGAGCCGGCACTGTGCGCCGAAGGGGTGCGCGTCTCCCGCGTGAATGATTACGACCGGGTGATCGTGGTCCATCGCTGGGTGGCCGACGGCAGTCCCGGTCGCGACGTACTCGCGGTCGTCAGCTTCGACGAGAACCCAAAGCGGGGCTACGGCATTGGCTTGCCACGACGCGGGCGATGGATGGAGCTGTTCAACAGCGATTTCTACGATGGGTTCCCCAATCCCGATGTGGTCGGAAACGGCGGTTTCGTCGATGCCGAAGGCCCAAGCCTCGACGGCTTCGAGCAATCGGCGTTGATCAGCATCCCTGCCAACGGCGCTTTGTTCCTGGCTAGCAGTTAGCAGTCGAATTGCGCCGAGCGCCTCAGGCGCGGCCGGCCGTTACATTGTCGCGGCGTTTGGCGGCTGCCGCTGCGCGAGCGAAATCGTCCTCGTCAAACCCGTAGAGGCGAGCACCGCCCGACAGGATCTTGCCGCCGATTTCCGGGGTGATGCTGGGGTTGTGCAATACCCGGTTCGACACGTCGGGGAAGCTCGAGTCGAAATGCGGGAAATCGCTCGAGACGCAGATGTTGTCGGCGCCGCCCAACAACTCGACGACCGAGCCGACCTCGCGCTCGCCGCTCTCGATCGCCGAGAAGCAGTTGCGCTGCCAATATTCGAAGGGCGTCAGCTTCAGATACGGCGCGTCGGCCTGGTGGTGCTGGCGCAAATCCCATTCGATCCGCCCCAATAGTCCCGGCACCCACCAGCTCTGCGCTTCGAGAAACGCCACCTTCAGCCGCGGATACGATTCGAGGATGCCGCCCAGCATCAGTGCGATCAATGCCAACTGCATCTCTGTCGAATGGCTGGCGACATGGCGCATGAACCGGTTCTCGCCAAATCGCGGCTCGATCGTCGAGTAATACGACCCGGTGCCCTCATGGAAGCACAACGGCACCTGGAGGTCCTGCAGCATGCCGTAGAGCGGGTCCCAATAGGTTGAGTGCCAATAGCGGCCGTTGACGTAGTTCGGCCGGACAAAGGCGCCGACCGCCCCGTATTCCTTAACGCAGCGATGCAGCTCGCGGCAGGCGAGGTTGACGTCATGCACCGGCAGCATCGCCGCCATTTTGAGCTGGTCGGGGCTGTGCTGAACGAAATCGTGCAGCCAGTCGTTGTAGGCGCGGCAGATCGCGTTGGAGAACTGCGGGTCCATATCGTCTCGCGCGAGAAACGACAGGCCGGCGGTCGGGAACAAGACGGCGATGTCGATCCCCTCCATCTCCATGCCGATGATCTGCGCCTCGGGGTCATAGCCGCGCTCGACCGCGAACATGACGTTCTTGTTGCCGCGGGCGCCGACCAGCGGGCCGCGAATGCGGTTGTATTGCGAAACGTTGCCGTCATTGCTGGTCGGCGTGCCGTCGAAGAACCACAGGGGCCGGCGCCGCATCCCGGTGCTGCCGCCATCGACCGGCTGCATCGCCGAGGTGATCCGCGGCTTGAACGCGGGGTCGAGATATCTGTCGAAGAGGTCGGTCGGCTCCATGATGTGCATGTCGCAGTCGACAAACCGAAAGCCCTCTTTCATGTCTTGCTCCTTCCGTTCGGGACTGTCAGCAACGCGAACCGGGGCCGAGAGCACCCTAAGCTGGCGAATCTATCTGCGGCGCGTTGTCGTCTTACGATGCCCACGACGAGGCTCATTGATAGCCCATAACCCTCGAATTGCGGGAGGTCAACGCGGGACTCTCCAGCGGGGTGGCGGCGCGAGAGATCTCATCCGCTCGAGGTGTGCCACAGAGCAGCGTCGGCGAAAGCGAAATGTGCGAGAATTTCGGCCCGGGGAATTTCGTGCACGACAAAGACAAGGCGGCTGCGGCGATCACTCCCGGGCCAGTCCTGCGGCCAGGCGTCGAGCCATTCTGGTGCAAACATCGCGTGCTGCGCCGCCTGCACCACCGCCGGCCCCTCCGGGCGGTCGGAGAAAAGCACAATCCCCTTAACCCGCAACAAATCGTTGCCGCGCGCGCGGGCAAGCCCACCAAGGGCGCGGGCGAAGTCGAGACGGGTCATTGCGCCACGGAGACTGACCGCAAAGGTGTCGATCCCGTGAGTATGGGCGGCGACCGGGTCGCTCGGCAGCAGCGCCGGCGCGGCGCGACTCGCCGCGGCGAACAATACCGCGCCGGGATCGTCGGCTTCGGCCGCCAAAATGCGCGGCGCGTGGTCGTTGATCCGATCAAGCCGGCGCGTCAGGGCGGGGCTAACGGGGGCAAGATCGGTTTTGCTAATGACCAAGGTGTCGGCGAGTGCCGCCTGGCGGGCCGCCTCTGCGAAGCGGCCGATGGTGTCGGCCCCATTGACCGCGTCGACCATGGTGACGACCCCGGCCAAATGCAGGCAATGGTCGAGCATCGGGTCGGCGCCCAAAGTATAGAGAATCGGCGCCGGATCTGCGAGACCGGTGGTTTCGATGACGATCCGACGGAACCGTCGGATCTCGCCGGCGTCGCGCCGGTCGAGCAGGCTGCGCAAGGTTCGGGCCAGATCCTCGCGGACGGCGCAGCACAGGCACCCGCCCGGCAACTCGACGACACTGCCTTCGACGAAATCGACGAGGTGATGGTCGATCGCGATCTCGCCGATCTCGTTGATGATCACGGCCGTGTCGGCGAGCGCCGGCGAGGTCAGCGCATGGCGCAGCAAGGTGGTCTTGCCGCTGCCGAGGAAACCGGTCAGCACCGTCGTCGGCAAGGTGTCCGGTTCGGACATCCTCGTTAACCACCGTAAAGCCGGCAATCGCACCGCCGATCCTTTCACGCGCCGCAACCTGCCGCAAGCGCCCGCGCATCACCGCGTAAATCGCTGCTGAAGCGGTTGCATTCTCGGCTCGGCGTTAGCATCATGCCGGCCATAATCGCTCGGCATGGATGATGCGGCGGGCAGGCGAGGAAATGCGGACGGCATCGTGTCGGGCAATGTAAGCGGTCGTGAGGCTCCGGCGGGCGGCGAGATGCTGCTCGCCGTTTCCGGAGTTTCGAAGCATTTTGGCGGTGTGCGCGCGGTCGAAGATGTCTCGCTGTCCGTGCGGCGCGGTGGGTTGACCTCGATCATCGGCCCGAACGGCGCCGGCAAGACCTCGCTGCTTAACATCATCAGTGGCTTCTACCGGCCGGACACCGGCTCGATCTGGTTCGAGGGCAAAGACATAACCGGGACCCGCCCTTCGGGCGTCGCTGCGCTCGGCATCGCCCGCACCTTTCAGAACATCGCGCTGTTCAGCGGTATGACGGTCCTCGACAACATCATGCTGGGCCGGCATGTGCAGATGCGCGCTGGGGTGTTGTCGTCCTTTGTCTATTGGGGGCTGGCGCAGCGCGAAGAGGTGGCTCACCGCGCCCGAGTCGAAGAGCTGATCGAGCTCCTTGAGCTCGAGGATCTGCGCAAGCAGCCGACCAGCGGGCTGGCCTATGGGCTCAGAAAGCGGGTCGAACTTGGCCGCGCACTTGCGCTCGACCCCAAGCTCCTACTGCTCGATGAGCCGATGGGCGGCATGAACCAGGAAGAAAAAGAGGATATGGCCCGCTTCATCCTCGAGGTGAACCGGGAGTGGGGTACGACGGTGATCCTGATCGAGCACGACATGGCGGTGGTGATGGACATTTCCGAGCGGGTCGCTGTGCTCGATCACGGCCGCAAGATCGCCGACGGCACCCCGGCTGAGGTGCAGCGCCACCCGGAGGTGCTCCGCGCCTATCTCGGCGGCGGTGGTTTGCGTGAGGAGGCGGCGGAATGACCGACGCCTCGACACCGGCGGCGCCGGCCACCCTTCCCAGGCTGCTGCGCCGCAACGTCGCGACGATGGCCGGCCGGCCGGCGATCCGCGAAAAGAGCCGCGGCATCTGGCAGACCTACACTTGGGCCGAATACCGGCGTGAGGTGCACGATTTCGCTCTCGGCTTGGCGGCGCATGGCTTTCGCCGCGACGACAAGCTGGCGGTGATCGGCGACAACCGCCCGCGGCTTTATTGGGCCCAGCTCGCGGCGCAATGCCTCGGCGGCATAGCAGTGCCGATGTATCAGGATGCAATCGCCACCGAGATGGCCTATGTCCTGAACCACGCCGAGATCCGGGTGGTCGTTGCCGAAGACCAGGAGCAGGTCGACAAGATCCTGTCCTTGAAGGCGCGGTTGCCGCACCTCGATCTCGTCGTCTACGACGATCCGCGTGGCATGCGGCATTACCCGACCCTGGCGCTCGAACCATTCGAGGGGGTTCAGGCCGCCGGCCGCGAGTTCGGGCTATCGCATCCGGGTTATGTCGAAGGCGAGGTCGACAAGGGCGCACCCGAGGATGTGGCGCTGTTGACCTACACCTCGGGCACCACCGGCCATCCCAAAGGGGTGATGCTGTCGCACGCCAATCTGTTGGCCGCGGCCGAGGGTTTTGTTGCGGCCGAAGATATCCGCCCGACCGACAACATCCTGTCCTATCTGCCGATGGCCTGGATCGGCGAATCGCTATTTTCGCTGGTTTTGACGTTGCTCGTCGGCTTCACCTGCAATTGCCCGGAGCGTCCCGACACGGTGCAGCGCGATCTGCGCGAACTCGGCCCGACGGTGGCGCTGGCGCCGCCGCGTATCTGGGAGAACATGCTGACCCAGCTGCGGGTGCGGGCGGGGGACGCGTCACGAATGAAGCGCCGGTCATTCGAGTTATTCCGCGGCCTTGCCGAGCGGGTCGAGATCGCCCGCGGCGCCGGGCAAAAGGTGTCGTTGTTACAGCGTCTTGGGTTGGCGATGGGGGAATTTCTGGTCTACGGTCCGGTGCGGGACCAGCTCGGCTTGCGCCGCGCCCGCTGGGCCTATACCGGCGGCGCCCCGCTCGGTCCCGATGCCTATCGACTTTTCCGATCGTTCGGGATCAATCTGAAACAGGTCTGGGGCTCAACCGAGCTGGCGGGGCTAGCCTCGCTGCAGCGCGACGGCGAGGCCGATCCCGACACCGTCGGCCCGGCGATTCCCGGCGCCGAAATCCGCATCGCCGAGAGCGGCGAGGTGCTGGTCCGCTCCGCCGCGGTATTCAGCGGCTACTTCAAGCAGCCCGATGCGACCCGCGACGCGGTTGACACCGAAGGCTGGTTCCGTACCGGCGATTGCGGATTTATCGATGCGCGAGGCCATCTCGTCGTGGTCGACCGCGCCCGCGATGTTGGCAAGCTCGCCGACGGCACGCCCTTTGCGCCGCAATTCATTGAGAACAAGCTAAAGTTTAGTCCCTACATTGCCGAGGCGGTGGCTTATGGCGATTGCCGGCCGTTCGTCGCGGCGATGATCGCTATCGATCTCGGCACCGTCGGCAATTGGGCCGAGCGCCACAATCTCGCCTATACCTCGTTTCAGGATTTGAGCGCTAAATCCGAAGTACGCGCGTTGGTTGGCGCGGAGATCGCGCGCTGCAATGCAAGCTTGCCGCTGGCTGCGCGTATTCGCCGCTTTCTGCTGCTTAATAAGGAGTTAGACGCCGACGATAACGAAATAACGCGTACCCGCAAAGTCCGCCGCCGCTTCATTGCTGAGAAATACGCCGCCGTGGTCGACGCCTTTTACAGCGGCGCCGGTGAGGTCGAGCTGTCGACCGAGATCACCTATGAGGACGGCCGCAAGACCGCGCTGTGCTCGAACATTGCTATCGATGACATCGACGAGGCGCCGCAAGCGGTGCGCGAGCCCGCCTATGCCTGATTTGCCGTGGCGTTTCATTGCCATTCTTTTCGCCAATGGGATCTTGGTCGGCTCGATGTATGCGCTCGTCGCGCTCGGCTTCGTGCTGATCTACAAGGCGACCGACGCGATAAACTTCGCCCAGGGCGAATTTGTGATGTTCGCGGGCTTTCTTGCCGCCGCCGCCATTCATCTCCTCGGGTTTCCATGGTGGGCGAGTGCGGCTTTGTCGGTCGCCGGGATGGTCGTGTTTGCGTTCGGCCTCGAACGCGTCGTGCTGCGGCCGTTGCTGGGACGGCCGATCATCGCCGTCATCATGGCGACGATCGGCCTTGCCGCCGTGCTGCGCGGCACGGCAACGATGGCGTTTGGCGGCGGCACTCAAACCATCCCATTACCGATCAGCAATTCCCCGTTTCGCCTGGGGCCTCTGTTCCTGCCACCGATCGAACTTGTCGGCGCCGGCGTGAGCCTGGGGTTTCTCGGCGCCTTTGGCTGGTTCTTCCTGAAGAGCCGGGTCGGGGTGGCGATGCGCGCGGTCGCCGACAGCCAGCAGGTGGCGATGGCGATGGGTATCAACGTGCGGCGCTACTTCGCGCTGGCCTGGGCATTGGCGGGAATTGTCTCGGCTCTCGGGGGAGTGCTGTGGGGGTCAATGCTTGGGGTGGACAATCAGTTGGCTCTTGTCGGCTTCAAGGTGTTCCCGGTGATGATTCTGGGCGGCCTCGACTCGATCCTCGGCGCCGTCGTCGGCGGCCTGATCATCGGTGTCGTCGAGAGCATGTCTGCGGGTTTTCTCGACCCCCTGGTCGGCGGCGGCACCAAGGATTTCGTGCCGTATCTTCTGATGATCGTCGTCCTGATGGTGCGGCCCGAAGGCATCTTCGGGCGGCGCCGGATCGAGCGGGTCTGATGACGTCCGCAGAACCGTCGGTGAAGGGCTGAAGGGCCATGTTTCACAGCGAGACCGGCGTCTTCAAAACCAGCTACGCGGCCGATATGGCGCTGTTCCCGTTGCCGATCGCGCGGTGGGCGATAGCGATGCTCGCACTTTTCTTCCTTTTCGTCGTCCCATTCGTTTTCAACCCCTATCTGATGACGCTCCTCAATCTCGTGCTGATCGCTGTCGTCGGGGCCCTCGGCCTCGATATCTTGGTCGGCTATACGGGACTGATCTCGATCGGCCATGGCGGCTTCATGTCGGTCGGCGCCTATACCGCGGCGAACCTGATCGTGCGCCTCGGGCTGCCGTTCTGGCTCGCGATCCCGGCCGGCGGGTTGATGGCGGCGCTGATCGGCATTGTCGTCGGCATTCCATCCCTGCGCATCAAGGGGATCTATCTCGCTGTCGCAACCCTTGCCTCGCAGTTCATCATCGAGTGGACAATTAACCATGTGACCTGGATCTCGGGCGGCATCGAGGCCTCGATACAGGTGCCGCCGCCGGCCGTCTTCGGCTGGAAGCTGGTGACCCCGCTGCAACTCTATTTCTTTCTGCTGTTCTTTTCCGTACTGGCCATCGTGGCGACTTTGAACTTAAAGCGCAGCCGCATCGGCCGCGCCTTCATCGCCATCCGCGACCAGGACATCGCCGCCGAGATCATCGGCATCGACATCTTTCGCTACAAGCTCTACGCCTTTGCGATCTCGTCGTTCTATGCGGGTGTTGCTGGCGTGCTCTATACGTACTATCTCGGCATCGCCAATTACGAGCAGTTTGGCATCGATGTCTCGATCGACTATCTCGCGATGATCATCATTGGCGGTCTCGGCTCGGTGCTGGGCGCGATTTTCGGCGCCGCCTTTATCACTCTTCTGCCGGAAGCAACCCGCTTGTTCTTGACCAATTTTGGTAGTGCGTTCTTTTCTGAGGATGCGATCCGCCGGCTGGTCCCGAATTTGACGGAAATTTTGTTCGGGGCGCTGATCATTTTCTTTCTTGTTGTCGAACCGGAGGGTCTCAACCGGCTGTGGCGCAACGTCCGAAATTACTTTAGGCTCTGGCCCTTTTCTTACTAAGTGCAAGCAGGATCCACAGGAGGGAGGAAACACCATGACACCGAGATCGATGAAGTTTGCCGCTCTTTCAGCGGGAGCGGCGATTTGGCTCGCCTACGCGGGGTTTGCGCAGGCCGCCGACAAAACGATTCTGATCGGCATGCAATGCGACCGCACCGGCCCGACCCAGGTGGTCGGCACCACGCTTTGCCCCGGCACGCACGATTACATTGACCTGATCAACGCGCAGGGCGGAATCGACGGCTGGAAGATCGATGCCGAGGAGGTCGACAACGCCTACAAGGTTCCGCCGGCGATCGAAGAATATGAACAGGCCAAGCAGCAGGGCGCCGTCGGCATCATGATCTACGGCACCCCGCAGACCGAGGCGCTAAATCAACGCCTTGAACAAGACAAGATCCCCGGCACCTCGCCCGGCTTCGGCATCGCTGCGTCCGGCGACGGGAAGTATTACCCGTATCTGTTCCCGATCGCCGCTAACTACTGGTCGCAAGGGGCGGCAGCAGTCAAATTCGCTAAAGATCAATTAGGCGGCAGCCTTCAGGGCAAGAAGATCGCCTATATCTTCTATGACAACCCGGCCGGTCACGAACCCCTGCCGATTATTGAACAGCTCTCGAAGACTGAGGGCTTCCAACTGCGCACCTTCGCCGTGCCACCACCGGGCGTCGATGTCAGCTCCCAGGTGCTGGCGATTTCCCAGGAATACCACCCGGACTTTGTTATCGACCATACTTTCGGCAAAGCGCCGGCGTTGGTCATCAAGGGGTTGAAGGAGAATGGCTATCCGTTGAGCAAAGTGGTCGCTCTGGTGTGGGCTTCCGGGGAGGCCGACATCATGGGGGCCGGCGGATGGAACGTCGCGCAAGACTATAACACGATGCAGTTTGCCGGCGCCGGTGAAAACTACCCGGTAATCAAAGAGATCCAGGCGATGTACAAAAAGGAGGGCAAGGCGCCGCCCGCCGCGATGCAAGCCACGGTCTATTACAATCGCGGCGTCGAGCAGGGTGCGATTTGGGTAGAGGCGATCCGGAACGCGCTCAAACTCTCGCATGGTCAAAAGCCCACCCCACTCCAGGTTAAGGAGGGGTTTGAGATGATCCACGACTTTACGCTGGGTGGGCTCATCCCGCCGCTGACGGTGACCGCCGCCGATCACGAAGGTGGCGGCTGGGTCAGGATCTTCCGGGTCAAGGGCGATCAATTCGAACCGATGACGGATTGGTTCCGCGCCTACCGCGACCTGGTGGTGGAGAAGGAAGGCAAGACCGCCGAGCAGATGGCGGCGAAGTAAATTGTCTTGAGTTGCGAGGCTGGGGCTCACGTTCGTCGGTCCTGCCCCGGCTAGGACAGCGGCGCCGGGAATCCGGCGCCGCTGAAGGTGTGGCAGCAACGGGGCTGGGCCTAACCGAGAACCGGCCGGCAATGCGCGGTAAGAGGAGGGGCCGGTGCAGGCGGAATATGCTGGCGCTGAACAATGTGGAAGTGGTTTACGATAGTGCCATTCTGGTGCTGAAGGGCGTCTCGTTGGAGGTCGAGGAGGGGCAAATTACCACCCTTCTCGGTGCCAACGGCGCGGGCAAGACGACGACCCTGAAGGCGATCTCCGGGCTCTTGCATTCCGAGCGTGGCGAGGTCACCAAGGGCACGGTCGAGCTCGACGGCGACAGGCTCGACCAGCTACCGGCACACGACGTGGTCCGCCGCGGCGTCGTCCAGGTGTTTGAGGGCAGGCGGGTTTTCGAAAACCTGACGGTCGAGGAAAATCTCGTCGCCGGCGCCCATACCCGCAGCGATTTTGCCGGCGTGCGCGAGACGATCAACGGAATCTTCGACACCTTCCCGGCGCTAAAGGAGCGCCGCCGCCAGCCCGCGGGCTATCTGTCGGGCGGCGAACAGCAGATGCTGGTGATCGGCCGCGCGCTGATGAGCGATCCCAAGGTGATGCTGCTCGACGAACCCTCGCTCGGCCTGGCGCCAATGCTCGTCGGCGAGATCTTCGGCATCATCCGCCGCCTGCGCGAGGAGCGCGGGCTGACCGTACTGCTGGTCGAACAGAACGCGGCCGTGGCGCTCGATATCGCCGACCACGGCTATGTCATGGAAAACGGCCGCATCGTGCTCGAAGGCCCGGCAAAGGCCTTGCGCCAGAACTCGGACATCAAGGAATTCTACCTCGGCCTCAACGAGGCCGGCGCCCGAAAATCCTACCGCGACCTCAAACACTACAAACGCCGCAAACGCTGGCTGTCGTGACGGGGGCGATCCCTTGGCGGCCAAATGCAATCGCTGGAGGCTGGCGTGCCGCTACGCGGTCTCGGGAGGCGTACCGCGACGCTCGCTCTGGGTTGCGGCGATCGTCGGGACCATCCTCAATCTGATCAACCAGGGGGACCGATTGTTTTCGGATCAGTCCCTTGATTTCACCAAACTGGCCTTGACCTATCTCGTGCCGTATTTCGTCAGTACATATGGCGCCGTCTCGTTCCGGCTATACGCGGAGCGCGGCGATACCACCGACCCGAGCTGAGCGCAGGAGACCCAGCATGGCAACACTTCCCCGCATCGCTGTGATCGGCACTGGTGGCACGATCTCCTCGCTCGGCGCGTCGAGCCTCGATGTGCTCGACTATCCCGATTTCGGGCAGAAGCTGACCGCCGAGGCGCTGATCGAACGGTTTCCGGAGACCCAACTCGTCGCCGACCCGATAACGGTGACCTTTCGCCAAGTCGGCAGCACTGAGATCGGTCCCAAGGAGTGGCTCGAACTGCGGGCGCTGATCCACCGCACCGCGCGCGACGATCCTGCCATCGTGGGTTTCGTGATCCCGCACGGCACCGCGACCCTGGAGGAGACCGGCTTTTTCCTCAACCTGACCCTCGCCGTCAGTCAGCCGGTGGTGCTGGTCGGCGCCCAGCGTCCGGCGAGCGCGCTCGGCACCGATGCCGGCATGAACCTGGTTAACGCGCTGCGGGTCGCCGGCTCGCCCGAATCGCGCGGGAAGGGCATGCTGGCTGTGCTGAACGACGAGATCCACGCCGCGCGCGATGTGGTCAAGACCTCGACCTACCGGGTGCAAACTTTCCGCTCGCTCGATTTCGGCGCGCTCGGCCATGTCGATGGCGATGGCGTGCACTTTTATCGCTCGCCATTGCGCGCCCACATGCCCGATACCGCGTTCTCTGGCCTCGATCTCGCCGCGCCGTTGCCGCGGGTCGACATCGTCTATTCCTATGCCGGCGCCGACGGCGCGCTGGTCGACGCGGCGGCCGCCGCCGGGGCGCGCGGCATCGTCTCGGCCGGTTTTGCGCCGGGCAGTCCCGACCCCCGAGCAGCGCGCTGCGTTCGAACGCGCGGCCAAGGCCGGAATTGTCATTGTCCAATGCAGCCGCGCTTTCAGCGGCCGGGTCGCCCCGCGCCGCCGGCTGCGTGAGAGCGGGATCGTCGCCGGCGAAGACTTCAGCCCGCAAAAGGCCCGCATCCTGCTGATGCTGGCATTGTCGACAACTAGCGACATTGCTGCGATCCAGCAGGCGTTCCAGGCCTACTAATCAATAGCGCGGTGCAGCTAGCCTTCGTTCTGCGAGATGAGCCCGCTGTCGACGAGCGCGCGCAACAGCGCACGCAATTCGGCCGAGCGCTCCGGGCCGAACCCGGTCTCGAAGCTTTGCTGCGCCTCAATCCAGGCTTGGCGGGTCTCCTGGAAGCGAGCGTCGCCGGCGGTGGTCAGCCGCAATTCCTTGACACGACGGTCGGTCCGACCGGGGGTGATAATGATCAACCCGTCGCGTTCGAGTGGTCGGATGTTGCGGCCGAGGGTGGTGCGGTCGATCACCAGCTCGGCGGCCAGCTCGTTGATCGCCATCGGCCCGCGTCGCTTAAGCTTGGCGAGAATGCCGTATTGGCTGGTGCGCAGCCCGGAAGCGGCCAAGTGACGATCGTAGAGCTGGGTCACATAGCGCGCCGCCTGACGCACCGCCAGACAGTTGCAATCGGAAAGGTTCGGCTGACCTATGGCAGACACGGGATCGCCCAAAAAGATAGAGAGCATAGATTTCGGAGCATATGCGCCTTTGTCAATCGGCGAATCGCCGGGAAATGGGCACCCTCATCGGTCATCGATTGAGCTCGATCAAGCCACCAGCGCAGACATCGGCGACAGAAATTCAGAATGGAGATGGGAGGCAATTATGTCGCCTGAAGAAGTAGCAGTTGCTTTTTGGCACCTTTAGCAAGGAAATACCGATGTTCGTCCGATCTTATCGCAGTTTGGCCTGCAAGCTTGTTACGGGGTTGACAGTTCTGTGCATTCTCGTGGCCGGCGCATTCGCGCAAAATGCGCCCCCCTCTCGACCTTCGGGCAGCGTCAGCATCCATCAAGTACAGGTCGCGTTTATCGGCAGCGGTGCTGTCGGCGGAGGAACCTTGTACTTCCGCGGCCGGAGCTACCCGTTCAAACTTGGCGGCCTGGGAATCGGGGGAATTGGGATATCGACGCTCGATGCCGCCGGCAGCGTGTACAACCTCCACCGACTCGAAGACTTCAACGGGGTTTATGGCCAGGCGCGTACGGGGTGGGCCGTGGGCGAGCAGGGCAAAGGCCAGATGTGGCTGCAAAATACCAACGGCGTCTATCTGCATTTGAGGGCCAGGCGCCAAGGACTGTCCTTAAGCCTCGGAGCCGACGGTATGGTCGTCCGCTTGGGCTCGTAAGCGCCGCCTTCCTACCGGTCGTTGACCGCCGGGGACTTTTCAGATGAACGCCCGGCTATCGCCTTTACCAGCGGGTTTGCGGTTACGCCATGAGTGACGACGCTCAACAGAACGGTGCCTCCGGCTACGGCGATGATCGTGTCGTTCCCGGGTAGCTTCTCGTTCAAGATGATCACCCCGAATACGATCGTCGCGAGTCCGCGCGGGCCGAACCAGGCGATGAACAGCTTGTCCGCCGCGCGCATCCCGGTTCCGGCGAGGCACAGAAACACGGGACCCATTCGGATCACGGTCAAGCTGAGCACGGCATAAAGCAGCGCCGGCCAGGTGAGTCGCGCGACGATTGGGGCAAGCGCCCCGATCCCGAACGCGATCCATGTTAGGAGCGCCAGAGCCTCCCCGGTGGCGACGGCGCCGCGGAGTAGTCCCTCTTTGTGACGCTGGCGCAGCCCGCTCAACAGCAGCCCGCCGACAAAGCAGGCGATGAAGCCGCTGCCGCCCGCCGCCTGAGCCGCGGCAAAGCACGCGGCCGCCAGAGCGACGATCGGAACTTCCTCCCAGTGCTCGCTGATCCAACCTTGCCGCTCGGCAAATCGCAGCATTAAGGTGGTCAGCCAGGTCAGCGCGAGGCCCATCACCGCCCCGATGCCAAGCTCTTCGACAACCACTCGGATTGCGTGGATCATCGTCGCGTGGTCGATCTGGGTCTCGACGGCAAGCCCCAGCAGCAGCACGACGATCGGCACGCAGATGCCGTCATTGAGGCCGCTCTCGAGGTTGAGCGCCTCGCGCATCACCGCCGGGACGGTGGGGTTTGTCACCACTGGTTTGCCGAGCGCCGCGTCGGTCGGAGCAAGTATCGCCGCCAGCAAGGCCATTTCGAGCGGGGCAATGCCGGGAAAAAGGACCATCGCGACCAGGAAGCCGAGAACGATCGTCAGCGGCAGCCCGATCAGCAGCAGCCTTTCGGGGACGCCGATGTGTCGCCTGACAACGTCGAAATCCGCGTTGGCCGCATCAGTGAACAAAACCATGGCGAGCGTCAGCTCCGCCAGGGTGCGTAACCCCTCAGCACCGAGGTTGAGCCGAACCAGGCCCAGGCCGTAGGGCCCAAGCAACAGGCCGCCCGCAGTAAACACGATCGGGCCGCTGAGCCACGACCGTTCGATCCGGCCCGCGACCGCACTGTAGATCAGCAAAAAGCCGGCAAGGATAGCGGCATTCTGGTACATGTCAAACGTTTCCCGAACATGCTGCGAATTCAATCGGGCGCTTGCGGTCCGCGGGCCTTGAACTGGACCATCGATCGAATTCGCTATGGATGCGAAGTTGAGGATGTGGATTGGGGGATAAACCGATGTCCGACGCCAAGAATGACGCTCACGAAGCCGGCGGCAAGCTGAAACGGTAGGAGCCTCCCGGCTTGCCGAATGGGTTGCGGCGCTGCTAAATGCGGCACCGCCGCGAGCGCCATTTTTGGAGAGTCGATAAATGCCCGCCTTCACCGACTACAGGGTTGCCGATATTTCGCTTGCCGATTGGGGGCGGCGCGAGATTGCGATCGCCGAGACCGAGATGCCGGGGCTGATGGCATTACGCGACGAGTTTGGCGCGGCGAAGCCGCTCGCGGGCGCGCGCATCGTCGGCTGCCTGCACATGACGATCCAGACCGCGGTGCTGATCGAGACCCTGATCCATCTCGGCGCCACTTTGCGCTGGAGCTCGTGCAACATCTTCTCGACCCAGGACCATGCCGCCGCGGCGATCGCGGCGCGCGGTATCCCGGTCTTTGCCTGGAAGGGCGAGACCGAGGAGGAATACGAATGGTGCATCGAGCAGACTTTGCGCGGTCCGGAGGGCTGGACGCCGAATATGGTGCTCGACGACGGCGGCGACGCGACCAAGATCCTGCACGACCAGCACCCAGATCTGTTGCGCCACGTCCGCGGCATCTCGGAGGAGACGACCACCGGCGTCAACCGGCTCTACGAGATGATGCGGGAAGGCGCGCTGAAGGCGCCGGCGATCAACGTCAACGACAGCGTCACCAAATCGAAATTCGATAACCTTTACGGCTGCCGCGAGAGCCTGGTCGACGGCATCAAGCGCGCCACCGACGTGATGCTGGCCGGCAAGCTCGCGGTCGTCTGCGGCTTCGGCAATGTCGGCAAGGGCTCGGCCGCGAGCCTCAGGAGCCAGGGCGCCCGCGTCATGGTCACCGAGATCGATCCGATCTGCGCCTTGCAGGCGGCGATGGAGGGCTATCAGGTGACGACGATGGACGACGTTGCCTCGCAAGGCGACATCTTCGTCACTGCGACCGGCGACATCGACGTGATCACCATCGACCATATGCGCCAGATGAAGGACCGCGCCATCGTCTGCAACATCGGCCATTTCGACAGCGAGATCCAGATCGACGCGTTGCGCAACTATCCCTGGGAGGAGGTCAAGCCCCAGGTCGACGAGGTCGTCTTTCCCGACGGCAGGCGGCTGATCGTCCTCGCCAAGGGCCGGCTGGTCAATTTGGGCTGCGCCACCGGCCATCCGAGCTTTGTGATGAGCGCCTCCTTCACCAACCAGGTGCTGGCCCAGATCGAGCTGTGGACCAACCATGGCAAATACGAGAACAAGGTCTATGTGCTGCCCAAGCACCTCGACGAAAAGGTGGCCGCGCTCCACCTCGACAAGCTCGGGGTCAAGCTGACCAAGCTCAGCCCGGCGCAGGCCGGCTATCTCGGCCTCGACCGATCGGGTCCCTTCAAACCCGAGCATTATCGGTATTAAACCCGAAAAAAGTGCCCTTTAACAACTTATAAGGGAATCATCGTCGAATTCCTCTTTTCTTTTACCAGAACACCCCATAATGCCGGAATTGGGGAGTCGGACGTATCGACTCCTACCCCAGGCTGAAAAAGGGGTGTCCGATGGTGATCGAGGCTGCCGCCGTACTTTGCATGATCGTCGCAATCGCCTGTGGCGGGCTTTGGGTGCATGCATGTGTGCGTTTGCGTGTACAGCCGTCGCAGCCTGGCCGCGCTCGAACATGACCGCGCCGAGGCGGAGTCGGCGGTGCGGGCAGCCGGCGAGGAGATGGCGCGACTGCGTGAGATGCTCGACGCGGTGCCGATGCCGGTGTGGCGGCGCGACCGCGGCGGTAGCCTCGTCGACTGCAACCTGGCCTATGCCGCTTCTCTCGGCGCCGCCCGCGAGGAAGTTCTCGCCGAGGCCCGCGAGCTTATCCCCGCCGGCAGCGGGGATGCGGTCGGCGCGCCCGCCAACATGGTCCGGTTGGCCGGCTCACGCTCGGAACAGGCCCATGTCGTGATCGGCGGGCAACGCCGGCTGCTCGATCTCGTCGAGGCGCCATGCGCTGCCGGCGGGACGATCGGCTTCGCCCGCGACTGCACCGATGTCGAAGCCGTGCGAGCTGAGCTGTGGCGCCACATCAACGCGCATGCCGATGTACTCGAAAGCATCTACGCCGCGGTCGCCATCTTTGGCCCCGACAGAAAGCTGACGTTCTTCAACCATGCCTTCGCCAGCTTGTGGGGGATCGAGGAGGCGTGGCTCGCCGGCGAGCCCACGCTGGGCGAAATCCTCGAGCGCCTGCGCGAATCCCGCCGCCTTCCGGAATTCGCCGATTTTCGAGCCTTCAAGCGCGAGCGATGCGCGCTGTTCACCTCGCTGATCGAGCCTCGGCACGAGCTTATGCATCTGCCCGACGGACGCACCTTGCAGCTGACGGTATCGCCACACCCGTTCGGCGGGCTGACCTTCGTTTACGAGGACGTTAGCGACCGCCTGGCCCTCGAATGCTCGTACAACACGCTGATCCAGGTACAGCGCGCCACCCTCGACCATCTGTTCGAAGGCATCGCCGTCTACGGCAGCGACGGCCGATTGAAACTTAACAATCCGGCGTTTCGGGCGATGTGGGGACTATCGGAGGAGGACGTCGCCGGCGAGCCGCATATCAGCGAGATCGTCGAGAAGACTCGCGATTTTATCGACGATCGCGGCGACTGGACCGAGGTAAAGAGCGGAATCGTCGCCAAGGTCATCGCGCCGGGCTTGACGAACGGCCTGCTTAATCGGCGCGACGGCTCGATGCTGCAGGTGGCGAGCGTGCCGCTGCCCGACGGCGAGGTGCTGCTGACCTATCTCGACGTCAGCGACACGGCCCGGGTCGAGCGGGCATTGCGCGAACGCAACGACGCACTCGAGACCGCCGGGCGGCTCAAGAGCGAATTCATCGCCAGCGTTTCGCACGAGCTGCGCACGCCGCTGAACACGGTCATCGGCTTTGCCGAAATTCTGAACAACCAATATTTCGGCTCGCTCAATTCGAGCCAATCGGAATATTGCCGCGGAATTCTCGACAGTTCACACCAGTTGATGAC
This sequence comes from uncultured Alphaproteobacteria bacterium, assembly GCA_963845735.1. GTDB lineage: Bacteria > Pseudomonadota > Alphaproteobacteria > ATCC43930 > CGMCC-115725 > AP-15. The sequence goes on along the minus strand of CAWJTR010000011.1, from coordinate 467,673 downwards.
TTTGATCAACGACATCCTCGATCTGGCGACAATCGAAGCCGGCTATATGGTATTGGAGCGTAGTCGGGTCGACATTCCGGAAATGCTGCGGGCGGTAGTGACCCTGACCCAGGAACGCGCGCGCAGCCGGGGGCTCGAGATCAGCCTGCGCTGCCCGTCGCAGATCGGCGCGATCGAGGCCGATGAGCGGCGGCTTAAGCAGGCGCTGTTCAACTTGATTTCCAATGCAGTCAAATTCACCCCGCCCGGCGGGGCAATTGGCATCGAAGGCCGGTATTCTCAGGGCGAACTGCTGCTCACCGTCGCCGACACCGGTATTGGCATCGCTCCGACCGATCAAGCCAGAGTCTTCGAAAGATACGCCTGCAAGCGGGAAGGAGGCTCCGGGCTCGGCCTGTCCCTGGTCAAAAGCCTGATCGAGTTGCACGGCGGAAGTGTCGAAATCGAATCGGCGTTGGGCCGCGGAACCCGGGTGACCTGCCGGCTCCCTATCGGCCGTGGGGCCGGTCTGTTCTCTGGTGCCGACACCGCCGCACCAGGGCGCCCACACCAGCGCGCCGACACGGTGAACGAGGTCTCGGCGTAGCGAGCAGCCCGCGCTGCAACCCCAGAGCCGGAGTTGCGCCTCCTGCAATTCACCACGAGTGGCGCTTGTTCCGCCGCCTCCGCGAACATCCGCTTTTCCTGTAGTGGTAAGCGCTGAAAAGCAGATATTGCGGATAATCATCGCTACATATACAACGCGTAGGTGATGATCATCGTCGACCTACCCGATGAAGCCGCCACCGCCGCGCTCGCCGCGCGTGTCGCGGCGCTGGTCGTACCCGGCGACATCATCGCGCTGAAGGGCGATCTCGGCGCTGGAAAAACCAGCTTTGCCCGAGCCTTTATCCGCGCTCGCGGCGATGCGCATGAGGAAGTCCCAAGCCCGACCTTCACCCTGGTTCAGATCTACCAGACGGATGCCGTGGCGATCTGGCATTTCGATCTCTACCGCCTCGACGCCGCCGAAGAAGCTTGGGAGCTCGGCATCGAAGAAGCCTTCGCTTCGGGCGTGTCGCTGATCGAATGGCCAGAGCGGCTGGCGTCTTTGCTGCCGCAGCGCCGTCTCGAAATCACCCTGGATTTTGGCGATCGCCCGCAGACGAGGCGCGCGTTTCTGGTCAGCGATGCCGCGTGGCGGGCGCGACTAGCCGGGGTTGATGCCGATGCCTGATCCGGCCATTTCCGGCGTCTTCGCCGAATCGCGGGGCAGCATGCTGCCGGCGAAGGTCGCCATGCGGCAGCGGGCGATGTCGGATTTTCTTCAAGCGTGCGGCTGGGACGGTGCGGTGCATACGCCGCTCGCCGGCGATGCTTCCTTTCGCAGCTACTACCGGCTCAGCCGCGGCGGTGACCGTGCGGTCTTGATGGACGCCCCGCCGCCGCAGGAGGATGTCGGTCCCTATGTCGCGGTGGCGGCGATTCTGCGGAGGCTCGGCTTCAGCGCTCCCGAGGTATTGGCCGAGGACCGCGCCGAAGGCCTCCTGCTGATCGAGGATTTCGGCGACGACACCTACACTCGGCTCTTGGCCGGCGGCGCCGATGAGCCCGCCCTCTATACCCTCGCGATCGATACATTGGTAGGTTTGCAGCAAGCGGTGGCGGCGGGCGGCGCGCCCGACCTGCCGTCCTACGACGAGGCGCGGCTGCTCGGCGAAGCGGCATTGCTCGTCGATTGGTATCTGCCCGCGGTCCTTGGCGCCCCTGCCGCATCGTCCTTGCGCGAGGAATATCTGGCGCTGTGGCGCGCGATCTTGCCGCAGGCGGTGGAACCGTTCGGTTCGACCCTGGTCCTGCGCGACTTCCATATCGACAATCTGATGCTGCTGCCCGGACGCCGGGGCGTGCGAAGCTGTGGGCTGCTCGATTTCCAGGACGCGGTCTGGGGCCCGCCGGCCTACGATCTCGTCTCGCTATTGGAGGACGCGCGGCGCGATGTCTCCGACCGGTTGCGCCAAGCGATGATGGTGCGCTATATCGCCGCCTTCCCGGCGCTCGACCGCGCCGCCTTCGCGCGCTCGGCCGCGATCCTCGCCGCCCAGCGCAACTGCAAGATCCTCGGCATCTTCACTCGGCTATGGAAGCGCGACGGCAAGCCCGGCTATCTCGCCCATATCCCACGGCTGTGGCGCCTGCTCGAGGCTGATCTTCGTGACCCGGCGCTCGGCGCCATCGCAGGCTGGCTCGATCGCCATCTGCCGCCCGGCCGGCGCATGCGCGATCTGAGAGGTGCCGCGTGATCGCGCCGCCGCGTCGGGCAATGGTATTGGCGGCCGGGCTCGGGACGCGGCTGCGTCCGGTGACCGACACCGTGCCGAAGCCGCTTGTTGAACTCAATGGGCGCACTTTGCTCGATCATGCGATCGATCGACTGGCGTGGGTCGGCGTCGAGCACATTGTCGTCAACACCCATTATTTGGCGGCGAAGGTCGCAGAGCATCTGGCCAGCCGCCGCCACCCGGACATCGAGATCTCGGAAGAAGCCGAGCTGCTCGATACCGGCGGCGGGATCGCGCAGGTCTTGCCGTCACTCGGCGAGGCCTTTTTCGTCATCAACGCCGACGTATTCTGGCTGGATGGCATGGAGCCGGCATTGCTCCGTCTGGCTCGCGCCTTCGATCCCGAGCGGATGGACGCAGTGCTGCTGCTGCAGCGCACGGTGAGCGCTGTCGGCTATGATGGCAACGGCGATTATTTGCTCGACCCATTGGGGTGTCCTCGTCGCCGCGGAGAGCGCGAAGTCGCACCCTACCTGTTCGCCGGCATCCAGCTCTTGCACCGCCGCCTGTTCGACGGCGTGACCGACCGCGTCTTCTCGCTGGTCCGGCTGTTCGACCGGGCCGAGCACATGGGTCGCCTGAGCGCGATCGTACATGACGGCGAATGGTATCACATCGGCACGCCGGCAGGGCTGGAGGCGACCCGCGAGCGTCTGTCCTCCCACCGCATCGAGCGCTAGCCGGCCACGGGGCGCGAGCTGTCGTGCAGCCCAATCTCTACACCATCGCGCCGGACCGCCCGTTTTTGACCACCCTGGCCGAGGGGTTGCTCGCCATCGCCGGCGATGATCCGCTAGCGCTGCCGCGGATCACTGTTCTATTGCCGACCCGGCGTGCGGTGCGAGCTCTGCGCGAGGCTTTTCTGCGCGTCCTACCCGACGGGCGGGACCCGGGCACGCCGTTGCTGCTGCCGCGGATGCGGCCGATCGGCGACCTCGATTCGGACGAGCTGTCCTTGGTCGAGGGCGTGGCGGACGACGGCAGCACCATGGCGGTGCCGCCGGCGATCCCGGAACTGCGCCGCCGGCTGCTGTTGACCCGGCTGGTGCTGGAGTGGGGTAGACGGCGCAGTGCCGACCCGCTCCTGCCGGGCCAGGCCGCGGCACTCGCCGCCAGCCTCGCGCGGTTTCTCGACACCGTTGCGACCGAGGGCGCGAGCTTTGCGCGGCTCGCCGACCTCGCGCCGGCCGATATGGCCGAGCATTGGCAGATCGTGCGCACCTTTCTCGAAATCTTGCCGCGGTCCTGGCCCGGCATTCTCGCCGCTGAGGGCGCGCTCGATCCGGCCGATCGGCGCAACCGCCTGCTGGCGCAGCAGGCGGCGATCTGGCGCCGATCTCCGCCCCGCGACCCGGTCATCGCCGCCGGGCTCACCGGCGGGATCCCGGCGATGACCGAGCTGATCTCGGTGGTCGCTGCCCTTGATCGGGGCGCCGTGATCCTGCCCGGGCTCGACCGCTTCTGCGACATGGCGCAATGGGCCGCGATCGAAGATGACGAGGCCCACCCGCAGCACCTAATGGCGACGCTTGCTGAAGGCCCTCGACCTCAGCCCGGCCGATATCCGCGATTGGGATCTTCCGCTCGCCCGGAAGGCTTCACCGCGCGCTCAGCGGGTGCAGCTGGTCGCCGAGGCGATGCGGCCGGCGGCGACGACCGACGCCTGGCGCGATCTGGCTCCGCTGCCCGCCGAAACGCTTGCCGGGCTCAGCCGCTACGATTGCGCCGGCGCGCATGAAGAGGCACTGACGATTGCTCTGCTGCTCCGGCGCAAGCTCGAAACCCCCGGGGCCACCGCGGCGCTCGTCACCCCCGACCGCGAACTTGCCCGCCGAGTGGCGGCCGAACTGCGCCGCTGGGACATCGAGATCGACGATTCGGCGGGTCTGCCGTTGAACCGCACACCACCCGGCGTGTTTCTGCGCCTGGTGCTCGAGCTTGCCACGAGCGGGTTGGCGCCGGTGCCGCTGCTCGCCGCACTGAAGCACCCGCTGGCCGCCGGCGGGCTCGCCCCCGCGGCGTTTCGCGACCTGACGCGGACGCTCGAGCAGGCGATTCTCGGACCGCGCCCGGCCCCGGGCTTTGCCGGTCTTAGAGCCGCCATCGCCGGGGCCGACATCAAGCTCGCCCGCTTTGCTGACCGGCTCGAATCCTGTCTCGGCGCGTTGCCGGATCTGCTCGCCGCCGAATTCGGCGCCGCTCGCCCGCCTCGCCACCGCGCATATCGAAGCGGCCGAGCGGTTGGCGGCGACCGATACCGAGACCGGCGGCGCGCGACTGTGGCGTGAAGCCGCTGGTGATACGGCGGCCCGCTTTTGCCACGAGCTGATCGATGCCGCCGGCGATTTTCCGCCATTGCCCGGCCACCACTACTTGGCGCTGTTCGAGGCGCTCGCCGTCGGCGCCGTCGTCCGGCCGGCCTATGGCCGCCACCCGCGGCTCGCGATCTGGGGCCTGGTCGAGGCGCGGTTGCAGCAGGCCGATCTTGTCGTCCTCGGGGGACTGAACGAAGGCACTTGGCCTGGGCCGCCCGCGCACGACCCGTGGATGTCGCGGCAGATGCGGCGCGAGTTCGAGATCGCCGTGCCGGAGCGAGCGATCGGCATTGCCGCGCATGATTTCACCCAGTCGATCGCGGCCCCGGAAGTGGCGTTGACCCGCGCCGCGCGCAGCGAAGGGGTGCCGACGGTACCGTCGCGCTGGCTGTTGCGCCTTGACACAGTGTTGCGCGCGTGCGGCCTCGACCATGCGCTGCCGTCCGATCCGACGATCCTGGCTGCCGCCGATGGGCTCGACGCTGTGGAATACCGACCCTCGCCGCCAGCCGCGCCGCGCCCACCGCTTTCCGCGCGGCCACGCAAGCTGTCGGTCACCCAGATCGAGACCTGGCTCGGCGATCCCTACGCGATCTATGCCCGCCATATCCTGGGTCTGACAGCCTTGGACGAACTGGACGCCGATCCCGGTCGAGCGGATCTCGGCATCTGCATCCATGAGGCCCTTGCCGAATTTGTGCGCCGCTTTCCGCGCCAATTGCCCTCCGATCCGGTATCCGAGCTGATCGCGATCGGGCGCCGCCATTTCGGCGCCGTGCTGTCGCGCCCCGGCGCATGGGCGTTCTGGTGGCCGCGCTTCGAGCGGATCGTCCGCTGGCTCGTCGCGGAAGAAGCGACGCATCGCCAGGCGATCATCGAGAGCTTCAGCGAGTTGAAGGGCAGCCTGACCTTGCGCGGCCTGCCTGGCGGGTCATTTGAATTGACCGCCACGGCCGACCGCATCGACCGTCTGGCATCGGGCGCGTTTCTGCTGATCGATTACAAGACCGGCAGCTTGCCGGCCAAGAAGGCGATAGGCGCAGGATACGCGCCGCAGCTGCCGCTGGAGGCGCTGATCTTGCGCGACGGCAGCTTCGGCGCGATCAGCGGCACCCCGGCGGCGCTCGAGTATTGGAAGCTCGGCGGTCGTGCACCGGCGGGAATGCGTTGCCCGATCGACGATGGCGAGCCACGAGCACTGGTCGATCGCGCGGGCGCCAAGCTGCGCGCATTGGTCGAGCGTTTCGACGATCCCGCCACCCCTTATCTCGCAATCCCCGTACCGGCGCGAAAGCCGCGTTTTTCGGATTACGAGCATCTCGAACGGGTTGGGCGCGGCGAGATCGAAGAATGGTAGGCGCCTTCCATACCCGCACCGCTCCGTGGGCGGCCCATCCGCGCGCTTCGGTCTGGGTCGAGGCTTCGGCCGGGACCGGCAAGACGACAGTGCTGACCGATCGGCTGTTGCGGCTGATGCTGGAAGGCACCGACCCGGCGCGCATCCTGTGCCTGACCTTCACCCGCGCCGCCGCGGCCGAAATGGCGAACCGGCTCGATGGCGAACTCGCAAAATGGGCGACATTGCCGGCGGGTGAACTGGTGCAAACGCTTCAGCAGTTGACCGGGGAATTCGCCGACGAAGAGACGATTGCCCGCGCGCGCCGGCTGTTCGCGCTGGTTCTCGACACGCCGGGCGGGATCAAGATTTCGACGATTCACGCCTTCTGCCAAACCCTGCTGCGCCGCTTTCCGCTCGAAGCCGGCGTGTCGCCCGAGTTCGCCGTGATCGAAGAGCGCGGCGCCGACGAGCTACTGGGCGAAGCCGCGCAGAACGTGATCATAGCGGCGCGCGAGGAGCGGTGATCCCGAGCTCACCGAGGCGCTTGCGATCGTCGCGGACTACACCGCAGAGGAGCGCTTTGGCGAGCTGATGCGGGCGCTCGCCCAGGAGCGCGGCAAGCTTCAACGGGCGTTGCGCCACGGCCACGCGGGTTTGCGGCGCAAATTGTCGGCGGCGCTGTCTCTGGCGGAAGAGACGACCGATCGAATCCTTGGTCGAGGAATTCTGCGCCGAGGACGCCGGCGATGAGACCTCATTGCGCGCCGCCGCCGCAGCGCTGGCGGACGGGTCGGATGCCGACAGCAAGCGCGGTACCGCGATCGCCGATTGGTGCGCTGCCGAGCCGCGGAGCCGGCGCGACATGTTGGCCGCCTATGAACGCGTTTATCTGACAGACGAAGGCGAGATCCGGAAGTCTCTGATCACAAAGGGTGCGGCGTGCAAGGCCGCCTGCGACGCTGTCGAAATCCTCGGCGCGGAAGCCCAGCGGGTCCTCCAACTGCGTCGGATGCGCGCCGCGCTCGTCGTGCGCGAGGCGACTTGCGCGCTGATGCGGCTCGGCGACAGGTTGTTACGCGAGTACGGCGAGGCCAAGCGGCTGAAGGGCGTGCTCGATTTCGACGATTTGGTGCTGACCGCGCTGGCGCTGTTGCACCGGCCGGGGGTGGCGCCCTGGGTCTTGTTCAAGCTCGATGGCGGACTCGACCATATCCTGATCGACGAAGCCCAGGACACCAACCCCGAGCAATGGCAGATCGTCGCCGCCCTGGCCGAGGAGTTCTTCGCCGGCGAGGGCGCCCGCCACCCGATCCGCACGATCTTTGCGGTCGGCGATACGAAGCAGTCGATCTACAGCTTTCAGCGCGCCGACCCGCAGGCCTTTCTGCGCATGCGGCAGCATTTCGAGCAGCGGGTCAATAACGTCAACCAGGCTTGGCTGGAGCTGCCGCTCGCCGTCTCGTTCCGCTCGACCGAGCCGATATTGCAGGCCGTCGATGCGATTTTCCGCCAGCCTGAAGCGCGGCACGGGGTAGCGCTCGACGGCAGCGAAATTCGCCATATCGCCAACCGCGCCGGTCACGCCGGCCGGGTCGAGCTATGGCCGCCGGTCGTGCCGGCGCAGGAAGACGAGCCTGACGACGAGGAATTGCCGGTCACCCGCAAGCGCGTGGCCGAGCCTTATGCCCGGCTCGCCCGCGCCATCGCCGCTACGATCGGGCAATGGCTCGCCACCGGCGAGCGGCTGGAAGCGCGCGACCGGCCGCTGCGGCCCGGCGACATCATGGTGCTGGTGCGCCGTCGCAACGAATTCGTCGGCGAATTGCTGCGCGCCTTGAAACAGCGCGGCGTCCCGGTCGCCGGCGCCGACCGCCTGGTGCTGACCGAGCAATTGGCGGTGCAGGATCTGGTGGCGCTTGGCCGCTTTCTGCTGCTGCCCGAGGATGATCTGACCCTCGCCACGGTGCTGAAAAGCCCGCTCTTCGACATCGACGAAGAGGCGCTGTTCGACCTCTGCTATGCGCGCGACAAGGAAACCCTGTGGAACCGCCTGCGCCTGCGCGCCGAATCGAGCGCGAAACTGCGCCGCGCCGCCGACCGGCTTTCGGCCTGGCTCGCCCGCGCCGATTTCGTTCCGCCCTATGAGCTTTATGGCGAAATCCTCGGCGCCGAGGGAGGGCGGCGGGCGCTGCTGCATCGCCTCGGCCCCGAGGCCGAAGACCCGGTCGAAGAGTTCCTCGGTTTGGCGCTCGCCTATGAGCGCGAGCATGTGCCGTCGCTGCAGGGGTTTCTGCGCTGGCTGACGGCCGCCGCCACCGAGGTCAAGCGCGATTTCGCGGCCCGCCCGCGCGACGAGGTCCGCATCCTGACCGTGCACGGCGCCAAGGGCCTCGAAGCGCCGGTGGTCTTCCTGCCGGATACGATGGCGGTCCCCGACCAGAAGGTGGCGGTGCTGTGGAGCGATGACGAACTGCCATTGTGGAAGCCGCCCGGCGATCATGTCGCCGCCCGTTATGTCGCGGAAAAGACTGCGTGGCGGGACCGCCAGATGCAGGAATACCGCCGCCTGTTGTATGTCGGTCTGACCCGCGCGCAGGACCGGCTCTATATATGCGGCTGGCAGACTCTGCGGCCGCCGCAACAGATCTGCTGGCACACGCTGTGCCGTGCCGGTCTCACTGAGTGCGCCCAACCCTTTGCCTTCGACGCGAAACCGCTGATCGGCGAAGAAGAGGGCTGGTCGGGCGATGGACTGCGCATCGAAAGCGCGCAGACCGTCCCGCCTTACCGCGAGCCGGCGATGGCTGTTGCGGCGGGAGAAGCGACGCTGTTGCCGGGCTGGGCGACGGCGCCGCCGCCGGTCGAGCCGGACCCGCCGCGGCCGTTGCTGCCGTCAAGGCCGGACGGCGAGGAGCCGCCGACCCTGTCGCCGCTCGCGGCCGGCGGACGCGACCGGTTCAAGCGCGGCCTCCTGGTCCACCGGCTGTTGCAAAGCCTGCCCGAGCTGCCGGAAACCGAGCGCGACGCGGCGGCCCGGCGCTTTCTGGCCTTGCCGACCCACGCCCTTTCAGCCGAGGAGCAGGACGAGATCCGCCAAGAAATCCTGGCGGTGCTGAGCCATCCCGATTTCAGGGCTCTGTTCGGTCCGGATTCGCATGCCGAGGTGCCGCTGGTCGGGCTCGTTGGCCGGCACGCGTTGTCGGGGCAGATCGACCGCCTCGTCGTCGCCCCCGACCATGTGCTGATCGTCGATTACAAGACCTTGCGCCCGGTGCCGGCGAACGAAGCCGAGGTGGCGCCGATCTACCTGCGCCAGCTGGCTATCTATAGCGCGGCGCTCGCCCGCATCTATCCCGGCCGCGACATCCGCTGCGCTCTGCTATGGACGCAAGGGCCGCTTTTGATGCCGATCAGCCCCGAGCGGCTCGCAGGGCACCTGCCTTGACGGCGCTTTTTTGCCGCCCCTAATGTCAGCCGCGTTTGAGCAAGAGGATGATGCGATGAAGCCGACCGCCGTCACCGACAGCAGCTTTGAGACCGATGTGCTTTCCGCCGAGGGGCCGGTTCTCGTCGATTTCTGGGCCGAGTGGTGCGGCCCGTGCAAGATGATTGGGCCGTTCCTCGAAGATCTCGCCGCCGACAAGGCCGGCAAGCTGACCGTCGCCAAGGTCAACATCGACGAGAACCCGCAGTCGCCGACAAAATACGGCGTGCGCGGCATCCCGACGATGATCCTGTTCAAGTCCGGCAAAGTCGCCGGGACCAAAGTCGGCGCGCTGCCCAAAACCAAACTCTACGAATGGGTCGATTCGCTGCTGTGACCGGCAGCAATATTGGATGACCATGAAATTCGCCATCGCCATCCCGACCGATGCCGATTCGTGGCGGGTCGTGCGGCGGGCCGAGGAGCTCGGGTTCTCGCGCGCGTGGTTCTACGACACCCAGATGCTGAGCGCCGACCCGTTTGTGGCGATGGCCGCGGCGGCGATCAAGACGACGCAGATCCGGCTCGGCACCGGCGTCCTGATCCCATCGAACCGCATCGCGGCGGTGGCGGCCAACGCCTTTGCCTCGTTGAATAAGTTGGCGCCGGGACGGATCGATTTCGGGGTCGGCACCGGCTTTACCGGCCGGCGGGCGATGGGGCTCGGCGCGGTCAAGCTGGCGGACATGGAAGAATATGTCCGCGTGGTTCAGGCGTTGCTGCGCGGGGAGACGGTCGAGGCCGAGATCGAGGGCAAGACGCGCCTGATCCGGCTGCTGAACCCCGAGCTTGGCCTGATCAACACCAAGGATCCGATCGGCCTCTACGTCGCCGCTACCGGCCCGCGGGCGCAGGCGCTGACCGCGAGGCTCGGCGCCGGCTGGATCAGCACGATTGGCGATGCCGAGGCGGCGAGCGCCGCGTTGCGCGAGATGCAATCGGGCCGCGAAGCCGCCGGGCACGCCGCCGACGCGCTCGAACTCGGTGGTGCTGACCGGCGGCGCGATCCTGGAAGAGGGCGAGCCCGCCGATAGCCCGCGCGCCATCGCCCAAGCCGGCCCGCGCGCCGCGATGCTGCTGCACCGTGCCGCCGACCAGGCATTGGCCGGTTTCCCGAACACGACGCCGGTCCCGGCTGCGATCGCCGAGACGGTCGCCGGCATATGTCGAGCTGGCGCGCGATTTCCGGCCGCAAGGCGCGCACTATCTCGAAAACCACCGCGGCCATCTGATGTTCGTCAAGCCCGAGGAGCGGCCGTTCGTCACCGCCGAGCTGATCCGCCTGACGACGATCACCGGGACCGAAAAGGAAATCAAAGACCGGATCGCCGCGCTCTTCGCCGCCGGCTACAGCGAAATCGCGATCCAGATCGTCCCCGGCCAGGAGCACGCGATCGAAGATTGGGGCAACATCCGCCGCGCCTTCGCTTAACGGGAGCCTCAACATAAACATCGAGGTAAAGCAGAGGCGATCAGTTGGCGCCTCACTTTCTCCCGCAGGAATAGGAGCGCGAAGGTGCCCCCATTCGCGCAGAGTGCGCCGGTGCGGCTCAGGTCATGCGGCTCGAGAATTGGACCGTCGTGGCGCGGGCGCGGTAGTCGGTCTTGACGTTGACCAGCGCCACCATGCCCTCGTCGACCTTTTTCTGCGCGCGCTCCAGGGCCGGGCGGATGTCCTCGGGCTGCTCGACATATTCGCCATGGCAGCCGAGCCCTTGGGCCATGATGTCGTAGCGGGTGTAGCCGAGATAGCGGCCGGGCTTGTTGCCTTCGGGGTCGGCGGTCCAGCCGCCGTTCAGGCTGATGACGCACAGCAGCGGCAATTTGTGGCGGACCGCGGTGTCGAGCTCCATCGCGTTCTGCCCGAACGAGCCGTCGCCGTGCAGGCAGATGACCTGGGTCCCGGGCTTGGCCGCCTTGGCGCCGACCGCAAACGGCAGCCCCACCCCCATCGTGCCGAACGGCCCCGAATTGAGCCGGTGGCCCGGCGTGTAGGTCGGGATCGACTGGCGGCCGAAATTGAGGATCTCCTGCCCGTCGACGCACAGGATCGCGTCGCGCTTCATGAAGTTCTTGACCTCCTCGCACAGCCGCAGCGGGTGGATGTCGCCGTCGGTCGGGTAGTTGCCGCCGGGGCCGGTGCGCTTGGCCGCCTCGCCGTCGGCCAGCTTCTGCCGCCAGCCCTGGAAGCGGTCGGCGGTCTTGCCGTCGATCGCGTCGATCAGCTGCTGCAGGACCGATCTGCAGTCGCCGACGACCGGGATGTCGACATTGCGCGCGGACATGCCGAGCTCCTCGGGGTCGATCTCGATCCGGGCGATCGTCGCGTCCTTGTTGAAACGCGGCGGTGCGGCGTGGCCGATCACATAGTTCATCCGCGTGCCGAGGATGATGATCAGATCGGCGTCGCGAAACGCGCTGTTGCGCATCGTCAGATAGGAATAGGGGTGGTCGTCCGGCACCACGCCGCGGCCTTGCGGGGTCGTGTAGAACGGGATCCCGGCCTTCTCGACAAAGGCCCGCATCTCGTTCCACGCCTTCGACCACAACACCCCGCCGCCCGAGCAGATGATCGGCTGTTTGGCCTTGTTGATCGCGTCGACGAGCGCGTTGATCGCCTTCGGCTCGGCATAGGGACGCGCCTCGATGATCGGCCGGCCGCAATAGCTCCAATCGACATCCGCCTCGTCGACCTTGAGGTAGAGCACGTCGCCGGGGAAATCGAGATAGACCGGGCCCGGCTTGCCGTTCAGCGCCTTCTGAAACGCAAAATTGACCTGTTGCGGGATGCGCTTCAGATTGTGGACCCGGTCGGCGTATTTGACGCACGCCTTCAACGCCGCGACCTGATCGATCTCCTGAAAGACCTGGCGGCCGAACTGGCTGATCGGGCTCGACCCGCCAAAGGCGACGACCGGGCAGCAATCGATCAGCGCGTTGGCGAGACCGGTGCCGAGATTGAGGGTAGCGGGTCCGCTCGCTGCCATGCACACGCCCGGCCCTTGCGTCACCCGTGAATAGGCCTGCGCCATATAGGCCGCACCCTGCTCGTGGCGGGTGTCGATCGCGCGGATGCCCTCCTTGATGCAGGTGCTTTCGGCATCCAGCATCGGCCCGCCCATGATGTAGAACAGATCCTTGACGCCTTGTGCCTTCAGGCATTTCGCCAGGATTTCGTAGCCTGCGAGTTCCGCCATCTTGCTGTCTCCTCCTACATTTCGTCATGGCCGGGCTAGTCCCGGCCATCCACGCCTTCGTCTCACTCGTGCGGTCCGTCCTCGCTCCGTGGATGCCCGGAACTAGTCAGAACGAGTCCGGGCATGACCATGGTTGGTTGCGCCGGTCTCGACTTCTCAGATCGCCCCTTCCTTGCGCAGTTTCTCGATATCAGCGACGCTCATGCCGAGCCATTCACCAAAGACCTCGGCCGAATGCTCGCCAAGAAGCGGCGCCGGTTCGAGCTTTGGTGGGGCGCCGTCGAAGCGCACCGGCCAGCTCGGCATCTTGAACGGCCCGGTCGGGTGCTGTGCCGTCTGCAGGATGCCGCGTTCGGTAAAGCTCGGCTCGTTCATCAGCTCCATCGTGTCGAGCACGGCACCCGCCGGCACCCCGGCGCCGCCGATCAGGCGCATCGCCTCGTGCTTGTCGCGCCGTTTTGTCCAATCGGCGACCATCGCGTTGACCTCCTCGATGCGTTCGCCACGGGCTTGCGCGGTCTCGTAGCGCGGGTCGCCGATCAGCTCCTCGCGGCCGAGTAGCTTGAGCAGCCGGTGCCAGTGGTCCGTCTGGCGGGCGAATACATAAATCCAGTCGTTCGGACCGCCTGGGGCGCAAAGGAAGATCCCCGAGGGTGCGGTGTTGCTGCGATTGCTGTTGCGGGGCGCGGCCCGACCCAGGACCGCTTGGGTCTGAAACGCGAAACGGATGTAGTGCAGCATCGCATCCTGCATCGCCACCTGGAGGCGCCTGCCCTGGCCGGTGGCGCGGCGCTCGTAGAGCGCGCCCAGAATGCTGATCGCCATCAGCATGCCAGTGCCGGTGTCGCCGAGCGAAACGCCGGGCCTGATCGGCGGCCCGCCAGGCTCTCCGGTGATGCTCATCGTGCCGCCCGCGGCCTGCGCGATCATATCGAAGGCGAGGTTCTTTTCGTATGGGCTACCCTCGCCGAACCCCTTGACCTGGGCATAGATGATGCCGGGGTTGATCGCGCGGATCGCGTCATAGCCGAGCCCGATGCGCTCGATCGTGCCGGGCGCCATGTTCTCGATCATGACATCGGCGCGACGCGCCATGTCCTTGACCAGCGCCAGACCGCGCTCGGATTTCAGATTGACCGTGACCGACTTCTTGTTGGCGTTGAACTCGAAGAAATAATAGGAATCCGGGCTGTTCGGAGGTCCCGCAAACGATGTCCGGCCCGGCTCGCCGCCTTTCGGGTTTTCGACCTTGACGACTTCGGCGCCAAGCCAGGCGAGCGCCTCGTGTGCAGGAAGGGCCAGCTTCGAACTGGGTCAGGTCGAGCACCTTGACCCCGGCTAGGCATTTCAGCGGCGCGCCCGTTCCATCCATCGCAGTTCACTCCTCTCCCCCGAATTGCGCACGATAGCGCAGCATATTCGCCGATGGGAATGGAAACCATTTCACGGCTGGCGCCAGTTAGTTTAGTAAGCGCGCTTGTCATTACAGGGCGCTTCAATGGCGAACAATCAACCGAGCGTCTTTATCGACGGCGAGGCTGGCACGACCGGCCTCGGCATCCGACAGCGGCTCGAAATGGTGCCCGAGATAGGGTTGCGCAGCCTCCCTGCGGCGCGGCGCAAGGATCCGTCGGCTCGGCAGGACATGATGGCGGCGTGCGACCTCGTCGTCCTGTGCCTGCCGGACGATGCCGCACGCGAGGCGGTCGCACTGGCCGGGGCGCTGGGCGCCGACGCGCCGAAATTGCTCGACGCCAGCACCGCGCACCGGGTCGATCCCGAATGGACCTACGGCTTTCCCGAAATGGCGCCCGATCAGCCCGGCCAGATCGCGCGGTCGCGCAAAGTCGCCAATCCCGGTTGCTACCCGACCGGCGCCATCGGCCTGCTGCGCCCGCTCGTCCAAGCGGGGCTCGTCCCGCCCGACTACCCGATCACGATCAGCGCTGTCAGCGGTTATTCCGGCGGCGGCAGATCGATGATCGAGGCCCATGATCGTGAAGGCGGCCCAGCCTTCGAGCTTTACGCACTTGGTTTCGAACACAAGCATGTGCCGGAGATCGAGCGCTTCGCGGAGCTGTCGCGGCGGCCGATCTTCATGCCCTCGGTCGGGCATTTCCGCCAGGGCATGCTCGTTTCGGTGCCGCTCTACCTCGACGATCTGCCCGGGAGGCCCACTGGCGCCGATTTACGAGAGGCCCTGCGCGCCTTCTACGAGGATTCGGAATACGTAACGGTCGCTGTTGGCAACGGGGATGGCAAGCTCGAACCGGAGGCGCTCAATGGGACCAACCGGCTCGATCTCTACGTCTGGGCCAACGAGTTGCGCCGCCACGCCGTGCTTGTCGCCCGTCTCGACAATCTCGGCAAAGGAGCCTCGGGCGCGGCGGTGCAGAATTTGCGGCTGATGCTGGATCTTGACCCCGGAGCCTAACTGATCGGCGGCGGCGATCCGGCACCTGAACGCATTGTTCGGCATCGCAAAGACCCCGCGCTCAACCGCGCCCTGTTCCCCCGAACCAGGGCGAGCCATAATATCCGATCAGCCCTTCAGGAGTGGACAAGATGGCCGAAACCGCGATCTGGAATTTTCGCCAGCTGGCGCACCATGAGCTCGACGGCTTCGGCGGGATCGGCGAGGGCATGTCGATCCAGATCGCCAAGGACGGGCGCCGCATCCTGTGGCTCGCCCATGAAAGCGCCCCGAAGAACTTCACCGCGGTCGATGTCAGCGATCCGCGCACGCCAAAAATCGTCGCCCGCCGCGACCTGCCGCAATCGCATATGCGCTCGAACTCGCTGGAGACGGTCGGCGACATCCTGGCGGTCGCCTATCAGACGACACAGCCCGGCCTCCAGCCCGCCGGGTTCGAGCTGTTCGATATCTCGGTGCCGGAAAACCCGCGCTCGATCACGTTTTTCGACTGCTCGGGCCCGACCTCGCGCGGCGTCCATCAGCTGTGGTTCGCCGACGGCGAATACATCCATATGAGCTCCGGCGCGCCCGATTTTCAGCCGACCCATCCCCGCGACGACCAGTTCTATCGGATCATTGACGTGAAGAACCCGTCTAAGCCGGTCGAGGTCGGGCGCTGGTGGCTCCCCGGCACCAGAGAGGGCGACAGCGAGCCGCCGCCGGTGCGCCACCCCGAGGCCGCCGACACCGGCTTTCGCCCGCACAACACCAACGTCTATCCGGAACGCCCCGATCGCGCCTATCTCGGCTATATCGACGGCGGGCTGGTGATCCTCGACATATCAGACAAGGCGCACCCGAAGATGGTGTCGCGCTGGGACTATCACCCGCCCTATTTCGGCTTTACCCACACGGTCGTGCCGTTCTTCGACCGCGGCCTGTTGATCGTCAGCGACGAGTGCACCCGCACCGAGGGCGCCGACTGGCCGAAGCTGGTCTGGATCGTCGACGGGCGCTCCGAGACCAACCCGGTGCCGATCGCCACCTGCCCATTGCCGCCGCTCGACACCTACATGCGGCGCGGCGCCCGCTATGGCGCGCACAATCTTTACGAGAACCTGCCGAAGCCGAATGCGTGGAAATCCGACCGCGTCGTTCTCGCCACTTATTTCAACGGCGGCTTGCGCGCCTACGACACCTCAAATCCCTATCAGCCGGCCGAGATCGGCTATTTCGTACCGGAACCGCCGGCGCGCGCGCCGAGCGGGGCCATCCAGATCAACGACGTGTTCGTCGACGAGCGCCAGATCGTCTACACGGTGGATCGCCATGTCGGCGGCCTTTACACGCTCGAAATGGATTTCTGAGACGGGACCGGAATCCCTGTTCGGCGGCAAGGACGCGCCGCTATTCGGGCGGCGTCAGCGGCGTGCGCGCGGCCCGCGGCTGCCGGTCGTCGCGGTGACCGGGTTTCTCGGCTCGGGCAAGACGACCTTGATCCGCGCCTTGCTGGCCAAGCCCGAAGGCGCCAACACCGCGATCGTCGTCAACGAGTTTGGCGAGGTCGGCATCGACCAGGCATTGCTGCGCGCGAGCAGCGACGTTACGGTTCTGCTCGGCAATGGCTGCGTGTGCTGCAACGTCCGCACCGATCTGCAGGAAACCTTGCGCGCGTTGTTCGCCGACCGTACCCGCGGCGCTGTCCCGAGCTTCGCGCGGGTGATCATCGAAACCTCGGGCCTCGCCGATCCGGGGCCGGTGTTGCAGACCTTTGCCACCGACCGCGCGCTCGGCCGCGAATTCCATCTGCAGGCCCTCGTCACGATCGTCGACGCGGTCGCCGGCGGCCGGCAATATCGAGCGCATGCCCGAAGCGCGAAAGCAGGTGGCGCTGGCCGACCGCATTGTCGTGACCAAGACCGATCTCGCCGACTCGACCACGACCGGGCGGCTGATCGAACGGATCGCGGCGCTCACCACGGCCCCGGTCGAGATCGCCGCCAATGGCGCGATCGACCCGTCCTTTGTGCTCGACGAACCGGGATCGGCGCCGCACAGCTTCGCTCTCGGTGATGCCGAACACACGCACGGGCTGCAGAGTTTTTCGCTGATCTTTGAAAAGCCGCTGTCCTGGCCGGCTTTCGAGCAGACGATGACGGTGCTCACGGCACTGCGCGGCCCCGATCTGCTACGCGTCAAGGGCATTATCGCGGTCGAAGAATGCCGCGGGCCGGTCGTCGTTCATGCCGTGCAACACGTTGCCCATCCGCCGGTCGAGCTCGAGGATTGGCCGGATGCCGACCGGCGTTCGCGCCTCGTCTTCGTCACCCGCGGCCTACCGCGTGAACCCGTCGCCCGGCTCTTTTCTGCTGTCGGCGCCATCGCGGACCGATAGGACCATGCCGCCGACAGCCGCTTCGGGTGGGTGCCAAAGGGAGCTCTAGTCGGACTCCTCATACGCATCATCCGACCCGGATCGCGCGAAGGATGGACCGCAACGTGGCCGACCAAGAATTGACGTCAGTATGACCCGAGTGCGGACGTGCCTATGACATGTACGCCTTAATCTCGGTATTGTTGGCGGCTAAAGAACAGGCCGCCGCCGCAATCACCCTCATGGCGAGCCAGTGATGGAGAACCGCCAATGACCGGGCTCAGGCTGGCGGTGACGCACAGTGACATTGGTTTGCTCTGGTCCGATTTCTCATATGAACATTTTTTGTCCAGCGGGTGCTTCTCGCGCATCGCTGTTGACAAACGCGTGCCAAACGTTGGATTGAATATCGGACAAAATCGCGCTAATCGAGGTTGACTAAATATTCGGGGGAGCATAATTCCCGTAGCGGTAACCCACGTAACGAGATCGAACTCGATGACGCTGGTGATTTCGACATGTACGAGTAACCAGACGTCATCTCCGTAACCACTACGAGTATGTCGATGTCGTAACCACCCGCGCCTGCGACAAGACGGGACACGAGATCGTCCCTACAGCGAGTACCTGTCTGTGCAGCCAATGGTGTTAACCCTGGCCGGGAGAGTGGTGCACTAGCCGGTGTGCCTTCCTCCGCCACCGCACGATCGCAGCGGGAGCGCGGCCAATGACGGTCGTCCCGACACCCTCGCGCGCGCATAGCCGAGATTGTTAATGCGTGGTCTCTGGCTGCGAGTGTTTCGAATCAAGGGAGGTTCTGATGCGTCTAGTAATATCGAGTGTCTTCGCCGCTCTTCTGGCGGTCTCGGGTTCTGTTCCAGTATTCGCGCAGACTCCAACTGCAATCTCCTGCGCGCCGATCGCGGCATTCAACTCGAACACTGCTTTGCCAGGACGGGTAGTCTGCCCCATTGCAGTCACGACCTCCAGCGGATCCTCATATACCGGACCAATCACTTTATCCGGGCCGAACGCCTCCGACTTCTCGCTCCTCAGCAATAGAGGATTGTTGCTCGGCACGTTCTTGTCGGTTGGCAATTATGATGTGACGCTCACCGCGGGGTTGGTAGCGGTTTCAATCGTGGTCCCCGTGGCGCCTGTTGGTCAAACGCCCACAGGACTTTCCTGTAGCCCGGTGGCGCCACTT
Organism: uncultured Alphaproteobacteria bacterium; assembly: GCA_963845735.1. Taxonomy (GTDB): domain Bacteria; phylum Pseudomonadota; class Alphaproteobacteria; order ATCC43930; family CGMCC-115725; genus AP-15. Next base: position 449,020 of record CAWJTR010000011.1, on the reverse strand, counting down.
AACACAGCCACGGCAATTCCAGGTGCGGTCCTGTGCCCGATCCAGGTGACTACATCGGACGGCAACCCATTTACGGGAACCGTCAGTATCGGGACGGAGCAGTACACTCCATATTTCGCGCTCTCGAGCACAGTGCTGCCGTCAAACCTCATAATTGGCTCGGCAGGTGCGACTGCAACAACCTACACGCCGCAGATCGTTGCCAATGAGGCCGGCGGCTCCTTCTCGGCCTATATAACCGTCCCGGTGACCACCCCCCCTCCGCCCCCTCCGCCTCCTCTTCCGACAATGACGATCACCGTCAACAGCGGGGTCAGTCCGGTGCCGGATAACGTGGTTGCCGGAACCGTCGTCGATACGCTCACTGCCACCTCGAATGGAGCTCCCGTTCCTAGCGTCACGTTCTCGGTGACCAACGCAAATTTCAGCGTCTCCGGAGCAGATTTGGAGACGGCCTGGGTCAGCCCAATTTCGCAGGGCTCCCAGGCTATGACCATCACTGCCTCAGCTCCGGGGTATGCAACGGCAACGCTACCCCTGACGGTTCAGGTAACTGCACCTTGCCAGTGAGGATAGATGCCGGGTATCCGGTCAGGCCGAGCGCCGCCGTGCGCTCGGCCACTGAGAGAATATCAGGATCGTTGTGTCGCGCCCGAGGCCGATTCTCGGCACGCCATTCGACATAGCTTCAATGGGAGATCCTCGCGGGAGGACGCTGATGATGTCGGAGGGCTTTACACCCCTCATCTTCCTCTCCGTGAAACAATGCAAGCCCGCTGCACGATTTGACTGAGGCGTGTCAGCAGCTAGCGCTCAGGCACAGTCGGATAATTGTCGGACACCGGGGCTGACTCCGACCACTGACTCCGACCCTCGCGGCTGCCATCATACCGTCTGAATGCCCCTATGCACTTAGCAGGCGGTTCATGAGGTGTCGGAAGACTTTACACACTTAGTCTGTTTCAGAAGGGTCGACGCAAGCTAGCCACATGGGTAGCACTCTCACAAACGGTTGATTTATTGGGGATTTGGGCTGTTTTTGTTTTTTACCCAGGTCCAGGCCCTGCTGAGTAGGGCGTCGGGATTCCTTACATAGTCTGTTGCATTTATGATGATTCTTACGAGAATCCAATTGGTTGCAACTTTGGCACGGATGTTGCTGCGCTAGGGGGTGACATGAAGGGCCGCGCGTGAATCGCCGTACCTTGTCCATGGAGGACGTTGTGAGAGCTATGCCGATTAGGGCCGCATTACTTGGATTGATTGCGGCAACCGCCGTATCGGGCGCGGCCTTTGCAGGATCGTGTGTGGGTGGGTCAATCTCCACCTATCTTACGATGGCTGAGGGAGGTACCGCGCCCGATGGGTTTTCCTGCACTGTGGGTGACAAGAGCTTCTCCAACTTCACTTTTACTAGCACCGGTGGCGGCTCGGGTAGCGCGGTGACGCCGGCTGAGTTCAACGTCTCCCCCCAACTTACCCTAGTTGGGCCTGGTCTGTTATTTTCGTCCGGTGCCATCGAAATCGACAACAACGTGCCAAATCCGATGCTCTCTTTTGTCGACGTCAGCTTGGGTTACTCGGTGACCGCCCCCAACCCACCTCTAATTGAGGATGCCGACCTTGTAGTCGCGGGCGGCACGACCGGCGGCGGAACAGCGCGAGTTGACGAAACCCTGACGCCCGGGGGCACCTTGACTGTGATCTTGCCAACAACAAACGACACGGTAAATTTTACGCCAGTAGCCGGCTTGGATGTTCTCAAGGACATCCTCGTCGAAGTGCCGGCCAACACTGTTGGCACTGCCAATATAACAGCAATAGGTCAGCACTATTCCGAAACCCCGATCTTGGAACCTGAACCTACGACTTTAGCGATTATCGGGGTAGGTTTGCTGGGCTTCAGCATCGCGCGGCGTCGGAGAGGCGCGTGATTTCATCGGCGGAGTAGCGAAGGAAAAGTAGGGGCCCCGATCGGCGCCCCTACTGCGAGAGGGTGATGATTGGCCAGGTGTCAAGGCCGGCGATGGAGGCCTTGGTCCTGTGGCTGCGGCAAGAGTTCCAGGCGGCGGTCACGGTTGGCCACGATATTTCCGCACAGCACGAACCGGAATTCCTGCTCACCTGGCCGGGACGGGCGATCCGCGACATCTGCCGGAAGATCGCCGGCGACCCGATACTAAACCGAACGCTTTTACCGGATCGCTCGCGCCAAGGCACCGCACCGGGCATGGTCAAGTGCATCGGCACGGGCACGACGCGGGCGCCCTGCTCGGTCTCGATTGCCACCCGAGCTAGCGGCGCCGTCAGCGATCCTGGCGAATTTCCTTGCACGACGATCGGGGGACGGATTTTGCCGCCGCCTCAATTGGCGAGAGGGCGTTTGCGATCGCCTCGACCGGCCGAAGCCTGAGCAGGCACAAAAAGCGGCGCCCGAAGGCGGCGCCTGGCCCGTTCCAAAAAAGGGCACCGCGGCCCGCGGACGCATAAAACCGACAGGGCATACGAGACCTTCACGGCAAAGAAATTTCTTTTGAACACGCTTTTGACAGGAAGCGGGGCGGGTGCGTGACGGCGACGCTGGCAAATTTCAGGTTCTGACGTCCGGCGCGCTTGCCATCCCAGGTGCCCGAGCCGCATGCGTGGCTAGGCCAAGCAGGCCGGCTTCCGTTTGGAGGCGTCCACTTCGTGGCGTCCATTCGACAGGAAAGGCTGACTGAAGCAAGCTATTAGCGAATTGTCAATCTCGTCTCGCTAAAGAAGCAGGCGCAACGGAGCCGCTTGCCTGATCTTTGACATAATGCGCAAAATTGACAAGCTGGCGCAGTTGGGAGAAACTCAAGGTTGCTAACCTAGACCGCTCATGGCCCTCGGAGGCAGCGGGTCTTTGCCTCAATCTTGAAATGAATCATGTATTCATTTTGATGAGGCAAAGGTATAAGCGGTAAAATCAACGAGCGTTGGAGGAAAGAATGTCACGAATATTTAAAATAACGAGACTGTCAGCACCGGATATCATACAAGCCACGATCATCAGTAATAGGGACCGGCTTTTGTGCAACTCTCGCCGGTGCACGGGTACGGCTGGACCGCCGCAGATTACCTCCGCCCCGTCGGCATGACCAACCTTCACCCCCCTCGAGAGCGATCCCCATCCTCGATCCGCGTCCGTGAGTGGGGATCCGATATGTCCAGCTTGGAGTTGGTAAAACCCGGCATTGGGAATCCCGGCACTCTAAAGATTAAGCAAAAAACCGTAGATATGTTTAGGAATTATCTGAGCGTTGTTTGCGCGAATTCGGAAGAAATGCTCGACCGAGCGTTTCGTCTTCGGTTTCAGGTCTATTGCCTCGAGCGCGGTTTCGAGAATGCCGCCGAGTATCCCGACGGCCGCGAGCGGGACTGCGAGGACTCTCGGTCGCTGCACTCGCTTCTGCTGGATCGCGCTACTGGTTCGGCGGTGGGCACAGTCCGGCTGATCCTGCCGCACGTTGGCAAGGATCTTGCCGGTCTTCAGGCTGATCGGGGCGGAGCGACACAGGATTGGTCTACCGCTCGAGACCACCGCCGAAGTCTCTCGGTTTGCCGTCGCCAAGGCGTTTCGGAGGCAGCTCGAGGAGGGCTGGAACAGGGGACCGGGCCGTGCGCCGATCTCTGGCGGCGGCCGCGGGCCGGCGCTTCAGCTCCTGACCTTTGGACTTATACAAGCAGTCGTGATGATGAGCGCGTTTGGCGAGATCACCCATATCGTCGCCATGATGGAGCCGGCGCTGTTGCGATTGCTCGGCGGCTGGGCATCGAGTTCCATCCGCTCGGCGACCCGGTCGAGCATCACGGGCTGCGGCAGCCTGGCTGGGCGGTGCTGACCCACCTCATCGCGAGCATCAAAGACTGCCATCCCGAACTCGGGGAGATCATCACCGATACCGGACGGCGAATGCCGGGGAGCCGCCTTGGCACATGGCTGATCAGGTTTGCCGACCGACAGCCAGCCTCGACGACATTCCGGCGACAGCTGCACCTGCTGAGCCGCAAGCGGATTTCATGTTCCGGCTCGCCCTCCGCGACCGCCGCAGCAGCGGCAGGATCAGGCGCCGCGTAAACAAGCCGACCCCGGCCCACATCGTCAGAAACCACAGCGGCACGCCGCCGTAATGCCTGCCGGGATAATGCCATTGCCCGGTCGCCCACCCCGACATATTCGATCAGCGCCCCTAGAGCCGCCATGTAGCCGGCATAAGCCAAGTCCATCGGCTCGTGAAACATAACGATGCAACCGGCGAGCACGACCGCCGAGGCGGCGAGCAGCAGCGCCGGATCGGCAATCAGGGCAAATGGCAGGGCGAAAGCCGCGGCCGCGGCCAAAACGGGGATCAGCCCGCCGCGAGGCCCCTCGCCGTCAAGAAACCGTATCGTGTGGAGCGTGTAAAATCCCCACATCAGATATTCGTAGACCGGCATCCCGAGAAAGTCGGGATGGTCGAAGCCGAAGATGCCCCGCTTCAACGCCGCCGAATTCATCAGGACGAAGAGCAGGTTGACGGCGCCCATCGCCAACAGCTCGGCCGCCCGGATGCGGCCGAAACCGAGGCCCCAGATGACAAGCATCGTCATCAGCTTTGCCGGGTTGCCGGGAACCCAGCCCAATGTCGCAGCCGTCGCCAACAGCTGACAGAGCAGCACGAGCCGCCCCCGCGATAAACCCAATGCGGGAGTAAGGCTCCGGAGACCTTTCATTGTTTTCCTATCCGAAGAGCGACGGCCAATCTAGATTTGCGCTCGGTCATTTTGGAGGGAAAAGCCCTGCCCACGGCGTCGAGACAACCAAACGGGGCACGGCCGGGGCCTGGATCGGGCGTGCGGATGCTTCGGCTGATGCTGCGAGAAGCGACCCTTCCTCGGACCTTGGCGCGAACCCCCGAACCGACCGCCGCGATGGCCTCCGCGGAGAGCATCGCGGGCTTCGACGAACAGGGGGGCTTGAGTCTGTTGCCGATCTATCGTTTCAACGCGCTGGCGATCCACCGCTTGGCGCCCCACGGCGCGCAGATCGTCGACCTCGGCTGCGGCACCGGACGATTTCTCGCCTATCTCGCAGCGCATCGGCCGGATCTGAAAATCGTCGGGCTCGACTTTGCCGAGGAGATGGTACGCATCGGGCGGCGCCATCTGGCCCGCGCCGGTCTCGACGGCCGGGTGCGTCTGCTGCATGGCGACATGCGAGAATTCCGCAAGGTGGTCCCGGCGGGGGCGGATCTCGTCACCAGCATCTTCTCGCTGCATCACCTGACGACCCGCGACGACCTTTTGGCCTGCTTGCGTGAGACCGCCACTGCGATCGAGAGCGAGCACCCGCTGCTGTGGATTTTCGATCATGTTCGGCCGCGCCGGCAACGCACCGTCGAGGATGTGCCGGAAATTTTTACACCCGGTGCGAGCCCGGCCTTTTGCGACGATTCCCGCAACTCGCTGTGTGCCTCCTGGAGCTTCGACGAGCTGTGTGGGGCACTGCGCGAAACGCTCCCGGTAGGCGTCCACGCGACGCGGTCGAGGCTGCTTCCGATCTATCAGATTTATTGGATCCCACCGCGGACACCGCCGCGCGCGACCGCGAACGCTGCCCAATGGATCGAAGACGAGCATTTACCGGTGGGCGTTCAGAGAGAAGCCCACCTCCTGTCGCTGCTGTTCCGGACGATGCCAGGAAAGCCCGGCGCGGTGCATGCGCGATCGGCCAATCTTGACTCGATTGGGGAATCTGCGCGATGAACCGTCGGGAAAATTTACAAATCGCTCTTGACGGCGGTGGGTCCTTGCCGAGACGAATCCATCAAATAATTGAAGACAATAATATTTTCGGTTTGGGGTCATTGGTGGCACGAAACATGCTTCGCACTTCGCAGAATGGTAAATGCCGTTTTCCAGGAGACGAGAATGAGACAGCATCTGGCGGCAGGGACGGCATTGATTACCGCCTGGCTTGCCGCAAGCGGATTGGCCAGTGCGACCCCTTTCCCTGGTCCGCCGAGCGGGCCTATCTACATCCATCTCGACGATGCCGAGCAGATCGCCGGGAACAACGATATCACCGGCCCGCACAACGCCAGCCCATACCCGGCAGTAAACGCCAGTGGGACCGAAGGGAACTGGGGAATTGTGGAAGTTGCCTCAATCCAGGGAGGCACTATCCAGAGTCCAGTTGGCTCGGATGTTACCGGCGGCGGACCATTTTACTTCACCAACGGTCAGAACGGCGGTGAGCAGATTTTGGGTATCTTTTATGGGGTGCACCTCAATACGGTCGGTAACCCATCGTTAGCCTCCGGCGGCGTACTTGATCTTTATGGCTTCACCGGCAGCAATCAGAACTACAGCACCCAGTTGGCCAGCGCCGCGAATTCTCGCAAAGCGGACCGCCCAAAATCAATACACCGGTTTCACCTGTGCTGGGGGAAATACCGCAACCTGTACGTTCCTGGCGCAGCTCGACTTTGTCTACGGGGCTAACGGCGCTGCTGATACTACGACAACGATTGTAACGCCAGTTAATCCCGTCACTACCGACGGTACTGCCCAAAGTTATCTTTCGGTTGATGCGAGTGATGTCGGTGCTTGGACTGCGGCATTGAATACCAATTTCTTCACCTTAGATCCGAATAACGATCCGCTACCTGATACGCCGGACATTCGGCTGACCAATAGTTTTGCCCACGGAGGCGCTACGGCATGGAGCGTCAGCGGAACCGACATCGTCGGTCTCGCCAGCAGCGACCCGGCGCGCACTGCACCCGTGCCGGAGCCGGCCTCGCTGGCGCTGCTGGGAACGGCTTTGTTGGCTTTCGGAGCTTGGGCGCGGCGGCACGGGCGTAGCGGAGGGTAATCGGCACCGCCGTTGTCGGCTTTTCTTGCAGGTGACGCCACAGACAAAGGTGCCGTCAGGAGTGTGGCGTTTCGCCGCAGCAGCCCTTCTAACCGTTTATTAGCATTGTCGTATTCAATGTTGGCGTGATCTCGCTCGGACATCTGTCCGATCGCCCTGCCCGCCTCCGCAAGCCAAGTGGGCGCTGGCTGATGTAAAATTATCCGACGATCACGGTAACGGCCGATTGAGCGCCGAATGGATACCGAAAAACTGCCTCTGGCGATGCGGGAGTGGCGCGCCCGGATCGGTCCGGCGGGCGTGCTCGAAGGCGCGTTGGCACAGCAGCGCTACGGCATCTGTACGACCGGCGTCGAGCGTGCGATCCCGGCGGCTCTGCTTCCGCGCGATGTGGAGGAGATCGTCGGCATCGTCGACATCGCTAGGCGCCACGGCATCCCGCTTTACCCGATCAGCACCGGCCATAACTGGGGATACGGCAGCTCTCTGCCGGTGACCGACGGCTGCGTCGTCCTCGACCTGTCCGGCCTCGACCGGATCGTCGGAATGGATGCCGAATTGGGTTTGGTGACAGTCGAGCCCGGCGTCACCCAGCAAGGACTGCACGACTATCTCGCCCGCAACGCGTTCCCCTTTCTGGTTCCCGTGACCGGAGCCGGGCCCGATTGCAGCTTGGTCGGCAACGCGCTGGAGCGTGGCTACGGGATCACCCCTTATGCCGATCATTTCGCCGCTGTCACTGCCCTTGAGGCGGTCCTGCCAAACGGCCGCATCTACCGGTCGGCCCTAAGCGAGTTGGGCGGCGCAGGGGTCGATCAGGCCTTCAAATGGGGCGTCGGCCCGTATCTCGACGGACTTTTCGCCCAAGGCAACTTTGCCGTCGTCACCCGGATGACGATCGCCCTTGCCGCGCGACCCGAGCGGACCGAGGCGTTCTTTTTCGGGGTGGGGCAGGATACCGGTCTCGAGCCGGCAGTTGGCGCGGTCCAGCGGGTGCTGAAGAGCTTGGGCGGCGTAACCGGCTCGATCAACCTGATGAACACGCGGCGCATGCTAGCCATGATGGAACCCTACCCCCAATCCGAAATCGGTCCGGACGGGATACTTCCGGCCGAATTCATTGCCAGGCTGGCCAAAGAATATCGGATGACCGCTTGGACCGGGTTGGGGGCGCTTTACGGCGAGGCCGAAATCGTCAAAGCGGCGCGTCGCACTGTCCGCAGGCTCCTTGGGCCGGCGGTGAGCAGTCTGGTTTTCCTCAGTCCCGGTCGCGTCGCGCGTCTAAACCGCTTGCTCCACCGCATTCCGCATTTGCGCCGCGGTCGCCTCGCGCGAAGGGCAGGAGCGCTTGATGCAGCGATGCAATTGATCATGGGCAAGCCCAGCCGGATTGCTCTGCCGCTAGCTTATTGGAGAGCGTCGCGACTGCCTGACCTCGGCGGCGAGATGGATCCGGCGCGTGACGGCTGTGGGCTGATCTGGTACCCTCCTCTTGTCCCGATGAACCCCAACCGGGTCCGGCGGTATGTCGGCATGGTGGCCGATATCTGCGCTTCCCATCGGATCGAACCGCTGATCACGCTGACCAGTTTGTCCGACCGATGCTTCGACAGTTCGGTGCCGCTGCTGTTCGATCGCCGGGACCCGAAGCAGATCGCCAATGCCCAATCGTGCTATCAGGCGCTCCTGGAGGCTGGTCGGAGAGAGGGCTTTCTGCCATACCGCTTGGGCATCGGTTCTATGAATTGGCTGACTGATTCCGCGGCGCCCTGCTGGGAAATGGTCGCCGCGGTAAAATCGGCGCTCGATCCGGAGGGCATCCTCGCCCCAGGACGGTATGCTCCCGTCCTTCGGTCGCCCCCGTCCGTCTAAGAGGAGGGGGCGCGGCGGCTTCGCCCGCTGCCGGCCGGTCAGCCGACGAGCACCGCCTTGCCGATGACCGCGCGATCGATCAGCGCCTGCACCGCGTCGGCCGCCTGGGCCAAGGGATAGCGGCGCCAGATGCGGGGTTTGAGCTTGCCCTGCGCGGCGAGTTCGAGCAGCGCCCTGGTGTTGGCGGCGGCGATTTCCGGGTGGTTCTCGTTCAGACCGCCGATGCGCACGCCGATCGCCTCGATTCCCTTGATCAACAAGTAGTTGGTGCGGGCCAGCGCCGGCGGCCCGCCGAGAAAGCCGAGGATCAGGATGCGCCCGCTCCAGGCGAGGCAGCGCAAGGATTCCTCGAATGTCGGGCCGTTGACCGGATCGTAGATGATGTCGACGCCGCGGCCTTGGGTCAGCTCCATGACCTTGTCGCGAAAACCGCCATGATAGGGGATCGCATGGTCGGCGCCCTCGGCGAGGCAAACCGCGCGTTTTTCGTCGGTGCTGGCGGTGGCGATGACCTCGGCGCCGTAAAGCTTGGCGATCTGGATCGCCGGCAGGCCGATCCCGCCGGCGGCGCCATGGATCAGCACCCGGTCGCCCGCTTTGAGCCGGCCGCGCTGCAATAGCGCATGATAGGCAGTGGTGTAGGCGCCGCGAAACACCGCTGCCTCGTCGAGGCTCAGCCCCGCCGGCACCGGGTCGCAATCCACGGCCTTGGCATTGCCCAACTCGGCGAAGGCGCCGAGCCGCTGCCGGCTCATCACCGGATCGCCGATTTTGAACCGGGTCACATCGGGCCCCACCGCGACGACTTCTCCCGCCCCCTCGTTGCCGGGCACGAAAGGGGGTTCGGGACGGAACTGATACTTCCCGGCCAACATCAATACGTCGACATATTGGACGCCGCGCGCCCGGACCCGTACTTGCACTTCGCCCGGGCCCGGCGGCGGCGGGTCGGGCACCTCGCGCAGCGCCAGCACCTCGGGACCGCCGAACGCCTCGCACACCACCGCCTTCATCGCCTGCTCTCCGATTCGGATCAAAGCGAAAGCTTGCCCCGACTCGGCGACCGCGCGCCAGGATGTTTCACAGATGTTGAGGAATGGGGCATCCTGTGCCGAGGCTTGCGCGGGGGAGGGAACATGATCGACGGGTCCGGGGCCGCTGCCGCTCCGGCGCGGCAACAACCGGCGTTCCGCCGGGGAGCCGGCCGGCTGCCGCTGTCGGGCCAGATCACGGTGTCGCTGCTGTGGTTCGCGCTGTTCGCCAATTGGCTGACCGTGGTGCCGGTCATCGTGCCGGACCAGGTCGCGTCGATCCTCGGACCCGACGCTGCCGCAAAGGAGGGCATCGCCGGCTCGATCCTGGCAATCGGCGCCCTGATGGCGCTGATCATGGCGCCGTTGGCGGGCGCGTTGTCAGACCGGGCGCGCGGCATGAAGGGCCGGCGTCGCCCGTTTTTGATCACCGGCATGATCGGTACTTGTGTCGGCTTGGCATTCCTCGTGCCGTTCGGCCCGGGCAGCAGCGTCTTTCTTTACTTACTCGCCATCCTGAATTTGCAGTTTTGGTGGAACTGGGCGTGCGGTCCCTACGCCGGCCTCATTCCCGATGTCGTGCCCGAAGACGATCAGGCCTCCGCCAGCGCCTGGATGAACATCATGAGCATACTCGGCACCTTCACCGGCAACGGGATTGCCGTCGTGCTCTATGTTCACGGCCGGCCCGGCGCTTCGATCGCCGCGCTCGTCGCCGTCAACCTCGCCTGCCTGGGGCTGACCCTGAGAGGCGTGCACGAACCGCCGGCGACCGCCGGCGCCGGCCGCCCGTTCGAACTCGGGCCGTTCCTGCGCTCGTTCTGGCTCAGCCCCGGCGCGCACCGCAATTTCTATCGGGTGCTGATCACCCGGCTCTTCGCCAATCTCGCTCGCGTGTGGTCGGTCATGACCTTTCTCTTATACTATCTCCATGACGTCATCGGCGTGGCCGAGCCCGGCAAGGTTCTGCCGATGCTGCTCGGCCTCGGCGCAATGCTGGGGATCCCGGCGAGCCTGGTCGCCGCGCGGCTCGCCGACCGCTATGGGATCGTCGCCATCGTCAAGGCCACCAGCTGGATGATGGCTGCTGGCGGCGCTCGCTTATGTGCTGATCGCCTTCAATCCGCATGTCGGCCTGGCGGCGCCGGTCTTTCTCGTCTATTTCGCCGGCTGGGGCGCCTATCAGGCGGTCGACTGGGCGCTGGCGCTGAAGGTGTTGCCGCGCAGCGAGACCGCCGGCAAGGACATGGGCATCTGGCACGTGGCGCTGGTATTGCCGCAAATCCTCGGGCCGGCCTTGACCGGCTGGATCATCACCGGCGCCAGGCTGGCGGTCTCGGCGCGCTTCGCCTATGCGCTGGCGTTCGCAATCGCCGCGCTTTGGTTCAGTTTGTCCGCAATCCTGGTGGCGAGGGTAAAGCTGCCGCGCCCCGCCTGACTTGCGGCAGCGGCATGGCTTTCCTCCTGTGGCTGCGGACGGTGCCGTCGTCGGCGTCAGACGTAGCGGAAGGTCTGAAACATGCCCGCTTCCATATGGTAGAGCATGTGGCAGTGAAAGGCCCAGGTGCCGGGGTTGTCGGCGTCGAAGACGACGACCACGCGCTGGCCCGGCGGCACCCTGACGGTGTCGCGCACCGCGCCCGCCAGCGGCATGCCGGCGATCTCGACGACCTGGAACCGATGCCCGTGCAGGTGCATCGGATGCGGCATCCCGGTCGAGTTGGTCATGACCAGCGCCACGCGTTCGCCCTTGGCGATCGGCAGCGGCGGCACTTGCGGGTTCCAGGCGACGCCGTTGATCGACCAGATGTATTTCGACATCTCGCCGGTCAGGTCGATGTTGTGGACCCGGTCGGGCTTGCGCGGCTTGAGCGGCTCGGCAGCGCGCAGTCGCTTCTCCAATTCCATCGTGATCGGCGGCGCTGCCATCGCTGCTTGTGCCGGGATGCGGGCGATCGGCGCCTTGCCGGCGGCGAGCACGATGCCGGTGCGGTTGCGCTCGCCCTCGACGGTCGCGAGCAAGGGATAGGCCGCGGTGGCGCGCGGGATTGTCAGCACGATGTCGAGCCGCTGCGCGACGTTGATCGGAAACCGCCGACCCATGATCGGCTCGACCAGGGTTCCGTCGACCGCGATCAGCCTTCCGTCGAGCCGGCCGAGATCGAAATGGTAGGCGCTCATCGACGAGCCGTTGATGACCCGCAACAAAACCGGCGCGCCGGGCTCGACCTTGACCACCTCGGGGTCGGCCAGGGTGCGGTCGTTGGCGAGAAACGCGTCGTATTTGACGTCGTTGAGGTCCGGTCCCTCCGACGCTTCGGCCGGCGCCATCCCGGCCATGCCCTTCATGGCGCCCATGCCCTTCATGCTGGCCGGCATCGGCGTGCCGCCGCTCGCCATGCCCGGCATGGCGGCGCTCCCCATCCCCGGCATGCTGCTGCCTTTTTTCAAATTGGCAAAGATTTCCTCGGGCGGGGTAAAGCTGAAATCGTTGAGCATCAGCACGATTTCCTGCTGCCCCGGCCGGTCGCGCTGATCGCGGATGATCAGCGGCGCGTCGAGCAGCAGCTGCTCCTGCAATCCCTGGTGCGAGTGCATCCAGAAGGTGCCGCCGAAGGCCAGCGGAAAGTCATAATCGGCGCTGCCGCCGGCCGGGATCGGCGGCCCCGAGACGCCGGGCACGCCATCCTGCTGCCAGGGCGGGGCGAGCCCGTGCCAATGGATCAGGCTCGGCTTGCCGATCTCGTTTTCGACGCGCACCCGGAACCGGTCGCCGACATGGGTGGTGATGCCCTCGGTGCCGTCGGGCTGGCGGATCCCGTAGACCGAGGCCGGCTTGCCGTTGACCTCGAGCGTGCGCCGCACCAATCGCAGCACCGTCGGCGCCGCCGCATTGGGTTCGCCCGCCGCCAGCGTCGCTCCCGGCCGGATCGCCGCCGCGGCGAGGGCCGACATCAACAGGGCGCGGCGTGTCGGCATGGCTGGCCTCTCCGCGGGCGGCGTTTCAGCCGGGTGTGGCGAGGCCTTGCCGCAGTGCCGCGGCGCAGTCGCCGAGCGCCCGGCGCGAGGTGGCGATCAGCCGGCCGTAGCGGATAAAGCCGTGGTTGATGCCGTCATAGACGTTCAAGGAGTGGGGCACCCCGGCGGCTTTCAATGCCGCGGCCATGCGGTGGCTGTCGTCGAGCAGCGGATCGAGGCTGCCGACGATCAGATGTGCCGGCGGCAGCCCCTTGAGGTTGCCGAGGATCGGCGCGGCGCGCCAGTCGCTCTGCTGCGCCGGGTTTTCGAGATAGGTCTCCCAGATCCAGCGCATCTGGGTCTGCGACAGGCCGGCGCCCTTGCCAAAGCGCTGCCATGACGGGCTTTCGCTGTCGGCCGAATAGACGCCGTAGATCAGCAGCATGAAGCGCAGCGCGCTGAGGCCCTCGTCGCGCAAGGCGAGGGCGGCGGCGAGCGCCAGATTGCCGCCGGCCGAATCGCCGCCGACCGCGAGCCGGGTCGGGTCGATGCCGAGACCGGCGCCCTCGCGCGCGGCGAGGCGGGTCACCGCCACCATCTCCTCGAACGCCTTCGGAAAGCGGTGCTCGGGCGAGAGCTTGTAGTCGACCGACAGTGCCGCGGCGCCCGACTGGCGCACCAGTTCGCGCAGCATCGCGTCCCAGGAGGGTAGACTGCCCTGCATAAAGCCGCCGCCATGCGCGTAGACCAGCAAGGGCGGGCGCTCGGCGTCGTCGGGCAGATAGAGCCGGCACGGCACCTGCCCGTGCGGACCGGGCAGGGTCAGATCGCGCTCGTGCCGCAGCGGGATCGAGCCCTCGCCGAGAAACGCCCCGATGCGGTCCTGCGCCGCGCGCACCTCGGAGAGCGGCGCCTGGGTGCGGTCGGGCGCCACCATGCCGTTGCGCTGCAACAATGCCCCCGCCGCCAACAGCTCGGGATCGACCCACGGTGTCGCGTCGTTCATCGCCTCTCTCCCCATCCTGTCCGTCCCGCCGATTTAACCCCGCCGGAGCGCCGCCCGGCAACCCCGATCCGGACGGCTCGGGAGGGGTTGCACGAAATTCCCGTAATTCCCGTAATTCCCGGTTATTCCCGTTGAATTCGCGAATGTGCGCGAAATGTTCAGAGCAAAAGTTTGCCAAATCAATCGCTTACCACCGAATTCCCGTGGCATGGAACCGGGAATTTTTTCGGCCCTAATCGGGAATTATTTGAGCCGAACCGGGAATTTATTTCGCATAAACGGGAAATCCAAAAAACGGCAAACATCGGCGCCTTCCACCTTGGCCTGGAGAACGGATCATAACGGCAAAGCGCGGCGAAATTGCGTTCGCCTTGTTGTCGCACGAACGCCGGGACCGTCCTTTGGCGCGAGGTGTGGGCACCGCTTCCTTGTCCCGGCGCTCGCGCTGCGCGATAGTCGAGCGAGGCTCGAATAACTTCGCACTGGCGTGCTGTGTGCTGAGCTTGCTCCGCGAGAATGCCCTTACGGCTATCATCCTCGCAGCATTGACGGCGGCCCTCACCGCCTATCTACGGGGCGTCTTCGACGCAATCCTTGGTGACGTGCTTCCGAAAGGAGCGGAAATCTCCTGCATCGGGCGGGAGTGGATCGCCGATCGCTGGCCATTCCGGAAGCGGCAGCCCACCAGAGATGTATTCCGAATACTCATTGCGAAGCTTGATCGCGACGATGCCAGTGGAACGCTGACTCAGGCTGTCGTGCGGGCGTTCCAAGGTCAGAACGCGATCGAGGGCGTGCAGACGTGTCGTATTCTAAGAATTCGCGGCGCCGGGCCTGCTGCCGAGGACGCGGTGGCGAAGACAGGGCGGAAATGGCTGACCCGGCGTAGCGCGGATGTACTTGTATTTGGCGAAGTCCTACCGCCAAAAGGCGAAACCCTAAACCTCCATTTTCTCTCTGCTGACCGTTCGCAGGGCTTCGCCCCGAAATCCTTCGGCTTCGAAGCTGGCCTCCTCAAGGACGATTTCAGCGAAGCAGCCGCGGCGCAGTTTCAGGCAATCGCCCTTGCCGCTGTAAGCCCTGTGACCGATCAGCAGGGGAGATACCTTGTCGAAACGCTGCGCCCCGTCGCTCGCCGGCTGGAGCGGATTGTGCGCTCACCGCCGCCCGGAATGTCCACCTCGGGAATGGCCGACGTCCAGTTCGCATTCGCGCTAGCGATGTCGACGATCGGCGAGCAAGCAGGCGAAAACCAGGCACTTGAACAGGCGGTGGCGGCCTACCGCGCGGCGCTGGCGGAAAAGAGCGCGCGATCGGGTGCCGCTCGACTGGGCGGTGACCCAGAACAACCTCGGCAACGCGCTTGCGACGCTCGGCGAGCGGGAGAGCGGGACGGCGCGGCTGGAGGAGGCGGTGGCGGCCTACCGCGCGGCGCTGGCGGAATAGACGCGCGATCGGGCGCCGCTGCAATGGGCGATGACCCAGAACAACCTCGGCAACGCGCTTCGGACGCTCGGGGAGCGGGAGAGCGGGACGGCGCGTCTTGAGGAGGCGGTGGCGGCCCACCGCGCGGCGCTGGCGGAATAGGACGCGCGATCGGGCGCCGCTCGACTGGGCGATGACCCAGAACAACCTCGGCAACGCGCTTCAGACGCTCGGGGAGCGGGAGAGCGGGACGGCGCGTCTTGAGGAGGCGGTGGCGGCCTACCGCGCGGCGCTGACGGAATGGACGCGCGATCGGGTGCCGCTGGAATGGGCGACGAGCACGGGCAATCAGGGTGTGGCCCTGATGGTGCTCGCCGAACGGCTTGGCGACTCGTCCAAGGCGCGCGCTGCCGTCGAGCAGATCGAGGTTGCGCTGGCGACAATGCGGGAGGGTGGGCATGCCCCCTTTGCCGCCTATTACGAGGCGCAGCTGCCGCGAGCCCGAGCGCTGCTCGACCGCCTCGCCGGCGGCTGACCCGGCGGCGGGCGCCCACCTCACCCCGGCCCTCTCCCCCGCAGAGGGCGGAGAGGGACAATTAGGGCGGGTTTGCCCTCTCCGCCGCAGGTGCGGGAGAATTTGCCGTGCCGAGCGGGCCTGCGCTCTTCTCCTAGAGGTAGAGGGGAGAGGTGGGTCGGAGGATTGCGTCGAGTGATGCCGGTAAGATCAAGAACGCGGGTCGCAAGGAGGCTGAGGCGCGCTGCGACCGATGCCGAAAAACGGCTTTGGCGGGGCGATGCGCGAGATGTTGAACGAGCACCATTTCCGCCGCCAGCACCCGATCGGGCCGTATATCGTCGATTTCGCCTGCCCCGCGCGCAAGCTGGCGATCGAACTCGACGGCGGACAGCATGCCGAGCAGCAAGAGCAAGATGCCGCCCGGACGCAGCGACCTCGCGCGCCGCAGCTACCGGGTGATCCGCTTCTGGAACCGCGACGTGATCGACAATCTCCCGGGGGTGCTCGTACTGATCCAACAAGAGCTGAATAGCAGGCGAAAGTGGCATCGCTTCGCCCGGCGCGAGAGGGGGAATTGGTCTTGCTGATGCCGCGGGCGCTGAGGCGCCGCCCACCTCACCCCGGCCCTCTTCCCCCGCAAGCGGGCGGAGAGGGAGCGGTCGGGCGGGAGAGGGAGTTTCATGGCGATTTATAATCGTCTCGCATCGAGCTTAAGGCTTGGGTGGGCGAGCTTGCAGACAGGTTCCCGCGCCCCTAAGTCTAGCTTGCCAAAATTAACGAATTGCCTTTCGATATCGCGAGTAGCGAATCCGTGCTCGGAGTAAATCGTGCTTAACCGATGGGAAAAATCGAATCCTCGCGATGATGACCGCGAGCGGGTGGCGCGTGCGCGTCAAACGGCCGAGGCGCTGTTCACACCGAAACTGCAAGTCGCCGAGCCAACGGTTTCGGGCTCGCTCCCGCCGGCCGACCCGCCCGCGCGCAAACCGCGCGTGCTGGGAATCTCATCGCCGGCATCGCCCCGCCGCGAGGCGGTCGAACCCCCGGTCAGCGCCGAGCCACGGATCACGCCCGAGGTCCCGGCCTCGCAATTCGCCCGCATCCGCAGCTGGGTGAAATACGGCATGACGCCCGCGCAGGTTGCGAAGGTCTATGGGGTTAGCGTCAGGCGACATCGAGCGCATTATCCGGGACGCCTGACCGCGATTCGGCCTCTCGGCCGCGGCCGCACGGGGATTGCGCTCCGCTCAACCGTCGTCAATTCGAGCGGGTAGAGCGCAGCCCTTGACGCGCGATCAGAACGAATCCGCACATCCCGAGCCAGACATCAGGAATTTTGGGCGTGCGGGAAGGCCGCCGATTGCTCAGCGGCCCTTGCGGTTCGATCTCCTCGCGAGCCGTAGGAGAAGCTAAAAAGACAAACGACCCGCCTGAGCCAGGAACGCGCAGCGGCAGCACGCGGCGCCAGCAGTCGTTCGAGCTGCTCGAGCCGGAGGCGGGCGTCGCGCGCCCGTTGGTCGAGTTCGACCCGCGGTACGCTCTTATTCCACAAGTTGGTTCTCAGCATGGCGCCCTCCATAGCGCATGCGCTCCCGGCCGCAGCCGGGGCGGAGCCACTTAAATATCGCGCCGTGCGTCCGAAGGCGTGTGAACCGCTTCACATTGCCGATGATTTTTTGCGTCCACGGGCTCGGCAAGGCCGGACCCATCGGCGCTGCCGCTTTATGTGCGGGTTTTAGGATAAATCTCGTTCTCTTCCCGGCGCTGAACGGATATCTTCGCAGGCGGGGGTATTTCGAAGTGGTCGCACTCAGACGGCTCGACGCAGCAGCGGCGAGGGCGATGCGCAACCGGTTCGCCGGCCGCATCACTCTTGGCGGCGCGGTGATCGCCGGTTTGTTCGCGCTGCCGCGCGTCAACCTGGTGGCGCCAGTCGTCGCCACAGCCTTTATGGTGCATGTCTTCGAAATGTTGCCGGGGGCCCCGCCGCAACCGGCGGCCTGCTCCACCGCGTAAATCTTCCCGGAACCATCTCGATCGGGTGTCCGACCCATGTTCAGCCGCAGGCGAAGCGAGACAGAGGACCGTAAAATGGCAAAGTCGTCCGACGATCTGGGCATTCCGATGAAGCCGGCCCGGCCGGTCGGAGCGCCCGTAACCTCCCCGGTCAGGCCGCCGGCGGCCATGCCGCCGCGCGCGCCGGATCTGGCGCGCGCCGGCGAGCCGCCCCGCCCCGGCGATCCGCTGCGCCGGCCGATGGACCTGACCAATCAGCCCAAGCCGGACGGCGAAATGCGCCGGCTCAGCGTCGGCCGGGAGATCACGCTCTCGGGCGAGATCAATTCTTGCGACAAGCTGTTCATCGAGGGCAGCGTCGAGGCCAATTTGACCAACTGCCGCGATGTCGACATCGCCGAGGGCGGCCTGTTCAAGGGCTCCGCCGCAATCGAGGAGGCCGAAGTGCGCGGCCGCTTCGAGGGCAATCTCACCGTCCGCAAGCGGCTGCTGATCAAGGCGACCGGGCGGGTTTCCGGGACAATTCGCTACGGCCAGATCGAGATCGAGTGCGGCGGCCAGATCTCCGGCGACATCCAGGCGCAGGCGGCCGGCGAATTGGGCGGAGGTCACGCCGGACGCGGCAGCCGCCCGCGCCGTGGGCTGACCGCGCTTCTTGGCGCTGCCGCACCGCGCCCATGCCGGGCGGGCGGCGGGTCGGCCAAGACTTCAGGCGCCGCGGCGGAGGCGCGCGCGGCGATCAGTTCAGCCGGTCCGGTCTTGGCTTGGTAATGGCATAGATCGGCGACGACGCAGTCCGGGCATTCGGGCTTGCGCGCTTTGCAGACATAGCGCCCGTGCAGGATCAGCCAATGATGCGCATTGGCTTTGTATGCGGGCGGCGTGCGTTTTTCGAGCGCCATCTCGACCTGGAGCGGCGTCTTGCCGGCGGCGAGGCCGGTACGGTTGGCGACGCGAAAGATATGCGTGTCGACGGCGATCGTCGGCTCGCCAAAGGCGACGTTCAGCACCACGCTTGCGGTCTTGCGCCCGACCCCCGGCAGCGCTTCGAGCGCTTCGCGCTGGCGCGGCACCACGCCGCCATGGCGCTCGACCAGTATCCGGCTCAGCGCGACCAGGTTCTTCGCCTTGGTCCGGAACAACCCGATCGTGCGGATCAGCTCGGTAATCCGCGCTTCGCCGAGCGCCAGCATCTTGGCCGGGGTATCGGCCAGCGCGAACAGCGCGGGGGTGGCCTTGTTGACGCCGACATCGGTGGCCTGCGCCGACAGCACGACGGCGACGAGCAGGGTGAACGGATTGATGAACTCGAGCTCGGTCTGCGGGATCGGCCGGGTCTCGGCCAGCCGCCGATAGAACTCTGCGATCTCGCGTTTCGTCATGGCGCGCATCGCCGGCAAGTGTAAGGGCAGCATCCGCCGCCGGCAAACGGCGAGACATGATTGCTCGAGACATAATCGCTGCAGCTTTACGCCGCCCCGGCGGCGCCGCTATCCTTCCGCCGGCATGATCCCCAGCCCCGGATACGCCGATCCCCCGGCGCCGTTCGGCCGCCTGTTTTTCGAGCGGGTGCTGCTGCCGCATCGCAGCCTGCCGCCGCGCGGTTTTCACCTACTGATGCTGATCCTGGGGTTGATCAGTCTCGCGGTCGGCATCGGCTTCGTTTCGATCGGCGCGTGGCCGGTCGTGGGGTTTTTCGGCCTCGACGTCGCCCTCGTCTATGTCGCCTTCCGCCTCAATTACCGCAGCGCGCGGCGCAGCGAGACATTGCGGCTCGCCGGCGACGCCTTCACCGTCGAGCGCGTCAGCGTGCACGGCAGCCGGCGGATGTGGCGGTTTCAGCCGTTCTGGGTGCGGGTGATCCTCGAAGAGCGCCCGGACGAATCGAACCGCCTGTTCGTCGCCTCGCACGGGCATAGTCTGGCGATCGGCGATTTTCTGCCGCCCTCGGCCCGGCGCGAGCTCGCGGCGACGATCCGCGAAGCGCTCCTGCACTGGCGCAATTCATTCACGCCCGCGGCGCCCGACCGGTCTGCGGACTGAACCGGCAGAGCGCTCGATCGGTCAGAGCCCCAGCACCTCCTTCAACCCATAAAGCCCGGCCGGGCGATCCGCGACCCAGCGCGCGGCGCGCACCGCACCCTTGGCAAAAACCGCTCGGTTGGTCGTGCGGTGGACGAATTCGAGGCGTTCGCCGATGCCGGCGAAGATCACATGATGATCGCCGACCGCGTCGCCGCCGCGCAACGCCGCGAAACCGATATCGCCAGGGCGGCGCGGCCCGGTGATGCCGTCGCGGGCGCGCTGCTCGACCTGTTCGAGCACGACCTCACGGCCGGCTGCCGCGGCGCGCCCGAGCGCCAGCGCCGTGCCCGAAGGCGCGTCGACCTTGCCGCGGTGGTGCATCTCCATGATCTCGATGTCCCAATCGGGGCCAAGCCGTCGCGCCGCTTCTTCGACGACGCTCAGCAGCACGTTGACCCCGAGGCTCATATTCGGCGCCCATACGATCGGGATGTCGCGCGCCGCCTGGCGCACCACGTCGCCCTGCTCGGGCGAGAGACCGGTGGTGCCGATCACCATCGCCTTGCCGAGACCGGCGGCGAGCGCCGCGTGTTCGGCGGTGGCGGCGGGCGAGGTAAATTCGAGCACGACATCGCTGTCGCGGATCAATTTGTCGACCGCCTCGCCGATCGGGATGCCGATCCGCCCGATCCCGGCAAGCTCGCCGATGTCCTGGTTGACATAGCCGCTGCCGGGCGCCTCGCTGCCGCCGGCGATGGTACATCCCTCGGTGGCCGCGATCTCGGCGACCAGCATTCTACCCATCCGGCCGCCGCATCCGACGACCCCCATCTTGGTCTTCGCCATGCTCCGCCTCCGTGCTCCGGGAAGCGAACGGTCATCCGATCGCGCGGTAAAATACAAGCCCGGGAGGTTAACCACGTATCCGCGAGGGTTTGCGTTCGGTGGTGTTACCGAAGAGTGCGCGGCTTGCCGCCACCGGCGGCTCCGGCGACGGGTGTCGTGGCGGGTTCACCCCGCCGGCTGAGCGTCGTGCGCGGCCTGCGCCCGGAGTTTCGCGACCAGCGCCTGCACTTGCGGCGATGCGATCAGCACCCGAGAGACGCGATCGGCCATGGCGATGCTGCCGGCATCGGTAAAGTGCACCGAAATCAGTGTAGTGCTGCGCGTCCGCCGGGATCGCGTCGGCGTGGCCGACGAGCACGGTTCCGTATGTTTTGGACACCTCGCGGATCACCTGGTTATAGTCGGCAAATCCCTTGAGTAAATCGTCAATCGTCATGTAGGGCATGTAGTATAGGCTGGTGCTAGCCGCTTCCCGGCGCTGGTCGGGGGGCTGGAGCGGGCGCAAGCGCGGCGCGAATGTTACAGTCACGACGACCTCGGCGACCTTTTGGCTCGCGGCGACGAGGTTGATGTAATCTTGACGAAACTCGGCATCGAGACGAGGCATGTCCAGCTTGATCTTGCCGGAAGTGTCGGCGACCTCCCGCTGCAGCCGCATAACCTCGATATTCTTCCCGACCAGATAGGCGAGCAACGAGTGCCGGCTGAGCCAGCCGATGTTCTCTTCCTGATTTACCGGGGCGACCCCTTGCTCGTGCGCCAGATCGTAGCTGTTGGCGCTCAAATCGTTGGTCGCCTCATAGATAACGATAATATCCGGCTTGAATTGAGCGACCCGCTTTTCGAGGGCCGGCAACAGCGAGCGGATCGTGTAGCCGGGCACGCCGGCATTGATGTAATCGATGCTGAGCGCCGGCCAGCGCTGGTGCAGGGCTTTCCGGACGAGGGCCGGCCAGGTCATCGCGTCGCTGCTGACTTCGCCGCAGAAGGTGGTCGAGCCGCCAAGAAAGGCGATCCGCAAGCGGCCCGGCGGTTTTTCCTGGGCGATGGCCGGCCCGCGGAACCCAAACGAGTTGATGTGGATCGCACCAAAATGACCGTTGGGGATCGGGATGCGCAACCCGGTGGCCGGATCGATCTCGTAGGTTTCGTCGATCCCCCAGAAATTGCCATGCTTGACGAAATCGCGAATTCGAACGGCGGCCTCCGCACCAAGCAACAACACGAGGCAGATCACCAGCACCGTCAGGGACAGCACCGCCGCACGCTGCCAAGCCGGCAGGCGATCAAAGCGGGTTGACGGGCGGGGCAGGGTGGGCACCGGCGAAGCCGCCCCTCTTAGTCGGGGTCGAACCGGTCGCGGTAATCGAGGCGCAGCGCGGGGGCCTGATGGTCTTTGCGCAGGAAGCAATTACCGACGACGAGCACGTCGATCTCGCTGCCCATAAAACAGCGAAATGCGTCCTCCGGCGAGCACGCGATCGGCTCCCCGCGCACGTTGAAGCTGGTGTTGACGAGCACCGGGCACCCGGTCAGCTCCTTGAAGCGGCCGAGCAGCGCGTGATAGCGCGGATTGGTCTCGCGATGGACGGTCTGAACACGCGCGGAATAATCGACATGAGTGACCGCCGGGATGTCCGAGCGCGGCACGTTGAGCTTGTCGATTCCGAACAGATTGCGTTCGGCTTCGCTCATTGCCCGCCGGCGGTGCTCGACGACATCGGCGACCATCAGCATATACGGGCTGTCGACGTCGAGCTCGAACCAGTCGGCGACATCTTCGCGCAGCACCGACGGGGCAAATGGCCGGAAGCTCTCCCGGTATTTGACCTTGAGGTTAAGGGTGCGCTGCATTGCCGGACTGCGGGCATCGGCCAGGATCGAGCGCGCGCCGAGCGCCCGGGGGCCGAATTCCATTCGGCCTTGGAACCAGCCCACCGCCTTTTCGTCGGCAAGCGCGGAGGCAGTCCGGTCGATGACTTCGTCGTCGCCGAGCTCCTCGAACAGGGCGCCGGCGGCAGTCAAACGCTCCCGGATCTCATCTTCGTCGAAGGAGGGGCCGAGATAGCTTCCGGACATGCCGTCCATCTCGTTGGAGAGGTGGCGCGGGCGGTCAAGCTCGAGGTGATAGGCGGCGAGAGCTGCTCCCAACGAGCCGCCGGCATCTCCGGCCGCAGGCTGCACCCACACTTTGTCGAAGCGCAGGTCGCGAAGCACTTTGCCGTTGGCGACGCAATTGAGCGCCACGCCGCCGGCGAGGCACAAGTTGCGCGCGCCGGTTTCGGCCGCCAGAGACCGCGACAGCCGCAAGATCGCCTCTTCGGTGACGCTCTGGATCGATGCGGCGAGATCCATATGCACCTGATCGAGCAATTCCTCCGGCTTTCTCGCCGGAACCCCAAAGAGCTGGGCGAAGCGGTCGTTGGTCATCCTCAGCCCGGTACAATAATCGAAATATTCCTGATTGAGGCGGAAGCTGCCGTCATCTTTCAGATCGATCAGATGATCGAGGATCGTCTTGGAGAAGCGCGGCTCGCCATAAGGGGCGAGTCCCATGACCTTGTATTCGCCGGAGTTGACCCGGAACCCGGTAAAATAGGTGAAGGCCGAATAAAGCAGACCGAGAGAGTGCGGGAAATGGATCTCCTTCAGCATCGTAATCTGGTTCCCGGCGCCCAATCCGGCCGAGGTCGTCGCCCACTCGCCCACCCCGTCCATCGTCAGGATCACCGCGTCCTCAAAGGGCGACGGAAAAAAAGCCGAGGCCGCGTGGCTCAGGTGGTGCTCCGAAAACAGCAGCCGGTGGTCCCAATCAAAATCC
Source organism: uncultured Alphaproteobacteria bacterium (assembly GCA_963845735.1). Taxonomy (GTDB): domain Bacteria; phylum Pseudomonadota; class Alphaproteobacteria; order ATCC43930; family CGMCC-115725; genus AP-15. The sequence goes on along the minus strand of CAWJTR010000011.1, from coordinate 425,623 downwards.
GGAGCCGCCGCGCGCAGCTTCTCGGTAAGTTTTCTTTTTTGAAACAGCTTATCTTTTACCCACAGTGGCATCGCCAAATGGAACGAGCGGAACCCATGCGGAGCGAACGCCAGATAGGTCTCGAGCAACCGCTCGAATTTGAGGAACGGCTTGTCGTAAAAGGCGATATGGTCAATGTCGCCGAGACGCAAGCCAGCCTCAGCCAGGCAATAGGCGATCGCGTTGGAGGGATATCGGCTATCGTATTTCTGCCGGGTGAAGCGCTCTTCCTGGGCGGCGGCGATGACGCGGCCATCCTCGACCAACGCGGCGGCGCTGTCATGATAGTAGGCGGAAATGCCGAGGATACGCATCGATCTCTCCGAAGCATCAAGGGCGCTTGCGCCCAATCATTATAAACAACCCGCCATCCCGGCCACCGGTCAGCAGCATCTGCAGCTGGCTCGCTACCCTCGCCGTCGAGGTTGCCCGAGGATGCGGTTCGAACAACCGGGTAGCGCTCGTAAACGGACTTCCGTCGGCTGCCGGAATCGACGACAGAAACTCGACGCCGCCCTCGTCGAACCAGCTCAGGACGTCGTCTATCGAATGACGAGTTTCATGCGGATGGCGATACTGGTCGCGAAACCACGCCTGCCACCGCCCCTCGTTCATTTGCGCTGAAGTGAGCCGCCTATCGAGGAAATAGGCCATCGGGCCGAACCGTCCAAAGGCCCACCTGCGCCACAAGGTCGGCAGGCGCGCGTAGCTGTTGTACAGACCAACCAAGATCAGGCCGCCGGGTTTGAGCTTGCGGAGCAACGCCTCGAAGCCCATGCGCGCGTCGCCGGTGTGATGCAGAACGCCGTTCGAGATCACCACGTCGATGCTGCCGTCACGGAACGGCGGCCGGAACAAGTTCATCTGCAGAAAAGAGGCGTTCGCAATCCGATAACGCTCGCGGAAGCCGTTGGCCAACAGTAAAGAATTGAGGCAGATGTCGCCGCCGAAGACCCGGCGCTTCCACGACAGGCCGAGAAAGTTCGTCAGCTGGCCGGTGCCGCAACCGGCCTCCAGCACTATGGCGCCATGCGGAAGCTGCTCGTCGAGCGCCGCGGCGAACACCCCTTGCCGAGCTTTCGCGGTTAGGCTCTCGCGCAACTCGATGTCGTCATAATTCGGGAACGGCGTTTCCTCGTAGAACGCCTTGACCAGTTCCGTGACATCGCGATCGGCCATCGCCGTCTCTACCGGCGCGTACAGATAGGAGATGCCGTCCTTGATCGAATAGCGTCGGCGTCCCGCTGGCGCTGATCCAGACACCCTCGTCCGGGGTCAGCGGCTCGCCGCTCAGCGGGCATTGAAAAACGTCGGCACAATCCCGAAACGCCAGCGGCGGGGCCGGCAACTCAACCGTTTCAATGCTCATGGTGCCGTCAGAACAACGTGTAGATGAACGGGGCGATAGCCGAGCCCTCGACCAACACGACGAGCCCGCCAACCACGCAGGCCATCAATATTACCGGCGTCAGCCAGAATTTCTTGCGGCTGCGGAGGAAGACCCAGAGCTCTGCTGCAAAGTCGAGCATCGGCCCCTCAAAACTGCCGGGTCATCGAAGTTTGCCGATCGCCTTGCGAGCTTCGAGCCAGCCAATAGCTCGAGCTTTCACGTTCGAAACGCAGCCGCAACGGATCTTTACCGGCTAAGCGCATGATGATGCCGACGGGGGCAATGACGACATAGAACAGCAGGCCCATGATCAGTGGCGTCGTGAGCTTAGAAAGAAGCAACGCCAGCCGTCGCCAGGCGCGATTGAGCGGGCCGAGCAAGGGTGGAGCGAGAAGCGTCACTGCGAGAAACCCGGCTGCGACGATCGCCCAGCCGAGCGCGCTGCGCCTCCCTTGCCACGCGGCGAGAGCAGCTAACACACCCGCTATCGCGGCGAAGAGAAGCCCGAATGCCCGATCCGACGAGCCTGCCGCCGCATCTTCGTCGTGCAGAGTTTCGTGCCAATTTCCATCCGAACCGGTCACAAAGCCCTCGCTTCATCGTTCAGAAACGTATCCAACCGTATGAAAAACCGGCGTGAAAATAAAGTAAAATTCTGGCGACACTGCGTTGGCGCGGCTGTAGTGCCGCAGTCTGCTCCACTCGTTCGGCAAGTTTCCTACTCCGCCGGACGACCGCGTACAAGTCACGGGTCGGCCAACTCCGGCCCGCGTATGTTCGCGTTCCCGCATCCTCGGCCCGGAAAATGCCACAGTCGCTAATGCGGCCAAATAGGCTCGGCGGCCGGTGGCGGGCCAATATGGCCGGCTCGTGGTCCCGAGGGTGGCCCGAGCGGCGCCTCCCACGCACAATCCGGCGAGGGGCAGCATTTTCACGGCTGCAGTTTTCGACTACACCCGCGCCATGACCTTGCTGCGTTCCGTCGCCACGGTCGGCTCCTACACGCTCCTCAGTCGGGTCATGGGCTTTGTGCGCGACATCCTGACCGCCGCGCTGTTGGGCGCCGGGCCAGTCGCCGATGCATTCTTTGTGGCGCAACGCCTGCCGAATTTGTTCCGAAGCCTGTTTGCCGAGGGCGCCTTCAGCGCCGCTTTTGTTCCACTTTTCGCCGGCACCATCGCCGAGCACGGCAGGGAGGCGGCCAGGGCCTTTGCCGAAGACACGCTCGCGGTGTTGCTCGCGGCGCTATTGGCCTTTGTCCTTTTGGGCGAAATCTTTATGCCCGTGGTTATGCGGTTGATCGCGCCGGGGTTCGGCGACGATCCCGACAAGTTCGCGCTCGCCGTCGCCCTTGCTCGGATCACCTTTCCCTACCTGCTGTTTATCGCGCTCGTGGCGCTGCAGGGCGGCGTCTTGAACTCGGTCGATCAATTCGCCGCCGCCGCCGCGACCCCTATGCTGCTGAACCTGTTTCTGATAGCCGCGCTCTTGTTGATGGACCGGTTCGCCTGGCACGACGGCCGCGCCCTCGCCTGGGCGATTACCGCTGCCGGCCTCGCCCAATTCCTGTGGCTGATGTTTTCCTGCGCTCGCGCCGGCTTGGCACTGCGTCTGCCGTTGCCGCGGCTGACGCCGGGCGTGCGCCGCACCTTGGCGATCATGGGTCCTGGAGCGGTCGGCGCCGGGGTCACTCAGGTCAATCTTCTGATCTCGACGGCGCTCGCCTCATTTTTGCCGGGTGGCTCGGTTTCCTATCTCTACTACGCCGACCGATTGAACCAGCTGCCGCTCGGCGTCGTCGGCATCGCCGTCGGCACGGCGATCCTGCCGCCCTTGTCGCGCCAGTTGCGGCTCGGCGATGCTCCAGCTGCCGTGGCGACGCAAAATCGCGGGCTCGAGCTGGCATTGCTGCTGACCCTGCCGGCGGCGGCGGCGCTGGCGGTGCTGGCGGGCCCGATCTTCGCGGTGCTGTTTCAGCGCGGCGCGTTCAGCCCGGCCGATACCGCGGCGACCGCGGCGGCGCTCGCGGCCTATGCCGCGGGGCTGCCGGCCTTTGTGCTGGTCAAGGTGCTCGCGCCCGCTTTTTTTGCCCGTCACGACACGGCCACCCCGGTCAAGGTCGCGATCACGGCGATGGCCGTCAATCTTGGCCTGACCATCGTCCTGATGCAGTTTCTGGCCCATGTCGGGATCGCCTTGGCGACGAGTTGCGCGGGCTGGCTCAATGCACTGACCTTGCTGGTCCTTTTGGTCCGGCGCGGGCATTTCCGGCTCGATCCTCGGGCCCGGCGCAATCTGCCGCGGGTCGGGGTGGCTGCGCTCGGCATGGCGGCAGTTCTGGCCTTGCTGCGCCTGGCCGCGGCGCCCGCCCTTGCCGGACCCGGGATGATTCGGATCGCGGCGCTCGCCGGCCTGGTCGGAGCCGGGTTCGCCGTTTTCGTCCTGCTGGCGCTGGCTCTCGGGATAGCCGAATGGCGCGATCTTTGGGGGCGGCTGCGACGGCAACCGGCTTGACCCGTGCCCGGCTGCGGCGATAACAGGCGCCATGAACCGCATTTTTTCGGGCGTCCAGCCGACCGGCAACCTGCACCTCGGCAATTATCTCGGCGCTATTCGGAACTGGGTAGCGTTGCAGAACGAATATGAATGCATCTTCTGCATCGTCGATCTGCACGCGCTGACTCTGCCGCAGGACCCGGCCGAACTGCGCGCCAACACCCGAGAGGTCGCCGCGGCCTATATCGCCGCTGGGATCGACACCGATCGCTGCATCATCTTCAACCAGAGCATGGTGTCCGCCCATGCCGAGCTTGCTTGGCTGCTCGCCTGCCTCGCCCCGCTCGGCTGGCTCAATCGCATGACCCAGTTCAAGGAGAAGGCGGGCAACCAGCGCGATATGGCCGGCCTCGGTCTCTACGCCTATCCGGTGCTGATGGCGGCGGACATCCTCGTCTACAAGGCGACACATGTGCCGGTAGGCGAGGACCAGAAACAACATCTTGAACTCGCCCGCGACCTCGCCGGCGCTTTCAACCGCCGCTACGAGCGGGATTTCTTTCCGCTGCCCGAGCCGCAGATCTTCGGCACGGCGACACGGGTCATGAGCCTGCGTGACGGCACCAAGAAGATGTCGAAATCGGACACCTCCGATTACTCGCGCATCAATATGACCGACGCCGCCGACGCGATCGCCTTGAAGATCCGCCGCGCCAAGACCGACCCCGAACCGCTGCCCGCGACGATCGCGCAGCTCGAGCGCCGAGCCGAGGCCGACAATCTGATCGGCATCTACGGGGCGCTCACCGGTCTCCCGCGCGAAGCGGCGCTCGCCCGCTTCGCCGGCCAAAATTTCTCGCAGTTCAAGGAGGCGCTCTCCGAGGTCGCGGTCGAGGTGCTGGGGCGGATCGGCGGCGAAATGCGCCGCCTGATGGCCGACCCTGGTTATATCGACGGCGTGCTACGCCGCGGCGCCGAGCGCGCGCACATGCTTGCCGACCCGGTTCTGCGGGAGGCGCAAGACATCAGCGGGCTGCTGCGGCCCTGAGTTCCAGGCTTGATTCGGGACGCCGAGCCCCCATGCTTAGAACTGCCCTTTTCCGCATTTTTGGAGCCGCCGATGTTCATCCAGACCGAACAGACGCCGAATCCGGCGACCCTGAAATTTCTTCCGGGTCAGGTGGTCATGGCTACCGGCACCGCCAACTTCACCGAAGCGGCGGCCGCGCGTGTATCGCCGCTGGCCGAACGGCTGTTCACGTTGCCGCAGATCTGCGGCGTGTTCTTCGGCGCCGACTTCATCACCGTCACAAAAGAAGATGACGGCGACTGGTATCAGCTGAAGCCTGCGGTCCTGGCGGCGATCATGGAGCATTTCACCGCTGGCCGGCCGGTATTCGCCAATGGCGCCGAAGGCGGGACAGTCGATACCGGCGACGAGGAGGATGATGAGATCGTCTCGCAGATCAAGGAATTGCTCGAGACGCGCGTGCGCCCGGCGGTGGCGCAGGATGGCGGAGACATCATCTTCCACGATTTCGAAGACGGCGTCGTCTACCTGCACATGCAGGGCTCGTGCTCCGGCTGCCCGAGTTCCACCGCAACGTTGAAGGCGGGCATCGAAAACATGCTGCGCCATTACATTCCCGAAGTCGTCGAGGTCCGCGCCGTCTGAATTCCCTATCGGAACTGCACAGCCTCGATCCCTTTATCCTGGCTCTCGATTCAGCGGGATCGGCATGTTCGGTGGCGGTTGCCGCCGGTGACAACCTCCTTTGCGTCGAGCGCCGGACAATGCCCCATGGTCAGGCTGAGGCGCTGCTGCCGATGGTCGAACGCGCCATGGGCGCGGCGCGGTTGGCGGCCTCGACGCTCGATCTGATAACGGTTACCACCGGGCCCGGTAGCTTCACCGGCATCCGTGTCGGGCTCGCTGCAGCAAAAGGGATCGCTCTCGGCCTCGGCGTGCCACTGTTCGGCGTGACCAGCTTCGAGGCTGGCGCCGCCGCCTGCGAAGACGACCCGATCGAAAGGTTCCTTCTCGTCGCTCTCGACAGCCGGCGCGCCGATTTATACATCCAACTCTTCGATCCCGCGCGCCATGCGCTCGGCTCACCCGCCGCGGTGCTGCCCGAAGCGCTGACTGAGATCGTCACCGCCGCCTCGGGCTCTCGCCCGCTGGCCGTCACTGGCGACGCCGCGCCACGGGCGGCAGCCGCGCTCGACGGGCGGGATTGCGCCAGCCTCGTCACCGACGGGGAGCCACCCGCGGTCGGGGCTGTGCGCGTGGCTTTGGGGCTATGGCGCCGCGGCGAGCGGGGCGGCCCCGCACGGCCGCTTTATTTGCGCCCTCCCGACGTCACCTTGGCGCCCGGTCAGGCGGCGCCGCGCGGGTTGTGAATCGGCGTCTCGAAGCGGTTTCCAGGGAGGCGGCCGGCGCGCTCGCGGCGCCGCTGTCGATGCTGCACCGGACGTGCTTCCCCGAGGAGCCGTGGGAGCCGCGGGCGATGGCGCAAATCATGGCCATGGCCGGGTTCTTCGGATTTATGGCCTGGGAGGACGACGAGCCGGTCGGATTTGCCCTGGCTCTCGACCTCGGCGGCGAGTGCGAGATCCTAGCCCTGGGCGTCGTGCCTGGGCGAAGGCGGGCAGGTGCCGGATCGGCGCTGCTCGCGGCGATCTGCGAAGAGGCGCCGCGGCGTGGCGGAAACAGTGTGTTTCTCGAGGTCGCAGCCGATAATGCCGGAGCGCGCGCGCTCTACGCGGTTGGCGGCTTTGTACAGATCGGCCGCCGGCGCAATTATTACCGGCGCCCCGGCGGCCCGGTCGACGCGCTCGTGCTTCGCCGTGCGATCGCCCGCGTCTCGCTTTCGACTTGAATTCGTCGTCGCCTCGCTTGTGCTGTCGCCTTGTTCGCCCCTACAACCAAATGTTACCTGTGCCGCCGCCTTGATTGCAAGAAATCGGCGATCGAGCGCATTGCCGCCGTTCCGATTGTTACTTATATTTGGAGAGCAGCACCAGTAGGACCATCGATATGAACAGCTCCGACGAAACCAGCGATTTGCTGGCATTGACGACGGAAATCGTCGCCGCGCACGTTTCCAACAATACGGTGTCCCTGGGTGATTTGCCGCAGCTGATCAACCAGGTATACAACTCGCTTGCCAATATCGGCAGCGTCCCGACCGCACCGGCTGAACGACCACAGCCGGCAGTCCCGATCAAGAAATCGGTTCATGCCGACTTTATCGTCTGTCTGGAGGACGGCAAGAAACTGAAAATGCTCAAGCGGCATTTGAAGACCGCCTACAATATGACGCCCGAAGCTTATCGCGAGCGATGGGGGCTGGGCTCCGATTATCCGATGGTCGCGCCGAACTACGCGCGCCAGCGCAGCCGCCTCGCCAAGGAAATCGGCCTGGGGACTCGGGCGCGACGACCGCGCGCCTAAGCGCCGCGGCCGATGCCACGCGCGGTCGGCGCCGAGACCCACGTCGGAAATAGGCTTGCCCGAGGATTTGCGCTATAGTGGCTACAGACGCTCGTGACGGAGATGCGATGATCTCGCGGCTGGAGCAGCTCTGCCTCGACAAAGGTCTCAAAATGACCGAGCAACGCCGAGTCATTGCTCGCGTGCTGTCGGAATCGGCCGATCATCCCGATGTCGAGCAGGTCTATCGGCGGGCGACCGCAATCGATCCGCATATCAGCATCGCCACCGTCTATCGCACTGTGCGGCTGTTCGAGGAAGCGAACATCCTGGCCCGGCACGATTTCGGCGAAGGCCGCGCGCGCTATGAAGAAATGCCCAGCGCACACCACGATCATCTGATCGACCTGCAATCCGGTCGGGTGATCGAGTTCCGCAACGAGGAGATCGAAAAGCTTCAAGAAGCGGTCGCCGATCAGCTCGGCTACGATCTCGTCGGTCATCGGCTCGAACTGTACGCCGTACCACGTGCGGCGAAACCCGGGCCAGATAGGGAATGATGCGTCCGCAGCGGTTGACGGGCCTGTCGCCGGCGCAGTTGCTGCCGAATCCTTGGGCGGGAAGCTTACGGCCCAGGTTTTTCTTCCGATCCGGTCGAGCGGCGTGATCGGCGGCGCCGCGTTCGAGCCCGGCAATCTGGCGATCGAGACCGGAGCCGTGCGCTCGGCCGGCCCGCATAGTCGATATCTCCTCGGGCCCGCTGCAGGTTCGGCTTGCCGAAAGCGAGGCCGATATCGATGCCGTGCAGGCGCTGCGCTATCGGATCTTTTACGAAACCCTCGGGGCGCGCCCACAAATCGACACGGCGCGTCGTCGCCGAGACTTCGACCGGTTTGACGCGGGCTGCGATCACTTGTTGGTCCTCGACCACTGCCGCGGTCCCGGACCCGAGATCGTCGTCGGCACCTATCGCCTGATCCGGCGGGAGGCCGCGGCTCGGCTCGGTGGGTTTTATTCGGCTGCCGAGTACGACATCGCCCCGCTCGTCGCCTATCGCGGAGAGATCCTCGAGCTCGGCCGCTCCTGCGTCGATGCGGCCTACCGCCAGCGACCGGCGATGCAGCTGTTGTGGGCCGGGATCGCGGCCTACGTCTTTCATTACGACATCGCCCTGATGTTCGGCTGCGCGAGCTTGCCGGGCACCGATCCCGACGCGCTGGCGATACCGCTCTCCTATCTGCATCACCATCATCTCGCACCTCCGGCCCTGCGGGCGCGGGCTCTCGCCGACCGCTATGTCGACATGTGCCGGTTGCCGGCCGGTGCGCTCGATTCGCCGCGGGCGCTGGCCGCCTTGCCGCCGCTGATAAAAGGCTATCTGCGGCTCGGCGGTTTCGTCGGCGACGGCGCGGTGATCGACCGCGACTTTAACACCATAGACGTGTGTATTGTCGTCAAGACCGATCTCGTCAGCGACCGATACTCGCGCCACTACGTACGCCGCTCAAAAGACATCAAGGACACATGGGGCAAAGACACATGGGCGTCTTGACGGCATGGGCTCGCCGGCGCTGAGGATCGCGCGCCTCGCGCTCTACGTGGTCTGGACCCTCAGCCTAATGCCGGTGCAGGGGGTGGGGCTGGCTCTGCGCCGCCCCTGGTCGCGCACGCTTCCGGGCTTTTATCACCGCGGGTGCTGCCGGATCCTCGGGTTTCGCGTCCGTACGGTCGGAGCGCCGACCGTCGAGCGGCCGGTGTTGTTCGCGTCGAATCACGTCTCCTATACCGATATCACGGTGCTCGGCTCGTTGATCGCCGGCTCATTCGTCGCCAAGGCCGAGGTCGCCGGCTGGCCCTTTTTTGGCTGGCTGGCGAAATTGCAGCGCACCGTCTTTGTCGACCGGCGGGTGCGCAGCACTCGCTCGCAGCGCGACGCAATGACCGAGCGTCTGGTTGTGGGCGACGCCCTGATCCTCTTTCCCGAAGGGACAAGCGGCGACGGCACCCGGGTGTTGCCGTTCAAGAGCGCATTGTTCAGCGCCGCTGAAAAGATGCAAGAGATCGTCCCGATCGTGGTTCAACCGATCTCGGTCGCCTATACGAGGCTCGACGGCATCCCGCTGGGCCGGCTGCTTCGCCCATTTTTTGCCTGGTATGGAACGGCCGAGTTGGCGCCTCATTTGTGGACGATGATCGGGCTGGGTACGGTCGAAGTAGTCGTCGAGTTTCATCCTCCGGTCTCTATCGCCGATTGCGGGTCGCGCAAGTCGCTCGCCAGTTATTGCCATGCGCGGGTCGCCGGCGGCATGGCCGCCGCGCTCGCCGGGCGGCCTCAGCCGGTGCCGGAGCCGCCGACCGCCAGCGCGGCTGCGCTGGCGGCGATCTCGGTCAAGCGGCCGCGAGCCCTGTCGAACCGACCGGAGCGGGTATCGCCGCAGCGAGGGTGAAGGGCGTGACCAAGAGCGTCTTTATAGCAACCTACGGTTGTCAAATGAATGTCTACGATTCGGCGCGCATGGCCGAGTTGTTGGCGCCGCTCGGCTTTGACCGGGCCGCCTCGGCCGAAGACGCCGATCTGGTCATCCTCAACACCTGCCACATCCGCGAAAAGGCGGCGGAAAAGGTCTATTCCGAGCTCGGCAAGATCCGTGCGCTGAAAGCACGCAAAGCGCGCCGGGGCGAAACCATGCTGATCGCCGTGGCCGGCTGCGTCGCCCAGGCCGAGGGCGGCGAGATCCGCCGCCGCGCGCCGTTCGTCGATCTCGTCTTCGGCCCGCAGACCTATCATCGGCTACCGGAGCTGGTGGCGCGGGCGCTGCAGGCCGGTGGCCGCGGAGTGGTCGACACCAGTTTCCCGGAAGAGCCCAAATTCGACCACCTGCCACAGGCGCGAACGGAACAGGGGGTAAGCGCCTTTGTGACCGTGCAGGAAGGCTGCGACAAGTTCTGCACATTCTGCGTCGTGCCGTACACCCGCGGCGCCGAGTATTCGCGCCCGGTAGCCCAGATCCTCGACGAGGCGCGCCGGCTCCTGGCCTTGGGTGCGCGCGAGCTCACGCTGCTCGGGCAGAACGTCAACGCCTATCACGGCGAAGGGCCGGGCGGCAGGGAATGGGGGCTCGGCGATCTCGTGCGCGCTCTCGCTGAAATCCCAGGGCTCGACCGGATCCGCTACACAACCTCGCATCCGCGCGATGTCGATGAACGGCTGATCGCCGCCCATCGCGACGTGCCACAGCTGATGCCGTTCCTGCATTTGCCGGTGCAGAGCGGCTCGGACCATGTGCTGGCGGCGATGAACCGGCGCCACACCGCGGCCGACTACCAGCGCATCGTCGAGCGCCTGCGCGCGGCGCGGCCGGATCTCGCGCTGTCCACCGATCTGATCGTCGGCTTTCCCGGTGAGAGCGACGACGATTTTCGGGCGACCATCGATCTCGTCGGCGAGATCGGCTTTGCCCAGGCGTTTTCGTTCAAATACTCGCCGCGCCCCGGCACCCCCGCGGCATCGGCCGCGGATCAGGTCGCGGACGCGGTCAAGGTCGAGCGGCTCGCCGCCTTGCAGACGCTGCTGGCGCAGCAGCAGCGCGACTTCAACGCGGCTTGCGTCGGGCGCGTCCTGCCGGTGCTGTTGGAAAAGCCGGGGCGGCACCAAGGCCAGCTGGTCGGCCGCAGCCCCTACCTGCAGAGTGTCCATCTTGCCGCCGCCGCCGACCGGATTGGCGATGTCGTCCCGGCCCTGATATCGGGTGCCGGTCAAAACAGCCTCTCCGCGATGGTTGCGGCATGACCGCGCCTCCTTCCGGCATCATCGCAGCCGAGCCGGCTGAAGGGCGCACACAGCTCGAATTCGACGACAATTTGCTGCTGCCGCCGCTTTATGGCGAGCGCGACCAGCATCTGGATCGGATCGAACGGCAGCTTGGCGTTTCGGTCATCACCCGCGGCAACCGGCTGGCGATCTCGGGCCCGCCCTCGGCGACAGAAGCGGCCCAACTGGCGCTGTCGCGGCTCTACGATCGGCTGAAACATGGGCAGGAGATCGATCTGCCGGCGGTCGAGGCAGCGATCCGTCTGGCCGAAGCCGAGATCGCCGACCGGAGCCTGAGCCTGTGGCACGAGGACGCCGCTTTTCGTACCCGCAAGCGCCGCATCGCCGCGCGCTCGCCGGGACAGGCCGCCTACATCAAGGCGCTGCGCGAAAGCGACTTGGTTTTCGGCCTGGGGCCCGCCGGCACCGGCAAGACCTATCTCGCGGTCGCCGCCGCGGTCGACCTGTTGATGACCGGGCGGGTCGAACGCATTATTCTGTCGCGGCCGGCGGTCGAGGCCGGCGAGCGGCTGGGCTTCCTGCCGGGCGATCTGCGCGACAAGGTCGACCCGTATCTGCGCCCGATCTTCGACGCGCTCAACGACATGCTGCCGGCCGATCAGCTCGCGCGCCGCCTTGGCACCGGCGAGATCGAGGTGGCGCCGATCGCGTTTATGCGCGGGCGCACCTTGGCGCGCGCCTTCGTCATCCTCGACGAAGCGCAGAACACCACCCCCGTGCAGATCAAAATGTTCCTGACCCGGTTGGGCGAGGGCTCACGCATGGTCGTGACCGGCGACCCGTCCCAGGTGGATCTGCCCCCCGGAACCCGCTCGGGCCTCGCCGAGGCGCTCGAAACTCTGGAGGCGTCGATGGGATCTCGGTCGTCCGGTTTAGCGATCGCGACGTTGTTCGGCACGAATTCGTTGCCCGCATCGTTCGCGCTTATGAAGCGCGCGAACGCGCAGCGCGCGCTGTCGAGCCGTGACCGAATTGACCGCGGTAATCGACGTCGCCTCGCTCTGCGCCACTTGGGGACGGGTGTGCCCAGCCGCCGAAGACCTCGCCCGCGCTGCCGCTGCGCCTTGCTTTGTCGCGCAGCAAGGCGGGCTTCGGCATCGAGCAACGGACCGTGATCGAGCTCGCCATCAGCCTCGCCGATGATGCCGTACAGCAACGGCTCAACCGTGACTGGCGCGGCGTCGACCAGCCGACCAACGTACTCGCCTTCCCGGCCTGGAATCCCAGGCGCCGCGATCCCGCCCGGGGCGCCATTGTTGCTCGGCGATGTCGTGCTCGCCTTCGAGACCGCCGCGCGCGAGGCCGATGAGCAGGGCAAGCCGCTTAGCGACCACCTCTCCCATCTGATCGTTCATGGCGTCTTGCATCTGCTCGGCTACGACCACGCGACCGAGGCGGAAGCGGTCGCTATGGAGTTGCTGGAAACGTCTATACTGGCAAGCTTGGGGGTGCCGGATCCTTATCGCGGCACTATGTGAGCAGTACAAGCCGAATCAGTTTTTCGATGACCGACTCCGAGCCGCCCCAAAGTAGCGGCCAGCCCGAGCGAGATCGGGGCTTTGCGCGTCTGCGTAGTTTGCTGCGGCTGGTCCGCCGGCCACGCAACGGCGAAAGCTTGCGCGAGACCATCGACGAGATGATCGAGGAGCCGCCGGCCGACGGCCCCGATTCGCTCGGCGCGCAGGAGCGGGTGTTGATCGGCAACATCCTCAAAGGCCACGACCGCACTGCCGCCGATGTCATGGTGCCGCGCGTCGACATCGTTGCGCTCGATGTCGAGACGCCGTTCCCCGAGGTCGTCCAATACATGATCGAGCAAGGGCATTCGCGGGTGCCGGTCTACCGCGAAACCTTGGACGACGCGATCGGCTTCATCCACGTCAAGGATATCCTGCCCCCAGTCGCCGAACGGCGTGAAACGAAACTGACGCCACTGCTGCGCAAGACGCTGTTTGTCGCGCCATCCTTGCCGATCCTCGACCTCTTGGTGCAGATGCGCCAAGCGCGCACGCATATTGCGATGGTCGTCGATGAGTTTGGCGGGATCGACGGACTGGTGACGATCGAAGATCTGATCGAGGAGATCGTTGGCGATATCGAGGACGAGCATGACGTCAGCGATGGCCCGCACCTAATCGAGCGCCCCGACGGGACGCTCGTCGCCGACGCCCGCACACCGATCGAGGCGCTCGAGGAACGTCAGGGTATCCGGCTGCGCCCGACAGGTGACCAAGAAGAGGTCGATACCTTGGGCGGCCTCGTCTCGACCCTCGCCGGCCGGGTGCCGAAGCGCGGCGAGGTAATCGCACACCCGTCCGGGATCGAATTTGAAGTTCTCGAAGGCGACCCGCGGCGGATCAAGCGGCTGCGTGTGCGCAGCCTGCCGGCTGCGACCGGCGCGCCGGGCGGCGGTAATGCGTGAGATCGCGCTGTTCCGCGTCCAGGCCGGTTCCAGGGTCGACACCCCGTTGTGCCGGCTGGCCGACGGATTGGCCGGGTTTTCCGGGTGGCGGCGCTACGGGCTCGCCTTTGTGCTGGGGGTCGGCGCTGCAGCGGCATTGCCGCCGTTCGATCTGACGCCGCTGCTGGCGGTCGTCTTCACGAGCCTGTTGTGGCTCGACGACGGCAGCGCCAACCCCTGGGCCTCGTTCAGGCTTGGCTGGGTCTTCGGCTTCGGCTTTTTTCTCGCTGGGCTCTATTGGATCGCGGCGGCGCTGTTTGTCGACATCGATCGTTTCTGGTGGCTGGTGCCGCTTGCTGCGGCGGGGCTGCCGGCGGGATTTGCGCTGTACATAGGGTTGGTGCTGCTCGCGACCCGGCTCGTCCGCGACTACCTGCATTTGCCGGCGTCGGCGCGGATATTCGTCTTTGCCATCGCCTGGAGTGCGGGCGAATGGGTCCGTGGTCACGCCTTGACCGGGCTGCCGTGGAATTTGATCGGCTATGCCTGGTCCGGAGGTTTTCCGGGGGCCCTCTTGGTGCTGCAAAGCGTCGCCTGGGTCGGCATCTATGGGCTCAGTTTCGTGACCATTCTTGCAGCCTCGCTGCCTGCCGCTCTGGGCGAGCCTTCGATGACGCCAATGTCCGCGGCGCGGCGCTGGACGCCGGCGATACTGGCCGGGCTGTTGATTCTCGTCCCCGCTGTCGCCGGCGCGATCCGGCTCGAGACCATGCCCACCCTCCTCACCGGGACATGGCTGCGCTTGGTCCAACCCTCGATCCCACAGAGCTTGAAATGGTTGCCGGCGGCAGCCCAGGCCGATTTCCGACGGCTGCTCGCTTTGAGCGCCGCGCCGGCCGACCATCCGCTCGCCGCCGTGCTGTGGCCGGAGGCAGCTGCGCCGTTTCTGCTCGGCCGAGACGCGGCCGCCCGCCAGGCAATCGCGACGATCGTCCCGCACGGCGGCTATCTGATCACCGGCGCATTACGGGCAAATCCGCCACCGGGTCCGATCGAAGAGGTGTGGAACAGCATCGAGGCGCTCGACGACCGCGGCGCTGTCGTGGCGCACTACGACAAAGCGCATCTGGTCCCGTTTGGCGAATACGTCCCGCTGCGCCCTTGGCTGCCGTTCAAGAAAATCACCGCCGGCACTATGGACCTCAGCGCCGGTCCGGGTCCGCGGACGATCGCGCTACCGGGGCTGCCGCCCTTTGCCGCGCTGATCTGTTACGAGGCCATCTTTCCCGGGGCAATCGTTGACAAAAGCGATCGGCCGGCGTGGATGCTGAACGTCACCAACGACGCCTGGTACGGCCGCAGCTCCGGCCCGTACCAGCATTTCGCGATCGCCCGCACCCGCGCTGTCGAGGAAGGCCTGCCGCTGGTCCGTGTCGCCAACAACGGCATCAGTGCGGTCGTCGATGCGGCAGGAAGGGTGCTCGCCCGGACTCGCCTCGATGCGGTGGGCAATGTCGATGCGGCGCTTCCGGGCCCGGCGGCGCCCACGCCTTACGCTCGGGCCGGCGACTGGATGTTGTTGGCGCTGCTTCTGCTCGGTGCGGCGCCAGTGGCGATGCGCCTGCGTTGAGTCGCGGTATACCGCCCTGCGGTTGCAACGACTTATTTCAGGTTGAAGGTTCGCCTTGACCGGCTGCCCCCTGTCATCTAACAATAAACGAATTGTTATCGAGAAAGCGGTCGACCCGAGATGGCGATGCATCAACAGACCCGACGGCCGGGCCGGCAAAAGGGCGACAAGCCCAACCCGATCGATATCCATGTCGGCTCGCGCGTTCGGCTGCGCCGCAATATGCTGGGGCTGAGCCAGGAGAAGCTCGGCGAGGCGATCGGCTTGACTTTTCAGCAGGTACAGAAATACGAGCGCGGCGCCAATCGCATCGGGGCCAGCCGGCTGCATGATTTGAGCCGGGTGCTCGATGTCCCGGTCTCGTTCTTTTTCGACGATATGGACCCGGTGCGGGCGCCGGCGATCCCGGCCGGTTTCGCCGAGCCCCCCGCCGAAGCCTTCGATTCCGACCCTCTGCGCAAGCGCGAGACGGTCGAACTCGTCAGCGCCTATTATCGCATCGAGGATGCCGTCGTCCGCCGCCGCTTGTTCGAACTGGCCAAGGCGCTGGCATCCGGCGGCGAGCGCCCGTCAGAGAAATAGCGCTTCGCGTCGACGCCGGCACGACCCCGCCGACGGCGACCGCACGGCCAGATCGGGGCTTGACGCTCGCCCGCCGAGGCGGCATCAACGGCGCCGGGCGCTGTTCTACCCTCGCGACCTTTCAGGAAGGGCAAACCTTTGGCCAAACGCGATTTCGTCTTTACCAGCGAGTCGGTGTCGGAAGGCCATCCCGACAAGATTTGCGACCGCATCTCCGACGCGATCGTCGACACTTATCTCGCCGTTGAGCCGCAAGCCCGCTGCGGCGTCGAGACCCTGGTCACGACCAATCGTGTCGTCCTTGCAGGTGAAGTCCGCGGCCCCGCCTCGATCACCGACGAAAGGCTGATCGAAGTGGCTCGCCAGGCGATTCGCGACATCGGCTACGAGCAGGAAAACTTTCACTGGGAGCGGGCGGCGATCAAGTGCCACATCCACGGGCAATCGACCAATATCGCCCAGGGTGTCGACGCCTCGGGCAACAAGGACGAGGGCGCCGGCGACCAGGGTATGATGTTCGGCTATGCCTGTAGCGAAACGCGCGAACTGATGCCGGCCCCAATCTTTTACGCGCACGCCATGCTGCGCGCGCTGTCGCGAGGCGCGACATGCCGGCAAGACGCCGCTGCTCGGGCCGGATTCGAAAAGCCAGGTCACCCTGCAATATGAAAACGGAAGGCCGGTGCGGGCAACCAAAGTCGTCGTTTCGATCCAGCACTCGGAGCGTATCGATCAGCACGAGGTGCGCGAGATCATCAGGCCCTATGTGGTCGCGACCTTGCCCGACGGGTGGATGTGCGACGAGGACAACTTTCTCGTCAACCCGACCGGGTTGTTCGTGATCGGCGGGCCCGACGGCGATGCCGGGGTCACCGGCCGAAAGATCATCGTCGACACCTATGGCGGGGCCGCGCCGCATGGCGGCGGTGCGTTTTCCGGCAAGGATCCGACCAAGGTCGACCGCTCGGCCGCCTATGCCGCCCGCTATCTCGCGAAAAACGTTGTCGGCGCCGGGCTGGCCGAGTGCTGCACGATCCAGCTCGCATATGCGATTGGGGTCGCTAAGCCATTGTCATTTTACGTCGATACCGAGGATTCCGTCGACGAGCACAAGCTCGCCCGTGTCCTGCAGGAGCTGATGGATCTGTCGCCGCGCGGGATCCGCACCCATCTCGGCCTGAACCGGCCGATCTACACGCGCACCTCCGCCTATGGCCATTTTGGTCGCGCGGCCGAAGCCGATGGCGGCTTTTCCTGGGAGCGGCTCGACCTGGTCGACGAGTTGCGGCGCGCCTTCTGACGCTCTCGTGACCGACGCGCCGACGCCGCGGCGGCTCCTTTATGGGCGCCGGCGGGGCCGGCCGCTGCGCCCAGGGCAGCAAGGCCTGGTCGATGGCCTGTTGCCGTCGCCTCGCGATCGACCTGCCGGCGTCGGGCGAGTTCGATCCTCGCTCGATGTTCGCCGATCCGCCGCGATCGGTTTGGCTGGAGATCGGCTTTGGCGGTGGCGAGCATCTCGCAGCCCAGGCCGAACGACACCGCGATATCGGCTTCATCGGCTGCGAGGTATTCGAAAACGGCATCGCCAAACTCCTCGGCGAGGTCGAGTGCCGGCATCTCGCCAATATCCGCCTGTTCATCGACGATGCGCGCCTGTTGATCGGAGCATTGCCGGCGGCCTCGGTCGAGCGCGTCTTCATCCTCTTCC
Organism: uncultured Alphaproteobacteria bacterium; assembly: GCA_963845735.1. Lineage (GTDB taxonomy): Bacteria > Pseudomonadota > Alphaproteobacteria > ATCC43930 > CGMCC-115725 > AP-15. Next base: position 408,112 of record CAWJTR010000011.1, on the reverse strand, counting down.
CCGACCCCTGGCCCAAGCGGCGCCATCACAAGCGCAGGATCGTCTCACGCGAGACCCTCGATGGCTTGGCCCGGATCATGAGCGACGGGGCCGAGCTGAGGCTGGCGACCGACGACCCCGATTATTTTTCGTGGATGCTCGAATGCGTGACCGGCCACCCGGCCTTTGCGTGGCTGGCCCGCCGCCCCGGCGATTGGCGCGAGCGCCCGCCGGATTGGCCGCCCACCCGCTATGAAGAAAAGGCGCGTGCCGCCGGCCGCTCGTCCGGCCTTCCTGCGGGCCTGCCGGCACCCGCGGCCAGAACCGGGCTGAGGTTGCGGGGAGCCGTCAGTCGCCGCCGGCTCCTTTGTGGTGACGCAGCGCGAAACCTCCAGTGTCGGCCCGTCAGGCCTCGCTTAAAAGCTTAGCCATACCTGAACAATCACAATTCTGTGAACCTCCCTGTAGACAGATAGCGGTCGAACGTAATAATCTTCATTCAATGGAGTTGAGACCACCTTAGAGCGTAGCGTCACAAAACACCGCTCCGGGTCGTCATCAACGATCGAGATCGGACCAATCGCGTTGCGGTTGAGAACCGGTCTCTGGACAGAGTGAGTTCTCGCATGCGCCCGTCCGGACAGCCCCGGCGCGGGCCCCTGCATTCTGATGCGGGATGGGAGGAATGGCTGTGGACGCGGACGTCGCACCGGACCGGGTGGCTGTGCATAACAGCGGCGGCGGAGCACTGCGCGTCGCCGTCGTGTGGGAAGTGCGCTTCATGGGCGAAATCCTCGCGGAGATCCTCGGACGGGATCCGATGGTCTCGGTCGTCGGGGTGTGGACCGATCTCGCCGAGGCGGTGGCGGTAAGCCCTGCCTCGCAGGCGGACGTCGTACTTCTCGATGCGAGGATTCCCGAGGGTACCGCCGCCGTCAGGCGCGCTCTCGATATCGCCCCGGGCATGCGCATTGTTGTATCCGCAGTCAGGGAAACGGAGGATGACATCGTTGCCTGGGCGGAGGCGGGCGTGATCGGCTATATCCCAAGAAACATTGCCCCAGCCGATTTCGTGCGCCTAGTCGCGGAGATTCATAGCGGCGAGCAGGTCTGCTCGCGGCGGGTTGCCAACGGCCTGCTTCGCCGGATCGCTCTGACCGCCAGACGAAGCGTAGGCCGCAATGCAGCCCTTCCGATACCTGCGCTGACCAAGCGAGAGCGTCAGGTCGCCGAATTGATCAGGAGCGGGCTCAGCGACAAAGAGATCGCCCGCCAACTGAACATCAGCCTGGCCACGACGAAGTCGCACGTACACAACCTCTTCGGCAAGATGAACCTACAACGTCGCGGCCAAGTGGCAGATTGTTTAAGAGACTACGATCAAAATCGGGTCTGGAATTAGACGGTCTGGGCTGACCCGACATGCAGGTCCCTGCGGGTCCTCGGCGAATCAGAATTGCGGGCGGTGTAGTGCCTAAGTTCGACCGGCGCTGAGTTTTCGCGCCTCGGCGCACGGCAATCGTCTTCGCCTGCCCTTCGCGTCGGGGTGAGCCGCCGTCGCGTCGCGCCCGGCCATCAAGCTTCTCGTGCTGCCTAAAAAATCGGCCGCAGCCGGCGCGATCGGCATCCCTATTGGGATCGAATACGAGTATGGATTTAGACCTAACCCCACCAGATTTAGATCGAAAATCCCGATAAGATTTAGATCCTACAGCTCATAGATTTAAATCTCACTCTCCACCTAATTTCAACCGTGGGATGGATAGCTTCGTTCGGTCGCTCTGGCAAAATCAACTCCTGATTTAGCGCCCAGCAGGGGTGGGGGAGTGATGACCAGAAAACGGAATATCGGCAGCGCAGCGGCGATCGGCGGGGCGACCGCGATGGTCGCGTTGCTGACGGGTCTTTCCGGCGTGCGCGCTGACGAGCTCGCCGATCTGCGCGCCAACCAGCAGCTCCTGCAGCAGCGGATCGACCAGCTGGCGCAGGCCCAGACCCAAACTGCTGCGCTGTCGCCACCCGGCAGCGCGGGCGGCGGCGGCACGATGCCCTTGGGCTACAAGGCGGCGCCGACCGCTCCGTCGCTAGGCGGCAGCTTTCCGCGATCGTTTCTGATCCCGGGCACCGACACCTCGATCCGCGTCGGCGGCTTTGTCGACATCACCGCGCTCGACTTTCTGCAGGGCGCCAACAGCGGGAACCCCGGCACCCCCAGCTCCAACTCCGGCCAAAATGGCAACCTGCACGGGATCCCGGTCGGCGAAGCCTTCATCCCCGGCGCGCCCAATCATGCGGCATCGTCGCGCAGTCGGCCAACCATTCGCGCGGCAACGGCGTGTTCATGTTCAGCCCGCAGCAATCGCGGATCGACATCGAGACCCGCACCCCGACGGCCTGGGGCGAGTCGCGGACGTTTCTCGCCTTTGACTGGGCCGGCAGCAACAATTTCAGCGCCATGAGCGTGCAGCAGGCCGGCGGCGACAGCCTGTTGCCGCGCCTCCGCTTCGCCTATGGCACGTTGGGCGGGTTCCTCGGCGGCCAGGCCCTCTCGAACTTCTCCGATGCCGATGCCGACACCGAATCGATGGAGTTCGGCGGCGCTATGGGCTCGACCGGCGGCCAGCGCATCCCGCAGGTGCGCTATACCCTTGCCGGTCCGTATGGCAGCGCCTTCTCGGTGTCGGCGGAACAACCGGTCACCGGCATCATCGTGCCGGCCGGCACGATATCCAACGACGAAGCCCTCTCCAGCGCGGCCAACGGCCAATCCGGCCCGGTAGCCCCGCTGGTTCCCTCGACGTCGTTCTGCAACGGCGTCCCCTGCACCGGGTCGGGGATTACCGCGACGACCGCACAGGCCAACCCGGCCCAGACCAGAGCGCCCACCCTGACCGCCGCCACCTATTGGTCGCAGCCTTGGGGGCATATGGACTTTTCCGCCATGCTGATGCCGCTGTTTGTCAATGACGGCCATTTCGTCAGCCAGGAATTCCTCGGCTATGGCGGGCACCTCTCCGGCGATGTGCACCCTGGCTGGTTCGGCTGGAATAAGGACGATTTCCTGTTCAGCGCCATCATCGGCGAGGGGAACGGCCCCTATTCGAGCGGCGGGTTGGCCACCGCGTTCTCGCTGGCGAGCAACTTCAGCGTCACCACCTCGTGCGCGACGCCGACGAAGACCTGCACCGGCTTGGCGGCAGCCTCGAACATCCTAGTCAGGCCGATCTTCGCGTACAGCATGAACGGCGGCTACCAGCATTGGTGGACGCCGAACCTGCGTTCGACCATCGCCGCCGGCAATTGGCAACAAGCCGTCCCCTCGCAGATCATCGGGCCGACCGAGTCCAACTCGGCGAACAAGCAGCAGTGGAACGCCTTCATCAATCTGGTGTGGAACCCGGTCGCGTTCATCACCACCGGCGTCGAGTACATGTATGGCAAGCGCGTCGTCGTGTCGAACGCCTATGGCACCGAACAAGTGCTGATCGCCAAGTGGCGCGTGGCCTTCTAAGTGAGAATCACACGCCCGATTTCTACACCCGCCGACGTAGTCAGCTGATCTTCGATCCGGACGAGCAGCCGATGATCGAGCTCATCGAAGATCTTCCCAGGAATGTCGTCGGCATCGCGGTCAAGGGCCGGGTGACCAAGCAGGAATGCCACGAAATTCTGACACCGGCGGTACGGGAATCACTTAAGTGGCGCGAAAAGAGTCGTCTCTACTACGAGCTCGGCTCGCGTTTTCCGGGCGCCGGATGGGACGATCTCGATCTGGGGTTCGAACATGCATCGCGATGTGAGCGGATCGCGATCGTAACCGACATCGCCTGGGTCAGGCTGACGGTAAAGGCAATTCGATTTCTGATCCCCGGCGAAATCCGCGTGTTCGCGACGATCGAAGCCCCGGAGGCGCGCGCCTGGATTACCGCCCGTCCCGGATCCCAGGTCGATCTCGACGCTGCAACACCGGGTCAGGCGCACTTCACCCCATTACGACGGGCGCGGCGGCTGCCGCGGGGGCGAAAGCCCCTGAACGCCGCGAGAAAACCGCCGAATAGAGCCACCGCATAGAAGTTGGGTTCGCTTAAAGCTGAGCGCTCGAATGGCTTGCGGGAGCGCCGCCCAATCGAAGTACTTCGTTAAGGTCGTTAAGAAAAAGCCCGTCTCAGGGAATTTCTCGGGCGTTGGACTGCGTCGGATCAGGGAATTAGGGTGTCACGAATACAGCAAAGAGGGGCCGATTTAGGACCCTAAATTTCTTAATTCAGGACAGATGCGCCCGATCGCGCTGCAGTGAATTTCGACTAAGCGGCCCTCAAAAGGCGCAATGGTACCGGGGCTGCTGAAAGCTCGAGCCCTTTAACATCCTCGCGATGGACGTAGTACGAGGGCTCCGGCGGAGCCTGACCTCGACAGGGCGCGCGCTATGGGGAGGTCGTCTGCTCGTCCGAGCGACGGGGCTGAGTCCGTCCAATTGGCTTTCTTTCAACGTCATAGAGGCACATTCCATCTATCGAAGTAAGCCTCCTGCTCGCTAGATGGGCCATTCTTTCAACCAACACGTTTACATCCCAGGCTTGGGCTTGTGCGATGGCGAACAGAAAATAGACGCTGCATATGATCTCATAATACCATTTATGCATTAGAGCGACGGATGATATAGCCAAATAAACCGAATCATTCGGATTCTAATCCGACGATGGATAGTGTGTTTGTTTGCCCGGCCCTCATTATCAACTGGCGATTTAGCAGCCAGGCGGGGCGGGGGAGCAATGACCAGAAAGCGGAATATCGGCAACGTGGCGGCGATCGGCGGAGCGACCGCGGTGATCGCGTTGCTGACGGGTCTTCCCGGCGCGCGCGCTGACGAACTCGCGGATCTGCGCGCCAATCAGCAGCTTCTCCAGCAGCGCATCGACCAGCTGGCGCAAGCCCAGCAGCAGATAAGGCCCGAAGGGCCTCCCGCGCCGCTGACCGGCGGCGCCGGAGGCGGCGCCACGATACCCTTGGGCTACAAGGCGGCGCCGGGCGCTCCGTCGCTAGGCGGCAGCTTTCCGCGGTCGTTCCTGATCCCGGGCACCGACACCTCGATCCGCGTCGGCGGCTTTATCGACATCACCGGGCCCTATTATCTGCAAGGCGCCAACAGCGGGAACCCCGGCACCCCCAGTTCCAACACCGGCCAAAACGGCAACCTGCCCGGGGTGCCGGTCGGCGAAGCCTTCATCCCCGGCGCGCCCAATGGCGGTATCGTCCCGCAATCGGCCAACCATTCGCGCGGTAACGGCGTCTTCTATTTTAGCCCGCAGCAATCGCGGATCGACATCGAGACCCGCACCCCGACGGCCTGGGGCGAGTTGCGGACGTTTCTTGCCTTTGACTGGGCCGGCGGCAACAATTTCAGCGCTCAGAGCGTGCAGCAGGCCGGCGGCGACAGCCTGTTGCCGCGCCTCCGCTTCGCCTATGGCACGTTGGGCGGGTTCCTTGGCGGCCAGGCCCTCTCGAACTTCTCCGACGCCGATGCCGACACCGAATCGATGGATTTCGGCGGCGCCATCGGCGGTACCGGCGGCCAGCGCATCCCGCAGCTGCGCTATACCCTTGCCGGTCCGTATGGCAGCGCCTTCTCGATGTCGGCCGAACAACCGATCACCGGCATCATCGTGCCGGCCGGCACGATATCCAACGACGAAGCCCTCTCCAGCGCGGCCAACGGCCAATCCGGCCCGGTGGCTCCGTTGGTCCCCTCGACGTCGTTCTGCAACGGCGTACCCTGCACCGGGAGCGGGATTACCGCGGCGACCGTACAAGCCAACCCGGCCCAGACCAGGGCGCCCACCCTGACCGCCGCCTCCTATTGGTCGCAGCCCTGGGGGCATATCGACTTTTCCACCATTCTGATGCCGAGCTTTGTCAATGACGGCCACTACTTCAGCCACAATTTCATCGGCTATGGCGGGCACTTCTCCGGCGACGTGCACCCACACTGGTTCGGCCTTAGCCCCAAGGACGATTTCCAGTTCAGTGCCATCATCGGCGACGCGATCGGTCCTTATGCGAGCGGCGGGTTGGCCACTTCTTTCCAGCTGGCGAGCAACTTCAGCGTCAACACCTCGTGCGCGACGCCGACGAAAACCTGCACCGGCTTGGCGGCAGCCTCGAACATCCTGGTCAAGCCGATTTTCGCGTACAGCATGACCGGCGGCTATGTGCACTGGTGGCTGCCAAACCTGCGGACCCAGATAGCCGCCGGCAATTGGCAAGCAGCCGTCCCGTCGCAGCTGATCGGACCGGGCGAGTCGAACTCGGCGAATAAGCAGCTGTGGAACGCTTTCGTCACCCTGGTGTGGAACCCGGTCGCGTTCATCACCACCGGCGTCGAGTACATGTATGGCAGGCGCTTCGTCGTGTCGAACGCCCATGGCACGGAACAAGCGTTCGTCTACAAGTGGCGGGTGGCTTTTTAGAAAAGAACCCACACCGGACTTCGACGCCCGGCGTCGTGGTCGGCTGATATTCATCCGGAGAAGCAAACGATGATCGAGCTCATCGAAGATCTTCCCAGGAATGTCGTCGGCATCTCGGTCAAGGGCCGGGTGACCAGGCAGGAATGCCACGAAATCCTGACGCCGGCGGTGCGGGAATCACTCAAGTGGCGCGAGAAGAGTCGTCTCTACTACGAACTCGGCTCGCGTTTTCCGGGCGCCGGATGGGACGATCTCGATCTCGGGTTCGAACACGCGTCGCGCTGTGAGCGGATCGCGATCGTGACCGACATCGCCTGGGTCAGGCTGACGGTAAAGGCAATTCGATTTCTGATACCCGGCGAAATCCGCGTGTTCGCGACGATCGAAGCCCCGGATGCGCGCGCTTGGATCACCGCCCGTCCCGGATCCCAGGCGGACATCGACGCCGCAGCACCGGCTCAGGCGCACTTCATCCCATTGCGACGGGTGAGGCGGTTGCCGCGGGGGCGAAAGCCCCTGACCGCGGTAAGAAAGCAGCCGAATAGAGTCAGTGCATAGCGAAGCTGCGGTTTCCGTAAGCCGAACGATTCCGGGTTCTGCCGGCGCTGAACTCGTCCTGTCGCTGCGCCCATTGAGCCCCAAGACGACCAGAATATCGACTGGCGGAAGCCGATCTGGCGCTAGTCAGCGATTGGGCTAGGATGGCTCGAATCGAGCCACCGCCGAGAGGACGTCATGGCCGCAGAACACAGCAAACCTCCGATCGTCCATTTCGTCGGCAGTATTCCGTTGCCGGATGCCGAAGCCGTGTTCCGGACTCTCGCCGAAGCCGCGGGGCCATATCTGCTGCGCCTGCCCGACGGCGAGACCGGAATCCGCAAGACCTGGATCCGTTTTCTGCAAACTGTTCTTGCCGAAAACCCGGCAATCGAGGTCGCGACAGACGTGCCGCCCTTCAAGTTCACGCAATGGGACGGCAAAGTGTTGCGTGAAATCCCCCGTCTTCGCATCAAGCCCGGCGCCAAGCCTGATCCCAACACGTTCAAAACCGGCTATGCCGAGATGGCAATCGCATCCTGGAGCTTGTTCGAACGCCTGCAGAAAGCCGGTGTCATTCCCGCGAACGTGAAATTTCAGGTCTCGCTCCCGACGCCGATCGCTCCAACCTACAACAACATGGTGCCGTCGGACCGGCCCGCGCTGTTACCCGCGCTCACAGCGCATTTCATCGGCGAGGTTGAAAGGATCGCCGCGGCAATACCCAATGATCGCCTCGCCGTGCAATGGGATGTGTGCCAGGAAGTTCTCGCCTGGGAAGGCTATTACGAAGCGGGACCGGTCGATTTCCGCAACGAGACGATCGGCGTCTTGAGCGAGATTGGCGACGCGGTGCCCACCGCGATCGAGCTCGGCTACCACCTCTGCTATGGCAGCCCGGCCGACGAGCATTGCGTGCAACCCAGGGACATGGCGATCATGGTCGAGATGACGAATGCGGTCGCTCGCGGAGTCGAGCGCCCGATTCAATTCTTCCATATGCCGGTGCCCAAGAGCCGCACCGATGACGGCTATTTCGCGCCCCTTGAAAATCTGCGCCTGCCCGCAGAGACGGAGCTTTATCTCGGGCTCATCCATCACGACGATCCGCAAGGCGATGCGGCCCGGCTGGCTGCCGCCCGTCGCCATGGCTGTGTCGGCGGCATCGCCACCGAATGCGGGATGGCGCGCGGCGATCCGGCGCGGCTGCCCTCACTCCTCGCGGCGCATGTCCGTGCGGCCCAAGTCGCAGCTCGTTGAGATTGTCCAAGCTCAGCCGCGGTAAGCGTCCGCCGCCGTCCGTGGATTTGCTTCAGTGAGTTGAAGTCTCCGAGGAAGCAGGATCGTCGCCGTCCCACTGGGGTTGGAAGCGGTCCACGTCGACTTCTCTCGGCTCTGCCTCGGGTGAGCTCCTCTCGACGTCGGCCGGCGTGCTCGGCCGTGGCGTCGCCCCCTGCTGATTACCTTCGCGGCGCGCGTTGTTGATACGGAAATAGTGCTCCGCGTGCTGGTAGAAATTCTCCGCGGCAATTCGATCGCCGCTCGCCGTTGCTTCGCGTGCCAGGCCGAGGTAGCGCTCGAATATTTGATAGGCGCTGCCGCGGATCTTGACGCTGGGGCCGTTGCTGTCGAATGTCTGGCTGTTTTGCGGAGTTCTAGGTTGCTGTTTAAACGGGCGGTTTGCGTTGAAACGCCCGCGAGTCCGCTGATCTGGTCCTGATCTCATGTCATCCGTGATGCTGGGATTGGTCCAGCCACCTTAGCCGCGCGGGACCACCAGCGCGATAGTCTGCTCTTTGGTTGGCTATGGCAACAACGTTCGACGGCCTCAATCCACGGATAGTCGGAGGCCCGAATTGCGACGTCCGAGGGATGTCGGAGCGATCGCCCCCGCGCGGTCGAAGATCCATCCGCGCTAACCGGAATCTGGGAAATTTCGGTCAACATCCGCCGAGGCGCCGGAAATTCGCATATTGCCCTTATTCTCGCAACGATGTCCGCGTAAGGATGACGTGGTGTTCAGGGTGCGGCAATGACGCTGATCGATATCAGGGCGCGGTCCTCGCGGCGCCGGGCGGTGGTGTTTTGCTGTGCGTTCCTGTTGGCGGCTGCAGTCAGTCTGACGTGGGTCTACACACGCCCGGCAGAGTACCGGGCGGTGGCCCGTCTGCATATTTCTCCGGCATCGACCGTGACCCAGCCGACCGAGGCAAAGGATACGCCGGCGATGGCGACCGATGCGAAAGCATTCCTGACGGAAGTCCAAGTTCTGACCAGCCGCCCCTTGCTGCAGGATGTCGTCGCGCGTTTGAGAACCGGCGGCGGTCTTCCCGATTTGGGCACTGATCCGGTGGAATCCGCACAGCAGATGCTGCGCGCCGAGCCGGTCGAGGGCACGCAGATCGTGGAGCTCTCCGCAGAGGGGCCCCAGCGGGATTTCCTGCCGCGGCTGGTCAACACCGTCGCCGAAGCGTATCGGCAGCATGTCGCCGATGCCTACAAAGGAATCGCCACCAGCACCTACGCTGAGGTCAACGACGAGATTCGCGCGCTCGACAGCAAAGTCACGGCGCAGCGGGCGGCGATCAACGCTTTTCGCGAGCGCTACGATATCGTGTCGATGGAACACAATGAAAACGACGTTCTCGCCAATATCGAAGGCTTGAGCCAATCCTACACCGATGCCAATGAACGTCTGGCCAAGGCCAAGGGTCGTTTGCAGGCCCTGAGGATTTCGGCTGCGACCGGGAGCATCGGCGCCCGCGCTAAGGACGATCCAACCCTTGCCGACCTCGAGCAACGCGCCTCCGCCTTGCGCGAACAGTGGGGCGATCTCCAGCGCCGATATACGCCCGATTTTCTCTCCCTCGACCCGGATGCGAAGTCGCTCCGGGCGCGGCTCGAGAACCTCGAGGAGCAGCTGAAGTCACAGCGCGCGGTAAGCGGGCGGGCTGCCCTTGCGGATGCGCAACAGGAATTGTCCGCCGCCCAAGCCGAGGTGGACCGGTTGCGGCAAGACGTCGCCGACAACCAGAAGCAGGCGCAGGCATTTGCCACCCACCTCAACGACTACAAAGCTTTACGGGGAGACCTCGACCACCTCGAGGGAATGCATCGTGCCGCACTCGACCGATTGGAGAAACTGCAGGCGAGCGAGCGCGAGCGAGCCCCGCGAGCCGAGCTTCTGGAGGCCGCCGCGCCGAGCCTGGAGCCATGGCGACCCGATTACCGGCTGGATGCGGCACTCAGCTTGGCAGGGTCGTTCGCCTTCGGCCTCTTTGCGGCGTGGTTCGCGGAATTCATCGTCGGACCCTCCCCATTGCCGACCGCATTTGTGGAGCATTCGTGGGCGCCGGCGCTGCTCGCGCGTGAGCCGGCGGGCCCCTTGCGTGAGCTGGGCGCTCCCTGGCATCGCCCAACTCCCCGCGCCGACGCCGCCACCCCGGGGGCTCACGGATGCGGAGATCACCGCGCTGATTGCGGCTGCAACAGATGATCCGCGGATGGTGATCGTGGCGCTGCTGATGGGTGTGCGCGCTGAAGAACTCACCGCGCTACGCTGGGACGAGATCGACCCGAAGGCCGGTCTCATTCATGTAAGCGGCGAATCGGCCCGCACGATACCCTTGCCGGAGCCGCTCCTGCAGTCTGATCGTCGCGCGACATAACCGGCGGGCGGAGGCAGCCCCAACCGTTCTTCACGATGTGCACGACCGTCCCCTCCCGATCGAGGCGATCGGTGAGCTTGTGCTCTACACTGCCTATGATGCCGGCATCGATCGCCCCCACGAAATTACCGCTGACGCACTGCGTTATACCTACCTCGGCTACCTGCTTCGCCAGGGTATTCGCGCCGCGGATATCGGCCGCATCGTCGGCCGCATCCCGCAGAACGAGCTGATCGCCTACATGCAGCTCCATTCGCCGACGGCACGACTTCCGTTCGAGCAGATCGAGCGTCTCCTCCCGGTATTGCGCGAACTCGACGTGAGCAGGACCGGTTGAACGCGTGATCATGCGGTCGCGACGGAATCGACATTCGCCAGCCCCAAAACTGGGCGATGTCACCCCTAGCACCGCCGCGTTCTCGGCTTGTTGCGCCGCTGTCTGACCTGAGGAGGACAATGCGTATTTGGCGCGTCCTCACCATGACGCTGATGCCGTGCGTGTCGCATTTGGCGGTGGCGGCAGACGCGCTCGCCCAGAACTTTTCACTGCCGCCGCATTTCGGCGAGCCCTCGAAGCGACCACCGTCATTGATGCCGCAATTCGACTATGGCAATCCTTTAGAAGAAGCATCGCTGGCGTTTACCGTCTCGGTATGTCTCGCTGATTGGGAATACTTGAGCGCTTGCCGAGAGCGCAGTTTGTTGGAGGCGGCAAAGCGCCTGGAACAAATCTATCTCGATGTCTACGCCATGCGAAGAGCTGCAGGTTCATTGAGAATTTGGTTTCCTCCGCACGTGGAGCGAAGCGAGCAGCTTTGGTTCCTTCGCCAGGTTGAAGAACTTGCGATCGCGGCCATGGCAAAGAAGTTGCAAAATGGGGGGGTCGATGAATCCGCCGCCCCTCTAATGGATCCGCAGGGATCGTACGGCGACGACACAGCCTCGGACCAACAGAGCCCTCCGCAGGTGCGAAAGTGGCGTGAAGACGCAACCATGGAGGCGCGCAACGGAACGAATTGGGCTCATGATTGGTCGTCGAGGACGCACTCATACCAAACGGGAATGGCGCTTCGCGAACTTGTCCTCCTAGCGACCAAGGCATCGGACGCGAGCAGCCCGCGGTGACGAAACGGCTCGCGCTCACCCTGGCGCACCCAGGGTCGGGCTAATGTGATGATGAGCCCGAGTTACTCTGCGGCGTGGTCGAGGGCGTAGCCGGCGGAGCGTACCGTACGCACGATGTCGCGTTCGTCATCGGCGTTCAGTGCTTTGCGCAGTCGGCGGATATGCACGTCGACGGTGCGGGCTTCGACATAGACGTCGTGGCCCCAGACCGCGTCAAGCAGCTGTTCGCGCGAGAACACCCGCCCGGGATGCCGCATCAAATGGCGCAGCAGGCGGAATTCGGTCGGGCCGAGATGAATGGGTTTGCCGGCCCGCGAGACACGGTACGCGGCGAGATCCATCGTCACCTCGCCAAACTGCAATGTCTCCTCGACGGCATTGGGCTGGGCGCGCCGGATCACCGCGCGCAACCGCGCTGTCAGCTCGCGCAGGCTGAACGGTTTGGCGATGTAGTCGTCGGCGCCGCTGTCGAGCCCGCGCACCCGATCAGTCTCTTCCCCGCGTGCGGTCAGCATGATCACCGGCAGGGTGCGGGTTTGCGGCGAGCGCCGGATCTGGCGGCACACCTCGATGCCCGAAACCAGCGGCAGCATCCAGTCGAGCAGCACGATATCGGGCTTGCGCTCGGCGATCCGGACCAGCCCCTCCTCGCCGTCGCCGGCCTCGCCGACCTCGAACCCTTCCTTTTCAAGGTTATAGCGGAGCAGAGCGACGAGCGGCGCTTCGTCCTCGATGATCAGGACCAGCGGCTTGGTCACGATTGGGCCCGCCCCGGCGTAACCACTTCGAGGCTCGAATTGTCGCCTTTCGGCCGTTTCTGGGTCAGCGGTGTCCCGTGCACCAGGTAATAAAGATCCTCAGCGATGTTGGTCGCGTGGTCGCCGATCCGCTCGATGTTCTTGGCCATGAACAACAGATGGGTAGAAGCGCTGATGTTGCGCGCGTCCTCCATCATGTAGGTCAACAGCTCGCGGAACAGGCTCCCATACATCTCGTCGAGCTCTTCATCGCGCATCCACACCGCGTAAGCCTTGTCGGGATCGCGGGCGACATAGGCGTCGATCACGTCCTTGACCAAAAGCTGAGCCAGGCGCGCCATTCGCGGCAGCGCATAGACCGGCTGCACCGGCGGCGCCTGGTTCAGCGCGATCGAGCGCTTGGCGATATTGGCCGCATAGTCGCACATGCGTTCGAGATCGCTGGCGATCTTGATCGCCGCGAAGATCTCGCGCAGATCGCGCGCCACCGGCTGGCGCAATGCCAACAGCCGCAAAGCCAGATTATCGAGATCGCGCTGAAGTTGGTCGACCTTGGTGTCACCCTCGACAACACTCGCCGCGAGATCGCTGTCGCGCTCGACCACGGCATCGATCGCCGCACTGAGCTGGCTCTCGGCCAGTCCACCCATCTCGGTGATGATGTTGTTGAGCTTGCGCAGCTCTTCGTCGTAACCCTTGACCATATGTTCGGAAGACATCGCCAACGCGCTCCCCTGGCTCAGCCGAAGCGGCCGGTGATGTAATCTTCGGTCCGCCGCTCTTTCGGGTGAGTGAAGATCCGCTCGGTCTCGTCGAACTCGACCAATTCGCCGAGATACATGAAGGCGGTATAGTCCGAGCTGCGCGCCGCCTGCTGCATGTTGTGGGTGACGATGGCGATGCAATAGTCGGATTTCAGCTCGGCGATCAGCTCTTCGATGCGCTGGGTCGAGATCGGGTCGAGCGCCGAGGCGGGCTCGTCGAGCAGCAGGATCTCAGGCCGCACCGCGATCGCGCGGGCGATGCAAAGGCGCTGCTGCTGGCCGCCGGAGAGGCTCAGGCCGCTCTGCTTCAGCTTGTCCTTGACCTCGTCCCACAGCGCGGCGCGGCGCAGAGCCGTCTCGATTCGATCGTCAAGCTCGGAATGCGGCAGCTTTTCGTAGAGATGGATGCCAAAGGCGACGTTGTCGCGGATCGACATCGGAAACGGCGTCGGCTTTTGAAAGACCATGCCGATCTTGGCGCGCAGCAGATTGAGATCGCGCCCGGGGGCCAGGATGTTCTCGCCGTCGACCAGCACTTCGCCGGTCGCGCGCTGCCCTGGGTAAAGCTCGTAGATCCGGTTCAAGACCCTCAGGAAGGTCGACTTGCCGCAGCCGGAGGGGCCGATAAAGGCGGTCACCCTTTTGTCGCAGAGCATCAGGTTGATGTTTTTCAGCGCCTGCGCGGCTCCATAATAGAAATTGACGTCCCGAATCAGCACCTTCTGGCGCGCATTGGGCGCCGGGGTCGGGTGGTCCGAGACGGGCGGCGGCGTTTGCATTGCGACAACCGAAGCGGAGCTCATGGCTTGAAGGTACTCCACGAGGCGAGCACGCGCGCGCCGATGTTGAGAAACAGGACGGTGACCGTGATCAACAACGCCCCGCCCCAGGCAAGGATCTGCCAATCGGCGTAGGGGCTCATCGCGAACTGGAAGATCACGACCGGCAGATTGGCCATCGGAGCATTCAAATCGGTGCTCCAGAACTGATTGTTGAGCGCGGTAAACAGCAAGGGCGCGGTCTCGCCGGCGATGCGCGCGACCGCCAGCATGACGCCGGTCAGCATCCCCTGGATCGCCGCGCGGTAGGAGACCATGACGATCACCTTCCACTTGGGCGCGCCGAGCGCCGAGGCTGCTTCGCGCAGCGCCTTCGGCACCAGGTTCAGCATGTCCTCGGTGGTCCGCACCACCACCGGGATGACGATGATCGCCAAGGCCACTGCGCCGGCCCAGGCCGAGAAATGGCCCATCGGCACGACCATGATCTCGTAGACAAACAGCCCGATAATGATCGACGGCGCGCTCAGCAGGATGTCGTTGAGAAAGCGGACGACCTCGCCAAAACGGCTGCCGCGGCTGTATTCGGCGAGAAAGGTGCCGGCGAGGATCCCAGTCGGCGTGCCGATCAAGGTCGCGATTACGGTCATCACCAGGCTGCCGAAAATCGCATTCAACAGCCCGCCGCTGTTGCCGGGCGGCGGCGTCATCTGGCTGAACAGTGCCGGGGTTATCGCCGAGATGCCTTCTGACCAGCAAAGTCCATAGCACCAGCACGAGCCACATCAGACCAAAGGCGGTCGCCACCACCGCCAAACTCATAACCACGCGCGTTGGCCAGCTTGCGACGGGCATAGATCCCCATCGGATCAGCTTCCCGCCTGCTTTTGCAACCGCATCAGCATCACCTTGGCGATCGCGAGCACGATAAAGGTGATGATGAACAGGATGAAGCCCAGCGCTATCAGCGACGATCGGTAGATGGCGCTGTCGGCCTCAGTGAACTCGTTTGCCAGTGCCGCAGAGATCGTGGTCCCCGGCTGCAGGATCGAAGCGCTGATGCGATGCGCATTACCGATCACAAAGGTGACGGCCATAGTCTCGCCGAGCGCCCGGCCGAGGCCGAGCATGATGCCGCCGACGACGCCGATCCGGGTGTAGGGCAGGACCACCGACCTGACCACCTCACCCCTGGTGGCGCCGAGGCCGTAGGCGCTTTCCTTCAACATCGGCGGCACCGTTTCAAACACGTCGCGCATGATCGAGGAAATGAACGGCAGCACCATGACCGCGAGGATTATGCCGGCGGTCAGCACGCCGATGCCGAGCGGCGGCCCGGCAAACAGCGCGCCGATCCCGGGAACATTCCCCAACGTGTTAATGATCGCCGGCTGGATGTATTGCTGGACGAACGGCGCAAAAACAAACAGGCCCCAGATCCCGTAGATGATGCTGGGGATCGCCGCCAGCAATTCGATCATCGTCGCCAACGGCCGCTTTAGCCAGATCGGCGAGATCTCGGTGATGAACACCGCGACCCCGAACGCGACCGGGATGCCGATCAGCATCGCGATCGCCGAAGTGACCAACGTCCCGTAGATCGGGCCGAGTGCACCGAACTCTTTGGTCACCGGGTTCCACATTTCGGTGACGACGAACGCCAAGCCGAAGGTGTGCAGCGCCGGCCACGCCCCGGCAATCAGCGCGACCATGACCCCGCCGAGGATCAGCAGGACGAGCAACGCGAACAAAAAGGTCAGCGTGGCGGAAGACGACGTCGCCGATCGCACCCGCTCGCCCCTTGCGCGTCGCTTATCCGGGCGATCGCCTGCGGTTTCAGCCGTCACGATCGTCTCCCGGCACGTTGTTGCGTAACTGTTGGCTCTAGTGCGTTAACACACGATCCGCCCCGCTCGGCCAACCGCGTCAGGATGCGTGCCCGTCCCACACCGGCTTGCCGTCGGGTCCGACAATCTGCTTCCAGCTGTCCTTAAAGATCGCGACGGCGTTCGGCGGCATCGGGACGTATTGCAGCGCTTTCGCCATCTCGGCGCCGTTCGTGTAGGCCCAGGCGAAGAAATCGAGCACCTGCCGCGCGCGCTCCGGGTTGTCCTGCTTTTTGTGCATCAGGATGAAGGTCGCGCCGGTGATCGGCCAGTCTCCTTGCCGGGCTGATTGGTCAGGATCAGATAGAACCCGGGCGCTGCTTTCCAATCCGCATTCGCCGCGGCGTTCTGGAACACGTCCAGGCCGGGCTCTAACGCAATGCCTTCGCTGTTGATCAGCTTGGTATTGGCGAGCTTGTTCTGCAGCGCATAGGCGTACTCGACATAGCCGATCCCGCCCAAGGTGCGCGAAGCGATCGCCGAGACACCCTCATTACCTTTGCCGCCGAGCCCGGCCGGCCATTGGACCGAGGTGCCCTCGCCGACCTGCGCCTTCCAATCCGGGCTCACCTTCGAGAGATAGTTGGTAAAGATGAAGGTCGTTCCGGAGCCATCGGAGCGATGGACCACAGCAATCGCGGTCGACGGCAGCTTGATGCCGGGATTCAGCTTGGCAATCGCCGGATCGTCCCATTTGGTGATCTTTCCGAGATAGATGTCGGCGATCGTCGGTCCGTCGAGCGTCATCTCGTTTGCCGTGATCCCGGGGAGGTTTACCACCATGACCTCGCCGCCGATGACCGGCGGGAACTGGGTCAGCCCGTCCTTTTCCAGCACTTCGGGTTTCAACGGCATGTCCGAGGCGCCGAAATCGACGGTTTTCGCGTTGATCTGCGCGATGCCGCCGCCCGACCCGATCGACTGATAATTCATCTTGAGGCCGGTCTTGGCGGCATAGGCCGCAGCCCATTTAGCGTAGATCGGATAGGGAAATGTGGCGCCGGCGCCGGAGATTTCGGCGGCCTGCGCGGCAAAGCCGAGCGCCGCGGCGGCGGCGACGCCGAGGAGGGCGATGCGATAAGGTTTCAAGGTCTGCTCCTTCGGCTAGAGCGCGGGAACGACCGCTCTGTTAGCCGCGCAGCAACAAGTTTTTATGACAGTTATGTTGCATTTTTATGACAGTGACCACGGAGCTATTCTTCTTGTGTCGCTGTCTCGTGCAGGCGGAGGAACACGGTAAAGACCGAGCCCTCACCCTGGGTGCTGTCGATTTCGAGAAACCCGCGGTGGCGATTGACGATGTGCTTGACGATCGCCAACCCGAGCCCGGTACCGCCCATCTCGCGCGAGCGCGCCGTGTCGACGCGGTAGAAGCGCTCGGTCAGACGCGGCAGATGCTCGCGCGCGATGCCCTCGCCGCGATCGCGCACGGCGACCGAGACATAGGCGACCGGAGTGCGCTCGCCGTTTGTCGAAGCGCGCGTCACGGTCTCGGCGCCGACCGTAATCTCGCTCCCGGCGCGGCCGTATTTGATCGCATTGTCGAGGAGGTTCTGGAACAGCTGGGCCAGCTCGTCGCGGTCGCCCTGGACCTCGGGGAGATCCGAGGGCAGCGCCAGCCGGATCTGCATGCCGCGCTCGCCGGCGCGCAGCTCGAGCGTCTGAGCGAGATGATCCAGCACCGGCGCCAGCGCCACCCCGCCTTGCGGCGGTACGTGCTCATTGAGCTCGATGCGCGACAGCGACAACAGATCCTCGACCAGACGCGCCATCCGCGTCGCCTGCCCGCTCATGATCGCAAGAAACCGCTCGCGCGCTTCGGCGTCATCGCGCGCCGGCCCGCGCAAGGTCTCGATAAAGCCGGCCAGTGTGGCGAGCGGGGTGCGCAGCTCGTGGCTCGCATTGGCGATGAAGTCGGCGCGCATCTGTTCGGCGCGCTTCAATTCGGTAACGTCGTGCAAGCTCAGCACCGCGACCGCGCCGTCGGCCGAGGGCTGGTCGATGCGGGCAAAGCGGGCGCGCAACTGGCGCTCGACCGGGATGGTCAGGGTGAACTCAACCACGCGCGAGGCTTCGCCGCGCAGCACTGCATCCGCCGCCGCCAGCAGGATCGGGTTGCGCAGGGCCGCGGCGAGGTCGCGTGGTGGCGACGGGATGCCGACAAAATCCGCGGCGGCGGTGTTCGCGCCGACGATCCGCCGCCGTTGGTCGAGCAGGATTAGCGGGTCGGGAACGGCAGCGATAATCGCTTCCGCCGCACCGAGGCGCGTTTGCGCGCTGTGCACCTGTTCGCGCCAGGCGCGCGCCAGCCGCAACACCGCCAGCCGGATCTGGTCCGCGGCACGGCCCGGGCCGAGGGCCAGACCTCGTGCCGGCGCTTGTTCCGCCAACTCGGCCGCAAGCTCGCCAACCGACTCGCCGAGGACGCCGATGGCGATGACGAGACGGCGGATGACCAGTGCGGTCATCAGCAGGATGAAGGCGGCGGCGATCAGCGCCAGCCCTGGCGGCCAGAATTCCTTCGAAAGTCAACCCGGCTAGCACGGCGAGGCCGGGCAGAGCAGCCGGCACCGCCAGCGCCGGGATGCGCCATAGCCTTGCGGTCCGCCGCCCGGTCATCCGGCCGCTGCCCTATGCGGCCGCGGCCGAGGCCGAGGTCACCGGATCGCGTCGTGCGCCGATAGTGCTGCGAGGTTGACGAGATCGGACACGGTGGCGCCGATATTGACGATCTGAACCGGACGCGAGAGGCCCATCAGCAGTGGTCCGACCACCGTGCCGCCACCGAGATGCGGCAGCAGCTTAGCCGTGATGTTGGCGCTGTTGAGGCCCGGCATGACCAGGATGTTGGCGGCGCCGCCGAGCCGGCAGAACGGATAGAGCTGGCGCATCAGCCGGGCATCGAGTGCTACGTCGGGGCTCATCTCGCCGTCATATTCGAAATCGGGCCGGCGCTGGTCGAGCAACGAGACCGCTTCGCGCACGCGCTCGCAATCGGGTCCGGTCGGGTTGCCGAAATTCGCGTAGGACAGCAACGCCACGCGGGGCACGAGGCCGATCTCGCGCGCTTTCGCCGCCGCTTGCATCGCGATGTCGGCGAGCTGCGCCGGGCTCGGTGTTTCATGGACCAAGGTATCGGCGAGCAGCAGCGGACGCTCGCGCCCGAGTAATATCGTCAGCCCGAACATGACCGAGCCGGGGGTCACCTCGATCACGCGGGTCACCTCGTCGAGCACGTCGAACGAATTGCGGGTCACCCCGCTGACCATCGCATCGGCGTCGCCGCAGGCGACCATGCAGGCGGCGAACACGTTGCGGTCGAGGTTCACCTGGCGCTGGCAGTCGCGGTAGAGCATGCCGTGGCGCTGCTGCCGAGCATAGAGGAACTCGGTATAGCGCTTATTGTCCTGCGACAGGCGGGCGTTGTGGATTTCGAGCAGGTCGCGCGCGGTCAGGCCCATTGCCGCCATCGTCGCATGAATGCGCTCCTCGCGGCCGATCAGCACCGGGACGCCGTAGCCGTTCCCGGCGAACAGCAGCGCGGCGCGGATCGTCTTTTCCTCTTCGCCCTCGGCAAAGACGACGCGCTTGGGCTCCGCCCGCACCCGCTCGAACACCAGTTCGAGCCCGGCTGCGGTCGGGTCGAGACGCCCGCGCAGGGAGCGTTTGTAGGCATCCATGTCGAGAATGGGCTTGCGGGCCACGCCCGAATCCATCGCCGCCTTGGCGACCGCCGACGGCACCGCCCAGATCAGCCGCGGGTCGAACGGCGCCGGGATGATGTAGTCCGGCCCGTAAGTAAGACGTTCGCCGGAATAGGCGGCGGCGACTTCGTCGGGCACGTCCTCGCGGGCGAGACCGGCCAACGCCTCGGCCGCGGCGATCTTCATCGCGTCGTTGATCGTCGAGGCGCGCACGTCGAGGGCACCGCGAAAGATGTACGGAAACCCCAGAACGTTGTTGACCTGGTTCGGATAGTCGGAGCGGCCGGTGGCGATGATCGCGTCCGAGCGCACCGCCCGCACCTCCTCGGGCGTGATCTCCGGGTCGGGATTGGCCATCGCAAAGATAATCGGCTTATCCGCCATGGCGCGGACCATCGCCCGATCGACCGCCCCCTTGGCCGAAAGCCCAAAAAGGATGTCGGCGCCCTCGATCGCCTCGGCCAGGGTTCGCGCCTTGGTCTCGACTGCATGGGCCGATTTCCATTGGTTCATGCCGTCGGTGCGGCCGCGGTAGATGACGCCGCGGGTATCGCACAGCACGACGTTCTGCGACGGCAGCCCCATCGTCTTCAGCAGCTCGACGCAAGCGATCGAGGCGGCGCCGGCGCCGTTGACGACCATCTTGGCCCGGTCGAGCGTGCGGCCCGTCAGATGGAGCGCGTTGATCAGCGCGGCGGTGGCGATGATCGCAGTGCCGTGCTGATCGTCGTGGAACACCGGAATCTCGAGCAGCTCGCGCAACCGCTCCTCGATGATGAAGCACTCCGGCGCCTTGATGTCTTCGAGATTGATCCCGCCAAAGGCCGGATGCAGAAAGCGCACGCAGTTGACAAATTCGTCGACGTCGCGGGTGTCGATTTCGAGATCGATCGAATCGATATCGGCAAAGCGTTTGAACAGCGCCGCCTTGCCCTCCATGACCGGCTTGGCGGCGAGCGCGCCGAGATCGCCGAGGCCGAGAACCGCGGTGCCGTTCGAAATTACCGCCACGAAATTGCCCTTCGAGGTGTAGTCGAAGGCGGTGCTCGGATCGCGCTGGATATGCAGGCACGGAAAGGCCACGCCCGGAGAATAGGCCAGTGACAGATCGCGCTGGGTGGTCAGCGGCTTGGTCGCCGCGATCGACAGCTTTCCGGGGCGACCGCTGCTGTGGAACAGGAGAGCCTCGTCCTCGGTGGCGTGAATGGTCCCGGTGTCCATGCTGCTTGCCGCTCCTGATCCGGTCGCGCCTCAATTCGGCTCGCGCCGATGTCCTGTTGGCGAACTTTAATCTAAGCACCGCGTCGGGCAGCGTCAAAGCCGCGCTCCGCGGAGCGCCTGCGAGTTGGGCGGATACGCTTGAAATCCACGGCCGGATGACCGTTACTGCCGCGCGTGATTCGTCGCGCTGATGCACCTTTGCCCGAGCCGCCGCGCCAATCCCGGCAGCGTGCGGTGGCCGTCGGCGTATGTTCGCCGATTGCTCGCGTCTGACCCGGCCCGATCGCCCGCCAATGATCACGGAATTCGGTGAGGAGAGGCAACGCCGCCTAATCATCGATTATTTCGGGGGCAACGCGCGAGTGCGCCTATTGCGGCGTGCGCCCACCTTCGGTTCGCCGGTCTTCGTCGTCGACTTCGACCGCGGACCGCGCCACTTCCGCACCTTGGGCTCGTTCGGCAGCACCGTGCAGGTGACCGAGCAGTCTTGCATGGATATGCTCTATCCGGCGCGGCTGGTCTTTCACTACGAGCGGCTGATGTCGCTGGCGTTGGCGATGAGCCGGCAGGCCGTCACGGCCTTGTTGCTCGGTGTCGGCGGTGCGGCGATGTGGCGCTTTATGCGCGCCTATTTTCCGGATTGCGCGACGACCTTGGTCGATGCCGACGAGACCGTCGTGGCCATCGCCCGGCGCTGGTTCTACTTCACTCAGCCGGTCACCATCGAGCCGGCGCAGCAATTCGTCGCGGCGCCCAACGCCCGATTTGATGTGATCCTCGTCGACCTCTACAATTCTTCCGGGCCGACCGAAACCAATGAGGCGTTCTGGGCGCGCTGCCTCGACACGCTGACGCCCGGCGGCTGCCTTGCCAACAACTGGGCCGACTTCGCGGTCAACGAGGCGGTGAGGCCGATGGCCGATGCACTGGCAGCGGTCGCCCGCGACCGCGGTTTCGAGCCGATTTATGTGACCCGGCGCGGATTTCGCGACAACCTCGTGCAATTTGTCCCGACCGAACCCGGTATCGATGCCGAAGCCATCACCGCCGTGCATGCCCGCTTCGTCCAGGAGCGCAACCCGCCCGACCGTGGCCGCGGCATTATCGAGAACTGCGTGATAACGACGCAATTCCCGATCGCCTGACAGTTCGCGGCCCCGCGCGACTATCCCGGCCGCTCGACGGCTTCCTCGAAGGCGGCGAGGGTTGATTCGATCGCCTCGCGCGGCAGGTCGCGGGTGATGAACACCATGCGCGTGCGATGGTCCTCGCTCGGCCATTCCTTCAACAGCACTGGCGGGTGAAAGAGGTGCTGCACCCCGTGCACGACGACCGGCTCGCCAGGCCGGTCGCTGAGCGCCACGATCGCCTTCAGCCGCAACAGATCGTCACCGCGCATCGTCGCCAGCGCGTCGAGCCAGGTCGACAGCGCCGCCCATGAAATCGGCCGCTCGCGGGTGATGCAAAAGGCTCGGATGCGGTCGTCGTGGCGGTTGACGTCGAGCGGCTCGTGGTCGTTGTCGTGGTCGTCCTGGTGCTGATGCCCATGGCCGGGCTCGAATGCTTCGGCGCGCAGCCAGCGCTGGACATCGACGCTTTTGGTCTGCGGGTCGTAGAAGCCGAGATTGAACAGCAAGGCGGGATCGACGGCACCTTGCGCCACGGACAGCAGTGGGGCGCTGGGGTTGAGGGCGGCCAGCCGCGCCTTCAGGGCCCCGGCGGCGCCCGGATCGGCGAGATCGGTCTTGGTCAGCAGCAGCCGGTCGGCCACGGCGGCCTGCTTGACCGCCTCGATCTGACGGTCGAGGGTGCCGGCGCCGTTGACCGCGTCGACCGTCGCCACCACCCCGTCGAGCGTGTAGCGCGCGGCGATCAGCGGGTCCGAGATCAACGTATGCAGGATCGGCGCGGGGTCGGCGAGCCCGGTCGTCTCGATCACCACGCGACTGAAATGCGGGACCTTGCCATTGGCGCGGCCGACAAACAGGTTCAGCAGGGTATCGACGATGTCGCCGCGCACGGTGCAGCACAGACAGCCGCTGTTGAGCAGCACGACATCGTCAGTGGCGCTCTCGACCAAGAGGTGGTCGATGCCGATCTCGCCGAATTCGTTGACGATGACGGCGGTCGCCGCCATGCCCGGCTGTTTCAGCACGTGATTGAGGACGGTCGTCTTGCCGCTGCCGAGAAAGCCGGTCAGCAGGGTCACCGGGATCAGCGGCGAGGGTTCGGTCGAATTCATCGCGCGGCAGGCTCCGCTGGCAAAATCGCGGGCAGTGTCCTCGAAATGCAGGGCGCGGTCGAGTGCGGTGGCAATAAGCTCAAATGCCGACCTGTGCGGAAGCAGAGCGCGCGGCGACCGAGATGTGGTCGAAATCGGCGACGATCCGCGTCCGGGGAAAAATGCCGGCGGCTTCCGCTCTGATCTCCTCAGGCCGGTATCGGCCGGATATATGGGTCAGCAACAGCTCGCCAACTCCGCGCCTCGCGCGCCAGCGAGGCTGCCGCCGCGGCGGTCAGATGCCCGCGCGAACGGGCGAGCGCGCTGTCGCGGTCGAGAAACGTGGCCTCGATGACCAAGGCGTCGGCAGCGCGGACCTGCTGTGTCAAGGAGGCTACTTCCTCGACGTCGCCGACGACCACGAGCCTGGCGCCGGCAAGCTTCTGGTCCCCGAACCATCTCTGGCGCGATCAGCCTGCCGTCGGCGAGGGTCACCGGGCGGCCTCCCGCCAGCTCCCGCCGCGCTGGTCCGTCCGGCACGCCCAATGCCGCGAGCCGTTCGGCAAGCAAGGGGCGGCGCGCTTCCTCCTCGAACCGGTAACCGAGGCTCTGGGTGCCTCGATGCGCCACCGCAAAAGCGTCGAGGCGCAAGCCCGGCAGCGACAACACCAAGCCAGGCGACACCGCGCGCAAGCGATAGCCGGATTCGCGTTCGGCGCCGACGGTGACGGCGAGATACCGCCGCACGAACGCGACCGTTTCGGCGCTGCCGATGATCTCGATCGCACCGCTCAGCCCCCACAAGGCGCGAGTTGCAATGAGCCCCGCTAGCCCCATCACGTGATCGAGATGCGCGTGGGTCAACAGCACATGCCTGAGCCCGCGAAACCCGAGCCCGGCGCGCAACAGCTGACGCTGGGTCCCCTCGCCGCAATCGACGAGAAACCGGTCTGGTCCGTGGCCGACGAGCAGCGCCGGCAAACCCCGCTCGGCGGATGGCACTGCCGCGGCGGTGCCGAGAAAGACGAGCTCGAACATCGGATCGGAGGCCTTGCCCAAGGATCGGGGCAATTATAACGGGTCCGCTCCAGATTACTGGATCTCCCTCCTCGTCATCCCGGCGAAAGCCGGAACCCATTTCTGCTATGGATACCGGCCTTCGCCGGCATGACGGGTACGTGGCAGCCTCTTCACCGCGAATGTGAGGGTCCGTCGATGGCAAGTCCCGAGCATCGAAAATGCGACGATCGAGCGATCTGCGACAGGCGCTCGCTGCCGGCGCTACGACCGCTTCGGCCTTGGTCGAGGCCTACCTGGCGCGGATCGAGGCCTATGACCGAGCCGGCCTGCGGCTCAACGCCGTGCGCGAGATCAACCCAGACGCAGCGGCAATCGCCGCCGCAATCGATGCGGCGGGCCCGACGGCGCGCCGGCCGCTCGAGGGCATCCCGATCCTGGTCAAGGACAACATCGCCACCGCCGACATGCAGCACACGACTGCCGGCTCGCTGGCCCTCGCCGAGGCGCGGGCGCGGAACGACGCAACCGTCGTGGCTTTGCTGCGGCAGGCGGGCGCGGTCATCCTCGGCAAGGCCAATCTGACCGAATTCGCCAACATCCTGGCGATCGACATGCTGGCGGGCTACAGCTCGCTCGGCGGTCAGGTCAAAAACCCCTATGCGCCGCAGCTCGACGAGCGTGGCGTGCCGGTCGTGTCGCCCGGCGGGTCGAGCTCCGGGTCGGCGGCGGCGGTCGCGGCGGGTCTCGCGGCGGCGGCGATCGGCACCGAGACCTCGGGCTCGCTGTTGTCGCCGGCGTGCCAGAACGGCCTGGTCACGGTCAAGCCGACGGTCGGGCTGGTCAGCCGCGCCGGCATCATCCCGATCGCGCACAGCCAGGACACCGCCGGCCCACTGACCCGCACCGTGCGCGACGCGGCGATCCTGCTCAACGTGCTGGCCGCCGTCGACCCGCTCGATCCGGCGACCGCGGATATGCAGCGGCCGGCCGACTACACGCAGCGCGCTCGACGCCGATGGGCTGCGCGGCGCGCGGATCGGGGTACCGAGCGATCCCGCCGACCCGGCCAACGATGTTTATTACGGTCCGCTGCCAGGGCGCGCCGCCGCTGTTACGACTGCGGCGCTCGCGTCTATTGAAGAGTTGGGCGCGACGATCGTGCGCGCCAACATGCCGACCGCGGGCTGGATCGGCGGCCCCGGCACCGAGATCGCGATCCTGAACCGCAACCCGGAAAGCCCGACCTTCCATCAGCGGGTGCGCCGCCCGCTCGTCTTTATCTACGAGCTGAAGCACGATCTCGATCTCTATCTGCGCGACTGGGCCAGCGGCACCGCAATGCGCAGCCTCGACGACATCATCGCCTTCAACGCCGCTCATGCCGACCGCGCGCTGCGTTTCGGCCAGGATATTTTCCTTGCGGCTGCCGCGACGCGCGGCGACCTCAGCGAACCCGAATACTTGTCGGCAAGGCAGATGGATCTGCGGGCCTCGCGCACCCTCGGGCTCGACGCCTATATGGACCGGCACCGGCTCGATGCGGTGCTGTTCCCCGGTGC
Source organism: uncultured Alphaproteobacteria bacterium (assembly GCA_963845735.1). GTDB lineage: Bacteria > Pseudomonadota > Alphaproteobacteria > ATCC43930 > CGMCC-115725 > AP-15. The sequence goes on along the minus strand of CAWJTR010000011.1, from coordinate 382,424 downwards.
GGCGGGCGCCTCGATCGCCGCCAAGGCCGGCTATCCGAGCGTCCAGGTGCCGGCCGGCTTCGTCAGCGGCGTCGACGAAAGGGAGACCCCGGACTATCCCTTCGGCGTCACCTTCACCGGCCGCGCCTGGAGCGAGCCCACCTTGCTGCGCCTAGCCTACGCCTTCGAGCAGGCGACCCAACTCCGCCGCCCACCCCCGGGTTTCCCGGCGCTCAGCTGAACATTTCGATCGAGCCGTCGAGGGCCATCAGGCCGGTCTCGACGGTGAGTTTGGGATGGTGCTCCGCCACCGCCGCGCGGAACTCGGCCAGTACTTTGCGGTGGGTCTTGGTCTCGATCTGCGGAGTGGCGATGCTGTCCGGGCCGTAGGCGATCCGGGCGGCGCCGCAATCGCGATGGTCGATCGCGATCACCCTTTTAAGGTGGTGCAGCTGGAGCGAGGTCGCGAGGTTGTCCCAAAAGGCAACACGCCAGGCCTCGAATTTGGGGGCGACGACCGCGATTGCCGCGCCGGCAATGACGAATTGGCTGTATTTGCCGCCAAGGCCGCGTTTCTCCATGTAATCGTAGACCGGCGTTACCATCCGCGGATCGATGCAGGAGAGCAGCATCGCCTCGTAATTGCCCTCCGCCGCCCAAGCCGTGAACGGCAGGGCCGCCGCCAGCCCCGCAATCCCCGCGGCTTGCAGAAAATGGCGGCGATCGAAGCGGCCTCGCACCAGCTCGCCGCAGCATGAACAGTTATCGACGGACGGCATTAGTTTCCCTCCCGGATCGGTGGCAGCCTCTATTGGCCTTCAGTCAGACCGCGCTGGCGCAATAGCGCGCCGATCTCCGGGTCGCGACCGCGGAAAGCGCGATACAGCTCCATCGGGTCGCGCGTGTCTCCGGCTGCTGTAAATGTCCTTAAGGCGGGCGGCCAGCGCCGGGTCGAACACGTCGCCCGCCTCGGTGAAGGCGGCGAACCCGTCGGCATCCAGCACCTCGGCCCACAGATAGGCGTAATACCCGGCGGCATAACCGCCGCCGGCGAACAAATGCTGGAAATGCGCCGGGCGGTGGCGCAGGCCGATCTCGCGCGGGACGCTCGTACGCCGCCAGAAATTCGCGCTCGAACCGATCCGGATCGAGATTTTCGGGGTGCGGGTCGCGGTGCAGCTCGAGGTCGATCAACGCCGAGGCCGTGTATTCGACCGTAGCAAAGCCCTCATTAAAGGTACGGGCAGCGAGCAACCGGCCCATCAACGCCTCAGGGATTGGCTCGCCGGTTTCGTAGTGGCGGGCGTATTTGCGCAAATTCTCCGGTACGGACATCCAGTGCTCGAAGACCTGCGACGGGAACTCGACGAAATCGCGGCGCACCGCGGTGCCGGATTGCGAGGGATAACGCACCCGGCTCAACAATGTGTGCAGGCCGTGACCGAATTCGTGAAACAGGGTCTCGGCGTCGTCGAAGCTCAATAGAGTGGGCTCGCCCCCCGCGGAGTCGGATTTCGAAAAATTGTTGTTGTTGACGACGATCGGCGCCACCGGCCCGTCCAGATTTTGCTGATCGCGGTAGCGGCTCGACCAGGCGCCGGAATGCTTGCCGGGCCGGGCGAAATTGTCGTGCAGGAACAGGCCGACATGATTGCCGGCCTGGTCGCGTACCTCCCACACCCGAACATCGGGATGATAGACCGGCAGATCGCCGCGGGCGGTAAAGGTCAGGCCGAACAGATGCCCGGCGGTGTCGAACGCCGCCGCGACCATGTTGTCGAGGACGAAGTAGGGCTTCACCTCGGCCTCGTCGAGATCGTATTGGGCGCGACGGACCTTCTCGGCGTAGTAGCGCCAATCCCACGGTTCGAGAGGCTCGTTGAGCCCCTCGGCGCGGGCCATGTCTTCGAGCGCCGCGCGCTCGGCGCGCGCCTTTTTCTTGGCCGGGTCCCAGACCTCCAGCAGCAGGCGCTCGACCGCGTCGGTGGTCTTGGCCATCGAATTGTCGAGCCGATAAGCGGCGAAATTCTCGTAGCCGAGGAGCCGGGCCTGCTCGGCGCGCAACGCCATGATTTCGCGGATCAGCGGCGTGTTGTCGGCATCGCCCGGGTGGGTGCCGCGCGCGGTCCACGCCTGGTGCGCGGTGCGGCGCAGATCGCGGCGCGACGAGAAGGTCAGGAACGGCTCGATCGAGGAGCGGGCGAGGGTGACGACGTATCGGCCCGGAAGCTCGCGCTCTGCGGCGGCCTGCGCTGCGGCGGCGCGGGCAAAGCCGGGAAGGCCGTCGAGATCGGCCTCGTCGAGCACCAGCCGCCATTCGCGCTCGTCATGCAAGACGTTCTGGCCAAACAGGGTGTGCAATGTCGCCAGGCGCTCGCTGATCGCGGCCATGCGGGCCTTCTGGTCGGGGCCGAGCTGCGCCCCGGCGCGCACGAAGCGCAGATGGTGGCGCTCGAGCAGGCGCATCTGGTCTTCCGCCAGCCCGAGCTGGCCGCGCCGGGCATAGAGGTCGGCGATCCGCGCGAACAAGCCCGGGTCGAGCGCGATGCGTGTTTGATGCTGGGCGAGCTTGGGCGCGTAATCGCGGGCGATCGCTTCGAGCGCCGGGTTGGTGTCGCTCGAATCGAGATTGGAGAAGACGCGGCGCACCCGATCGAGCAATCGCCCGCTGCGCTCGATCGCCTCGATCGTGTCGGCAAAGCTCGGGCGGCGCAGGGGAGGCGACGATCGCCGCGATCTCGGCGATCTGCTCGTCCATGCCGCGGTCAAACGCCGGCGGGAAGTGCTCGGGACGGATGCGATCGAACGGCGGCATGCCAAACGGCGTGTCCCAGTCGGTGAAAAACGGGTTCTCGGTCATTCGGCTTCCTCATCGGCTCGCGACGATCGTTACAGCATCATAAAGCATTCAACCCGACGTGACGCCTGCAACGCGCCCTGCCAGAAAAAATTGCGGTTATTTTCCGGCGGCGTTGGGAAATGATTGCGCCGGGAATTCGGCCTCGCAGAACCGGCCGGCGGTGTGGCCAGCGTTCTGGAACAGGCGATCGACAGAAAGGCTCAAGCGAATATGAAATGGCGGATCGGCGCGGTCACCGTGACCAAGATCGTCGAGCTCGAAGTTACCGGCGGCAGCCGCTTTCTGCTGCCCCAGGCGACCTATGAGGAGATCCTGCCGATCGATTGGCTGCTGCCGGATTTCGCCGATGAACGCGGCCGGCTGAGGATGAGTGTCCATGCTCTCGTCGTCGAGACGTCCAGCCGGCGGATCATTGTCGACACCTGTCTTGGTAAGAGAATTATCAGGTTGACGTAGCATCCTCCAGGGCATAGCCTTGGAATCGCATTGCGAGCGCGACGTTGATAGTTCCTCTCTCTTCAATCCGGGAGACGAATATGGAGAAGGAACGAGACGGGAGCAATTCAACCAAAGAGATAGAGATCACCGAGACGATGATTGAGGCTGGCGTTGCCGCGCTTGCCGTCTTTCCACATCTTGCTTTCTGTTCGCCCTTAGAAGTCGAGCTAATGGACTGTGCAGAAGCAATTTATCGGGCAATGGTGATGGCCAAAGATCGGGTCGATCCCAACGTCGGTGTCTAGCTAACCAATCTTGAAGCCTCATATTTATCGATATGATAAAGTTAGCCTCATCCTCAATCAATTTGATTGTAATATCATACATTGGGATTCGGCTCAGTTTACCGCCTTGTGCCTGCCAACGATATTTCTTGTATTCTGTATAGGTATCGGTTGTTGATGCTCCAGTCCATACTCCATGAAGTAAGTTATTACGGTCAGAATTGGCCTGTTTTAGCGCCTCATAGATTAACTTGGCATCTTTTCTAAGTTGATGATGGGATGCTTGACGTGCCATTTGAGAAATATTCGGGCTCGGAGGAAACCGTTCGATTGGACGAACAGTTAGAAAGTAAAATAATTCTATTCGTAGGCTCATATTCTGCATGAACCATTCGAGCGCCGCTCCCTCACCTCGCGTAATAGCTAATAGTCTGTTAAGAGCTAGTGTAAGCTGGGCCTCAAGGTCTGCAAATGCTACAACGATTAAACCGAGAGGGCGATATAGGTCTTCAAAGACCGGTGAAGGTGCTACATCAACAATATCTATCTGGGGAATCGGTTCATTTTTAATCCACGCCATGTTATCCTCCCCGAATGAGCGATCAGGAAGGCGACGACCAGGTCGAACGGGAGTTCGACCGACTCGTCAAAGCGGCTGCTGAAGGCGCCTCCCCAGTCGCGCGCCGAGGTCGCCGAAGCGGCGCGGCGTGCGACGGAGAAGCCTAGACGCGGGCGCCCAAAGAGTCAAGGGCAAAAAAGCGCGCCTAACCCCTCACACCACATGCTGCGCATAAACGGCGACATACGCTAGCGGGGACAGTATCTATCTGATATAGTGGGGGCAACCTAAGCATTATCAGGAACTCCCCCAATGGCAAAAGCTCGTGTCCCATCGCCTAAGACGGCGGCTTACATAAAGCACCTTGCTGCGAAGGCCTCCAGCACCCCAGCACACTGAATGCCGAGCAGGTCCGCGAACTCGCCGCATCCGTGATGGCGCATATCGAACCGCGCGCCAATAACAAACTTCAGAGCGCAGCGGATCGGCGCTACGGGAAGAAAACCCCGTCTCGGTAATGTCGCGCCAGCGCAGGCCAGATATTCCGTATCGCCTCGTGCTGGTCGAGTGGGAAGACAGCACGCGGCCCGTCTCAGCTTGGGAATGGGTTGATAACTACTAAGTTCCCGAGACGGTGCTGTGCCTGTCTGTTGGCTATCTCATTGCCGATCAGGATAACGCAATCGCCTTAGCGCCGAACATCGGCGACGTTGGCAGAGAGCATTTGCAGGCAAGCGGGATTTTGCGCATCCCGCGATCAGCGGTTCGCAGTTTGCGAGAGTGTCCTAAGGCTCTTTCTGCTCGGACTTCGCGGCAAGAGCGCCAGCGCAGGAAAGCGCGGAGACGCTGCTTAGCCGTTCGCGGCTTAGTGAGGCTGTCGGTACAGGAGCCGCTTGCCCCTTGCTCCGGCGAGCAAGGCGGCTGCCCGTTCCCCGTCTGTCATATCGCGCGTGTTGGCGCGGAAATCGAACTCGGCGAGATAGCGGTGAAGGTGTGCCTCGCTAATGTTGTGGAACGTACCGAACACGCCGCGCTTCAACAGCGCGAAATGGCTTTCGACCGTGTTCGTATGATGAAACCCGCCGGTCTTGACGTATTCCTCGGCCGAGTGGTTGACGGTGCCGTGGCCTGCGAACTCGTCGCCGATCGCCGGGTAAACTGTCGCTTCGTCCGTCATCATGTAGGACTTGCGGCTGGCGTGTTTGACAATGATTGGCCGCAACGTCGCGGCTGTGACGTTGGCAACGTGAAAGCTGCGGGTTTCGCCGCCACGTTCGACCAGCGACACAACTGGAGCCTTACCTACCGGGCCGCGACCAGCGTGCTTGCGCTTGCTGGCGTGTTTATTGGCTTCCTTGCCACCGATATACGTCTCGTCGATTTCAACAACCCGGTTCTCGCCGCCGAGCGGCGGGGGCGAAGGGTCCGCAGTGGCCTCGCGGAGCCGGTGAAACAGGAACCAAGCGCCTTCGTAGCTAATGTCCATGCAGCGATGCAGTTCGTGCGCGGAAAAACCTTTCTTGCTTGCCGCCATCAACCGCGCCGCAAGCAGCCATTTCGAGAGTGGGATATGCGAGCGCTCCATAACGGTCCCGACCGTCACGCTGAACGGCTTGCGGCAATCCTTGCAGTTGTAGACGCCGGGCCGAAGGCTCTTGCCGGACATCTTCGTGATCCGATCACCCATGACGCCGCAGCGCGGGCACACCGGGCCTTGCGGCCACAGCACGGTCTCCAGATACTCTCGGGCCGCGTTGTCGTCGTGAAAGATCGGGTTGCGGAGATCAATTTTGTCGCGAGTTATGGCGGACTGCCTTTCAACTCTGAGGCAATTCTACATGGTGCCGCGTGCTACGTCAACCTGATAATTCCCCTTGGTAACGACAAGGAGGGCCGCCGCATCCCGAGCTGGAACCGAATGCAGACAACTTTCCTCGCCGACCTCGTCGCCGCCGGATATGCCCGCGAGACGATCGATACGGTCGTATGCACCCATCTCCATGTCGACCATGTCGGCTGGAACACGATGCTGGTCGAGGGACGCTGGGTCCCGACCTTCCCCCAGGCGCGCTATCTGATGGGCCGGGTCGAATATCAGCACTGGACGACTCAGCGCGAACGCGAAGACATGGCCGTCGTCCTCGCCGATTTAGTCGCCCCGGTGTTTGACGCCGGACTTGTCGATCTGATTGAAACCGACCATCGGATCTGCGACGAAATCAGCCTTATTGCGACCCCGGGCCATACCCCAGGCCATGTCAGTCTGCGCATCGCCTCGGGTGGCGAGGAGGCGCTGATCACCGGCGACTTCATGCACCATCCCTGCCAAATCGCTCGGCCCGGCTGGTCGTCGAGCGCCGATTCCGATCCGGCGGCGGCGCGCCAGACACGCGAGCAGATGTTGACCACCCTCGCCGATACCTCGATCCTGGTCATCGGCACGCATTTCGCGGGCCGTACCGCCGGCCATGTCGTGCCCGACGGCGACGCATTCCGCCTCGCCCTCTGAAATTGCGGGGAGATTGCTCGATGGGCGAGCGCGTCTTCGACGGCTTGAAGGTGATCGACTGCGCCAGTTTCATTGCTGGCCCGGCGGCGGCGACGGTGATGTCGGATTTCGGCGCCGAGGTGATCAAGATCGAGCCACCGGGTGCGGGCGATCCCTATCGCCGTCGCGCCCAGCCGCCGATCGGGCCGGGACTTGCCGGCAATCCCGGATTTGTGCTTGACGGCCGCAACAAGCGCAGCCTCGCGCTCGACCTGCGCTCGCCGGACGGTCAGGCGGTATTGCGCCGGCTGGTCGCGGATGCCGACGTGTTCATCACCAACTATCCGCCGCCAGTACGCCGCCGGCTGGGGATCACCTATGAGGAATTGGCGCCGCTTAACCCGCGGCTGATCTACGCCTCGTTCACCGGCTATGGCGAAACCGGCCCCGAGGCCGATAAGCCCGGTTTCGACGCGACCGCATGGTGGGCGCGCTCAGGGCTGATGCATCTGGTGCGCGCCGGCGAGGAAGCCTCCCCGGCGCGGTCTTTGCCGGGAATGGGCGACCATCCCTCGGCGATGGGCACCTATGGCGCGATCGTCACCGCACTCTATCAGCGCGAGCGTACCGGCGAGGGCGCCTATGTCGGCTCGTCGCTGCTGGCCAACGGGTTGTGGGCCAATGGCTGCTCGGTGCAGGCGGCATTGTGCGGCGAGAACGTCGTGCCGCAGCCGCCCCGCGAGCGCGGCGTCAATGCGCTGCGCATCCATTACCGCTGTCGCGACGATCGCTGGATTTTATTGTCGATTGCCGCCGACGAATGGCGCTGGGACAGGTTCAAGGCGTGCATGGACTCGCCCGCGCTCGACGATCCACGCTTTGCGACGCACGCCTCGCGCGAGGCCCATGCCCGCGAACTAATCCCGCTCCTCGACGAGATTTTCGCTAGCAAGGACCAGGGCGAATGGCGGCGGATCCTCGACGAAGCCGGGCTGATCTTCGGCATCGTCGCCGACTTGGCCGAAATAGCCACTGACGAGCAAATCTTGGCGAGCGAAGCGTTGGTGCCATTCACCGATGGCAGCTCGCTGACCGTCACCAGCCCATTGTGGATCGCCGGTCAGCTAAAATTGCCGCCGCGCCCCGCCCCGACCGTGGGCCAGCACAGCAGCGAGATCCTGCGCGAAGCCGGCTGTGTCCGACGCCGAGATCGCCACCTGCGAGCGGCCGGCGTCATCGGCTGACTGACAAAGTTGCGGCCGGCGGGGATTGCCCCGGCGCCGGCCGCGGGTATCGGATTAATGGCCGCTAGGGATTAACCGCCGATATGCCGTACCACCGAGGCCGTTACCGATATTGCCATTACCGCTGTTGCCATTACCAATATTGCCGTTGCCGCTATTGCCGTTGCCGATGTTCCCATTGCCGCCATTGCCGTTGCCGATGTTGCCGTTGCCGCCGCCTTGGGTCTGGAAATTGAACAGATCCATCAGGTCGCCGATCGCGGGCCCGTTTGTCGGCTTGTAGGGATCAGCCCCGGTCATCGGGTTCGGCAGATTGTCGCGGCTGCGTGTGGAAATCGGCGGGACATTCCAGTTGGCTTCGATGAACTTCAACACCGAGACGTGATCCGAATAGACGTGCGAGATATGGCCGCCGGTGCTGTATTTCGACACCACGATCATCGGGATGCGCGTCCCGTCGCCAAAGAAGTCGAGCGCCTGCACATAGCCCGAATCGTAGTATCCACCGCCTTCGTCCATTGTGATGAAGATTGCCGTGTTAGCCCACAGCTTCGGGTTACTCTTGGTCAAGTCGACAATCTTTTTGACAAAGCCTTCGAACAGGTTGACCTTTGACGAGGCCGGATGGCCGTCGAGATAGCCGCTCGGCTTAACAAACGACACCGCCGGGAGATTGCCGCTCTGTAAGTCGGCGTACAGATCGGTCGTATCTTTCAGGGCCGCCTGCCGCACCGGGGCATTGGTCATGATCGAGGTCGAGTACTGGAAGAAGTTGCAGATGTTACAGTACTGATTGTCTGGCCGTGACGTAGTTGAGGTACGGATTGGCGAGGTATGCATCGAACTGGGCGCCGAACCAGGCGAACGAGACGTTCTTTGCCAGCAGTGCGTCGCCGATGTTTGGGACGCTCGATGGCGGCACCGTGAATACGGTCCGATACTGGTCATTCTGCGGAGTATTGGTGGGCTGAGTGCTGTCGGTGTAGGCGTTGGTGCCATCGCCATAATAGCCGGGATTGTAGTTATTGAGGATGTAATAGTGGCCGCTCTCGCAATTGGGATTGACCTTTATCGCGCTCAGATAGCTGAGGATCGCCGGCACGCCGGGCTGCGAGCTGTCCGCGCAATTGCTGTAACTGCCGCCGCCATAAGAGGGCGAACCATAGGAACCGCCGCCATAGCCGTCTTGGGTGTACCAGTTATTGGTTGGTGGGTTTTGCAACGGGTCGGGGTCCTCGATCTGGTCAACGGTGCCGGCGTTGGCGGTCCCCGCCGCCACCAGCTGATTGTGCGGCGGCATCAAATTGCCATTGTCGTCGAACCAGATCCCGTCGCCGGTGCCGAGCATGATGTGGTTGGCGCCGGTGCCGCCGTTAACCGCTTGGTGGTAATTGTCGCTCATCGAATAGGTGTCGGCGAGCTGCTTGAAATAGGGCACGTCCCCTTGCTGGACGTTGTAAAAGCCCATCGAGGTCGCGCCTTCTTTATAGGTGAAGTCGGCCGGCGGCGGGTTGCCGTTGCTGCCGGCGCCGACCGTCGCCTCGACCCATGCAAAAAGGTCGGCTCTGGCAATCCGCGGAACCCGCCGGCGCGCTGCAGTCGAGTTGCTGCCACATCTGGTAGAAGCGGTGGACCGGGCTTTCGGCGTAATCGTTGTAGCCGATCCCCGGGGTGATCTGGTACGGGCCCGGCGGCAGGTTGTTGACGTTCTTGCCGGCATACATGATGCGGGTGTCCGGCTTGCCGAGGATCGATGCGGGAATAGCTCCCGTGATTAGAAACGGATAATAGTTGATCGGCAACCCGTTCTCGATCTTGATCGCCTCGGCGATCGTCAAGAAGGGCGGCTGCCCCCCGACCGTCTGGCCGTCGATGGTCTGATCGTATCCGCCCCCGGCCAATGGCGGCGGCAAGGTCGTGTATGGGCTCCTCATGCCCGGGCTGAGCTGATAAATCGTGGTGTCCTGCGCCTGAGACTGAGTAGCGGCCGCATAGTTCGGTCCTGGCAGGCCGTTGGCTTTGACGATGCCTTCCGACAGCAGGTTCAGCACCTTCTCGCCTTTGTTCACCGGTTTATAGGTGGCGAACAAATGGTCGAAGGTGCGGTTTTCGCCGATGATGACAATGACGTGCTTGATCGGCGTCGTGGTGTTGCCATCGTTGCTGCCGCCTTGGCCGGCCATCGCGAGCGGCGCCATCGTATTGGTCATCATTGCATAGAGCGCCACGCTGCTGAGCAGTCTGAAGCGCCAACACGCCGAAGCGCGTTGCGGAACCCGGTTTCGCATCGTTGATCCCTTCCGAGAAATTGCGGACGCGGCGGAGACGCTAGCGTCGGAAATTTGCCGTAGGGTGACGCTTTGGTGACGTTAGGGTTAAGACAACGGACGGCGCGACAGTGCTGCAGCACGCGGGGCCCTGGGAGCGGCGATAGCGACGATCGCCGGTGCCGCATTGAAATTCGCTTACGACCAGGTAGGCCGGGCACCGTTCGCTTTGCTGGGCGAAGCTCGAAATCGTGCCAGAATTCGGCGGTGCCGGCCGCTGGCTACCAGTGGGAGACGATCTCGTATTCGGCGAAGAGCGCCGGCAACGCCTTGCGCGAGAGGAGCTTGACGCCGGGCACGAGTTCATTGCTCGCAATTCCGCGTTCGGCCAAATCTTCCTCGACGATGTACACGGGAATCTCTGCGATTCTCCATCAGGTCGACGACGTCCCGATCCATCTTCGGCGCCTGGGTCTGTTTCCACTCCCCGACGGTCAGGCCCGGAACCCCTTGCCCGGCGATCGCATAGTTCACGGCGTTGCCGCGCAGCACCACCGTATGCGCGCCCCCGGCACCCTGCATCGCGGCAAGCAGCCACAAGATGGTGTCATCCTGCTCTTCCATCACGGCGCGGTAGGCCGACTCGACGATGTTCAATGATTTCTTGGCCATGGCCGCGCCTCATTTTGTCGGGATGACGAGGGTGTTGTCGGATGCCTCGGTGAAGGCCTGAAAATCGGCCGGCGAGCCGCGTCGCGTACCGGGGACGAACTGGTTGACGCCGCGTTCGTCGACGCACATGCCGCAGTTTACCCAGTCGACCTTGCCGCCATTCCTCGCGGCCTCGGCCAACAGGGCCGCGACCTGATCCTTCGTCGTGGGATGGTTCTCTTCGGCGACGTTCTTGCCGTGCACCGGGTTGGGGTGCGGCGTCTGGGGTGCGAAAGCGAGCCCGGCGGCTCCCTCATACGCAAACACGTTGATGTCATGGCCGCGTCGCGCGGCCGCATCGAGAATGCGAAACGCGGTGGTCAGGTTCGCGGACTTGTAAGGCGCATCCATCAGCGCGAAGGTCAGGGTTTTTTTAGGCATCGTCGCCTCCTCAGTGCCAGAGCGTTTTGTGGCCCGCCTCGAGATGGTCGACGACGACGTCGATCGGGGCAGCCGCGACACCCTCGGCCAGCTTCGAGATGCCTCGCTCCTTAAGCGAGAAATCATCCGCGAGGACCTTGACGCCGCTGCGCCCGAGCGCCGACAGAGTGGCGGAATGGGCTGACGGTCGCGCCGCCAACACACCGTTCTGGACAAGCAGAAGGGTCACTTCGTTGCCGGCGTCGACGAGACCCTTCGACAGTTCGTAGTAGTGTGCGACGTCGTTCGACTCGAACGGATCGCGCGATTCGATCAGCAGATAGTGATCCACGTGCTCTCCCTTACGTTGAGCTTAATCGTCCATACGCCCGATCAGGGTACGGAGTGTCGCGTAAGCTATGCTGCGGTGGCCTGCGGGACAAGAGCGGTCTAACGGCGCGCCAAGCCCAATGGGACCGCTAGGGCGTCTCGTAAGGATCGTCAATCGCCTGTGCGCCCTAGGCGCGCCGGAGGCCCTTGGCGGCCTCCGCCATCGCCTGGTCAGTCGTCGATGACGGCGATCGCCTCGATCTCGATCATCGCGTCGGGGTCGGCGAGGCGGCTGATCTCGACCGTCGTGCTGGTCGGCGTCGCCGGACCGAAATAGCGCATCCGCATGTCGGGGTGCTTGGCGAACTCCTCGTAATTGGTGACGAAGGTGTTGGTCTTGACGATGTCGGCCAAGGTTGCGCCGGCGGCTTCGAGACAGGTTTTGATGTTCTCGCCGACCTGCTGGATCTGGGCGCGCATGTCGCCTTTGCCGACGCAGATCCCTTCCGCGTTGCGCGCCAGCTGGCCGGCGACGAAGATCATCTTGCCGGTGCCGCTGACGGTGACGACTTGGGTGTATCTCGCCTGGCCGTTGACCATGCGGACATGGATGCCCTGGGGCTGAATCTTCTCGCGCTTGATCGCCATCTAGTCCCTCCCGCTGTCTGGCGCCCGGACGATCGCCATGCAGGAACAGTCGTTCTCCTGCCGCGCGATCTTCGCTAGCATCGCCCAAGGCGCTGTCTGACGGGCATCCGCCCGCAACGAAAACCGGTAACCCAGCGAGGGTGCAATGTCACTGACCAATCTGCGCCACGGGATCTTTCTGCCGCCGTTCCATCCGAACGAGGAGAACCCGACCCAGTGCCTCGAGCGCGACCTCGAGCTGATGGCGTGGCTCGACAAGCTCGGCTTTCACGAGGCCTGGATCGGCGAGCACCATTCGGCCGGGTTCGAGATCATCAGCTCGCCCGAGATCTTCATCGCCTTCGCCGCCGAGCGCACCAAGAACATCCGCTTCGGCACCGGCGTCATCTCGCTGCCCTACCATCACCCGATGATGGTCGCCGACCGCATCGTCCAGCTCGACCACATGACGCGCGGCCGGGTCATGTTCGGCGCCGGGCCGGGGCTGCTGGCGTCGGACGCGATCATGATGGGCATCGACCCGCTGACCCAGCGCGACCGCATGGCCGAGGCGATCGATGCGATCCTGCGGCTGTTCCGCGGCGAGATCGTCACCGAGAAGACCGAGTGGTACACGATGGAGGGCTGCCGGCTGCACCTGCTGCCCTACACCAAGCCCTATCCCGAGGTCGCGGTGGTCAGCGCGATCACGCCGTCGGGCGGGCGGCTCGCCGGCAAATACGATCTCGGCATGATCTGCGTCGCCGCGACCAACCCGTTCGGCTTCGACGCGCTCGGCTCGAACTGGCAGATCGCCAGCGATGTCGCCGCCGAGCATGGCCGGGACGATGGACCCGAACCGGCTGCGCCTCGTCGGCCCGATGCACATCGCCGAGACCCGCGAGCAGGCCTACGAGAATGCCAAATTCGGCTTTGAGCGCTATCTCGGCTACCTCAACAACAACCAGCCGCGCTTTATCGTGCCGGCGGGCAAGGACCCGCTCGAATGGTTTGTCGAGAACCGCTACGGCGTCTGCGGCACGCCCGACGACGCGATCGCGCTGATCGAGCGGCTGCAGGACAAGCAGGGCGCGTTCGGCGCCTTTCTGCATCAGGCGCACAACTGGGCCGATTTCGAGGCGACAAAGCGCTCCTACGAGCTTTATGCGCGCTATGTGATGCCGCATTTCAGCCGGGCCAACGAGCCGCGCGCCGCCTCCTACCAATGGTGCGGCGACAACCGCGACCGAATTCAGCGCCAAGCGCAACGCCGCGGCGAAGGCGATGTTCGACAAGCACGAAGCCGAGCAGCACGCACGGCGCGCGAACTGGCCGACGCCGGCCCCTGGCATCGCCCGCCCCGCCCGCGGCCGCGAAGCCTGGTAGGGCGGCAGCCGGCCCACACTGGGGTCGGCCAGGCTGCGCCCGACTGATGCCGGGGACTACTATCAATGATTGAACAGAATAACTGCGTGTGCTGCACCTGCAGCAAGTCTGCAGCAAGATTTCTCGCCCAGGTTGTCGGATGCCGTGAGCATCGGGAGCCGCTCGGCCGTGGGCCAGCCGCTGCCAAGGGTCCCGAACTTCCGATCCGTCCGCATTCGCAACCCTGCGGCGTCCACGGCATTGCTAATGGCCATATCATTTATCCGAATTCCCAGCATTAGAGCATTTTCCACTTAGATTGAGGCGTATCCGGCATGATCAAGATAGTGGGAGCACTCGGCGGCGGAGAAGTTGTCCAGCAGCCGGCCGATGGCGTCCCACAGTGATGCGATGGTGCGCGCGGCGGTGCGGCGCAACAGCGCCTTGAGCTTGGCGAAGAGCATCTCGATCGGGTTAAAGTCGGGCGAGTAGGGCGGCAGGTAGAGCAGGGCAGCGCCGGCCGCCGCGATCGTATCGCGCACCCCGGCGACCTTGTGGGCGGGCAGATTGTCGATGATCACGATGTCGCCAGGCGACAGCGTCGGGGCCAAGCAGCGCTCGACGTAGACGCGGAAGATTTGGCCATTCATGGCCCGGTCGCTGACAAAGGGTGCGGTCACCCCATCGACGCGCAGACCGGCCACAAACGTGGTTGTCTTCCGATGACCGTGCGGCACCCGTCCGATCAACCGGGAACCGCGTCGGCAACGCCCGCGTCGGCAACGCCCGCGTCGGCGCGCCATGTTGGTGGCCGTGCCGGTCTCGTCGATAAACACCAGCCGACGCGGATCAAGCCATGGCTGGAGGTTTTTCCACACCAGCCGTGCCGCCGCCACGTCAGCGCGCTGCTGTTCGGCGGCGTGCACGGTTTTTTTTTAAAGCTGATGCCGTGCCGCTCGAAGAACCGCCAGACCGAGCTCACGCCAACCCGGACGCCACGCTCGCTGAGCAGCTCGCGGATCTCGTCCAGAGTGAGATCGGCACGCTCGCCAATCAGCACCAATAACCAGTCGGTGTGCGGCTGCAGCGGCGAGCGGCTGCGGCCCTTCTGCGACTTGGCCGACGCTGCCGGTGCGCCGCCAGCGGCCAATCCAAGCGGTCGCCGTCGACTTGCCGATGCCCAACCGGCGCCCCGCCCCGCGCGCCGAAAAACCGCCCTCAACCGCGCGGATGACGCAGATCCGCAGATCGCTCGAATACGCCCTCGCCATGCCGTCCCCCAACAGCATCTATGGGCGCATTCTCGCTCAATCCACCATATTTGGAAATCCCAGCCGGCGAAAATTTCGAATTTACCCAACTGGAAACCGCTCTAGTATGTGGGTACGTCAACTAGAAAATTGCCCCAGGGTCGGTAGGCGCAGGTTTTTGTGCCACAGTGTCAGGAGCGCCCGGCTTAAGGCAAGGGTTCTGATCGCCAGTAATATCGTCTTCTGTCGTGGATGTCGTTGTCTTTGAGTTATCTCCCAGATATTGCTTATCTTTATCATCACTGTACACCGTGTCCAGATAATTTTTTAACACTGTCACTTCTTGCGTGTTTTTGTTGTTTAGTTTAGCAAATATCTGCTCCGAGCTTAAGCATAATCCGCATTGCGGTTGCAGAATCCGGCTTGAATTGATCACTAGGTTGTTATTTGTAGCAATGGTGTTCAAGTTGTAGTTGATTTTAAGGATTGAGTTGTTAATGCAATCTATTTGATGTTCATTTAGGATATACAGCTGTTTTGGAATTATTATTATGTGTTCATTTTATAATCCTCCTGTATCCGCGGGTCACGAGTATACCAGATACCGTAATACGATGGATCGTAATGAATTACATAGCGGTAGATGGCCCGAAGCCGCATAAGGGCATTCGAGTCCGTAACAGGATTTATATTCCAGCCTTGCTGCTGCGTGTTATTGAGGCAGAACATAAGCGAACGGACCTGCTCAGTAATTTGCGACACCGAAAGCGCCGTACCAGCGCCAGCGCCGGAGGGCAAAGTTTCTAATACCTGGCTGCCTATCGGAAAATTTCCTGTCCCGCTCGCTTGGGTTTGAGTTTGCACCTGCCCAGAGGTAATATCGACTTGGGATGGAAGGGTGTTTGGATCATCAATAAGCCTGCTCAGGTTGATCAGAGCTTGTTTCCGATAAAGAAAGTCGAGGCTCTGAACTAGATCGATTGTATTCGAATTGAGCTGTGCGTGGGCGCACCCTGATAGCGCGACTCCCATGACGAGCATTGACCGCCATAAATGAAGCCGGTGACGGACCGACCTCAAGACCTTCAGCCACTCTGACTGTATTGCGGGGATGAGGTTTAGAACCGGGCTCCGATTTGACCGATGGAAAGATACGTTTGACATGTGGAAGAAGCCTTCGCAACCGAGATCTCCCCACGGCGGATCCATATTTAACAGATTTTTGCCCTAGCGCAAGCAGGTCGGATTTTATTCTCCTTATTGGCGAGCTCGTTGCGCGCGCGAAACCCGCACCCGCAACAGCCCGGGTCAAGAATTTATGACGCTTGCCTGCGGTCGGGGCCGCGCCGCAAGGTGGCGGATCTGCGCTGTCGAGAGGATGTCATGACGGAACCGGTTGGCCCCACGGGCTTGTCTCGCGGCCTCACCAATTACGGCGACCCCGATTTCGCGCTCTATCTGCGGCGTTCGTTCGCCCGCTCGATGGGCTATTCGACCGATTTGTTGGCGCGGCCGGTCATCGGCATCGCCGACACCTATTCCGGCTACAACAATTGCCACCGGCATTTCCCCGAGCTGATCGAGGCGGTCAAGCGCGGCGTTCTGGCGATGGGCGGCCTGCCGCTGACCTTTCCGACGATCTCATTGGGGGAAGTGTTCCTGAACCCGACCAGCCTGATGTTCCGCAACCTGATGGCGATCGACACCGAGGAGATGATCCGCGCCCAGCCGATGGATGCGGTGGTGTTGGTCGGCGGCTGCGACAAGACGGTGCCGGCCCAGCTGATGGGCGCGATCTCGGCCAACCGGCCGGCGATCCAGCTCGTCGCCGGGCCGATGATGACCTCGCGCTGGCATGGCGAGCGGCTCGGCGCCTGCACCGATTGCCGGCGCTTTTGGGCCAGATACCGCGCCGGCGAGATCGGCGCCGACGAAATCCACGAGGTCGAGGGCAACCTCGCGACCACGGCCGGAACCTGCGCCGTTATGGGAACGGCGAGCACGATGGCCTCGATCGCCGAGGCATTGGGCATGATCCTGCCCGGCACCGCGGCGATCCCGGCGGTCCACGCCGACCGGCTGCGCGCCGCCGAGGCGACCGGCCGCGCGGCGATGCAGCTGGCGCGCACCGGGTTGACACCGGACCGTATCGTCACCCCTGATGCGGTCGAGAACGCGCTGCGCGTGCTGATGGCGATCGGCGGCTCGACCAATGCGGTGCTGCATCTGACCGCAATCGCCGGCCGGGCCGGGATCGACATCGACCTCAACCGGCTCAATCGGATCAGCGACGAGACCCCGGTCCTGGTCGATCTGAAGCCGACCGGCCCGCATTA
The DNA here is from genome assembly GCA_963845735.1 of uncultured Alphaproteobacteria bacterium. GTDB lineage: Bacteria > Pseudomonadota > Alphaproteobacteria > ATCC43930 > CGMCC-115725 > AP-15. The sequence goes on along the minus strand of CAWJTR010000011.1, from coordinate 365,326 downwards.
CATGGAGGATCTGTTCGCCGCTGGCGGCATCGGCGCGGTGATGCGCGAGTTGCAGCCGCTGTTGCATCTCGATTGCCTGACGGTGACCGGCGAAACCCTGGCCGAGCGTCTCGCCGCCCCGGCCGGGCCGGTCGACCGCTCGGTGGTCAAGCCGCTCGCCGACCCGCTGCAGCCCGTGGGCGGGCTCGTGGCGCTGTTCGGCTCGCTGGCGCCTGACGGAGCGATCTTCAAGCGCTCGGCCGCCGACCCCAAACTGTTCGAGAAGGAGGGGAGGGCGGTCGTCTTCACCTCGCTCGAGGATTTGTCGGCGCGCATCGACGATCCCGGCCTCGATGTGACCCCGGACGATTTCCTGGTGCTGCAGAACGCCGGGCCGCTCTCCGCCTCGGGCATGCCGGAGGCCGGCTACCTGCCGATCCCGCAGAAGCTCGCGCGCGCCGGCGTCAAGGACATGGTGCGGATCTCCGATGCGCGGATGAGCGGCACCGCCTATGGCTCGATTGTACTGCACGTGACGCCCGACGCGGCGAGCGGCGGCCCGCTCGCCAAGGTCAGGAACGGCGACCGCATCCGCCTTTCGGTCAAGGAGCGCCGCATCGACCTCCTGGTCCCGCCCGACGAACTCGCCCGCCGCCCGGCCGCCCCGCCGCCGATCCCCGAGCGCGGCTACGCCCGCCTCTACCGCACCGAGATCCTGCAAGCCGACCACGGCTGCGACTTCAACTTCCTGCGCCAACACCCGCTCGCCCGATAGCATCTGCGTGGCTGCTGTGGAAACGATCCGATTCCCGAAGCCCTTCGGCACCGCGCTCGATGCTTGACGTGAACGTACCGCGCGGCCACCAATCACGCGAGGGTCGCGGTGCGCCGGACCCAAGCCAGGGAAGGTCACGATGATGGATGCGGATGGTTCGATGGGTGGCTCGCGGCGCAGTCTTCTGATCGGCTCGCTCGCCGCCGGGGCGATCCCGGCGATGGGCCTCGGCGTGCCCGCCGCACAGGCCGCGGAAGAGCAAAGCCTCGGCCTGTTCGAGGGCATCAATCGCGCCAAAAACCCGAATGCGATGACCGTACTCGAAAAACTTCACGTGCCCTACTTCACCGGACCGAGCACGGCAAAGAAAGGCGAGAGCGTAGCACTTGCCGTCAGCATCGGTGTGGAAGTGCATCCGATGACCATGAACCATTGGATCGAGCGCCTGCGCGTGTTCGACATCAGGCATATGCCGATTGCGGATGTGACCTTCGCGCGTGTCGGGGTTCAGCCGGTCTGCGAATTTCATATACCGGTGGACCAGACGATGACGCTGATCGCCCAGTGCTTTTGCAATATCCACGGCATCTGGGAGGCGCGCCACACCATCACCGTCGCCTAGCGCGGCAAGATCGGCTTGGGAGCTATCGCCGATTACGAGTTGGGGCCGCAGCCGGCTGGGCCGCTTGACTGGGCGGGGACGGCGATCACGTTCGCCTGTCGGTGAAGGAGCACCGCATTGATCTCCTGCTCCCGCCCGACGAGCTTGCTCAACGCCTGGTACCGTTGCCCCGCCGCCGATTCCCGGGCCGGCTACGTCCGCCTATACCGCCACGAGATCCTGCAAGCCGACCATGGCTGCGACTTCAACTTCCTGCGCAAGCACCCGCTCGCCGATGCAGCACGGGAATGACGCCCTCCCACCCGTTTTATGGAGATGTAGGGCGGATGCAATCCACCTCCTTCGCGGGTGTGCTGCCCAGTTTGATGGTAAAAAATGCTCCTTCGCGTCGCTTCCCGCACGGTTCGGATGAGCACCTGCATAGCAGGATGGTGGATTGCATCCACTCCGACGGTCTCGAACTCGCGCTTGCATTTGCTCCCGGCGTCGAGCTAGAGCACGATTCGCGACCCGGTTATTCACTTTATAGTAATTATGACCGCAGATGCCTATGCGCGGGAAAACGGCCAGTTTGAGGCGATCCCCAACTCGGCAGCGCAAAGCAGGAAAGGTTTCGCTCCGCTCAACCCATCACTACATACCGTTGCATTATGCGGGTCGATCTATGGCAAGCACAATCGACGACGATCGCGCTGGCGGATGGCCGAGTAACCGCGGCACGAGAGGTGCTACAGCTATTCGATAACGACACAGATGGTGGCGGGGCCATGCAAATCGAGATCCGTTCGGCCCAGTCCCGTACCGATCCCAAAGGGATTCGCGGGTGACGAGTCCGCTTTAATTGGGCATTTCGTGTCGCGGGCACCGACTGGTCCTATAGAGCGTGTCCAGATCGGGATGATTACTTTGCGCTGGCTCTTCCTGCGCATCAATGACCTGATTGCGCGGGCCGATGAGTATGTGACAGTTGCAAATGGAGTTGCGACTATCGCGCCAGCGATCCGGAAGGTCTATGAGCGCAGCTGAAGTGCAGTGGGTAGAGCACATGGTGGCAATTCATAATGCGACTATGGCTGGCCCCCAGGTTCGTCTTCAACGGCGTGGAGACGACGGTGGTGGTGACCCTCCTCCAGGAAACGTCGGTTCGAAACATCCTGCTGGTTCAAGCGGTTCCCCCGGCTTCCCGGGTTCTTCAACTTCATCCGACACGTCGTCCACGTCGCAAAGGCTCGGCGACCCGCCAAGTCCGTGCACCCCAAATGTAACAATAACGTACTATTGGTGGGGCTTTCGTCTTCATTTGGACCACTGCTTTTGCAAGCTACTGGTGCCTTTTGGCGTTGGTAACACCGTTGTCTCGGGCTCAGTCATGGCTTTCCTGATAGCAGCGTTGGGAACTCAGGCCGCTGGCGCTATCAATCCATATATTGGGCTGGCAGCCGGGCTTATCGTTCTCATGATCGCCTGGATCACCTGGGCAGACGGCTACTGTACTCCCAATTCAGGCGCAAACTACAACCAAACGTGGATTGTACAGGGTTGGATTACTACCGTTTGTTAGGTGATGAACTTCACTTCAGCAAGCGTAGGGGGCGGATGCAATCCGCCTCCCTCGTGCCCGACGCGTTTGACCGCAAAACATGCTCCCGATGTGATGTAGCTCACACTCCCGAGCGTCAAGAAAGCCTCCTCGCCGGGGCGAGCAGTTCGTCGCCTAGCGCGATCTCGCCGGCGGACAGCACCTCGGCGTAGATGCCCATGTTGATGTGGCCGAAATTGCGGTCGAGGGCGGCGGGGATGTCGAGATCGCGTGCGGCGGTGGCGGGATTGACCTGGGTTGCGGCACACCTTGTGATCGGCGAGACGACGCGCAGCCGCGCCGCCCCCAGCGCGATCTCGGCGCCGATCCAGTCGTGCTCGCGCCACGCCGCTTCGCCGTCGAAATAGACATTGGCGCGAAAGCGGAGCGGATCGATCGCCGCGTCCATCGCCCTTTCGAGCGCCGCGATGCTGGCATGGTTGATCAGCGAGACATATTGGCCGGTCGTCGCGTTCGGCCTGCGCCGCGCATCGGCAAAGGCATGCCCCGGCGCCTCGACGACGCGTAATGGCCCATCAACCCCGGGCCCGAGAAAATTCGCGCAGAATTCGGCGATTGAACGGCATCCCTCGGGCTCGGTCAGCCGCCCGCGCAGCAATTCCCGGCCGTTTTCGGCGATTGTCAAAACGCCGGTTTCGGCGTCAAAGCGGGTTTGCAGCAGCGCCAGTTTTTCGTCGCGCATCAGCATGACGAATTTGGTCTTCGGCAGCCATTCGGGGTTATGCGGATCGAACACGGTCGAACCGAGCGCAATCGCAAACCGCCGATCGTGCGGCAGGCATTCGCCCGGGACGAGCGCCACCCGCTCCATCTTCTCGGCGCTCAAGCCCTTTACCGGGTAACGGTAGATCGCGCCGACCCTCATGACCATGGTGCCCGCCTTCTGCAAACCGCCGCCGCAGTTTAGCGCGGGACGAAGCCGGCTTTCATCGCGGAACTGCACACGGCTCGACCGCTCGGGCCTGCCGCCGGCATAGGCGGGGTCTTGAAGCCGATCGGGTTTGCGGGCAAAGCTCCTACCGGGCGCCCGATCAGCGGAGTAGGGAAAACAAAATGGCCGATTACATTCTGCGCGGCGGCGAGGTCATCGACGGCAGCGGACGGGCACGGTTTCGCGCCGATGTCATGATCAAGGGCGACCGCATCGCCGAAATCGGGACGGTCGCCAGAACCGCTGGGGCGCATGAGATCGATGTCGCGGGCAAGGTCGTCGCTCCCGGCTTTATCGATGTGCATACCCATGACGACCGTGCGTTGTTCGCGACGCCGGAGATGGCGGCAAAGGCGAGCCAGGGGGTCACCACCGTCGTCACCGGCAATTGCGGGATCAGCCTGGCGCCGCTGTCGATCGACCATGCGCCTCCGCCGCCGCTCGACCTGATCGGCGATGCCGCCGATTACCGCTATGGCCGCTTTGCCGATTATCTCGCCGCGCTCGACCGCACGCCGGCGGCGATCAACGCCGCCTGCCTTGTCGGTCATTCGACCTTGCGGGTGGGTGCGATGAGCGCGCTCGACCGGCCGGCCGAACCGGTCGAGATCGGGCGTATGAGCGAATTATTGCAGGAAGCGCTCGACGCCGGCGCGGTGGGCATGTCGAGCGGCCTTGCCTACGCCCCGGCCGAGCACGCGCCCGCAGCCGAGATCGAAGCGCTGGCCGCTCTGCTGCGGCCGGCGGGCGCGCTCTACACGACGCATATGCGCAACGAGGGCGACCGTGTGCTCGACAGCCTCGAAGAGAGTTTTGCGGTCGGCCGCGCCGCCGGCGTGCCGGTCGTGATCTCGCACCACAAGACGATCGGGCGGCAGAATTTCGGCCGCACCGCCCAAACCCTGCCGGTCATCGCCGCAGCCCTCGCGGGGCAGGAGATCGGGCTCGACGCCTATCCCTATATCGCCTCCTCGACGGTGCTGACCGCGGCGCAGGCCGAGCGAGCGACAAAGGTGCTGGTAACCTGGTCGAAGAGCGCCCCGGAGCAGGCCGGACGAGAACTCTCCGCGATCGCTGCTGATTGGGGGGTCGGCCCGAAGGCGGCGGTCGACCGTCTGCAACCGGCCGGGGCGATCTATTGGATGATGGACGAGGCCGATGTGCAGCGGGTGCTCGGCTTTCCGCACACGATGATCGGCTCGGACGGGCTGCCGCACGATTTCCATCCGCATCCGCGTCTGTGGGGCACCTTTCCGCGGGTGCTCGGCCATTACTGCCGCGAGCTCGGCCTGTTCGGGCTCGAAGAGGCGGTGCGCAAGATGACCGGCCTGCCGGCGGCGCGCTTTGGCCTGAGCGGGCGCGGCATGGTCGCCGCCGGCGCCTATGCCGACATCACCGTCTTCGACCCGGCGACGGTGATCGACCGCGCCACCTTCGAGCAGCCGATAACCCCGGCCGCCGGCATCGAGCACGTCTTCGTCAACGGCCGCCCGGTTTGGATCGAGGGCAAACCCACCGGCGACCGCCCCGGCCGGGCGCTCCGCCGCCAGGAGCTCCAAGCGCAGGCCCGTTAGTCGGCCGTCACGCCGGGCAAGCGCGCGGTGGGCGCGGCCGGCCTCGTTACTCCCCGAGGCGCTTGGCAGCGTCTTCTACGATGGATAGGTCGGCGTATTTCTTGACGTCGAGATCGGAGCGCAAAAAGCCGAGCTTGTGCGCCAGATCGACATTGGCTTGCAGCGCCTCGAGGTTCGGGAGCGCGCGGGGGTCACGATAGTAGTCTTGCTTGGTGAACACCCAGCTCGCGTAAAGCGCAGGGCTTTGCTTCGTCACCTTCGTGATCAGCGCGACCGCCTCGTCGTGATGGGCCGGGTCGGTCAGGTAACGCAGTGCGTGCAGGTAATCCTCGAGAAAGTCGACCATCACCGCGCGATGCGCCTTCAGAAACCCGGCACGCGCCACCTGCAGGATCATCTGGGTGCGCCCGACCGCCTCGATCTGGGTGAACAGTGGACGTGAGAAGGCCTGCAATTCCGGATCGAAGCCGAAGGGCGCCACCGCGGTGATCAGATCGACCTTGCCTTCTTTGAGCATCGCCTTCTGGTCCGGAAAGCGAACCTCGATGATGGTCAAATCGCGCTTGTCCTTGAGACCATGCTTGGCCAGCATCGCGCGGAGTGCGATGTCGACCGCGCTTCCGGTCTGATTCGTTGCCAGGACCTTGCCCTTCAGGTCCTCGACCGAGTGGATCGAACTGTCCTTGCGCACGACGAAATCGTTGGTGTGGTAGCCCGGGACACCATCCTGAAACGTGTCGGCGATCACCCGCAGATCGTCCATCCCGGCATTCTCGATGCCGAGAGCAAAGGTCGAATAGGCGAGCGCCCCGCAGTCGAGATCGCCCGATGCGAGCGCCGTCATCTCGGTCGGGGTGCCGGCGAAATGGATCAGCTCGGGGACATAGGTCTTGCCCGCATGCGGCGCGAGGTCCGGCCTCAGAAACATCAGCGGCACCAAATCCGCGGGCAGCACCACCCAACCGAGGCGCAGATGATAAGGCTGGTCGGCCTCGGCCCGGACGATGCCGAACAGCATGAGAACGGCCGTCGCCGCCGCGATCAAGCGCATGGCGCTCTCCCCGATCATTTGTCTTCTCCAGGCAAGATTGCATCAATCCGCGGGAAAAGAAATCGCGGTTGCGGTAACGTTGGGTCATGCTCACGCTTTACCAGACCGCAGCTGGTCGCGGCGAACAGCCGGCGGATCTCGCCCGCGGGTCGCTGCCGGCCGAGGCCGTGTGGATCGACATGCTCCGACCCGAACCGGACGAGATAGCCTTTGTCAAAAGAACCACCGGCCTCGATGTGCCGAGCATCGAGGAGCTGAGCGAGATCGAGAGTTCGAGCCGGTTGCGCAGCGAAGCGGGCACGCTCTACCTGAGCGCGCCATTCGTCTACCGGTCCGACACCGATCAGCCGGTAACCACGCCGGCGGGGTTCGTGCTGACCCGCGAGCGGCTGATCACGGTACGGTTCGAGGAGCTTCCGTCGTTCACCAACTTCGCAACCCATGATCTTTCGACCGAGACGGATCCGCTGAGCAGCGCGCGCGGTCTTTGCCGGCCTGATGGACGCGATCTCCGACCGCCTTGCCGACGTCCTCGAAAACATTGCCGCCGAACTCGACGAACTATCGCATCGGCTGTTTAGCAGCCCGGCTACGCAAACCGGCAGGCGGCGGCCACCGGCGCGCGAGAGCGCCGATCTCAGGATCATCTTGCGGCGTATTGGCCACAGCGGCGATCTCGCCTCAAAGATCCGCGACAGCCTGCTCGGGATCGGGCGGATCGTGCCGTTTGTGGCTACCCACGCCGCCGAATGGCTGCCGCCGGAAATCAAACCACGGCTCGAGACGGTGCGTCTCGACGTGACCTCGCTCAGCGATTACGACATGCACATCGTCACCAAGGTCCAGCTGCTGCTCGACGCCACTCTGGGCCTGATCAACATCGAGCAGAACAACATCATCAAGGTCTTGACGATCGTTTCGGTGGTCGGCATTCCGCCGACCCTGATCGCCAGCATGTACGGGATGAATTTCAAAAACATGCCCGAGCTTGATTGGAGCTGGGGCTATCCCTATGGACTGGCGCTGATCGTCCTGAGTGCGGTCCTGCCGATCTTGTGGTTCAAATGGCGCGGTTGGATTTGAACTCGCTCTTGCCGGTACAGCAAAAACGCCCCCGGGATCCCGGGGGCGTTTCGTTATCGAGGCGTTGGGAGAGCCTGCTCAAGCAGCTTTCTTTTGCTCCACCACCTGCGGCTGCGAGCTGCCGATCTCGATCTTGCGCGGCTTGGCCGCCTCAGGAACCTCGCGGACGAGGTCGACATGCAGCATGCCGTTATCGAGGCTTGCGCCGACGACCTTGATATGGTCGGCGAGGCTAAAGCGGCGCTCGAACGCGCGCCGGGCAATGCCGCGGTGCAGATAGCGGCCGTCTTCCTCTTCCTTTTTCGCCTTGCCGGTCACCAGCAACGAATTCTCGTGAACGGTCACATCGACCTCGTCCGGCGAAAAACCGGCCACCGCCATGGTCAGGCGATAGGCGTCCTCGCCGGTCGTCTCGATGTTGTAAGGCGGGTAGGAGAGAGCCGCGTTGTCGACGCGGCTTGCGGCGTCGACCATCCGGGTCAGACGATCAAAGCCGATCGTCGAACGGAACAGCGGAGAGAAATCGAAACGATCCATGACCACATCCTCCATTGAGCAATATGGATCTGAGCACCTGCATCAGTGCCGGGTGCCAGTCTTGATGTACGGCCCCAAAGCGGCGACCGCACGAATTCGAGATAGTGATTGCCGAACGCTAGGTCAAGGGGTCACCGCGCCCCTCGATTCATTCAGGGCTTGATGCCGAAACTCTGAAAGCGCTTGTTGAAACGGGCAAGTTGCCCGCCGGTGTCGACCAGCCGCTGCTGCCCGCCGGTCCAGGCCGGGTGCGACTTGGAATCGATGTCGAGGCGTAAGGTGTCGCCCGCCTTGCCGTAGGTCGAACGCGTCTGATAGGTGGTCCCGTCGGTCATCACGACAGTGATTTCGTGATAGTCCGGGTGAATGCCTTGCTTCATGCCGCCGCCCTCAAAACCGGCGCGGGGTATAGCGCAAGCCAGCCCGCGGAGCAATCGTCGCGAGACCCGCCGGCAACCTTGCGCGGTCAGCTTCTATGGGCGCGAAAGCGCAGGCGGACATAGTCGGCGATCCAGGCGCCGTTCTCGTCCATCAGGATCGGGCGCAGCAGATCGACGACTTCGGAGCGCGCCGGCATCCGATCGGGCGGCGGCAAGGCGCCAAAAAAATCCTCGGTGAAGGTGTCGAGCCAGGCTTCGAGCCCGGCCTGCAGCGGGGTCGGGCGCGGCACGATGCGGATGTCGTCGACCGTGAACCCGGCGGCTTCGAGCTTTGCGCGATAGGCTGCAGCCGAGGGGAACCACCACGGGCTCAGACGACCGCGCATCGAGCCCGCGGCGGGCCAGGACCGCGCTGATCGCGACCATGATCGCGGCGGTATTGTTGTGGCCGCCCATCTCGCCGACAAACCGGCCGCCCGGCTTCAATGCCCGATATACGCCGGCGAGGACTGCCTCGGGCGGGCGCATCCAATGCAGCGCGGCATTCGAGAACACCGCATCGAATTCGCCGTCGAAATTCAGGTGCTGTCCGGCCACCACCCGGGCGTCGAGACCCGCGCGCCTGGGCCGCGGCGACCATGTCGGGGGCGGCGTCGACCCCCACCACCGTGGCGCCGGCGGCGGCGATCCTTTCGGTCAGCACCCCGTCGCCGCAGCCGAGATCGAGGATGTGCTCGCCTGCCGCAGGCATCAGCAATTCAAGAACCGGAGTACCCAGCGCGGGGACGAAATGCGCGGTCTCGGCATAGCGCTGCGCCGACCAATGCTGCCGCGAATTTTGTCCCATGCTCAGACCTCCACAATGCCGTCGTCACCCGTCCTGCTGCTGCTTCTGCAGCAAATCGGCAGCAGAAAGTCGAGCACCATCTTCCTTCCTCGTTTCCGCCGCCTCGCAGGGTTGTCCGGGGAAATTCCATCTCCAAGGAATGCTGTTTTTATCTGGTAGCACAGAGTCGAAAAGTCGTCGTGCGCGGACTTGTTCCGCGCATCCACGTCTTGGTCTGGCCGCCCGAAGGCGTGGATGGCCGGGCCAAGCCCGGCCAAGACGGTGTAATGAGCCGATCCTCTCGATTTTGGAGTCAAGAGATTTTCCCCCGACAGTCCTGTGCCGCCTCGGGTGACGAGGAATTTTCCAGGCGCGCGAGGCACCAGGCGAGCGCTTCGGCGAGCGAAGCCTGGGCAAAATCGATGCCGGGCTCATCACGATAGCGCTGCACCGATTCATCGATACGCGCCTCGAACTGCGCGGCAACGTCGTCGTCGCGCTGGTCGTCGGCCATGGGCGGCAGTGCGCCCGCGCCGAGTCCCTCCGCGCTTTCCAAAGCCGCGCGAGGCGCCGCGCGGGCGGCCGTTCACGAAGGGAAAATCGGGCAATCCAAGGCGTCAGCCTCGCCGTCGACCCGCCGGGCCGTCGAGCTTGCCATCGAGGGCGATCCGACCGCGCTCAAATTGTGTCTCGAACGCATCCCGTCGCCGGATCGATTTCCAATTGGACGAGGGCCTGGCGAAGCACCATGCCGAGTTTGCGTTCGAGGTGATCTTGTCGTAGCGTCACTAGAATTGCTTGGAGATCGAGATCCTAGCCATAAAAGGTTCGAGCGGGTGTTCGTGCACATCGGCACGGCCATCCGGATAGGCGGCTATCTCGGATTGTAATCGGTCGACGTACCAGAACTCGGCCGCCGCGGCGTGAGTGTTGAGCAGATTGTAAATCCCGAGGGAGGCGATCCAGCCCCGTGGGAAGGCATAATGCACATCGAGGTTCAACTGGCCGTATCCCTTGCCGTTGACCTGACCGAGTGCGCGTTGGCGCAGGATGTCGCCACCCCCGGGAAGTCGTGCACCGCGGCGGAATTGACGCAGGGTCCGGACGAGAGTGGATAGTTTCCGAGATAGCGATACATCAGGCCGCCGCTCCATGGGCCGAAATCGTGCATATACAAGGCGAGCGAGCCGGCGGCGACCGGCGCATCCGTGATGAATGTACCGAGATGCCCTGTGCCATCGTCGAAGGGCTGGGTGAAGCGTGCGTGATTGGCCGAGAAGCTGGCATACAGCTCGAGCCATTTGAAGATCTGATAGGTCGGGTTGATTTCGAAGCCGTAGCGTTCGCTGGGCGGGCCCGCCACGTCCATTCCGATGTCCGGGTCGATGATCGTCTCCGACTGCTGCCACAGGTTATACAGTGCAAAGGTCATGGTGAAGTTCGGAGGAATTGCGGCACGCAGCCCCACTTCTTCTCCCCATTGCTTGGCGAGCAGCGGCGTAAAGGGAAGGCCGAGAGCGGGATACCCGTCGGCCTGATTGACTCCGCGCAGATCGGCACTGTGAAAGCCCTCGCCGCCCGACAGGTAGAGATCGAGATCCTGCCACGGTCGATAGATCAAGCTGGCCTTGGGTTGCAGCAGAGATTGGCTTTTTGCGCCCGCATTGGTGTATCCGGCCGTCTCATGCAATGCCGCCAACGAATCGTCGTCGGTGCCATTCTGATAGTCTTCGCGAAGTCCCAGAACCGTGCAAAACTTCGAAGTCCAGTGGGTGGTCGCCTGGAAGTACAAGGCGAAACCGGACAAGCGGACGTTGTCATCGTTGGAAAAGGATGCCGGGTCGTTGACGGTTTCCTGTGGGGTCAACGGCATTTGACCCTCGCTGGGCAGGCGCCCGACGTTCAAAAAGTCGTTGCGGGTCGACGCGCCCAGCAGAAACTCGTTGGGAAATCCGGCCACTGTGGTCGGCAGGGTATAACTCGCGGCACCGCCGAGCACGTTGCGGTTCTCAAACTGATCTTCCTGATCGCCATTCACCGGATCGATCAGAAAATGGGTGAAATCATTGAACAGATGCAACTGGTTGTAGATATAATACGCATTTGCGGTGAATAGCCCTTCGCCCAGATCAGCATGGTATTGGGCCGACAGGCTGCCGCGCAAGGCATGACCGCCGTCGCTCGGATTGAGCGTCCCGAACCAGCCAATGTCGGGAACGGCGCCTAGCGGTATGTCCGTCGTGTTGGTCCAGTCATTGTGATAGAACATTGCGGTCAGTGAAAACCCGCTGTCCTTGCCATCTTGGCTGTAGCGCAGAACCGCATTCTCCTTGCGCACGTCGTCGGGGGTTACAAATGGGCCGTCGTAATGCTGAAGCTCCACGGCCTGAAGCAATTGCCCATTGCCAAGCGGCTGCGTCCCCGTACCGAGAAGACGCTCATAACCCAATGTGCCAACGCTCGCGGTCAGTTGATCCGGAATCGTGTCGCGATAGCTGATCCTGTCCGAGCCGACGGCGCCGAAATCGCCAACTGCGGCATAGTAGGGTCCGTTGGTATAGGTGATTTGGTCGGCGAGTTCGGGGATCATGAAGTTCAGATCGGTATAACCCTGCCCGTGCGCATGGGTCGGCTGGTTGATCGGCATGCCGTCGACAAAGGTTGCCAGATCGGTGCCGTGATCGAGGTTGTAGCCACGCAACAGGTACTGGTTGGCCTTACCCTCGCCACTATGCGAAGTCACGGTCAGACCCGGGATGGTTTCGAGTATCTGTCCCGGTCGGTAGGTCGGCGTCAGCTGGATTTCCTGGTTCGTAATGACGCCTTGGCTGGCGGTGGCAGCTGTTCCCAGCAGCTCGAAGCGCGGCGCGGTTACCTCGACCTCCGGCAGCGATACGGTTGGGTTCGTCTGGCTGTTGTCGGAAACTGGCGCCCCCGGCGCGGTGGTCGTCGTCTGCGCGGCTGCCGTGCTAGTCATTGCGACGATTGCGCCAACCGCGCTGCCGCCGAGTTGTCCGAATTTGCCCGTCCACATGTTCGCCTCGCACCCGAAGCGGCCTATGCGGACGACAGAAACGGGCACGGTCGGCGACATCGCGGACTCGAACCTGCTTCCCGTCGACACACCCCGCCCGACGCGCCCGCGTTTGACCACGGCGATGGCAGGTCTCCTGGCTTGCGGGTCTTGGCCTTGCGCCGCCTTCCCGGTTTCCCAGTGGCTTCGATGGCGCGCGGCTCGCCGCCCACAGTTGCGGGGGCAGCCGCAGCTTCGGGCAAATGCCCTGACTGCGTTCCCTATTAATCCCGGAAGGGAACCATCACCGCGATCATGGGCTAAGCGATGTTCGTTCGTCAATTCGTGTCAACCCCTGCCGTCCAAGAGAGGAATGGGTCCCACTAGTCCGTTCGAGCGAAAGTCGCGCGAACGGTCGGTATCGGCGCGTTTGAGCCAGCATGCCGAAGCTCGACCGGTGCGTGCTGTTGCCCCTTTTCTGACCTTGCCCGACGCCAGCCGATTAGTCTCAAGAGGGTGGGAATCCGTCATTCGGTTCGGCATCAGATCCGTGCAGAAGTGGCGCTCGCGTCAGGCTGAGTTCGACCATATCCTCAGCCGCAGATCTCCCCGTGGGACCGGCCATATTGATCATGCTATCTGCGACCGCCGCCGCGGAAACCTCCACCAAAACTCGCATGGGCAAAGCCGAGGCGTCGGAAGCCTGGACGGAAAGAGCCGCCGCGGAACCCGCAGTTCCAGCATCCGCCAAATCCGACGGAAACTCCGACAGGCCATCCCCAGCCCCATGGGTTACCCCAGCCCCAGCTCCATGGATCATACGGGTCATACCAGGGGTAATACTCTGGAGAATAATAAGGATAGCCTAGCGTCTGAACGGGGGTAGCTGCCGATAAATTGACGACAGCAATAGGCGTCACAGCCGTTGGTTGCGCCGGCGCGTCAGCCATCGCGGCGCGGGGTTGGCCGGACTGGACGGCAGGCGGAGGCGGTCGAACCAGATTCGCATCCGGCTGAGGCTTGAGCACTATGCTACCGGCCGGACCGCTGAGCACGACCCTCTCCCGTGAGATGCCCTCGAGTCGCCAGCCTTTCAGCGCTTCGCCCTCCGACAGCGCGCGCGAGTTAGTGCCGGTCACAGCGAAGATTGCGATGCGCAAATCCGGTCCGATCACGACGCCGGCCAGCCTCACATCGCGCAATGGTGAATCAACATCATTAGCCGAGGACGCGGCTTCCGGACGACGCTGCGTCGGGCTTAACAGCGGATCGGCGAGCTTCCGAGTTTCCGGCGCTGCGGATGTCGATTTCCGCCGGTGGCAAGCGGGCCCCGGGTGAAGGGCCGTGGCTGCTGATGGAACCGAATTCGATAAGGATCAGCCCCGCGCAGACCACGCACCCGACGAGAATGAAAGCGGGCAGGCAAATCATTTACTTCAACACGATCGGCGTACGCCAGAGCCAGAGCAAGGATTTCATCGACGCGCCGACGGAGGCGGGGTCCAAAAGAAGAACACAGCTTGCTACTAGAAGCATCTAAGATGCTCGTGAGCCTGGGCACAAGCGTCAACCTCACACTAGGGAAACGCCGAACAATGGCGGCGGAGGCGACGGTTTGCCGGCCGAGGCATAATTTTGCGATATCGGCGTACTCGGTAATGGACTGTATCGGCAGAAGACTGGGTTTGTGCGGTGGTCTTGCTGCGTTGTTTTGGGGCTCAAGGCACAGTCCGGGCGTGATCAGACACGGGCCTGGGCGAGCAGCGCTTTCTCACCAGGTTGGCCGGCGCGAACAGGGTGTGTGTAGCTGCGCCGGGTTCTTGGCCAGCCCGCGATAGCGCAGCTTCTTATTTAAGAACCGAACAGGGGCCAGCGATCAAGCGCGACGTCCAGCCGCGTGCCGGCTTGACGGCGTAGGGAAGGGAAGCACCCGAAAGGAAAGGCGTGGATGCGCGGTACAAGTCCGCGCGTGACGGTTTCAAGAACTCGAGCGCGGCGTGTAGCCGCGGGCCGGCCTGGCGGCGTAGGGAAGGGAAGCACCCGAAAGGACAGGCGTGGATGCGCGGAACAAGTCCGCGCATGACGGTTTAAAAAATTGAGTGCGGGCCGGGATGGAGCCTTTGGCGCGGGGTCAGAGGCCGGGGGCGCCGGGGCCCTGCACGGTGATCACGATGCGGCGGTTCTTGGCGCGGTTCGCCGGGGTGTCGTTGGGCGCCACCGGATGGGTGTCGCCAAACCCCTTGGCCGAGATGACGTCCGGCTTGATGCCCTGCGATATCAGGAAGGTTACGACCGCGCCGGCCCGCCGTGACGACAAGGTCAGATTGTCGTTGACGCCGGCGCGCTGCAGCTCGGGCCCGACCGGCGTGTTGTCGGTATAGCCGTAGACCACGACTTTGGCGTAGGGCAGGCCAACGAGCCGTGGAACGACATGGTTCGCCAACTCGGCTTTGCCGGCGGCGCTGAGCGTATAGCCGCCGGCAGGGAACAGAAAGTCTCCCGCCTCGACGAAACTGGATTGCGCCTGCGCCGTTGCAAGCTGGCCCTGGAGCAGCACGTTTTGCGCCTGGAGTTGCTGGTGTTCCGCCTGCAGCTCGTCGTAGGCGCTCTGCGAGACGCAGGCCGACAGCAGCAACCCCGCGACGGGGATGAAGGCGAGTGAGGCAACGGGCCTGATGGCCAAGAGTAACCGGCGGGCCATGACGGCTGGTGCTCCCTGTGATGAGTTCGTTGGTATCAAGCGCGCCGGACGCGCATGGCTTCGATCCGATAGATGCGGGGACACCCGGTACTATTATACGCTCAGTTGCGGCCCCACAGGATCTTTGTCGCCCGCCGCGCGCCCTCGGCCAGTGCCTCGAACTTAGCCCAGCAGATCGAGGGATGGCCGACCCGCGTGCCGATCCCGCAATCGGTGCCGGCGAGCACGTTTTCGCGGCCGACCAGCCGGGCATAGCGCACCAGCCGCTCGGCGACGAGATCGGGATGCTCGATGAAATCGGTGCAATGGCCGACGACGCCGGGGACCAGGGTGGCGCCCGCCGGCAATTTCGCCTCCTCGAAGACGCGCCACTCATGCTCGTGGCAGGGATTGGAGGCCTCGATGGAGAAGCTGCCCGCCTGCACGCGAAAGATCAGGTCGATGATGTCACTGAGCGGGACGTCGTCGTGGTGCGGGCCGTGGTGGCTGCCCCAGCAGACATGTAGCCGGATTTTTTCTTTCGGGATGCCGGCCAATGCGTGGTTCAGCGCGTCGACCCGGATCGTGGCGTATTTGCGGTAATCGGGAAGGGTGATGTTCGGGCAGGCAGTTCCAGCCATCGGGCAGGTCCGGGTCGTCGATTTGCAGCACAAAGCCGGCATCGACGATCGCCTGGTATTCCTCGTGCATGACATCGGCGATGGCGAAGACGAATTCTTCGTCGCTCTTGTAGTATTCGTTTGCCAGCCAGTGTTCGATCGTGCCCGGCGAGTTGGCCGGCAGGAACGCCTCGGCGACGTTGACGCCGTCCAACGCCGCCTTGAAATTGGCGAGATCGGCGGCGAGATCGGCTTGACCGGTGTAGCGCAATTTCTCGACGCAGACCGGCATCGTCGGCGGGCCGACCGGCCGCGCCCGCGGATTGGCCGCGAAGTAGCCGGCAAATTTGGTCTCGTCGCGGGCGGTGATGCTGAGCCGGCGCGGACCCGCCGAAGGCCGAGAAGCATAGCCGGCGATCCGCCAGCGCACATAATCGGTGAAGTTGGTCTTTGAAAGTTCGCCGTCGTTGATGCAGTCGAGACCGCATTGCGCCTGATGCCGCACGGTTTCGGCGACCGCGGATTTGAGCCGCCGGTCGAGCGCGCCGGCGTCGTAGGGTTCGCCATTGGCCTTGGCGACGACCATTTCCCGCAGATCGTCCGGACGCGGCAATGAACCGGCATGGGCCGTCATGATGCGGTCGGTGCTGTAGAGCATTGATGCCTCCGGTTTGCCTGGCTTTATCGGTCGGCGCAGCCTGCGCCCGGATTTTGTGCGATAACCGGGCGATTCGGTAAAGGGGGATGACGATGAGCGAACGGACTACACCTTCGATCGGCTTGCATCAGCCGCGCTGGCTCGACGAGTTTCGCGCCTTCATCATGCGCGGCAATGTCGTCGATCTCGCGGTCGGCATCATCATCGGGGTCGCGTTTACCGGCGTCGTCAACAGCCTGGTCAAGGATATCTTTACCCCGATCATCGGCCTGCTGGTCGGCGGCATCGACTTCAGCAATATCTTCGTCACCTTGAAGGGCCCGCACGCGGCGACCTTGGCCGACGCGCAGAAGGCGGGCGCGGTGACGTTGAACTTCGGCGTGTTCATCAACACCGTGATTCAGTTCATCATCGTTGGCTTTGCCGTGTTTTGGCTGGTCAAGGCGCTGACCCGGCTGCATGTCCGCGAAGACCCGGCGCCCGCCGCGCCGCCCAAAAGCGAAGTGCTGCTCGAAGAGATCCGCGATCTCCTCGCCGCGAAGCGCGATTAGCGTTCGGGGTGGCCGAGAACAATCACGCCCGCTGTTGCTTTAGGAGGAGATTTCTTGGCGGATTTCTGACTACCCCTTGAGACGTTTGCTGCATTCGCTGTAGTAACCGCCGCCCTTTTGAATCCATTTGAGGCCGCCATTGCTGTTATTGTTTTTGTTGGCGTGGTACTGGTCGAGGCAGGTATGCATACGGGCCTTGCCTGGCGACTCACTCGAATATTTCGAGGAGACGGCCGTCGGGAACACAGCGTTTCCGACCGGCGCCGAAGTTTGCTTCGCCGGAGTTTGCTTCGCAGCGGTAGTGGGGTGCGACGAAGTCGCGGCCGGGGAAGCCGCCGCCTGCGGAGTGGTCGACCCGCATTCGGCCTTTCGGAAGTCGTTCCATTTCATTCCATTCAGAGTGCCTGCCTCTTGCGCGGCCTTATACTTGGCGCTGCACTCTTTCGCCGTCAGCGCCTGCGCGGATGGCATCCCACCGCAAGCCATCGCGGCTGCTAAAGCCATGGCACAGCCCAAAGCCGAACGGATCATCGGAAATACCCCTCTTTTGACGCTAAATTGACGAAATGGGGATATCCGATCCCACATTAAAGATTGGGCGGGAAGGTGTGGGCGGGCGGCCGTCGTGGCATCCGTTGCGGCCTCGGCCAGCCCCTTAACGACCGATAGGCAACGACAAGCGCCCGGCCTGATCGGCCTGCTGGCCGCAATCATCCCCGCCCGGTAGCCTGTGCCAGGATGTGGGAGAAAGCCAATGACCGATGACCCCGCCTGGCCGCTCGCCGAGCATGTCTGCCGCACCGGCTATGCGGACCTGCCCGCGAGCACCATTCGATCCGCTCGCCGCGATATTCTCGATACCTTCGGCTGCATGCTCGGCGGCAGCGGCTCCCCGGGGATAGACCAGTTGTGTGCGGTGATCGGCCACTGGGGCGGGCGGGAGGAAAGCCGCGTGCTGCTGCGTGGGA
Organism: uncultured Alphaproteobacteria bacterium; assembly: GCA_963845735.1. GTDB lineage: Bacteria > Pseudomonadota > Alphaproteobacteria > ATCC43930 > CGMCC-115725 > AP-15. The sequence goes on along the minus strand of CAWJTR010000011.1, from coordinate 347,478 downwards.
CCAGCCTGCCGGCGCCACAGGCCGCACTGCTGAACGCCAGCATGGGCCACGCGCTGGATTTCGACGACACGCTGGACACCGGCGGCTCGATCCATCCCGGCGTCTCCGTGCTCGCCGCGGTCCTGGCCGTCGCCGATCGACTCGGGGGCGTCAGTGGGCGGGATCTGCTGCTGGCGGTGGCGCTGGGGCTGGACGTATCGTGCCGCATAGCCTTAGCCAGCACCTCGGACCGCGGCTGGCACCGCACCGCCGCGATGGGGGTGTTCGGCGCCGCGGCGGCGGCGGGTAAGCTGATCGGCCTGACGGCGGAGCAGATGCTGAACGCTTTCGGCATCGCCTACAGTCACGCCGCCGGCAACCGCCAATGCATCCTCGACGGGGCGCTGACCAAGCGCCTGCAGGCCGGCCAGGCGGCGAGCGCGGGCGTGTTCTCCGCCGTTTTGGCGCAGACCGGGTTCACCGGGGCGCGCAACGTCTTCAACGGCCGCTTCGGATTCCTGGAGCTGTACCAGCCGAACGGGCACGACGCCTCGCTGCTTCTGCGCGACCTGGGGACGGTCTTTCGCGGCGAGGCGCTGAGCTACAAGCCCTATCCCTGCGGCCGCCCGTTGCACGCGGCGATCGACGCGGCCCTGGCGGCGCGGACAGCGCTGGCGATCACGGGGGCCGACGACATCGAAGCGGTGACGATCGAGGCCGATCCCGCCGGCCACGCCGACCAGTTCGACGGCTCGACCGCCAAGCGCCGCCCGACCCAGGTGGTGGAGGCGCAGTTTGCCCAGCCCTTCCTGGTCGCCACCGCCTTGGTCCACGGCAAAGTGGGAATCGCGGAGGTGGACGGTTTGGGGGATGCCTCAGTGCTGGCATTGTCGGACCGGATCACCGGGGTGGCGCGGGAAGGCCGGCCGAGGCGGTCGCTGAGCATCACCGTACGCCGAACCGACGGGCGCTCGATTACCGTCGAGGCCACTGACCCCATTGGATCGCCGCAAAAGCCGCTGAGCGATGCGCAGTTCGAGGCGAAGTTCCGTGATTGCGCGCGCAACGCGGTGCGGCCGCTGTCCGACGCAAGCGTCGATCGCGGCGCTCGCGACGATCGCCCGGCTGGAGACACTGCCGGATGCGCGCGAGCTGCTGACCCCGTTCGCGGCGTAGTTCCTAACGCTGGCACTGCCGAGGCTGCGGTTTTGCGGGTGGGTTTGGGTCATATCTTACGGAAACCGTAACGCATTGATCGGACAGCCGCAAGCAAACCTCCGAAAAGTCTCGAATTACGCACACCGTGCTATTTCCCCCGGCTCGTCATCGACGGATCCCGGCTCGTGTCTCGTTATGATCGGAGCGCACTTGCTGCAGTGATGCTTCCGGCCGAGGCATCTCGGTAATGGTTGAAGCACGCCTCGAAGGCCACGACCGCCTCTTAGTCGCGCTGTTCCGCTCTCCGCGCAGCGTGAGGAACGGCCGCCGAGGTTTCCACCATGCCCACGACATCGCACATCACGCAGAAATCGCCCCGCAAACTGGCGCGACGGCTCGGTGCGCAGCAAAGGCTGTTCAAGGGGTGAGGGCCGACAAAAACGACGCTCACATGATGCGCGTGAGGAAGAACCGCGTCTGCGTTGCGCCTACGTTCAGGGTAAGCATGATCATGCAGATCATAGTCAGTCTGGCTGCACTAGGAGCCGGCCTGTATGTCATTCTCTCCCCGCATTACGCAGACGAGAAAAAATGGGGTTACGGAACAGTAGGATCAGTGATCGGGTATCGGCTGAGGGGGTAATCGAGATGTCGCATAAACTCCTGATCGCCTGCGCACCGCGCATCGGTCGACCGTCCGCATCTCTCGAAAATCCTCGTTTTTGAAGCGAAATCCGGCGTACCGAAATTGTTGATTTTTTGGAACACGCTCAGTCTTTGACAGGGCACTCGGCAAAGAACGGTATCCAAAATTCATAAAGACCGGGCGCGTCGGTTATCGTTGTTCCGGGCTTCCCGTCAAGAATTGCGGGGCCAAGGTGCTTCAGCAAGATTGCTCGCATGAGGGGCATGAGAAAATACTGCATGGTGTTCGCTACCCGTATAACCTCCCGCAGTAACTTCCGAAATGCAGCCATCTGGTTAGGCTCACCCTGTACCTGGTTAATGGCCCCGAAGCCAACAGCCATCTCACATGAAAAATAAAAGCTGTTAGGGAAACACTGAAATAAGTCAGGTTTCGGGTGGTCGGATCGGGTAAGTGCAGAGTGCACGGGGGGACCGAGGGGCGGGGCAATGCGGCGGCAGGGGACTTTTTCGCAGGCGGAATATGCCGCGAAGAAAAAGCAGACGCGACGGGACAAGTTTCTGGCCGAGATGGAGCAGGTGGTGCCGTGGGCGCGGCTGGTGGATCGCCTGCGGCCGCTTTATCCGAAGGTGAGCGCGGCCGGCCGCCAATCGGGCTGGAGCGGATGCTGCGGATCTACTTTTTGCAGCAATGGTATGGGCTGGCGGATGAGGCGCTGGAGGATGCGCTGTACGACAGTCAGGCGCTGCGCGGCTTTGCCGGGGTTGAGCTGAGCCGCGACCCGGTGCCGGACGCGACGACGGTGCTGCACTTCCGCCATTGGCTGGAGCGGCACGACCTGACCCGGGTGCTGTTCGACGAGGTCGGCAGGATATGGACGAGCGATACCCCGACGTTTGTTCAAGGTACATCGATCCACGAAACATTAGCATGCTACGGGCTGGCCTCAGGGCTGCCGTACTCCAGCGATATATCGAAATATCGAAACTGAACTATCTTGACACCTGATCGGGCAAATTTCTCGTCGAGTTCACAACAAACACACAGAATAACTCCTGCGCTTCTTTGAGTATCTCCATGAATGCTTGATGGTTCTACAGGTTTCTGTGATGGTATACGATTTCACTTCATAACAACGAATTATGACTATGTAATCGAAACGATTCTCGAAATATCATTCCTGATTCCGACGATACGTTGTTTCACTACACCTATAGAGGTTTGACTCCTCCAAGTACCTCTAGGGTTAAAATCCCGTTGTAACGCACTATCATTGGTCAACAACCCATCTAATTAAACTCAATGGCGGGTTTGAATTTTAAGAAACGGTGATCAATATCATCTCGATTATAGAAAGAGAACACCAGACGCGGTTGTAAAGAGCCCGCCGATTATTATGCTGCCGTCACGAGAGCAAGATTATTCTGATCCATATTTTCGATTGATCTTTCCGAAAGTAGTCCGTCTGATACGAGATACGAAGATACTCGTTCTGGTCGGTTACAGCCTTCCCGATGATGATGCTTTGATCCGATTTATCCTCCGACAATTTGCGGAAGAGCCGGAAGACGCGCGCAGCAAGACGATTTTCTATGTCGATCCTATGCCGGGTCACAAAAAGCGTGCCCGTCTCGAAGCGGTCTTCCCTTCAATAGATGAATCGGATGTGCCAGAGGTGGTGATGTATGAAGGGACATTCGACGCGTTCGTCGCTGAGTGTCTTGCAATAAGATCGCGTGAACGATCAGCTTTTAGGTTGCCGTAAATGCGCGCTCACCGCGTGAGCCAATTTCAGAATGCGTTGGACGGCCTCGGCCTTCTGATCCAGCGCATCGAGCCCTACATATTGTGTTTCTGGCGCGTCCGCCTGGCTCCGTCATGTCAAAGACGCATAGGGCGCATTATGTTGTTAGGTTTTAAGTATTCCCCGTCGCAGCCTCTCTCAAGGTCCGCCCCGGCGGCGGAAGTTTGGGCTGAGGGTGACGAGGCGAGAAGATTTCGAACAGCATTTGCGCGCCGACCATCGCGGTGTTGGTGGTGGCGTCGTATTGCGGGGCGACCTCGACGACGTCGCCGCCGATGATGTCGAGGCCCTTGAGGCCGTGCAGGATCGCCTGGGCCTCGCGCGGGGTCAGGCCGCCGGCCTCGGGGGTGCCGGTGCCGGGGGTATAGGCCGGGTCGAGCCCGTCGACATCGAACGAGATGTAGGTCGGCCCGTCGCCGACCACCGCGCGCGCCTTTTCGACAACCCCGGCGATGCCGAGCCGGTCGACATCCTCGATGTGCAGCACGGTCATGCCGGATTCGTAGGAGAAGCCCCAGAAGATCTCGGCCGGGCCGCGGATGCCGATCTGGATCGTGCGCTCCGGGTCGAGCGCGCCGCAGAGCACGGCCTGGCGAAACGGGCCGCCGTGGTGGAATTTCGACCCTTCGATCTCGCCCATCGTGTCGCAATGGGCGTCGATATGGACAAGGCCGACCGGCCGCTCGGCGCCGAGCGATTTGAGGATCGGATAGGTGACCGAGTGGTCGCCGCCGACCGAGAGGGGCCGCACCCCGGCGGCCTGGATGCGCGCATAGAACGCGGCGATATCCTCGATCGAGTCGCCGAGGCTGAAGCGCGAGCGCAACGGCACGTCGCCGATATCGGCGACATTGCATTCGCCGCGCGGGGTGACTTCGAGCGCATGGTTGTAGGGGCCGATGCGCTCGACGTCGCGCACCGCCCGCGGTCCCAGCCGGGCGCCGGCGCGGTTGGTGACGCCGAGATCCATCGGCACGCCGACCAATGCCACGTCGAGCCCGGCGAAATCGGGCAGATCGGGCGCATCCGGCCGATACGGTGCGTCGAGAAAGGTCGAGAGCCCGGCATAGGGCATCGCCCGGCGGTAGGCGCTGCCGAACACCTGCGCCAGCGGTTTTCTGAACTTCTCGGGCGCGATTTCGGTTTCCTTGGCGCCGTCGTATTTGGCGCGTAGTGCGTCGAGCTTTGGCCTTGTCGAACATGCTAAGCAGACCCCACGTGGTGGATCGACGATGCCCTCTCCGCCCGTCAGGGGGAGAGGGAGGGGACCCGTCGCCCAAGCGACGGGGAGGGCGAGGTGGGTGCCGGCCGCTCCCCCACCTCACCCCAACCCTCTCCGCCCCCGAGGGCGGCGAGGGAGATGGCCGCTAACGGATGCCGCGGATGCGGGGCGGGATCAGCACTTTCCACGGGTCGGGCATCTCGCCGACGGCGACTTCGATCAGGGTCGTGCCGCGGCGTTTGAGGGCGGCGGCGAGCTCGCGGCGCAGGCCGTCGGGGGTTGTGGTGCGCACCCCGGCGGCGCCAAAGCTCTCGGCCATTTTCGGGAATTGCGGGTTGTGCAGATCGACGCCGATCAGCCGGTTGCCGTAATCCTCCTTTTGCATGCGGCGCACATTGCCGTAGGCGCCGTCGGCAAAGACGATGGCGACGATGTCGATGCCGTGCCGAACCGCGGTCGACAATTCCTGGACGTTGAACATGAACCCGCCATCGCCGGAGACCGAGACCACCGGCCGGTCGGGGCGCCCGACCTTGGCGCCGAGCGCAGTCGCAAAGCCGAAGCCCAACGTGCCCTGATAGCCGCTGTGGATATAGGTACGCGGGTGGTAGACCGGGAACGCCATCCGCCCGACATAGCCGACCTGCGTCAGATCCTCGACATAGATGCCGTCATCGGGCAGTTCGGCGCGGATCGCCCGCAAATATTCGCATTGCGGGCCGAGCTGCTCGTCGAGCCGGGCGAGGGTGGCGGATTTCAACGTTTCGAGCTCGTCCTTGCGCGAGGCGCGCTTTGGGGCGAGGCGGTCGACAGCGCGGTGGAGGGCGGCGAGCGCGGCCTTCGCGTCGGCAACGATGCCGAGGGCGGGCCTGAAGTAGCGGGCGATCTCGACCGGGTCGATGTCGATGCGGATCAGCTTCAGGTCGCGGTCGACGCCCCAGCGCAATTGTGGCTGATGCAGGCGGGTGCCGACCGCCAGCACGACATCGGCCTCGCGCCATAGCTCGTGCCCGGAGAGTGACGACTGGGCGAGATAGTGGCGATCGCTGACGATGCCCTTGCCGCCGGTAAAGCTGACGACCGGCATCTGCAGCATTTCGGCGATGGCCAATACCTCCTCGGCGGCGTCGACGGCGCCGCTGCCGACGAACAGCAGTGGCTTTTTGGCGGCGGCGAGCAGGGCGGCCGCCTTGTCGATCAGCTCGGGATCGGGTTCGGTGATCGGCGGCGGGCCTTCCGCGGCGGGCAGGGCGACTTCGGTTTGGAGCGCCAGCACGTCGGGCGGGATCTCGATCCCGACCGGGCGCGGCCGGCCGTCGCGCAATTGCCGGAACGCCTCGTTGACGAGTTTTCCGGCCTGGGTCGGATGGTCGATCCGCGCGGCCCATTTAGTCAGCCGCTGCAGGATGCCGAGCTGATCGGGGATCTCGTGCAACAAACCAAAGCCGCGCCCGATCATGTCGGAGGGCACCTGGCCGCTGATGCACAATACCGGTGCGTTGGTCGCATAGGCGGTGGCGAGCGCCGCCGTGGTGTTGAGCAGCCCCGGCCCCGGCACCACCGCATAGGTCCCGACCTTGCCCGATGCCCGCGCATAGCCGAAGGCCATATAGGCCGCACCCTGCTCGTGGCGGGTGTGGATGATCCGCAAGGCCTCGCCGGCGTCGTAGAAGGCGACGAACAGCGCGTCGTTCTGCACCCCCGGCAACGCAAAGATCGTATCCACGCCATGCCGGCGCAGCATCTCGACCAACGCCCCGCCTCCCGTCATTTTGGTCATTCTTGGCTCCTCTGCTGATCGCGCCCGACTGAGCCAGCGGCCTGCGACTTGTCCGGCCGCTCCGTCGGGAATGGGCCAACTGTCACTCGGCGGCGACGCTCGGCTCACTCTCCAGAATGATCGACATGATCAGGTCTCGTTTCGCCGACGCGTGCTGTACGTCATAGCCGACCGGCTGACCATCCTCGCCGAGGTCGATATTGACGTCCTCTTGAAGTTCCCGCGTGCGCTTGGCGGGTAACGGTCTCAACTCGATATAAAGGCTGTCCGTCGATTTGTCGTATGAGAGCTTGACGGTCACGGCCGGTAGTCCTCGTCATGGAAGGCATTGTGGACGGTCTCCCCGTCCGACAGTAGCACGACACGCAGGTAACCGCCGAGAACTCGCGGCGTATCCCCAAAGGCGGATGCGGCCGTCCGCCTGGATCCGGCGGCGTTCGGGGTGTTGAACGATCCGGGCGATCTCGATCGGATCGAGGTAATCGCGGCGCGCCAGGACATCGAAAGCGAAATAGCGTGTCCGCCAGAATGGCGGAGGAGGAAGGCGTTCGGGTTCGTCCGAAGGCACTCGTTGGCTCTACCGGCCGCAAACGCCTGCAGTTACCCGAACGCGTAGCGGTAGGCGCTGGCGTGGCGGACGATGCGTCCGACCGTTGGCGCGGGGAAATGGGCGGGCAGCAGGCGGGTGCCGTGCTCGGCATGCTCTTCGATCAGCCGGATGCGGGTCTTGCGCGACAGCTCGCGGTCGGTGCAGGCCGCCGTCGACCATTCCGGCTTTGCCAGCTGGAGCTGATGGTGCAGCACGTCGCCGAGGAAGACGGCGCGGTCGTCGCGCGAGCGGGCGTGGATCACGACATTGCCCGGCGTATGCCCCGGTGCGGCCTCGAACCACAGCCCGTCTTCGAGCGCGAAATCGTCGTCGACCAGCTGCGACTGCCCGGTACGCACCACCGGCAGCACGCTGTCTTCAAAGGCGAGCCGGTGCGGGGTCTCCTCGCCGCGCTGCTGCACCCCCTGCCAATGGTCGAACTCGCGGCGGGCCATGACATAGCGCGCATTGGGGAAGGTCGGGACCCAATGCCCGTTTTCGAGCCGCGTGTTCCAGCCGACATGGTCCCAGTGCAGATGGGTGCACATGACATAATCGACCTGTTCGGGCCGGACCCCGGCGGCGGCGAGATCGGCGAGATAGGGGGTGCGCAGCCGGTGGAATTGTGGCCGGCTCGGGCGCTCCTTGTCGTTGCCGAGGCAGGAATCGATCAGGATCGTGTGGTGCCCGGTCTTGACCACAAAGCTGTGAAAGCTGAACACGAGCTTGCCTGTCGCCGGGTCGATCAGCCGCGGCCCGGTCATATCCGGGTTGGCTTGCAATACCTCGGCGTTGAAATCGGGAAAGAAATCCGCGGGGCCGATAAACGGGCCCTCGTACTCGGTGATGCGCCGCACCTCGAAATCGCCGATCCGCGTGACTTGCATGATCCCGCCTCCGCATTCCGCTGCAAGGGCGAAACCTACGCCGGCGCGCGGCCGCGGTCGATAGGGGCGCGGCGATGCTTGGCGACGGCTGGTAGGCGCGAAAGGGAATCGAACCCCTGACCTCTCCCATGTGGTGGGAGCGCTCTGCCACTGAGCTACGCGCCTGTCGATCAAAGCATATAATGTGGCGGGCAAATGGTGGGCAGGACAGGGATTGAACCGGTGACCCCGACCGGTGTGCAATGTACCGTTTGCCCGATTGGGCTTTCCTTGTCGAGTGCCTGGAGAATGCGGAGTCGACGCCTGGCGGCTGAGAGGTGGCTGAGGACGGCGCGACCTCGCAGGAATTTGGGGATAGCCCTTGTCATCGTTGGGATGCTGCTGTGGGGGATCGCCGTGATCCCGTCTCCTCTCAGGGGACCCCTGGGGGTCATATCCGGCGGAGCGTTAGTTGCCGGCGGCATCATCCTGATCACTACTTCTATTTGACCGCAGCTCAGCGCCGGTCCTCAATCGGATGGGGGCGATCGAGGCCTGCACGATCAGGCGGAACTGGGCCGCCGCGGGCTCGCCAACGGCCGTCGGCGCGGAGGGTATGACGGTAATATTTAGATCGGGTGACGCTCAGCCCTCCGACGCCGTGGACTTTCAGCGCCTGCTGCCACTCGAGAAACTCTTCGGCTGAAAGCTGGTAGCGCCGGCATGCCTCATCGAGGCCGATTAGGCCGCTCCGAACCGCTTGCACCACCGCAGCTTTGCGCTGTGGGGACCACCGAACGGTGTTGCTCGGCGGCAAACCGACCGCCACATTCTCGGTTGGCGTCGCCATTGTTTTCCTCGCGAAATCCGATATTCGGCAGAAGATTACACCAAACTGAATACGCCGGAAGCGTGATTTTGTGAATTTTTACGGTCTAAGCGCCTCTCTCCCGCACGCTCGCTTTAACGCCGAAGCGCTCGGCCTGCCGCAACCGTGGTAGCCTCATGTCGCGATCTGTTTGCTATGCTAACGGTTCACCGTGATGGAGAAGTGCGTATGCCGACTCTGACCACCGACCGAGGAGACGAGGTCAAGGTTTCGCCCAGGCTTGTGGCGAGGATGGCCGAGCGTATGCACCCGATGACGCCTGAGCGAAGAGCGGGGTATCTCGCCAAGGCGCAACGCGGGCTCGACACCGCGCACCCATCCCGGAACGCGGCGGCAGCGGTACTCGCGTCGAAGAAGCCCTAGCGCAAGGCAGCCCGTCCCATCGGTTGAACGCATAGCGGATAGCGTTGGCCGTCGATGAGCCTCCGGCAACCTGGGCCAGCGTCTTCTCGAGCCAGGTCTTCAGCGCTTCGGCGAGCGGCTTGGTCTTCCGGTGTCGCACCGCCCGGCGCTCGTCGGCGCTCTTGCCGCGGATCTCGGCTTCGATCGCGTAGAGTTTAGCGATCCGCCTCAACGCCTCGGTGGCGATCGGCGCCGGTGGCGATTTAGCAAGGTCGAACCACCGCCGGCGCCAATGTGCCCAACAGAACGCGAGCGTGGCCGGTGCGCTCAGCTGATCTTGATATCTGACCAGCCAGTCATTAGTTATCTAATAACTGACCGGGAGGTAACTTGTGAGCAGTGACCCCACCGAGCGGGCGTTGCGCTGGCGGCGACGCAAGGAGGCGCGGCCGAAGGAGATTCTCGCCGCCGCGCTCGCTTTGTTTGCCGAGCGCGGCTTTGCTGCGACCCGGCTCGACGACGTGGCGCTCCGCGCCGGGGTCACCAAGGGCACGCTGTATCTCTATTTTCCGAACAAGGAGGAGCTGTTCGAGGCGGTGGTCCGGCAGGCGCTGGTGCCCAACCTCGAACGGGGTGAGGCATTGCTCGACGAGGCCGACGAGCCGGCGGCGGTGCTGCTGGAACGCTTGATGCGCAGCTGGGCCGAACTGGCGCTATCGCCGGCCGGGGCGATCCCCAAGATCATCATTTCCGAGGCAGGCAATTTCCCCGAGCTTGCGCGCTTCTACCGCGAGGAGGTCGTCGATCGTGCCATTGGGTTGATGCGCCGCGTGCTGCGCCTCGGCGTCGAGCGCGGCGAGTTTCGCGCACCCGACGACCTCGACAACGCGGTTCGCTGCATCTGCGCGCCGCTGCTGCTCGCAATGCTGTGGCGCCATTCGCTCGGCCGCCACGAGGAGGTAGACCGCTTCGACCCGGAAGCGATCTGCGAGACGCAACTCAAACTGCTGCTGGACGGGCTGGCGCTCCGGCCGGCGGCGACGGTCACCCAAAGAACCGAGCGGACTGCGACACCGGGCGCCGGCGCCGGTCGCGACCACCCGCCCGTCCGTCCTGCGCAAGGCGCCAGGGTTAGGGAGGGGACAATCAGAAAACAGGCCGCGCCATGAGCCTAACCGAGGAGAAGCCGCAAACTCAAGCCGAGCGGCAAGAACCGGCGGAGCGGCTCATCGAAGCGCGGCGGCCGGACGGCCGCCCGGCGCCGACCCCGTCCGCGCGGGCCTCGGCACGGCCGCGCTGGCGCCGCAGGCGCTGGCTGATCGCGTTGATCGCGATCCTCGTGATCGGTGCGATCGTCGGTGGGATCGGAGTGGTGGATCGATTCGAGCAAATGGGTCAGCACCGACGATGCGTTCATCGACACCCACACCGTGCAGGTCAGCGCGCAGGTCGCCGGCCGGGTCAAGACGGTATTGGCCAACGACAATCAGGAAGTCCACGCCGGCCAGCCGCTCGTCGAGCTTGATCCGGCCGACTTCCAAGCAGCCCTTTCCCAGGCGCTGGCCAACCAAGAGAGCGCGCAAGGGCAATTGGCACAGGCCAAGGCGCAGCTGCCGGTCGCGCGAGCCAATCTCGATCAGGCGCGAGCCCAAGTCGCGGTTGCCCAGGCTGCCGCCACGAACGCCGAAATCAACCTCAAACGCGACCAGATGCTGGAGCAAATGGGCGGGCTCGCCGTCTCCCGTCAACAACTCGACAACGACACCGCAACTTCGCGCAGCGACGCCGCCAATCTTGCCGCCGCGCAGCAAAAGGTCGCTGCGAGCGAGGCTCAACTGGCACTTAATAAAACGCAGATCGAGACGGCCGAAGCGGGCGTGCGCGCGGCGGCGGCCCAGGTCGCAGCAGGCGCGCCTCAACCTGTCCTATACCGTGATCCGCGCACCTGAGGCGGGCCACATCACCAACAAGACCGTGGCACTCGGCAACTATGTTCAAGTCGGCCAGGCACTGATGGCGCTGGTCCCCGACCAAGTGTGGGTCACCGCCAATTACAAGGAAACCGAGATCGGCGAGATGCGGACCGGCGACCCGGTCGACATCTATGTCGACGCCTATCCAGGCCATGTCTTCCATGGGAAGGTGCAAAGCTTCCAGGCCGGCAGCGGCGCCGCGTTCTCGCTGTTGCCGCCGGAAAACGCGACCGGCAACTACGTCAAGGTCGTACAGCGGGTGCCAGTCAAGATCGTCTTCGACGGGCACCCCAGCGCGCATTGGCTGCTCGGGCCGGGCATGTCGGTCGAGCCTTACGTGAGCATTAGATGAACGCGATTGCCGAAGCAACCGGCGGAGGCCCCCGCCCGACAATGGCGGGCGGCGTTTCACCGTGGCTCGTTGCGCCGACGGTCGGGCTGGCGGCGTTCATGGAAGTGCTCGACATCTCAATCGTCAACGTATCACTGCAGCATGTCGCGGGCAGCATCGCGGCGACACCGGACGAAGCTACCTGGATCCTGACCGCCTATCTCGTCACCAACGCGGTCGTGCTGCCGATCAGCGGATGGCTGTCGCAGACGTTCGGCCGCAAGCGCTATTTTCTCGGTTCGATCGTCGGCTTCAGCATCACCTCGCTGTTCTGCGGTCTGGCGCCGACCCTGTCGCTGCTGATCATTGCGCGCGGTTTGCAGGGCATCGCCGGCGGCGGCTTGCAGCCGACTGCGCAGGCCTACCTCGCCGACGCGTTTCCGCCCGAACGGCGCGGCCAGGCGTTTGCGATGTACGGTCTCGCCGTCGTGTTTGCGCCGGCGATCGGCCCGACCGTCGGCGGCTGGATTACTGACAATTGGAACTGGCGCTGGGTGTTTCTGATCAACGTGCCGGTCGGCATCGTGGTCAGCGCGCTGGCGATGCTCATCCTCGCCGATCCGCCGGGGGAGGTTGCCGCCGGACGGGCGCGGTGGGCGCGGGGCCTGCGCCTCGACTATATCGGCCTCGCCCTTCTGGTCATCGGCATGTTCGCGTTGCAGTTCGTGCTCGACAAGGGCCAGGAGGACGACTGGTTCGGCTCCGCGCTGATCACCGATCTGGTCATAACCGCGGCGGTTGCGCTCGTCGCCTTTGTCGTCTGGGAATTGCGCCGCGCCGACCCGATCGTCGACCTGCACCTGTTCCGCGACCGCGCCTTCGCCTCAGGCAACCTGCTGATGTTCATGCTCGGCTTCGCGCTGATGGGGACGACGGTGGTGCTGCCGCTGTTCGTCCAGACGCTGCTCGGCTACACCGCCGAGCAGGCCGGCATGGTGCTGTCGCCGGGCGGTTTCGCGACGATGTTGATGATGCCGGTGGCCGGGGCATTGTCCGGGCGGATCGACGCGAGACTGCTCATCACGGTCGGGTTGATCGGCACGGCGATCGCGATGTTCCATTTGTCCGGCTTCGACCTGAACGTCGATTTTTCGACGCTCGCCTGGGCGCGGGTCTATCAATCCCTGGGGTTGGCGCTGCTGTTCATCCCGATCAACACTGCCGCCTATCAGGGCATCACGGCCGAGAAGAATGCCAACGCCTCGGCAATCATCAACATGATGCGCAACCTTGGCGGCAGCGTCGGCATCGCGATCCTGAATACGTATATTGCGCGCCGCCAGCAGGCCAACCAGGTCACGCTGATTCGACACGTGACCCCGTACAGCGTTCAGACCAACCAGATGCTGCAGCAACTGCAGCAGGCCTTCATCGCGGCGCACGGCAGCGCGGTCGGCGCATTGCATCAGGCGCAGGCGGAGCTCTACGCGATCGTACAGCAGCAGGCGGCGGTGCTGTCTTATCTCGACGCGTTCTGGCTGGTCGGCACCGTGCTGGTCGCGATGATCCCGCTGGTGCTGCTGCTGAGAAAGCCGCAGCCGGGTGCGGCGGCACGGCCGGCGCATTGACGAAGGGGCGACCCCGGTTTCGTCCAGGTCCCGTGAATGACCGGAATCGAAGCTCGGCGGGCCTCGCCGATTTACATCTCCGGATCACGCTCCCAATGTCTCATGGCGCTCGATCGGCAATCGAGCAGACCGCGGGCTTCGAACTCAGCCATCGCCCCACGGCAGTAACCGCGACGGCCTCATCATCTTCGACCGATCCCGCGCGCCAATCTTGTTCAGGCCACCACCAGTTCCGCGGAGAGTTCCTTGCCCCTGGTTTCCGGACCGAGCGAGATTGCGATGGCAAAACTCATCGCCGCGGCAATGGTTCCGACCAGCATCGGAATGGCGTAGCCGATATGGTAGGCGGTGGCGACATAGGCCAGGATCGGTGCGACGAGGCCGCCCCAGATGGCGCCCTGGTGGTAGCAGAACCCGGCCGCCGTGGCTCGGACCTCGGTCGGGAACCGTTCGGCAAGATAGCTCGGCGCCTGGCTGGCGAAGCCGCCGCTGCCGAACGCGCCCTGGATCACGAAGGCCCACCAGATCAATGTGAAATTGTGCGTCAGCAAATACAGCGGGGCGATCGGGATCGCGATTAGCGCCGGCAGGATCTGCGCCGCCTTGCGGCCAATCTTATCCGCCACCCAACCCCATGAAATGCTGGCCAGGAAGACGATCAAATTGGCGGCAACGCCGATCTCGCCGATCGCCCCGGGCGACATCTTCAGGTCGACTTGCAGGTGGGTCGGGAACAACACGTTGATCGAATAGTAGAGAACGAACCCGCTGGCCATGAACCAGCAGCAGTTCAAGGTGTTGAGGATCATGCCGCGCTTGAAGATGCTGATGAGCGGCGCCCTGACCTCGCGCTGCTGGGTGCGTTGGAGCCGCCGGTTTTCGACCCAGACCTCGGGCTCCTTGACGAGGAAGCGTATATAGAACACCGCCAGGGCGGGCAACACACCGACCCATAGCATGCCGCGCCAGCCGATCGAATTGAAGAACAGCCCGTAGATCGCGAACGACAGCAGGAAACCGAGGCCCCAGGAGCCCTGCAGAAGACCACCCATCAGCCCGCGCGAGCGCTGCGGCCAGGTCTCCATCGCCAGCGACGCTCCAGCCGGCCATTCGGCGCCCATGAAGAGGCCGAGCACGGCGCGCGCGATGAACAGGAACAGGAACGTCGGCGAGAAGCCGGCGGCGAAATTGCACGCCGAATAGCCGAGAATCGCAACCATCAGCGGCTTCTTGCGCCCGAACCGATCGCCAACCCAACCCGAGGCGGTGGCGCCGATCAAGCCGCATCCACAAGGTGATCGTGAACACGAACGTTACCGCCGTCATCGAGACGTGAAATGTTTCCGCGATCGGGTGCATGATCAGCAGGAAGACGGTGAAGTCGAAGGCATCCAAGGTCCAGCCCAGCCATGCCGCGACAAACGCGTACCACTGGTCCCTGGTCGGTTCCTTCCACCAAGGCATCGGCTTAGCGGAAGTAATGGCGGTTGGGGTTGTCATCGTGTTGCTCCTCCCTTTGACCGTGATATCGCGGCGCCGGATATTGTCGTTACTTGACGGCGCCGCCGGTGATGCCGGCGATGAAGCGGTCGAGAAACAAATTGTAGGCGATCGCCACCGGTATGCTGGCGATCAGCGCCCCGGCCATCAGTTCGCCCCAATAGAAGATGTCGCCGCGCACCAGATCGGTGGCCACGCCGAGCGTGATCGGCATCTGCGATGCCGATGAGATGAAGGTAAGTGCGTAGACAAATTCTTGCAGGGTCAATGTAAAGGTGAAGATCACGACCGTAAATATACCAGGCAACGACAGCGGCAATACCATTTTGATAAAGCTGCCCAATAGGCTGCAGCCGTCGACGATCGCCGCCTCCTCGATCTCGAGCGGCACCGTCTTGAAAAAGCCCATCAACAGCCAAGTGCAGAACGGAATCGTGAAAGTGGGATAGACGACGACCAGCGCCCACAAGGAGTTCTGCAGCCCGATCATCGTGATGATCCGCGACAGCGGCAGGAAAAGCAGTGTCGTCGGCACCAGATAGGTCAGAAAAATCCCGATCCCGAGCGCCTCGCCGCTGCGGCCCCCCATGCGCGCGAGGCTGTATCCGGCAGGCAATGCGGCGACCAGCGTGATCGCGACCACGCAGACCCCGATGATCAGCGAGTTCAGCAGCCAGCGCCCGAAAAGGGTTTGCTCGAACAGGTAGCGAAAGTGCCCCAGAGTTGGCGGATCGTTGAACCAGAACGGAATATGGCTGACATTGTAGAGATCTGCGTTTGTCTTGAATGCGGTAATCAGCATCCAATAAAATGGAAATGCCGCGACCACGACGAGGAGAGCGACCGCCGTATAGAACGAGCCTTCTTTGGCAGCTCCATTGAAGATCCGCGACATATCAGATCTCATGACGCCGGATGTAGCGCAGCATCAGGATCACCAGCACAAACAAAACCGGGAACATGAACAGCGATATCGCCGCTCCGTGGGCGACGTCGCCGTCGGTTATACCGACCAGAAAGCCGAGATTGCCCAGGACTTGCGTGGCGTTGACCGGGCCGCCATTGGTCAAGAGATAGACCACGCTCAGATCGGTAAACGTGAAGACGATGCCGAAGATCAGGCCGATGATCACGATCGGCGCGATGATCGGGACGATGATCTGATAGTTGCGACGCCAGAACCCGGCGCCATCGACGGTCGCCGCATCGAGCACGTCCTGCGGCACGGCAGTGATGCCGGCGAGAAAGATTACGATCGCAAACGGAAAAAAGCGCCACGCGTTGACAATGATCACGCACAGCATTGCCAGGTGCGGATCGCCGAGCCATTGCGGCGCGCTCGCCCGACTCACCAGCCCGAGCGCCATCAATGTCCAATTGATCACGCTGTACAGAGAATCGAACATCCACTCCCAGGCGACGGTGGCCAGCGCCACCGGAACGGCCCATGGCAGGATAATCAGGGCCCGCACGATTCGGCGCCCTGGGAATGGGCGGAGCAACAACAGCGCCCCGAATTTGCCGAGGACGAGGCCGATGATCAGAGAGCCGAAAGTAAACAGGAAGGTGTTGGCCAGCGTTCGCTGAAAGACAGGGTCCCGCACGGCTTGGATGAAGTTGCGCAGCCCGACAAAATGATAGCTCGGATTGTAAATCGTATAGGCACTGAGCGAATAATAGACGGCGAGCAGGAACGGGATGGCCACGAGCACGAGGATGTAGAGGATCGCCGGGGCAAGCAGCATCGGCCCGAGCACCTCCGCCCGGTCGAGCACAAACCGCAGGGGTGAGCGTACTCGCCCGCTGTCTCTCGGCGATCGCAACCATCAGTATCGCCTCATATCAATGGCGCTGCGCCCGTTTGCCGGAGCCGTCGAAATAGCAGAGGGCCGTGTTGCGAACGGCAAAGGCGTGCCATTCGCCGGGCCGGATGCTTTCGAGCGGGACATGCGCCGGCGGCAATTTCGCGGTCACCTCTTGCGCCGAGTGAAGCCCGTCGATCTCGCCATAGGCGATGCGTTCGGAGCCGAGATACTCGGTGCGATCGATGCGGAAGGAGAATTCGGTCGCGGCACTCTCCTCGATCATCTCTTTGGGCAGGAAGTGCTCTGGCCGAAAGCCCAGATGTCCGCCGTTCCAGCCGATCAGGTTCATCGGCGGCGTGCCGACAAAGGTGGCGACGAATTGATCGGCAGGGTCGTCATAGATGGCCGCCGGTGTCCCGACCTGCCGAACCATGCCGTGGTCGATCACGGCGATGCGATCGCCCATGCCCATCGCCTCGACCTGGTCGTGCGTAACGTAGATCGTCGTCGTCGCCACGCGTTGCTGAAACTGTTTGATTTCGTTGCGCGCCGACGCGCGCAGCTTGGCGTCGAGGTTGGACAATGGCTCGTCCAAGAGAAACACGGTCGGGTCTCGGACCAAGCGCGCGGGCCAGTGCGACGCGCTGGCGCTCGCCGCCGGAGAGCTGCCGCGGCCGGCGGTCGAGCAGATGCTCGATGCCGAGCAGCTGCGCCGCCCACGCAACCTTCTCCTGGATCTCCGATTTGGCCGTGCGCTGGGTACGCAATGGAAAGGCGATGTTGTTGCGGACGGTGAAGTGGGGGTAGAGGCCATAGCTCTGAAACACCATGGCAATACCGCGGGCGCGCGGCGGGAGCTGATTGACCACCTCACCGTTGATCTCGACGTCGCCGCCCGTCTGCTTCTCCAGCCCGGCGATGATGCGCAGAAAGGTGGTCTTGCCGCAGCCCGACGGCCCGAGAAGGACCATGAATTCGCCATCCCGGACCGCCAGGCTGATGCCGTTGATGGCGTGAACCTCCCCGAACGTCTTTTCTATGTTGGTTGTTGCTACCGCACCCATCGAAACACCCAAATAATACCGCGGACGAAGCCAGGTTTAGCCCACTGCGCGATGACCGGCCGCGACCACCCCGAACCGGCGCTGGCTGCCGGTTCGGGGTGGCGACATCACACCTGCCATTTCTTGAAGATCAGCTCGGACTGTTGGGTCGCCCATTTGACCGCGTCTTCGGGCGTCATGGCCCCGGTTGCCGCCTTGGTCATCATGTCGCAGATGACAAAGTCGTTATAGACCTCGTCGGTAGCGGCCCAGGCCGGGCCCGGCTAGCCGGCGACGGCGCTCCACTCGTCCGAGGTCTGCAAGATCGCCAGCTTATCGTGTGGATGCGAAGTCGGATCGTTGCTCAGGATCGGCATCGGCTTCGGCACGATATTGGCGTAGATCGGCATGTTGTAGCCGGTGCTCGCCTTGAACGCTTCGACCCAGTTATCCGCGTAATATTTGAGGAATTCCTAGCCCAGCCTCTTTGTTCTGGGCAAACTTCCAGATGCCGTAGGAATTCGACGCCGCGCCGACCAGTTGGCGGACCGGGCCCTTGGGTGGCTTCATGACGAAGATGTTGTCCGCGAGCTTCTCGTTGAGCTGCTGGGCTGTCCGATAGGCCGAAATCGGATTGATGATGAACGAGCCGACGCCCGAATCGATGTATTGGTTGTTGCTGGCATCGTTCCAGGACAGCACCTCGCTGGTCATCGCCTCCTTGTAGAGCGCGGTAACGAACTTGACTGCTTCGACCGCCGCCTTGCTGTCGAGTGTAACCTCCTTGCCGGTCGCGTCCTGGATGCTCGCACCATAGCTCCACAACACGCCGCGCCATGACAGATTCGGGTCGTTGCTGCGGGCGAGCGACATGCCGACCGGATGACCCTTGGCCTTTAGCTTGGCCCCGCCGGTTCGCACATCATCCCAGGTCTCCGGCAGCATGCCGATCTCGTCCCACAGATCTTTGCGGTACATGCCGGGATTGTTGATGTAGTAGTCGGGATAAGCCGACCACGTCTTGGTATCTTCGTTATAGGCGATCTGGCGGCCGATGACGCTGACCTTGCCGAACTTCTGTTGTACGGAATCGACAAGTTTGGTCATGTCGATCAGATACCTCCGGTAGAGATGCGGTCCGCCGGCGCCGTTCCACATGAACAGGTCGTGGCCGGATCCGGCCGCCACCTCGGCCGCCGCGCGCGCGGCGATGTCTTGTTCGGGGATGTGGTCGACGGTGACGTTGAGGCCGTTCTTCCCGCCCCAATCATGGGCGAACTTATCGAACCACACGTCAAAAGCCGGAACGAAGTGGCTCCATTGCAGGATGGTCAGCGTCTTGGTCTGCGCCCAGGCGCGCGAGACAAACGGGGCGGAGATCGCCGGAGCCAGCCCGGCCGCCGCAACCCCAAGCCCTGCCGACGTCAGAAACCCCCGCCTTGAAATCGGCATAAAACGCCTTCCTTTTTCCGTTCCCATCTGAGTGCCTCCTCCTGTGATTTGATCAGGTTGTTGGCGCGGCACGCTATTGTCTGCGCCGCGCCAACCCATGTTTCTCGGGTGGTCAAACGGTCGCGAACAGGCGTAGGGCCGCGCCCGAGAAGCTTGCGCTGACCACGAGCAGTGCGGCGCCGACCGTGAGGAACCCCACCAGCACCAGGACTCCCGACGGCGCGATAATCAAAGAGAGGATCCCCAGCACGATCGCCGCCAGCCCGATCAGGATCTCCATCCCGCTAGCCGCAGGCGAGCCCTGATGGGAGACGACCCGCGGTTCGGGTCCAGGGCCGCTGACCGACAGGGTTCTCGGCCGCATGCTGATGGCCCCGCTAAGGAGAAGGGAGCCGCCAAACACGATCAGTGCGGCAGGCAGCAAGTGCGCGGCATTGATCCCGACGAGCGCCAGGACGCCCAGAACGATCCCGGCGAGGCCGCACATGCAGTCCACCATGACTTCGCCGGCGAGCGCGATACCTTGCGCACCCAGGCTGGCATCGGGCGTGGTTACCCTCGCCTCTTCAGCGGCGCTGTTGAATGCCTGAACCAGTAACCCGACGCCGATGACGATTGCTGCGATCGAGGTCAAGGCCCCGGTCGAAATGCCGGCCAGCGCGATCACAGTCAGGACGATAACCGCGATTCCAGCAGCACCTTCGGTGAGCAGACCTATCGGTTCCGCCTCATTCGCTCGTCCGCGAGACTCACTGTATACAGCCATCTCGTTCCTCCTGTGCCATCACCCGCTGCGCTGGGTACTCCCTCCAGTCAGTCAAGGGGCGTCATGACCCGAGGCGTTTCGGCGGCAAGCGCAGTTGCGGGGCTGAACCATCAAACGCACGCGATCACGATCGCCTGCACGTCATCACGATCGCCGCAAGCTAAGCGAGGCCCCGGCCGAGATGCCGGCAAGGGCGACGACCGCGAGGACGATTGAAGCGATCCTAACCGCGCCTTCGGTGGACGGACCTACAGGTTCCGTTTCCCTTGCATCGTCTTCGCCTTCGATCTGATCAGCCATCTATTTCCTCCTTTACAGCGCTTTTCTATAGCCGCGCTTGCGGGCCCGGAGCGGGTACGAGCGCCGGCCGAGGGCGCGTGTGGACCTTCAGATATGCGCAACAGGTTAAGCCTTCCCGTTCGGCTCATTATTTTTTGGTTAGGTTTGCTGGCGGTTGGCGAAACCACTGCGACCATCCACCGAGAGTTGTGCCGCGCTGCAGCCACGCGTCAACCGTTTAGATTGGCGGTCTCCGCCCGCATATCGCCGATGAGTGCGGCGAGGCGGCCGCTGCCTCGCGCGATCAGATCGATGAATTCGGCCCGGTCGGTCAATGGTCTGGTGGCCGATCGGTCTCGGGTGGCTTACAAGTACCCGCGCGCCTGAACACCCGCACTAAGGTTCGATTTGGGCCAGTTGCAATACCTCCCGCTCGCCCTGCCGCACTTTTCCCTGTTGGCTGGGATTTTCCTCGTCTTGGTTGTCTGGATCGAGGTGCGGGCATTACGCTTGGCATATCTGCGGATGGGTTTCGGCCCTCACGCTGCGGTAGTTTTCCTGCTTGCCTCACTGGCCGGCAGCTACCTGAACCTCCCGGTGGCCCAACTGCCCGCGCAGCAGATCGTTTCCGGCGAGGAGACCCCGTTCTTCGGAATGCGCTATGTGATCCCGGTGGTCGTGAATTGGCCGGGCACGGTGATCGCCGTGAATGTCGGTGGTGCGGTGATCCCAACTCTGAGTGCGTTGGCCGAGGTCGATGATCGAATTCGGGGTCTGCGGGCCGGAGGCGACGATTACCTGACCAAACCTTTCGCCTTTGGCGAGCTCTTAGCTCGGCTCGAAGCGCTGGTTCGCCGATCTCGAGGCGTCGGAATTCAAACGGCGCTGACGGTCGCCGATCTGCGCATCGACCTCCTCTCTCATCGGGTAACGCGGGCCGGAAGGCCAATCCAGCTGCAACGACAGGAATTCAGGCTGTTGGAATATCTCGCACGTCACGCCGATCAGGTGGTCACTCGCACGATGCTCCTTGAAAATGTCTGGGAGCATCATTTCGATCCTCAGACTAACGTGATCGACGTGCATATCAGCAGGCTGCGGCAAAAAATCGATGCGGAATCCGATCGCCCGTTGCTTCACACGGTGCGCGGGGTTGGCTATCGGCTCGGGACAGATGCTTAGGCTGCGGTCGACCTCGGTGCAGTTGGCACTCGGCTACGCCGTCCTGTTCGTTGCGTCGTCGCTGTTGCTGGTCGGCCTGTTGTGGTGGCGCACTGCGATCTTTCTGGAGCGCGATGCCGACGCCGTCATCCGCGCCGATACCCAGGCGATCAAGGACAGTTTGCGTTATCAGGGTCTGTCCGGCGCCGTTGCCACGGTCAGGGAGAATGTCGCCGAAGCAACTGATGGAAGCGCCGTCTATCTGCTCGCCGATGCGGACTTGCGGCCGATCGCTGGGAATATTCCGACCTGGCCGACCGCTATCAAGGCGAAGCCGGGCTGGTACCGGGTGCCCCTTTGGCGCAAAGACCGATTGCGCGCAATGCAGATCGAGGAAGTGGCGCTGCATGGCGGATTTCGATTGCTTGTCGGTCGCGATATCCAGGATCGCGCCGCGGTCCGCGCGCTAATTATCGATGGCCTCGGTTGGGCGGCGGCCGTCGCGTTTGTCCTCGCTGTCGGCGGCGGCGTGCTGGTGCGGCGCGCGGTGCTGCGTCGCGTTGAAGTCATCAACCGCACGGCGAACGCAATCGTGCATGGCGATCTGTCGCGTCGTCTACCGACGCGCGATACGACCGACGAGTTCGATCAACTGGCACAGACGATCAACGCCATGCTGCGCCAGATCGAGAATCTGATCGAGGGCATCCGCAACACCTCAAACGCGGTCGCGCATGATTTGCGTACGCCGCTCACGGAGCTGCGAGCACAGCTAGAAGAGCTGATCCGGGAGCCGTCGTCACGCGCTGAAGTGTTCGATGGCTTGCACAAGGCGGTCGCCGACATCGACCGCGTGATCGGTTTCTTCAATGCGCTGCTGCGCCTCGTGGAAATCGATTCCGGCGTGCGCCGGTCAGGATTTCGGCGGATCGACCTGGTAGAGATCGCAACCGAGGTGGGCGAACTCTATGGTCCGCTGACCGAGGAGAAACAGGCAGACTTCGTCGTCGAGGCGGCGCGGGGACTGGTGGTCAACGGCGATCCGCATCTGCTCGCCCAGGCAATCGGGAATCTGGTCGATAACGCCGTCAAATACACTCCTTACGGGGGCACGGTCGAGCTGCGCGTCAGCCCATTGCCGGGTGCAGTGATCGAGATCGCCGTCGCCGACAACGGGCCCGGCATCGCCGACGTCGATAAGCCGCGGGTGACCGAGCGCTTCTACCGGTGTCGGGCCACCGGCGATGCCGCGGGGTTGGGACTGGGACTGAGCGTCGTCGACGCGATCGCGCGCCTGCACGAAGGCGCGCTCGCCTTGGCCGACAATGATCCGGGTTGATCGCATCGCTGACGATACCGGCCGCGCCGCCGCCGACAGCCTCGCTGGCTGCGCATCCGCTTCCGGGGACCGAAAATTCACCTCCCTGGGATAATTCGTCAATTTCGACGCACCACATCGCGGCGGCAACCCAATCGCGCGTCGATTGAGCTATCTAATCCAAAAGACGGATCGGTGAATGAGCGCCGCCGCCGAGCACTTGGGGCAGTCGGGCGCGGATACAATGCCAATCAGCGCGCCCGGGGAGTCTCAATCGACCTTCCTGTCCTAGAATTAATCTGGTCGCCATGACACGGTAGGATTGTGCTCCCACATCCCTTATAGGAGTGGTTGCCCGCGCGAGCAACCGCCTAAACCTATAAGGGAATTTTCGATGGGCACAGACACCGCTCTCTTAGAGAAGACCCTAGACCCGGCAGCAAAAGCCGTGGATCCCGTGGTGCCGACCGCTCAGCCGAAAACGTATTATTTTACCTGCTACGGTTCGGCAAACCCGCGGAAAATCGCAGCTCTCGCCGCGGCGAAGGTTTTGCTCGAAGGCGCCATCGCCGCTGAGCGCGAGGCCGATGGAGAAGCTGCGAGAGCGGCCGTCAATGCCGGCCTAGTGCGGCGGCATTATATCGTTGGATTGATAGCGAGCGGTGAGATAGCAACAAGTGCAGAGGATACCGAGCTTGAGACCATGCCTCCGCTCCTTGGCAGTATGTCGATCCGTCAGCTCCAGCGAGACGAGCGCGCCGATTTCACTGCGCAGACGAGCCTTGTCTCCAGGGTACGGCTCGCCCGAAAGCGAAACATTGATACACCGGTCCCTCCGAGTTTTGGTGGCTCACGCGCGCGCGACACCGTCGACTTCACTGTCATCGACGGGCGCGTTAGTCATTGCGTCTGGGCGCCATCTCGCAACTCGGCTACGGCGTCCCATTGAGTTCGCCGTCTACTTCCGTGCCGCCGAGCAGAGCCGATCCCAGAGACTCGGGACAGGCGATGCTTCTCCCTGCTAGCTCGCGCCGTCGCCGTCATGACGCCAGAGGGCGCAACCGGCTTGCAGATTGTCGCCTCGTAGATGTGGACTGGCACCCGGAAACAGCCAGCCCGCCGTTTCCAATATAGGCCTGCTTGTCGATAACTTTCGTGGGTGAGCGTCTTCGGCGCCGCTGTGACGCCCGAGACATGCTCGATTGCCACTTTCATGCCGGCGGCTTAGAGGGTGAGCGCGCGCCTCTCAATAACGATCGACCAACTGCCATCGACCTGCAGGTTCAGCAAACCCAAGAGCGCGGCAAGCGCCAACCGCCCAAGGTATGATGACGGGTTTTCGAGCCGTCAGATTTGCGCGCGGGCCAAAAACGATCGCTCAGGTTTCCGGCGACGCGAGCAACATTGGCAGGCCGCCAAACGCGTCGGCCATCACCACGTCGCGGTCCAGATCGATCCCCGCCATCTGTCCGGCTTGCAGCGATTGCTGCATGCACGCCCCGCGTGTCGAGACGAATGGTGAATCCGAGCTCAGGGCTCGCCAATACCGTGTTGTGATCAGATCGAGGTAAAGCTGTTGCGGCGTCAATGGGCAATCGGCGCTGTAGTACAAGCCGTCGAGATATCCTGCGCCGCGAACCGCCCAACTCCACGCGTTCGCATAGGCGCAGATCGCGTCTGCTCCGCTGCCCGGCCGCATGTTTTCGAGATCGAGCCACAGGCTCGCGCCCGACGGATAGCCGATCGCAGCGGCATTGGTCGCCGCGACCGTGCCGTATTGCGTGCCAAGTTCAGCGGTAGGCGTCCAATATGGCCTCGGGCAGTGCTGGACGACCATCAGAGCGAGCCCTGCCGCGAGGATCGACTGCGCCTCCTCGACTGTCAGATCGCCAGCGTTCTGCGGGGTGACCCGGCTGACATATCGGATAGCGAAGGTGAAGCCCAGCGCAGCGAGGTTCTCAGCCACGACGGCGGTGACCACCGTGCTGCAGTCGAAACCCTGCCCACCGGGCGTGGCCGCGGTAATTGTGCCGGGAAGAGTTCACGAGTGTTACTCCAGTTGCTGGCTTTAGCCGATCAGATCGAGTCCTTAACATGGAATGAGCGGCGCGTCTGTGAACTCCATCACACACAGCCGATATCCCCATACCCCCACGGTCCGTACGAGACTACCGGTGGCGACCGGGCTCTGAGTGCGCCAGCCGCGCGGGCCAATCGGGCACGGAAATCCCGGCGAGCATCCGCCCGAAACCCGCGGTTCACTCTTCGGTATGGTATTTTTCGAAGCGACCCAGGCCAGTCTAACCGGGGCGATGTCGAGTCCCTAGTCACACTGTGGCCACGGTAGCAAGGAACCGATCGTCTGTGAGCGCCGGAGCCAAAATCCCTCACTGAAGCGGCCGCGCTGCTGTTGAGGCTTGCGTCGCAACCGGCTGCTACGAGCGCGGGCGGGTTCATGACGTCAGCTACTTCGCGTTTTGCGATCCGGCCTCGGGCGGGGACAGCGATTCGATGACCCTAGCGATCGCGCACAAGGACAGACCCGGGCGAGCGATCCTTGATTGTGTGTGGGAATTGCAGCCGCCGTTTTCGCCGAGTTCGGCGGCAGCTGAG
This sequence comes from uncultured Alphaproteobacteria bacterium, assembly GCA_963845735.1. Classification (GTDB taxonomy): domain Bacteria; phylum Pseudomonadota; class Alphaproteobacteria; order ATCC43930; family CGMCC-115725; genus AP-15. The sequence goes on along the minus strand of CAWJTR010000011.1, from coordinate 322,334 downwards.
TTTGCCGGCCTCGTGAAGGGTTACGGAGTGAACCAGATCGTCAAGGACGCGTGGGGCGTTTGGCTGGGTTGACGCGGCTTTTCGTGAGCACGGCGTGACATGCAAGCACAGTGAAAGGTCCGGTCTGATTTGTATCTTAAGCTGCTGCCGGCGATCAATTCTGGCCTGCTTGAGCTGTTGGAAAATGAAAGGCTGATTAATAAGCGATGCAATCTTAAACGTCGTGTAGAGAGGTCTGAGAAAGACTTGATAAACCACCCAGACGGCGCGCACGACGATCTGATCAACGCGGCAGCTGGCGCTTTGGTGCTTGATGCCGCCAAGGCCGGCCCGATCATCATCACCGATGCGATGCTGGCGCGGGCCCCCGAGCGGCCGCCCCCTCGGGGCTATTGGCCGAGAAGTTTCGTCGGTAGCGCCGGGGACTGGTACCTCGACAAATAATCGCAAAAAGGTCAACAAACGGCACAGGCCCGGACGAGCTTTGAAAAGAAGATGGCGGCGAAAGTCTTAGAGCCTGCCTCAAAAGTCTCCGTCGTCAATCATCGATAGCAACGGACCGCTTTCGAATCCGACATCGGCCGTTCGGCCTTCGCAGTGGAAACTCCTCTTCATGCCCCTTAGCCGACCCTCGCGGCAACAGCGTGATCAGGCTGCTGGGTCTGGGCTGGATCGGTCCGGTCCTTCGCCGCGGCGTTTGCCAAAGGCGAGGCGGTGCGGGAAGCTGGGCACTCTGCTCAGTCGCTGAAGAGGATTTCCGCGATCTGATGCGCGCGCTGGCGTGGGCCGAGAATGCCCGGATGACGATGCGGTTCCGACGCCGGTTCGATGGGGCCGCCGCGATTGGTCAGGACGACGATCGTGCGCTGGGTATCGAGAAGGCGGTGATGTAGTTGTAGTAGGCGACGCAGCTGCCCCTTGCGCGACATGGCGCAGAGCCAGGGTCGGCCAGAGTCCGAGTAGCGGTCTGCGCTCGACGGCGTTTCAGTAAGGAAAGACATTCGTGATCGAGCCGACACCATAGCCAACTGGTGTGCCGTCGTCGGTGGTGCCGGAGGTAACGGCCTGCTCCAACGCGGCTTTTGGGATGAGGCGTTCGGTATTCAAAGCCTGATCCCACAGAAACAGATCATCAAGTGTGGAGCATAGACCGCCGTCGCCTGTGGAGCGCCCCCAGAGAAGAAGTGACCGAAGCCCTGAGGATGGCAATCTACATGGGCGCCGGTCCGTCGGTTATATACGCGACCCACGCGCTTGAAGCATTCAGTCAGTTCGCAAGAAGCACGGCGTCGGAATAGGCAACGATAGGGTCGGGACTACGCGGCCGCTCCCGAGATCAACGGATCTCGCTTGTTGGACGGCCGTTGTCGCCCGCGACCAATTTGGGCTCTTCGGCCGAGGATTCCGTGAGCGCGGCCAAGCGCTGGCGCAGCCCGTCGGCGACGCGCTCCTCGTCGCTTAAACCGCTGCCGGCGGTGTGCAGGGATGTCACCGGCGCCGGCTCACCGAGTGTTATGGTCACTTGCTGAAGCCGGGGGATCATTCGGTCGCGTGGCAATGCCTCGAATGTGCCGCTGATGTAGGCTGGCACCGCAGGCGCGCCGCTGCGCAGCAGCAGCTGACCGATCCCCGGGAGAAAATGTTGCAGTCGGCCGTCGGGCGAACGCCATCCCTCGGGAAACCACACGAGGGTACTGCCCGCCTGCAGGACGCGGCGCGCAGTTTCGAGCGCCGCGCCGGGATGCATCGCGTCCACCGGAAAGAGATGGACGGCACGGCAAAAAACTCGCCCCAGCGGGTGCGGGAAAAACCGCTGGGCGTCGCCGGCCCAATAGGTCTTCCGCGAACCCGACCAGCTCAATGCCGCTGCGACAACCAAGACATCGAGATAGCTGACATGGTTGGGGGCGATCACGAACGGCCCGGAAGAGGGCAGTCGCTCGGCGCCCTTGATCCGCAGGTGGAACAGGCCGCGCATCAGCAGCCGGTTTAACGAGTAGAGAGCAAACCCGATCGCCGTCAGCAACGGCCCGGTCGCCGCCATCCAATCTTCGCTGTCTGGCACAACAGCCGGGGCGCCGCTCCGGGCGGCATCTATCTGGCGTTCTATCGAGAGGCGCAACAAATCGCGGATTGTTTGAATATTCCCAAGATCTTCATCCGACAGGGCGATGCCTGCGCGTTCGTGCAACGTGATCGCCAGCTCCATCCAGCCGAACGAATTCAGGTTCAGATCGAGGCTGAGAATAGTATCGAAGTCGAGGCGTTGGTCCGGAAAGCGTTGTCTGAGAACGCGCCAGACCGACGCGGCGACTGGATTTTGGAGTAGAACCTGGTCCTCGGGGCTCAGCGGTTGCGGCGTACGGGCAGCACCTCCGGCCAGCGCCTGGGCATAGAGTTTAGGCAGCAAAAAGCGGCGGTATTTGCCGAGCCGGGTCCGCGGCAACGGTTGGCTGGTCAGCGCAAAACCGGACAGGCGTTGGTAGGAGGGGAGGCGCAGTGCCCTTTCTCCGAGAATCACGCGAATGCCGTCATGCAAATTTGTGGCGCCCCGATTGTAGAGCTTTGCCGGATCGGGCCTCACCAGCGCAACAAGCGCGCCCTTCTCTTCCAGCACTGCGATCTCGGCGATCTCCGGAGCATCGCCGTAAACACGTTCCAGCTCGTCGGGGCCGACTTTCTTGCCGCCTCCCAGGACCAATGCTTCTTTTACCCTCCCGGTGACGAACAAAAACCCGTCCCGATCGACAAAGCCGAGATCCCCGGTTCGGAACCACCCGTCTGTGGTGAATGCAGTGCTATTGGCTTCGGGATTGTTCAAATAGCCCTTGGTGACTGAGCTGCCGCGCAGCTCGATCTCGCCGATGCCGCTGTCATCGGGCTGAGCAATGCGGATCTTGCCGTCGGCGAGCGGTCGACCGGCACTGCCGGCACGCCGTTCGTTCGGCCGATTGCCGGTGAACAGTGAAGCGGTTTCGGCAAGCCCATAGCCGGTCAACACCGTCCAACCCAGACCTTCGAGGTCCTCCTCGATTTTTCGCTCGAGCGCCGCGCCACCCGAAACCAGCAGCTGCAGCTTCGGCGCGACGCGCTTTCGAACCGGCATGAAGATCAGACGTCCTGCATGAAGCCCGGTCCATCGCTGGAATAGAATGGCTGATCTCAGCAGAACCCGCCAACCGACCCGCACCAGCCGCCGATGAGCGCTGATTCGCAGCACAATTGTCGCCATCAGCGCTTCGTAGAGCCGCGGCACGCCGACGAGTGCCGTGACGTCGCCCCCGCGCAGCGCCTGCATCAGCGATGGCCCGGTGGTACCGGCAGGCAGCACGACGGCTGCTCCACAAATCAATGGGGTTAGCATGCCGACGACAAAAGGATAGGCGTGATGCAATGGCAATGGCAGGAGAACGCGATCCCGCGGGCCCACAGCCGCCAATCTCTGCAGCGCCTCGACATTGGTCGCTATGTTGCGATGGCTAAGTACAAAGGCTTTGGGTGTGCCGGTCGTTCCCGAGGTCCAGGACAGGAGCGCCGGTTCGTCGCCGCTGGCGTCGGGCAGATCCTCATTCGACTCACGCAACACCGAACGCCATCGCGTCGCGTTGGGCGAAAATTTTGATTTTCATCGATCAGGATTGCGCGGATGCCTTGTGCGCGCCAATAAGCACCGCTCGCCTCGAGGTGTCGCCATGTGGTAATCACCAGCCTGGCGTTGCTTGATTTCAGCGCTGTCGTGAACGCGTCCGGTTCCGCAAGATCATCGATGGCACCAATATTCCGCCCGCGGCCAGGATGGCCAAAGCACACACTATCCACACCGGCGAATTGGGCGCCCAAAGCGCCACCGCAGTGCCACGGTCAATCCCACTCTGGCGCAGTCCATGAGCCAAACGCCGAGCGTGATCCGCGAGAGTTCTGCTGTCCTATGTCCCCATGCCGCTGTCGTTGAATGCCACGACGGCCGGGTGATGTTCGCGCTGCGCCAGCGTGCGCAACAACCCGCCAACACTCCAGGACACGGCTCTGGTGTCAGCCCGAACGCCGGTATCGGCGGCGGATTGCTCTTGCGGTACGGGCTCGTCGATCGCGGATATCATCGACAGACTTTGATCAGAGTGATCGACGGAATTTCTCCTTGAGGATGCATTTTCCACAGCCGAGCATTGATCGCCCGATTTCAAGAATCCGATTTTCTCCACCACAATGCGGGTGCGACAAGAGCCTATTGACCGCTGCCACGGACGCCTTGATCTGCATCAAAGCGAGCTATCCGGCCGAGATCGTTGTGCCTACCGCGTCGATGGCCAGTTTGGCGGGCCGCGACGTCATCGCATCGCTGTTACGCGAACATCACCTCGCCCAGAACGTGATCGCGCAATATCAAGCTGGCCCGCAGCAGCGCGTCGGCGGCTGATTCGAGATGACCGGCGATCCCGCTGACGAGATGCAGATGCCGGCAATCGATGTCCGACTTGATCAAGGCCACGGCTACCGCGCGCTCCTGCTCGTCGGTCTGATGCTCGATCGTCACCATCCGGTCGACCGCCTCGAGAAATTGTTGCATGTTCTCGCGTTCGCCGCCGCGATGCACATGTTGCGCCGCGCCGATCCCGCGCTGGAAGACGTGAGCGCCTTCGACGAGACAATTGGAGAGGGCGAGTAGCGGCTCCGGCAATAGCGCTGGACCGGGACAGCCCGAAAGCAATCCAGCCAGAAACGCAGCTTCTTCGGGATCATCTGCTGCATCATCGGCAACCTGTAAGATCTGGCTAAAAACATCGGTGCCGGGTATCCGCCGCACCGTCAGGCGGGTCTGCCTGACGAGTTCATCGGCGCGGGTCTCTGCCAGCTTAGCCTGTGCCGCACTCGGTGCCAGCGCATCGCCCGCTGCCGCCGGCCCCTGGCGCAACACTCCGCGCAGCCTGCCGGCAAGCTGAAGGATAATGGCCGCATGCCGCCCGATATCGCTGAGCAGGCGCTGCTCGGCGGAGCGAAAATGATTGAACCGCTCGGCCCGCACCTGGTCGCGGATCAATTCCGCCGATTGGTGCTTGAGGAGACCGCGCGCGGTCGTTTGCAATACAAAACGCAGATAGTCCTGAGCAACCCCGCCCCCGATCATTTCATGCAGCGGCTCGCCATAGCGCAATGGCGTCTTGATGGCCTGCTCGAGCGCATCGTAGACGAGGCGCTCACCACCCACGATCAAAAACCCACGATGGCCAAACTCGTGATCGGCGGCCCATCGCAGAATTTTTACTGCGGTTTCGTTAGGCACGAGCAATCGCAGCCGCTTGCGGGCTCGGTTCCAGTCGATCAGAAATACCAGGCGGGATCCGCGCCGCTCAAGAAAGCCGGACAAGGCCGCGTCGTCTTGCGCCGTAAAGCAGCCGCGCGCGACGTAGAACAGATCGCCCTTGGCAATCGACGACGGCTTGGTGCGACTGCACTTCGTCCCATTGTGTCCCGCTCCCATCGAACAGCCTTAGGAAAAAGCGGAGCCGCTGCGCGTGGATGTCGGTATGGGTGAACACAACCTCCATCTGCGAAACCCGAATGACCAAGACGTGTGCCGCGGTCGTGCCGAGATCGTTCTGGATCAGCAGGGCGCCGCCGGAGCGCGCCGCCGTTGTCGCCAGACTGGGGTGGTCGAATATAAGCGGGGCGGTTTTCTTGATGCCTCTTATAAACGCGGCGATCAGAGGCCGATCTGCTTCCGAGATGCCATAAGCCTGCGCGCCGTCGATTTCTTCGGTCGATATGTCGGCTTGCAGCTGATTTAGCTCCTTATGCAGATCCATGATCAGCAGGTGAAAGCCGTCCCCCGCAGCAGGTCGGCCGGAAGTCATCGCTGTAATGGTTTCTTCGCTAACCATGTCGTCGACGATCGTCGGCCTGGCGCGAACAAGCTGCTCGAGACGTTGGCGATAACGATCGTTAGCGCGGCCGCCGCGTCCGAACCGCTGGCGATCAAAGCCAACGGAGCGAGCATCGCCCCCATCGCATCATCGAGAACTGCAATCAGCTTTTGCGCGCCGGGGATATGGTAATTGCCATGCCCATCGCTCAGGCTGTCCGCAACGCTGCGGTCAAAGCTCGGCATCGGCAAGCCCGCAGGCCTCACGTTCGGATCTCAAGGTCGGCGGGCCCGCCCCTTGCGGATTGTCGGCGTTGTTGGCTGCCATCTGCAGCACGCTCAGCACATACTTCGTGCGCTCGTTGCCGATAATCGCATCGTCCAACAAGGCGGGCAGGACGAGCGCTTTATCCCCCAAGAAATCGACGATTTGCGTCTTGGCCGCCATAATCCCCTCGTCTGATGCCCTAGTAGCTGGACCCGGCCGCCAGGGCCAATTGGGGCTTGGCTGCGGGTACGGCGAGCAACGCCTGAAGATCGGCGACGGTCAGGGTTTCCTTCTCGATAAGCGCCGCGGCGCCGCGTTCCAAGAGGTCGCGACGGGTCACGAGCAGGCTGCCAGCGCGTTCCGCCGCGCATGCGATCATGTCGCGGACCGCGCAATCGATCTCCGCGGGCGGTCTCCTCGTCGTAGTTGCGCTCGATCCAGGTCAACGCGCGACAAGCGGTCATTTTCGATGATCTGATCAGCACCGGAGGCACCCTGCAGCGGGCCGCCCGGCGCTGCCGTGAAGCCGGAGCGACGCGGATCTTCGCCGCGGCGACGCACGGCCTGTTTATGGGCGAGGCAGCCTCCGTGTTCGCCGATCCGGTGTTCGAGGAAATAGCCGTCGCCGACACGGTCACTTCTGTTGCCGCGGCTGAAGGGCGGTTGCCTAAAAAGATCCGCCACCTTGACTCTTCCCGCCTGCTCGCCGAGGCAATCATCATCACCCATGCCGGGCGTTGAAACCGCAAGCTAAATTGATGGCGTCAACAGCCGCATCGTTTGACTGCAGAGCGCCCCGTAGTAGCGCCTAATCATTCCGCAATTGCCGACGAGAGACCGGGATTCCCGGACCTGACATGCTGGGCGATGTCCTCACTCGGGCCGAGATGAGGCAGGGTAAAGCCGAACGGCGGCGGACCGCCATGGCCGGCGGGGACCGAGCCGCCCGGACCGGGCGCGTGAGCGGCGACCAGCTGCTGCCACACCCAGCGAATGCTCTGGTGGGTCGTCTCGTGGATATAAACACGGCCGTATTGGTCAAAGCCAAAGAGCGCCGCCTCGGCGTCGTTGCGGACATTCTGAAACGCCTTGTTGATCGCGGTAAAACAATCGGCGAGGCGATCCCCGTCCGCGAGCCGCGTATGCCGCAATAGCTCACCAATGTTCAGAGTGTGCAACGGCGCGGAGCTGCCGGAGTTCGGCATCTCCCGCGCCAGCTCGAAAAAGACCTGCGACAACAGAAAATTGCCCTTGATCAGCTCGAAGACCTTCAGCGCCTCCTCGGGAGTGCAGGCCGTGAGCTCGGCGCTGTGGGGCTCGGAAGGACCATGTTCCAAGTGGGTCAAACCACTCAACGCGGCGGCGATTTCGTTTTCGACCCAGCGGCGCACTTCGGGCGGCGCCGATCGCAGTTGGTCCAAGGAAAACGTGAAGCTGGTCATCGCCGGTCCCTCCTATTCGCCGTCAAACAAGATCTTTCTGGGACACGGGCTTGGGGCCGGCGTTGACACAGGTCAACACCTGCTCGTCGCATCGTGTCGAACGGCGTCATTTCTGCCAAAGGATCAGCGGAAGCTCGGCCGGGACGCGGACACCCGGGCGACACGGGATGATCCGCACGGTGTATTCCTCAGCCGGTCGTGTCCCCGGCGCCGTCCCGGTGTAGAGATGACCATTGGCGGCGCCGATGATTGGTTCGCCGCGGGAAAGTTCGCCAACAAACGACGCCCGGGCTTCGTGCTTATCGGCATAAAGCTGAACCGCCACATCTTCCGGCAGAATGTCGGCAAGATAGACCGGCACCGAGAAATGCCAAACTCGATCGTCTCGCGACAGGGTGGGCTCCCCGACATGCAGGCCCGACCAATGCAGCCGCAGGCGAAGCTCCCAATTCCGCATGGCTCGCGCCGCTTGTCCCCGGTCGGCCGAACGGCGGTGAAACTCGGCTGCAGCGCCCAGATAGTATTGCTCGACATAATCGCGCGCCATCCGGCTGCTGCTGTAGGTCGGCGTCAGCATCGCCATGCTGCGCCGCATGCGCTGAAGCCAGCGCCGCGGCAATCCCGCCGCATCGCGGTCGTAAAATTCCGGGACGACCGCATGCTCGAGGATCGAATAGAGCGCTTCGGCGTCGTGCGCGTCGCGATCGCTTTCGGACCGCTCCTCGCCGCCCGCTTCGTCGCCATCGATCGCCCAGCCAACCTCCGGCATATAGGCCTCATCCCACCAGCCGTCGCGCTCGGAGAGGTTGAGGCCGCCATTGACGAGAACCTTCATTCCGCTGGTGCCGCAGGCTTCCCACGGCCGCCGCGGAGTATTGACCCAGACATCCACGCCCTGCACCAATTCCTGGGCAAGTGCAATGTCGTAATCTTCGAGAAAGACGATATGGCGCCGGAATTCTGGGCGCTGAGTGATATCGATCCACTCGCGGACAAATTCCTTGCCCTCCTCGTCCGCCGGATGCGCCTTGCCGGCAAGGACGAGCTGGACGGGGCGCGCCCGATCGTTCAACAAGCGCGCCAGCCGCGGCGGATCGGCGAGCAGCAAATTCGGCCGCTTGTAACCGGTGAAGCGCCGCGCAAAACCAAGCGTCAGCGCGTTCGGATCGAGCACGTTGGCGGATTGCGCGACGATCTCGGGCGGATGGCCGCGGCTGGCAAGGTGCCGGGCCAACCGGCCGCGGACGGCTAGGATCAGCGCCTGCCGCTCCTCTCCCGCCATGCCCCATAATTCCTCGTCCGACAGGCTCGACACTCGAGCCGGCAACGATCTCGGGCATCCCTCGCCAGCGCTCTTTGCCGCAGGCGGCGGTCCACAACTGGTCGGCATGCGGCGAATCCCAGCTCGGGACATGTACCCCATTGGTCACGTGGCCGACCGGCACCTCTGGTTCTGGCCAGCGCGGAAACAACGGTTGAAAGAGCCGTCGGCTGACGTGACCATGCAGCCGGCTGACGCCAAAACTTTGCATCGAGCCGTGCAGTGCGAGATACGCCATGTTGAACGGCTCGCCCGCGTCGTTGGGGCCGCCGACACGGCCCAGCCCCGCGAGTTCTTCCAGAGGGATACCGACCTCGGCGAGGAAATCTTCGAGATAGCGCGCAAATTTCGCAAACAGCTCGGGCGCAAACCGGTCGAAACCGGCGGCTACCGGCGTGTGGGTGGTAAACAGGTTGCCGGCTCGCGTCGCCCACATAGCCTCCCAGAACGACAGACCCGAGCGCCGCATCGTAGCCCGTATCCGCTCGAGAATGGCGAAGGCAGCATGTCCCTCGTTCAGATGGCAGATCTCGACCTCGGGGGCGAGCGCCTCGACCGTGCGCCAGCCGCCCACCCCGAGCACGACTTCCTGCAGGATCCGGATCTCGCTTCCGGCATCATACAGCTTGCCGGTTATGCCGCGGTCGGCGGTATTGTTGAACGGGACGTTGGCGTCGAGCAGATAAAGCCGCACCCGCCCAACCAACGCCTGCCAGACGCGAAGCGCGACCGCGCGGCCCGGCAGGTCGAGACGGATGTGCAGCCAGCCTCCTTCGGCGTCGCGCGCTGGTTGGATCGGTAATGAGCCGGGGTCGTTGTAGGGATAGGCCTCGTGCTGCGCGCCCGCGGCGTCGATGAGCTGCCGGAAGTAGCCCTCCTGATAGAGCAGCCCAATGCCGATCACCGGGATGCCGAGGTCGCTCGCGGTCTTTAGAAAATCACCGGCGAGAATGCCAAGCCCACCGGCATAGAGCGGCAATCCCTCACCGAGGCCGAATTCCATGCTGAAATAGGCCACGCCGGAGAGGGCAGAGGCGCCATGCGTGGAGGAAAACCAGCTCGGTGCCTCACGATAAGCCTGACGGGCGGCGGCGAGCCGCTCGACCTCGCCAACAAATGCATTGTCGGCAGCAAGTGCCCGCAGCCGCTCGTGCGAAATATCCTGAAGGATTGTCCACGGGTTTCGCGTGCGATTCCATGCTTCCGCATCGATCCGCTCCCACAGTGCGTCAGCTTCATGGCTCCAGGTCCAACGCAGATCGAGCGCCAGCTCTGCCAGCGCCTCCAGCCCGGCCGGAAGATAACGGATCGGCAGTGCCGGCATTGCTACGCCCTCGCCGCGGGGTTAGGGAGGAGGATTAATACAGCCGCCCGACATCGCGCACGGCGAGGGTAAGCCCTCTACCACGCGTTCCCAAGCAGACGACCCGATCCGCTGACACAGATGGTTTTTCCGCGAACCTCGATACATCACTAATTCCGATACCCATAAGAACATGCCGACGCTGGGTCCTCTTGCGCCCGGTAAAACGCGTACGCCGTCGGGCGATCGGCGTTGACCCAGATCAATCCATCAAAATCCATTGCGGTGTAGCCTACCTGACTTTGCGAAGGGAGATCAGATGCCAGCCCTACGTGATGACTTTAAGCAGCAGCACAGTGGCGAGATCCGCGAAGCGCTGATCATGATAGAGGGAGAAGACGGTGCGTTCGAGCTTCTCGCACATGGTTGGCTGGCCGATAGCGAGGGCGGCAGCGGTCAGCTATTCGCTCTGGTACGAAGCACCCGCACCGATCGCATCCATCTGTTGGTCCACGACACCGAACCGGATCGGCACCATCCCTACAGCTGGCACCGGATGAGCCGCGACGCGCTCCTGGTCCTGCAAAATCGGATTGCCCGGCTGCGAGTTCGATCGGATTGCGCCCGAGGCGCCGCGACGCTCTCCTTGGCTGGTCCGTGCATCTGAAAAATCGCCAGCTCGCCCGACTGGATGAAGGCCGTCATTGGTGGCAGCCTCACCGCCGCGGCAGGACGGCCCGACTACTACTCTTCTTCTCTGACGCCGCTGATCGTCATTCCGCCCGGCGCCATCGACAAGCTGAGACCGGTACGGGTGGCGGTCATGCGGATCATGACGCCGTGCTCATTTTGCATCGAAGTGCCGCTGACCCCACTGCCGACTGTTGCACCGGCGGTAACGGCACCATAGGTTCCCAGGATATCCGGCGGTGTTTTCAGATTGTACACGTCGCCTGAAGCTGTGTAGCTCGTGATGCCGACATCGGCGATCGAGAGACCGCTGACTTGCAAACGAAACAGCCGGCCCTGGTAAATGAGCATGCCAGTGCCCCAAGTATAACCTATACCGGCAGCGACCGACCCGCCCGAAAACTCGACAGTGGCATCCGGCACATCATAAGACGCTATCGCCGGCAGGGTCATCAGTAGGAGAGACACCAGTCCCGCCCCAAGTCGCCGCATCTCCGCCTCCTTGCGTTAAGTCCTGACAAATCAAAACCTGATCTGCGGCGGCGGTGCGATGACATGGATCAACGGCTAGCAACGTCCCATCTCACCTGCCTCTGGCGCAAAGGATGAATCAATCACCGCGACGGCTGGCCGGTTACTCACTGTACCGCGCCAGCGCGTCGAGCACGTCGGTGCGGCTGACGATACCGACCGGCCTACCGTCGCGCACGATCGGCAGGCGTTTCACTCTGCGGCGGCGAATCAGCGTTGCCAGGATGTCGATCGGCGTCTCTTCTCCGACAGTGACGACCGGGCTGGTCATAACATCGCGCGCCTTCAAATGCCGGGCAGTGGCGATCTCCTCCAGGCACGCCGCGTTTTCTCTGAAGAGCCGCAGCCACCAGCCTCGTGGGCTGCCCGCGGGTGGCCGGCCAAGCAGATCCCCTTCGCTGACAATGCCGACGACGCCTTGCTGGCCGTCGATGACGGGCACCGCGCTGATCTTGTGCTCAAGTAATAGACCGGCGATTTCCGCGACGCTTGTCTCGGGGGTTGCCGTTACGACCTTTGTCGTCAAGATCGCCGCCGCAGTCTGCATGACCGGTCCTCCAGGCTGATATTATCGTCTCTCGTCCGGTTCCGGCTCTTCTTGTTTGAGGATCTCATAAACCCGGGCCACGACGCCGCGCGGAGCCTGTTCTAGCTCGGTGCCGATGTAATCGTCAGCGGTTGCCCAGGTGAATGCTTCGAGCACCTCTGCAGCCGAGGCTTCCGTTTCGACGATCCGCACCAGCACGGCGTCATCGAGCGGTCCAACGATTTCAACGATCTCTGTCGCGGTCGCGGGACGTAATCTCTGCGTCATCGCACTTCCTCCGGCATTGCTTTTCTGGAAGCTCACGTACGGATCGATTCTGCCGGCGGCAGATGATGCTTGCCGAGGGGCACCACCGTACTCGCTTGCGGACCTTCGGCGCTTTCGGAATGCTGCGCGACGAAACGCACTTCGTCTCCGACGGTCAGTTTGTCGAAACCGCCGCTGGCGACGCTGTTACGATGGAAATAGATCTCGGTGCCATCGGCGGTCACGATGAAGCCGCAATCCTGCTCGGCAAGTAGGCGCGCGATCCGCCCGTGATCGGGTACTGCATGCAGCTTCACATCGCCGCGCCGCTCGCGAACGTAATCTTCAAGCAGCCGGCGCACGGCGTCGAACGCGTCGCGGACGGCGACATGGGCGTCCTCGTGCGCGTGGTGCGCATCGGGATCGCGTCCGACGACGATCTCGCGGCCGGGAACACCGAGATCTACGCGGACGCGGAACAGGTTGCCCTGCTGGCGGCGAGGATGCTGGCATTCGACGACGACACGGCAGGATATGATCCGATCGAAAAAGCGTTCGAGCTCCTCGGCGCGTGCGCGTATGCGCCCCGCAACCGCCTCTGAGCTGTCCATGTGACAAAAGGTGACCTGAAGCGGGACTTGCATTCAACTTCTCCTCTGCGTAATGGCGCGCTGGCACTACAAACTCCGTAGCCCGACCCTAAGCTCATCGACACTTCGGATGTTGAGAATGTCCCTCGGCTCGAGCCAGACGCGCCGCGCTTGATCGACCGCAAAGCGTATAAACCGAGCTCGCTCGTACGGTGCAGATCGGCGAGCTTTTCGAGGTTGTGCGCGATATCCGAGTTCAGGATAGGCATTCACCGCACTTCGCATTAATCACGAATTTACGTGAATTTAGCGCGTGGGCTGCCCTACAGCGCATTGATCCAAATCATCCTGTATTCGGCAACGCCACCCTATACGCCCGAAGCCGCCGCGCCGGATCTCCAGATTCTGGCGCTCCGACTCGGAGAAGCGAATGAGCGAGAGCCTTTGGTTACCGGTCTCTGAATGGCGAGTCCGCCGCTCTCGAGCCTCGCCGCTTCGTGGATCCCGCTGAGAGAGGTTATGAGCCGAACGTCCAGATTGCCGACAAGCTGTACCAAGCTGCTCACATTCTGGCGGCGCAAGGGGCTGCCGTATTCCGCATTGCCGCTTACCGCCGGGCCGCCGACACAATATGCGCATTAGACGCTAATCTCGCGACTATCGCCGTGAGAGGCGGTCGCGACGCGCTAGAAGCAGTTCCCGGCATTGGTCCGGCAATCGCCGGCGCCGTTGCCGAGATGCTGGCGACCAGACGCTGGGCCTTTCTTGATCATCTAAAGGGGAGCGCCGATCCGGAGACCCTCTTCCAGGCGGTCCCCGGGATCGGACCGGAATTGGCACGGCATGTTTGTGAAACGTTTCACATCGATACGCTCGAAGGACTTGAGGCGGCCGCCCACGATGGACGGTTGGAGCAGGTTCCGGGGTTTGGGCATCGCCGCGCCGCGATGGTCCGGGCCGCCCTTGCAACAATGCTCGCACGGGTTCGCCGAAATCCGCTCGCACGCGGGGAGGAACCGGGGGTCGATCTGTTACTCGACATCGACCGCGAGTATCGTGAACGAGCGGTTGCCGGCGATTTGATCAAGATCGCGCCAAAGCGGTTCAACCCGAAAGGTGAGGCATGGCTGCCGCTGCTCCACACCGTCCGCGGTGCGTGGCATTTCACGGCGCTCTACTCGAACACCGCGCGGGCCCACCAACTTCGGCGGATAACCGACTGGGTCATCATTTATTTTCACAAAGACGGCGAGCCCGAAGGCCAGCGCACCGTGGTCACCGAGACCCGCGGCGAGGCAGCCCGCAGGCGAATTGTTCGCGGCCGCGAGGCGGAGTGCCAGCAGCATTACGCTTCGATTTGAGCAGGCGCCGTAGTCTACAGAAGACATCGCAGCCTCCGCGGAACCGAACTCTCGGATCGGCCCCAAAACGCAATATTGGCGCGCGCCTGGAACTTTACCCGCGGCACGGTGCCTCGATTGGATCGACAGGAGCGGCTTTACGGTCCGGATAAAGGCAGCGGAGTGGTGAAGCTCTCCGGCGGGGCTTTGACACGGATCAAGGGCCACCGGTTGACGCAGATCAAGGCAGGGTAGGGTCCAATGGGAAACATGGCCGTCATGTGCAGGTGGTTATTCATTATCGGCGGCTTGGCCATATTTGTCGGCACCGCGGCCGCGAGTGTGAGCGCGCAACAACAACCCGCTCGTCGAGGCGGGACGCGAGAGGGGCACCGGTTGGCGCTCGGTAAATGCGATGTGTGCCACGTCGTAGCCTCGGATCAGCAATATCAGCCGCTTCTATCGCATTACGCGCCAAGCTTTTACGATGTGGCCAATAGGCCGAATACGACCGCCCAATCCCTGGAGGCATTCCTCGCGCACCCCCATGGCTACCAGAGCATGCCCTACCCCGAGTTGACGCCCGCTCAGGTAACAGACCTCGTCAGCTACATCATCAGCCTTCGGGGGCGGCATTGAGCCGCTAAGCCGGTTTTGATCGTTGATTTCCGGGAGGCTGCGCGGATCTACACCCGGCCCAGCCGCAAACCCGCGGAGATACTGAAGGAGCAAGACGAGATGGCGACTGCCCGAGATCACGCCTTAACCGAGAAAGCATCCCTTTCACGGATTTGCTTCCTGATACTGGTCGTTGTGGCTCTGGTAGGGAGCTTCGCAGCAAGCACCCGTGCGGCGAATTCACGCGCAGGCGTATTGATGGCGCAAGCCGCTCCCGGTTCATCAAGCGGTGGCGCGTCGGCGCCGAAGCAATCCTCGCGCGGCCGTCCGATAGCCGATGTCGAGGCCAGAATATCCGAACTCCACAAGCAGCTGCAGATCACGCCAGCCGAGGAACCCCAGTTCAAAACGTATGCCAATGTGATGCGGGAGAATGCGCAGGCGATGCAGGCGTTGTTTGCCCAGCGTGCCCAAAACCCCGATAGAACGGCGATCGGCCAGCTTCGCTGGTACGCAAAACTAACGGCCGCACATGCTGAAGCAGTGAGCAAGCTGGTTGCACCTTTTGAGGTGCTCTATCAGAACATGTCGGATCAGCAGAAGAAGCTCGCAGACGCCGTATTCGCCCAGCTCCGCCAACGCCCCCCGCCACACCGAGCCGGCTAATTTAACGATGCTCCAGGAGGGCACAATGAGGCTCGGCAAAATTCTTTTGAGCTCGGCAGCAGGCTTCGCACTCGTCTTTACAACGCAGTCGGCCCATTTATCAGCACAGATATATTATCAGTGCCCTTATGGGTACTATTACGATCCGAACTATGGATGTCTGCCCTTGTCGTATTTTTATGGCCCGCCTACCTACATACTACCATTCGCGGGCTTTGGTTTCTTTTATGGCGGCAATCGGGGCCATGGCGGCGGATATCCACATGGCGGAGGCGGGTTCGCCCACGGCGGGGGCCATCCTGGCGGTGGCGGTCACCCCGGAGGTGGTGGCCATCCCGGAGGTGGTGGCGGCCACGCCGGCGGAGGCGGACATGGACATTGAATGGGGAACTGTCGTAATTAGCAGCAGCACAGGCGCGGCTGGTTCGACCAGTGGCAAGTCCAAGCTGCCAAACCTCGACCAAAAAAGATGCCGCCCTTGTTGAAACAACCCGTTCACCGGCAACAACCCGGGATCAGTTCGATGATGACACGACGCCAAGCGAATATCGGGCTCCTCACAAGTGCCGCCGTCGTGGTGAGCCGGCAGTGTCGCCTCGGCCCAGGATTTGAAAGCTAATCGACCTGCCGCCGCCGCGCGGCCAAGGCGGCAGACCGTTGATCGAAGCACTGCGCTTGCGGCGCTCGATCCGCCAGTACGCGCCGCGAGCCTTGCCGCCGCAAGTGCTGTCCGATCTGTTGTGGGCCGCTTTCGGCATCAATCGCCCCGCCAGCGGCGATCGAACCGCGCCCTATTGGCGGCATATCATGGTGATCGACGTCTACGCGGCGATAGCCGACGGGGTTTGGCTCTATGAGCCTGAAGTGTCCGACTCAGAATTGCATAGGTTGTGTCAGGCACGAGCCAGTCGCCTGATGAGAAGCTGTACTGAGGCAAGCTAGATCCACGCCTTGGCGCTGGCGATGGAGGCTTCGAAGTCTTTGGCGAGGCGGCGGTTGCGGTTGAGCCAAGCCAGGGTGCGTTCGACGACCCAGCGGCGCGGCAGGACCTCGAACCCGACGGTGTCGGCCATGCGCTTGACGATCTTGATGCTCCAGCGGCCGAATTTGGCGAGTGCTTTCAGAATCTTGTCACCGGAATAGGCGCTGTCGGCGAAGAGGTGGCGCAGCCACGGGAAGAGGTCGTGGATGGCTTCGACGACGAGCGCTGCCCCGTCGCGGTCTTGCACATCGGCGGGGTGGACCGCGGCGCCGACCATCAGACCGCTGGTATCGGTCACGATATGACGCTTGCGGCCCTTGATCTTCTTGGCGGCGTCCCCCGGGTCGCGGCGGTGCCGCGCCCGAGGACAGGCTCCGCCGCGTGGGCCGCCGCTCTCGGTGGTCTTGACCGACTGGCTGTCGATGACGCCGGCGGATGGGCTGGCGTCGCGTCCGGCGGCTTCGCGCGCTTCGAGCAGGAGCTCGAAATTGACCGTTTCCAACACGCCTTTGTCGCGCCAAGCATAGAAATAATACTGCACGGTCGAGTATTGCGGGAACTCGCGCGGCAGCTGCCGCCACTGGCAGGCGGTCCGGGCCATGTAGAGCAAGGCATTGATGACGCTTCGCAATTCGGTCTCTCGTGGGCGGCCCCGCCGGTATCGCGGCGGCCGCCGCGGCGCGATCAGGGCCCACTCTGCATCCGTCACATCGCTTGCGTAACGCAATCCCTTGCGTTCATACTGCGGTCGAGTGGTTTCGGTCCACATGTTGTGCCCCCCGTGCGTTCTCACACAGCGCGGGTATCACAGCCCACTGAAATCACTCAACTCCTCTTTTGGTCGGACACTTAGCCCGTTGGATATCGGCGTGTCGCGGCTTAGAAAAGCCGAGCAGATGGCAGCAGCGTTTCCCACATAGTGTCCGAATCTTAATCGGATAGATTGAGTGTTGCGCACGCGATACGCCTGGGAGAAGCTGTGCGGAGGCAACATAGACCCAAGTCTGGGCGCTGGCGGTGGAGGCTTCGAAGTCCTTGGCAAGGCGGCGGTTGCGATTGAGCCAAGCCAGCGTGCGTTCGACGCCCCAGCGGCGCGGCAGGACTACAAAGCCGACGGTATCGGCCATGCGCCGCACGATCTCGATGCTCCAATTGCCGAATTTGGCGAGCGTCTCGACGAGCTTGTCGCCGGCATAGGCGCGGTCGGCGAAGAGGTGGCGCAGCCAGGGAACAGGTCATGGATCGCTTCGACAACCAGCAGCGCGCCATCGCGATCTTGCACATCGGCGGGGTGGACCGCGGCGCCGACCATCAAACCGCTGGTATCGGTCGTGATATGCCGTTTGCGGCCTTTGACCTTCTTGGCGGCATCCCCCGGGTCGCGGCGGTGCCGCGCCCGAGGACAGGCTCCGCCGCGCGGTCCGCCGCTCTCGGTGGTCTTGATGGACTGACTGTCGATCACCCCAGCCGACGGGCTCGCCTCGCGACCGGCAGCTTCGCGCGCCTCCAGCAACAGTTCGAAATTGATCCGCTCGAACAAACCACGGTCCCGCCAATCGTAGAAGTAGCCTTGCAGGTGGTGAACGGCGCAAAGTCCTTCGGCAGCAAGCGCCACTGACAGCCGGTCCGCGCCATATACAAAATCGCCTCGACAATCGCCCGCAAATCGGTGCCGCGCGGCCGTCCCAGGGGCTTGAGGGCCGGCAGGCGAGGTTCGATCACGGCCCACTCGGCATCGGTCAGGTCGCTTGCGTAACGCTGCCCCGCGCGCTCATGCTTCAGTCGAGTGATTTCGGTCCACACGTTGTGCCTCGTTGATTGCCTGACACAATCACCATGCCACAACAGGCTGAAATCACTCTATTCATTTTCGGTCGGCCGCTCAGCCGAAACTACTTGGCCTTGCCGCGACACAAGATATTGACGTGATCAGAAGCCGGTGCCGACTGGCGGCTCAGGCCGGGCGGCCGAGTAGGGCCATTAGCTCGCGCCATTCGCGGGGGGAGAGGTTGCTCGACGGCTGGTCGACGGGTTCGCTGGCGAGCAGGCGGCGGATCACGGCGAGCCCTTTGGCGGAGATCGTCGCTGAGTTCATGCGGTATTCGAGAAAGGCCGCGTAGGTCATCGGGACCCAGCGCTTCACGGTGTCGAGCATCGCCTCGGCATAGGCGCGGATCTCGTATTGCGCATGCGGATCGGCGCGCAACGACAGGAAATGCAAGAGGTTGTGGAGATCGGTCTTCCAATACCATTGCGTATAAAAGCCGAGCGTCAGGTTGATGCGCGCCAGTTCCCGCGCGAGGCCGAGCCGGTCGGGGTCGAGAGCGGCGCCCGAGGCGTCCTCGTTCAACAGCTCGGCATAGCCGGCATAGGCGCGCTCGGCGTCCTCGCGCAGCAGATCGAGCACCCGCAGCGCCGCCGGCCCTTCCAGAACCTCGCCGCGTCCCTGGCGGTTCGCGGTCGCCTGCGCCGCCAAATGCTCCGGCGCCGGTATATAGAATTCGTTGTCGAGGACCGAATAGCGCGCGGAGTATTCGTTGACGTTGGCGGTGCGGTGGCGGATCCACTGCCGGGCGACAAAGATCGGCAATTTGACGTGATACTTGATCTCGCACATTTCGAACGGGGTCGTGTGGCGATGCCGCATTAGATAGTTGATCAGCCCCTGGTCTTCGCTGACCCGGCGGGTTCCGCGCCCATAGGACACGCGCGCCGCCTGCACAACTGCCGTATCGTCGCCCATGTAATCGATGACCCGGACAAAGCCGTGATCGAGCACCGGCAATGGCTCGTACAGGATCTCCTCCAGCGCCGGCGCCGTCGCCCGCCGCGTCGGACGTTCCTCGCCCCGCTGCGCCGCGATCTCGGCTTGTTGCTGCTGGGTGAGTCGCATCTATGGACCTCGCTGCCGGAAGGCGACGGGATTGCGTTCCCTTGCCTGCCGCCTTATATCTGCCCCGTCGGTTTACCGACTATGGCGATACACGGCTTGCGAAATAAGCGTTGCGGACCCGGGGGCAGTACCCGGCGCCTCCACCACTCTCCGCCGGCCGCGAAGGCGAATCGGGCCGGCGGCCCACGGGGGCGAAATAGGCTCGACGCGCGTGGTAAAGGTAAGATCCGTCGCCCGGCATGATACCACCGTTATCGGGTCATAACCTAGATGCGAACGATAACTTCGCAACAGAGGCGCTCGCGGCCTAACCCTTAACGGGGTAAAAGCCTAGAGCAAATCGCGGTCCGAGGGGCACCGGGCAACAGAAGCCCCTCACTTGCCTTGTCTGCCACCCCATGCCAGCGAGCCGCCGAGTATGGCCCAGGATCTCTTCCGCTATGACAAGATGGTCGAGACGGCGCTGCGCGGCGTCGCGCGCCAGGCGCTGACGATCGCCGCGCGCGACGGTCTGCCCGGCGACCATCACTTCTACGTCACCTTTCGCAGTTCGGACCCCGGGGTCGTATTGC
The DNA here is from genome assembly GCA_963845735.1 of uncultured Alphaproteobacteria bacterium. GTDB lineage: Bacteria > Pseudomonadota > Alphaproteobacteria > ATCC43930 > CGMCC-115725 > AP-15. Next base: position 302,465 of record CAWJTR010000011.1, on the reverse strand, counting down.
CGCCGCAGCTCCTGGCCAAGTATCCCGAAGAAATGACGATCGTACTGCAGCATCAATTCTGGGGCCTTGAGGTCGGTGACGAGGCCTTTTCCGTGTCGCTGAGCTTCAGCGGCCGGGTGGAGCGGCTGACCATTCCGCTCGCCGCCATCACCGGCTTCGCCGACCCGTCGGTCAAATTCGGTCTTCAATTCGCAGCGCCGGCGGAGCCGCCGGCCGAAGAGGCCAAGCTTCCCGCCGCGCTGCCGTCCGCCGAGACCGCGCCGCCGGCGCGGCCGGCCGCGGAAATCGTCACCCTCGACCGGTTTCGCAAACGCTAGCGCTCAGATGCAGACATAAGATTCACTTAGGCCGTCATGGCCGGGCTCGTCCCACGGTGTCCGGTACATTTTTTGCCGTACATGGCGCACGGCATTGATTCCGCTGGGTCTGGGATTGTTGGGGAACGATCCGGACACGAGCGGGGGGTCAATGCGATACGCCATTACAATAGCGTTTTTCATCAGTTGCTGAAGCACATCCCGTGGGAGGAGTTCGACGCGTTGGTGATCGAGCACCGGGCCGATGCTCGGGTTCGCCGGTTGACGACGAAAAGTCAATTTCTGGCCATGCTGTACGGGCAGCTTGCTGGCGCGGCGAGCCTGCGCGAGATTGTCGGCGGGATCGAAAGCCACCGGGCGCGGCTCTACCATCTGGGCGCCAAACTGCCGCGGCGTGCGACCTTGGCGGACGCCAACCACCACCGGCCGGCCGAATTCTTCGCCGCCGCGCCCATCGTCGACTGCGCCGTAGCTTGGCCGAGACCACCTATCTGATCGATGCGATGGGTCTGCGGCTCGACGCGCGCAGCCGCGATTGGGCACGGTTTTCCGCGGGCGTGTGCGGCGTCAAGCTGCACGTCGTTTACGATCCCGACGACGCCGACCGGCCGATCTATGCCGCGATCACCCCGGCGCGGGTCAACGACATCACCGCCGCCCAGGCGATGCCGATCGAGCCCGGCGCCACCGACGTTTTCGATCTGGGCTATTACGACTATGCCTGGTGGGCCAAGCTCGACGCGGCACAATGCCGGATCGTCACTCGCCTCAAATCCAATACCCCGTTGACGGTGGTCCAAGAATTGGTTGTCCCCGCGGGCGGCGCGATCCTCGCTGACCAGATCGGCCATCTGCCGGCACGCCAGAGCCTGCCCCTGGCATGAACAGGGGGCAGCGCGCGCCACAACCCCTTTGAGGACCCGGTGCGCGAGGTTCGCGTCAAGCTCGATAGCGGCAAGGTGTTGCGCATCCTGTCGAACGATCTCGACGCCTCGGCCCAGGAGATCGCCGATCTCTACAAGCGGCGCTGGGCGATCGAGCTGTTCTTCCGATGGGTCAAGCAGACCCTCAAAATCCGCCGCTTTCTCGGCATCAGCGAGAATGCCGTGCGCATCCAGATCGCGGTCGCGCTGATCGCTTTTCTTCAACAGCCTGTTAGTAGTGCTCAGGCGCATTCAGATGGTGCAGTCTCGCTGCATTCGTCATGCCCGGGCTTGACCCACGGCTGTCCGGTTCAGCTGGGGTTCCATTGCAGCGCCATCTGAGCGGGATTGGTGGGGATTGGGGTTTCGCGATCGAGCAGGCGGTCGAGCGGTCGGCGATGCATCAGATTGAGGCGAACCAGGCGGGCGAAGGCGAGCGGGCTAGTAACGGCCTGTTGCCCGGCCTGAGCCAGCCGGAAGATGTGGCCGACGAGACGCCCGGCGGTGCCCAATGCGGCCCAGCCGCGGCCGCTGGCGGGGCTGCCGTCATCGAAGCCCTCCCAGGAGAACTCGGCGCAGGCGGCGCCGTCGCGGGAAGCGTAGCGCACGTCGAGATCGGCTTCGACGGCGATGAACACCAGTTCGCCGCTGTCGTTTCCGCTGAACGTAATATGCGCCGGTCCGAGCAAGTCGATCTCGTCCCACTCGTTCCATCTCGGTGATCCGCCAGCGCCCGGCGAAGGCGCGGGCGAAGCCCGGCGCGCGCCTGGTCATGTCGTCGCCCCGATCAGCTTCGGCAGCCGCACCAGATTGTAGGCGGCCGCCACAAAGGTGAAGGCCCAGTCCACCTTGGCCAGACCCCTGAGCTTGGGACCCCTAAGCTTGGTCTGACGCAGTCCGCCGACGCCCTTGATCCAGCCGAACGCTTCCTCGATGCGCTTGCGGATGCGCTGGCTGTGGCGTAGCCCGGATGCCGCGTCGTGCGCCTATCGATCGCCGAGCGCCGGCCGCTCATATTCTGCGCCACGTGCGGGCGCACGTTCAGGCCGCGCCGTTCCCCGACGAAGTCAGCGGCGTCGCAACCGCGGTCGTCCCCCAGCGTGACCGCGCCCGGCCGGTCGGACACGTGCTGCACCATGTCGAGCGCCGCCAACCGCTCGGCGTGGCCCGAGACGCGGGTCAGCCGGGCATCGACGATCAGCCCCGAGCGGTTCTCCATCAGCCCGACCGATGAAACACAGCCTCGCCTCCATGCCCGGTCCCTTGCGGTAGAGCCGCGCATCACGATCGGTCGTGCTTTGATGCGTGTCGTTCGAGCGCTTCTGGCCTCGAAAATCAGCCGGCGGGTTGCGCCCGCCGCCGCAGCCGCCATCCTCGCCCGGCAGCTCTTTCGGCTTGAAGCTCTTGATCGACGCCCAGGCCTGGATCAAAGTGCCGTCAGCCGAGAAATGCTCGCTCGACAGCAGCCGCTTGACCCGCGGCTGCGACAACACTGCGTCCAGGAATTTGGCGGCGATCTCACCCTCCAGCCGCCGGTCGCGGTCCTTCGTGAAGCTTGAATGGTCCCATACCGGATCATCGATGCCGATGCCGACGAACCAGCGGAACAACAGGTCGAACTCGATCCGCTCCATCAACTGCCGCTCCGAGCGCACCGAATAGAACGCTTGCAGCAGCATCGCCCGCAGCAATTTCTCCGGCGGAACCGACGGCCGCCCCATGCCGGAATAGAGCGCCGCGGAGTCGCCCGACAGCGCCGCCAAGGCGGCCTTTGCAATCTCGCGAAGCGGTCGTAGCGGATGATCCGCCCGAACCCGCTCCTCCAAGTCTTTGTAGATGAAAAAGCTGCCGCAAATCTCGTCGCCGCCGCGCATCGCCACCCCCACCCCCTGACCCAGGGGACCACAGAGCGACAAATCGCCAACGACTTTTTCAACAGCCGCTAGGGAGGGGGCGGGCTTTAAGCGAAGGCGCGTTTGAAGGCGGCCCAGACTTGGCGCTGGGCGTTCATCGCGTCGTCGACGACCGGGACCATGCCGAGAAAGCCGTGGATCATCCCCGGATATTCGCGGTACTCGACCGGCACGCCCGCATTGCGCAATGCCTCGGCATAGCTTTCGCCGTCATCATGCAGGACGTCGCATTCGGCGACGACGACGATTGCCGGGGCCACGCCGGCATGGCTCGGGGCCTTGAGCGGGGAGGCGCGCCAGTCCTCGGCATCCGCCGTCGAGCGCAGATAATGACGGGCAAACCAGGCCATTGCGTCCGGTGTCAGCATGCCGCAGCCCTGCGCATATTTGCGATAGCTGGCGCCGGAGAGGGTGTAGTCGCCAACCGGATAGACCAGCGACTGCAACCGCAAATTCGGGCCACCGGCGTCGCGCGCCATCAACGCGACGACCGCTGCGAGATTGGCGCCGGCGCTGTCGCCATGTACGCCAATGCGGCCGGGATCGGCGCCGAGACCGCCGGCATTGGCGTGGACCCATTGTAGCGCGGCAAAGCAATCGTCGACCGCTGCCGGGAATTTGTGCTCCGGCCCCATGCGATAATCGACCGAGGCGAGTAATGCCCCGGCGCCGGCGCTGAGGTTGCGGGCAATGAAATCGTGCGTGTCGAGACTGCCGATGACATGGCCGCCGCCATGATAATAGACGATTGCCGGCACCGATCCCGCGGCGTTCGGCCAGTAAAGACGCAGGCGGATTTCGCCGGCGGGGCCCGGGACCAACCGCTCCTCGACCTTGGCGACCGGCAGGGGCTCGGCCTGGCGCGCACGCGCCGTTGCCTCCATCTGCGCGCGCGCCTCCGGCGGGGTCATCGCCTCGATCGGCCGCAATTCGGCCTTGGCTATGGCTTCGAGAACCTGGAGGATTTGGGGATGAAGTGTCGGCATCGTCGGCTCCTCTATTGCGCCGCGGCGACGATGACGGGCTTCGCCGGCTCCGGGTTCAGCTCGCGCAGCCGTGGCAATACCTCTTTTGCGAACAGGGTGATGTTGGCGACGGTATCGGCATGGTCGAGAAAGCCGCCCTGGCCGAAGAACAACAGATGACCGAAGCCGCCGACGCGGTCGTTCAATGCCTTGATCTGGTCGTAGACATCGTCCGGGGTGCCGGCAAAGGCGGTGGCGCTTTCCATCATCTGCTCGATCGTCGCGGTGGCATGGTCGACCGGGTTGCCGTGGCGGTCGCGGATGAAGCCGGTGCGCTTGCCGCCCGATTTCAGCGCCGCGACATTGGCGCCGACCGAGTTGTAGCCGGGCGGATTGGTGAAGGGTTCGAGCACGACCGGCGAGGTGCGGACATAATCGGCAGCAAGATTAGCGCGGCGCAACCCCTCTTCGCGGGTGGCGCCGACCCCAATGACCGCGGCGTAGGCAAGTCGGTCGGGGCCGGCGGTCCAGCCCAGTTCCTGGGCGCGTTGGCGATAGGCCGCGAACAACGGCCCGGCGACGTGGCCCGACAGCAAGGTGCCGACGACATGCCCCCGCTCGGCGGCCATGCGCCCGGTATCGACGCTGACCCCGGTCATCCACACCGGTGGTGTGGGCTGCTGCAGCGGCCGCGGCCAGACGTTGACGTTGCGGTAGTGAAAGAACTCGCCTTCCCAATTGAAAGGACCGTCGGTTGTCGACATCGCCTTCAGGATCAGATCGTGCGCCTCCCAATAGCGGCGCATCAGATTGGCCGGGTTGCTGTTGGCCGGCGCGATTTCGTAGGGCGCGCCCTTGACCAGGCCCATCTCCAGCCTGCCGCCCGACAATACGTCGAGCCACGCCATCTCCTCGGCGACGCGCACCGGGTCGGGGCGGTTGGCGATCGGGGTGCCGAGCGAGAGCAGGCGCGAGCGCTTGGTTTCGCGGGCGATAATCGCCAACGCCATCGGCACCGAAATGGTCAAACAGGTCGCGGTGCTGTGATGCTCGTTGACCATGATGTCGAGCCCGACCTCGTCGCACAGCGCGAACTCGTCGAGATAGCGGTTCAGCAACTGGTGGCCGATCTGCGGATCGTAATTGCGGTTGGGCAGAACGACCCGCAACGAGCCGCGCTTTAGCCCTTCTTCCCAGGCCGGGTGGTAGGCCATTTCCGAGAAATACCAGACGCGCATTGCGTCCTCCTATTGATTGCCGTCGACGAAGGCGGCGAGTTTGTCGACAAAGGCTTCGGGCTGTTCCCAATGCGGGAAGTGGCCGGCATCGGGGATCAGCTCGAGCCGAGCATGCGGGATGGCCTGCCGCCAGTTCTTGCCATAAGCGGGTGTGACGATCCGGTCTTCGGCGCCCCACAGCAGCAAGGTCGGGCGATCGATCCTATGCAGCCAGCGCTTCAGCCGCGGGTTGTGCATGTAGGGCTTCCAGCCATAAAGCGCGAAAGCCTCGCGGCCGCGCACGATGGCGGCGAGATCGCTTTCCGGCAGTTGGGTGAAATCGGTGTCGCCTTTGGCTGGATCGGCCCAGGCGAGCCTTAGATATTCGTCCCGCTGCAATGCGTGCATATCGCTGATGTCGCGATCTTCGCGGCCGCCGAATTTGACGCCGAGCGGATCGACCAGGACCAGGCGCGAGAAGCGCGCGGTCGAGCGCACCATGATCTCGGCTGCGACCCAACCGCCAAAGCAGGCGCCGACCAGAACCGCATCCTGAAGCCCTAGCTCGGCAGCGAGGTCGAGATAGAGATAGGCGAGATCGTCGACCGAGCCGGCGCCGTCGATCAGCGGAGAATTGCCCCAGCCGGGATGGCTCGGCGCGATCACCCGATAGCGGCGGGCGAGAAGGTCGAGCCACGGCTGCTCGGGCATCAGTCCCTCGCCGGCGTGCAGAAACAGCAATGGCCGGCCCGAGCCGCGCTCGACCAGTTCGAGGCTGGCGCCGGCGACGGTAATCGTGCGCGACATTACGGCGCCGGATAATGGGTGCGCAGCGCCTCGCCGTTGACCGCGGCGGGCTCGGCGTCGATCAGAATGAAGGCGAAGACCGCCGGCGCGGCGCCGTTGTTGACCCAGGCATGCATCGTGCCGCGTTGGACGCAGATGTCGCCCTGCTTCATATGCACGATTTCGCCGCTGTCGAATTCGAGGTCGCATTCACCCGACAGCAGGATCGCGTAGTCGACGGTTTCAGTTCGGTGCTTGAACTTGGGCGCGCCGGGGGCGAATTCGGTGACCCGGATCACCGTGCCTTGGCCGGTGCCGACATAATTGTAGCGCTTGACGAAACCGGCGCGCTGTGCCGCTTCGCTCTCGCCCGAATTGTCGACCGGCATCTTGTCGGTCGACCAGATCTCACAGCCCGCGATATGCGGGCGATTGAGCCGCGGAACGGCAGTGAGCCGCTCGTCGGTGGCGATGACGGCCTTGCCGCTTGCGTCATGTCCGGTGACGATCCGCCGTACTTCCAGCGCCATGGCCGCCCTTCCTTCGACTGGGTTTCAACTTCAGCGCAGTCTACAGGCCGGACAGGCCGGCTGACTACTAGGCTCGCCGGATCGGGCTCGCTGGCGCGAGAAAACGCTACCAGCTATTGTGCTGATGCTGAGCCAGCTCATCCTCGGCCGGCGCCAGGCCGAAAAACTCCCGCCTGTCGCGGTTCGGCTCGGTCCGAAAGCTGGGGCCAGCGTCATTCCGTGATAGGGCGCGGTTGGATCCAGCGACGTCCTGCAAACAACGCTGACAGCGCGGAATAAATCAGAATCTCCCGCGCCCTACCAACAAATAGACGATGAGCACGATCAACAGAATGCCGCCGATACCGATGCCGCCGCCATATCCCCACCGGTTATAGCCAAAACCGCCCCCGAAGATTAGAAGAAGAATGATAATAATCAGGATCAGGTCCATACGTTTCCTCCATTGGGCGTTTCTGAGAGGGATTTGAGAAGGTCTTGATAACCTTCATTTCCGCGGGCGAGGGTGCCTTGTCGTAGGCTTTATCGTTTGCGGTTCTTCCTGGCCTACCCTTCGTCCGTGAATCCACCAACCGGCAATGTAGCCTAGCGCGCAGCCGACCAGAACGGAGATCACTGGGTTCTCGCCGATCTGCCGCGAAACGGATCCGGCCGCGCGACGACCCGCATCAACATCGTCCTCAGCCACCTCGCCCGCTTGCGACCAAGCTTGGTGTGCTGTTTCAGCCGCATCGTCCAGGACATTTTGCGCCTGACCGGCCATTGCGGCAGTAGCCGCCGTGGCGCTCTTGACCCGCTCGCCGATTGCCTCTCCGGCCTTTGTCACGCGCGCCTCCATGCTTGTTGCATCGTCCGAAGAGGTATCCTTCATCATCTTCCTCCCTCCGACAGTTCTGGCCCACGAACCGTTACCTCTGTAGCCCTGCGGGGATCACTCAGTAGCGTACTTGAACTCCGGCAGCGTCTTGAGCCCTTCCTTGGTGCCGCCCGGCAACATCACCTTGTTGCCGGTGAACTTCAACGTGTCATATGGGACGACAACCAAGCGGGTGCCCAGGCCGAGAAAGCCGCCGATCGACAGTACGGCATATGGCTGTTTGCCGTCGAGGCTCACCAGGAGATCGTCGATCTTACCGATAGTTTCGTTGGCATCGTTGACGACGCTGCTGCCGATGACCTTTGACGCGCGATAGCCGGCCGCCAACTTCTGCACATCGACCTTGACGAGCTCGACTGTCTGCGGCGTGCCCTGCGCTCCTGCGCCGCCGGAGACGAGGGCGGCGCTGATCATTGCCGCACCGGCGAAGATCATCGCTCTTTTCATGATACGTTTCCTCCGTTGGTCGCCCTTAACCTGGATGACGCGAGTCAGAGGGGCACGCGGTGTCCCTATTTCTCCAGCGCGTCCTTGAGGCCGCCGATCGCGTTCTGGACCTTGCCCTCGACCTTGTCGGCCTTGCCCTCCGCCTCCAGCTTGGCATCGCCGGTCACCTTGCCGAGGGTCTCCTTGATCGAGCCCCTGATCTTTTTCACCGCTCCCGCGATCCGGTCCTTATCCATGATACACGCTCCTACCTACCGTAAACGCTATCTCTTTTCATCTTGGGTCGGGGCGGGGCTTTGATCTGGATCAATAAGCAGTCGTCGGCATCAATACCTTGATCGCTCTGATTGAGGAAAGACACCTATGAGCAGCGAAATTAACTTAGATCAATGTGGCTATTGCAAAATGGATATGTCTTTCCATTTTGATATACAAACTTTCTGAGCCTGTGGGGAGCCGACCATGGCTTTAGGCATACGTTTCTTGACCGCGGCGGTGCTCGTCGCGGGCATTGGGATAGCCCCCGCCGGGTATGCCGCGCACTGGCACGGTGGCGGGAACTATCATGGTGGCGGAAACTATCATCATGGTGGCGGTGGCAACGCAGCCGGCGCGGCGATCATCGGCGGGATCATCGGCCTTGGCGTCGGTGCCGCGATTGCGTCGAATGGGTATTATGCGGCGCCACCGCCGCCGGTCTATTACGGGGCGCCGCCAGCCTATTACTACGCACCGCCACCGCCGGTTTATTACGGCTACTGAGCCGCTTGCTCACTGGGGCCATCCGGGCCGTCGCGTACCCTGACAACGCTCTTCCTCGCGGACAACGTCAGACCGAGGAACGATTCGATGAAGATAATCCGGTCGAGCCAACTCGCTTCTGCAGCCGTTGTTGCGCTGCTGACGCTGCCCGCCGCGGCGCTGGCACAACCGGCCCAGTCTCCCGCACCGGCTGCCGCATCCTCGCCGATGACATCCCGGCCCGTTCCGGGCAAGAACATGGAGGAACGGGTGGAGAGCCATATCAAGGAACTACATGCTCAATTGCGCATCACCGCGGCCGAGGAGCCGCAATGGGATCAGTTTGCCCAGGTGATGCGCGACAACGCCCGCGACATGGATCAGGCGCTAACACAGCGCGCTCAGCAGTACCCGACGATGAACGCGGCTCAGAACATGCAGTCCTATGAGCAGATTGCCGAGGCGCATGCCCAGCATCTGCAGAAGCTGGTCCCGGCGTTCGACAACCTCTACAACGCGATGCCCGAGCAGCAGAAAAAGCTGACGGATCAGGTGTTCCGCGCGAATGCGGAACAGCACGCGGCACAGTCGCGTCATGGCGCAAACGCGACAGCAAAATGACGCCGGCTCGCGCAGGCGCACCGGCCCCCTTTCCTTGTCTTTTAGTCGGGTAGTCCCGCAATAAGGTAAAGCGTCTGAACGATCTGGCTGGGCTTTGCTTTTCCGCCAAAGGTTTTGCTGAAAATCTGAGCAATTTCACCCGAGCGGTAGATGTGGCTCAAGGCACGATCGACGGCGAGACGAAAAGCCTCGTCGCCGTGGGGCAGCGCCAGGGCGTAGGGCTCGATCGTCAGGTAGTTGTCGGCCAGCAGCAACTTCCGTGGCGCGGCGCTCTGCTGCGCGAGAAACACCAGGATGGCGCGGTCGGCAAAGTAGGCCGAGACCTTGCCGTCGTCCAGCATCGCCAGCCCCTCTTCGTGCGTGTTCGCGGGCATCACATCGGCGGTAATCCCTGCTTCCTTCAGTGAGTTGCGCAATTCCTGCTCGGTGGTGGTCCCGGCGAGCACCCCGATCTTCTTACCCGCCAATGCGGCCAAGCTGTGCGGCCCGTCGCTGCGGATCATCAGCCCGGCGCCGTCGACAAAGGTCGGGATCGAAAAATCGACTTGCTCGCGCCGCGACAATGTCTGGGTCGTCGGCTCGCACAACAAATCCGCCTTGCCCTGGGCGATCGCATCGAAGCGGTCGACCGCAGTGACCGGAACATAGACCACGTCGAGCTTCGGGAGCTTCAGCTGCTCGGCCAGTTTTTGGGCCACCGCGCGACACAGATCGACCATGTAGCCCGCAGGCTGCCCGCCCTTTCCCTTGTACGAGAAGGGCGGGGCATCATCGCGATAGGCGATGCGAATGGATTTGTCCTGAGCGATACGGTCGAGCGTCGCCGCCGATGCCGCACCGGCCATGACCGCGAGCGCCACTATGGCCGCCGCGCAAAGCCATACACCCTGTGTCAAACGCATGATTCCGGGCCCCCCTGTGCTGGCGGCCTCGATCGCCGGCCGTCGCATCGCAAACATAGACTAAACCTTGTCGCCCGGCAGCGGCGGCGTGACCGGGCGGCGGGGCGCCCAAGGGACCTCGCGGATATGTTCGAGGTCGATCTCGGGCATCGCGATGCCGAGCGAGCCGGCCACGCGATTGGCGAGGTCGTTGTAGCTCTCGAAATTGTGGCGCAGCCGGCCGCGCCAGGCCGGAACGCCGCCGCTGGCGTGCAATTCGAACGCGGATTCGCGGCCGTCGAGCGCCGAGGAAACATGGTCCCAGGCCATCTGCAACAGGGCCGCGCGCTGCAATGCGGTATAGCCGCCGCCACCAAAGGATTCGGCGAGGCCGTCGGCGATCTCGGGGGCGGCGAGGTCGCTGTCCGATGGGGTCACGACCAAGGACGAGCCGGGCACGATGCGCAGGATCTCCGCCATGCGTGGGCGAGCCCGCAGATATCGCGAGACCGCCGGCCGCAAGGTGGGCATGGTTGGGGACGCACCAGCCGTCGGGCGTGAACCGCGGGTCGCGCTCGCAGGCGGTGAGGCAGCTGCGCACGGTCTGCACCTCGACAATCAGGTCGATCAGGTAGTTGATCGTCTGGTCGTGCTGGGCCAGCCCCATCGCGTGGCTCAAGGCCAGCGCCAGACCGAGGGTGAACTCGGCCTTGGACAGCCACCCGTAAACGTGGTGCCAGATCAGCCAGCGGACGACGGGCTCGGGGGATTGGCCCAATAAAAAGACCTGCTCCCACGGGATGAACACGTCGTCGAGCCACATCTGGCCGTCGAGTTCGTCAAAGCGGCTGCTCAACGGCGCCACGAACGGGTTCGAGTCGCGCACCGCGATCTTGCGGCAGAGCGTAGTGACGCCGGTTGCGGCGACCGGCACGATAAACGTCGCGAAATGCTCGCCGATCTTGATGCCCGAAATGCTGCCGACATAAACGTCTTCGGCATAGGCCGGGCTGGTATGCATGCCGATCTTGCCCTTGACGACGATCCCGGCATCGGTCTCGCGCACGATCTTCAATGCCGCTCGGTCGGCCGGGTTTTCGCGCATCCGGTAGCCGATCGTCGGGCGCGCCGCCGCAGAACGTCAGAAACCGCCCGGTCTCGGCGATCATCGCGCGATAGCGGGCGGCATTGGCGATCTGCTCCGACGAGACAGCGCGCTCCTGCGCCGAGGCGAGAATGCCGAGCGCGATCATGTGGCCATAGCAGGGGGTATGGGTGATGTTGCCGGCGGAGAGGAACGTCGTCGCCGCGAAGAACCGCCCCATGCCGCCGAGGTCGTCGCCGCTTTTCGGCGCGACATAGGCCCAGGGCGTGCGGTCGGACGGCCGCAGCGCGATGTCCTGCCAAGCCGGGTCGCGAAGCATATCGTACCAGGCAACGTATTCGTCGACCATCGCGCGGGTCGCAGGATGGGTGGTCACGTCGTCGATCATGCCTTCGCCCATGACCCAGACCCGGCGCCCGTCGCGCAACGCCTGCCGGTAATCCGCCCCTGTCCTCATCCGCTGCTCCTGCATCGCCCAATCCGGCTGACCGCGACCAGCGCGTTGGTAAATGACGTCTTCTCTGCGCCTGCCCGAAAGCAGTGTCGGGCACGCGGCTAAGCGGATCAAGCCCGGCCACGCGGTCTAGGAAAGCCGACGGTGTGCTTAGAGCAGCGAGGCGCCAGCGCAAGGTTTCGCCGCCGCGGAACGGCACGACGGCGCTCTCGCCGGCGCCGATGCGCTCCGGAACCGGAAATGGCTCGCGCTTGAGCGTCACGCGGGTTTCGTTGGGCGGCAGCCGGTAGAATTGCGGGCCGTTCAGTGAGGCGAAGGCTTCGAGCCGGTCGAGCGCGCCTTCTTCTTCGAACACCTCGGCATAGATTTCCAGCGCGCAAGGGGCGGTGAAGATGCCGGCGCAGCCGCAGGCCGTCTCCTTGGTCGGGGCCGCATGCGGGGCGCTGTCGGTGCCGAGGAAAAAGTGCGGATCGCCCGACGACCGCCGCCCGGCGCAGGGCCAGCCGGTGCTTCTCGCGCTTGGCGATCGGCAGACAATAGAGATGCGGGCGGATGCCGCCGGCGAAGATCGCGTTGCGGTTGATCACCAGATGATGCGCGGTGATCGTCGCCGCCAAATTCGCGCCTGATGCGGCGACGTATTGTGCCGCTTCCTCGGTGGTGATGTGCTCGAGCACGATGCGCAATTCGGGGAGCCGGCGGCGCAACGGGTCGAGCACCCGGTCGATGAATACCGCCTCGCGGTCAAACACATCGATTTGGGGGTCGGTGACCTCGCCATGGACCAGCAGCGGCATGCCGAACTCAGCCATGCGTTCGAGCACCGGCAGGACACGGTCCACGTCGGTGACGCCAAAAGCGGAGTTGGTGGTTGCATGCGCCGGGTAGAGCTTGACCGCGGCGAAGACGCCTTCCTCATAGCCGCGCGTTACCTCGTCCGGGATCAGTCGTATCGGTCAGATAGCAGGTCATCAGCGGGGTGAACTCGCGCCCGTCCGGGAGAGCCGCCAAGATGCGCTCGCGATAGGCGCGCGCCGCCGCGACATCGGTGACTGGCGGCACCAGATTCGGCATCACGATGGCGCGGGCGAATTGGCGAGCCGTGTATGGGACGACCGCGGACAGCATCGCCCCGTCGCGCAAATGAACATGCCAATCGTCCGGCCGCCGCAAGGTGATCGTCTCGATGTTTTCCGGCATTTGCCCCGACTTAGCTTGCCTCACTAGCCGCCAGCCGCAGACCCGACAGAAAGAGCTCTCGGAGTTCCGGGTTCCGATACCGCATCGCAGGTTCCATCACCAGGGGGGTCATGGCGCGCAACCGCGCAGTGATCTGTCGGGCGTCGTCCAGCCGTCCCATATGTGCAAAGCAGGAAGCGAGGACGCGGTAGGTTATCGGAAAGCCGGGAGCCCGTTCGAGTGACGCGAGCAGGTTTGCCGCCGCCTCGTCGAACCGGCGACTGAAGAAATAGGCCTCGCCAATACCGTTAAGGTAGGATGCTAGACGATCACGCGGGTTAAGGCGCAGGTAGATCCCAAAATGTTCGAGCGCAAGATCGGGGTGACCGGCAAAAACCCTTAGCAGGCCGCTCCAGTGCCAGCCCCGCGCCGAGCTCGGGTTGAGCATCAGGCAACGATCGATCAGACCAATTGCGACATTTATATCTTCGCCGAAATATCCGAGGGTGAAGGCAGCGAGCGCGAGAACGTCAGGTTCGTCAGGGCCATATCGAAGCGCCTGTCGGGCAAGATTGATACTGGTGAGCCGGACACCTTCCGGGTCTACGGCCCAGTTCATCACCTCGAACGCCTTGTGACAATGGGCCGCCAAGGCGAGCGCCGGCCCGTAGCGCGGATCCCGTTCTATAGCTTGTGCGAGCAGTTCGAGCGCGCGGGCGAACTGGTCCTTCTCGTAGGAGAGGCTGTGCGCAAGAGCACGCAAATACAAATCGTAGGCCGTCAGTTGAGCGGTAGGGCGACTCGCCGAGAGAGCCGTTTCGGCGGCCTGCAATGCCGGCTCGATAACCCCAGCGACACCCGACGCCACCTCGTCCTGAAGCTTGAACACTTCTTCCAGCGAACCGTCGAAGCGGTCAGCCCACAGATGGGTGCCCGTCGTCGCGTCGATCAGCTGCGCGGTGATCCGCAGGTAGACCGCCGGCCTTGCGCACCGAGCCTTCGAGGACATAGCGCACGCCGAGCTCGCGGCCGACCTGTTTCACATCGACCATCTGGCCCTTGTAGGTAAAACTCGAATTGCGGGCGATGACGAAAAGCCAGCGGATGCGGCTGAGCGCAGTGATGATCTCCTCGACCATGCCGTCGGCGAAATACTCCTGCTCCGGATCACCGCTCAAATTGGCAAACGGCAATACCGCGATCGACGGCTTGTCGGGCAGCGGGAGACTCTGCGTCCGGCGAAGCCCGGGTCACCTGGGTTACAAGGCGGTAACCGCGGCTAGCGATCGTCTGGATGCAGCTGCCATCGGCTCGGCCTTGATCGAGAACCCGCCGAAGTGCGGCGATCTGCACCGGCAGGTTGCTTCCCTCGATGACGGTTCCTGGCCACACGGCCGCCAATATCTCGTCCCTCGATACGAGGTCCCCTGACCGTTCGACCAACGTATGGAGAACCTCGATCGCGCGCGAGCCGATCGTGACCGGAATGAAAGCGCCGTTCTGATCTCTTCGGAACAGGCCGCGCCGGTCGAGACGAAAGCCGTCGAACAGAAAAACGTCGGCAGTGGCGGGCGCGCCCATCCGTATGCTCCGCAACAACGAGCAAGGTTTCTTAACGAGGCCTGGCCGTCGGCGAGGGCCAATTTCCTCTTGCCAAGAATTTTGCAAGATTTCAAACCGATTTAAAAGACTTCATCGCCGCTTTATTGCCCCGCGCGTCAGTCCGGAGCTTTTTTCGGTCCCGCGGCGAAGCCGCCCTAATGCAATCCACGACCATAATGGGAGATCGGAAATGAAGAGACGGCTCACAAAAGGAACCTTGCTAGCCGCGATCGCGCTGCCGGCACTGAGCGGTGCCGCTTGGGCCGGAGGAAGTGACGATTTCGGGTGCTCGAACGCGACACTCAATGGCGAATACGCATTCGGGGTCACCGCGTACACTCCGCCGGGTCTCCCGGACGGTCCATCATCAGTTGCGGCGGGGATCAAGGTTTTCGATGGCCGCGGCGGGCTCACTCAGCGCGACTACAAAGGTGACTCCCTGCGAACAAGTAGCCAGACCGATTTTGCGGCAAAAGGGCAAGAAACTGGCACCTACATAGTCAATTCCGACTGCACCGGCAGCATGGAGATCGATCTAAACGTGCCTCATGTGCCCCCCGGTACTTCCAGCGGTGTTTTAGGTATCAGGTTTGTGATCAGCGACGGCGGCCGTCATATCCACGAAGTGGTGGCAGAGTTCACCCCGCCCGGATTTAGCGAACCGCAGCCCACGCAAACGAGTGCCGACGACTGGAAGGTCGCGTCGGAGCAGAACTACTGAGAGATGCACCCGTAGCAGTCCACTTAGGGGTCGCAGGGGCACAAAGCCGTCCCATATCAGCATAGGACCGCGGCACCGGGCCTGCTCGGGTCGCTGCGGCCTATGCGGAGGGCGGCATGAGCGGATGCATCGTCGGCTGGGCGCACAGCAAATTCGGCAAGCACGAAGGCAAGGACATCGAGCAGCTGATCGTCGAGGTCACGCAGGCCGCTTTGGCCGATGCCGGGGTCGCGGCGGCCGATATCGACACGGTCTATCTCGGCACGATGAACGGCGGTTTTGTCCGCCAGGAGTTTCCGGCCTCGCTCGTGTTCCAGGCCGATCCCGGCTTTCGCTTCAAGCCGGCGACGCGGGTCGAGGACGCCTGCGCTACCGGTTCGGCGGCGATCCATCAGGGGCTGAACGCGATCGCCGCCGGCAAGGCGCGGCTGGCGCTCGTCGTCGGTGTCGAGAAGATGACCGAGGTCTCGGGCGCGCAGGTCGGCGACATCCTGCTCGGCGCCAGCTACCGCAAGGAGGAGGACGCGATCGAGGGCGGCTTTGCCGGGATCTTCGGGCAGATCGCCGCAGAGCTATTTCCAGCGCTACGGCGACCAGTCCGACGCATTGGCGCGGATCGCCGCGAAAAATCACAAGAACGGCGTCGCCAACCCGCTGGCGCAGATGCAGAAGGACCTCGGCTACGAATTCTGCCGCACGGTTTCCGACAAGAACCCGATCGTCGCCGGCCCGCTCAAGCGCACCGATTGCTCGCTGGTCTCCGATGGCGCCGCGGCGGTGGTGCTGGCCGACACGGCGACGGCGCTTGAGCCTGAAGAAGGCGGTGATTTTCCGCGCCGCCGAGCAGGTCAACGATTTTCTGCCGATGAGCCGGCGCGACGTGATCGCGTTCGAAGGGCCGGCGCTCGCCTGGCAGCGGGCGCTCGCTGACGCTCGTTTGACGCTCGATGATCTTGATCTCGTCGAGACGCATGACTGCTTCACGATCGCCGAGCTGATCGAGTACGAGGCGATGGGTCTGACGCCGAGAGGCGAGGGGGCGCGGGCCATCCTCGAAGGCTGGACCGAAAAGGATGGACGGTTGCCGGTCAACCCCTCGGGCGGGCTCAAATCGAAGGGCCATCCGATCGGCGCCACCGGCGTGTCGATGCATGTGCTGGCGGCGATGCAAGTGACCGGGACTGCCGGCGGCATTCAGGTGCCGGGCGCCTCGCTCGCCGGGGTGATGAACATGGGCGGCGCTGCGGTCGCCAATTTCGTCAGCATCCTCGAACCGCTGCGCGCCTGATGCTGACGCTTGGGTGCAGCTGCCAGTAGGCCCCCTCCCGATTCCCTCCCCCGCGCAGCGGGGGAGGGTTAGGGCGGGGGCAATGGCGACGTTCCGGGCTCTGGTGCTGCACGAAGACGGCGGAAAGATCGTCCCGCGTCTGGAGGCGGTCGACGAGACGCGGCTGCCGCCGGGCGAGGTCACCGTCGCGGTCGAATATTCGACACTGAACTACAAAGACGCGATGGTGCTGCAGGGCCTCGGCCGGCTGGTGCGGAATTATCCGCACATCCCCGGCGTCGATTTTGCCGGCACTGTCGAGCGCTCGGATTCGCCCGAGTTCAAACCCGGCGACCCGGTCATCCTGACCGGCTGGCGGGTCGGCGAAACGCAATGGGGCGGCTATGCCGAAAAGGCCCGGGTCAAGGCCTCTTGGCTGGTTCGCCGGCCGGAAGGTCTGAGTGCGGCCCAGGCGATGGCGGTCGGCACCGCCGGGTTCACCGCGATGCTGGCGGTCATGGCACTGGAGCGGCACGGGTTGCGTCCCGGCGCCGGCGATGTTCTGGTCACCGGCGCAGCGGGCGGCGTTGGCAGCGTGGCGATTGCGCTGCTGTCGGCGCTGGGCCATCGGGTCGTTGCCGCGACCGGCCGGCCCGAGCAGCGTGATTATCTGACGGACCTCGGCGCCGCCGATCTGATCGAGCGCGCCGCACTAGCCGCCAAGCCGTCGCGACCGCTCGACCGCGAGCGCTGGGCCGGCGCGATCGACGCGGTCGGCGGCAACACTTTGGCGACGATCCTGACCCAGCTCGAATACCGCGCCAGCGTCGCTGCTTGCGGTCTGGCCGGCGGCAGCGATTTGCCGGCGACGGTAATCCCGTTCCTGTTGCGGGGGGTCAATCTGCTCGGGATCAACTCGGTCATGTGTCCACGCGAGGAACGGACGGAGGCGTGGCGACGTCTGGCGCGCGATTTGCCGCTCGACCGCCTGGAACGGATGACCCGTATCGAGCCGCTCGCCGCGCTGCCGGGGCTTGCACAGAAGATCCTAAAGGGCGAGGTCCGCGGCCGGACCGTCATTGACATTAAGGCGTAAACAGGCGGAATTATGAGCGTGTTCGCGCGTTGGCGAGGGATGAAGAAGCGGTCGACCGAACCTGTCGCCCTGACCCCGGCCCAGCGCGGCCAGATTGTCCAGCGCGTCATCGTCGACGGTTGGACGAGCGCCGAGGCCGCGGCGGCGGTTGGCGTGCCTGAGCGCCTGGTCGATGCCTGGGTCGCCGATTATCGGCGCCATGGCATGGCGAGCTTGCGCCATGTTCCGCGCAAGACCGTCGCCGCGGAGATCCTTCGGCTCTGGTTGGGCAGGCCGGTGCGCGTCGTGTCGCGCGTCATCTCCAACGGTCTGCACCGGCTATTTGGACGCGAGCGCCCGGCAAGGCCTGCGCCGCTGGATCGCTTGAACGACGACCGCCGCGACGGCGGATCGTAGGTTTCTTTAATAGGGGGCAATAAAGGCCGCCGGTTTCTCGCAAGGCAGGTCTGGGCATGCGGCGAACCCCAACGGTGCTCGGCTAATGCCCCCTTTTGGATTTATCTCGTGCCGAAGCAATGTTCCGGGCCGGGGAAGCGGCGGGCGCGGACATCGGCGGCGTAGGCTTCGGCGGCAGCGGAGATCAGCGGCGCCAGTTCCGCATAGCGTTTGACGAAGCGCGGAGTGAACGCGGTAAAGACGCCGAGCACGTCGTCGGTGACGAGGATCTGACCGTCGCAGGCGGGCGAGGCGCCGATGCCGATCGTCGGCACCGGCACCGCCTCGGTAATCGCGCGCGCGACCTTCTCGATTGTTCCCTCGATGACGACCGAGAAGGCGCCGGCCTCGGCGATTGCGGCGGCGTCGGCGGCGACCCGTTCGGCCTGGTGCTCGCCGCGGCCCTGGATTTTGAAGCCACCGGCCGCGTTGACCGATTGCGGCATCAGCCCGACATGCCCCATGACCGGAACGCCACGCCGAGTGAGGAAGCGTACGGTCTCGGCCATCTCCTCGCCGCCTTCGAGCTTGACCGCGGCGCAGCCGGTCTCGGCCATGACGCGGGCGGCATTGCGGAAGGCCTGCTCCGGTGATTCCTGGTAGCTGCCGAACGGCAGATCGACGACGACCAATGCTCGGGCCGATCCGCGCACTACCGCGGCGCCATGCGCGATCATCATCTCCAAGGTTACCGGCAGGGTGCTGTCGAACCCGTAGACCACCATTCCGAGCGAATCCCCGACCAGCATGAAGTCGACATGCGGGTCGAGGAGACCGGCGATCGGCGCCGTGTAGGCGGTAAGGCCGACGATCGGCGTGCCGGCCTTGACGAAGTCGCCGATCCCGCGCCGCTTGACCCGGCCGGGAGTAGTGGCTTGTGCGCTCATGGCTGTCTCCTCCGCCGCGAATGTAAGTCGGGCGGACGCCGAGTTACACTGCGAGGACGCGGCATCAGGCATGACCGGAGGCTGACACATGAACGACGCGATCGACATTGCGGCTCTGCAGAACCTCGGCGCCATCGGCCAGCCGCTGCGCCGCAAGGAGGATCAGCGCCTGCTGACCGGAAAGGGCCGGTTCAGCGATGATTTCATCCTGCCGGGACAAGCCTATGCCGCGATCGTGCGCTCGCCGCACCCCCATGCCCGGATCGGGCTGATCGACACGTGGCGGGCGCAAGCGATGCCGGGTGTGTTCGGCGTCTTTACGGGCGAGGACTGCGCCGCCGACGGGCTGGCGCCGATCCCGCATAGCCCGGTGCCGTCGACCCGGTACGACATGAAATTGGCCGGCCCCGGCGGCGGTCCGATCTTTATCGGCCCGCAAATGCTGCTGCCATCAGACAAAGTGCGCCATGTTGGCGAGGCGGTGGCGATCGTCGTGGCCGAAACTGCGGCGCAGGCTCAGGACGCCACAGAGGCGGTGACTGTCGAATACGAGGAATTGCCGTGGATCGCGCAAATACCGGATGCGCTTGCCGCAGGTGCGCCGGCGGTTTGGGACGAGGCGCCCGACAACGTTCTCGTCGACACCTGGTTCGGCGACGCCGCGGCGACCGAGCGCGCCTTTGCGGCCGCCGACCAAATCGTCGAGATGGAGTTCCATATCGGCCGCGTGACCGGCGTCCCGATCGAGCCGCGCGCCGCCCTCGGCCATTGGGACAGCGAGACCGGCCGCTACACCCTGTGGGCCGGCAGCGGCGGCGCGGTGCGGCAGAAGGCCGAACTCGCGGCCGTCCTCGGGGTCCCGCCCGAGCAGGTGCGGGTATTGTCGTTCGATGTCGGCGGCAATTTCGGCACGCGCAACCGGCTCTACGTCGAAGTCGGCGCTAGTGCTATGGGCGTCGCGCAAGCTCGGCCGCCCGGTCAAATATACTTCGACCCGGTCGGAAGTGTTCCTCAGCGACTTTCAGGGCCGCGATCTGTTGACCCGGGTGGCGCTGGCGTTGCGCGCCGATGGCCGCTTTCTCGGGCTGCGCGCCGACAATGTCAGCAATGTCGGCGCCCGCTGCGCCTCACTGTCACCGCTAAGCAAGGGTTCGGCGCTGGTCACCGGCTCCTACGACGTCCCGGCGGCGCGGCTCCGGTCGCGCGCGGTCTTTACCAACACGATGCCGACCAACGCCTATCGCAGCTCGGGCCGGCCGGAGGTGACCTACGCGATCGAACGGCTGGTCGACGAAGCGGCGCGAAGGCTCGGCATCGACCGGGTGGCGTTGCGCCGCATGAACCTGATCGCGCCGGAGGCGATGCCGTACGCAAACGCCGTCGGCGCTCGCTACGACAGCGGCACGTACGAAGCCAACATGGATCTGGCGATGCGGGTCGCCGATTGGGACGGTTTCGCGGCGCGCCGGGCCGAGGCGGAAGCGCGGGAAAAATTGCTCGGCCTCGGGCTTGCGAACTATGTCGAATCCTCGATCGGCGCGCCCCGTGAGCGCAGCGAGATCACCGTCACGCCGACGGGCCGGGTCGAGGTCGTGATCGGGACGGGCCCGAGCGGCCAGGGACACGAGACGAGTTTCGCGCAGGTTGTCGGTGCGCTGCTCTCCGTGCCGGTCGAAAACATCGACATCATCATGGGCGACACCGATGTTGTCAGCCTCGGCGGCGGCTCGCACTCCGGCCGCTCGATGCGCCACTCCGCAACCTTGTTCGCCAAGGCCGCACCGGAATTGATCGCAAAGGGCAAGGCAGTCGCCGCCCAGCTGCTCGGCACTAGCGCCGATAAGGTCACGTTCGCGGACGGCCGATTTTCGGCCCCCCTGCACAACCGCAGCTTCGACTTTTTTGAATTGGCGCGGGAGGGCGCCCGGTTCGGCGCCGAAGGCGAGATCGCCCTCATTACCGACAACGAAATGCACGATCCGGTCTTCCCGAACGGCTGTGCGGTGTGCGAGGTCGAGATCGACCCCGAGACGGGTATGGTCGAGATCACCCGCTACACGGTCGTCGACGATGTCGGGCGGTGCATCAACCCGCTGATCGTGCACGGACAGAGCCATGGCGGCATCGCCCAGGGTGTCGGCGAGGCGATGTGGGAGGAATGCGCGATCGATGCGGGCTCGGGCCAGCCATTATCAGGCTCGTTCATGGATTACGGCATGCCCCGCTCGGACAATCTGCCGTCTTTTGCGACCCGCATTGTCGAGGTGTTGTCGCCGACCAACCCGTTCGGCATCAAGGCCGGCGGTGAAGGCGGCTGCACCCCGGCACTGGCGGTCGTGATCAGCGCCATCCTCGACGCGCTCGCCCCGCTCGGCGTGCGCGACCTGTCGATGCCCGCTACCCCGCTCAAGGTGTGGCACGCGATCCAGGAAGCGCGGAAACAACCGTTCTGAGAAGCGTCGGCCGGTTTTGACGCTAGCGCCCGGCTGGCCCAGCCGGAGTCCAGGTCTCGGCCAAGGCCGCCTCGATTTGCCGGCGCAGATCCAGCGGTCGGAACGGCTTTCTGATCAGCCGATACGAGCGTCCGTCGCCACCGATGCCGGCGGGGTCGGCGTAACCTGAGATGAATACGATCGCCAAATATGGACGCGCCACCCGCGCCTGCCGGGCGAGATCAGGTCCGCTCATTCCGGTCATAACCACGTCGGTCAGCAATACTTCGATCATCCCGTTCTCATCGAGCAGCTGAAGGGCGGCGCGCCCGCTGGCGGCCTGGACTACGGCATAGCCCAGACCCGTCAGGATTTCGGCCGTTGTCCGGCGGACGGCATCGTCGTCATCGACGACGAGCACGACCGCCTCGCCGGTTCTTGGCTCTGCAGTCTCGTCGAACCGGACTGTGGAAGCCTCGGGCTCAGAGGTCGCGCGAGGTAGGCAGACGTTGACCGTCGTACCCTTGCCGGGCGTGCTGTCGATCCGCACGTCGCCACCGGACTGGTGAGCCGTGCCGAAGACCTGCGACAAGCCGAGACCCGAGCCCTCGCCCGGACTCTTGGTTGTAAAGAACGGCTCGAACGCCTTGGCCTGCACCTCGGGCGTCATACCGCTACCGACATCACGCACCGCGATCGAGACATAATCACCCTCGGCGGCCTCTTCAGGACGAAGCGGCGGCCCGCGATGCACGTTGGCCGTTTCCACGGTCACGACGCCGCCTTCCGGCATGGCGTCGCGTGCGTTGATCACCAAGTTGAGCACCACGAGTTCAAACTGCGTCGGATCGACCATGGCAGGCCACAGATCCGGCGCAAGGCGCGTTTCGATCTGGACCCGAGGGCCCAGTGCGCTTTGCAGCAAGCCGTGCATGCCGGAAATCAGCGCATTCAGATTGACCGCGCGAGGGGATAGCGGCTGGCGCCGGGCAAAGGCGAGGAGATGACCGGTCAACATGGCGCCTCGCTCAGCCGCGGCGCGCATCGCCGCCAGCCGTTCGGCCAGCTGTGGATCGAGCGCCGGCGCCTTTCGGATCAAATCGATGTTGCCGATCAGCACGGTCAGCAGATTGTTAAAATCGTGCGCCACGCCCCCGGTGAGCTGACCCACCGCCTCGATGCGCTGGGCCTGGCGCAGCGCAGCCTCGGCCCGCTCGCGCTCCGCCATTTGTTCGACGAGCCGCTTGTGCGCGTCCTCTGCCGCATCTTTGGCGGTGCGGTACTCGCCGAGCAGCACCTCAACTTGGCGCGAGCGCTGCGCCAGCAGCAGCAGAAGAGTAAAAACAGCCACCGAAGCGCCAACCGCCACTAGCGAAAAGGTCCAAGTTTGCCGTCGCCAAGCCGCCAGCACCTGATTCTCCCCAACCGAGACGTTTACCGCTAGTGGAAACGCCTTCAGCGCACGAATCGCCAACACCCGACGGCTGCCGTCGATCGGGCTGTCCATGATCACCGTGCCCGAGAGCCCGTGCGCCAAGATGTCTTTGAACGGCGGTAAATCGGCATAGCTCTCACCAATGACCGCATCGGTGTGGGGATATCGGGCAAGGACGGTCCCGTCACGTAGATGCAGCAATATCGCGCCGCTCTCGTTAAGTTCGACAGCCCGATAGAAATCCTCGAAATAACTGAGATCGAGAAGGGCGATCGCGGCCCCTTCGAACACGCGTCATGGGACGGGATCGCGCGCACCATCAGAGCCGTCCATTGCCCGTCCGGGCCATGCAGAGGGTCGCTGAAATGCAGGCGCGCATCGGGATGGGCTGCTTGCTCCGCGACAAAGGTGCGCACAGCCGGGGACAACTCCCATGTCGGCCCGGAACGTGACGAAAAGAGAATGTCCCCGTTCTTATCGGTGATCGCTACTTCCCTGACTTGACGCACCCCGGCGATGCGCCGCCGCAGCCAATCATCATAAGCGCCGGCGTCGATTGGCGGCTTGGCATGCAGCGATGCAAACGCGTCGATCGAGTTACGCAGTATGAAGTCGACGGTCTCGACGGCGCGGCCGGTCTGTTCCGCGAACACCATATCGAGGCGCGACATCTGGTGCTCGGTATCGGCGAGGATCGTGGCGCGGCCAGTCAGCAGTTGGTGAACGGTTGCGGCGACGATCAGCACGACGACGACAACCGCCAGCGCCTGCAGCGATCGGCTTATTGACAGCGTGCCGCCAAGTCGAGGGGCTGGATCGATCTCGGGCATCGCGCTGCTCGGCGTCGCTTCGCAGCCCGTCAGCCTCGGCCCAAGCGCGCCGCTTGCAGGGCTCGCCAGAGCTTTTCCGAGGTCGCCGGCGGCGCGATCGCAGACGCGCCGGCATGGGCCAGCGCATCGTTGACGGCGTTCATCACCGCCGGGATCGCGCCCAAAGTGCCGGCTTCGCCAACCCCCTTGACGCCGAGCGGGTTGCGTCCGGTCAAGGTCGGATTGTTGGCCAGCTCGAACCGGCAGAAATCATCGGCGCGCGGCATGCAGTAATCCTGGAACGAGCCGCTGATCAGCTGCCCGTTTTCCGGATCGTAGACGATATTCTCCATCAGCGCCTGGCCGATGCCTTGGACGATGCCGCCATGGATCTGCCCCTCGCACAATAGCGGGTTCAATACGCGACCCACATCGTCGACCGCGGTGTAGCGGGTCAACGCGACCTCGCCGGTCTCCGGGTCGATCTCGACCTCGCTCAGATGCGCCCCGCTCGGAAAGGTCGCCGAGCCGGCCGGGCCGAAATTGGCCCGCTCGGTAAAACCCGCCTCGATGTCGTTCGGCAGATAGGCCGTGTCGAAGGACTGTCTGGCGACTTCGGCGAGGGTAACAGACCGGTCGGTGCCGGCGATCGCGAACCTGCCATTCTCGAAGACCACGTCGCTGACGGCGGCCTCCATCATATGGCCGGCGATCTTGCGTCCCTTGTCGATCAGCCGGTCGGCGGCGACCACGATCGCCGACCCGGCGAGCTGGGCCGAGCGCGAGCCGAAGGTGCCGATCCCCATCGTCACCAGATCGCTGTCGCCGTAGCGATAGCGGATGAGGTTGGCGTCGATGCCGAGCTTTTCCGACAGGATCTGCTTGAACGTCGTGCCGTGGCCCTGGCCGTGATCCATGCTCCCGGTCATCAGCACAACCCCGCCCGACGGGTCGAAGCGGATTTCGGCATGCTCGTAATCGCGCCCGCCGGTGGCGGCGACGGCGGTCGCCACGCCCATTCCCAGAAGCTTGCCGCGCTTTTTCGCCGCCTCGCGGCGTTCGGCGACCCGGTCGTAGCCGGCCAGCGCCAGGCAATCGTCGAGGTTCTTAACGAAATCGCCGGAATCATAGGTTTGCTGCAGCACCGTCGTGAACGGGATGGCGCTCGCCGGGATCGTATTGCGGCGGCGCAGCTCCACGGGATCGATCCCCAACTCGCGCGCCGCCTTGTCGATGATGGTTTCGGTGACGTAGATCGGCTCGGGGCGGCTGCCGCCGCGATAGGGAGCGATCGTCATCGTATTGGTCAGCGCCGCGACGACCCGGGCGTGAATTGCCGGAATGCCATAGGTGTTGACCAGACAGGCCAACCCGATCGTCAACGGTATGGTCGGGCGGTCGGTCGAATAATAGGCGCCGATCGCTGCCTGCCACTGCGCCCGCAATGCGAGAAACCGGCCGTTGCCGTCGAGCGCGAGCTCGGTGTCGACGACGCTGCCCCGGCCCTGCTCGTCGGTCGCCAGCCCCTCTCCCCGCTCGGAAATCCACCGCACCGGCCGGCCAATGACCTCGGACGCCCACAGCGACAGCGCGTATTCCGGATAGCATCCGCCCTTCATGCCGAACCCGCCGCCCATATTGTCGCACACCACCCGGAACTGGTGCTGCGGCAGTTTGAAGATCCGGTCGGCGAGCGCGGCGCGGGTGGCGTGCACCGACTGGATCGTGCAGCGGATCGTATAGCGGTCCTGGGCGCGGTCGTATTCGCCGATGCAGCCGCGCGGCTCCATCGAGTTCGCCGTGACCCGATTGATGCGGATCTCGTCGCGGACGACGCGGTTCGCGCGGGCAAACGCCGCATCGACCGCCTCTTTGCTGCCGATCTCGTGAAAGAAGGCCTCGTTGCCCGGGTTCTCGTCCCAGACTGCCGGCGCGCCAGGGGCCAGCGCTGCGGCGGCAGTGATCACGGCAGGCAGCGGCTCGTAGTCGATCTCGATCAGTTCGGCCGCGTCCTTCGCCTGGTTCAGGGTATCGGCGACGACGAACGCGACCGGGTCGCCCACATAGCGCACGCGCCCTTGGGCGAGGAGCGGCTGCGGGCAAACAAAAGCCGGGGTTCCATCGCGGCGTCGTCGGCGCACGCCGGGCATCAGGGTGCCGAGACCGCGGCGCTGCAGATCCTCTCCGGTCAGGACGGCGAGCACCCCGGGCGCCGTCCTCGCCCGCCCGACATCGATCGCGAGAATGCGGGCATGGGCGTATGGCGAGCGCAGCACATAGCCGCGCGCGTCGTCGGCTCGACCGGCATCGTCGACATAGCGGCCGCGACCCTGCAACAAGCGCAGGTCCTCCTCGCGCCGGACCGGTTCGCCGATCGCCTGCACGCTCATGTCTTCCTACCTCCTGCTCGCGACCGCAAATAGCGCCCGAAACTTTGTCGTGGCGGGGGAGATTGTCTGCCGCCCGGCCTCAGGGTGATAGTCACTTCTTCTACAAAAAAGCTGTCGATCTCACGGCGAAGGCTGGGACTATCGCGTAACAGACCCATGCTGGTTCCGGTACGGCGGTGTCTGGCGCTGATACGCGCGCAGCTATTTCTGCCACGTGGCCGAACCGAGTTGAGATCCGCGCTACCGGCGCGCGCAAAGCCCTTCAGTGGGCGGAGGCCCCGCCGCAGACGGTTGTCAGCATCTTCGCTCTTCAATCCATCAGCAAGCCGCCGGAGAGGTTGATCGATTCGCCAGTGATGTAGGCAGCCGCATCGGAGGCCAGGAACGCTGCGGCCCCGGCGACATCGTCGGGCACCGAGACGCGTCCCATCGGGATCAGCTTTTCCCGCTCCGCCGTTTCGGGCAGCCCCCAGTGGCGCTGCTGGGCTTCGAGAGCAGTCCGCATTGCGGTGTCGACGACGATCCCGGGACAGATCGCGTTGACCCGGATGCCGTGCGGCGCCATCTCGCGGGCCAATGCCTGAGTGAGGCCAATCACCGCGAACTTGGTCGCGCTGTAGCCGGCGAAATAGGCAGCGCCGGTCTTGCCCGCCCATGAGGCGAGGTTGACGATCGAGCCGGAGCGACGCGCGATCATATGCGGCAGTACCGCCCGGCTGGCGATAAAGACCCCCTCGACATTGACTCGCAGCATTGCCTGCAAAGTATCGAGCGGCATCTCCAGCGCAGGCCCGGTCCAGGCGATGCCGGCGTTGTTGACGAGCAGGTCGATCCGCTCGAAGCGGGCGAGGGTGGCCTCAACCGCGCGCTCGACAGCCTCGGGCGAGGTCACATCGGCCGTGACCGCAAGTCCGCCGATCTCCGCCGCAACCGCCTGCGCAGCGGCATCGTCGCAGTCGAGCACGGCGACCGCCATCCCCTCGCCCGCCAGCCGCCGCGCGATCGCACGGCCGATCCCGGCGCCGCCACCCGTGACCAGCCCGACCCGTCCGTCCAGCGCGTACATCACAGCCTCCGGTTCACGATGGGAGCCAGCCTGATCCGAGCACCAGCGCCAGCTCAAATGGGCAATGCTCGGGAAAGGCGCTTTCGGGCAACCGGGTCTCCAGAGCGGCCCGCGATCGAGCCTCGGCGTAGCATTGTTCCAAGACTGCCGCGGGGAACGATCGTAAGCTGGGGCTATCGTCGATCACGGTCGTGATTTGGGTCCGCTGCTCGCCAATTGTCGCGAGCCAGCTGGAGGAGCGTCTTCTCGGTTGGGCTGACGTACTTCAGCAAATGGACAAGCAGCACGGTCAGCCGGGTTCTGATTTCGCGGCGGTCGCTGCGCGCCATGCCTTCGAGTTCCTCGGCGATGTTTTCGAGATCGAGGCCTTCGACCTCGCCGCGCCGCGCCCGCCCCGCCTGGTCCTCGAGCCAGGCGACGAAGTCGTCTTCATAGGCAGGCGCATTTCGCGGCCGGGTCATTGCCACTCCCTAATCTGACGCACGCCAATCTTCCGCACCGAGATCCAGCGCGTAGACTTCCCTCTCCTCCCGCACCCCGCGCAGCTGGTGCCGACCGAGAGGCAGCAGACGGCGGTTGTCGGTCACGGCGTCGGCGAACTCGGCCGAGACCAGCACTTTGGCCCAATGGCTCGCACAAGGCCTCGATGCGGGCGGCTTCGTTGACCGCCGGCCCGATCACCGTGAAGTCGAGGCGGTCGGTGGCGCCGACATTTCCGTAAAGGACCTCGCCAAGATGGAGCGCCAAGTCAACCGCGGCAACCGGCTTGCCGGCGGCGCGCCGCGCGTCATTCAACTGCGTCGATTGCCCGCATCGCCTCGACCGCAGCGTCGAGCGCTCGCCCACAAGTCTCGTCTCGCGCCGCATCCGTAAACGAGAAAATCGCCAGCATCCCATCGCCCATGAACTTGAGCACCTGGCCGCCGCGAGTCCGCAGCGACGCCGTCAAGATCTCGAAGATCTGGTCCAACATTTCGATGACGGCGAGACCGGGTGCGGCGTCGGCGATCGCGGTAAAGCCGCGGATATCGGCATACCACAGCACGGCCCGGATGCTTTCGACCGAACCGCGCGCCACCGCTCCGGCATGGACGCGCTTTCCGGCGTCGGCGCCCAAATAGGCGGCGAGGAGACCGGCAGCGATGGTGTAGCCGGCATGCGCCATCATGGCGAGGGACGCCGCGGGCAGCACGGCCTGCAGCAGCATAAGGTCATCGTCGGTGAAACCCTCGGCGCGGTCGGTGGTGAAGGAATAGCCGATGCCGGTTCCACGCGCCGGGTCGTTATCCGCGCCAAACCGGAAGACTTCCGCGAAATAATCGGTGGCGCCGGCGGCGGCGTGAACTTTGAGAACCGGAAAATCAAACTGCGCCAGCGGTCCGGCGAGGCGCCGGCGCAGATGCAGCCAGGGCTCCGCCGCCTGGCGGGCTTGGCGGATCAAATAGCCGAAGGGGCTGTTCGCGACGGTTTCCTCATACTCGTGGCCGCGCTCGAATTGCGCGGGCTCGACGGCGTTGAGCTCGCGCCGCCAATTGTAACCGTAGCCTCCCCATTGCGGATGCAAGGTGGGCATCCCGGCAAACACACGCGACAACGCTACACCCGCCTCCACCAGGCGCTTGCAGAGTCCGTCGAGCAGGATATCGGCCGGCGCTCCGTCCAGCCCCTGGCGCACCGCCCAGATATGCAATTCGATGATTTTCTGACCAAGCGCGCTGTCGAAGCTCACTGGTCGCACGTGCGCCCGAAACAAAGCTGCGTCGCTCATCAGAGGCCGGCCCCGGGCTGTTGGCTCCAGTTAATAGCTGCGCATCGCGTCCGCCTTCGGCAAATCGTTTTCGCCGGCCGTCTCGATTTCGTCATCGCATCATGCTAAGCGGAACCGACCGCTAACCGGAGGCCAAGCGTGCTCGACCGCATCCTGCTGACCAACGACGACGGCATCGACGCGCCCGGCCTCGCGGTTCTCGAGCGGATTGCGGCTGAACTCGCTCGCGAGGTCTGGGTCGTGGCGCCCGAGCACGACCAAAGCGGGGTCTCGCACGCAGTCAGCCTGCACCATCCGATCCGCATCGCCGAGCGCGGCCTGCGGCGCTGGGCCGTCACCGGCACGCCCGGCGACTGCGTCGTGATGGCCGTCAGCCATCTGATGCAGGGGTCGCCGCCGCAACTGTTGCTGTCCGGGGTCAATCGCGGCGCCAATCTCGGCATCGAGACGGTGTTCTCCGGCACGGTCGGCGGGGCGATGACCGGGATGATGCTGGGCATTCCGGCGATCGCATTGAGCCAGGCCTGGACCGATCGCGCCCATGTCCGCTGGGACACGGCGGCCACGCTCGGCCCGCCGATCGTGCGCCGGCTGTGGGAGATCGGCTGGAGTGCCGCCACCTGCCTCAGCGTCAACTTTCCCGACCTCCCGCCCAATGAGGCGGGGCCGCTGACCCTTGCCCGGCAAGGCGCCGGAACCGTCCAAGGCATGGATGTCGAGGCGCGGACCGATCCGCGCGGCCTGACCTATTACTGGGTGAGCTTTCGCCGTGGCGAGCGCGACCAAGGTCCCGAAAGCGATATCGAGGCGCTGAACGCCGGCCGCATCACCGTCACCCCGCTGCGCTACGACCGCACCGACGAAGAGGCCTATGCGATCTTGGGGCGGTCCTTGCCGCGCTGAAGCACGATCCATTTACCTCATCGAGCCGGCCTCGTTGCGCCGGCGCTCAATGCGACATCAGCACCGGTATCGTCATGTGATCGAGCAGGTCGCGACTGACCCCGCCGAGCAAGGTCTCGCGCAATCGCGAATGGTGATAGGCCCCGGCCACGATCATGTCGGCGCCGAGATCGGCGGCGCGCGACAACAGGGCATCGCGGACCGAGATGGCGGGGTGCAGGCTTTCTTCGGCCTGTGCCTCGATCCCGTGCCGCGCCAGGTGGCGGACGATGCGCTCGAGCCAGGGCCGGTCGCGATCGAGGTCGGCTTGCTCGGCCCCGACATGCATGACCGTGACCGCCTCGGCGCCGCCGATCAACGGCAGCGCATCGTGGAGCGCCCGGTTGGCCTCACGCGTCCCGTTCCAGGCGATCAGCACCCGCCTGCCGACACGCTCGACGGCGCCGGCATAGGGGACGACGAGAACCGGCCTTCCGGCCTCGACCATGACATCATCCGGATGGAGCCAGGTCGCGCCGCCTGAGTCGCTGCCCGGATATTGCCCGAGGATCGTCAAATCGGCCGCCTTGGCGAGTTGGATCAGTTCCGCCAGGTCAGCGCGGTTGAGCATATGCCACTCGCCATCGAGCCCGCTCAGCGGCAGCTCCGCGCGAAAGCGCTGCTCGAGAGCATCGGCCCGTTCGGCATCGGGCAGGGTTTGCCCCGGGGTGGCAATGCTCGGCTGCCCGCCGATGGCCCTGGCGCCGTCCGGCGAGACCGGCCCGAGAACCGTCGGCGGCAGGCCCGGGCCGGCCGGCGGGATGCTCGATCCGCGCGGCTCGGGCAAGGCGTAAACCGCCGTCAGATATGCCTTGTTGGCCTGCGCCAGATTGAGCGCCAGCTCCAGCCGGCCATCGCCGGCCTCGGTGGCATCGAGGCAAACCAAGATATCGCAAAGCCCCATTCCTCTTCTCCCTGTCATGGATTGCCGGGCCGCCCCCTTGGTGCCCCCGCCAATCCCGCGTGTCTGTTCCATCTATTTCATCAAGTCGAGATCATGGATCGCCAAACCCTTCAATCAAAAAATCGGCTTCTGATTATGGATGCCCGGGAATTCAAATGCGACCGGGACAATTACAGGGTTACCGATGCCGTAAACTCAACGGCGAGAGCAGGGAGTAGGTGAAAAGCGCAGCGCATTCCGCTTTCATATGACCGTCGCTCGTGGGTCCGATCGACGGCCGAGGAGGGGCAATCCCCGCATAGCGGCCGCCCTGGCAGCCTGATGCCTGATGGGCCGCCGTTTCACGCGCGGATGCGAGATACGTGGCTGGCGCTCCCCCAGCTCCCCAGCGTCTCGCAACGATTTCATGCGGCGTCCTGCCCTCCCGGCTGTCAAGCGGTGTGCCGTTGATACATCTCAAAGCGAGATCGAGCGTGGCCCGGTAGCATTCTCCGTCGAGAAAGGCATGATGGCAGCGAGGCGGGGTGGCCTCCTCGCGGGATGCGCGGCGGGGGACAGAACATGTCCTGGGGACGAATCGGCGTGGCAATCGCCGCTATCGTGGTCTCGCTCGCAGCATTGGGGCGCGCCATCGCCCTGGTGATCGATTGGGCGTGGTTTTCGACAATCGGGTATGTCGGCGTCTTCTGGACGGTTTTCGCCACAAAGGCTGTTCTGTTCATCGCGGTCTTCGCGGTATCGAGCTTGCTTCTCTGGGTGAACGGAGCGCTGGCCTTACGATTTGCGGCGCGGCGACCTCGGCTTTCGGTGGTGCTCGACCCGGGCGTCACCGCATTCCGGGCATTGCCTGGGGGGCCGCCCGAGTGGCTGGGACCGGCCTCGGCGCAATTGCCGTGGCGTTTGCTCATTCTGGCTGCGGCCCTCGTCGCCGGACTGCTGATCGCGATCGGCGAGAGCGGTAGATGGGATCTGATGCTCCGTTTCATCTACCAGGTGCCGTACGGCCAAAACGATCCGCTGTTATAACAGAGACATCGGCTTTTATCTGTTCTCGCTGCCGGTCTATGTCGCGCTGAAGAACTGGATGCTGTGGATCCTGGCACTGAGCGCCCTGATGGCCGCAGCGGTGTACTTTCTCCATGGCGAAATCAATCTGGACCGTCGGCCCTGGCGCATCTCATCTGCCGCCATCGCACATGGGTCGGCGCTGCTCGGTCTCTTCTTCGCCGTGAAGGCTTGGTCTTATGCGTTGGACCGCTTCCTGCTGCTGTACAACGACAACGGCGTCGTGGTCGGGGCGGGTTACGCCGATATCCATGTTGTGCTGCCCGCGCTCTGGCTGCTGATCTGCGTTGCCGCCGCTGCTGCCATCGTCGCCGGGGCCAATTTGCGGCTGCGCAGATATAGGCTTGCCATCGCAGCGATGATACTGGTCTTCGGCAGCTCGTTCGTTTTCGCCGAGCTGCTCCCTGCACTGTTTGAACGCTTTTACGTGGAGCCGAGCGAGCTGCAGTTGGAAACGCCGTACATCAAGCGGAACATCGCTTTCACCCGGGAAGCGTACAACCTTCGGCAGATCACGGTGAAGCCATTCCCTGCGGAACAGGGATTGAATTTCCAGTCGCTGCAGGACAACCGCGCGACCATCGACAACATCCGGCTGTGGGACTGGCAGCCGCTGATGGACACCTACGCGCAATTGCAGGAAATCCGCACCTACTACAAGTTCCTCGATGTCGACGTCGATCGCTACCATATCGACGGCTCATATCAGCAGGTGACGCTCGCGGCCCGCGAGTTGGCGCCGTCGCTGCTGTCGGCCAACGCCCAGACCTGGGTCAACCTGCACCTGCTGTTCACGCATGGCAACGGCGTCGTCATGTCCCCGGTAACCCAGAAATCCGCGGAAGGCCTGCCGATTTTCTATCTGAAGGACATCCCGCCGGTAGCCTCTGGCGGTCCCCCCATAACCGAGCCGCGCATCTATTTCGGAGAGGGCGCCGAGGATTACGTGATCGTCAATGGCAGCACGCCGGAATTCGACTACCCCAAGGGTAAAGACAATGTCTATACGACTTACGACGGCAAGGACGGCATTCCAATCGGAGGGAGCGAGCTGGCGGACATTGTTCGCCTGGTATTTCAACGACGTCAACATTTTGCTTAGCAGCTACATCACCGGCGGAAGCAGGATTCTGCTTCACCGCAATATCCAGGATCGCGTCCGGACGATAGCGCCGTTCCTGCGGCTGGATCACGATCCCTATGTGGTGATCAGCGACGGGCGGCTCTACTGGATACAAGACGCCTACACGACGAGCAGCTGGTTCCCCTACGCCCAGCCGCAACCCGGTGGAGAGACCAACTACATTCGCAACTCGGTCAAGGCGGTCATCGACGCCTATAACGGGACGGTCACGTTTTATGTGGCAGATGCGGCCGATCCGATCGTCGCAACCTATCGGCAGGTTTTCCCGTCGCTGTTCAAGCCGCTCGATGCCATGCCGCCGGATCTACAAAAACATATCCGCTACCCCGAGGATCTATTTTACATCCAGGCTCTCGAGTACCGCGCATACCATATGGACGCGCCTGAAGTATTCTACAATCGCGAGGACCTTTGGCAGTTTCCACGCGAGCCGACCGGCCCGGATGCCGTCATGGGCCGTAACGCCGCCAGGATGGCTCCCTATTACATCATGATGCGCCTGCCCGGCGATCCTCGCGCCGAATTCTTCCTGATGCTGCCGATGGTGCCGAGTCAGCGGGAGAATATGATCGCCTGGCTGGCCGCGCGCTGCGATCCCCCGGATTACGGCAAACTCATCGTTTACGAGTTCCCCAAGGAGAAACTTGTCTACGGCCCGTTTCAGATCGAGGCGCTCATCAACCAGAACACCGAGATCTCGCAACAGATTTCGCTGTGGAATCAGATGGGTTCACGGGTCATTCGCGGAAACTTGCTAGTCGTGCCGATCGAGAACTCGATCCTGTATGTCTCGCCGCTGTATCTGCGTGCCGAGTCGGGCCAGCTGCCCGAACTCAAGCGCGTGATCGCGGCTTATGGCGGCCGTGTGGTGATGAAGGAGACCCTTCCCGCGGCATTGGCCGCGCTGTTCAAGGAATCCGCCCCGGCTGCCCCCTTGCCGGTAGGCGCCGGAGCGCCGCCCTCCGGTCCCGCAGGCGCGCGAGCGCGCGAGGCCCTCGGGCATTATGATCGGGCAATCGAGCGCTTGAAGGCCGGGGACTGGGCCGGCTTTGGTTCCGAACTGGACGCGCTGCGGCCACTACTTGAGCAGCTCGGCCGGCAGCCGCCGACACGTTAGCCGGCTCCGTGCGACGAACCGGACGCGCGGGTGGCGCGGGCCTCGGCGCGCGGAGCGTCAGCTGCTCCGTCCCGTCCCGCTGATTTCACCATAGATCCAAAGTATAATGGTGCCGGAGCGAGGGATTCGAACCCCCGACCTTCGGGAGCTGGTTCACATCCTCGACGGTACTAAGACCCTGGAAATCGTGTGCGACGACGGGCAGCCCAAGTCCTTCGAGATTCGCGCTGGAATGATCGTTGTCATTCCGCAGGGTCGGCGATAACTAGTGCGGGTAGCTTTGGCGCCGTGAGAGTGAGCGCGTCGTCATAGGGATGGGTCGAGGCTTGTCAGCAGCTCGACCGAGAGCAAAGTCTCGGGCGAGTCGGGATGCGACGCGAACAGCGTTTTCCATTCCGGGTTGGCGTTTTCGAACGCCGTGCGCGCGCCGTATGCGGCCATGTCGGCATACTCGATCATCAGGATAACCGGGCCGGTGTCGGGGCCAGGCACCGTGCTGCGGAACAATCGCACCGACTGAGGCATGACCGGGCTATCGAAGCGCGAATCGGCCGCCGCTTGCAGCTTGGTCATGAAATCGCCGACGCGCCCCGGCTTGACGTCGTATTTGAAGATGGCGAGCACAGCCATGGCTAATCTGTACCACGCTCTCGTCGGCGTCAGAGCGAATTCCGATCGATTTATCAGCAGCGCCGGGGGGTGGCGGCGCGGCGCAGGCGGTCGTTGATCGCATGGCCGAGGCCGTGCTCGGGGATCGGGGTGACCGCGATGCCGGTGAACGGGGGGCGGTCGAGTTGGCGGAGCATTGAGAACAGGTTAGCGGCGGCCTCGGCGAGGTCGCCGGAGCGGCTGAGCCATGCCATTTCGGCGAAACCGGGTGGCGCGTCGGGGCCGAAGGCGAGCAGGGCCTCGCCGGGGCGGGCGTCGGTCGCTTCGAGACGCAACGGCAGCGACGGCGCGTAGTGGCTCGGCAGCATGCCGGGGGAGCGCGGCAGACCGGCGGCGGGCATCGCGATCGGGCCGAGGAACTCGGTCAGCGCTTCCAAGGTGACGCCGCCGGGGCGGAGCAGGGCAGGGGCCTCGCCCGATAGGTCGAGCACCGTCGAACTCGAGCCCGATCGCGGTGCGGCCATCGTCGAGGATCAGCGCCACCCGGTCGCCGAGTTCGGCGGCGACATGGGCCGCCTCGGTCGGGCTGACCCGCCCCGAGCGGTTGGCCGAGGGGGCGGCGATCGGCCGCCCGGCGGCATGCAGCAGGGCTTGCGCCACCGGATGAGCGGGGGCGCGGATCGCCACCGTGTCGAGCCCGGCGCTCGCCAATAGTGACAGTCCGCTGTCGCCGCGGCGCGGCAGGACGAGGCTCAGCGGCCCCGGCCAGAATTGCGCGGCGATGCGGCGCGCCCGCGCATCGAATTCGGCAAGAGATTCGGCCTCGCGCGAGACCGGGAACGTGCACGATCAGCGGGTTGAAGCGCGGCCGGCCCTTGACCTGCAAAAATCGCCGCGACCGCGCGCTCATTGGTCGCGTCGGCGCCGAGCCCATATACGGTTTCGGTCGGAAACGCGACGAGCTGTCCGGCGCGTAACAGCCGGGCGGCATGCGCGATTGCCGACGGGCTGGCCGGGAGGATCGCCGCGGACATGGGCTCACTCTCGCCCGCGGCAGGCAGTCCTGCAACCCCATTGCGCAAGGGGTTCGGGAACTTGGGCATTGACATCCCGGCGGCCATGGTTACATTAGAACGATCCTAAGAATATTTCTAGTCTATGACATCCGAGGAGGGAGTGATGGACTCGAAAACCAAGCTGACGACCGAGGCCGGCATCCCATTCGGCGACAACCAGAACAGCCTGGCCACCGGCCCGCGCGGGCCGCTGCCGGTGCAAGACCAACCGTCCTTTTCCAAGGATTGATGATCCTTACAGACGGACCGCGAACAGAGCAGCACACGATCGGAGAGAAACATGGATGCAAGGATTCATGACGAAAGCGCGGCCAAGTGCCCGGTCGCGCACAGGACTGCGGCCAGGTCCAACCGGGACTGGTGGCCGAACCGGCTGAACCTTCAAATTCTCCACCAGCATTCCCCGTTGTCCAATCCAATGGGCGAGGCGTTCGACTATGCCAAGGAGTTCAAGAGCCTCGACCTGAGTGCCGTGATCAAGGATTTGCGTGCCTTGATGACGGATTCGCAGGATTGGTGGCCGGCCGACTTTGGCCATTACGGGGGTCTGTTCATTCGGATGGCGTGGCACCTCGCCGGCACCTACCGCATCGGCGACGGCCGCGGCGGCGCCGGAGCCGGCCAGCAGCGCTTCGCGCCGGTCAACAGCTGGCCGGACAATGCGAGCCTCGACAAGGCGCGCCGGCTGCTGTGGCCGATCAAGCAGAAATACGGCCGGAAACTCTCCTGGGCCGACCTGATGATTCTGGCGGGCAACGTCGCCTTCGAGTCGATGGGTTTCAAGACGTTCGGTTTCGGCGGCGGGCGCGAGGATGTCTGGGAGCCCGACGAGAGCATCTACTGGGGCCCCGAAGGCAAGTGGCTGGCGGACGAGCGCTACAGCGGCGACCGCGATCTGCAGAACCCTCTCGCCGCCGTGCAAATGGGTCTGATCTACGTCAACCCGGAAGGGCCGAACGGCAACCCGGATCCGCTCGCGGCGGCCAGGGACATTCGTGAAACCTTCCGCCGCATGGCGATGAACGACGAAGAAACCGTGGCGCTGATTGCCGGTGGTCACACCTTCGGCAAGACCCACGGCGCCGGTGATCCGTCACTGGTGGGCCCGGAGCCGGAAGCCGCCCCAATCGAGCAGCAGGGCCTCGGCTGGAAGAGCAGATTTGGCACGGGCAAAGGGGCCGACGCGATCACCGGCGGCCCGGAAGTCATCTGGTCCCAGACGCCGACGAAGTGGAGCAACCACTTCTTCGAGAACCTGTTCAACAACGAATGGGAGCTGACCAAGAGCCCGGCCGGCGCCTGGCAGTTTAAGGCGAAAGGCGCCACCGCAACGATTCCGGACGCCTTCGACCCGTCGAAGCGGCACGTGCCGACCATGCTGGTCACCGACCTCTCGCTGCGGGTCGACCCTGTTTACGAAAAGATCTCGACGGCGCTTCTACGAGCATCCGGACGAGTTCGCCGATGCGTTTGCCCGGGCGTGGTTCAAGCTGACGCACCGCGACATGGGCCCGATCGTGCGTTATCTCGGCCCGCTCGTTCCGAAGGAGGCGCTGATGTGGCAAGACCCGATCCCCGCGGTGGATCATCCGCTGATCGGGGAAGCGGACATTGCGGCGCTGAAGGCGAAGATCCTCGCGTCTCGCCTGTCCGTTTCCCAGCTGGTCTCGACGGCTTGGGCGTCGGCGTCGACGTTCCGCGGCTCCGACAAGCGCGGCGGCGCGAACGGCGCGCGCATTCGCTTGGCACCGCAAAAGGACTGGGAGGTCAACCAGCCGGCTCAGCTGGCGGAGGTGCTGCCGACGCTCGAAGCGATCCAAAGGGATTTCAACGCTTCACAGTCTGGCGGGAAAGAGGTCTCGCTCGCCGACCTGATCGTTCTCGGCGGCTGTGCGGCCATCGAGAAAGCCGCGAAGGCTGCCGGGCACAACGTCAAGGTCCCGTTCACGCCGGGGCGCATGGACGCATCGCAAGAGCAAACCGACGTCGACTCCTTCGCGCCGCTCGAACCGACCGCCGACGGGTTCCGCAACTATCTCCGCGGCGAGCAGCCCTTGTCCGCCGAAGAGCTGCTGGTGGATCGGGCGCAATTGCTGACCTTGACGGCGCCCGAGATGACGGTTCTCGTCGGCGGCCTGCGCGTCCTCGGTGCAAATGTCGGGAGGTCTACGCACGGCGTCTTCACCAAGCGGCCGGAGACCTTGACGAACGACTTCTTCGTCAACCTGCTCGACATGAGCACGCAATGGCAGCCGTCCGCGAACTCCGAAGGCGTGTACGAGGGGCGCGACCGGAAGACGAACGAGCTCAAGTGGACCGGCACCCGTGTCGACCTGATCTTCGGTTCGCACTCGCAGCTGCGCGCCCTCGCGGAAGTCTATGCGTGCGCGGACTCGAAGGAGAAGTTTGTGAAAGACTTCGTGGCGGCGTGGACCAAGGTGATGAACCTCGATCGCTTCGACCTCGCCTGACCTCGCCCCCCCTTCCCTCCCCCGCGAGCGGGGAGGGTTACGGAGGAGGCCTAGCGGAAGGATCTCCGAGGCTTCGCGAGCGCAGCCGCGGGCGCGGCATAGTCGAGCGGCTCGGGCTGGTGACCAAACTGCAGGCCGCGGAGTAGTCGCGGCTATGGTCTTACCGTCCCGCATCGACCTCTGCTAAAGCTGGGGTTGATGGCGGGACGGGTGATCACGATAGCGCAGCGCAAGGGCGGCGCCGGCAAGACGACCTTGGCCGCGCAGCTGGCGGTCGCCTGGGCGCGGCAAGGCGCGAAAGTCGCGCGTGCTCGACATCGACCCGCAGGCCAGCCTCGCCGCCTGGGTGGGGTTGCGACGGGAGCGGCTCGGGGACGCGGCGATCGGCTTTGAGTTCGCGGCGGTGCCGGGCTGGCGCGCCGAGCAATGGATCGCGGATCGCGCCCGAGAGGCTGATCTCGTCGTCGTCGACGGCCCGCCGCACGCCGAGACCGAGGCGCGCATCGCGGTGCGCGCCGCGGGGCTGGTGCTGATCCCGGTCCAGCCCTCGCCGCTCGATCTGTGGGCGACCGAGGCAACCTTGGCGATGGCGCGCGACGAGCGGCGGGCCGCGGTCGCCGTGTTGAACCGGGTGCCGCCGCGATCGACCGCAACCGAGCGCATCGCCGCCGATCTTGCGAGCCTGGGAGTGGCG
The DNA here is from genome assembly GCA_963845735.1 of uncultured Alphaproteobacteria bacterium. Classification (GTDB taxonomy): domain Bacteria; phylum Pseudomonadota; class Alphaproteobacteria; order ATCC43930; family CGMCC-115725; genus AP-15. The sequence continues at coordinate 263,579 of CAWJTR010000011.1, read as the reverse complement.
CTCGCGGCCAGCCGCATCGGCAATCGCATCGCGCTGGTTCACGCGATGGCTCAGGGTCTGGGCGTACACGAAACCGCCGCCGCCAGTCCCGCCGCCGCCGAGATCGCCGCGCTCGCCGCCGAACTACGCGATCGTTAGCGCCAGAGCTGGCGGCTCGCCAGGGCGGCGCCCTGCGCCAGCGCTTCGAGCTTGGCCCAGGCGATTTGCGGGTGGACGCGGCCGCCGAGCCCGCAATCGGTCGAGGCGATAACCCGCTCGCGGCCGACTGAGATTGGCGAAGCGCAGGATGCGGTCGGCGACCAGCTCGGGATGCTCGACGACGTTGGTGGCGTGGCTGATCACGCCGGGCAGGATGATCTTGCCGTCGGGCAATTTGACCTCCTGCCACACCTTCCATTCGTGCTCGTGGCGGACGTTGCCGGCCTCGAATGAATAGGCCTGGGCGTTGACCGCCAGCATCACATCGACGATGTCGCGCATCGGGATGTCGGTCGTGTGCGGGCCGTGCCAGCTGCCCCAGCACAGGTGATAGCGGATGCGCTCCTGCGGCAAACCGCGCAGCGCGTGATTGAGCGCCTCGATCCGGATCATCGTGAATTTCTTGTAGTCTTCGACGTTGGGCTCGGGATCGATCATGTCCCAGCCGGTCGCGGTCGCCGGATCGTCGAGCTGGAGGATCAGCCCGGCATCGAGGATGGCCTTGTATTCCTCGCGCATCGCCTCGGCCCAGGCGTAAAGGAACTCTTCGTCGCTGTTGTAATAGGTGTTGGGAATCCGGTAGGCGCTGCCGGGCGCGACGGAAGTCATGAAATCCTTCCGCAGCCCCCGCCGCCGCCAATGCCGCTTTAAAATTGTCGATGTCGGTCTTGATCGCATCCTGGCCGGTGTAAGTGAGAGGACCGACGCAGACCGGCCCGGTGGTGGGCCGGGGACCCATAAAGACGCCGGATTCGCGGTCGGCATAGGCGGCGGCAAACCGCACCCGATCGCGCCGACGAGCGGCGTTGTTCAGTACGATCTCGCCGGGGCGGGCGGGTCGCGGGGTCATATGGTCGAGGCTCGGCCCGCCGAGTTCGAGCCCGCCGAGGCGCAGAAACGCGTAGTTCCACCACGCGCCATAGTTGATGCGATGCCCCATCGACTTGCCGAACTCGCCGTCGCCCGGGACGTCGATGCCGAGCTCCTTTTGATGACGCACGACGTCGTGGACCGCCGTTCGCAATGTCGCCTGAATTGCCTGCTCATCGGTCGTCTCGCCGGCTCCTCGCGCGCGCGGTTCGCCTCGATCAGGCCGTCCGGACGCGGCAGGCTCCCGACATGGCTGGTCAGGATGTGGTCGGAGCTGGTCCTCATGCTCGGCTCCAGAGCTGCCGGCTGGCCAGCGCGGCCCCTTGCGCGAGCGCTTCGAGCTTGGCCCAGGCGATCTGCGGGTGGACGCGCCCGCCGAGCCCGCAATCGGTCGAGGCGATGACCCGCTCGCGCCCGACGAGGTTGGCAAAGCGCAGGATGCGCTCGGCGACCAGCTCGGGATGTTCGACGACGTTGGTGGCGTGGCTGACGATCCCCGGCAGGATGATCTTGCCGTCGGGCAATTTGACCTCCTGCCACACCTTCCACTCGTGCTCGTGGCGGACATTGCCGGCCTCGAACGAATAGGCCTGGCAGTTGACCTTCAGCATGACCTCGACGATGTCGCGCATCGGGATGTCGGTCGTGTGCGGCCCGTGCCAGCTGCCCCAGCACAGATGAAACCGCATGCCGATCCTCGGGCAGGCCCTTGATCGCGTGGTTCAGCGCCTCGACCCAAATCGTCGCGAGTTTCCGATAGTCCGCGACTGTCGGCTCGGGATTGACCTGGTCCCAGCCCTCGGCGATGCATGGGTCGTCGAACTGCAGGACGAGGCCGGCATCGACGATCGCCTTGTACTCGTCGCGCATCGCCTCGGCGCAAGCGAAGAGAAATTCCTCGTCGGTCTTGTAATATTTGTTGCCGATCCGCGCGCAGCTCGCCGGCGCGACCGCGGTCATAAAGCCTTCCTCGACCCCGGCCGCCGCCAAGCCGGTTTTAAAGCGGGCGATGTCGGCCTTGATCGCATCGTGACCGGTATAGGCCAGCGGGCCGACACAAATCGGCGCCGGCGGCCGCGGCCCGGTGGTGATGCCGGAATCGGGATCGTTATAGGCCGCGGCGAACAGGGTGCGGTCACGGCGGTCGCCAAAGCTGGTCAGCACGATCTGGCCAGGGCTGGAGCGGCGCGGCTGCATGTCGTAGAGCGAATTTTCGCCGGCTTCGATGCCGCCGAGGCGCTGCCATGAATAGCGCCACCACGAGCCGTAATTGACGCGCTGGCCCATCGGCTTGCCGAACTCGCCATCGCCGGGGATGTCGATGCCGAGTTCCTTCTGGTGGCGCACAACCTCGGCGACGGCGTCCCGCAGCGTATCTGCAAGCGCACTCTCGTCATTTGCCGCCCAAGCCGCGATCAGCGCGTCCGGGCGCGGCAGGCTGCCGGCATGGCTGGTCAGGATATGGTCGGAGCTGGTTCTCATGGTTCCCCCCTGATTTTAGCCGGGGCCTCGGATCGACAAGGCGGGCCGAGCCCTTGCTTCGGGGGCAATTGTAGCACCAGGCGGCCGATTTCAGCACGCGTGATTGTGCCCAATCGTCGCCCACTCGCATGCCCACTTGATTTATGGGCACGATTAGAGTTGACCGGCCGCTTCGCATCCGCTTCACTCGCGATTGTGGGAAATTGCGAGGTTGTGAGATGAGCGAGGCTCTCTTGCGCCATATCGCCGAATACTGCCGTCGCGCCGGCATGGCGGAATCCACCTTTGGCCGCCTCGCCGTGAACGACGGCAAGCTCGTCACCCGGCTTCGCCTAGGCGGCCGGGTCACCACCGACACGGCGGAGCGCGTGCACGCTTTCATCGCCCTCAAGCCCGAACCTCAGGTTAACGGCGCGCCGGTCATGGCGCCGATTGCCGCGCCGTCGCCCACGGTTGGGGCCGCTCGGAGCTTCCGCTTTTACGACAATCGCCAGAAATATCTGCTGTTTGTCACCACCTGTGGCGAGAAGTGGGCAATCGCCCAACGCGTGGGCATGGAGCTGGCCAATATCCACCCGCGTCCGCCGGCGTTGCGCCTGTTCGATGCCGGCACCGGCGACGGCACGGTGCTGACGCGCACGATGCGCGCCCTGCACCACCGCTTCCCGACGATGCCGTCTTATATCGTCGCCAAGGAAATCAGCCTCGAAGACGTTCGGCTCGCGCTCGAAAAGATGCCGGACCGGCTGTTCGAGCATCCGGCGACGGTGCTGGTCATGACCAACATGTACTACGCCGAGGCGCCGTGGCTGACGCCGAACTCGGTCACCGCGGCGACCAGCCTCGTCTGGCACGAGCTGGAGCTGACCGGCAATACCGCGCATGATTTCGAAGTGCAGATCGGCGATCTGCAGGGTTTTCTTAGCGAACATTGGCGCGCGCGGATCAGCGCCGGCACCGGCAATCCGGTCTACGAGAAGCCGGTCGTGCTGGTGATCTACCGCGAAGACCACAAATTCCTGCTCGATCAGGTGCGCCCGCGCCGCGGGTTCACCCGCGCCGAATACGATCTGGTGATCGCTTCCCAGCCGTATCGCGCACGCGCCCCGGTCGAATTCAAGGCGCGCCGGATCGTCGCCCCGCTGGCGCGCAGCCTCGCGCCCGGCGGGCGCCTGATCGCCATCCACTCGCATGGCCACGATCCGGGACTGGAGATCATCCAGCGGATCTGGCCGGGCGAAGACCCTTTCACCACCGACCGCCACGCATTGTTGCGGGCGACCAAGGCCGAGCTCGGCAGCGCCGGCCGCACCCTCAATTTCGGCGCCTACGCCGATGCGCGCTCGCTGTTTCGCTACGACATGCACACCTTGCCGAGCGAGATCAGCGAGACGATCGGCACCTCGACCTTGTTCGCCGCCTGGAACGCCGCGGTCTATGTCGCGCAAATCGAGGACGAGCGCCTGTCGGGCGCGATCAGCAGCGGCGCCTATCTCGAAGCGACCAAGGAGGTGCTGCGCCAATATGGCGGGCTGTGGTTCTGGGACGAATCCTACGTGATTTCGCGCAAGCGGAATTCAGGATGATCGGAGCGGATATGGGACGGCCGGACCGGATCCCGGACAATCTCCGTCGCAGCCGCGCCGCCGAGCTGATCGGCAGCTCTACGATCGAAATCTCGCCGCATGACGACCCGGCGCGCGAGAAGTTGGGCGAGCTGCTCGAGCCAGGCACGACGGTGCTCGTCAATCACCCCGCGAGCGTCACCCATCACGACATCGTGGCCGCCTGCGTCAAGTTGCGGCGCGCCGGTTTTACCCCGATGCCCCACATCGCGGCGCGGCGTCTCGCCAGCTTTACCCAGGCGCGCGATTTTCTGCGGCGCGCGGCGGCCGAAGCGGAGGTCAGGGACGTCTTGATCATCGGCGGCGACCCCGCTCATTCGGTAGGGCCGTTTCGCGACAGCTTGGAGCTGCTGGCAACCGGCCTGGTGGAGGATCACGGCGTCCGGCACGTCGCCTTTGCCGGCTATCCGGAGGGCCATCCGAGCATCGATCGCCACAGTCTCGACAAGGCATTGCGGGCGAAACTGGCGCTTGCCCGGCAACGCGGCCTCGAGGCTTCGCTGATCACCCAATTCGGTTTCGAGGCGGCGCCGATCGAGCGCTGGATCCGGTCGCTGCGCGACGACGATATCCTGTGCCCGATCCGGATCGGCATCGCCGGCCCTGCCAGCGTGGCGACACTCGCCAAATTCGCCGTCCGCTGCGGCATCGGCGCGTCGTTGCGTGCGCTCGGCCGTGGCCAGACGGCGTTTGCCCGCATCCTCGTCGAAGCCACTCCCGACGCGCTGATCGAAACGCTGGCGGCGGCCGAGCATCGCGACGCAGCGAAAGACGGACTGCATTTTTTCACCTTCGGCGGCGTCCGGCGTACCGCGGCGTGGATCCATGCCAGGGCCCAAAACCTGACCGTCTGAAGTTCTGCTCGGCGCCAATATCCGCCACGAGATCCTTCGCGAGGGTGACGCTGCTCGGGTTGCGCGGATATCTTAAGTAAGGCCTCCGTATTAGGGTGCGCCTCGCCGATGACCGTGCTCACCACCTCGCTCGATCTGCGCTCCGATAGCTTTTCGCGGCAATGCCGCGGCGATGCGGGGGCTGGTCGCGGATCTGCGCGAGAAACTGGCGGCGATCGAGGAGGGGGGCGGGGAGGAGGCGCGGCGGCGGCATTTGGGGCGCGGGAAATTGTTGCCGCGCGAGCGGGTGCGGCTGCTGCTCGATCCGGGGTCGCCGTTTCTCGAACTCTCGCCGCTCGCCGCGTTCGGCATGTATGACGGCGAGGTGCCGGCGGCCGGGATCATCACCGGGATCGGCCGGATCATGGGGCGCGAATGCGTCGTCGTCGCCAATGACGCGACCGTCAAAGGCGGCACCTATTTCCCGATCACCGTCAAAAAGCATCTGCGCGCCCAGGAGATCGCCGGCGAGAACCGGCTGCCTTGCCTCTATCTGGTCGATTCGGGCGGGGCGTTTCTGCCGGCGCAGGACGAGGTGTTTCCCGACCGCGACCATTTCGGCCGCATCTTTTACAACCAGGCGCGGCTGTCGGCGGCGGGGGTGCCGCAGGTGGCGCTGGTCATGGGCTCGTGCACCGCGGGCGGCGCCTATGTGCCGGCGATGTCGGACGAATCGATCATCGTCAAGGGCGAGGGGACGATCTTTCTTGGCGGACCGCCCTTGGTGCGCGCCGCGACCGGCGAGATCGTCACCGCCGAGGAACTGGGCGGCGCCGAGGTGCACAGCCGGATCTCCGGGGTCACCGACCATTACGCGCTCGACGACCATCATGCGCTCGGCATCGCGCGGCGGATCGTCGGCAATCTGAACCGGGCGAAGACGGTCGGGGTCGAGGTAATGCCGCCGGTCGAGCCGCTCTACCCGGCCGACGAGCTTTACGGCGTCGTCCCGCAGGACACGCGCCAGCCCTATGACGTGCGCGAAATCATCGCCCGCATCGTCGACGGCAGCGAGTTCGACGAGTTCAAGCGGCTCTACGGCCCGACTCTGGTCTGCGGCTTTGCGCGGATCTGGGGGTATCCGGTCGGCATCCTCGCCAATAACGGCATCCTGTTCTCCGAAAGCGCTTTGAAGGCCGCGCATTTCATCGAATTGTGCGCGCAGCGCGGGATCCCGCTGGTGTTTCTGCAGAACATCACCGGGTTCATGGTGGGCAAGAAATACGAGGCGGGCGGCATCGCCAAGGACGGCGCCAAGATGGTGACCGCGGTCGCCACCGCGGCGGTGCCGAAATTCACCGTGATCATCGGCGGCAGCTTTGGCGCCGGCAATTACGGCATGTGCCGGGCGCGCCTATGGGCCGCGCTTTTTGTGGATGTGGCCGAATGCGCGGATCTCGGTGATGGGCGGCGAGCAGGCCGCCTCGGTCTTGGCGCAGATCCGCCGCGACGCGCGCGAGGCACGCGGCGAGGCGTGGAGCGCCGCCGAAGAGGAGAAATTCAAGGCGCCGATCCGCGCCCAATACGAGACCCAGGGCCATCCCTATTACGCGAGCGCGCGGCTGTGGGATGACGGGGTCATCGACCCGGCCGATACGCGGATGGTGCTGGCCTTGGCGATCTCGGCGAGCCTCAACGCGCCGATCGAGCGATACGACGGCGAGCGGGGCCGGTTCGGCGTGTTCCGGATGTGACGATGGTGGTTGTTTATTCACCACAGAGGCACGGAGAGCACAGAGGAATCCATTTCCTTTGCTCTGTGTCTCTGTGGTGAGAATGTTCTCGAAAATCCTGATCGCCAATCGCGGCGAGATCGCCTGCCGGGTGATCCGCACCGCGCGCCGGCTGGGGATCGCCACGGTCGCGGTCTATTCCGAGGCCGACCGCGGCGCGCTGCATGTCGAAGAGGCCGACGAAGCCTGGCCGATCGGGCCGGCGCCGGCGCGCGACAGCTATCTGAACATCGGCGCGATCATCGCGGCGGCGCGGGCGAGCGGCGCCGAGGCGGTGCATCCGGGCTACGGCTTTCTGTCGGAGAATGCCGATTTCGCCGAGGCGTGCGAGGAGGCGGGGCTGGTCTTCATCGGGCCGCCGGCCGAGGCGATGCGGGCGATGGGCTCGAAGGCGGCGGCCAAGGCATTGATGGCGCGGGCCGGGGTGCCGGTCGTGCCGGGCTATCACGGCGACGACCAGGACCCCGGCCGTCTCGCCGAGGAGGCCCGGCGGATCGGCTTTCCGGTATTGATCAAGGCCTCGGCCGGCGGCGGCGGGCGGGGGATGCGCGTCGTCGCCGAATTCGGCCGAATTCGCCGCGGCGCTCGACGGGGCAAAGCGCGAAGCCGCCGGGCGCCTTTGGCGACGACCGGGTGCTGATCGAGAAATACCTGACGCGGCCGCGGCATATCGAGGTGCAGATCTTCGCCGACCGGCACGGCAATGCGGTCCATATCTTCGACCGCGACTGCTCGATCCAGCGCCGCCATCAGAAGGTCATCGAGGAGGCGCCGGCGCCGGGGCTCGACGCCGAGCGGCGGCGGGCGATGGGCGAAGCCGCGGTCGCCGCGGCGCGCGCGGTCGGCTATGTCGGCGCCGGCACCGTCGAGTTCATCGCCGAAGCCGACAGATTTTATTTCATCGAGATGAACACGCGGCTTCAGGTCGAGCACACCGTGACCGAGGCGGTGACCGGGCTCGATCTCGTCGAATGGCAATTGCGGGTCGCCGCCGGTGAGAGATTGCCGCTGCGCCAAAAGGATCTGGTTCTGAAGGGCCATGCGATCGAAGCGCGGCTCTATGCCGAAGACCCCGAACGCGATTTTCTGCCGCAGACCGGGACGCTGCACGGCCTGCGCTTTCCGCCGCCGGAGATCGCGCGGGTCGATACCGGGGTGCGGCAGGGCGATTCGGTGACGCCCTATTACGACGCCGATGATCGCCAAGATCATCGCCTGGGGCGAGGATCGGGCGAGCGCGATCGGGCGGCTGCGCAGCGCTCTTGCCGAGACCGCGGTCCTCGGACTGCGCAGCAATCTCGGGTTTCTGGCGCGGCTCGCCGCCGAGCCTGACTTCGCCGCGGGGGCGGTCGACACCGGGTTTATCGAGCGCCACCGCGACGGCGCTGATTCCCTTGCACCGACCGGCGCCCGATGTGGCGCTGGCGGCCGCGGCGCTCTCCCGGCTGCGTCGCGCGCGAGGCGGCCATCCGCGCCGCGGCGCGGCGCTCCGGCGACCCGTATTCGCCCTGGGCGGGCAATGAAGGCTGGCGGCTCGGCGGGGTCGGTCGCCAAGACCTTGTCTTCCGCGACGATGCCGAAGAGCGCACGGTTCAGGCCACGGCTCGCAGGCAGGGCTGGCTGCTGCGAATCGGTGAGCGGGCGAGTTTCGGCCGATGGCGAGCAGCGGCCGGACGGCGCCTTCGCGGTGACGATCGACGGCATCCGCAAGCAGGTCATCGTGCTCGACCACGGGGCGGAGACGGCGGTGTTCATCGACGGCGAGAGTTGGCTTCTCGTCGAAATCGACCCGCTTGCCGCGCGCCAGGGCGAGGACCCGGCGGGCGGGCGGCTGACGCGCGCCGATGCCGGGCCGGGTGACGCGGCTCTGGTCGAGGCCGGGAGCACGGTGCGGCGCGGCCAACCGCTGATGGTGATCGAGGCGATGAAGATGGAGCACACGATCGTCGCACCCGCGGACGGGACGGTGGAAAGGGTGCGGTTCGCGGTCGGCGACATGGTCGAGGAGGGAGCCGAGCTGATCACCCTCGCGGCCGAGGGCGAGAGAGCCTGATCGGGTCCGTGCGGTGCCGCTGCATCTGATCAAGCTCGCCGTCGGCATCGACGATATCGAGCATCTGCGCCGGGTGCGGGCGGCGCGCGCGGCCGAGCGCGGAAACGGCTGGGTCTATACCAGAAACCACCCGCGCCGGGCCGCGGAAGTGCTCGCCGGCGGCTCGATCTACTGGGTCATCCGCGGCCAGATCCGGGTGCGGCAGCTGGTCACCGGGTTTCGCAGCGAGCGGGACGAGAATGGCCGCCGCTATTGCCTGATCGAGGTTGACCCGGACCTTGGTGCCGACCTTGTCGCGATCGTGCCGGCCGTTCCAGGGCTGGCGCTATCTGGCGACGGAGGCGGCGCCGCCCGATCGCGCGACGGCCGGCGAGCTGCCGCTGCCCGATCACTGCTGACCGAGCTGCGCGCGCTGGGGCTGATCTGATATGGTAAATTTGTTTGTGCCGCACCTCTGGACGCGCGGCATCGGGCTGCCTATCTCGGCAAGCTGCCGCGCTCCTTTCGAGGATCGGCTCCCTGTCGAGATAAGGGGAGTTGACGGGGGATGGGGGTGGGGGTATAAGCGCGGCCCCGCTGTGGTTGGCCGGCCGTGTGGCTCGGGTGGCCGGGGGGTTGTTGATTGAGATTGTAGGGAAGGGAAGGGATGCGCGGGCGGCGGCGCGGGTTGCCGGACGCTGGCGCATTTGCGAGCGTTTTGGAGGCCCTGATATGGGTCCGTCCGCTCGGGTCCGTGCGCCTTGGAGTGTGAGCTTCGGGGGGTGCGGGTCACGACGGAGGGGCCTGGGATAAACTTGAGAGTTTGATCCTGGCTCAGAACGAACGCTGGCGGCATGCCTAACACATGCAAGTCGAACGCTTTCGGGGCTTCGGTTTCAGAGGGAGTGGCGCACGGGTGAGTAGCGCGTGGGAACCTGCCCTGTTGTGGGGGATAACCGAGGGAAACTTCGGCTAATACCGCATACGCCGGGGACTCGAAGGGGCCGGGGAAAGATTTATCGCAGCAGGAGGGGCCCGCGTCGGATTAGGTAGTTGGTGGGGTAACGGCCTACCAAGCCTTTGATCCGTAGCTGGTCTGAGAGGATGATCAGCCACACTGGGACTGAGACACGGCCCAGACTCCTACGGGAGGCAGCAGTGGGGAATATTGGACAATGGGCGCAAGCCTGATCCAGCAATGCCGCGTGAGTGATGAAGGCCTTCGGGTTGTAAAGCTCTTTCGCCTGCGAGGATGATGACGGTAGCAGGAGAAGAAGCCCCGGCTAACTTCGTGCCAGCAGCCGCGGTAATACGAAGGGGGCGAGCGTTGTTCGGATTTACTGGGCGTAAAGGGCGCGTAGGCGGCGATGTAAGTCAGGCGTGAAAGCCCCGGGCTCAACCTGGGAATTGCGCTTGGGACTGGATTGCTGGAGTTCGGGAGAGGAGCGTGGAATTCCCAGTGTAGAGGTGAAATTCGTAGATATTGGGAAGAACACCGGTGGCGAAGGCGGCGCTCTGGACCGATACTGACGCTGAGGCGCGAAAGCGTGGGGAGCAAACAGGATTAGATACCCTGGTAGTCCACGCTGTAAACGATGTGTGCTAGACGTTGGGGAGCCTAGCTCTTCGGTGTCGCCGCTAACGCTGTAAGCACACCGCCTGGGGAGTACGGCCGCAAGGTTAAAACTCAAAGGAATTGACGGGGGCCCGCACAAGCGGTGGAGCATGTGGTTTAATTCGACGCAACGCGAAGAACCTTACCAGCCCTTGACATGCCTCGTATGGGCCCGAGAGATCGGGTTCTTCGGTTCGGCCGGCGGGGACACAGGTGCTGCATGGCTGTCGTCAGCTCGTGTCGTGAGATGTTGGGTTAAGTCCCGCAACGAGCGCAACCCTCATCTTCAGTTGCCATCGGGTTACGCCGGGCACTCTGGAGAAACTGCCGGTGACAAGCCGGAGGAAGGCGGGGATGACGTCAAGTCCTCATGGCCCTTATGGGCTGGGCTACACACGTGCTACAATGGCGGTGACAGAGGGCGGCAAGGGGGCGACCTCGCGCCAATCTCAAAAAGCCGTCTCAGTTCGGATTGTTCTCTGCAACTCGAGAGCATGAAGTCGGAATCGCTAGTAATCGCGGATCAGCACGCCGCGGTGAATACGTTCCCGGGCCTTGTACACACCGCCCGTCACACCATGGGAGTTGGCTTTACCTTAAGGCGGCGGGCCAACCTCGGCAAGAGGAGGTAGCCGACCACGGTAAGGTCAGCGACTGGGGTGAAGTCGTAACAAGGTAGCCGTAGGGGAACCTGCGGCTGGATCACCTCCTTTCTGGATGTCCAGAGGTCAGATGACAGGGATCAGAGGTCAGAAATGACCGAAGCTCTGCACCCCCTCCGGCTTTCCACAAACGCCAGAGGCGGCAGATCTGATCTCTGTATTCTGATCTCTGATCTCTGGCACGACGCCGCCGTCTGCGCATCCCTTCTCCCGAGCGTCGCTGGGGCGCGGCCCTAGGGGGCTGCCCGTTGCGGGCTGCCGGTGGGGCTAGTAGCTCAGCTGGTTAGAGCGCGCGCTTGATAAGCGTGAGGTCGGAGGTTCAAATCCTCCCTGGCCCACCAATCAGATGACAGAGATCAGAGGCCAGAGATCAGAACCGTTCTGATCTCTGGGTTCTGATCTCTGATCTCTGGCACGGGGGGTGTAGCTCAGTTGGGAGAGCGCCTGCTTTGCAAGCAGGAGGTCATCGGTTCGATCCCGTTCACCTCCACTCGCGCCGACGCCGGCGATCAGGCGTCGCCGATCACCAGATGCTCGGAGAAGACCAGGTTTGGTTCCGGTTCCGGGGCGGCCGGGCGGGCATGTCCCGCGCCGGCGGCCGGGGTTCCGGGGCTGGTGTTGATTGAAGGGTGAAGCGGATTTGTGAATGTGACCGAGGCGGACGGGCCGCGGCACTGGCTCGCTGTCCTGTGGGGCTGTTGCCCTGTGGGGTGCGAACCGGTGCGAGGTGCCGTCCGAAGAAGTGTCTTCATGCGAGCGGCCGCGGGCAGGGTTGCCCCTCTTTTGCGAGAGGGTGGGGCTTGCCCCTGTGCGCGGCGGTTTTCCGGGGGGCGGCTTGCCGTGCGGGTGATCTTATGGTCATCCGGCGGGGCGGGCGCTCCTTGTGATCGAGCGCGAAAGAAGGGCATCTGGTGGATGCCTTGGCACTGAGAGGCGATGAAGGACGCGGCACGCTGCGAAAAGCCCGGGGGAGATGCGAGCGATCGTTGATCCCGGGATCTCCGAATGGGGCAACCCACCCGCAAGGGGCAACTCTTGGGGGTATCCTCATCTGAATTCATAGGGTGGGGAGGCGAACCCGGCGAACTGAAACATCTCAGTAGCCGGAGGAACGGACATCAACCGAGACTCCGCGAGTAGTGGCGAGCGAAAGCGGACCAGGCCAGCGGCTGTTGATTTTGGTACCGGAAGCGTCTGGAAAGGCGGGCCATAGCGGGTGACAGCCCCGTACGGGAAACCGGATCGACGGTCCTCGAGTAGGGCGGGACACGAGCAATCCTGTCTGAACATGGGGGGACCACCCTCCAAGCCTAAGTACTCCTCAGTGACCGATAGTGTACCAGTACCGTGAGGGAAAGGTGAAAAGCACCCCGACGAGGGGAGTGAAACAGTTCCTGAAACCGGATGCCTACAAGCAGTCGGAGGGTTCAGATGACAGAAGTCAGAGATCAGGGGTCAGATCTGATCTCTGTTTTCTGATCTCTGTCATCTGCCTGACGGCGTACCTTTTGTATAATGGGTCAGCGAGTTGGTCTTGGCAGCAAGCTTAAGCCGTTAGGCGTAGGCGCAGCGAAAGCGAGTCTGAATAGGGCGCTCCAGTTGCCGGGATCAGACCCGAAACCGGGTGATCTAGCCATGGGCAGGTTGAAGGTGCGGTAACACGCACTGGAGGACCGAACCCACTACTGTTGCAAAAGTAGGGGATGACTTGTGGCTAGGGGTGAAAGGCCAATCAAACCCGGAAATAGCTGGTTCTCCGCGAAATCTATTGAGGTAGAGCGTCGCTTGGTCGGCGCCGGGGGTAGAGCACTGGATGGGCTAGGGGGGCGCGAGCCTTACCAAACCTAACCAAACTACGAATACCGGCGAGCGCAGGGCGGCAGCCAGACGGCGGGTGCTAAGGTCCGTCGTCGAGAGGGGAACAGCCCAGACCGCCAGCTAAGGTCCCTCAGTCGTGGCTAAGTGGGAAAGGATGTGGGACGGCCAAGACAACCAGGAGGTTGGCTCAGAAGCAGCCATCCTTTAAAGAAAGCGTAATAGCTCACTGGTCGAACAGCTGTCCGGCGCCGAAAATGTAACGGGGCTCAAGCCACGCACCGAAGCTGCGGGTGTTCAGAAGACAGAGATCAGAGATCAGATTCCAGATGGAAAGAAATCAGAGGAGCGAGTGGGCTCGCGGGTTCGAGGATCTCGAGGTATTCCGGCGGGCCTATCGGGTGTCGCTGGAAGTGCATCGGGCAAGTCTCGAGTTTCCGGCGATCGAGCAACGGGCGCTGGCCGATCAGATCCGGCGGGCGTCCAAATCGATCTGCGCCAATCTGGCCGAAGGTTTCGGCCGGCAGCTTGTCTCGAAACCGGAGTTTCGCCGGTTCGTGATGATGGCGTTGGGCTCGGCGGACGAGATGCAGGTGTGGACGATCTATTGCCGGGATCTCGGCTATCTCGACGAGAGGACGGCGGATCGTTGGCGGGGCGAGTATCAGGAAATCGCCCGCATGCTCACCGGCCTTCATCGCAGCAATTCTGATCTCTGACCTCTGATCTCTGTCTTCTGAACGCGGTAGCGGAGCGTTCCGTAGGCCGGCGAAGCCGGGGCGCGAGCCCTGGTGGAGGCATCGGAAGTGCGAATGCTGACATGAGTAGCGTAAATGAGGGTGAGAACCCCTCACGCCGAAAGTCCAAGGGTTCCTGCGCAAGGTCATTCCGCGCAGGGTTAGCCGGGCCCCTAAGGCGAGGGCGAAAGCCGCAGCCGATGGGAAGGGGGTTAATATTCCTCCGCCTGCCGAGCGTGACGAAGGCCGCAAGTCGTTCTCCCTTACTGGATTGGGGGGGCGGCGAAGGACTTCCGGGAAACAGCGCCGGCAACACAGACCGTACCCGAAACCGACACTGGTGGACTGGTAGAGCATACCTAGGCGTTTGAGAGAACGGTGTTGAAGGAACTCGGCAAAATGCCCCCGTAACTTCGGGAGAAGGGGGCCCCGCTGTTGCGCAAGCAGCGGCGGGGGGCACAGAGGAGGGGGTGGCGACTGTTTACTAAAAACACAGGGCTCTGCGAAGTCGCAAGACGACGTATAGGGTCTGACGCCTGCCCGGTGCCGGAAGGTTAAGAGGAGGGGTTCACGCTCTGAATCGAAGCCCCGGTAAACGGCGGCCGTAACTATAACGGTCCTAAGGTAGCGAAATTCCTTGTCGGGTAAGTTCCGACCTGCACGAATGGCGTAACGACTTCCCCGCTGTCTCCAACACCGGCTCAGCGAAATTGAATTCTCCGTGAAGATGCGGAGTTCCCGCGGTCAGACGGAAAGACCCCGTGCACCTTTACTACAGCTTTGCAGTGGTGTTAGGGATGGTGTGTGTAGGATAGGCGGGAGCCGTTGAAGCCCTGGCGCCAGTTGGGGTGGAGGCAACCTTGAAATACCGCTCTCACGGTCTCTGGCATCTAACCGCGCCTGGGCGATCCCCGGGCCGGGACCCTGCATGGTGGGTAGTTTGACTGGGGCGGTCGCCTCCCAAAGAGTAACGGAGGCGCGCGATGGTGGGCTCAGGCTGGTCGGAAATCAGCTGTCGAGTGCAATGGCACAAGCCCGCCTGACTGCGAGAGCGACGGCTCGAGCAGAGACGAAAGTCGGCCATAGTGATCCGGTGGTCCCACGTGGACGGGCCATCGCTCAACGGATAAAAGGTACGCCGGGGATAACAGGCTGATGACGCCCAAGAGTCCATATCGACGGCGTCGTTTGGCACCTCGATGTCGGCTCATCGCATCCTGGGGCTGGAGCAGGTCCCAAGGGTATGGCTGTTCGCCATTTAAAGCGGTACGTGAGCTGGGTTTAGAACGTCGTGAGACAGTTCGGTCCCTATCTGCCGTGGGTGTTCGAGACTTGCGAGGCGCTCTCCCCAGTACGAGAGGACCGGGAGGGACGCACCTCTGGTGGACCGGTTGTGGCGCCCGCCGCAACGCCGGGTAGCTAAGTGCGGACGGGATAACCGCTGAACGCATCTAAGCGGGAAACCCTCCTCAAAACCAGGTCTCGTCGAGAGCCGTGGAAGACCACCACGTCGATAGGCCGGAAGTGGAAGCGGAGCAATCCGCGCAGCCGACCGGTACTAATCGCTCGAACCCGCCCGATCCGAATGCTTTGCCGGGGCACCCGGCAAAGCCGGAAAACCGCCGGCGTGCAGCGGCAAGCGCCCATCAGGCACCCGCCCATCGGGGCTTGCCCGCCGCCGCCCGCCCGACACTTCCCCGCCGCCTTCACAAATCCCGCCCGGCCATCCCCCCAAGGGAAGGGGCGCAACTCAAGGGGCAACATCAAGGGGCGCAGCCTCCGGGGCGCAAACCCGCCGCGGGCGGCAAGCGCGATCACCCGCCGCGGGGGCGATAATGCCGGGGCTGTATAATGCTAAGGCTGTAATCTCAGGGGGGCTTGGCCAGCCTGGTGGCCACAGCGAGGGGCCAAACACCCGATCCCATCCCGAACTCGGCCGTGAAAACCCTCAGCGCCGATGGTACTGCCGCTCAAGCGGCGGAAGAGCAGGTCGCCGCCAGGCTCGCCAAACCCCCCAACCCCGCCAGGCGCCGCGCCCCCGGACTTGCGCCGTGGGCCCCCAACACGCCCCCAAACACGCCCCCCTCAACACGCGATTGCCGCGGGGTGGAGCAGCCCGGTAGCTCGTCAGGCTCATAACCTGAAGGTCGTAGGTTCAAATCCTACCCCCGCAACTACGCCAACAAAATATACTTTAAAATCCAAGTCGTTACATGCCTCACAACCCGAACCTCGACTCTAGAATTAATAAAATCAACGACTTAGTTGGGATAGGTTCAAATCACCCGCAACCAACACATTCCTTCGGTCGGTCGAGCAATCAAAAACTGCTCTCTCCCGCTGTGAAGCTGACGGATGGCGAACCCGGCGGTAAAGCGAATAAAGGCTAAACTAACATTCCATGCAGACCACCCAGCGGGTGCCAGTCACTGAATATGTGGCTATTAACACACATCGCCGCGCTCGCGGCGCTCTATTGGCAAGCTGCTCGCTCGGGCGGGCAGCCGACTACAGCCGAGAGTGTCTTGAGGATGATGGCGACCAGCGCCGAGGATAACTTCGGCCCCTTCAGATCGCATCCGGTCAGGATATCGGCGGAGGAATGCCGCGCGCTCCGGGCGTGAAGCCGAGCGTTTAGCCGGGTTCAACCCGATTGAGCCAAAACGTTTTAAAGAGGTCCGCATCGGGCAGAGTCACTCCGAATCACTTTCCAGTGATCCCGGCGCGAACTACGACCGTCGCCCTGACTGTAGTCGGCGAAATGAAGGCCATCTGGGCCTAGGCTTTCGACCCACCCGGAATGCTAGCGTTAGTTGACCGACACTTGTATCTCAAAAGTTGATTTTGGAGGAGACGCTTCCCACGGGCGCTTGAATTCGAGGCGAATGTGGGTGCTGCCCCGTCCAACAGCGACCCCCCGGAATATATGTATTCTGCTGCCCCCGACCGCCCCGCGCAGCGCATCTGGCGGGGCGGTCGGGGGCAATTTAAAATCTTCTAGGCGGACCACTTTCTGATCTGCCGCGGCTAGCTGCCAGAGGAAACCGGCACCCGGAATTTCCGGTAGTTCGATCCTTACCTTGTCGCCCATGGCCAAGGCGACATTTCTCCCGTTGTCGCTCTCTTTGATGACCGTCTGTCCCATAATCAGCCGGCCGCCACGGGCGGTTCTTGACTTGGTGCGCTGGCACCGGCAGCGGCGACGAATTCTGTGTGCGAGCCAGCCGGCGGCTGCGGCTCGGCGGATGGAGCAGAGGCTTGGCCCATGGATGGCACCATCAACTCCACCGGGACGGAGCAACCAGGCGGTATGCGCAGGGGCATGGACTGGCCCAAGGCCAATTCGGCGACCCCGAGCTGCGAGGCGGCCTCGACCGTCATCTCCGGCTTCGAGTCACCCGACATGAAGTTCTCCCTCCTATTGGAGGATGGACAGCTATATTACCACGCAAATTACCACACGTACATCTCATGAATCATGTTATCGGCCTCCTGCCGATAGTTGACGGTGCCCTGGGTCAGCTTGGCGTTGGCACCCAGCATTGTGAGCGCGACGATTGCCGAATCGGAATTGTTCGCCAGTTTCACCCAGCCAACACCGGTGACGCCGATCCACGAGTTTCGGTTTTCGTTAATCGCCCAAAGGGCATTGACCTGTTTTCCGCTGACCCATACTGACGCTCCGACCCCTGCTCCGATGCCGACGGCACCTCCAAGCGCCGCGGGCGGCTGTTGGGTTGGTCCGGCAGTCTCGGCCGCTATCGCGCCGCCAGACAGCAGTGCATCTGACAATTGTGTGGGTTTGCTTTCAGACATGGATTTGTCTCCTTTCGCTAGAGGACGTAGATTTGTTTGATGACACCGACGTCCTGGTATACGTTTACAGGGCGCGCACCTTCCTTCGCCGCGGCCAGCAGCCGCAACAGGTCAAAGAATATGTTGTCGTTGTCGGGGGCGATCTTCCGCCAGCCGACACCTGACAGGTAAGCCCAAGCATTGCGGTCCTGGTCGATCGCCCACAATCCGATAACCCTAACATTGTTCAGCCATCCGGTTTCGAGAATACCCTCAACCGCCCACATCGTGGAATCGATGCCGCATTCACCGTAGGCAATGCAGAAGAATCCTCCCTCCCCCCAGCCGGTGCCCCAGCTGTTCTTGCATATCCAAAACCCAACGGCGTCGTCGTAACCGACCACGCAGACGCAATGCCCGCCGGCAACGCCGCCAGTTACGTGTCGATAGACACCGCTCTTGTAGCTAAAGAAGTCATCATAGACGGTGAAGCATGTCGCGAGAGGGCCATTGGTGGCGATCCAGGTCTTCATGTCGGCGACGGAACCGATTGTGTGCCACCCGGTTAATTTCGTTGCCCGACTCTGCCAATCGGTGCATTGGGAACACGCCTGCTGATGGTCGGTATATGGAAAGCAGGCCTCATCCGGGACTCCAGTATTTTTATAGCCGTCCATCGCCGGGGTCATATACCAGCCGTTAGCACAACTGGCGCCAGACGCTGGCCCGATGCAGAAAAACAGAGAGGCTTCCGACAAGTTGACGTCCACCGCCGGATTAGCGCGCTGGATCCGAAATTTTGCCTCCACAGCCGCTGTAGTACCAAAGGAAACGCAGGAACCACATCCCCCCTGATCTCTTACTGGCGTTATGAAATTATTGCCGCCGACATTGCGCCAATCGAACGCAGCGGGTGCACCAACGGCCGTGATCTTGGCCGCCGCGGCGCGCGATGCGGAAATCTGGGACCGCTGTTCCAGCGTTTCCGGGTCAGGTCCGCCGCCTCGGTACCCTAGGCGCAGAACTCTCTGTTCTGGAGGCAGGCCCGATACCGAAGTGACACCGGCGGTCCATCCGGCATTGGCCGCTTGAATAAGGGACTGCAGTTGAGTGGGATCAGTTTCCTCGGGCATTCTCTCTACTCCCTATGTAAGTTGGTGTAAAAGATCAGCCTTGGGTTTTTCAATGCGCCACCATCGGCCGTTGACAAATGACATCTCGACACTCAACAATATCGCGGAGATGCCTCCATGAGTGTGAGGTACTTCACACTCGAAAAAAAATCTTTAAATCGACATTTCCCGGATAGGAGTGCTTTTGGTGCCTTCCGACAATACGTGCAACCACGTATGCGAAGAACCGGGTGAATGCAAACTCTACCGGCATCCTCGCTACCGGTCGCAGGCGCCGCCAGTGCTATAAGTAGCCTGCCTCGCGGGGGTGGCGACCGCTGGTTTGCCTTCATCAAGGCGCACCACAGCCTTCGTTGCCCGTCGCATTTGATCCCGGGCGGGAGGCCCGAGACCCCGGCGAGGCGGTATCCGCACCCGCTACGGCGGTTTAGAACTTGGCTTCCAGCGCCAGCGCGTTGAAAAGGTCACAAAGTCCAGATCCAGCCCCCGCAACCAAACTCCTTCGTATTTACAATTACTTGAGACGAACACCCGAAGCCCAGCCGGCTTCGGGCGTTGTCATGTCCGACGAGTGTCCAAAAAACCGGCGTCCGTGAACGCCGCGTATTGACCGCAATGGCCGTCGTCCATCGCCTCGGCGAGCGCAAAGGAGATCCCGGCGCGCACGCGGATCAGCGAGGTCTTCTCGATAGCGAGCTTGGCCGCGATTCGGTCGACGGTCCCAAGGCCGCGGATATCGCGGGCCAGACGGTATGGGTTTTCCGAGATCGGCTGAACCCCATCGGCGCCATAGATTTTGCAGATGCGCACCGCGCGCGAGGTGCCGACGCCGTTGCTGTCCAGGAACAGCATGATCTCGCGGATCACCTTCGGCTCGGCCGAACCGGCGATGATCCGTTCCGCCCGCTTTGGGCCGATCCGCTGACCTCGGCCAGCCGGCCAGGCTTCTGCGCAATGACCTGAAACACGGCTTCGCCGAAGGCTCGGACTGGCTTTATCGCATAGGAACAGGAGCTGCTATCGCGGTCATCCGGGGCAAGATATGCCTGCCTGCAAAAATTCAATGAGCGGCTGGGAAAGTCGACCACAACCTCACCACGGCTTCTGTTCCTCGAGCAACGCGCCCGCCAGCCGGGCCCCTCATGGATTGCGATCATCCGGCCGCGGCCGAGCGTGCTGCCTGAATGGCCTGCCAGACCCGCTCGGGCGTCGCCGGCATCTCGATGTGGCGCACCCCCAGCTCGGCCAGCGCATCGACGATCGCGTTGATCACCGCGGCCAGCGCCGGCGTGGTGCCGCCCTCGCCCCCGGATCGGACGCCGAGCCGGTTGGACGGCGCCGGCACTTCGCTGAGCGCGGTGGCCAAGAACGGCAAATTGTCGGCGCGCGGCATTCCGTAATCCATAAAGCTCGCCGTCAGCAACTGACCGCTCCCGGGGTCGTAATGGCTATGCTCGAGCAGCGCCTGGCCCACCCCTTGGGCAATTCCGCCATGCGTCTGACCGTGCAGGATCAGCGGGTTGATTGCCCGGCCGACATCATCGACCGCAGCGTAGCCGACGATCCGGACCTCGCCGGTATCGGCATCGACCTCGACTTCACAGACCTGCGCGCCATAGGGAAAGCTCGCGACCGGCAGCGTCTGGTCGGAGATGCCGGCCAGCGGCCCTTGAAGGTCCGGCGGCAAGTCCTTGCGTGCGATTGCGGCCGCGGCAACCTCGAAGATGCCGATCTCGCGATCGGTGCCGGCGACCCGGTAGCGGCCGCGCTCGAACTCGATGTCGATTTCGCCGGTCTCGAGCAGAAAGCCGGCGATCTTGCGGCCCGTGTCGATGATGTCGTCGGTCGCCTTGCCGATGATCGTGGTGGCCAGCTTCATCGAGCGGCCCGAATGAGAACCTCCGCCAGCCTGTACTCGCGCGGTGTCGTGGGCGACGTAAACGATGCTCTCGAACGGCACGCCAAGCCATTCGGTGACGAGCTGCGCGAAACTCGTCTCGTGGCCTTGTCCGGAGGACATCGTGCCCATCACCAGCTCGACCCGGCCTTCGGGAAGCACGGTGATCTCCGTGCGCTCGCGCGGGGCGCCACTGGTGATCTCGACATAATTGGCGATGCCGATGCCGCGTAATTTGCCGCGTCGCCTAGCCTCGGCGCGCCGGGCCGCGAACCCGTCCCAATCGGCGAGCGCAAGAGCCGTGTTCATCGCCGCCTCGTATCGGCCGCTGTCGTAGGTGATGCCGAGCGCGTTGGCGAAAGGTTGAGCCTCCGGCGAGATCATGTTCCGGCGGCGCAGCGCTACCGGGTCGAGGCCGAGCTGGTCTGCCGCCAGATCGATCAGCCGTTCGATGACAAAGATCACTTCGGGTCGGCCGGCGCTGCGGTAGGGGGTGGTCGAGACCGTGTTGGTGACGGCCCCGCGGCCGCGGAAATAACCGACCGGGATGCGATAGACGCTCGGCATCAGGCCGAGCCCCTTCTGCAATGACACAAAGGCGGCGGCATGCCCGCCGAGATTGCTCAAATTCGAGCCCCGAATGGCGAGGAAATTTCCCTCCTGATCGAGAGCGAGCTCGGCTTCGACCGTGAGGTCGCGACCCTGATAGTCGCTGAGGAACGCCTCGCGGCGTTCGCAGGTCCACTTGATCGGCCGACCGACCCGGCGCGCCGCCCACGCGAGAAGGGCATATTCGGGGTAGAAGAAGTTGCGCGTACCGAAATTCCCGCCCATGTCCTTGCACACGCAGCGCACCTGCTCCGCCGGCACGCCCAGAACTTGAGCGAGGTCGAGCCTGAGCTTGGCGACACCGCGGCCGCTCCCGGCGTGAAGGGTGTATTGCTCGCTCGCCTCGTCGTATTCGGCCGTCGTGGTGCGCGTTTCCATCGGGACGCCGGTCACTCGCTGCACCCAGGTGTCGAGCCGCGCGATATGGGCCGCGCGGCCGAACGCATCGGCGGTGGCAGCCTCGTCGCCAACCTCGATATCGATACAAAGATTTGTCGGCGCCCCATCCCACAGCTGCGCGACGCCGGGTTTCACCGCGTCCACGGCGCGCGTTACCGCGGGCAGCGGCTCATAGGCGATCTCGATCAGCTCGGCCGCGTCCGTGGCCTGATCGATGGTTTCGGCCACGATCATGGCGATCGGCTCGCCGACAAAGCGTGCCTTATCGGGCGGCATCGGAAGATGAGCGGTCGCGATCGGGGTGAAGCCACGCGTTCGCACCTTCACATCGGGTGGCCCCATAAGGCCGGCATTATGCGGGATCGGCACCAGCCCGTCGGCGACATAATCGGCACCGGTGAGGACCGCGAGGACACCGGGCGCCGCGAGCGCTGCCCCCTTCTTTATCGAGACGATGCGCGCATGGGCGTGGGGTGAGCGCACCATCACCGCGTGCGCCAAGCTCGGCACAACCAGGTCGTCGGCAAAACTGCCCCTGCCGGTGAGGAGCCGGATATCCTCCTTGCGCCGGACCGGCTGGCCAATTCCGTTCGCCGCCGTGTGTGATGAGGTCACTCGTGTTTCTCCTGCACCGAGGCGCCAAATAGCCCGCTGTCTGTTCTCAACTCATGCAAGGATCTTCGCACAGCGGTCAGGTCCGGACACAGGGGCAAAGGTGCTGGTTACCGTCAGGGCAATGTGAATCGCAGCGATCGGTTGCTTCCTTCGACCGCAAGTCCCGGCCACATCGCAGGGTATTGCGTCGGTGATAGCCGACTCGTCTCCGCAAGTGGCCCACTTGGCCCGCTCTACCGACGTCCGGGCACCAGCAATCGCCGTGCAGAGCACCGCGCAAACCGCAGCCGCCGCCATCCAGCGCATTCCGCTCGCTCCCTTGGGCTCAACACGACCTCGACGCTTTATCCGAGAAAGAATGCCAACGCCGCCAGTCAGAGCGCGACATCTGTTGGCTGTTGATCCAGATCACGCTGGGCAGGCCGCTCAGGATCATGCCGGTCGAAGCATCTCATGCTGAGCTAACATAGCTCAATACTCAGCAGAGTAGCGGTTAATAGCGGGACCACCTAGCCCGATGTTGGCCGAGCCGGCCGATGCCGGGCGGGCTGCCTCATCTTAATTATATTGCCCGATCATTTGACGTCCCTCGCGACGATGTTCGCCAAACGCCAAGGCCTCTGGCGCCGTCGACGAGCTGCGGCGGATCAAGCGAGAGTAGCCTCGGCCCGCCTCGGTGACACATTCCGGCGCGCCGTGCGTCCCGGAACGAAGCGGCCGATGCTGATTCGTATTGCGCCGTTGCGCCGCGTCCGGTAGCAATTTCGGCAGCAACGAGCGGCCGATGGCAGCCAATTTATTGATGTTGCCGGGTTAGCACAGTGGCAGTGCAGCGGTTTTGTAAACCGAAGGTCGGGGGTTCGAATCCCTCACCCGGCACCAATCAAATTAATAACTTGGTTGAAAACACTCACGAGAAAAAATTCAGAATTAGTAAGCGTGGGCAACGATCCGGGCAACACTTCCCGCATCTCGTGCAGAAGCCGGGCGCCGATCCGACCTGCGATCCTGCCAGAAATCCCGATCGGCTTGGCCGGACGGCTGTCATTATACGTGATGGGCTTTTGTCCTCATGTGATTGGTCCTGTACGACGCCACTCACTGGTTGGCAGGTATGGTGACGACAGGCGCCGCCCCCTTTACTCCGGTATCGGCAATCGAGAACAGCAACATTATGATGCCAAACGTGTATTTGGATTGGATATCGGTGTTCGCGATCCAGAACCATCTCTTGTCGTATTGCGTGGCAACATAGGCGTCCTCCGGCGGCGTATCTGTGACCAGCACACGTAAAGGCGGACCGTTCAGCGCTCCTGCTCCCTGAGCATCGACCAGCCCGGGCGCCGCCTTCCCCTGCGCCACGTCTGCCTCGGGCACCTGCACGACGGCCGCGAATTCGAGCATGATCTGCAACATCGAGCGCGTCATCATGTCGATCTCGTCGTCTTTTCCCGAATACCCGCCATAATTGACTTTGAGTTCCCGTAGGTCGGGCCTTATCCCAAGGATACTCTTTAATTCCCTACCCCTTGCCGAGAGCTGCGGATCCTTGCTCGGTCCGAAGATGAGCACGGAGCTCTCGGCGCCGTCCTTGGGGCGCTCGATACGAATTTGGATGGCGCCGGCGAGCTGACCCTCGCGCATCAGCTCGACGAGGCGGGTAAATTTTGGGTCGGCTGGGCGCCGGAGCCGGTTCGAACTCATTGTTGATGCCGTTAATCGAGTCCAACATGATCGGCATAATGCGCTCCGCCGAATAGCCCGACTGCAGCATGAACAGAACGGAACTCGGCGGAACCGGCGTCATTAGCCTCTTAAGGAAATCGATACCGGTAAGTGGGGAATAAATCACCGTAGGTCGGTCGGTGTAGGTGCCCGCGGCATTCGCGCTACCAACCGCCGTGAAGGGACCGACGATGCCCGCGGTGAAGTTTCCAGCGGAGAAGCTGCCGCTGATTGCGCTCTGGAGCTGGTAGCCGGCAATGACCTGAGCGACCTCGAGAAAGATCGGCATATCCGCATAACGCAGCTTGACGATGTTGAGGAGGGTCTGCTCCTTCCAGGAATTGCCGATGGCGCTCGCGTAGTCGATCCGGTCGTGCGGCACTGTTCCCGGCCCAATGCTGGTGCACGCCGCTATCAAGGATGTCAAAACCGCGGCGGCAAGTCTTCGGGGCATAGTTATTCTTCGATCACCCGCAACTCGAACAGGTTGTAATGCCAAGGAGCCTGATCGATGTAGAGACCGCGATCAACGATATCGCTGCCGTCGCGATCGTAAACCTCGGTCCCCATCAAATCAGTCAGACGCACCGGCCTGCCCCGAAATTCCGGGAAGGACAGCGGCAGCCGGCATTGTCCCTGGTTATCGGCATAATTGACGACGACGAGATGTCGGGCGCCGTTGTCGCCCGCCCAGGCAAAGGCAATGAAGTCCTCCGAGGTCCAATTGCCGGCCCAGGCCGGCTGCGGATGGATCTGCGACCAGGCGCCGTCGCGATACGCACTCGTCTTCAGAACCCGCAATAACCTGGTGTAGAACGCGGCGATTTCGGGGTTTGTCGGCTCAATGGGGCCACGGCAGAGATGGGTCGGCACTCGCAATCGTGCGCCGTCGAACTGCCCCTGGTGGAAGAAGCGCATCCCGGGGGAAAAGTAGGTGATGATCGCGGCCGCCCGGTGCTGCGGCCAGGAAAATTCGGACGCGGCGCGCGGCTCGTCGTGATTTTCGAGAAAGCGCACGAGCTTGTCCTGATAATCAAGACCGGCGAGCAGGTGGCCGCGGATTGGCGCTGCATGCCCTTCCCGCAAGCGGTCGTAGAGCCGCTTGTCGTAGCAATAGGCGAAGCCCTGTTGCTGCAAGGTCCATTCGAGGTCCCAATAGACTTCGGCCATAAAGGTGAAAGCAGGGTATTTCGCGTGGACCGCTGCCGTTGCCTTCGGCCAGAACGGCTCGGGCGTGATTCCCCAGGTCCGCTGAAAAATCTCGGGCAACAATAGCATTGCCATGTCGCAGCGTATGCCGTCGCACTTGCCGGCAATATCGATCAACTCCTCGATCCGCGCTGCCTGCAGGTCGGGATTGGCGTAGTTGAGCTGCAAGGTGTCGGGCCAACCAGGAAAATTCGGATCGCGGCCATAGGCCAGGATCTTGGGTCCGCGGTCGGTCTGGACCCGCAGGTAATTCTGCGGCGCGTTCGCCAGCGCCTCTTCGGCTGCCCTCGATATAATAGTCTGGGATTGGCTCTTCACCCAGGCGTGGTCGGGAGCGGAATGGTTCGGCACGAAATCGAGCAGCAGCTTGATGCCGCGCCTTGCCAGCTTTTCGCGGAATTGCGCCAACGCCCGCTCTCCGCCGAGTGCGTCACTGACGGTATAGGCGGTGATCGCAAAGCCGGAGCCGCAGATGTCGTCCTCGGTCAGGTCCGGCAGAATCGTCTCAAATTCGGCGCGCCATTGCGGGTTGCCGCGCGATACGGCCCGGCCAGCAGCACCGGTCTGCCAAACACTCAACAGCCATATCCAGTCGAAGCCCTGTTCCGCGAAGCCGTCGATCGTCGCGTCGTCGATGTCGGCCAGAGTTATTCGCTTGCCGGATTCGCGCGACAGGCGATTGAGCCAAACGCGGGTGTTGATCTGATAAAGGGCTGGATAGCGTGGGGCGGTCGCCATGATCGTCCCCTATGCCGTCTCTTTCTCTCGGCCGAACGCCGCCTCGCGGCCGCCCTGCAGAAAGGTCTCGGCATCGAGCTTGCCAAAAATGTCGATCAGGCCGGCGATGACCCCGGTCCAACCCGTCTGATGGCTGGCGCCGATCCCGGCGCCGTTGTCGCCGTGGAAGTATTCGTAGAACAGCAAATTGTCCCGCCAGTAGGGATCGCGCTGAAATTTCTCGGAGCCGCCAAAGACCGGCCGCCGTCCGCTCTCGTCGCGCAGAAAGATCCGGGTCAACCGATTGGTGATTTCGTGCGCGACCTCGAACAGGTTCATCAATTTGCCGGAGCCGGTCGGGCACTCTATCTTGAAGTTGTCGCCGTAATAGGCGAAATAGTGCATCAGGGCGCGGATGATCAGCGCATTGACCGGCATCCAGATCGGTCCCCGCCAATTGGAGTTGCCGCCAAACATGCCGCTGTCCGACTCCGCCGGCAGATAACTCACCCGATACTCCTGCCCACCCGCGGAAAAGACATAGGGATGTTCGGCATGATAGCGGGACAACGAGCGGATACCGTAGGGGCTTAGAAACTCATTCTCGTCGAGCATGCGGGTCAGAATCCGGCGCAGCCTGGTCTGATTTACCAGTCCCATGATGCCTCGCTCGGCGACGCCAAAATGACCAATCCCGGTTTCATGGATCGACTCGCGGAGCTCTGGCATGCGTCGCAGACGGTCGGCGACGCCCGCCGTCAGTTTGGGGACCCGTTCACGCTGCCATTTGTCGACCGCCGTCGTAGCGCAGAGCGGTAACAGACCCACCATCGAGCGGACTTTTAGCCGAGTGGCATTTCCATCGGGCAAACGTAGAACATCGTAGTAGAACCCGTCCTCCTCGTCCCACATCCCGTCGGGGCCAATCCCATTCATCGCGCGGGCGATCAGCACGAACTCCATTGCGTAGTTCGCTGCCAACTCCTCATAGGTCGAGTCGTGTGCGGCGAGTTCGAAAGCGATCTCGAGCATGTTCTGACAGAACAACGCGACCCAAGCGGTGCCGTCCGCCTGTTCTAGATGGCCTCCGGTGGGCAATGGCGCGCTGCGATCGAACACGCCGATATTGTCAAGACCCAGAAACCCGCCCTCGAATAGGCTCCTGCCAAAGCGGTCCTTGCGGTTCACCCACCAGCCGAAATTCGCGCTGAGCCTACCAAACATCCGCTTCAGAAAATCGAGATCGGTTTGGCCGCGCACCGCCTGTTCCATGCGGTAGAGAAAGATTGTTGCCCAGGCCTGGACCGGCGGATTGACATCGCTGAAGTTCCACTCGTAGGCCGGGATCTGCCCAGTCGGATGCAGGTAAGCTTGGCGAAGCAGCAGGTCGAGCTGCTGCTTGGCGAAGTCGATATCGACAGTTGCGAGCGCGAGTGTGTGGAAGGCCAGATCCCAAGCAGCAAACCATGGATATTCCCACTTGTCCGGCATCGAGATGATATTGTCGCCGATCATGTGGAACCACTCGCGGTTGCGCACCTGAAGCGGCGTCGGATTCATCGGATCGTAGCCGTGTTCCTCGAGCCACCTGTCGGTATCGTAAAAGAAGTACTGCTTGCTCCACAGCATCCCGGCCAATGCCTGCCGCATCACACGCGCCTCATCTTCGCCGATGCGGGCAGGGGTAATCGCTTGATAGAATGCGTCGGCCTCGGCGCGGCGGGCTTCGATAATCTGATCGAATTGACTGCCGAAAGGGTCCCGCAAGGCAGCGTCGCTGAGCCGAAGCCGGATGACGGCGGTCTCGCCGGCGCCGACGTTGAGCTGATAATGCGCGGCGGCCTTGGTCCCGGTCTGGTTCGGGTTGACGGCCTCCTGCTTGCCCGAAACGACGTAGTTGTTGATCCCGTCCTTGACATAGGGCGTCGGGTTCGGCGTGCCGAAAATCCGCTCGTTGTTGGTGTCGTTTTCGGTGAACAACAGCTGCGGATTTCCGTCGCAATGCAGCAGGAAGCTACCGAGCTCGGCATGCGATGTTTCGATCGTGACTGTGTTTTGCCCCGGCATCTGCCGCAAGGAGGGTTTTGGCTGGTCCGGCCACCAGGCCCAAGTGTTACGAAACCACAAGGTCGGCAACACGTGCAGCTGAGCTGGCTCGGCCCCCCGGTTCGCCACGCTGATCTGGATCAGAATGTCGGTCGGTGCTCCCTTCGCGTATTCGACAAACACATCGAAATATCGGTCCTCATTGAAAATACCGGTATCCAGTAACTCGTATTCCCAATCGTTGCGGCCGCGGCGCCGGCTTGTCTCGATGAGATCTCCGTAGGGATATGCGTTCTGTGGATATTTATAGAGATACTTCATGTATGAGTGGGTCGGCGTACTGTCGAGGTAGAAATAATATTCCTTGACGTCTTCACCGTGATTGCCCTCGCTGTTGGTCAGGCCGAACAGCCGCTCTTTGAGGATCGGGTCCTTGCCGTTCCACAGGGCAAGAGCAAAGCACAGCCGCTGGTGGTCGTCGCTGAAACCGGCGAGGCCGTCCTCGCCCCAGTGATAGGCGCGCGAGCGGGCCTGGTCGTGGGTGAAATAATTCCACGCATCGCCGTTTTCGCTGTAGTCCTCGCGGACCGTTCCCCATTGCCGCTCGCTGAGATACGGGCCCCATTGTCTCCATGGCACCCCCTTCTCACCCGTCTCGTCCAGACGCATTTCTTCCGCGGTCTTGGCTGGTGCGCGGCTGGATCCCTTAGGCATCGTCTTCTCCCACTTAAAAGTTCAACTAAACGAAGCGTGAATTACTTAAGCCTTGAGTGAGCCCTGGGGGTTCCGTTATATTAGCGTCCTACTACCCGGCCCTGGCAAGGAGAATGACCACGGAGCGCGGCTGAACCCGGTAACATGAGCCTTGCAAAATCTGCGCATCCTCCCAGCTGCGAATGTCGTTCGGCGTATCAAGCCAGGTATCGACACATCGGCGCCACGCACTCCCCGCTTCGAGGCCGGGATTTCGAACTGCAGCGGCTCCCAATGCGCATTGATGATCACATGCAACAGCAGCCGGTACCCGAGCAGGGGCACGGTCGCGCCAGAGTATGTGATTCGTGACTCCAGTCGGGAGCGTTCAATTTCACGCCGCGCCATTGGATCGGCTGATGGTTAAGAAGCTCGCGCAGGGTCATATCGTGCAGCTCGACCGGCAGATTCCGGTTCATACGCAGCGCGATGAGTTCCTTGACGAAACCATGGATATCGCCGTGCTGTTCGACCAGGTTCCAGTCGAACCACGAGACCTCGTTGTCCTGGCAAAAGGCGTTGCTGTTGCCGCGCTGGGTGCGCCGCACTTCGTCGCCCATCAGCAGCATCAGCGTGCCGATCGCCAGCAAGGTCAATGTCAGGAAGTTCTTGACCTGACGGTTGCGCAGCCTCTCGACATCAGGATTTACGGTTGGCCCTTCGACCCCGTAATTCCAGTTGAGGTTGTGGTCCGCCCCGTCGCGGTTTCCCTCTCCATTCGCCTCGTTGTGCTTGACGTTGAACGAAACCAGATCGTTGAGCGTAAACCCGTCATGGCAGGTGACGAAATTGATGGCTTTGCTCGGCTTCGCGCTCTTCTCGCTGATAGACGTCAGGACTGCCTGTCAGTCGAAACGCAAGCGATCGAACTGTTCCATCGTCCCCCTTGAGAAAGGAGCGGATGTCGTCACGAAACCGGCCATTCCATTCCTTCCAGCTGTCGCCGACAAAGCTGCCGACCTGATAGAGACCGGCGGCGTCCCAGGCTTCGGCGATCAATTTGACGTTGGCGAGTATAGGGTCGGATTCGATGTCCCAAAGAACCGGCGGCGATGCCATCGGGCGGCCGTCCTGGTCGCGCGACAGGATCGATGCGAGATCAAAGCGAAAGCCGTCGACATGCATCTCACTCACCCAGTAGCGGAGGCTGTCGAGGATCAGTCGGCGGACGATTGGTTCATTGGCGTTCAGTGTGTTGCCGCAGCCGGTATAGTCGGCGTAACGGGATTTGTCCTCTGCCAGGATGTAATAGTCTTCGTTTGCCAATCCTCGAAAGCAAATGGTGGGGCCGTCTTCTTTACCTTCGGTGGTGTGGTTGTAGACGACATCGAGGATGACCTCGATTCCGGCGCGGTGCAGCGCCTTGACCATGTCACGAAACTCGTCGAGCGCACCGAGCGGGCCACTTCGGGAGCTGTATCCGTCATGCGGCGCAAAAAACGACAAGGGTTGATATCCCCAATAGTTGCCGAGGCCCGGCGGACCATCCTCTTTGTCAAAAGCAAAAACCGGCAGAGGCTCGACCGCACTGATGCCAAGGTCTTGCAGATATGGAATCTTCTCAATCAGCCCGGCGTAGGTGCCGCGCTTCGCTGGGGCAACGCCCGAGTTTGGGTGCCGGGTGAACCCGCCGACATGCATCTCGTAAATGATCGTCTTCGCAAAGGGCCGGCCGAGCGGCGCATCGCCGTCCCAGTCATATGCGCTCGTGTCGACGACCACGCTCTTCAACGCCGTAGCGGCGTTGTCCTCCGGACGCCGTGCGGCCTCCCGGCTGCGCCCCGCTGGCCGGGCAATGCACTTGCCGTAAGGGTCGAGCAACACCTTGTCGGCGTCGAAACGAAGCCCTCCGCTGAGGGTTGAAAGGCCCGGCGACGCGGTAGGCATAGATCTGGCCCGCGGTGACCTCGGGCACAAAGACATGCCAGTAATGGTAGGTCCTGTTAACCCTCGGATCGAGATCGATGACGCGAGACGGCTGTGGCGCGTCCGCGTCATCGAACAGCAGCAACTGCGCCGCTGTATTGTGCTTGGCGAACACGCTGAAATTTGTGCCTCCGGGGGCGAGCGTCGCCCCCAGCGGGAAGCTCTTACCTTTCTGAGAAGTCGTAGTTTCGACGCGATTCAAGCCGATTACCTCCCCCGCCTGCATCGCGCGCTAGCTGATGAGAGGCCCATTCCAGACTCTCACAGCCGGTATGTCGCGATAATAGCCGAGGACGCACAGGGTGCCGGTATCGAGCAGGAAATGCTGCCCGGCGCCTGCGGGCAGGCCGATCCACCGCGCTCCGAGCACGCGCAGCATGTGGCCGTGGGCAGAACAGTGCGACGTCGCCCGCGGCCATCCGCGCTCGGGCGATCACCCGATCGGCCCGCGCACCCACTTTTCCGGGGCCTCGCCGCCCGGGCATCCGTCCCGGAAGATCAGCCAGCCCGGTGCCGTCTGATGGATCTGCCTGGGCGTCAGACCCTCGTATGCGCCATAGTTCCACTCGACTAAATCGGCGTCGATCACTGCCGTGTCGCCGTGCCTGATCGCGAAGACGTTCACGTTCGTCTCCTCGACGATCAGACGTTGTCTGCCTCCGTCGAGCGGACCCCTGCCGACGCCGCTTCCTGCCCCCACCTCCAGCCGGTGATCTCGGGCATGTCGTCGCCATACCGACAGATATATTCCTGGTGGTCTATGAGCTTGTCGCGGATCGCCTGCTTGGCGTAAGCCGCCCGCGCCCCGAGTTTCGGTACGCGGTCGATCACGTCGCTCACCAGATGGAACCGATCGAGGTCGTTCAACACGCACATGTCGAACGGTGTTGTCGTTGTGCCCTCTTCTTTGTAGCCGCGCACATGGATGTTGTGATGGCCATTTCGCCGATAGGTCAGTCGGTGAATGAGGTATGGGTAGCCGTGAAAGGCGAAGATGATCGGCTTGTCCGTGGTGAACAACGCGTCGAAATCGTGATCCGAGAGGCCGTGCGGATGCTCGCTCGAGGGTTGCAGCTTCATCAGGTCCACGACGTTGATGACGCGTACCTTCAGCTCGGGGGCATAATGGCGAAGGAGGTCGACGGCGGCTAAGGTCTCCAAGGTCGGCACGTCGCCGCAGCAGGCCATTACGACATCGGGCTCGGCGCCGTGGTCATTGCTTGCCCACTCCCAGATCCCGAGCCCACCCGTGCAGTGCTTGATTGCCTGGTCCATCGTCAACCACTGGGGGGCCGGCTGCTTGCCGGCGACGACGAGGTTGACGTAATTCCGGCTACGCAGACAGTGGTCGGTGACCGACAACAAGCAGTTGGCGTCGGGCGGCAGGTAGACGCGGACGACCTCGGCTTTCTTGTTTACGACATGATCGATGAACCCCGGGTCCTGATGGCTGAAGCCGTTGTGATCCTGTCGCCACACGTGGCTAGACAGCAGGTAATTCAACGATCCGATCGGCCGCCGCCAAGGAATGTGATTGCACACCTTCAGCCATTTGGCGTGCTGGTTGAACATCGCGTCGATGATGTGGATGAACGCCTCATAGCATGAGAAGAAGCCGTGCCGGCCGGTCAAGAGGTAGCCTTCGAGCCAGCCCTGGCACTGGTGCTCGCTGAGCATCTCCATGACCCGCCCGTCGGGGGCGAGATGGTCGTCCCAGGGTAACGTTTCGGCGACCCAGGCGCGATTGGTGACCTCGAGCGCGTCCTGCCAGCGGTTCGAGTTGCTTTCATCCGGGCTGAACAGCCGAAAGTTTTTTGCCTCCATGTTCAGCTTCATCACATCCCGCAGAAACCCGCCCATGACCCGCGTCGATTCCGCCGTTGCCGCACCGGGCGCGGTGACGTCGACTGCGTAGTCGCGGAAGTCCGGGAGCCGCAAATCGCGCAACAGCAAGCCGCCATTGGTATGCGGGTTGGCGCTCATGCGGCGCATACCCTGCGGCGGAAGATCGGCGAGCTCCGGCCGCAGCCGGCCGCGGTCGTCGAAGAGCTCGTCCGGCCGGTAGCTCTTCATCCACTCTTCGAGGATGCGCACGTGGGCCGGGTTCTCGTGCATTTCCCCCATCGGCACCTGATGCGCGCGCCAGTAATCCTCGGTGCGCCTGCCGTCGATCTCTTTCGGGCAGGTCCAGCCCTTGGGTGTGCGCATGACGATCATCGGCCAGCGCGGGCGTTCGCTGAACCCATTGCGACGCGCGTCGGACTGGATGCGCTGGATGTCGCCGATCACAGTGTCGAGAGTGGCAGCCATCAGCTCGTGCATCTCCGCCGGCTCGCGCCCCTCGACAAAATACGGCGTATAGCCATAGCCGCGGAACAGATGGTCCAATTCCTCGTGGCTGATCCGGGCGAGGACGGTGGGGTTGGCGATCTTGTAGCCGTTGAGGTGAAGGATCGGCAAAACCGCCCCATCGGTCGCCGGGTTCAGGAACTTATTCGAGTGCCAGCTCGTCGCCAGCGGTCCGGTCTCGGCTTCCCCATCGCCGACGACGCAGGCAACGATCAGATCGGGGTTGTCGAAGGCCGCGCCGTATGCGTGCGAGACGGCGTATCCGAGTTCGCCGCCCTCATGGATCGAACCGGGCGTCTCCGGGGCCACATGGCTCGGGATGCCGCCGGGGAACGAGAACTGGGTGAAGAGGCGCTTCATGCCCTCCTCATCGGGCGAGATGTTCGGATAGACCTCGCTGTAGGTTCCCTCGAGATAGGCGTTTGCGACCAGGCCAGGCCCGCCATGCCCCGGACCGGTGATGTAGATCATGTTGAGGTCGTGTTTCTTGATCATCCGGTTGAGGTGGACATAGATGAAGTTCAAACCCGGCGTTGTTCCCCAGTGGCCGAGCAGCCGCGGCTTAATGTGTTCCTTTGTCAGGGTTTGCTTGAGCAGCGGGTTGTCGTAGAGATAAATCTGACCGACCGACAGGTAGTTGGCTGCCCGCCAATACGCATCCATCAATGTCCGCTCTTTGTCAGTCAGGACGTTCGCCATCATCGCCTCCTCTGAAGCCCTCTCATTGAGTACGTGCCCGCTTATCGATCGTCTCGCCAGTCGCGGCGATGGCAGCGGATCACCAGGGATTTTTTGACGCCACCCTCGCTACCGCCAGCGCAGCGCTCTCCATCGTGTGCCTGCGGATCCTGCGACCCGCCGGCCGCGAAGATCAACTCAAAGGGCGACAGCAGGGGCGGGCTCCTGAGCCCCGACCTGGCGCTCCTTCGCCGGCTCCTTGATGCGGAACCAGGCGACATAGAGGGCCGGCAGGAACAACAGGGTCAGGAGGGTCGCGACGAACAGGCCGCCGATGATCGCATAGGCCATCGGCCCCCAGAAGACCTCCGAGGCGATCGGTATCATGCCGAGCGAGGCTGCGGCCGCGGTCAGCACGATCGGCCGAAAGCGGTTTGTCGTCGCATCGATCACGGCGTCCCAAGGGTGCAAGCCTCTGGCCATGTCCATGTCGATCTGGTCGATCAGAATTACCGAATTGCGAATGATCATCCCGCTCAGGGCGATGATCCCGAGGATCGCGACAAAACCCATCGGCGTGTCGGTGGACAACAACGCGGCGACGACGCCGATCAGACCCAAGGGTGCGACGCTGATCACCAGAAACAGCTTCTGAAAGCTCTGCAGCTGCACCATCAAGATGATCAGCATCAGCATGATCATCAGTGGAAAGACGGCAACGATCGAGTTGAGCCCTTTGGCGCTCTCCTCGATCGTGCCGCCGGCTTCGATCGTGTAGCCCTCGGCAGTTTCTCCGCCAATTGGGCGATCGCCGGCGCCAGCTGCTGATTGACTGTCTTCGCCTCGATACCGGGCACGACATCCGCCTGAACCGTAATCGTCGGCAGCAGGTTGCGCCGCCAGATCACAGGCGGTTCCAGTTCATATTGGATGGTTGCGACTTGGCTTAGCGGGATCGTCTGTCCGTTATCCAGCGCGACTTGCAGATTTTTCAATGTCTGGACCGCGACGCGTTGCTGTTCTGTCGCACGCGCCGTCAGGTCGGTCAGATAGATCGAGTTCGCGGACCTGGGTGACGACCATTCCGCTGGTAACGGCATTGAGGGCTTCAGCGAGCGACTTCGAACTGATGCCGAGCTGGCGGACTCGATCCTGATCGACCTGCAGGTGGAGGCTCTTCATCGGCTCGTTCCAATCGAAATTGATGAGCCGTGTATTCGGGTTTTGCCCGATCGTTTGGGCCACCAGGAACGCCGCGTCCCGGGTGCCGTCCGGGGTCTGGCCGCTGACGCGGTATTGCAACGGCCAGCCGACGGGCGGTCCCAATTCCAGCGGGTAAATCCTGGTATTGAGACTGGGGAATTCGGAATCCAGTGCCTTTTGCAGGCGTGCCTTGACGACTTCGCGCTCCTTGATGCCCTTGGTGACGATGACCCCTTGCGCGAAATAGTCGTTGGACAGCTGCACGTTGAGCGGCAGATAGAACCGCACGGCACCCTGCCCGACGTAAAAGCTGTAGTGATCGATGTTCGGGTCGCCCTTCAGCAGCGCCTCGAACCGTTCGACTTCATGTTCGGTCCTGTAGATTGACGAATCCTGAGGAAGGTTAAGATCGACGACCAGCTCCGGCCGGTCCGAGGCCGGGAAGAATTGCTGCTGGATGAACCCGTAGCCGTACAACGAGGCGGCAAAAAGTCCGACTGTCACGGCAATGACGAGCCAGCGGGCGCGCATACAGAAGAGGAGGGCGGCGCGAAACAGCCGCATAAAGCGGCCCGGCTGGCCGTGGCCGCCGCCGTGCGGCTTCATTGTCTTTGGCAGGATCGTCACGCCGATCACCGGGGCAAAAAGCACCGCGACGATCCATGAGGCCAAAAGGGCGACGGCGATGACGGCGAATAGCGAATAGCAATATTCGCCGGCGCCGCTCTTCGCGAAGCCGATCGGCACAAAGCCGGCGACGGTGACAAGCGTTCCCGTCAGCATCGGAAACGCCGTCGTGACCCAGGCATGCGTCGCCGAATGCTCGCGGTCGATGCCCAACTCGAGCTGACTGACCATCATTTCGATCGTGATCATCGCGTCGTCGACGAGCAGGCCGAGCGCGATAATCAGCGCCCCGAGCGAGATGCGCTGCAGGCTGATGCCGGAATACTCCATATAGGCAAAGACCATTCCGAGCACGAGCGGGATCGAGCAGGCCACGACCACTCCGGCGCGCAGACCGAGACTGACAAAGCTGACCGCAAGCACGATTGCGATGGCTTCCCACAGCGCTTTCGTGAAGCCGCCAACCGCCTCCTCGACGACCACCGGCTGGTCGGCGACGAGATGCGCCTCGATGCCGATCGGCAATTTGGCGATGATCTGATCCATCTTGTGCGCCACAGCCTCGCCGAAGACGAGGTTGTTGCCGCCCTGCGCCATCGAGATGGCCAGTCCGATCGCCGGCTCGCCGTTGTACCGGAACATCGGCTGCGGCGGATCCGCATAGCCTTTGCTTATCGAGGCGACATCGGCGAGACGGAAGAATTTGCCGTTCGCATAAAGATTGATGCCCTTCAGATCCGCGACAGAGTTGAAGGCACCGGAGACGCGGATCGCGTATTTCTCGAGACCGGTCTGAACGACGCCGGACGGCGTGACGGCGTTTTGCTCCTGTAAACTCGAGATGACCTGATCGCGACTGACGCCGAGTCCGGCGAGCTGGTGGGTGTCGAATTCGAGATAGAATTTCTGGTCCTGGGCTCCGATTAGCTGCGCCTTTGCGGCATTCTTGATCGTCAATATCTGCGTGCGAATGCGTTCGACATAGTCGCGCAGCTCACGGGGCGTGAACCCATCGGCCGTGAACGCGTAAATGATGCCAAAGACGTCGCCGAACTCGTCATTGAAACTGGGCCCCAGGACACCCTGCGGCAACGTCGCCTTTATGTCCGAGACCTTCTTGCGAACCTGATACCAGATGTCCGGGATCGCCTCCTTCGGCGTACTATCGAGGACGTTGACATAGATCGTCGAGACCCCGGGCTTGGTTTCGCTCTTGAGGTAATAGAGCGATGGCGTTTCCTGCAGTTTCTTCTCGATCCGATCGGTGATCTGCAGCATCGTGTCGTCGATCGTGGCACCCGGCCAATAGGTCCGAACGATCATTGTCTTGATCGAAAAGGACGGGTCCTCCTCGCGGCCAAGCTGCTTGTAGGAAAGGACGCCTGCGGCGACGAAGAGGATCATCAGAAACCACACGAACGAGCGGTGGTTGATCGCCCATTCGGAGAGATTGAACCCCTTCATTGCGCGGCACTCGCGTCCATGAGGGCGACTTTCTGACCGGGGAGCAGTTTTTGTACCCCGGCGGTCACCACGACGTCACCTGTGTCAAGGCCGCTGCCGACAATGACCGAGTCGCCCTGGTACCGGTCCACGGCGATCGGTTTCAGCTGCACGGTGTGGTCTTTTTCGACGAGCCAGACGGCTGCCTTTCCGTCCTTTTGGAACAAGGCGCTTCCCGGGATCGTGACGGTTCGGGCTTGATCTAGGGTCACGCTGCCGACGACGTTGGCGCCGAGCCGCATCTGCGGCGGCGCATCGGGCAACGAGACGCGCACCGTGTAAGTTCGGGTCTGCCGGATCGGCCTGCGGCGAGACATAGCGAACCGTGCCGGCGGCCTTTACATCGGGGTTGCTGACCAGGTGCACCATCACGGTCGGGTTCTTCGGCTGGTTCTTGAAGGCTCCCTTCGGCGACGTTGAATACCGCCTCGCGCTCCCCAGGCTGCGCCAAGCGGACGACCATTTGTCCGGCGCTTACCACCTGTCCCGCATCGGCACCCACCGCGGTGATGACGCCGTCATTGTCGGCTTTGAGATCGGTGTAGCCCAGATTTTCGCTCGCCTGAACTTGCCTGGCGCGCGTCGCGTTCAGCTGCGCTTCCGCGGTCTTGAGGGTCTTGAGCGCCTGATCGTATTTGACCTGGGTCGTGTGGCCGTTCTTCAACAATTCCCGCTGACGTACTTCCTGCGCCCGGCTGCGGGTCACCTCGGCTTCCGCCGCCGCGACGTCCGATTTCGCGACCTCTAAGTCTTGCCGATATTGCTGCGGGTCGAGGCGCGCGATCAGATCACCCTTTTTGACTTCGGTCCCGACATCGACCGGCCGCTCGAGAATTTTGCCATTAACTCGAAAGCCGATATCGGCTTGGTAGCGCGGCTGCACCTCGCCGGTCAGCGACAGCGTGTCCCCCGATTTGCTGAATTCGACAGTCACGGTACGCACGGGCCGGATGGCCTGCGCCGCAGCCTTCTCTTCTTTGTGACAAGCCGCCAAAACCGACAGTAGAATAAGCGCGCCGGCCACTCCCAATGCGAGGGTCAACAAGCGGGTTGAGTGATCCCTTCTAAGACCAGTTCTAGTCATCATCGGCACAGCGCTCGGGCTCAATTGGCTCAGGGATCAGTGTAGCATAGGAGATGTCGCGCGAACATCTCAACATTGGCCGATGTCCACGCCGAGCACCGTGACTGAGCACTGGTTATTTACAGCCGCGCGGCAGGTTCGGCGAAATTTGATAAAGACCAGAAGGCATTGCCGTATCCATTTGACGCGGCGATGGCAGGTGTTTTTGCGCGGCGCAACAGCTCGCTCAGCGTGTCCCAGCGGGGCAGGTACGTGCCGGCGCAAGAAGCCCAAGTCGCGCTCGCTATCTCCTCCACGCGAGGCTTGACGTCCAGGCGCCTTAGGCCGGGCGTCAACGGTCAGTACCCGGATGGGTAATACTGATAGGGCGGCGGCGGCGGATAAGAGGTAGAGGATGCGGTGGCGGCACTGGTCGCCAACGCCGCCACACCAGCGCCGACCGCGACGCCGGCGGCGACACCGCCCCAGTTGGGCCCGCCCCCGTAATAGCCGCCGCCGCCGCTGACCGTCGACGTTGCGATTGACGTTGACGTTCCCGCTTACGTTGCGGTTTGCCGCGACGTTGCGGTTCGCCGCGACGTTGCGGTTGCCCGATACGTCGCGTTGAAAGTTGCCGCTGTTGAAATTGCCCCGGTTGACGTTGCCGCCGCCACGGTTGACCCCGCCGCCACCCCGGTTAACGCCGCCGGCGGCGCGGCCGCCGCCGCCACGGCCGCCGCCACCACGCTGCACCAGCACCAGAGGCGCGCCCTTTCCGGCACCGGTCCCCGCAGCAAGATCCAAACCACCCATCCCGCCCCACCCAGATGACGGGGCAGCCGATGCGTGCGCGGCCGCCAACGCGACGGGCAGGACGTAGATCAACAGCTTCTTCATGACCGGAGACCTCACTTGTTGAGGTACTTGGCTTGGATCTGCTTCCAGCCTTCGATCGCTTGGCTGCAGGTGGCCTTGTCGAACGGATGCCCGGAGCCGTAGCCGAGGGCGCCCGTAAAGGTGAAGGCGGCCTTGAGTCCAAAATGGACTGCGATCAAATTGGCCAAATCCATTGCTCGCGAGATCTGCTCCTGCCTATCTGCATCAGACGAGCATTCGACCACTTGGCCCGCCATTACGCCGACCCTACGCAACCCATCAAGGAAGGATTGATTATCAGCGGGCGGTGCCGGCACGCCCTGTGCGGGTGCGGCAGGGGCGGTCGAGGGGTTCTGCGCCAGCGCTGGGCCGGCCCATGTCAGGCAAGCCAGCGCCAATATAGTGGCCCGAAGTCGATACGATCGCATGTGTTTGCCCTTTCCGCGCTTCTGGCGAGAAATAGATGATGCCGCAATCAGTCGACCTGAATGATTATGGCATTAGCCGCTCCGGGCGCAGCGGGTCGGCAGGGTCACGCCTCAGTGCCCCAAGAATGGCCCCTGTCCTCCTTTATGCCAGATTGCGTTATAGACGCAAGCGCCGGTCGTTTGGCCTCTGAGCATATAATAGGAATCTGATTTGTCCCACGAATGTCTGGCCGGATGGGCTCTGCATTCTCACCTCTCCTTGCGGAGTTACGTATCCCTGATAGGTGATATCGAGCGCCGCGAACCGTGCCACACCGTTTTGGATCGTCAAGGCCGGCGCTACCGGGAAATTTGGGCAATTCGATCCGGGGGCGCTCAGGTTCTGAGTGAAACTGCCGTTGTAGGTTCCATCGAAGAAGGTCGTCGTCTGGGGCTGTCCTTCTGCCGCGGCTGCAGGCGGCGGCGGAGGCTGCTGCGGCGCGCAAGCAGCAATGGCGAGAACCGGTAGGGAGAGCAAGAATAAGCGTCTCATCTGTTCCTCTCTCTGGGTCTGGAGACCCGGTTGACCATACTCTTGAGTGTGTGAGCCAACGCCGGTCAATTACCCGGGGACAGACCGGCATTCCCCTGATTCCTGGCGGTCGTGAGGTAAGGATTGTCTTTTATTCTGTCAGTCCAGCTTCGCGTTCGTTATTGCTTTTGCCAGACGAAATCATAACTACAACCGGCACCGACCTGGCGGATGCTCACCGTGCCGGCGTTGTCGATTCCCGCCGCTGCCGAGCGCAACTCCATTGGGCGGGAGCCGCCGACCGTGGCCGGGACCATTCGCATATCCAGCTCGCCGTTCGGCCCGATCGTTCCTAGAAGCACATGGCCTGACTCGGCGGTATACCGTGCGTGACCGTTCTGGATGGTCAACGGACCCGGTGTCCGGTCTGGACATGGGGCCGTTCTCCCGTTCAGCGCCGTGTACATCGGATTGACCTTCGCCGAAGAGACAAAATGATATGTGCCGTCAAACCTCGTTCCCGCAGTTGAAGCCGATCCCGTTTGCGCATTCGCGGTTGCGAGCAAACCAAAAAATCCGACGATCGATAGTAGCCCAATCCGCATTCGCATGGCTGTGTGTTCCTCTCCGTATCGGTCAGCTGCTATTTTTGTGCAGGCGGTGTCTGCGCGGTCGGGGCTTGCGCAGTCGGGGTTTGTGCGGGCTGTTTTGATGCGGGCGTTCCGCCGCGCCGCTCGTAGCGCCGTTCGACGCGTCCATGGCGCCGCTTTGACGCCGATGCATGCCGGCGGTGCCGCTGGTGCTCGGGGCGCTGGTGGCGCTCGGGGCGCTGGTGGTGCCGGTGGTCTGGGCCTCCGCGCCTATGGGCGACACGGCGAAGACCAACGCCGCCGCTAATCCCAGAAGGGGCAGAATTTTTCGACGCGAGACCATTTTCGATTCAACTTCGGAAGACATCTGCAATCTCCTAGATTTCAGTGGCCTGGTAATCTTGGTTCGGTACTTATTCACAACGCTGATCCGACCAGAACAGGCGACAGGTTCCTAGCCTTCACCGAATTGCGGCCGATCATGCCGCTGCCCGATCTGCCGCATCACAGGTCGCGGTCATCGTTCTCTCCGCAGCTGCCGTGCCCCCAGGTCGCGTTTCCTGCCCATATGCATCTTTCCCCTTTTTGGTTTGCTTGACAAGCGAAGCTCGCCCGCGTCTATAGCGTAAACAGCGGGGTTCGCGGGTGGCTATGCGGAAATAACGGATTTTACGGGTTGATGAACCGCGGCGCCGGAGCACGTTGCAGCGTGGTCAGCGGAGCCTCGCTAAATGCTGCCCGGTAGGCCGCCTCGAAACGTCCTAGCTCCGCGAAACCGAAGCCGCGGACAAGCTCCAAGAGGTTTGCCCCGTCGGGCTCGGCGTCACGCAATGCGACACGGGCTCCGCTCAAGCGGCGCAACAGCACATACCGGATCGGGCTCATGCCGAGGAACTGGGCGCAACACGAGCGCAGCGTCCGCTCGGTCACCCCAATCAGCTCGCACAACTCGGTCATGCGCAGAGGCTCGCCGAGATGCTCCGCCAATACCTCCTCGAACCTGATCATGATCCTCGCGTGACGGCGTTTGGTCGGGCAGTCGGCTCGCACGCTGGCGCGGGTCAAGCAGGCGACAAGCGTCTGGATCAATCCTTGCTCGATGGCGCGCGCGACCTCCGTATGCGCCAATATTCTGGGCTTTGTCTCGGCGAGGCGGCAGACTTGCGCGTGCAGGCGCCGCAGGCGCGCTATATCGCGCCGGGAGGGAAGCAGGACTTTTCCATCCGGTGGTAAAGAGAAAGGCTTTCCGGAGAGAGCCCGACCATATTGTTCGAGCTGAAGCGGGTCTAGTGCTATCACGTTCCACACGAAGGAGCCGGGCGTCGACTGGTGTAGCCGCTCGCCGCGGCCGTGGAGCACGAGCTCGTCCGGCCGCAATTCCATCCCGCCCGATACCGGCTGTGGCCCGGAATGCGCCAGAAACGTCACGAATGAGAGCTGCGGCGCTAGACGAACATAGGCAACCCGCGGAAAGTCTTCCTCGCACCGCAAGACCTGCAAATCGTGCAGTTCCGCCCAGGTCAGGCGGGCCTTGAACTTGGAGCTTAATGCAATGAGGATCTCGATCTGGGCCTGACGCAGGCTCGCCTCGTAGTGATCGGGCTCGAGGAACGTGCGGGTGCCGCTTCCCGGCATTCATCTCTCACGTAAAACCGAAGAGCCAGGCCGAGCATTCTGCCAGACAATAAGGATAGATCGCCGGATCGCGGTGCCTATGCAGATCTAACGAATTTCCACACCGGCTCGATGATTTGGACCGGTATCATATCTTCGGGGAGTCGACGCAGTGCCGCCGAGGGCGCTTCTCCGAACAATGACCGGTAGGCGACCGCGAAGCGGCCCAATTCCCAGAAGCCATAATCGGTGGCGATCTCGGTCACGGTGGTCTTCTCCGGGCCCGCGCTCCGCAATGCCCGGTGCACCAGGTGCATCCGCCGCAGCCACAGATAGCGCTTCGGGCTCATGCCGAGATACTCCTGGCAACAGTCCCGCAGCGTCGTATAGGAAGCGCCGACGGTCGCGCAGAGCTGGGGCATATACAGCGGCCGATCGGGGGTGGACGTCAGGACCTCCTCTAGACGCCGCATGACCCTCGCGCGATGCCGATGGACATTGCGCACACGGTCTGATTCGCCCTCCGTCACGCACAAGATCATTGGTTCGAGCAAAGCCTCCTCGATCGCTCGCGCTACTTCTTGCTTCGCAAGAATGTCGGGAGCGGTCTTCGCAAGATGGCCCGCCGCCTCGTGCAGCCGCAACAGCCGGGATGCAACCGGTGCAGGCGGGCTGATCGATCGAGGGAATGAGGGCGGCGTCACCGGGCGTCCGATGATGGCCTCGCCGGCGGCGGCGAGATCCTCGGGCGTCAGCGACATGGTACCCCATCCGCAGGTCGCAGAGGAGCGAAGGTAGTACGGCCGATCCAACCCGAACATT
Source organism: uncultured Alphaproteobacteria bacterium (assembly GCA_963845735.1). Taxonomy (GTDB): domain Bacteria; phylum Pseudomonadota; class Alphaproteobacteria; order ATCC43930; family CGMCC-115725; genus AP-15. Next base: position 220,829 of record CAWJTR010000011.1, on the reverse strand, counting down.
GCGAGTTGATGTCGCGATGTCTCGATCCCGTTGATCTGCATCGTCGGCTGATAGGGATCGGTCGCGAAGAGGATCACCGACCGCTGCCCGCTCGGCGTTACCCTCATGATCCGAGGCAGGCTCTCGTCGAGGCGATGCATCCACAGGCGATGCAGGTCGATGCGCGTCGAACTCCGCGCGAAATTCACCGCGCTTTGTAATCACCCCGTCAATCTGCAGGTTTCGGATCCCTGCAAAATACATCTCGGGATCGGTAAATGTGCGAGTGGCGCTCGAAGGCATCGCACCCCCCGTGGTCAGGGTCTACAAGCGCAGAATGCCACGCCGTTACGGCTGGCTATTGACCTGCGTCAATTATCCCTTAATTTTTTCTTAAGAGTCCACATGTTGAATTTTTATCTTCGCCGTTGGTGAATGCGCCGCTCACATGTTGTGGAGCCGAAGCCTAGCGGCGGCGGTCCTCGAGTTCGAGGGTGACGAGGCGGGCGACCGTGATTGCCACATAGAATACGCCGATAACCGACTCCAGATTGGCCAGGCTGCGGGCGAACGGATCCACAGCAGTGATGTCGCCATAGCCCGTGGTGGTCAGCGTCGTCAGGCTGAAATACAGCATCGCCGCCGCTTCCGCATCGCCCGCGGTTACGATATCCAGATGCGCGAAGGCGCCGGGCTTCAATACCCAGATCAGGGTATAGGCCGAGGCGAAGATCGCAGCGAAGCTCAGATAAACTACGACCGCACCCTGGAGCCGGCGATAGGTGATGCGTCCAGGAGCGTAGACGGCGTGGCCGACCACCCAGATCAGCGCCGAGAAAGCGATGATGTTCCCACTGCGGCGGATCACGATCTCTGTGGTCGACGTCAATCTCCCGCCGAACACCAGGCCGGTCGCCATGATTCCAAGCGCCAGCAACATCGCGCAGACGGCTCCCGGGCGCTCGGAAAGCAAGACGACGACCGCCAGCACCACCAAAACCGTCCCATCCAATAGCCGCCGCGCGACCGGCACTCCTTCCGCCGCCAGCGGGAGAGCGACGAAAATGGCCGCGAGATAAAGGAGCAGCAAGACCGTCAGGCTCGGGTCCCTGATCCGGTCCTGCAAGGCGCGGATCCGACCATGCCATCCGTCCCTGACCCGGCCAAGTTGGCCGCCCCCGATGGTCAGGCGCTGGCGCGGCATTTGCGACGCCGCCCTCCTCCCGGAGCCTCAGAACACCTCGGGGATCAAGCGAAACGGATAGTCCAATTCCCTGTAATCCCCGTGGTGCTGCCGCTTCGGGAGTTTCACTTTGTCGCGTCGCAATTCCTTGTAGGGGATTTTGCTCAGGATGTGGGTGATTGTGTTTAACCTCGCACGGCGCTTGTCGTCGGAATGAACAACGTACCACGGCGCCCATGACGTGTCGGACGCCTGAAACATCGCGTCGCGCGCTCGCGAATAGTCGTACCAGTGGGAATAGGATTTGAGGTCCATATCCGACAACTTCCAAATCTTGCGGCCGTCATCGATGCGCGCTTCGAGCCGCCGAGTCTGTTCCTCGGGACTAACCTCCAGCCAGTATTTGAGCAATATTATCCCCAATTCGACTACTGTTCTCTCGAATAAAGGGACCATTTCCAGAAAATGCTTGGCTTGATCATCGGTGCAGAAGCCCATGACGCGTTCGACACCGGCGCGATTGTACCAACTGCGGTCGAAGATCACGATCTCGCCGCCTGCAGGCAGATGCGGAATGTAGCGCTGCGCGTACATCTGCGTCTTTTCGCGTTCGGTCGGCGCCGGCAACGCCACGACCCGAAAAACGCGCGGGCTAACCCGCTCGGTGAGCGCCTTGATCGTGCCCCCTTTGCCGGCGCCGTCGCGCCCCTCGAAAATAATGCAGACCTTGATCCCTTGGTGCACCACCCATTGCTGGAGCTTGACCAGCTCGACATGCAATTTGGTGAGTTCGCGCTCGTATTCCTTGCCCTTCAGTTTGCCGCTATCTGCCGCGCCGCTATTCTGATCGTCAGGCATCGGTTCACCCATCAATTCTGCCACAGCTGGCCCATGGCCAACCCTCCTCCCGGAGTCCTGGCCTAGTCTAAACGTCGGCGATCGCCTCGATACGGCTTTTCTTGGCCGTCGCGCCGCTCATGCATCGCGTAACGAAGAACCTCTTTGCGATTTCGAGCGCGATCAAAGTGCTCCCATTTCCAGGCGGGAGTATGCCACCGCTGGACGTCCAAGTATTTAGCTAAATCAATCCGAGGCAGAGCCGATCCGGGTGTGGTCGTCCGACGGTTCCGCGACGAAGCCATCGAGCGTGTCGGCCCTGTCGAGTCCCCCGATTTTATCGCCCAGGCCATCGGCTCGCAGCAGATCGCGCACCCACCCATGCGCCCCGACAATGCGCAGCGCGATGCCGCGCGCGGCAAGCTCGCCGTGCAGCTCGTGCAGCATGCGCGAGCCGGCGAGATCGAGATAGGGCGACGCCGACAAATCGCAGATCACCGTTCGAATATCCGCCGAACTGGCTGCCCGGACCCGGTGCAAGATGGAAGTCAGGACCGAATCGGCATTGACGTACATCAGCGAGGCTTCCGGACGCGCTGCGATGACGCCGGGTAGCACTTCGTTTTCGGGATGTCGGGCGAGGTCGGAATAGCTGTTCGTGCCGGGAATGCGGCCCAAAAACGCGACATGCGGGCGCGACGCTCGGACCAGCAGGATCAGCACCGAAGCCAATGCGGCGAGCAGGATGCCCTCCAGTATTCCCAGAAGAAGCACGGCGCCGAGAGCGATTGTGGCGGCGTAGAAGTCCGGTCGGCTCACGCGCCACATATGGATCAGCGCCGGAAGATCGAACAATCCGGCGATTGCCGTCAGCACGACCGCAGCCAGTACGGCCTTCGGCAAGTTTTCCAACAATCCGGTGAGGAAGAGCAGGCACACAGCGAGAGTCAACGAGGCGAACACCAGAGCGAGTGGGGTGCGGGCGCCGGCCTTGTCGTTAACCGCCGATTGCGACAGCCCACCCGCCACCGGGTAGCCGTGCCCAAGCGCCGTCGCGAGATTTGCCGCGCCGATGCCGAGGAGCTCCTGCCGCGGGTCCAGCGCATAGCCGTGTTTTGCGGCGAAGGAGCGGGCGGCGGAGACGCTTTCGATATAGGCGAGCAGCAGGCAGCCGGCGGCCAGCGGAACAATGCCGTCGACATCGCTCAGCCGTAGCGCCGGGCCTGCCAGCCTCGGCAAACCCGGCGGGATTGTTCCCGTCGTTGGGACCCCGAGAGCAGAAAGTCCAAACACGGACGCGGCGACGATCGAGAGCCCAACAACTCCGAGCGCGACCGGCTTTCCCGGCAGCCGGCGCTCGCCGAGCACGAGCAGCATGATCGCGGCGAGGCCGATGGCAAGCACGAGGTAATGTACATCTGGCCGAGCTGCTCGGCAAACAGCACGGCCCGTTCGAAGAAATTGTGCCCGCCGCCCGCTGTGCCGATCAGGCTCGGCAGCTGGGTCATGGCGATGGTCAGCCCGGCTCCGGCCTTGAAGCCGACCAGGATGCTGTCGCTGATCAGCTTGACGAGAACGCTCAGCCGCAGCAGCCAAGCGATCAGGCACAACGCGGCCACAGTAAAGCCGGCCAGGCTGGCGATCTGCGCATAGCGTTGCGCGTCGCCATCCGCCATCGCCCCGACGGTGCCGGCGATCATCAGAGAGATGGCTGAGGTGGGTCCGATCGCCAGTTGCCGCGACGACCCAAACAGAGCGTAGCCCAGCCCACCCAGCAGGTAGCCGTAGACGCCGACCTGCGGCGGCAGGCCAGCGAGCCCGGCATAGGCAAGAGAAACCGGAATCGCGTAGGCCGCCAACGTCACGCCAGCGACGACATCAGCACGCAGCCAAGTGACCCGGTATTCCGCCAGCCAACGAGCAGCCGGGACACGCCAGAGCCAAGTCAGGCTAGCCAATTCAGATTATTCCAGCGCTGCGAGACGGGCACAATAAGCCGGCCAAATCTCAAGGGCTATGCAGATCGTCCGCTCTGAAGTAGCCGAGATGACAATTCAGGCGTCCCAGGCAGTCTGTTGAAAGCCAAAACCTCCCGCTGGACCTAGCAATAAGCGCCGGCCGCGCAGCGCCGGGCGGTCCTTCGCGCCACGCCCGCGTAACTGACCGGCGTTAACGGGCGGCCAACGACAGCCTGTGCGGTTGAGACGAAGCCGTGAACGCCCGGAATCCCCAATCGCTCACCAAAATTCAGACAAAAGCCGCAGATAATTGCAGCCAGCAAAAGAACGCTGATGCGCCTGAACATAGTCATTTCGCTCCTTTTGGTGTGAAAATGCCCGGTATTTCGTTGAGATCGGGCACTTGGTCCGCCGTCAATTTCTTAGCGCCGGGGGGAATCTTCAATTTGAAGCCATCGGGTGCCACTTCGGGGCCCGATTTCCACGCAGTGATATCGAGAGTGTATTGTGGCCACCCCGTGACCTTCTTGCTCGTGATGACATAGCGGCAAGGATAGGGACGTGCACCCTGCGCGATCCAGATCTGCCAATCTACCTCTTTCGTTCGAAAGGCCAGGTGATCGCATTCCACACCGTTAATTACACCGCTTCCAAGGTCCTTCACCTCAGTAACAAGCGGCATCAACTCTTTATAGGGATCGGACATCAGTAAATCGGCGGCAGGAACGGGTCTGTGGTATTTGTCCCGCAACACGTCGACCAGTTGATCGATTGTGCCGGGCGCTTCGATTTGCGCATACAGGTTACTATTCTTGCCGAGCAGCGTCAGCGTTTTCCCGTCAAATACCATCTCCACATTGGTAAATCCGCCCGCACGTGTCAGGTAAATCTTGTTCGGGCGCTTCAGAGTTAACGTGCCGGAACTTGCCAATCCTATTTTCTCCCGCTGTGTGCTGACAATTTCGAGGTTTGTGTCATAATCAAACGAGATCGCCTGTTGCGCGCCGAGATAATCAGACATGGCTTTGAACAAGCTTTTGGCTTGTGTTTGATCGGCACGAGCAATCGATATACTGACCGTTCCAGTTACAGCTACAACAGCGAGAACGAACGCCCACCGTTGCGCGCTCGCGGCGAAACGGCGCCAGCGATGGTCAGATAGTTGATTTGTCCGAACCTTGATATTTGGTAGCTTTGCCATAGGTATCCCCGATCCGTGGCAGCGGTACGCTGCATAGGCGGCGCGGTTAGCCGATGGCCTCTGAGGCGGCTCCGGATTTTGGACAGCGCGATGAGCGGAGGGATGGGACCGCGTCATCGGGGTCAAGGGCAATCTGCGCGCGCCTCAACCCTACACCGCGGATTTGGCATTTTCCATAAATTTGCGGCGTCAGAACGCGTATCGGTCTCGAAAGCTCCTCTCCCAGAGGCGGGAGAACTGGCTATGCAGTGCCGTTTGCCGTCGCGCTCAAGGCGTTGTCGAAATGAAGCGATGGCCGGTGAGTTCGTCCGGGCCATGCAAACGCCGAAGCCATTCCGGGTCGCGTCGCCGGCCCGATCGACCATTGGTTATTTACGGCCGTGCGGCGGCGTTCCGCGAAATTTGGTATCGGCCGGAAGGCGTTGCCGAATTCGTTTGACTCGGCGAAGGCAGGCGTCTTTTGTGCGGCGCAACAAGCTCGCTCAGCGGTCGTCTGTCCTTTGATTTAAATCAAGGACCCGGCGCGCCAAGCCGGTTATTCTTTCTGGTGCGGGCGGCGAGTTCACAAAACTGAAAAATAAAAGGGGGATTCTACCAACTACGGCTCATGAGCTGAGAGGCTGACATGAAAGGTAATCCTGGATCTCAAGTGGCGGAGAAGCCCGCGAACCTACCATCGCCGTGGCCGATGCCCGGGGCGAACGACCTGTTCGACTATTGGGCCGATGCGTGGCAGCGCTCAATTCTACTGTTGGATGTGTTGCGGCAGCGCGGCAACAACAGCATCGAACACAACGCCCGCAAGGTGCCGAACGTGCTGAGTTTTGAAGCCGAGCTTGTGCTCGACGGCCGCTCGCTGCCGCGGCCGGTGAATTACGGGTTGGTGCGGATCATCCCGCCTAAAGGCACATCCATCGACCAGAACAAGCGGCCGTTCATCGTGTTCGACCCGCGCGCCGGACATGGCCCCGGGATCGGCGGCATGAAGCACGACAGCGAGATCGGCGTCGCGCTCGCCGCCGGCCATCCCTGCTATTTCGTCGGCTTTCTGCCGGACCCGGTGCCTGGTCAGACGATCGAGGATGTGTGCGAAGCCGAAGCCCGGTTTGTCGAGGAGGTTGTCAAGCGTCACCCGAACGCCGAGGGCAAGCCTTGTCTGATCGGCAACTGCCAGGCCGGCTGGCAGATCATGATGATGGCCGCGATTCACCCGGAACGGGTCGGCCCGCTCATGCTCGCCGGATCGCCGCTCTCCTACTGGGCCGGCGTGCACGGCAAGAACCCGATGCGCTATCTCGGCGGCCTGCTGGGCGGGACCTGGCTGACCTCGCTTGCCGGCGATCTCGGCAACGGCATCTTCGACGGCGCCAACCTGGTCGCGAATTTCGAGTCACTGCACCCCGACAACACCTATTGGAAGAAAATCTACAACGTCTATTCGAAGGTCGACACCGAGCCGCCGCGGTTTCTCGAATTCGAGAAATGGTGGGGCAGCCCGGTGCTGCTGAATGCCGGGGAAATGCAGGCGATCGCCGACCAATTGTTCGTCGGCAACAAGCTCGTATCGGGCGAACTGCGCAGCTCGAACGGTACGCGTATCGACCTGCGCAACATCAAATCGCCGATCATCGTGTTCTGCTCCTGGGGCGACGACATCACGCCACCGCAGCAGGCACTCGACTGGATTGTCGACCTCTATGATCATGAGGACGAGATCGTCAAAGCCGGCCAGACGATCATCTATTGCCTGCATCAGAGCATTGGGCATCTCGGCATCTTCGTCTCGGGAAAGGTGGCGACGAAGGAGCACGAGGAATTTGCCAATGCGATGGAGATGATCGATTTGATGCCGCCCGGGCTTTACGAGGCGGTGATCACGGGGGTCGACGAAACGGTCGAAAACCCCGAGCTGGTGCACGGCAACTACCTGTTCAGTCTCGAGACCCGCAAACTCGACGACATTCGCAAGATCGGTGGCAACAGCCCCGAGGACGACCTTGCCTTCGCTACGGCCGCCCGCGTTTCGGAAGTCACCCAAGGCATGTACAGCGCTCTGATGCGGCCGGCAGTGCGCGCGATGGTGACGGAGACGAGCGCCGAGCTCATGCGGCGCAGTCATCCGAACCGCCTTCGCTTCGAGATGTTTGCCGATGAGAACCCCTTCATGCGGCCCGTCGCAGATTGGGCCAAGGCGGTGCGCGAGAATCGGCGCCCGGTGAACCCGGGCAATCCGTTCCTCGCCTTCGAGCACATGATGTCGGACATGATCGCGAGTGGGCTCGAGATGTGGGGGGAGGCCCGTGACGCCGCGACCGAGGCGTTCTTCTTCAACACCTACGGCTCTGCGGTCGTGCAGGCGATGGTCGGCCTGCGCGCCGACGAAACGTCGGTGAGCCGCCGCATCGGGCGCGATCTAGCGCGAGAGGCCGCCGCCCAACAAACGGCTGCCTATCTCGAGCAGCAGATCGACCGGGGCGGCCTAATCGAGGCCGCAGTGCGCGCCCTGATCTATGTGCGCCTGCCGGAGGGCAAGGTCGACGAGCGCGGATTTGCCGCGCTGAAGCAGATCAGCGCCGAGCTGCCGGCGGCCAAGCGGGTCGGTCTTGCCCGGTTCAAGGAGATCGTGAAGGAGCAATACCTGATCCTGCTGATGGACGCGGAGCGGGCGATTGCAGCACTTCCCAAGCTGTTGCCAGGCAATCGCCGGCAGTGCGATGAGGCGCTGGCACTGGTGCGTCGCGTTCTCGCAGCGCGCGGCGCGCTGCCCGAGGAGGGCCGCCGCAGGCTCGAGCGCATCGAGGCGATGTTCGCTGGTCCGCCCCCGGAGGTCGGCCGGGACAAGGCGGCATAGCTAGCCAGCGAGGGGGCAAGCGATGGAAATCAAAGATAACGGGCCACGTGAGCGATACGACCGGCTCGTGCACGCCGCGCAGCAGCTGCCGCCGGTGACGACGGCGGTTGCGCATCCTTGCGACAAGATCTCGATCGAGGGCGTCGTCGAGGCGGCTAAATTGGGACTTATCGCCCCGATCTTGGTCGGGCCGCCAGCGCGTATTCGGGAGGCGGCAAAACAGGCGGAAGCCGACATCTCGAGCTTCCCGCTGGTGGAGGCGGCGCACAGCCATGATTCGGCGGCCAAGGCGGTTGAACTCATCCGGCAAGGGAAGGCGGAGGCCCTGATGAAGGGCAGCCTGCATACCGACGAGCTGATGGGCGCCGTGGTCGCGCGGGAGACCGGCATTCGCACGGCGCGGCGGATCAGCCATTGCTTTGTGATGGACGTCCCCGGCCACAAGGACCCTTTGATCATCACCGATGCCGCGGTCAACATCGCCCCGAGCCTCGCCGACAAGGTCGACATCGTGCAGAACGCGATCGACCTCGGCCATGCGCTGGGATTTCCGGAAGTGCGGGTGGCGATCATGTCGGCGATGGAGACGGTCAACCCCACCGTCCCGTCGACGATCGAAGCGGCGGCGCTGTGCAAGATGGCCGAGCGGGGCCAGATCACCGGCGGGACCCTCGATGGCCCGCTGGCGCTCGATAACGCGATCAACGAGGAAGCCGCGGCCATCAAGCATATTGTCTCCCCGGTGGCCGGGCGCGCCAACGTGCTGGTTGTGCCGGACCTCGAATCCGGCAACATGCTGGCCAAGAGCCTTTCCTTTCTCGCCGGCGCAGCAGCAGCCGGCATTGTCCTCGGCGCCCGCGTCCCGATCATCCTGACCAGCCGAGCCGACAGCGTCATTACCCGGCTCGCGTCGTGCGCCGTCGCGAGCCTGGTGGCAGAGGCGCGACGCCGCGATGCGACAGCAGCAGTAAGATGACGGAGACGAATAGCGTGCCTCCCGAACTTACCCGCTCCTCGATCCTGAAGGGCAAAAAGGCACTGATCGTCGGCGTCGCCAATGATCGCTCGATCGCCTGGGGATGCGCCGAGGCGATGCACCGGTCCGGCGCCGAAATCGCGATGACCTATCTCAACGACAAGGCGCGGCCTTATGTCGAGCCGTTGGCATCGGCGGTTGAGGCGTCTCTCCTGCTGCCGTTGGAGGTTCGTGAGCCGGCGCAGGTCGATGCATTATTCGAGGCGATCGCCACAAAGTGGGGACGGCTCGACATTCTCGTCCACTCGATCGCGTTTGCTCCGCGGCAGGCGCTGGAGGGGCGGGTTACCGATTGTCCCCGTGATGGTTTCCTGACCGCGATGGATGTCTCGTGCTGGTCATTGCTCGACCTGACGTGCCGCGCGGAAAAGCTGATGACCGGGGGCGGAGCGGTCTTCGCGATGAGCTATCACGGCGCCAACGAGGTCATCGAGAATTACGGGATCATGGGTCCGGTCAAGGCGGCGCTCGAATCCGCGGTGCGCTATCTGGCCGTCGAGCTCGGGCCCAAGGGCATTCGCGTGCATGCCATCAGCCCAGGGCCCTTGGCTACTCGCGCCGCGTCCGGCATTCCTGATTTCGACGCGCTGATGGAGCGGGTCAAGGAGCGCGCGCCGGCGCGGCGCCTGGTGACGATCGAGGAGGTGGGCGCGGCTTGCGTTTTTCTGGCGAGCCAATATGCCGGAGCGATGACGGGCGACACGATCTATATCGACGGCGGCTACCATATCCTCGGCTGAGGGACTCACCCGCATATGAACGCAGCATCTGCTGAGCCGCTCGTCGGTGTGATCAACGCCGGTTCGTCGTCCCTTAAATTCAGCTTCTACGAGGGCGAGCGGCGGCTTCTGACCGGGCAGGTCGACGGCATCGGTGCACGTCCCTCGGCGAGCGCAATCGGGCCTGACGGCGAAAAGATCGATACCGCCGGATCTGGGTGCAAGGCCGCCGACTGTGCCGAGCGAGGTCTTACCGGCCATATTGCCTTGGGCGAAAGACAGACTCGGGGAACGGCGGCTCGGAGCGCTTGGCCACCGCGTGGTCCATGGCGGTCCCCGCTATTCCCGGCCCGCGCGCGTCACCCCGGAATTGCTGGCCGAGCTTGAGGCTTTGGTTCCGCTGGCGCCATTGCACGAGCCGTACAATATCGTGCCCATAAAAATGGCAATGAGCCTCAATCCGGAATTGCCGCAGGTGGCTTGCTTCGACACGGCTTTCCACCGAACTGCGCCGGAGGTCGATCAGGTCTTTGCTTTGCCCTACTCATTTTATGAGCAAGGCATACGACGCTACGGCTTTCACGGACTCTCCTACGAATACATTGCCTCGGTATTGCCGGAGCTAGCGCCGGAAATCGCGAATGGCCGCGTCGTCGTAGCCCATCTCGGCAATGGCTGCTCGGCTTGCGCAATGCGAGACCGGGTGTCGATCGCGACGACGATGGGGTTCACTGCGCTCGACGGGTTGCCGATGGGGACGCGCTGCGGCGAGCTCGATGCCGGCGTCGTGCTGTACCTCATACAGCAGAAGGGGATGTCGCCGGACGAGTTGGTCGACCTCCTCTACAAACGCTCGGGCATGCTGGGCCTCTCCGGCATCTCGTCGGATTTCCGCGAGCTCTTGGCCAGTGATAATCCGCGTGCCAGCTTTGCCGTCGAGGTGTTTTGTAATCGCGTTGCCCGCCATATTGCGTCGCTTGCCGCGGCGCTCGGCGGCCTTGATGGGGTCGTCTTCACGGCCGGGGTGGGGGAGAATGCGGCGCCGGTGAGGAGCGCTATCTGCCGCGCCTGCGCTTGGCTGGGGCTCGAGCTGGACGAAGCGGCCAACAAGGAGCACGGCAAGCGCATCAGTGCGCCCAACAGCCGGGTCGGCGCCTATGTGATAAGGACTGACGAGAACCTGATGATTGCCCGCCATGCCCGCGCGCTGGTAGGAAGCTGACGACGGCACGATGGAGGAGTTCATGTCCGAGAATCGCAGCGCGCCCCGGCCAACCGGGGGAAGCAGTTTTTCGGCCACCGATCTGAGGCGCCGGATGGCCGAGCGCGAGGCGGCCAAAGCGGCCGAAGAAATGGGCCACCTAAAGGAGCAAGAAGAAAAGCAGAAGGCGGTGATGGAGGAGTTTCGCAAACCACCAGAGCGGACGCCAGAGCAGCTGATGCAGCTCGTCAACCAATTGGTAGACCGCGCCGCCGAGCGCGGGCAGAGCGAAGTTCAAATCTATCGCTTTCCAAATAGCCTCTGCACCGACCGCGGCCGGCGGATAAACAACTCGGAGCCTGAGTGGGAAAAGACTCTGGAGGGCCGTCCTAAGCTTGCTTACGAATTCTGGCACGAGCATCTGAGGCCGCTTGGCTTCCATCTCAAGGCTCAGGTACTGGAGTATCCGGGCGGAATGCCCGGCGACATCGGCTTCATCCTCACCTGGTAGCCCGAGCACCTATTCTGTCTCGGCCAGCAAACGCCCCGCGATCCTCTTCACCATCGGGTCGCGGTGACGTCACGGGCGATGACATTGAGCAGCACGGTCCAACCGCTGCGAGCATTATAGTGTCTTACCGGATAGTGTCTTACCGGGCAGCTTTTCGTCTAGGACCAGAACTGCGAACACGCTTTTAGGCCGCTTTCGATTTTGGGCGAACGCTCGCTTCTCGGAGGATTGGCCTGCTTGACAGTGGATTGAGGCGTGTGCGCTGATTTCCGGCGTAGCCGCTCACACCGGAGGAAGCCATGGCATCAACGGTAACGGCAATGCCTGCGCGGATGTCCGCGGAGGAATGGCAGGCCCGGTGCGACCTCGCCGCTTGCTACCGCCTCGTCGATCTGTTCGGCTGGTCGGACCTGATCAACACCCGCATCACTGCGCGCGTGCCGGGGCAGCACGAGAAATTCCTGATCAACCCCTATGGTCTGCTGTTCGAAGAGGTTACCGCGTCGTCGCTGGTCAAGATCGATGTCGCGGGCAACAAGGTCGAGCCGTCGGACCACGAGGTCAACAGCGGCGGCTTTGCGATCCCGAGCGCCGTGCATATGGCCCGGCCGGAAGTTGATTGCGTGCTCCACACCCACTCGATCGCCGGCTGCGCTGTGTCGATGCAAAAAGACGGACTGCTGCCGCTTAACCAGCATGCGCTGCAGGTGATCGGCGATGTCGCCTATCATGACTACGAGGGCGCGGCCCGAAGCCCGGAGGAACGCGCGCGCTTCCTCGCCGATCTCGGCGATCGCCACATCATGGTCCTGCGCAACCACGGCCTGCTGATCGTCGGGACGAGCGTCGCCGCGGCCTTTCTCGCGACCTATCGCATGGAGCGGGCATGCGCGATGCAGCTCGCCTTCCAGCAATCGGGCGCCGAGTTCCATCCGATCGGCGACGAGGTCGTCAGCGCCGCCTTTGACAATGCCAGGATGCGCCCCGGCGGCGGCCGCAATGATCCGGCCAAATTCGAATGGCCCGCCCTGTTGCGTAAGCTCGACCGCATCGACCCGTCCTACAAGCAATAGCCAGGAGAACTATCCGGCGGGACCGTTTCAGCTCCTCTTATTCCGACGAGGACCACTTCTTATAGCCCCGCCTCAGTGTCTTGCCGAGCCGCAGGGCGTGATCCGTCCAATCTCCTTTCGGTGATGCGGGAGCCACAGATTTACTCATCACCGTCGTCCGCCTGCCGAGCCGAAAAAGGTTGTCCGTCCAATCGCCCGCGGGGGCTCCGGCCTCTCTGAGGCGCTGCTCCAGACGCGTTTTCAGAGCCTCCGCGTTGGCCTTTTCGTGTTCCGTGGCGCCGGCATCCTCGGCCACCGCGGTCACGGCCCGCAGCTTTCGACGGACCGCCTCGACCGAACTCATAATCGCACCGATGCGCATTGCCGACCATCCTAGCACCGCCGCCGGCTTGATCGGGTTATATTTATCACGATATGCTCATCGTGGCGAGAATATCGGCGGCGCCATGATTGCGTTGATCGACCGCGCATTGACGCTCAACCCCAACTACCCGCCCTGCCGCGCGCGAGCAATCTGTTGCCCGCTCAGCACTCCGGCTCATCTTTAGGACGTCGGCAGAAAACCCCTAAAAGAAAGCGCAGCCATGTTTGCTTCCCCGATCGCGAAGCCAAAATCGATCCCTGTCTCTCGGACAGCTCCCAATCGAGCACTGCTACCTTCAACGACATTGCGAAGCAGGCTGGTAACTCATGAGTCAGACCCACATCAGCGTCCGGATCATGCGGCGGCTCTGACCCGCAACGCAGCAGCTCCATCCTGGAGCCTCAGCAACCTCCGGATTTATCCCTCCACCGATAGTAGCCCGAATGCCCCGAAAGAGGCCATACGGGAGAATGTCAAAACGAATCAAAACGAAATTGCAGTTCCGGTTAAACGGGAAATTGAACAGAAACGCGGCAGCGGACGGCCCTTGGGGAATGAAGTCCGACATCGGTTGGAGAGGATCTTCGATACCGATTTCAGCACTGTTCGTGTGCACACCGACCCCGAGGCTGGACGTCTGAGCTTCGCACTCGGCGCAAACGCCTTCACCACCGGGAGAGATATCTTTTTCGATTACGGGGCATATCAGCCCCACAGTTTCCCTGGCCAGAGGCTCCTGGCGCACGAGTTGGCGCATGTTGTACAGCAACGCGGAGCTGCCCCAAGCAAGTTGGTTTTGGGCGAACCGGGAGACCAATACGAGCGAGAGGCCGACGCGATCTCAGCCAACATTGCCGCCACGTCAGGACAGTTGAAGAGTGCAGGTTCCCCAGATGCCTCTCACGCTTGTGCCGGCCCCGCGATCACGCCAATCAGGAGTTCTTCGACGAGCCTTGTGCAGCGGGATCCGAGCGAGGAGAAGAAAAAAGCCGCAAGACCGGCCAGTGCCAAGCCGGCGACTACCGCCCCGGCTGCCGCCGTACCTGTCAAGACATGGGCAGGGGATTTCACCGCTCCCACGTTCGACGTAGGCAGGTCCGGGGATGTCTATGGCGCCAACATCGTGATTTCGTTTTTGCCCAACAAATCGGTAGATGCTGAGTCGATCGCACTGGTGCAAACCGCTCAAGAATTCAATAGCACCATTGAAACCCATGAAGACCCTTTGGACGACGTTCCGCAACCAAACACAGTAAAAACAGAAAAAGGGCAAGAGGTCTTTAAGAACCGGCTTGTTGAGGGCGTAAACGACTTCGGAAGGCACATCGATGAGATTCCTAAATCCCGCACGCCACTGGCCAATGCAACTGTGGATGCTGAGAGCAAGGAGTTAGCAAAGTCCGTGCCCATACCAGACTTCTGGGCGGAAGGGATCAAAATTCATACTCAGTTCGGCTTCCGTACAGACAAAAAGGGTGCGCACACGGCCGAGACAACCGATACGCCGAGATCGACTTTGCCGGCTGCCGCGAGTGGATCGCAGAATTTTGAGACAGCAGCCGTTGCGATTGATGGCATACAGAAAGGAACTTATTACGGATCGGTGAAGTGGGGTTGGAGGAAGGACGCCGGCAAGACCTCGCCCGATCCGATCAAGTTTGAAAAATCACAGGAGGCAGCTCCCAGCTCGGGTTTTTTTAAGGCTGCGGCAGCATGGAACGCCTCAAAGAATACAGAAGACAAGCCATCCATTCCTTTGCCGATCTCCAGCAATAAGATGCTGAGCGCAACCAGCGAGCTGATGGACGGTCCAGATGCAAAAGCGAAACCCGTTGCCAAGCTCGATAAGGGCACAACCATAGAGGCATTCGAGGACGCAAGCCAACCGGGCTGGGTAAGGGTGATTGTCACTGCGCCGCATAAACGGGGGCAGATCGGCTGGATCAAGGCAACCCAATTAACCGACCTTCCGAGTTCGTCCGATTTCATTCCCAAAAAAAGGAAATGACCGCAAAATTGCGAATAAATCCGTCTTGCCGCTCTAATCCCTCGCAGAGCATGAAGGCAACGTCCACTTCGGGTTGGCTGTACTTGCCAAGGGGATGAACCTGCCCGCGTCTTGTCCCGCCCGTCGCTCGAGGTGGCGGATATCTTATTAATGGTCGGGTTCGGGTAATAGAATACCGGCGGTAATGCGTTGCCGGCAAGGGAGCTCCTTGATGATGTTGGCGATGCGCCAGGCAATAATCGCGCTGTGGCGCAGACGGCGCCGGCTGATCGCCAAGTCCTGGGCGCTTTCGCGCTTTTACTATCCGCTGCACGGTGCTCGGCTGTCAGGTCGGGCAAGCGATCAGATCTGGTATTTCGCTTACGGCGCCAACATGCATGAGGCCACGTTTCGGATCCGACGGGGTATCCAGTCATTCGAGTGCCGGCCCGGTCGGATCAAGGGGTATCGGCTCCGCTTCAACCTGGAAGGCCGGCCCAAGGGGAAGGCGGCGCCGGCGAATTTGTGCGTCGATCCGGGTGCCGAGGTCTGGGGCGTGCTCTATCGCATTACCCGGCGCGATTTGATCCGTTTGGACTCGACCGAAGGAGTACCCGGACGGGGTTATCGCCATGTGGCGGTCGAGGCCGAAGACGCTGCCGGCCGGCCGCTCCAGGCCATCGCCTACATCGCTCGAGGGAAGGACATCGACGGCAAACCATCGCTGCGCTACATCAGACTGCTGCGCGAGGGTGCGCGAGCCCATGGCCTGCCCGCGCATTACCTCCGCTTTCTGGATGACGTCGACCACACCCGATAGACGTCGGAGGTGAAGCGCCGCTACAATCTTATGAGCGGGGAGAGATCAAATGGTTCGGTTCGCAATCCGGTTTCAACCCGCATGCGGGCGCGAGATGGTATAATGGGCCATGTGCGGACGTTTCTATCTCACGGCCTCAGCGGCCGAAATCAGGAAGGTGCTCCGGGTCGATGCCGTGCCCGAGCTCGCGCCCCGCTATAACATCGCGCCGGAACAGCTCTCCCCGATTGTGATCGCTGTCGACAAGGGCAGGAGCATTCATATGGCCCGATGGGGCTTGGTGCCCTCCTGGTCGCGCGACCTGTCGCTTGGCGCCGGAATGATCAATGCGCCCGCCGAAACACTCGAAGAGAAGCCGGCATACTGGAGAGCCTTCCAAACACAACGGTGTCTCGTGCCGGCCAACGGTTTTTATGAATGGCAGACAAAAGGCGCCAACAAGCACCCCTTCAAAATGGCGCTTAGGAGCGGAGCCCTGTTCGCATTCGCGGGCCTATGGGAGAAGTGGGCGCCGGAGAGCGGCGAACCGGTCGAGACGTTCGCGGTCATCACGACGCAGGCGAACAAACTAGTCAGTGAGGTGCACGATCGCATGCCGGTGATCATCGCACCTGGGGACTATCAACGCTGGCTTACAGCTCCTCCGGATACGGCAAGGCGGCTGCTCGTCCCCTATACCGGCGGGATGACGATCGCCCCGGTCAGCGATCGGGTGATCAATGTAAAAAATGATGATGTAGATTTACTGAGGAGGGCGTGATATCAGAAATATGTATTAACGTGTTCTTATTCTATAAGATCATGGACTTTGTCTTGAGTCTTTACTGTGACGACGGGATTGACTGGCTTGACGCGGTGGCGTGGACAGGATCGCCCCTAGCCTGATAGCGGCACGCCGCAAGCTTGACGCCCGCCCAATGAAAGTACCAAAGTTGCCGCTGACGTAAATTTCGACCGCAACTTCGACCTCAGATCGGAAGGCCTGCACTCGTGAGCATCGGAACCCTGCCGCTGTCCCGCTTTACCGTCCTCGACCTCACTCATGCCCGCGCCGGGCCGACTGCGGTCCGCCAGCTCGCCGATTGGGGCGCCAATGTCATCAAGATCGAGCAGCGCGGCGATGACGGCCGCGACGTGACCGGCTCGCGGCGCGAAGGGTTCGATTTCCAGAATCTCCATCGCAACAAGCGCAGCCTCACCCTCAACCTGAAAACCGAGGACGGGCTCGCGATCTTCATGAAGCTGGCCGAGAAGGCCGATGTCGTCGTCGAGAATTTCCGCTCGACGGTCAAGCACCGGCTCGGCGTCGACTACGAATCGGTCAAGAAGGTAAACCCGCGCATCGTCTATGGCAGCATCTCGGGCTTCGGCCAGACCGGCCCTTACGCCAAGCGGCCGGGGGTCGACCAGATCGCCCAGGGCATGGGCGGGCTGATGTCGATTACCGGATTGCCGGGGCAGGGGCCGGTGCGAGTCGGCATCCCGATCGACGATCTGTGCGCCGGCATTCTGTTGGCGCAGGGGATCCTAATGGCGCTGCTCGACCGTGACGTGACCGGCGAGGGGCAATGGGTGCACACCTCATTGCTCGAGGCGCAGATCTTCATGCTCGATTTCCAGGCCTCGCGCTGGCTGATGGCCGGCGAGGTCGCCAAGCAGGCCGGCAACGACCATCCGACCGGCATCCCGACCGGGCTGTTCCCGACCGCCGACGGGCAGATCAACATCGCCGCCTCGGGCGATCAGATGTTCCGCCGCTTCTGCGAGGCGGCTGATGCGCCGCAGCTGTTGCAGGATCCCGACTACGCCACCGGCCCGCAGCGCTCGAAGAACCGCAAGGTGCTCAACGAACGGATCGCCGAGATCACCCGAAAGCGCCCGAGCGCCTATTGGGTCGAACTGATGAACGAAGTCGGGGTGCCGTGCGGCCCGCTCTACACGATCGACCAGACCTTCGCCGATCCGCAGGTGCAGCATCTCGAAATGGCGCGGCCGATCGATCATCCGAAGCTCGGTCCGCTCAAGGCCGTCGGCCAGGCGATCAACATGACCCGCACGCCCGAGCCGGAAAAGCTGCGCCCGACCCCCGGCCTCGGCGAGCACACCGACGCGGTATTGCACGAGATCGGCTACAGCGACGCCAAGATCGCCGATCTGCGCGCCCGCGAAGTGATCTAACGCCGCCGGGCGCAACCGCCCGGATCCCTGCCGTCCGGCGTCACGCCGGGCGGCGGCGTGTCGTGCGCCGGCTTAGCGCCGTAAGGGGTCATCCGGCCGCGGTAAACCGAATGTGTCAAACCAACCTGTTCCGACAATCGGCACGGAAGGAAAAACTCGACGGTTGCCCGCGAATTTTCCTTAATCGGGAAAGTGCATCCGTTCGATCAACCGGGCGAAGCGCGGCTCCGACCGGAGATCGCGCCACCGCGGATCGAGGCGCAGCCAGACCAGCCAATGTGAGCGCTCGGCAAACGCAGTCTCGAGCGATCCCAATGCCGCGCCTCGGCGTCCCAACCCCGCCTCGACCAGGGCAATGCCATACGGCGTCACGAACCGGCGCTGCGACAGCTCGCGCAGCTGCGTCAGGGTCGCAGTGGCGGACGCCGTTTGTCCAGCCGTGCCCTCAACGAACCCACGCGCGGCGATCGCTACCGGCCACTCCGGCGTCACCGCCTCAACGGCGCGAAACGCCGCGAGTGCGGCGTCGTAGTCGCCGAGCTCTTGATAGCTGCGACCGAGCCACAGATGTGCCGGCGCAAAATCAGCCTGCATCGCCAGCACCGACCGCAGCTGCTTTACCGCTTCGGCGTATTGGCCGGTATAGTAATAGTGAAATCCAAGATCGGTGTTGACCTGGAGCGACAGTGGTTCGCGCTCGCGGGCGATCATTATCTCCCGCCGGGCTTCCGCCGCGCGCCCGGCAGCGAGCAGGAGAATGCTGTACCATTGGTGCGCCAGCGTCCACTCGGGATCGCGCGCCAGAGCCTGCCCGAATCCCGCCTCGGCTCCAGCCCAATCCCAATCGAAGTAGAACTTGACGTAGCCGAGCGACGTATAGGGCTCGGCCAGTGATGGATCGCGTTCGAGCGCCATCTCGGCGTAACCGCGGGCCGCCGGGAAGCTGTCGACGGGTGCGAGGTGGCTGAGATAGCCGAGCGTGGCGTAACAGTCGGCGAGTCCAGAATAGGCGGCCGCGAAGTCCGGGTCCTCAGCCACGGCGCGACGGAAGCAGGCGATTGCTCCCTTCATGCCCTCCTCGGACCGTCGGCTCCAGTGATAGCGGCCTTCTACATAAGCCCGCTGCGCATCCGGGGCTGCGCCCGGCTGCCGGTCAAGCCGTCGCGCGGGTTGCGAGCGAGAGAGCAGCGAGGACGCCTCGACGAGGCGGCGTGACACCGGGGCGACGAGGCGGTAGCCGGCCTTCGGCACCGTTTGGATCACCGCCTCACCGCTTCCGGGCCGCACCAGCGCCTTGCGCAACAGCGAGATGTTGACGCTCAGATTGACGTCCTCGACGGCGAGACCCGACCAGACTTCTGCGAGCAATTCGTCCTTCATCGCTAGGCGGCCGGCCCGCCGCACCAGCGCGAGCAGCAGGTCGAAGGCTCGCGCGGTCAGCGGCACCGCGGCGAAGCCGTCGAGCAGCAGGCGCTCGCGCGGTACAAGCGTAAAGCCTGCGAACTCGAAGACCTCAAGCGTCGGCTCGTCCATCGCGCCAACTCGGCAAGATGCAGGAAAAATCCACGAATTTTACAAAGACACAAGGCGGTCAAGCGAACAATCTCGCCTCTCGGCGGGCAACGGCGCCATTCGCCTTTCTCCGCCCACAGCGGGCATTTGAGGAGGTTACCGATGACAAGATCAGGAGGAAGGCTGCGCCGGAGGTTTTGGTCGGCACTGTTGCTGTCCGCCACGTTCCTGAGCCCAGCGGGCGCCACGCCGCAGGACGAAATCCGCGCGACCTTCGAACGCTTTGTGGCCGCACAGAATGAGCACGACGTCGCCAAGCTCAAGCCGCTGCTGCTGGCCTCGCCCGATTTCCTGTGGATCACCCGCGGCACCCCGATCTGGGGAAGCGACGCCGCGTTGAAGCGCTTCGCCGCGCTGTACAAGGGCACCTGGCGGCTCGAACCCGACCCGGCTTCGCTCAAGATACTGAGGATTGGGCAAGATACGGCGCAGCTTTTCGTACCGATCAGCTTCACGATCGGTGCCGCGGGGAAGCCAGCGCAGACGACGCGCTTTCTGATGAACCAAGTGCTTGTCAGGACGAGCGGCGGCTGGCGCGTGTCGAGCATTCTGCCGATCCCGGCGCCGGCGCAATGAGAGGGCGGCGCGCTCGTCGGCCAATCGCGCCTTAACAAAGGGGATTCCGAACGGCAGCTGTTGGGGGCAGCAGCAGTCGTTTTCGATCGGCGGGAGGGTGATTGGGCGGGTGCGCTCGGCGTCGTGATCTGCCAAACTCGGCGCGAACCAACGAGGAGCTAACGCCGCCATGCTCGACCAGCCTTTGACCAGCAAGATGATCGCCGAGAAAGACGGAGCGATCGGCCGTCTGATCTTCAACAATCCCGCGCGGCACAACGCGGTCTCGCTCGAAATGTGGCAGGCCGTGGCCCAGATCATGGACGATTTCGAGCGCCGACGACGCGGTCCGCGTGATCGTCCTCAGCGGCGCCGGCGGGCGCGCTTTCGTTTCCGGCGCCGACATCTCCGAATTCAAGGAAAGGCGCGCGTCGGAGGAAGCGGCCGCCGCCTACAGCAAGATTTCCGAGGGCGCGCGGATGCGCCTGCAGGAGACGTTGAAGCCGACGATCGCGATGATCCGCGGCTATTGCATCGGCGGCGGGGTCGGCACGGCGCTCGCCTGCGACATGCGGATCGCCGCCGAGGGCTCGAAATTCGGCGTTCCGGCGGCAAAGCTCGGCCTCGGCTACGCCTATGACGGCATCAAGAAGCTGGTCGATCTGGTCGGCCCGGCCTATGCCCGCGAGATCTTCTTCACCGCGCGCCAGTTCACCGCCGACGAGGCGTTGCGCATGGGCCTCGTCAACCAGGTGGTGCCGGACGGGGAGTTGGAGTCTTACGTCAAGAACTATTGCGACATGATCGCGGCGAATGCGCCGTTAACGGTGCGCTCGGCGAAGGTGAATATTCGCGAGGCGCTGAAAGACGAGTCGGCGCGCGACTTGGCACTGTGCAAGCGTTTGGTCGACGAATGCTTCGCCAGCGCCGATTACGCCGAAGGCCGCACCGCCTTCATGGAAAAGCGCAAGCCCGAATTTAAGGGACGGTGAGGGCGATTGTGAAACCCACCACGAGCTGCGTCGATGAAACTCCCCGCCCACAGCCGGTACGACTACGTCCCGATCCACAAGCGGCCGCAATACGACTGGCCCGAGGGCAAGACGGCTCGCCGTAACCTTCAACAACAACATCGAGCATTTCGCGTTCGGCGCCGGGCTCGGCAGTGATTCGACCGGGGCGCCGGCGGCTCAAAGCCATCGCAACTATGCGTGGCGCGATTACGGCAACCGCGTCGGCCTTTGGTATTACCTCGACCTGCTCGACGAGTTCGCCTTGCCCGGCGCCCACAATGTCAATTCGGCGGTGCTCGAAGCCTGTCCCGACATCGTCGAGCGGCTGAACGGGCGGGGCGACGAATATGTCGGCCACGGCCGCACCAATTCCGAGCGCCAGGATGTGCTGTGGGAGGAGGATGAGCGGCGGCTGATCGCCGAGTGCACCGAGGTGGTGACGCGATTATCGGGCCGGCGGCCCGAGGGCTGGCTCGGCCCCTATATCGCCGAAAGCGGGGTCACGCTCGACCTGTTGAAGGAGGCCGGCTACCGCTATGTGATGGATTGGGCGATGGACGACCAGCCGGTGTGGATGCGCACCCGCGCCGGGCCGATCCTGTCGGTGCCCTATCCGCTCGAACTCAACGATTCGCCGTCGTTGGTCTTTCGCCGCCATACCGGGCGCCAATTCGCCGAGATGATCGTCGACCAGTTCGACGAGATGCTCGAACAATCGAGGAAATACCCGCTGGTCTTTGCGGTCTCGGTGCATCCCTTCATCATCGGCCAGCCCTTCCGGCTGCGCGCGTACCGCGACGCTGTTCGTCACATCCTTGAACATCGCGAAGAATTGTGGATCACCACCCCCGGCGAAATCGCCCGCTACTGCGAGACCCTGCGCCAGGGGACGATCCCCGGCTCCGGCTAGCGGTCGAAATCCGACGCTTGGCAGCCGGCAGGCCATACCCGTCGCTAGTCCTGATTTGACTCCAGAATGTGTGACCTTCCGGCTTTGAAGCGTCTCATTCCGCCGGGTGCGTCCAGGCGATCCGGCGCCTTGATGTCGAGTGAGAAGGTCGAAACCACCGCCGAGAAAAGTATTTCAAATTCCACATCCCAGGTTTCCTGGGATCGCCGTAAAACAAGCGACATTCGTAGTGAAGATCCCGGCGACGTAACTGCGCGAGGACGGAGTTTCTTTCCAGATACCTGACTTTCCGAAAGCTCATTGTAGGCGCAATATAGAGATGACACCCCTCTGCAAGGTGCGCGAGCGGTATGTCGATTAGGGATTTCCACTTCATGAATAACTCGCCGGGACCCGATATCGGAACGTACTTCCAGCGCGTCTTGCAGCAAGCGCGGAAGCCTCGTTCGCTTCCTGGCCTCATATGGAAAAACCTGACTTATCTGCTGGCGCCGCGACGCCCAGAACAGCCTCACGATCCAAGAACCTGGAACAATACCGGCCGCGCTTTGGCCGCCCGCGGGCGTAACGAGGAGGCACTGGCATGCTATGATCGTGCGCTAGCGATCAGCGGCGACATTCCACAAATATGGGCCAATCGCGGCAGAGCGCTGCGAAATCTTGACCGCCTGGACGAGGCCGAGAAGAGCTTACGCGAGGCGTTGCGCCTGAAGCCGGAGTTTGCCAACGCACACCGCGAACTCGGAAATGTGCTCGACTACCTCGGGCGCTTCGAGGAAGCCGAGGCAAGCGTACGCAGCGGCATTGCGTCTCCGACCGGAGGATGCGTTCGCTCATTTCAAACTCGGGTACATACTCTATCATCTCGGGCGTGCTACCGAAGCCCAGGCGAGCTGTCGCACGGCGTTGTGCCTCCGACCGGAGAATCGAGACGTGCGCGTGGTCCTTGGCCATGCCCTTCTGTTGGCCGGGCAGTTCGAGGAAGGTTGGAATGAGTTTGAATGGCGCTGGCGGGAACGCGAGGGCAGGCTACGCCATCTTTTGGCGGTGCCGTATTGGAACGGGTGAGGCGATTGGGGATCGCGTCATTCTACTGGTCGCCGAGCAGGGCCATGGGGACACGCTGCAGTTCTGCCGTTATGTCCCGCAGATTGCCGCGGGCGCCAGGAGGACCATCCTCGCGGTGCAACCGTCCCTGGTGAGATTGCTGTCCCGGCTGCCTGGCGTAAGCGAGATCATTGCTTAGGACGACCGGCCGCCTTCCTTTGATCTGTGGTGCGCGTTGATGAGCCTGCCGCATGCCGTCGGCACCACGCTGGAAACCATTCCGGCGACAACGCCCTATCTCACGGCAGACCCGGCGGATGTTGCTCACTGGCGCGAGCGGCTTGCCGGTCTTGCCGGCCTGCGGGTTGGATTGTGCTGGGCTGGCGGGCGAATCGCGCAACCCGCGCCAGATTGCCAACGATCGTCGCCGCTCGATCACTCTCGACAGGTTGGCGCCGCTTGGCGAAATATCGGGGGTGCAATTCATCTCGTTGCAAAAAGGTGCACCGGCGGCCGAGGCGGCTCGTCCGCCGCAGGGCATGGAGTTGCACGATTTCACCGAGGATCTCCATGACTTTGCCGACACGGCGGCTCTCATAGACAGCCTCGATCTCGTAATCAGCGTCGATACGGCGATTGCGCATCTGGCCGGTGCACTCGGCAAACCGGTTTGGGTACTGAACCGTTTCGACACCGACTTCCGCTGGCCCCGGGATCGGGACGACAGCTCCTTGGTATCCGTCGCTGCGCCAGTTTCGCCAGCCCACTCCCGGAGACTGGCACAGCGTGATCAGCCGCGCGCGAGGCGCTTTGCAGCAACTCGCTGCGGGCGACCACAGTCAATTACGGCCGCCCAGACTGACCAGCTAGCTGGCCTATGGAAAACTCGTCGCGGTCGAGCCGACAAAACAGACTTTCTGGCTTTGAAGCATCCGCTTCAGCCGACGCGTTCGAGGGAGCCTGCAGGCGACCCGGTGCCTTGATGTCGAGCCGATACCAGCAGTCGTGAACAGGTATTTAAACCGAGAAGCTCTCCGGTGGCTCGCCGCGCTGCATCCGTTCCCACATTGCCGTATAAGCGGTTTCCAAATCGCGCGTGATGCGGGCGGTGTCGAACGGGGGTTCGGTATCCCGATTTTGAATGAGCCTCGTTACTGATGGCAGCAAGCCAGTCGCGATTTCGCGCGAGTTTCAATGCCAGCGCTTCGTATTCGGCCAGCGATGCCGTGACCAGTTCCGGCAAACCGGTCGCATGAAGCAGGCTCGCCGCGACACGGCCCGGGAAGCTGTTACCCAGGCATGTCACCACCGGCAACCCCGCCCAAAGCGCGTCGCTCGCCGTCGTGTGCGCATTGTATGGCAGGGTATCGAGAAAAAGATCGCCGAGCCGGTGCCGCGCAAGATGCTGGGCCGGCGCCTGCCGCGGCGCGAAGACCAGCCGCTCGGCAGCGATTCCCCGCGCGTCGGCCTCGCGCTGCGTATTATACATCATGGCAATATTTGTGCAGCGAAGCCACAGCACGCTGCCTTCGACCGCGCGCAACAGCCGCATCCACACATCGAACGTCTCGGGACCGATTTTGTAGGGGTCGTTGAAGCAGACAAAAACAAATCCGGCCTCCGGCAGATTTTCCTCGATGCGGCTGGGCATCGTTTCCGAGATCACGCGCTTGTTGTCGGCGGGCAGATAGGTATGCGGCAGATAGACCACTTTCTCGCTGTAATAAATCTGATGTTCGCCGGGGATCACCACCCGGTCGGCAATGATGTAATCGATGAACGGAACACCCATTGTGCCGGTATATCCGACATAGCTCACTTGGACTGGCGCGGGCCTGCGGGCGAGAATCCCGGTGCGCCACGCGCCCGCGTAGCCGTTCAAGTCGATGAGGATGTCGATCTCCAAGGCGCGCAATAGGGCCGCGACCTCGGCGTCGGACTTGTCTTGCGCGTCGATGAAGTGGTCGAACGCGGCTTCGAGCCGCGCGCGCATCTCGCTTCCGTCGCCGGGACCCAACGAAATCGCGGTGATCTCAAAGCGCCGCCTGTCATGTTGCTCGAACACCCCTGCGGTCAATATGGCGACGGCATGCTCGCGAAACTCCGCGCAGATGTAAGCGATCCGGATCTTGTCGTGGCGATAGCGCTCGCCGCGCCAACAGGGCTCCGCCACAGGTTCAGCTCTCGTCGACCAAATCCGCGCAACGTCACGGCTTTCCGCTTCCGACCCGCACAGTATTCGATGATAAAAGGGCGGGATCAATTGCCGGCCCGCCCTCGAACTCTCGGTGATCCGCCGTTTGTCGTCCTCGCGCCTGCGCCAGTCGCAAGAATTATTCCGGGCGTGGATGCCGATCCACCTAGCGGCCAGGCGCCTGGGATCGATCTGAAGCGCGCGGTCGCTTGCGACGATCGCTTCCGCGTAGCGCCGCTCAAACGAGAGCGCGCCGGCGCGTAAAGTCCATGCCGTGTCGTCTTGCGGTATCAGCATGAGTTCCCGGTCGGCGCTCTTGCCCGCCGCCATCATCGCGGCGTTTCGCTTCCGCCAAAGAACCCGAATTTCCGGCGCCAATGCGAGCGCCTTGTCGTAGCAGGCGATCGCCTGGTCGTGCTCCTTGATGCCGCTGAGCGCATCGCCGAGCCTGCTCCAGGCTCTCCCGTCGCTTGGATCGATCGAGACGGCATGCTCTGCATGCGCTCGCCTTCTCAGCCACGGCTCCACGCTCGATCCGCTCTCGGATGGGGTCGTCGACGGCGTCCCGTCGCCAAGCGGTTCGATCCGCTTGCCGGTTTGCCATGACGCCACGATGCGGCCAATCGTCGATTGAATGGCCGGGTCGACGCGCTCCGCAGCCGCGATCGCATCCGGAACGGCCGAACCGAAAACGTTACGCGCGAGGGACGACGCCAGCAGGAACATGCTGCCGCAACCTTGCGCCTGTGCGCGTTCGAGGACGGCGCTCCACTCGAGCCCTGGGTGCGAGCCGATCAAAGCGGCCATGTCGCAGGCCCGCCTGATGTTCCGCCAAGTCTCCTTGCCGCCCCGCACCGCCAGGACGAGCAGGGCATCCTCCGGAGCGAGCGTCAGCACCGTTCGGCCGTTCCGAAGCGCAGGTTGCTTCCGACGCCACAATCCTCCGTCGTCGCTATCGATCGCCGTGACCAGCGGTGTCAATCGCGTGCAAAGCGCAACGGCGCTCCGATCGGCGTGCCTGAAGCTGTTTTCCTGACTATCGAGGCCATTAATCGGCGCGGATTGCACTGCGGTGGATGGTCTTTCGCGCTCATATCCGAGGATGCGGAGACGGGAGATGCTCGGTGCAAGATCGCGGGCGCGAATAAACAGATCCAAGTTCCCCGACAAGCGGCGAAGGCCGAGATCGCCGTAAGCGTCAATGGCGAGGGTAGGGCCGTTGAACGGGATGGCCTCGACGCCCGCCTTTGACAGCGCGCCGATCACTCCCAGAAGCGTGTCGAGCAACACATCGGTTTTGCTGGCGGGTTTGGTCTATCGTCGCGCGAAAAGCGTCGAGGATGTCGTCGGGTACGAGGTCGGGGGCGACGCGAATGAGGGCATGACCGGCCAGGCTAACGAGGCCACATGCAATCGCCGCGCGCGCGAACCGCGTCCAATCGACGCCGTCAACCAGCATCGCGCGCATCTCGGCTTCATCGTCGCGGGTCGGATGGGTCCTCGCGCACGCCAACAATAGTCGAAGCTCAAACGACATCCTCGAATCCCGAGCCTGTACGAGGCTATTTTCTGCGCCTGGAACTGCCGCAACAACAAGATTTGGTGTGTAAATGGGCTTCGTTGGACCCAATGGGACTAACATCGCGGGCTACTTCATCAATGACAATGGCAGAAGCGCCTTGTCGACGTCGACGGTGGTGGAGCCAATGTCACTATCGCTGCTCGGCTTCGGGATCGCGGCGGCGCTCGCTGGGTCAGGATCGGTGTCTCGGGGAGTGACCCCGGGGCGGGTCAGCGGGTGCGCGCGGTCTCGGTGCGCCGGACTGATCGGGACCCTAAAGCTCCCACTCTCCCTAGCGCTCAGATGCATTCAGATGCTTCACTCTCACCCAAGATCGTCTTGCCCGGCCTTGTGCCGGGCATCCACGAAAACCGGTAAGGCTTGTGCCGCGTCTCGTGGATGGCCGGGCCAAGCCCGGCCAAGACGGTTGATTGAATTGTCTGTCTGGGGCTGAGCACTAGCGGTCGAAATCCGACGCTTGGCACCCGGCAGGCCCCTACCCGTCGTTAGTCCTGATTTGACTCCAGAATGTGTTTACAGAGCGCGGCGGTCAGGCTCTCGATGTGCTCGGTCAGCGCCTTCGCTGTCTCGGTCAGCTGCGTGTTCTGATCCAGCATGCGCACCAGCAGCGCAGTCTGCTCGGCCGCGACGCGCTGGCGCTCTTCGCTGATTTGGTGGATATCCTCGCGATGCTGCGCGTCGGCCATCGCCGTGGCCTTGTCGCGATCGGCCTGCCGCGTCTGCGCCAGCAGGATCAGTGGCGCCGCATAGGCAGCCTGCAGGCTGAAGGCGAGATTTAACAGGATGAAGGGATATACGTCGAATACCCACCATCCCACGATGTTGACGAGGATCCATATTGCGACGATCACCGTCTGGGCGATCAGAAACACCGGAGTGCCGAAGAATCGCGCAAACGCCTCCGCCTTCAGCGCGAACCAGTCGTCGCCGAATACCGACGAGAGATGCGTATGCGGAACATGAAACCGATAGAATCCGCCGTGTCGCACTGTTGCTTGCCCAGATCGGCTCTCCTGTGGCATGTCGTTGCCGCTCATCCCCACCCCCGTGCCATATGTTCCGGCGACCTGTTGCGCCACCGTAGAGAATGACTGGCCAAATAGAATGACTGGCCGACCCGCTTCAACCTCAGAGACGAATTTTGCGGCAGTCACGAGGAGGAGTAGGGCACGCTCGCGCCCCAACCATCCCCGGAAGCTCCGAAGGACGCTTCCATCAGGTGCTATCCACTTTCACGCCAGCTTTTCACAGGAGAGCCGATATGACGATCGAACGGCACAAGGTCGGAGCGCGGATGAGCCAGGCCGTGGCCTATGGCTCGACCGTTTATCTGGCGGGGCAGGTGGGGGATACCCCGGCCGCGGATGTGCGCCAGCAGACCGAGGAGGTATTGCGCAAGATCGACGAGTTGCTCGCCGATGCCGGCACCGACAACTCGAAGCTGCTGTCGGCGACGATCTGGCTGTCCGACATGCGCTATTTCAACGACATGAACGCGGTGTGGGACGCCTGGGTGTCGCCGGGCAACACCCCCGGCCGAGCTTGCGTCGAAGCCCGCCTCGCCGCCCCGCACTGGAAGGTCGAGATCGCCGTCATCGCCGCCCGCGAATAGCCGGCTATCGCCCTTGACGATGTAAGGAAAAACCCTTACGTCGACCGGAATAGGGCGAGGATGAGCATGGCTTCGATCATCGAAGAGATCAGCACGATTACCGCCAAGGGTCAGACGACGGTGCCGAAGGCCGTGCGCCAGGCGCTCGGCGTCGATCGCGGCGGCAAGATCGCATACCGGATCGAAGGCGGCCAAGTGACCCTTAACAATCCCGCGGCGGAACATGGCGATCCTGTGCTCGCAGCCTTTCTCGGCTTGATCGCCGAGGACATCGCGGCCGGCGGCGCCGTGCCGGGCCTGCCTCCCGATGTCGCCGCGGCGCTACGCCGAGCCGTCGAGGAGAGCGGGGTCGACCTCGACGAAAAACTGGAAGGCGACGTGGCACTCTGAGTGCGCGGGTGATCGTCAACGGTTGGACTCTGCTGTTTCATCAGGCGATCATCGGTCAGCTGCGAAGGCTGGCCGTCGCTTCCGGGCGCGCGCGCCGAGCCGATCCCAAGGGTTACCGCTTGAATGCCAACGTAAAGCTGCTGGCGGCTCTGGCGAAGCTGATGCTGGAGGTGATTCCGATCGACCCGGGGCGCCCTGAATACCGCCAGGGCAACACCCTTGGCGCGGAATATCGGCACTGGTTCCGTGCCAAATTTCTCGGGCGCTTCCGCTTGTTCTACCGATACGACAGCCGGTCGCATTTGATTGTCTATGTGTGGGTCAACGACGAGCGCAGCTTGCGCCAGCGCGGCGCACGGAGCGATCCCTACGAAATCGTTCGGCGAATGCTCGAAGCCGGCAATCCCCCGAACGATTGGGCCGCGCTGGTGGAGGAGGCCAGCAGGCAGTCCGACGAAACGCTCTCCGCCATTGCGAAACCCGTGGAGGGAGACGAGAAGAGCCGATAATTTCTTCAGCGCCCCGCTTGCGGCAGCTCCATCCGCACGGCGATCGCGGCGCTGGCGATGACGGCGATGTCGTTGGTTTCGTTGTCGGGGACGTCGAGACCGCCTTTGACGATCTTGACCGTGACCTCGCCGTGCGGCAGGGCGGCTTTGACCACCGCTGGGTCGACCTTGTCGGGGTGCTGAACGCCGATCGTCACCTCGACCTGCATCTTGCGCGCGTCGAGCGCGAAAGTGCGGATCAGCGGCAGCGAGCTGTGATGGAGGGCATCGGCGACCGCGCGCACCGCCGCCTTGGTATAGTCGCCGCCGTGCAAATCGTTGCCGGCGCCCATTTCGAGAATGACGCGCTTTGCTGGCATTGGTTGCCTCCTCATGGAACGTCGAGCCGCACGAGTGCGGCGGCGTTGGCGATCACTGTCTTATTGGTGCCGGAATCATTGGCGATTTCTAATCCGCCTTCGACGACCTGCACCGTACCCGTGCCATGCGGCAACACCGCCAGAACTGCTTCCTTGTCGACCTGTTCAGGGCGGGGGACGCCGATCGTGACCTCGACCCGCATCGAGTTCGACCGGCAGGCCGACCGCGTCGGCCACGCTCAGCGAGTTGTGCCACAGCGCGTCGCGCAGGGCGCGCACCGCCGCCTTGGTATAATCCGCGCCGCGGATATCGGTCCCCATGCCGATTTGCAGCACCATGCGTTTCCACGCCATTTCTGCGTCTCCTCGAAGACTGCCGGGTTGCGCTCAGTCTATCGGTTCCGGCGCCCTCCGTCATCTCGCGCCGACAGCCGGTCTCTGCTAAGAACCGCCGGACCTTGCAGAGTCTGGCTGCAGGGATGAGAGAGAACGGGGTCGTGGACGCAGCCGCACAGATCGTCATCGACCGAGTGAGCCATGTCTACCGGCCGCCGCGCGGCCGCCCGGTAACCGCGCTCGACAACGTGTCGCTGGTGGTCAAGGACCGAGAATTCGTCGCGCTGCTTGGCCCCAGCGGCTGTGGCAAGAGCACGCTCCTCTATTTGTTGGGCGGCTTTCTGCCGGTCGAACAGGGGGCAATCCGGGTCGAGGACAAGCCGATTGCCGGGCCCGGCCCCGACCGCGGCATCGTCTTTCAGCACTTTGCGCTGTTTCCGTGGAAGACGGTGATCCAGAACGTGCTCTACGGGCTCGAAAAGCAGCGGCTGCCGCGCGATGAGCGGATCGGCCGCGCCCGCGAGTTCATCGAGCTCGTCGGGCTCGCCGGCTTCGAGGACAGCTATCCCTCGCAGCTTTCGGGGGGCATGAAGCAACGCGCGGCGATCGCCCGCACGCTCGCGATCGACCCGCGGATCTTGTTGATGGACGAGCCTTTCGGCGCGCTCGACGCGCAGACCCGCAGCCTGATGCAGGCCGAGCTGCTGCGCATCTGGCAGCGTTCGCGCAAGACCGTGATCTTCGTCACCCATGATGTCCAGGAGGCGGTGTTTCTGGCCGAGCGGATCGCGGTCATGTCGGCTCGCCCCGGCCGGATCAAGGAGATCGTCGAGGCGCGCTTTGACAAGGAAGATCCCGGGCTCACCCGCTCGGCGCCCTTTGTCGAGATGGTCGACCATGTGTGGAATTTGGTGCGCGCCGAGGCGATCTTGGCCCAGCGCGGCGGCGGGTCATGATAACGTGGAACAGAACTGAAACAGGGAAACGCCGGAGGGAGGCCATGCGTCTGAGGTTCATCGTTGCCATTGCCGCCGTCATCGTGACGGGCGCGATGCTGATCGCCGGTTCTCCGTTTGCCGCCGCTCAGTCGGCGCCGCTGACGATCCGCGTGGGCTGGGCGGAGACGCCGGGCCACCTCGCCCCACTCGTCGCCGAATTGGCCAAGCGGCACCCCGAGATCATGCCGAACAACGGCAAGAGCTACAATTT
This sequence comes from uncultured Alphaproteobacteria bacterium, assembly GCA_963845735.1. Lineage (GTDB taxonomy): Bacteria > Pseudomonadota > Alphaproteobacteria > ATCC43930 > CGMCC-115725 > AP-15. The sequence goes on along the minus strand of CAWJTR010000011.1, from coordinate 189,643 downwards.
CGAGCCGGTGCGCTATGCCGGCAGCACGCCGCAGATCCAGGCGCTAGCGATCAAGGAGCTCGAGATCGCCGCGTTTTCGGATTCCGCTTTCGCGCTCGCGGTCACCAACGCCCATCTCGACGTGCCGATCGTCGCCGATGTGATCCAGACCGGTCATCCCGGCTACTTTCCCGGCGAGTACGTCGTCGCCAAAGACGGCCCGATCAAGACGGTCAACGATATCAAGGGTAAGCGGGTTGCCACCAACGCGATCGGCTCGGAAGCCGATTCGACGATGCGTGCGATGTTGCGCAAGCACGGCATCCAAGACCGGGACTTCACCACGGTCGAGGCTAATTTCGCCAATCAGCCGGCGATGCTCGAAGAAGGCAAGGTCGACATGATCGAATTGCTGCCGCAATTCGCGCATGACCTGATGGCGACCGGCAAGTATCGGGTCCTGTTCACGGGCACTGAGGTGCACGGCGTCTCGGAGGCGGTCTTTTGGTGTATGCGCGCCGACTTCATTGCCGCACACCGGCCGGCGTTGATCGATTTCTTCACCGACTACATGCGCGCGGTACGCTGGTTTCTGACCCCGGCCAACCGCAATGAGGCGCTCGCCTTGACGGCAGCGGTGACGCATGAGCCTGAGGCAAACCTGCAGTTCGCCTTCAGCAAGCACGATTTCTACCACTCGCCCGGCCTGGTGCCCGATGTCGCGGCGGTGCAGCGGGAGATCGATGAAGACGTCGAGCTTGGCGTCCTGCCGCGCAAGATCACGGTGAGCCCGAAATACGTCGATCTGTCGTTGATCAAGGCGGCCAAGGAGCGCCTCGACGGCCATGGCGCTTGACCAACCCGAACTGACGCTCGGCAGCCGGCGCGGCGCTGATGCGCTCGGCCCAGCCGAGCCGCGGCGGTCCGGCATGCCGGCGCAAATGCGGGCCTGGTTGTGGCGCTATACGCCGATCGGGCTGTTGGCGCTTGCCTGGGAAGCAGCGACCCGGCTCGGCCTGGTGTCGCCGTTGGAATTGCCGGCGCTCGATCGGGTGTTCGCCGCTTGGTGGGGCTTGCTGAGGAGCGGCGACCTCGTCGACAACGCCGTGGTCTCGTTGTCTCGCGGGGCTGCCGGGCTCGGCCTGGCGATCGCCTGCGGCACCGTGCTGGGCGTGTTGATGGCCTGGTACAAACCGGTTCGGACCGTGTTCAATCCGCTGGTGCAGGCGGTCTATCCGATGCCCAAATCGGCGCTGATCCCTGTGGTGGTGCTGTGGCTCGGTTTTGGCAGCGCCTCGAAGATCCTGCTGATTTTCATCGGCTGCATGCTGCCGATCACGCTGAGTGCGTACAATGGCGCGCGGGGCGCCGAGCAGGTGCTGATCTGGTCGGCGCGCAGCCTGGGCGCGAGCCGCACCACGACCTTGCTCCAGGTGGTGTTGCCGAGCGCATTGCCGGAAATCCTGGCCGGCATCCGCACTGCGCTGGCCTTTGCCTTTGTGCTGCTGGTGGCAACCGAGCTGATCGTCGCGCGCCAGGGCCTTGGCTACATGATCGGCTGGCTCGGCGACGGCGGGGTTTACGACGCGATGTTTGCGGTGGTGCTGACGGTGGCCGCTGCTCGGTTTCGCCGCCGACCGCGGCTATCTGATGCTGATGAAGCGGGTACTGCGCTGGCGCGAATGAGCGAAATCCTCGACAGCGCCACCGCCTCCGCCCCGCAGGCCGAGCCCCGGTATGGCCGTCTCGCGGTCGAGTCGCTCCTTGGCCTCGGGCGCGGTATCCGCAGCGGCCTGACGGTGATCCTGGTGATCGCCGCTTGGGAAGTGTTTGCCCGCAGCGGCGCGGTGACCAGCTTTTTGCTGCCGCCGTTTTCGGTCGTGATCGAGCGGGTCTGGCAGGACGCGGTTTCGGGCGACCTCGCCGCCAATCTCGGCCAGACCCTCTATCGGGTCATGATCGGCTTCGCCATCGCCGGCGCCTCGGGCATCGTACTCGGCATCCTGATCGCGCGTAACGCGGCGATGCGCTGGTTTTTCGATCCGATCGTCTCGGTCGCCTTCCCGATGCCGAAGATCGCCTTTCTGCCGGTCTTCATGCTGTGGTTCGGCCTCTACGACCTGTCCAAGGTGACGATGATCGTGTTCAGCGCGATCTTCCCGGTGATCACCGCGACGGTGACCAGCACTCAGGGGGTCGAAAAGGAAATGCTGTGGTCGGCGCGCAGCCTGGGCGCCAGCGAGCGCCGGCTGTTATGGGAGATCATCCTGCCGGCGGCACTACCGCAGATCCTGACCGGGCTCCAGGTGGCGCTGCCGGTTTCGATGATCGTCGCCATCGTCACCGAGATCCTAATGGGCGGGGAGGGGCTGGGCGGGGCGATGATCGCCGCGTCGCGCTTTGCCGATTCACCCGGCGTGTTCGCCGGCATCGTCGAGATCGCGGTTGCCGGATTTTGCCTGGTCAAAGGCATCGCCATTCTCCGGCGCCGCCTGCTCCGTTGGCATCAGGAAGCGCTGGACCCGACCACAGTCTAAATAAAGGTCGCGCCGGCGGCATTCGGGCAAAGGGAGAGTTTGCGGATGATTTGGGGCACACGGAGACGAGCCCGCATCAGGGCAGTTGGGGCGGCTCTTGCCTTACTGGGCGTGCTGCTCTGGGTGATTGCCGCTGTCGCCCCGGCCAATGCAGGCGATGTTACCGTCGATCACATGATGGACCGCTCGCTCGGCGTCGTCATCGGCGGAGGCTCCATCGTCGGCGGCATCGCCTTGCTGGTAGTCGCCAGCTGAGCCCTTGCGAGGCGCCGCTGGCGGCGCCATCGCGTCGGTCACTAGCGCGCTTTCCCTATTTTGCCGAGCGATCCTGCAACCGATCTCGGCGGCGCTGCTGCCGGACTATACCAATCGCGACATTTCGGCCGAATACGACGCAGCTTGAAGGCTGTCGCGCGTCCCGCACCCTATGCGCGCCGGTTGGCAGAGCTCTCTGCCGCTGTTAACCTTATCACGAAACAAGCGACGCCGGCTGTATTGCGTGCCGGGAGGAGCAACAACGGGCATATGCAAATCGCCCGGCAGTAAGGGGGAAACAAAATGACCACAGCTGAAATGGCCGCTGGCAGCGGGCTTTCCGAAACCGAGCATCGCGCGCATTTGCGCCGCGCCATGATCGCCAGCACGGTCGGCACCACGATCGAGTGGTACGACTTCCTGCTCTACGGCCAGGTGACCGCGCTGGTCTTTGGCAAGCTTTTTTTCCCCGGATCTTCCCCGCTGATCGGCGTACTGCAGGCGTTCGGCGTTTTTTTCATCGGCTTTGTCGGCCGGCCGATCGGCGCGGCGATATTCGGCCACTGGGGCGATCGCATCGGCCGCAAGGCAACCTTGATCGTGACCTTGCTGGTGACCGGTCTGGCCACTGTCGCAGTGGGTCTCGTCCCAGGCTACGCGAGCATCGGCGTCTGGGGCGCCGTTTTGTTGACCGTCATCCGCTTGATCCAAGGCATCGGGGTCGGCGGCGAATGGGGCGGCTCGGTGCTGCTGGCGATGGAGTGGGCGCGAACCAATCAGCATCGCGGCTTCATCTCGTCCTGGCCGCAATTCGGGGCGCCGGCCGGGTTCTTTCTGGCCAATCTGGCGGTGCTGGTGTTCAGCTGGCTTTCCGGCGACCAGTTTTTGACCTGGGGCTGGCGCATCCCGTTCCTGATCAGCATCATCATGGTCGCGGTCGGGCTGTGGATCCGGCTCGGCATTCTCGAGACCCCGGTCTTCCAGAAGGTGCTTGACGAAGAGCGCGTCGAACGCGTGCCGGTGCTCGAAGTGCTCAAACGCCAGCCCAAACAGGTCGCGCTGACCGCCTTGTTGCGGATGCCGGAGCAAGCGCCGGGCTACATCTTTGGCGCTTTCGTCTTCACTTATGGGACGACGGTCCTGGGCGCCTCGCGCAATTTTCTGTTGATCGCCGTGCTCGTCTCCGCCGTTCTCAGCTTCCTCTGGGTGACGTGCGCCGGGCATCTGTCGGACCGCGTCGGCCGCAAGCGCATGTACATAATCGGCTGCGTGTTTGTTGCGGTGTTCGGCTTTGTCTACTTCGCCATGCTCGATACCAAAGTGCCGGCGTTGATTTTTATCGCCATCGCGGCATCGGGGCTGCCGATCATGACGATGTACGGCCCCGAAGCAGCGTTGATCGCAGAAAGCTTCTCGCCCCGGCTGCGCTATAGCGGCAGTTCGCTCGGCTACCAGCTCGCCTCGATCATTGCCGGCGGCCCGTCGCCGTTCATCGCCACGGCGCTGCTCGCCGCCTTCCATGCGAGCCAACCAATCGCCCTGTACATCCTCGCTTGTGCCGTAATCGGCATCATCGCGACTTCGCTGCTGACGGATTACACCGGCAAGGACATCTCAGCCGAATATCATGGCGTCTGACCAAGCGGCCAGGGGCGGCCGGCCAACCGCTCCGCGGGCCGCCCGGCCTGAAACATCCGGGCTGGTCGCCGGCGGCGACGCGAGCGTCTATGGTTGTCCTTGGCCGGGGCAGCAGACCGCTTGTAAATTGGCTTAGGTTTCGCCGGAGGTGATCGGGCGCGCTTGTGAGGGGGAAGGGCTGCGATGATCCTCGACCCGGTAATGCTGTCGCGCATCCAATTCGGGTTCGTCGTCAGCTTTCACATCATCTTTCCTGCCTTCACGATCGGGCTGGCGGCGTGGCTGGCGACGATCGAAGGCATGCGGCTCGCCACCGGCGACCCGCTCTATCGTCGGGTCTTCGATTTCTGGCTGAAAGTGTTCGCCCTTTCCTTTGGCATGGGCGTGGTCAGCGGCATCGTCATGGCTTTTCAGTTCGGCACCAACTGGAGCGTTTTGGCGGCGCGCACCGGGCCAATCCAGGGACCGTTGCTCGGCTACGAGGCGTTCACCGCCTTTTTGCTGGAAGCCACCTTCTTTGGCGTCATGCTGCTCGGCCGCGAGCGAGCGCCGCCCTGGTTTTACCTGGTCGCCTGCTGCATGGTCTCACTCGGGACCGCGCTGTCGTCATTCTGGATCCTCGCCAACAACACCTGGATGCAGGTACCGATCGGCCACACCGTCATCGACGGCAAGCTCGTGCCGACCGATTGGTGGGCGATTACCACTGGGCCGGTCATGCGGGTGCGCTGGTTGCACATGCTGCTGGCGGCGTTTCTGACCACCGGTATGAGCATCATCGCGTCAGGCGCCTGGTATCTGTTGCGCCGTACCCATTTGCGCGAAGGCCGGATGATGTTGAATTGGGGACTGGCGCTAGTCGCAGTGCTGATTCCGGTGCAGTTGGTATTCGGCCACCTGGTCGGCGACTACGTCCACCATTACCAGCCGGCCAAGTTCGCGGCGATCGAGGCGCGCTGGCACACCGAGCAGCCGGCAAGCGAGGTGCTGATCGGCATCCCTGACGAAGCGGCGCAGCGCAACTTGTTCGCGATCACGATCCCGAAGCTTGGCAGTTTTATTGCCTCCGGAACCTGGGACTCGCGCGAGGTCGGGCTCGACGCCTTCCCGCCCCAGGACCGTCCGCCAGTGTTCATCCCGTTCTGGACGTTTCGGCTGATGGTTGGCCTCGGCCTGATCATGCTGGCAGTTTCCTGGCTGGGCATGTGGCTGCGCTGGCGCGACCGGCTCGAAACAACGCGCTGGTTTTTATGGGTCGCGCTGGTGTCCTTCCCAAGTGGTTTCGTCGCCGTGATCGCGGGCTGGTTCACCGCCGAAGTCGGACGCCAGCCTTGGGTGGTCTACGGACTGCTGCGCACCGCAGATGCGGTAACGCCATCCCTGACCACCGGCACCGTGATGTTTTCGCTGCTGAGCTATATCGCCGTGTATTCGATCATCTACGCGTTCGGCCTCTACTACATTTATCGGCTGTTGCGCGAGGGGCCGGCGCAGCAGCCCGAGGCGGTATCGCCGCAGCGGCCGATGGCTTTGGCGATGCAGGGAGGCGATAAATGAGCGCGCTCGCGCCGTCGGACCTGGCGCTGTTCTGGGCGGCGGTGATCGCCGCAGCGATCCTCATCTATGTGGTGCTCGACGGGTTCGACCTCGGCGTCGGCATCCTGTTCGGCGCCACCGGCAACGTGGCGCTGCGCGAAGAGATGATGGCCACCATCTCGCCGTTCTGGGACGGCAACGAGACCTGGCTCATTGTCATCGGGGCGTCGCTGTTCGCGGCCTTTCCGATCGTCTATGCGGTGTTTTTGTCAGCCTTTTACATTCCGGTTCTGCTGTTGTTGTTCGGGCTGATCTTTCGCGGGGTCGCTTTCGAATTCCGCATCCGCGACGATGCCCGGGCGCTGTGGAACCGAGGTTTTTTTGTGGGCTCGCTGGTTGTCGCCTTTGTCCAAGGCGCCGCTGTGGGCGCGATGATCCGCGGCATTCCGGTGGTTGACGGACAGTATGCCGGAGGCCCGTTTTTGTGGCTGGCGCCGCTGCCGGTGGCGTGCGGCATCGGACTGGCGCTCGGCTATGCGCTGCTCGGCGCTGGCTGGCTGACCCTCAAATCCGAGGGCGCGCTGCGCGAATGGGCATGGCGGCGCATTCCCTTTCTTGCCGGTGCGGTGCTGGTGGTGCTGGGCTTGGCCGCGATTGCCGCGTTCGCTGCACGTACGCGAGCAACCGGCGTTTTATTTCTCGGCCGCCCCTGGGGCTTCGTCTTTCCGTTGCTGGCACTATTGGCGATGGCGGGCGTGTTCCGCGCCGCCAAACGTCGCCGCGACGGCTGGCCCTATGCGCTGACGGTCGGGTTCTTCGTCGCCGCCTTCCTGTCGTTGGCGGTGATGTTCTGGCCGTACATGATTCCCTACACGGTCACGGTCGCCAACGCCGCCGCACCGGACTCTTCGCTATCTTTCCTGTTCTGGGGCGCCGGCGTGTTTGTCCTGCCGGTCATCGCGATCTACACGATAACCATCTATTGGCTGTTCCGCGGCAAGTTGCGCCACGGATATCACTGACCAGCGCTCTTTAGAGCCTGAGGCTTCCGCCGCTGCGAGGCCTACCCGCAGGCGGCGACGGCGCGGCGGGCCATCACGTTGACGAGGTGGGCGCGGTATTCGGCTGACGCGTGGATGTCGGAATTGAGACCGGTGTCGGGGATGGCGATGTCCTTGATCGCGTCGGGGGTGAAGGAGGCCGCGAGCGCTGTCTCCATCGCGGGGACGCGGAACACGCAGGGGCCGGCGCCGGTTACCGCGACGCGGACGCCGCCTGGCGTGCGGGCGACGAAGACGCCGACGATCGCATAGCGCGAGGCCGGGTTCCTGAATTTCTGGTAATTGGCGCTTTGCGTTTTCGGGAACCTGACCGAGGTGACGATCTCGGTCGGTTCGAGCGCCGTTTCGAACATGCCGGTGAAAAAGGTTTCGGCCGGGATCTCACGCTTGGTCGTGTGAACGGTGGCGCCGAGGGCGACAAGGGCCGCAGGATAATCGGCCGCCGGGTCGTTGTTCGAGATCGAGCCGCCGATCGTGCCGCGGTTGCGCACCGCCGGGTCGCCGATCATGCCGGCCATCGCCGCCAAGGCCGGGATCCCCTGCTTGACGACCGGCGAGCGGTTGACCTCGGCGTGCCGCGTCATTGCGCCGATCACGATCGCGTCGCCGGCATCGGTGATGCCGCGCAAGGACGGGATCGATGCGAGATCAACAAGATCCGACGGTTTGGCGAGACGCAGCTTCAAGGTCGGGATCAAGGTCATGCCGCCGGCGACGAGCTTGGCCTCCTCATTGGCGCCGAGGAAGTTCGCGATCTCGTCGAGGCTCGCGGGCTTGTGGTAGGTGAATTCGTACATCGCTGCTCTCCCGGGTGTTCCTGTTGACCGTCATGCCCGGACTCGTTCCGGGCATCCACGAAGCCCTCATCTGCTCGCACCGGGAGGCGTGGATGGCCGGGTCAAGCCCCGGCCATGACGACGGTGACGGTTGAGTTGAGATCGAATGCTTGGAACGCTCTCCCTATTCCGCGGCGAGCGGCTGGCGGTGCTGTTGGATCACGCGCCACAGTTTTTCGGGGGTTGCCGGCATGTCGAAATGCCGAACCCCGAGCGGTTTCAGCGCATCGACGAGGGCGTTGGTGATCGCCGCCGGTGCGCCGATCGCCCCGGCCTCGCCGCAGCCTTTGACGCCGAGCGGGTTGTGCGTGCACAGGGTCACGTTGGTCGACAGCGCAAAGGCCGGCAGATCGTCGGCGCGCGGCATCGCATAGTCGTTGTAGGAGCCGGTCAACAGCTGTCCGGTCTCCTTGTCGTAGACGCAGCCTTCGAGCAAGGCCTGGCCGATGCCTTGGGCCAGCCCGCCATGGACCTGGCCGGCGACAATCATCGGGTTGACGATGCGGCCGAAATCATCGCTCGCGGTAAAGTTGATGACCGCTACTTGCCCGGTTTCGGGGTCGATCTCGACTTCGGCGATGTGCGCGCCCGATGGATAGGTAAAGTTCTTCGGGTCGTAAAACGAGGTCTCGTCGAGTCCCGGCTCCAAATCCTCAGGGTAGTTGTGCGGCACATAGGCGGTCAGCGCCACCTCGCCAAAACTCTTCGAGCGGTCGGTGCCGGCGACGCTGAACTTGCCGTCGGCGAACTCGACATCGGCCTCGGCGGCTTCGAGCAGGTGGGCGGCGATCTTGCGGCCCTTGGCGACCACCTTGTCCATCGCCTTGACGATCGCCGAGCCGCCGACCGCCAGCGAGCGCGAGCCGTAAGTGCCCATGCCATAGGGGATCTTGGCGGTATCGCCGTGGACGATTTCGACGCTCTCGATCGGGATGCCGAGCCGGTCGGCGACCAGCTGCGAGAATGTCGTCTCGTGCCCCTGGCCGTGGCTGTGCGAGCCGGTCAGGATCGACACGCTGCCGGTCGGGTGGACCCTGACAGCGGCACTTTCGTAGAGGCCGGCGCGCGCGCCCAAAGAGCCGACCACGGCCGAGGGGGCGATGCCGCACGCCTCGATATAGGTGGCGATGCCGATGCCGCGCAGCTTGCCGCGCGCCAACGCCTCCCGGCGCCGTCGCCTCGAAGCCGGCGTAATCCGCCGCCTTCAGCGCCAGTTCCAGGGTCGTCCCGTAATCGCCGCTGTCGTATTGCAGCGCGACCGGGGTCTGGTAGGGATAGGCGTCGGCGGGGATGAAGTTGCGGCGGCGCAATTCGGCCGGGTCCATGCCGATCTCGTCGGCGGCGAGATCGACGATGCGTTCGAGCAGAAACGTCGCCTCGGGCCGGCCGGCGCCGCGATAGGCATCGACCGGGACGGTGTGGGTGAACGCCGCCTTGGTCTCGACATAGATCGCCGGGGTCGTATAGGTGCCGGCGAGCAGGGTGCCGTAGAGGTAGGTCGGGATGCACGGCGCGAAGGTCGACAGATAGCCGCCCATATTGGCGATCGTCGAAACCTTGAGCGCCAGGAACTTCGCCTGCGCGTCGAGCGCCAGCTCGACATGGGTCACGTGGTCGCGGCCATGCGCGTCGGACATAAAGCTTTCCGACCGCTCGGCGGTCCATTTGACCGGCCGGCGCACCTTGCCGGCGGCCCAGGTCACGATCGCCTCTTCGGCGTAATGATAGATCTTCGAGCCGAAGCCGCCGCCGACATCGGGGGCGACGACCCGCAATTTGGCCTCTGGGATGTGCAATACAAAGGCGCCCATCAGCAGGCGGATCACATGCGGGTTCTGGCTCGTCGTATAGAGCGTGTAGTCGCCGGTGGCGCGGTCGAACTCGCCGATCGCCGCGCGCGGCTCCATCGCGTTGGGCACCAGCCGATTGTTGACGAGGTCGAGCTTGACGACCCGCGCCGCCTTGGCGAAAGCGGCATCGACCGCGGCGAGGTCGCCCAAATGCCAGTCGTAGCAGAGATTGCCCGGCGCTTCGGCGAAGACTTGCGGTGCGCCCGGCTTGAGCGCCTCGGCCGGGTCGACGACGGAGGGCTCCTCGACATAATCGACGCGCAACTGTTCGGCGGCCTCGCGGGCCTGAGCCAGGGTTTCGGCGATGACCACCGCGACCGGGTCGCCGACATGCCGCACGCGGTCGACCGCGAGCGGCGGGTGCGGCGGCTCGGCCATCGGCGAGCCGTCTTTCGAATGAATCTGCCAGCCGCAGGGCAGCCCGCCAACGCCGTCGGCCGCCATGTCCTTGCCGGTATAGATTGCCGCCACTCCAGGGGCTGACGCCGCCGCGGAAGTGTCGATCCCGGTGATCCGCGCATGCGCGTGCGGGCTGCGCAGGATATAGGCGTGGAGCTGGTGCGGACGGTCGATGTCGTCGGTGTAGGTGCCTTGCCCGGTCAGGAAGCGGTAATCCTCGCGCCGCCGGACCGGCGTTCCGACCGTAGTCATCGGCCTACTCCGCCGCCGCCCCATGGACGTTGGCTGGCGGCGCCTCGCCGCGCATCACCGCCGCGCCCTCGGCGATCGCCAGGACGATGTTGTGATAGCCGGTGCAGCGACAGAGATTGCCTTCGAGATATTCGCGGATCTCGCGCTCGGTCGGATTGGGGTTGTTCTTGACCAGGTCGAGCGCGCTCATGACCATGCCGGGGGTGCAGAACCCGCATTGCAGCGCGTGGTTGTTGCGAAACGCCTCCTGCATCGGGTGCAGGGTGTCGCCGGTCGCCACCCCTTCGATCGTCAGCACCGAGCGGCCCTCGGCCTGCAGCGCCAGGAGCGTGCAAGACTTGACCGCCTCGCCGTCGACATGCACGACGCAGGCGCCGCATTGGCTGGTGTCGCAGCCGACATGGGTCCCGGTCAGCCCGAGATGTTCGCGCAGCAATTGCACCAAGAGGGTGCGGCCCTCGACCGTCGCCGAAACCGGCTTACCATTCACGGTGAGGCTTACCGTCTTTTGCATCGAACCCTCCCTGGATCACAAATCATCGCCGTCAGCGGCGGCAGCAGCCTGCCGGAGTTTTGTTCCGGGAAGCGCCTTTGGTCAAGGCGTTCCCGGATGCCGCCGCTTTGGCTAGCGCACCCCGCCGTTGCGGGTAAAGTAATAGAGCATCAGGGCGACGACCGCGGTCAGCCCGGTGACCCAAACCGCCGGCGATAACCTGCGGGTGGGGGTGCTGCCGGCGGTCGCGGTTTCGCGCTCGGCCGGCGTCGGCTCGACGGCGGCGGGCGCCATCTGCACCGCCTCGCCGTGGCTGCGGCACCGTTGGACTGGGGCGACTCCGCCGGCTCGGGCGCCACCACCGCGGCGAAGTGAGCGAAAAAATCATCCGCCATCTTGCGCGAGGTCGCGTCGATCAGGCGCGAGCCGATCTGCGCGAGCTTGCCGCCGACATGGGCCTGAACCTCGTAATGGAGCACGGTCGCTTCACTGCCGTCCGCGTCGAGGTGGACCTTGGCGCTGCCCTTCGCGAAACCCGCGACGCCGCCGGTGCCTTCCCCCGAGATCGTGTAGGCCTTCGGCGGGTCGAGGTCGGTCAAATTGACCTTGCCGCCGAATGTCGCCTTGACCGGTCCGACCTTGGCGACGACCTTGGCGACGAATTCGGTGTCCGACACCTTTTCGATCGTCTGGCAGCCGGGGATCGCCTGCTTCAGAATCTCAGGGTCGTTGAGCCCCTGCCAGACGCGCTCGCGCGGCGCGGGGATGCGAAATTCGCCCGTCATTTCCATCGGCGTGATCCTTTCCTGCGTCCGCTGAGTGTGGTGTCCGGCCGCGGCGATTGCAACCGCCCCGATGGTCAGCGCGATGGCGTCCCGCTTGATCGCCCGGCGCGGAATAAACGCTTGTCCGCTGCGGTCTGCACCGTGGTGAGGTAGAATGAACGCATGGGCTGGATTGCGCAGCGGCGGCAGCAAAGCCGGTTCGAGGCGGTGGTGATGCCCCATCTCGACGCCGCCTATTCGCTGGCCCGTTGGCTGACCCGCAACGATGCCGACGCCGCCGATGTCGTGCAGGAGGCCTATCTGAGAGCGTTCCGCTATTTCGACAGCTATCGCGAGGGCGACGCCAAAAGCTGGCTGCTTCGGATCGTGCGGCGCACCTGCTACAGCTGGCTGGAGCGCAACCGGCCGGCGGAGGTTATACCGCTCGAAACCGCGGCCGATCTCGACGAGGCGGTGGCGGCGGCGCCGGACGGGCCGGGCGATACCGAGGCGCTGCTGCTGAACCGATCGGATCTGCGGCGTCTCGACCGGCTGATCGAGGCGCTCCCCGTGCCACTGCGCGAAGCGATCGTATTGCGGGAGTTGCAAGAGCTCGGCTATCGCGAGATCGCCGAGGTGACAGGAGTGCCGATCGGGACGGTAATGTCGCGCCTCCACCGCGCCCGCTCGGCGCTACGCCGGGACTGGGATGGAAAGGATGTGAGCGATGCGGTGTGAGGAGGTGCGCCCGCTTCTCGACGCCTATCTCGATGGCGAGGTTGCCGAGGTCGAGCGGTCGTTGCTCCGTGATCATATCGAGGACTGCGCCGAGTGCGGCCCCGAAGCGGCGGCGCTGGAGCACCTGCGCGCCGGGATCCGCCGCACCGCCCCGGTCTATCGCGCGCCCCAGGCGTTGCGTTCGAGCGTGCGTTTGGCGGTGCGGCGCGAGGCGGCCGCAGCCCGGCCGACGGCGATGCGCGCGTCCGGTTGGCTCGCCTATGCCGCCTCGATCCTGCTCGCGGTCGCGGTCGGCTCCGGTGGCACTTTTTTGCTGACCGGCGAGCGGCAGGAAAACGCTGTCGCCAACGAGGTCATCGACAGCCACCTGCGATCGCTGTTGGGCAACCACCTGACCGATGTCGCCTCGTCCGATAAGCACACGGTCAAGCCGTGGTTCGCAGGGCGCACTGATCTGTCGCCACCGGGCGTCGATCTCGCCGCCGACGGCTTTCCGCTGATCGGCGGACGCCTCGACCTGATCCAAGGAAAACCGGTCCCGGCGCTGGTCTACCGGGCCGGCAAACACGTCATCAATGTTTTCGTGCTGCCAACCAGGCCGGGCGATCATGCCGAGGCCGTCAGCCGTCGCGGCTATACCCTGCACCATTGGAACGAAGGCGATCTCGGCTACTGGGCCGTCTCGGACGCCTCCGCCGACGAATTCGCAAAATTCGAACGCGCCTTCCGCGGGGCGACCGGCGGCTAACCAGCATCTTGCACAGCAAGATTCTCCAAGTAGCGAGGCTGCCGCGGGTGTTAGGATCGGGTCATGACGGCAAGTGGTTTTGCGCTCTTCGACACAGCGATCGGCCGGTGCGGCATCGCCTGGGGCGAACGCGGGATTGCCGGCGTGCAACTCCCCGAGGCAGGCGAGCCGGAAATACGCGCGCGCATGCTCCATCGATTTCCGGCAGCCGGGGAGGCGGTCCCGCCCCCTGAGGTGCAGCGCGCGGTCGACGGCATCGGTGCGCTGCTGCGCGGCGAGGCGTGCGACTCTGTCGACCATCGCCCTCGACATGGATGGCGTGCCCGAGTTCCACCGCCGCGTCTATGAGGCCGCCCGGGCCATTCCGCCGGGCAACACGCTCTCCTATGGCGACATCGCCAAGCGCGCCGGCGTACCCGGCGCAGCACGCGCCGTCGGGCAGGCGCTCGGGCGCAACCCGTTCCCGATCGTCGTACCTTGCCATCGCGTGCTCGCCGCCGGCGGCAAGATCGGCGGGTTTTCAGCGCAGGGCGGCGTCGAGACCAAGCGGCGGATGCTGGAGATCGAAGGCGCGCCTTTGAACGGCGCAACCCCGGCCGTGGATGACGACGAGGCGTTCGGCTTCGATCTGGACCGCGCTATTGCCCATCTGCGTGCGTCGGACCCGGTATTGGCGCGCGCCATCGACGAGATCGGCCCGTTCTGCATGCGCCTCAGGCCGGCGGCAAGCCTCTTTGCGTTACTCGCCCGAGCGATTGTGAACCAGCAGCTGAACGGCAAGGCTGCGGCGGCTATTTTCGCGCGCTTGTGCGCTCTCTTCCCGCGCGGTGAACCGTCAGCCCGGCGAATGCTTCGCCTGCCCGACGAAACGCTGCGCGGTGTCGGGCTTTCGGGGTCGAAGCTGCTTTCGCTGCGCGATCTCGCGCAAAAGGGCGAGGACGGTGCGATCCCCACATTGGCCGAGATCCGTGACTTGCCGGACGAGGCCATTATCGAACGGCTCTCAAAGGTTCGCGGCATCGGCCGCTGGACGGCGGAAATGCTGCTGATGTTCCGGCTCGGCCGTCCGGACGTGCTGCCGGTGGATGATTATGGCATCCGCAAGGGTTTCGGGATCGCTTACGACCGCGCGATGCCGTCGCCGAAAGAACTCGCAGCCTTTGGCGAACGATGGAAGCCCTACCGGACGGTGGCGAGCTGGTATCTATGGCGAGTGGTGGAACGCGAGACGGCGCGCAAGGCAATACCGCTAGAGCCCGCCGAGGAGACGCTATGAACCTAGAGGGCGGGTGCGCGTGCCGTACGATCCGATACCAGTTGACCGCCAATCCGTTGATCGTGCACGCCTGCCACTGTCGCGATTGCCAGCGTCTGACCGGCGGTCCGTTCGCGATCAACCTCTGGATCGAAGGGAGATTTGTCGAAAGCAATCCGGCAACTCTGAAGTCGTACCGGTTGGCGGGCGGCTCCGGAAAGGCCCACGACGTATCCTTTTGTGCGACGTGCGGCACCACCTTGTGGAGCCGCTACCACATTGTCCCCAGCGACTGCCTGTTCGTGCGCGCCGGGACGCTCGACGCTCCGGAAGCGGTCACGCCGGATGTTCATATATTTACGCGGAGCAAGCTGCCGTGGCTGGCTCTGCCGGAAGGCGTGCCGGCGTTCGAAACGATTTACCGGATCGACGATGTCTGGCCGGCCGAAAGCAAGGAGCGGTTGCGTCGCAACCGCGCCGAGCAGGCCTGACCTGCTCGCCTGGTGAAACGCTGACCGCGGCGGTCCCGGCTACACGTCAATAGCGGATAGTGGCCGCATGCTGTCCCACCTGGTTTTCCGGAACCAAGCGATCTCGGTCATCGACCACCGATGCTGGGCCGGACCGGACGACGCGCCCTTCGTCGAGCTTCATGACAGCTTTTCGATTTCCTACGTGCGCGACGGCAACTTTGGTTGCCGCGCCCGGGGTGGATCGTTCGAGCTGGTGACTGGGTCGATCCTGATCGGCCATCCCGGTGACGAATATATCTGCACCCACGAACATGGCGGCGGAGATGAATGTCTGTCGTTTCATCCCGCGCCGGCGTTGGTCGAAATGGTCGGGTACCGGCGCGATATCTGGCAGTCGGTCTATGTCCCGCCGCTACCCGAGCTGATGGTCCTCGGCGAGTTGGCCCAGGCCGCCGTCGAGGGTAGGAGCGAGGTCGGCCTCGACGAAATCGGGATGCTGCTCGCGTCGCGCTTCGTCGAAATCCTCTCCGGACGGCCGCAACGACCGGCAGAAGTCCGGGCATGCGATCGCCGCCGTGCTGTGGAGGCGGCGCTGTGGATCGACGCGAACGCGCATGAGCCGATCGATCTCGAGAGCACAGCCGGGGAGTTCGGGCTCAGCTCGTTTCATTTCCTGCGGCTGTTCACAAAGGTCCTGGGCGTGACCCCGCACCAGTACCTGATTCGCTCGCGGCTGCGCCGGGCGGCGCGGCTATTGGCCGACGATACAAGGTCGATCACCGAGATCGCGCTCGATGTCGGGTTTGGCGACCTGTCCAACTTTGTGCGGACATTTCATCGGGTTGCCGCGGTATCCCCGCGAAGCTTTCGGCGTGCGGCGAAAGGAGACCTCGGGATCCTCCAAAATCTGCTCCCCCGAGCAGCGGCGAAAATGACTTGAGCTTGGCCATCGCCCGCTAGCTGCGTTATTTTTCGCGGCGATGACAGTATTCAGCAGAGACGGCGTGGTCCCCCTTCGTGAAGTTCCCGAACGGATCGAAGACCGGCTGATCGTTGCCCTCGACGTGCCCACCGTCGCCCAGGCGCGCGCGCTGGTGGCTCGGCTCGACGGGGTGGTTTCGTTCTTCAAGATCGGGTTGTGGCTGCAATACGCCGCCGGTTTCGACCGGCTGCTCGACGATCTCGTGGCCCAAGGAAAAAGCATCTTTCTCGACACCAAGATGTTCGACATCGGAGAGACCGTAAAACAGGGCGTCGCACGCGCGGCCGAGCGCGGCATCAGCTTTGTCACCGTCCACGGCGACGACGAAATCATCAAGTCCGCCGCCGAGGGCAAAGCGCGCAGCAATTTGAAGATTTTGGTGGTGCCGGTATTGACCAGCCTCGACGCGAACGGGCTGCGCGAGCTTGGCTATCGCGGCAGCCTCCACGAGCTGATCGTCGAGCGTGCTAGAGCGGCCATAACCTGGGGCTGCGACGGGATTATCGCGGCGCCGCAGGATAACCCGGACGCAATCCGCCGCGCCGCGGACGCCGAGGGTCTGCTGGTCGTAACCCCAGGAGTCAGGCCGGCGGGCAGCGCGCGCGACGACCACAAGCGCTCGGGCACCCCGGCCGAAGCAATCGCCTTGGGGGCCGATTACCTCGTTATCGGCCGCCCGATCGTCAAAAGCCCCGATCCCGCCGCCGCGGCGGCGCAAATCATTGCGGATATGCGCAGCGCGTCGTGACCCCGGCAGTTGCCGCCGCGTTGCCGAGCGCGGTGCGAGGAGGCTTTTCTACCCTCTTTTGCTTTCAGTTTTCAGGTCGCGGCCAGTGCACGGGCAGGGCGGGCGATCATCAGGTTCTCGTCGGTCTTGTTGCCGTGAGCGGCCCGCCAGGAGAGCTAAGCCGCGGCGAAGCTGCGATCGTGCAATTCCATTTGCTCGGCGTAATTCAGGCGATAGCGGCGATAGACCTGTTCATGACGTTCGATCGCAACCGGGTCGAGCTCGTTCCGTGGCGGCGGCAGCAGGTCGAAATGGCCGAAGCGGTCATGACCGCGGACGAGTAACGCCGGCAACCGGTGCGAGCCGATCGTCCGCACATGCGCAGGAATATAGCTGATACCCAGTCCGATCCGGCGATGCCCGGCCCGGTTCGGCGCGGAGCGATGGCGGGCGAGGGTGTGGTGCAGCGAGAATTCGCCGGCACGGAGCGCCATCGCGACCCCGCCTGCCTGATCGAAGGGCTCGACGATCGCCTGGCCGCCGCCGTTGATGCTGTGCTCGAGACCGAGGGCGGCGTGACGCAGCTGCCTCGGCATGCCCCGCGACGACACGACCTCCATGCACCCGGCCTCGCTGGTCGCGTCGGTCAGCGCCACCCAGGCGGTGACGTGCTGATGCGGGTCGAGGCCGAAATAGGTCGCGTCCTGGTGCCAAGCGGCAAAAGTCGGGGAGCGCGCCTCCTTGATGAAAAAGGTGCTGGTGTAGACGAGAATGTCGGGGCCGATGACGCTTTCAACCGCGTCGAGGATGCGGGGATGGCGCACCAGCGCGTCGACCCAAGGCATAAGGACATAACCGGCCGAGCGCCATTTACGGTCGCCTTCGGTCAGCGGCGAGCCAAGCCAGTGCTCGAAGCGGCCGAGGCCCTCGTTGCACGCGGTCAGTTCATCGGGTGAGAGGGCCGGCAGCGGGAACAGGTAGCCGTCCCAGCGATATCGTTCTACCTGCTCCGCGGTCAGCATCGGCGCGCGCTCCTTGATTTCGCGGTAGCGTCCGCGGATCAGTGCGCCATGCCCGGGGCCCGGTCAAGCGCCCGGCTCGACCCACCGACGAAGAGACGACAGCGATGATCCGACCGCACAGGTCAGACCCCGGCGACGAGGTGCGGCCTCCGCCCGATCTCCCCGGCGCCGCCGGGCGCAGGGGAGGGCGCTCTGACTGGCTGCTGCTCGGGGGCGCCTTTTCCGCCTTCACGGTCAGCGCCGGGCTGATGCACTCCTATGCGGTCTTTCTGGTCGCGTTCATTCAGGACTTCGCGTGGAGCCGGGCCGAGACCTCGGTCGCCTATTCGGTCTCGCAGCTTGTCGCCGGCGCCAGCTCGCCTCTGGTCGGCGGGCTGGTCGATCGCCTCGGGCCGCTGCGCCTGCTTTTGCTCGGCGGCAGCCTGCTGATCTTCGGACTGCTGGGCTGCGCCTTTATGTCGGCGCTATGGCAGATCATCGCCCTCTACGGGGTGGTCATGACCATCGGCGCCAACTGCTTGGGTCTGGTGGTGTTTGTGCCGTTGTTGTCGCGGCGCTTCGTGCGCCGGCGCGGGATGGCGATCTCGGTCGTCCAGTCGGCCAACGGTTTCGCCAGAGCCGTCTCGGCTCCGCTGGTCCAGTTCCTGATCTCGTCGGTCGGATGGCGCCAGACCTATCTGGTCCAGGCCGGCTTCATGGCGGCGATGATGGTGCCGCTGGTGATGCTGTTTCGCCGCGCCGATACTTCCTCTCCGCCGCCGCCCCGGCTCCAACCTGTCGCGTCAGCCGCTTTCGGCCCCGGTGACCTTGCCGTCGCCGAACTGGACCTTGGCCGAAGCCGTGCGCACGCCGCATTTCTGGCTGCTGTTCGCGGTCTACCTGTTCACCGGGCTCGGCAGCTTTCTGGTTTCGCTGCATCAGCTGGCCTTTGCCGTCGACCGCGGCTTCGACAAGCTCTACGCCGCCGAAGTGCTGGGGATGGGCAGTTTCCTGGCGATCGCCGGCACGATCTTCACCGGCACACTCTCCGACTATATTGGCCGCGAAGCGGCGGCGATCCTCGCCTACGGTATTTCGATCATCGGCGTCGTCTGCGCCCTGTTCATCACCGGACCGTCCCAGGGCTGGCTGTTATGGCTGTTCGCCTGCTTTTTCGGGCTGACCTGGGGCGCCCGAGGACCCGCTATTACCGCCAAAACCGCCGACCTTTTCCCCGGCGGCCAGCTCGGCACCATTCTCGGCGTGATCACGATCGGCAGCGGCATCGGCTCCGCCGCCGGCTCATGGGCGGCGGGCTGGATCTTCGATCTGTCCGGCAGCTACGAGCTCGCCTTCACCCTGTCGATCGCCGCTTATGTTTGCGGCTGTGTCGCTTTCTGGGCGTTGCGCCGCCCGCCGGCGCGGTACACCGGAACGAAACTCAGGCGCGCAGGCGATTAGCGCAAGGAGCGGTTGCCACTCCGCTGCGCCGCCATTGGCGGTTGCGCATCACCGTCGGTCGAGCCAACCCCGCTTCGATTTGCCAATATATTTCTCCAGCATTTTTAGTTGTCTTGCTTGTTCCGGATCCAAACTTCTCCTAATGCGAAGTTTATCATACGTTTGCGTGACACTATCTTTCAGGACAATGAGTATCTCACTTAGGCTGCTTGCGGAAGTGGTGATGTTCAGGTCCGGCACTTCCGCGACATAATGCCTTTCTCCCAACGATTCTACAAAAACCGGAATTGGTTTTACGAGTTCATAAGTTCGCAGCGAGTCAATGGTCAACTCGACCCTCGAGGTCCCCGATGTCGGCTCGGGAAGCGAAGCCGCAGGTGCGTCGGCGAGACCGTCCGCATTCGCCGCATCGCTGGGGCCGTCCGCATTCACCGCATCGCTGGCTCCGTCTCCATTTGCTGCGGCGGCGAGGCCGTCCGCATCCGCTACCACGGCGGGGCTGTCGCCATTCGCAGCGACGAAGGGCTGCTTCCCCGGTGCTTCGCGCGTCGCTGTCATGCCTTCCACCGACATGGCATCCTGAACCCTAGCCCATAGCGAGCGTCGCGAGCGGGTGCTGAGGAGTCGTGACGCAGCGGTCCGCTCCAGGCTGACCTTCGTTATCGACGCCGTAATTTCCGTCGTGACCAGCTCTTCCGCTTTCGTATTGAGGCCCGATGTTGTGGTGGTCGGATGCAATCCCGATGAAACCAACCTCGAAGGCGTCCACGTATTCGAATTGATGATCTTGAGGCCATTCATCTTATGTTTCCGGTCTAGGCGAGGTCCTGATATCGGTGATCAGCGTGGATTTCATGTTGTAGACCGGCTCGCCATCCGGCGTTTGGTGGCCGTCTTCGCGAAACACTGCAATCACCACCGATTTGATTCGCATGGTGGTGCCATCGGCGAGCCGATATTCGCTCCACCTTTCCTTGGCGTCGATTACTTCGATTTCAGTATTGTTTTGCGAGGAATCTTCCCGGGTTTCGCTCACTGTAGTCTCCAGCTCAGCTGCTCAGCGCGACGTACCGCCTGTCGATCGCCCCTGAGGAGGATTTTCGGCCACCTTTATTGACGAAGGGTTGACGGAGCGGCTTTGTTGATCGCTCGGCTGCGGCATGCTCGGCGTGGCCGCTCGATTGGTCGCTGGCGATATTCATGCAAATGCGAACCCGCTTAACCTTCTGTCAACATGGTTATGGCCAAAATCGGGGGTATCGCATCCCACATTGCGTGGTCATGACATGTGGAACATCACCTCGAACAACGTCCAGCGAGCCAAAGAACAGCTCCAGCTGCGCCGGCCGAAATCGAAACGAGATATGCCGAGGAGAAAAAGGCGCTCGACGCCGAATTCGCGGTGATCGAGACGCTGGAGCACGCCGCCTCGGAGTTTATGCTCAAACTCAACCGGGAGAACGGCGCAATCCCTTTGGAGTCGACAGCGCCGACCGACCCGCCAGACGGCGATGAAGAGGACAGCCACGGGGCAATGGTCGAAGAAGAGTCGCAGCCGGCAGCGGCGATCGATATGCCCGGCGGCGGCGAAATCGGCAGCAGCCTTGAAGGGCTCGCTCCGCAACCCGCCGCGGAGAGCGACCAGGTCGGCGGCGGGGAAATTGGCGGCGGTCTGGACATCCTCAAACCCGGATCGCGCTGGCGGCTCTACCGCGGCAATCGTGGGCCCGACCCAGAAGGCATCGCCGGCGACGCTTCCTCCACCACGGGGTAAAAGTCCGGCCCCGATCCATCAAACCCACCGTCTCAGGGCCGTCGCCACGACGATTCCGCGGCCGTCGATCGAACCGTTACAGCGGATGGCGCGCAATTGCCTTTCTACACGCGCCTTCGGTTTTGTGCGGCCTTCGGCGCCGAAGAGTCGTGGGCTCAGGCGGCGAAGTCGATCAGCTGGCGCACCGGCGCGCCGGATTTTAGCGCGGTGAAGCCTTCGTTGATCTCGCCGAGCTTGATCCGTCCCGAAATCAGGTGGTCGAGTTTCAACCGGCCCTGGCGCCACAATGACAGAAGCCGCGGCATGTCGACCCGGAAGCGGTTGCCGCCCATCGAGGTGCCCTGGATCTTGCGGTCGCGCAAAAAATCGATGCCGTGCAACTCGATCTTCACGCCGGCCGGAACCATGCCGATGATCGTCGCGGTGCCGCCCGGCCGCAGCATCTGAAAGGACTGTTCGGCGGTGGCCTTGGTGCCGATCGCCTCGAACGAATACTGCACACCGCCGCCGGTCATGTCGCGGATCGCCTTGACCGTATCGACGTTGCTGGCGTTGAGCGTGTCGGTAGCGCCCATCTCACGCGCCAGTTCGAGCTTTGATGGCACGGTGTCGATCGCGATGATGCGCTCGGCGCCGGCGAGGGCGGCGCCGTTGACGGCCGACAGCCCGATACCGCCGCAGCCGATCACCGCGACCGTCGCCCCGGGCTCGACCTTGGCGGCGTGGAATACCGCGCCGACCCCGGTCATCACGCCGCAGCCGACGAGGGCGGCGCGGTCGAGCGGGATGTCGTCGTCGATCTTGACGATCGCGTTCTCATGGACGAGCAGCTGCTCGGCGAACGACGACAGGTTGAAGGCCTGGTTCATCAGCTGTCCGTTCCAGGTCATGCGGCGTGCCGCGCCGGGCAGCAGCTTGACCTCGGTGTTCTCGCAGAGGTTCGGATGGCCGGTCAGACATTGCGGGCAGGTGCCGCAAAACACCGAGAGGCAGGTGATGACGTGGTCGCCCGGCTTTACATAAGTCACCCCGTCGCCGACCGCCTCGACAATCGCCGAGGATTCGTGGCCGAGCACCACCGGCGTCGGGATCGGGAACAGTCCCTCGATGAAATGCAGATCGCTGTGGCACAGCCCAGCAAAAGCGGTGCGCAACAGCACCTCGCGCGGCCCCGGCTTGTTGATCGCGACCTCCTCGATCGTCAGCGGCTGGTGCGGAGCATGAAAAACGGCGGCTTTCATCGGGACCTCACGACGCAAAGTTGAGGCGCAGGCCGGGCTCGGGCCAATCCATCTGCGCGAGCTGACCGGTGCCGGAGAGAGTGATATAGGCGGTTTTCATGTTGGCGCCGCCAAAGCAGATGTTGGTCGGGTAGACATCGGGCATCTTGACCTGCCGTACAACCCGCCCGTCGGGAGCGATGACGGTGATGTAGCCGGTGATCAGCGTCGCCACGGCGATATTGCCCGAAGCTTCGACGGCGAGGCTGTCAAAGCGCTGGAAGCCGGGGAGCCCGCATACCAGGCGCCCGGTGTAAGGGGCGGGGAACGGCTCCTTGCGCAGGACGCCGGGCTCGATGATGTCGAAAGCGAAGAGGCGCGAGCTCTCGGTATCGGCGACATAAACAGTCTTTTCGTCCGGCGACAGGCCGACGCCGTTGGGGCTCAGCATCGGATGGACCAGCTCGACAATTTTCGTTCCGTCGGGCAGCGCGTAATAGAGCCCGCCGTGGTCGCGCTGCCGGGCATAGCGCTTGCCGAGATCGGTGAAGTAAAACCCGCCCTGGCGGTCGAAAACGATGTCGTTCGGCGCCGACAATTTGTGCCCATCGCACTGGCTGTAGAGAATTTTCGTGTCGCCGGTGCGGGGATCGATGCGTTGGACGTAGCCGCCCTGATAGTCGGGTGCCGGTCCGGTCGCGAGAAAACTTCCCGGCGGATAGGTGCCGCCGCCGTTGTTGCAGACGTAGAGCGCGCCGTCGGGGCCGGTGGCAACGCCGTTAGGTCCGCCCCCGGCGCTGCCCACCGGTGATTTGGCGCCGCCGGGGGCGATGCGGGTGACCGCGCGGCCGGCGATCTCGCCCAGGATGACCGAGCCGTCGGCCATCGCCACCGGGCCTTCGGGAAACCGCAAACCGCTGGCGATGACGCGTATCTCGGACATGGCTTTCCTCCCTTGGCTCTGATCGCGGATTGTGTCGTCCGGCGTCCGACGGCGTCAAGCCGGGCGGCCTTTCGCCGTTGACAGCGGCGCACGCAGACCGTTATCTGCGACCTCGGCGATGGAGTCCGCCGTAACCGCCTTCGGGCTGATGACTCCTACCGGCGCCTCAGCCTGCCGAAAGCAGGCTAGGTGCGGGTAGGTGGGTTTGCCGGGAGGAGGGATGCGATGGCCGGATTCCCCCATGGGGGCAGAATGCGCCGAGAGCGGACGGCAAGGGAATAAGCCGTGGCCGCGCGCATCCTCTACAACCTCCTCCAGGTCGCGGTCGTGATCGCCTTTGCCCCGCTGGTCGAAGGCGTCACCAATCGGCTCAAAGAGATCCTCCAGTCGAAACGCGGCCCCAGTATCTTCCAGCCCTACCGCGACCTGTGGAAGCTGCTGCACAAGGACGAGATCGTTTCCGAATACTCCTCCTGGATCTACCGCGCAGCACCTTACGTCGCGTTTGCGGCGCCGGTCTTCGTCGCGTTGCTGATCCCGGTGCTGACCCGGTACCCGCTGTTTTTCGCCTTCATGGGCGACATGCTGGGTGGGGGCTTTATCCTCGCCCTCGGCGGATTCTTCGGCACGCTCGCCGCGGTCGATAGCGCCAACCCTTATGGCCCGATGGGGGCGAGCCGCACCCGCATGGTCGGGTTTCTCGCCGAGCCGGTCTTCATCGTCGTGTTCCTGACCGTGTCGTTCGTCGCCGGCTCGACAATCCCCTACATTGTCCAGACCCGCTGGATGACCCCGATCGCGAATTTCTTCGAGCCGTCGCACGTGCTCTTGATGATCGCGTTTTTGATGCTGATCCTCGCCGAAGACGGCCGCCTGCCGGTCGACAGCCCGTCGGGGCAGTTTGAGCTGGCGATGATCGACCGCTCGAAATCGCTCGAGTTTTCGGGGCGCGGCGCGGCGCTGATGAAATGGGCGGGAGCGATGAAGCTGTTCGTCCTGATCTGCATTTTTCTTAATGTGCTGGTGACCCCTTGGGGGTTGGCCCAAAGCATGGCGCCCGGCCCGGTGTTGCTGGCGATCCCGCTGGTGCTCTTGAAGGTCTTCGGGTTCGTGCTGGTCCTCGTCTACATCGAATCCTCGCTGGCGAAATTGCGGCTGTTCCGCATTACCGAATTCATCGGCGCCGCCTTTGTGACCGCGGTGGTGGCAATGATCACCCGCATCTTCGAGATCTAGCGGAACGCCCCCAATGATGATCAGCGGTGCGTCCCAGCCGTTATTGTTCGCGCTCGATGCACTGGCCGGCGCGCTGTTTTTGCTGACTGCGCTGGGGGTGGTGGCAACGCGTCAAGTACTGGCCTCGCTGCAGCTGTTCATCACGCAATCGCTGCTGCTGGCGTGCTCTGCCATCATTCTCGGCATCGCCACCAACTCCTATCATCTCTTGGCGGTCGCGGCGATCACGATTGGGACCAAGACGCTGTTGATCCCATGGCTGTTGCGCCGCACCGTCAGCGCCGAGGTTTATCGCACCCGCGAGATCGAGCGCGTGCTCAATATCCCGAGCTCGCTGTTGATCGCCGCCGGGCTCGTCTTGCTCGCCTACGCCATCACCGATCCGATTCTCAGCGCGGTCGAAGTCCCGTTCGGACGCATCAATCTGCCGCTCGGGCTGGCGGCGATATTCCTCGGCGCCTTCACGATCGCGGTGCGGCGCGAGGCGGTGCCGCAGTTGCTCGGCCTGCTGGCGGTCGAAAACGGCGTCTTCTTCGCCGGCGTAGCGATTGTGCCAAATTTGCCGGTCATCGCCGAATTGGCTGCCGCCGTCGACGTGCCGGTCTTCACCCTCGTGATCGGCCTGCTCACCCGGCGCATCCATCTGCGGCTTGGCACGACTGCGGTCGGCACCCTTGCCGCGTTGCGGGAATATTAGCGATGGAACTCGCCGCCATCCTAATTCTTCCGCTGATTGCCAGCGGCGTGACGCTGTCGCCCGCAGGGCGGCGCATCGGCGCCCCGGTGACGCTCGCCACCACCGCCATCGTCCTGGCGCTCACCATCGCCATTGCGGTGTCTGCGACGCGGAGCGGCCGATCCAACGCGGTGGGGGAATGGCTGACTTGTGACGGACTCAGCGCGCTGGTGCTGGTGCTGGTCGCGTTTGTCGGTTTTACCGCGTCACTGTTCTCCTGGGGCTATATCGCGCATCGCACCGAGGAGGATCTCAGCGGGCGAAAGGTCCGGCTGTATTACTGCCTCTACAACCTGTTCATCCTGTCGATGCTGGCGGTGCCGATCCTGGCGAACGTCGCCTTGATGTGGGTTGCAGTAGAGCTGACGACTTTGCTCTCGGCCTTTCTGGTCGGCTTCGAGGACACGCCGGAAGCACTGGAAGCGGCCTGGAAATACGTCTTGCTGACGACGCTCGGCGCCGTATTCGCGCTGCTCGGGTTCCTCATTCTCTACTGGGGGTCTCGCGTCGCCGGAATCGAACCCTTTACCTGGGTTGGCTTGGTCGCCGCGGCGCCGCATATGCCGCCGGCGTTGTTGTGGCCCGCCTTTCTGCTGATCCTGGTCGGGTTCGGCACCAAGGTCGGCCTCGTACCAATGCATACCTGGCTGCCGGATGCTCACAGCCAGGCTCCGGCGCCGATATGTGCGCTGCTGTCCGGTGTCGAAACGACGACTGCGCTCTATGTGATCCTGCGGCTGTTCCCGGTGATCTCGGGGGCGCCGGGGCTCGATGCGCGGCCGTGGTTTGTCGGGTTCGGCCTGTTCTCGGTCGGCGTCGCCACCTTGCTTTTGATCTTTGTCCGCGATTTCAAGACGGTTATTCGCGTTTTCGACGGTCGAGCATATGGGGATCATCCTGGTGGCCGCCGGGCTCGGCGGCGCTGACGCCCATCTCGGCGCCGTCTTTCAGATGACGGCGCACGCGATCGCCAAATCTTTCTGCTTCTTTGCCTCCGGCATCACGGTGCTGGCGATGGGCACGCAAGAGATTGCCTCTGTCCGCAATCTGGTCCGTTATTCGCCGCTTGCCGCATTGGCGCTCGCCGCCGGCGGCTTTGCGATTGCCGGGGCGCCGCCTTTCGCGATCTTTGTCAGCGAATTCCTGATTTTGAAAGGCGGGCTCGCCAGCGGTCAGTATATCGCGGTCGGATTACTTGCGGTGTTTGTCGTCATCGCGTTCTGCGCGGTTATGTTCCATGTCAACCGCATGGCCTTCGGCGGCAGCGGCGAGCGGCCACCGGTTCGGGCGCTTCCGCTATCGTGCAAAACCACGATCGCGCTCGCCGCCATCCCGCTCGTCGTGGTCGGCGTGTATGTGCCGGCGCCGCTCTATGCGCTGCTCGCGGCTGCGGCATCGGCAATGGGCGGGTAGAGGCTTGGTATCATGGTTGCGCTCGATCAGGATCTAGCGCCCGCGGCCGAACCAGCGAGCCTTGCCGCAAGCTGCGCCGCAAAGTGGCCCGGACAAGTCAAACCCGCGCTCGATCGAGCCGGCAGGATCTGTCGCATCGAATGCCGCCCCGAGGCCCTACGCGAGGTCTGCGAATGGCTGATGAGCGGCCTCGGCTTCAGCTTTGCGACCTTGGTCGCCGAAGAGCAGCCGGCTTGGCTCTTCACCTACATATTTTACAAAAATGCCGACCATCCTTGGGTTTACGTCGAGCTCCCGATCGACGGACGGATCCAGGCGGTGCCGTCGATCAGCGGATTAACCCATGGTCCGTCGGTCGATTGGCACGAACGAGAGGTCGAGGATTTGTTCGGGGTGAGCTTCGTGGGCCATCCGCGGCTCGGCGATTTCGTATTGCACGAGGACTGGCCCGACGGCGTCAACCCGATGCGACATGATTTCGATGCCGCGCGGCCGCCCGTTACGCGCGCCGCCGAGCCGAGATGGGAGCCGGCGACCGTCGTCACCGCACCGGGCGCTTTCGCCATGCCGATCGGCCCGATTTTCTCGGACTTCGCCGAATCGGCGCATTTCCTGCTGGAAACCGTCGGCGAGGACGTGATTCGGACGATCCCGCGGTTTTTCTACAAGTATCGCGGCGTCGAAAAGATCGCCGAGGGTCAGCCGATCGACCGCGCGCTGCTGCTTGCCGAGCGCTTCTCCGGGATCGCGGCCTTTGCCCACGGCCTCGCCTTTTGCCAGGCCGTTGAAGCCATCAGTGCAATCGAGGTGCCGCCGCGGGCGCGGGCATTGCGCACGGTTTTTGCCGAACTCGAAAGGCTGCGCCACCACGCGGCGGTCATTACCGGCATCTGCAATTCGACCGCACTCGCCGTCGCGGCCGCCCAGGCGGCATTGATCGAAGAGGACCTGTTGCGCCTCAGCTGCACGGTTGCCCGCCATCGCTATTTGTTTGGGCTGATCAAACCGGGCGGTCTCGCCTGCGATTTATCGGTCGAGCAATGCCGGCACCTGGCCGCCGCGATTCCGCCGATCATCCGCCGGATGCACAATCTTCACCGGCTGCTGCGCTACTCGAGCAGCTTTCTCGACCGGCTCGAGGAAGTCGGCATGGTCACTGCCGATCAGGCGGTTTCCTATGGGCTCGTCGGGCCGATCGCGCGCGCTTCCGGCTTGTCCGGCGACATCCGCAAGCTGTTTCCCTATGCCGACTACGATGGGGCCGAATTCAACGTTCCGGTGGAAAGCCAAGGCGACGGCTATGCGCGGCTGAGGGTCTTCTTCCGCGAAGCCGAGCAATCGGCGGCGATCATTCGGCAAACCGTGCTGGCGCTGCCCGACGGGCCGGTCTCGGCCGATCCCTTTGCGTTGTGCGAGGGAGTGGCGCTGGCCGCCGTCGAAGCCCCGCAAGGCGCCGCTTTTCACTGGCTGCGCCTCGATGAGAAAGGAATGGTCGCCCGCTATCGCGTCACTCCACCCGCCTTCCCGAACTGGCACGGCTTTCATCTCGCGGCTGAGAATTTTGCGTTCCAGGACTTCCCGATCATCCTTGCGAGCTTCGGGCTGTCGAACGCCGAGTGCGACCGGTAGGAGCGCGCGATGGCAAATTGGGTGCTGCAGGGCCTGCGTGCCGGGGTGCGCAGCAACTCATATCCGGCGCGGCAAGACGAGTTGCCGGGAGTATCGCCGGGGCGTCCGCTGGGTCGAAAGTTGGAGACCGCCGAAGATGCGGCAAGTCTTGTCGCGCTCTGCCCGACCGGCGCGATTGCAGCGGAAAATGGCGGGGTCGCGATCGACCAGGGCAAGTGTGTGCATTGCTACCGCTGCCATGCCGGTAACGACGCTCCTGCTGCCGGCTGGGAACCCGGTTACGAATGGGCCGCCTACGCCGGCGACCTCGCCCGGGCGAAGGAAAAATTTGGCCGCGCTTTCCATCGCTCGCTGCATATCCGGTTTGTCGATGCCGGGGCCTGCGGCGCCTGCATGAGCGAGGCGAGGCAGCTCAATAATCCTTACTACAACATGCACCGGCTCGGCTTTTTCATCACGCCGACGCCGCGCAACGCCGATGTGCTGCTGGTCGCAGGCCCGGTCTCGGATGCGATGCGGACCCCGCTGCTGCAGGCCTGGCAGGCGATGCCGACGCCAAAGCGGGTGGTGGCGATCGGCGCCTGCGCGATCTCGGGCGGCGTCTTCGGCCCGAGCTTTGCCGCCGCCGGCGGCGTAGCCGAAGTGATACCGGTCGATGTCATCGTTCCCGGCTGCCCCCCGCCGCCATTGGCAATCCTGCACGCGCTCCTCGTTGTGGTCGAAAGAAAGCCGCCGGCAGCTCCGACTTCAAGCCAAACCGCCCGGTTATGACCCCCGCCGCTGCACTCCTCGCCTTCTTTCTGGTCTGCGCCGCGGGTGTTGTCGGCGCGCTGGTCGTGCGCCCTCGCTGGAGCCCGGTGGTGCTCGCGGCATTCGGTTCTTTGGCGGCGCTCGCTGTTCTGGTCGCCGGCGCTTTGCTGCTCGTCGGTGATGGGGACTTCCGCCTCGACTTATGGCCACTGTTGTCGCTGGGCAGGCTGAGCCTGCATGCCGATCACCTTTCAGGATTGTTTCTGTTTGTCGCCGGCCTCGTTTTTCTGCCGGTGTCGATTTTTTCGGCAGTCTATTTGCCGAAATACAGCGTCCAATACAGTCTGCGATATTTCAGCATTCTCTATTATGCGCTTCTCTCCGGGATCGTGCTCGTTCTGATCGCCGGCGACGTGATCTCGTTCCTCGCCGCCTGGGAGGCGATGTCGATCGCCAGCTATCTGTTGGTCAATTTCGAGCATGAACACGACGAAAGCTCGCAAGCCGGTTACGTGATGTTGGCGATGAGCGAGGCCGGAACGATCGCGGTCATGATCGCCTTCATGCTGATCGCCGGTGCCGCTGGGACCCTCGATTTCGCCGCGATCGGCGCCGCACCCCCCGCGGTCGGCGCGGGGCTTGGCTGGGCGATCTTCCTGCTGTCGTTCTTTGGCTTTGCGGTCAAGGCCGGCTTGGTGCCGGTCGGCGGCTGGAAGCCGCTAGCCGATTTCGGCGGCACCGACCAACGTCGCGGCATTGTCGTCGGCGGTGATCGTCAATCTCGGCATCTACGGCATCGTCCGCGTCAATCTCGACCTGCTGCCGGCGACCGGCGCCGCCCCGGGGCTTATTGTGCTGGTCATCGGCGGCCTGTCGGCGCTGATCGGTATCCTTTATGCGACGATCCAATCGGAGATGAAACGGCTGCTCGCCCACAGCACGATCGAAAATATGGGGATCGTCGCGGCCGGGATCGGGGCCGCAATGACCTTTATTGCGACCGGCCATCACACCGTCGCGGCCATCGCACTAGTCGCGGCGTTCTATCACCTCGCCAATCACTCGGTGTACAAGGCGCTGCTGTTTGTCGGTACCGGCGCGGTCGAGGCTGGCGCCGGGACGCGCGATCTCGACCGGCTCGGCGGTATCCTCCGCCGGATGCCATGGACGAGCGCCCTCTTTTTGATCGGCGTGCTGTCGATCTCTGCATTGCCGCCACTTAACGGCTTTGTCAGCGAATGGCTGACCTTGCAGACGATTTTGCGGGCGGCCTTGCTCTCCTCGACCGGGATCAAGATTGTGTTTGCGCTTGCCGGCGCCCTGCTGGCGCTGACCGCCGGTCTCGCTGCGACCTGTTTCGCCAAGGTCTTCGCAATGGGGTTTCTCGGCATGCCGCGCTCGGAGGGTGCGGCCGAGGCTACCGACGCACCCATTGGCGCGAGGGTTCCGCTCGGCCTGCTCGCGGCGTTCTGCATCGCCCTGGGGCTGTTGCCGACCTACGTCATTCCGGCGCTCGACCGGGCGGTGACGCCGCTCGCCCATGAAAGTGCGGTCGCAGCACTGGTGCCGCCGTTCTTCGGCCCGCCGCAGGCGCAACAGGCCTTGCCGCCGGCATTCCTCGCCGAATTCCATGATCTCGGCGCGCAGGTCGGCCGGGGGGTGGCGCCGGGCAGAGGGCTCGTCGTGCTGCATCGCGGCGAAGCCAGCAACCCGGTCGTCTTCGCGATGTCGACGTCCTACATGGTGCTGGCGCTCGCGGTCATTCTCGTTCTGGTTTTCGCCGCGTTCCGGGCCCTTACCCGAGGCCGGGCGCTGGCGCGGGGGGCGGTGTGGGCCGGGGGACTGCGCCGGCTCACGCCCGAGATTACTTATACCGCGACCGGTTTTTCCAACCCGGTGCGGGTCATTTTTCAGGCGATCGTCGCCCCATCGACACCCGAAGACAGCACCGAAGCCGTCGCCCAGCATTTCCGCACGGCGATCCGGCGCGAACTTTCCGAGACCCACATCGTCGACCGCTTCGTGCTCGAACCCCCGGTCCGCATCCTGGGGACGCTCGCATCGACCGTGCGCAAGATGCATGTCGGACATGTCAACGCCTACGCCGCCTACGTCTTGGTGGCGATGCTGATCGTCCTAGCCCTCGGTACAGGCCTGCGCTAAGACGCCCTCCTCGGTCAATCGTCATCTCCCATCATTCGCCATATTGCTAATCGAGCAGCGCCATGATATGTTGCTGATATAGCATTTAGCGCTATCACGCAGTTTGCGCCATCCACCATGCCCTTGCGACTCTCATTTCCCGTCATTTCCCGGTTAGGCCGATTGATTTCCCGATTAGGCCGCAAAAAATTCCCGGTTCCTGCGCTACGGGAATTCGTCCGCAAGTCTTTGAATTGGCCTGCCGTTTTCAAGGCCGATTGGCCGTTCTCGGGCAAAAGTTGGCAACATTCCCGGTTCTTTTCCCGGTTACACGGGAATTTGCCGGCGTGAGCCCTCGGGCGCCCGCTCGAAGATTGACACCTCGCAGCCCCGGGGCGATCATTCCCGTCGGAAATCGAGCTCCGAAAGACTGGCCATGGGGTTGACTGCGGGACACCGGCAGGACCCGCCGCACCGGCAGGGGTTGGGCGCGGCTCGTCCCGCGAAGCAGTTTGGCTCGGCCCGATTTTTGCGCGCGTATGTTTGGGGGGAGGTTAGTGTCGCTGCCGCGGCGCCGACCGGATCAAGTGGTACGGAGAGGACGGGAGAACATAGGAGATCGCGATGCCGTTCGATGGTAGGTATTTCCCTGCGCCGACCCCATACGATACTGGGCTCTTCCCGATCTGGAGCCGCCACGGCTGCCGGCTATGGTTCGGAGCGCGGCTGCGCCGCAGAAAAACCGCCACGCCAAGCGCGTTACTGGCGCCCTCGCCGAGCGAACGCGAGCTTGCCGTCGCCGATTTGTTGCGCGATGCCAAAGAACTGATCAACGGGCCGAAAGATTGGACGCGACGCACCTATCGGTCGTACGGCGGGCAGCGCTGTGCGGTCGGCGCTCTGCGAGCTGCCGCCAAGCGGCTGAACGACCCCACCATCGCCTGGTCGGCGCATGCGCTGTTGATCGATGTCGCGAGATCGCGCGGCTTCACCAATGTCGAGACGATGAACGATCGATCGTCCCACGCCGCCGTGCTCGCCGCCTTCGACCAGGCAATCCGCGCGGCAGAGCGTACCGCGTCGGCCAAATAGACAGCGAGAGGTCGGTGAGGGTCCTCCGAGCCCAATCGGACCCTTGGGGCATTCGCCGAACTTTGCCCGGTCGGTGATGGCGAAGCCCTAGCCAGCAACAGGCGGGGGGGAGTGCGCCGTGCGCGCTGGTGCACTCCGCCGTGGGCGAGCAATTTTTTCTGCTGCGGACACATCGTCCGCAAAGACCGCTTTGCAATTGCAGTATGGTATCCTGATACCGGTCCGGGTCGATGAGCGGTGGCAAGAACTCATGCGCTGTGCCGTCGTCGTCTTGCTAATCGCACTGTCGATCGGGCGCATTGCGGCGGCGCAGGACAATGTCGCCGAGGAGAAAGCGCACCGGGCGGCGCTATTGGCGCAATTGCCACTTGATGCGGCGCAACGCGTCTTCGGTCTCCAGGTGACGCCGGCGCCAGGGCGGGCCGAGGCGATCGGCGCCTATGAGCGGGGCTGCCTCGAAGGCGGGGTCGAGCTTCCCGCCGACGGGCCGAACTGGCAGGTCATGCGCCCTTCGCGCGATCGCGCCTGGGGCCACCCGGCGCTGATCGCGTTTATCGAGCGGCTCGCCGCGAAATTGCCGGCCGAGGCCGGCTGGCCGGGGCTGCTGATCGGCGACATCGCACAACCGCGCGGCGGGCCGATGCTGACCGGGCACGGCTCGCATCAGATCGGGCTCGATGCCGATATCTGGCTGACGCCGATGCCGAGCCGACGGCTCAGCACGGCCGAACGGGACGAAATGTCCGCGACCGATGTCGTCGCAGCCGATGGCGAGCATGTCGACCCCGCGGTGTGGAACCCGGCCTATCGCCGCCTCTACGAGGCGGTAGCGAGCGAGCCTGACGTGGCGCGGATCTTCGTCAACCCGGCGATCAAGCGCGAATTGTGCCATGAGGCCGGGGCGGATCGCGCCTGGCTGACCAAAATCCGGCCTTGGTGGGGCCATGATTATCATTTCCACATGCGTCTGTTATGCCCGCCCGGTCAGACCGAATGCCGCGATCAGGCGCCGCCTCCGCCGGGCGACGGCTGCGGCAAGGAGCTCGCCTGGTGGTTCACCCCCGAGGCGCGCCATCCGCCGCCTTCGCACGCCAAACCGCTGCTGGTCGGCGAATTGCCGCACGCTTGCGCAGCGCTCGCCTCGGCGCCTGGAAAATCCGCCGCACGGCAAGGGGCGCGGTAAAACGCCCCGCTCCGCCGGCAGCCAGAGAGGATTATGCTGCGCGCGTTCGGCAAATATCAGGGAGGATGTGGTGAAGACGATCAGGATGTTGGTTCTCGTCGCCGGGTTTGTCTTCGCCGCGAGCGCCGTATCGGCGCAGACCGGGCAACTCGAAGTCGATAACGCTTGGGCGCGGGCGACGCCGGGAAAATCGGCGATCGGGGCCGCCTATGTGACGATCCATTCGCCGACCGCCGACAAACTCGTCGCTGCTTCCACGCCGGTCGCGAAAAAAGCCGAACTGCACACGATGTCGATGTCGGGCATGGTCATGAAGATGCGGCCCGTCGCCAGCATCGACATTCCCGCCGGTCAAGCGGTTACCCTGCAGCCCGGCGGGTTCCATATCATGCTGGTCGGGCTGGCGAAGCCGCTCAAGACGGGTCAAACCTTCCCGCTGACCTTGACCTTTGAGAAGGCTGGCTCGCGGACCGTGAACGTCGCGGTCGAGACGATCGGCGCGATGGGACCAACCCCGGCCCCGCAGCACTGAGGGAGGTGCGACCATGACCGCCAATTCCCCGGGCGGCGCGGCCGGGAAATCTGCGTCCGGGCTTGTCGCCCCGTTTGCTTTTGGTGGCGGCGCTGCTGGCCGCGTTCATCATCCTCGGATCGGCGGCCTTCCTTGCCGTGGAATTGCACGACAACGGAAAAGGCGTCGCCGGCAGCCTGCTCGGCAGCGCGATCGGCGGCCCCTTCACCCTCGTCGATCAAAATGGCAAGACGGTCACCAACACCGCACTCGAGGGGAAATGGCTGCTGGTCTATTTCGGCTATACCCATTGTCCCGATGCCTGCCCGACCACACTCAACAACATCGCCCTGGCGCTCCAGGATCTCGGGGCCCAGCGCGACGAGGTGCGCCCGGTGTTCATCACGATCGACCCCGAGCGTGATACGTCGCAGGTGATGAAGGATTATGTCACCGCCTTCGATGCGCCGATCCTGGCATTGACCGGGACCGCTGCCGAGGTCGCCCAGGCGGCCAAGAACTATCGGGTCTATTACGCCAAGCACCCCGAAGCCGACGGCGATTATTCGATGGATCACAGCTCGATCGTCTACGTGATGGACCCAAAAGGCCGCTTCACCGCCTCGTTCACCGGCGAAGACCCGCCCGCCCAAATCGCCGAACGGCTGAAAAAACTGCTCACTTAAGGGCTCCGGAAGCAGTCTGCGCCGGCATCTCAATAGTAGCGCGGGATCGGGCCGTTATGCGGCGTGGCGCGATCGCTGAGGTCGAGCATCACCTCGTCGACATAGCACCAGCCCCAGCCGTCCGGCGGGTCGTAGGCTTCGATGACCGGGTGCCGCGTCGCGTGAAAATGCTTGGTGGCGTGGCGGTTTGGCGAGTTGTCGCAACAGCCGACATGGCCGCAGGTACGGCACAGCCGCAGATGGAGCCACGGCGAACCGATCTTCAGACACTCCTCGCAGCCGAGCGCGCTCGGCGTCACATCGCGAATGTCGTCGGTATGGCTGCATTCGTCGGACATCAGGGTCTCCCGATACTGGCAGGAAGTTCAACCTTGTCGCCGGTTTCCGCGAGAAAGGCGTGCAGCGCCGCCACCACCTGCGCGCCTTCGCCGACGGCGGCGGCGACGCGCTTGACCGATCCCGAACGCACGTCGCCGATCGCGAATACGCCGGGCAAGCTGGTTTCGAGCGGCCTTAAGATGTTGGCGCCGGTGCGCACAAACCCCTTGTCGTCGAGGGTCACGCCCGACCCGGTCAACCAATCGGTATTCGGCTCCGCGCCGATAAACAAGAACAGGTGGCGGATCGCGCGCCTCACTTCTTCGCTGGATCGGCGCGAGCGGCAGCGGATCGCTTCCAGAACCCCGTCATGCCCTTCAAGGGCGCTGACAGTCGTCTCGGTCAACACCTCGACATTCGGCCTCGCGGCAATGCGCTCGACCAGGTAGCGCGACATGGTTTCATCGAGACTGCGGCCGCGAACGATCAGCCAGACCTTGGCAACTTGGCTGGACAGATACACCACCGCCTGACCGGCGGAATTGCCGCCGCCAACCAGCGCCACTTCCTGTCCGGCGCACAGCCGCGCCTCTAGCGGCGACGCCCAATAGTGAACGCACGAGCCTTCGAAGGCGGCGAGGTTCTCGACATCGAGACGGCGATAACGCGCGCCACAGGCGACGACGACACTGCGGGCTCGCACCTGCTCCGGGTTCGCCAGAGTGAGTAAAAAGCGTCCATCCTCGGAGCCGGTCTGCCCCTGCAAGCTCAAGGCTTCATCCGGGATCGCCATTTCGACGCCGAACTTTAGCGCCTGGTTATTGGCGCGCGCCATCAGCGCATGGCCGCTGATGCCGGTCGGAAAGCCCATATAGTTCTCGATGCGTGCCGACGCCCCGGCCTGGCCACCGAACGCGCGGCAATCCAGCACCAGCGCCGACAGCCCCTCCGATCCGGCATAGACGGCGGCCGCGAGACCCGCCGGACCGGCGCCGACGATAACGACGTCATAGATCTTGTCCGGGTCGATCGCTCTGACGAGCCCGATACAGCGCGCAAGTACGACATCGCCGGGATTGCGCAGCAGCCGTCCATCGGGACACAGAACGATCGGCAACTCCCCAGGCTGGATGTGGAAGCGCTCGATCAAAGTTTGCGCGCATGAGTCGGCCTCGGGATCGAACCGTTGGTGCGGATGTCCGTTGCGGGTCAGGAAGCCCTCGAGGCGCAGAACATCGGCGTTATCCGCGCCGCCGACGATGATCGGGCCGCCGGCGCCGGTCTCGAGCAGGCCGACGCGGCGCAGGATCAGGGCGCGCATGATGCGCTCGCCGAGCTCCGCCTCTTCGACCATCAGATCGCGCAACCGCCGCGGCGGAACGACGATCGCCTCTACCGCTTCTCTGGCAATAGTGTCGACCAGGGACGGGCGGTCGGATAGCTGCGCCAGCTCACCCTGGAACGACCCCGTACCGTGCGTCACGATCAGCTCGGACTGCCCATGCGGTCCCCGCTGCGTGACATCGACCCGGCCTTCCAGGATGACAAAAGCACCCGGCGCGATCTCGCCGGTGGCAACTATTCGGTCTCCCGCCGCATAGGATCGGCGCTCGCCGAACCGCGCCAGCCGATCGATCTCCTCCGGCTCGAGCACCGGAAACATCTGCTCGCGCCGGGCCTCAATCAGCGGACGGACAGATTGCGGCATGGCTTTCCTCAAGGGCAGGCTGGCGCCAGGCGAAGCTCGCCGCCAGAACCCAGTCGATCATCGCACCTTGAAGCATATGGGTATTAGGCCGCGATCTCTTATGCCCGCACATCGCGGCGCAACGCCCCAGCCCCGCCGTGGGCACGCCGTGCCGGATCAATTCCGACAACGCATGGATACGCTGATCGTAGTCGCCGCCGCCTTCGATCTCTTGATAGGTGACGCCGGGCTCTCTCTCGAACCGCTCCACGCCCGACCACGCCGACTCATTAGGCGAGGCGACTTGTCGAATTTGGACCCGAGCTCATAGACCTTCCGGACCGCCCCAGGGCGACACGATGACCCTTGTGGGACCTGAGATCGGGAATTTCCGGTTCAAGCGGATGGGCTATTGCAATTGGCGATTGGGTAAGATTAACTATGTACCTAACGTTGGTCATCGTGGCCGGACTATGTTCAAGACGAGCTATATTCTGCCCTTCCTAATCGGCATTGTGGTGATGCTTGGTGGTTGCGGTACTTACGTTCCCGAAATTCAGGAGCAGGTAATTCCAGGAGATCAAGCTGCCGGCCAACTGCTCGTTCAAGCGATTGTCAGAAGTATCCATTGCGAGATTAAAGATGCTGTAACCTCTGTCATTGGCTACGAAGACGAAGATGCAAAAAAATTCCACCGCCCGTCTCAAGCTCGATTGGCTGCTTGATTGGGGTGCGCAGATGCAGATCACGCTTACAGTAGATGAGCAAAGCTCCTTTAGTCCTTCAGGCTTGTATTCTCCGATGAGCATATTTTCTTTTCTCGGCGGTGCGAGCGCCTCATCCGAGGCAACTAGAACTGAGACATTAAATTATTTTTACGCAGTCAAGGATCTTTACTATTCACATGCATGCCTCAACCCTACCGATATTGCAGACAGCCATTCTAATAACCATCCCACAGGATCTTTACTTATTCAAAGTGATCTCAAGCTTACTGAATGGCTGTTAGGCGTAGTTACGGGCGCGCTAACCGGTGACATTTCAATTGCCAATCCAACCCCCGCAAACAACCCAATCGCTAAAAACGCTATTACTCACGAAGTAACATTCAAAGTTATTACTAGCGGCAACATAACACCGATGTGGAAACTTGTCCATGCAACCATCAACCCGAGCCCATCACTGTTTATGGCTAGTCGAACGCGAACGCATGATTTGCTCATAACCTTTGGACCAAACAATCAAGGCCAACTTGCAACCCCGGCGGCAAACACATTCCTGGCAGCCCAAATAGGCCTTGCTGTCAGAAATCAGACAATCAACAGTAACGTGCCGTAGAAGAGCTGGTTTGTCGGTTTCGCACGACGCTCTATCAGGAGGAGGTAGTAACCATGCCGAATAGTAATCTCCCGATCGGACCTTATGGACCGACAGAGTATATCCACACCCCCGACCCGGATGTGTATCTCGCTTTCGACTGGAATCCCGACGAAGGTCAGTATAACCGCAACCCACGTAAGGTGCGCCGTGAGGACGTGCCGGGCCTGGCGACGCAAACTGCGGCGAGGATCGGTCTCCGCGCCGCGGTTCACTCCTACCTACACGTTGTGCGGCGTCCGAACGTCAAACCCTACTTCAAATTATCAACAACCAGGCCGCCCACGGGCAGGCGCGCTACGTCAGCGGATGGCGGTCCGTGGAACGTGCCCGACCTCTGCGCCGCCTACAACTGGCCGACGGGCCTTGTTGGTGGCGGCGTAATCGCGATCGTCGAACTCGGCGGGGGTTGGGTACAGTCCGACATGGACCAGTTCTTCAAGGAGATCGGCGATGGGTCGCTTCCGCAAATCACGGACGTTTCGGTTGACGCAACCAAGAATACCCCCGACCCTGGACCGAACAGTGCCGACGGCGAGGTCGCGCTCGACATCGAGGTCGCCGGTGCCGCGTATTATGTAGCGACCGGCAAAGCCGCGACTATCCGCGTCTATTGGGCTCAAGACATAGCGACCGCGGTACGCGCCGCTACGGCCGATGGCTGCGATATATGCTCGATTTCCTGGGGTGCGGACGAAGCCAATTGGGGGGCGCAAGCCGGCAACGACATGGAGCAAGCAGCCGCGGCTGCAACCGCTGCCGGCATGGTCGTATTTGCCGCCTCGGGGGACAATGATTCGGGTGATGGCGGGCCAACCCCGGCCAATGTCGATCTTCCTTCCTCGGCTCCCCATGTGATCGGTTGCGGCGGGACGAGCAAGACCCGGACCCACGAAACCGTCTGGAACAACGACCCCGGCAATCCGAGCGGTGAGGGGACGGGAGGAGGTTTTTCGACTCTGTTCAAGCCGATGCCGCCCTGGCAAGCGGGGGCGCCACACGGGCCGGGGCGGATGGTTCCGGATGTTGCCGCAAACGCCGACCCGAACACCGGCTACAACATCGTCCTGCACGGCGCGCAGACGACGATTGGCGGAACCAGCGCTGTTGCTCCGCTTTATGCTGGGCTGTTCGCCTCGTTCGGAACGAAACTCGGCTTCATCACTCCAGAATTGTGGCTCAACCATCTCTGCTTCAACGACATCACCCAAGGGGACAACGGTGCCTTTCGCGCGCGTGTGGGTCCTGACGCATGCACCGGGCTCGGCTCGCCGGTCGGCATGAAGCTGGCCCAGTTGCTGACCCACCCGGGGGCGAGCGGAACGCGCAGAGCGAAAGATCTTGAAGCCGAAAACGAGAGACT
Source organism: uncultured Alphaproteobacteria bacterium (assembly GCA_963845735.1). Classification (GTDB taxonomy): domain Bacteria; phylum Pseudomonadota; class Alphaproteobacteria; order ATCC43930; family CGMCC-115725; genus AP-15. Next base: position 150,598 of record CAWJTR010000011.1, on the reverse strand, counting down.
GCGCGAGGAGATCGCGAGACTGAGCGCGAGATAACTGGCCGTCCGAGGCCCGGCACACCGCCGGGCCGGCATATACCGGGGAAGACGAGAACCGAGGGCTCTGGCGACCCGCGTCGCCCCGGCCAGCTACAGCGAAATTCACCGCGATTTGGCTGGCCGCCGGGGTCAAGGCGCGTGGCGACCGGCGACCGGTGTGCTCGGATTGGATGGCGATCGAACTCGACCGCGGCATCTAGGTGCTCTTTGACAGGTAAAGTTGATTCTGAAATTGCCTTGTTGGCCTGCCATACTTCCTTTTCTACCACCACTGCGCCGTCGGGAGTTATCCACGCCCTGCCGACGGCTACCGGCAGCCGGTCCCAGTCGGTCGGCTCGACCCTCTTGCCGGCGGGCATCTCGGTCCGCAGCCAGTCAAGGTATCATTCAGACTGACACCTCGCAGAAAAGATGTTAATTTCATTAATATCAGGCCGAAATAAAGCGAGTTCCTCGCTTAAGACACTAGCAGCGGATCACCAGACCGACTACCTATTTTCCCGGATTCTTGCATGGAGGGTTGGGGAGTAAATGAGAGATGATGGTATCTCTGTATTCGGCCTCGGCAAGGTTGGCGCCGCACTCGTCGCGGCATTGACGGCGGCCGGTTATCGTGTGACTGGCGTCGATGTAAATGCATCGCTCGTCCGCTCCCTGAATAACGGCAGTTTCCGAACGAGTGAACCAGGCGTCATGGAACGCCTTTCAGCATTGAAGGCCGGGCAATTTCGAGCGACCACCGATGCTCAAGAGGCGGTAGTCAATTCATCAGTCAGCTTCATCATCGTGCCCACGCCCGCCAATTCGCTCGGCGGGTTTTCGAACCTGTATATCGAGCGATCGCTCGAAGGGATTGGGCGCGCCGCGGCGCAGAAGGACGGACGCCACGTGGTCGCCGTGGTCAGCACCGTGCTGCCCCGGTCAAGCCGCTTGCAACTCATCCCAGTCTTGGAAAAAGCGGCTGACCGTCGGATCGGAGATCGCCTCGGCTATTGCTATAACCCTTCCTTCATCGCCCAGGGCGATGTGATAAAGGATCTACTTCAACCGGATTACGTCTTGATTGGCGAAGCCGACGAGGCCAGCGGCGAGACTGTAGCGGCCATCCACCGCGAATTAGTGGTTAACGAGGCTCCATTGATCCGGGTGACGCCTACTGAGGCGGAAATCGCCAAAATTGCCTCAAATACCCACGAGACGATGCGGGTTGCTTTCGCCAACATGTTGCTGGCACTGTGTAATGAAGTGCCGGAAGCCGACGTGGATCAGGTTACGCATGCGCTGACTTATCGGCTCGGTCGCCGCTTCCTCAAGGGCGCGGTGCCGTATGGCGGGCCTTGCTGGCCGCGGGACAATCGCGCCATGGCGGCTTTCATGGATCTTATTGGCGTGCCCTCAATCCTCCCCAACGCCGTCGATCGCGCCAATACCGACCATGGCCATTACGTCCTGAGCCAAGTGCTGAATGCGGTACCACGCGGGAGGAGGGTCGGTGTGCTGGGGCTTGCCTATAAGCCGGGCACGCCGATGATCGATCGTTCGTTCGGCATCGATCTGGCGGGATGGCTCGCAGCAGAAGGCCGGCAGGTTGTGGGTTGGGATCCGATGGCTAACGAGGCGGCGGCCTCCTGTCTCGGGAGGCGGATCACCATCGCCGGCGCACCGCAAGAATGCCTTGGCTGTGATGCGGTCGTGATAGCCTTGCCGCTTGCCGAGTTAGCGGCTCTGGACTGGTCCCAGACAGCCGGCACCACGATCATCGATTGCTGGCGCGCGGTAGATTTCCAACAGCGAAGCTTCGCGCGAAATTACATCCCGCTTGGGGTTCGCGATGGTCTAAAGAGCGATCCCCTCGAGGGCACCGAACGTGCCGATCGCTTTGCTCATCTTACCAATTGATCCCACCTCATGGCCGCGCGGAGGGCGTACTTGCGCCACAAAATCGGCAACGCGGGCAGGAAGCTGAGACGCTTGGCGCTTGTCCTCTACGACCGTGTCCGCGCTATCGAGCCGGGATACGCTCAGAAGCTTTTTAATCGCGGGAATGCGTTGGCGAATGCAAGGCGCTTCGGGGAGGCGCTTGCTTACTACGAACGTTCCCTGACGATCAGGCCGGACGATGTCGATGTGCTCTATAACAGTTCCGTGATGCTAAGGCGCTTGAGGCGATCGGACGACGCGCTTGTGCGTATCGACCGCGCGCTCGCACTCAAACCAGATTTTGTTCAGGCGCTCATGAGCCGCGGCAGAATTCTGCGAATGCAATTGGATATTAAGAACGCGATCACATGCTTCCGGGGGGCGATGAAGCTCAGGCCGGGTGACTCGGCGCTTCATTCCACGCTAATTTTCAGCCTCAATTTCGACCCCTGCGCATCTGAGGCCGACAAACAGTTCGAGCGCGCCGAATGGGACAGGAGGCACGCGCAAAAATTCCGCTCGCAATGGAGGGCACACGACAACCAACCCGCGCCGGGACGGAGAGTTCGAATCGGGTATGTCTCAAGCTATTTCCGACATGATAATGCGGCCTACGGGTTCGCGAATGCCATCCTTCATCATGATCCTGATCGGTTTGAGATCTTTTGCTACTCGGACACCGTCAACGAAGATGACGTGACCGTCCGTCTGCGCGAGCGGATCGATCAATTTCGCCGCACGAAACAGCTTTCCGATGACCAGTTGGCAGAGCTAATTCGCCGTGATCGGATCGACATTCTTATCGATTGCGTGGGACACATGGCCGGCAACCGCCTTCTTGTTTTCGCCCGGAAGCCCGCGCCTATACAGGTCACCGCGTGGGGCGAGCCGACCGGTACGGGTCTCAAAGCGATTGACTACTTGCTGGCCGGCCCAGTGCTGGTGCCGGAGGCCAACCGAGAACTCTTTGCCGAGCGCGTTATAGTTGACCTGCCCAATTTCACCGGCTTCTGGACGCCTGATCCCTTGCCGGATGTCGGTCCCCTGCCTGCCCTCACACGAGGGCACGTTACCTTCGGCTCATTCAACCGGCCGGTAAAGATGAGCGACGACACAATTCGCGCCTGGGCAGCGATATTACGACGCTTGCCAGATGCGAGACTTGTCCTAAAGCATCCCCAGCTGGCGGAGCCCTCTCTGCGAATGCGAATTGCAGCGGCCTTCCAAGCGGAGGGCGTTCCGACAACGGTTCTGACCTTCCTTGGAGGCACGGATCGGATATCTCATTTCGCTGCCTACAATGCTATAGACATCGCCCTTGACCCGTTTCCGCATGCCGGAGGAATGACAACTCTCGATGCTCTGTGGATGGGGGTGCCAGTCGTGACGTGGGCAGGGAAGACCGTATCCGCCCGTTGGGCTGCCACAAGCCTTGTGCCATTGGAGCTAATGGACTTCATAGCTGATAGCCCCGAGAGCTATATCGAGCTCGCTGTAGCCAAGGCCGCAGACCTTGAGTTTTTGTCCCAGCTCCGAGCCGGCCTGCGCACACGAATGGCCACTTCGGATTTTGGTGATGGCCCGCACTATTGCCGTACCGTTGAAGCGGCATACCTCAAGATGTGGCAGTGCTGGTGCGATGAGCAGAGCCTGCGCGATTGTCCACAAAGACAGAACGCTGCTCCTGCTGGCGGGCCCGGCTTCGGCAACTCGCCGACGATCTAGTCAACGGAGTACTGTTCTCGGTCATACAATACCATTGCACGCGATGGGCGCCGAACGCATCCTGCATGGAATATGACTGGTGAGCGTTTCGTGCCGCTTCAGTCTGCGCGACAAGACGATTTCAGTCCGAAAGAAAATTGAGATTCGCTTCAGATGCGGCGGCGGCGTGCAGTAATACACGATTTTTGATGGTAATCCGCGGTAACCCTGAGAGCCCAGCTGGGGATGCGAGGCCAGTTGGCAACGAGCTGCCTAGCCATCATATCTATCGGTAGTGCCGGCGCGATGGGGGTGCCTACAGGCGACGGCCCGCACCCTGGCAACAGCTGAAGCGGATCGATGAGTATTCTTACCGACGAGATTGCGCGCCGGCGGACGTTTGCGATCATCTCGCATCCCGATGCCGGCAAGACCACCTTGACCGAGAAACTGCTGCTGTTCGGCGGGGCGATCCAGCTGGCGGGCGAGGTCAAGGCGCGCGGCGACCGGCGGCGGGCGCGCTCCGACTGGATGGCGATCGAGCGCGAACGCGGCATCTCGGTCAGCTCGGCGGTGATGACCTTTGAGCATGAGGGGCTGACCTTCAACCTGCTCGACACCCCGGGCCACCAGGATTTCAGCGAGGACACCTATCGCACGCTGACCGCGGTCGACAGTGCGGTGATGGTGCTCGACGCCGCCAAGGGCATCGAGGAGCAGACCCGCAAACTGTTCGAGGTGTGCCGGCTGCGCGACGTGCCGATCCTGACCTTCGTCAACAAGCTCGACCGCGAGAGCCGCGATCCGTTCGACCTGTTGGACGAGATCGAGCAGAGCCTGGCGCTCGACGTGACCCCGGCGAGCTGGCCGATCGGCATGGGCCGCGACTTTCTCGGCACGTACGATCTGTTCGCGAATGCGCTGTTGCTGTTCGAGCGCAACGCCCACGATCGGGTCGTCGAACCGGTCCGGTGCAGCGGTCTCGACGATCCCGAGCTATTGCGGCGTCTTCCCAAAGCGGCGGTCGCGAAATTGCGCGAGGAGGTCGAGATGGCGCGCGGTCTGTGTCCGCCGTTCGACCCGCAGGCATTCCGCGAGGGCCATCTGACGCCGGTGTTCTTTGGCAGCGCGCTGAATAATTTCGGCGTGCGCGAATTACTGCACGGCATCGCCGAGATGGCGCCGCCGCCACGCCCGCAGCCGGCCTTGGGCGCCGATGGGCCGCATCCGGTCCTGCCTGACGAGCCCGATGTCGCCGGCTTTGTGTTCAAGGTGCAGGCCAATGTCGACCCGCAGCACCGCGACCGCGTCGCCTTTGTGCGCCTCGCCTCGGGCCGGTTCACCCGCGGCATGAAATTGAAGAACATCCGGACCGGGCGAGTCATGTCGGTGCAAAGCCCGGTGTTTTTCCTGGCGCGCGAGCGCAACCTCGCCGAGGAGGCGTGGCCCGGCGACATCATCGGCATCCCCAACCACGGCAGCCTGCGGATCGGCGACACCCTGACCGAGGGCGCCGAGATCCGAGTCACCGGCATTCCGAGCTTTGCCCCCGAGATCCTGCGCCGGGTGCATCTCGACGACCCGATGAAGTCGAAGCATCTGCGCCATGCGCTCGAACAATTGGCCGAGGAGGGGGTGACCCGGGTGTTCAAGCCGGCCTCCGGCGGCGACTGGATCGTCGGCGTGGTCGGCGCGCTCCAGCTCGACGTGCTGGCGGCGCGGCTGCAGGCCGAATACGGTCTCGCCACCCGGCTCGACGGTGCGCCTTATCAGGCGGCGCGCTGGCTCGAAGCCGACGACCCGGCCGAGATCGAGCGCTTCCGTATCCGCAATCCGTCGGCCAGTGCCGAGGACCATGACGGCGTGCCGGTCTTTCTCGCCCGCAACCCTTGGGATTTGCGCACCACGATCGAGGAATGGCCGACCTTGCGTTTCAAGGAAACCCGCGAGCAGAGCTGACCACAAAGCGGGGCAGGGCGGTCAGGTCAGCGCCGGCACGGCCTCGGTCACGGTTTCGAGTTGGCCGACGGTCTCGCGGCCGAACAGCAGCGGGATGAAGGCGCCGATCGTGACCATGACCAAGATCGTGCCGAAGAAGATCGCCGGCGATCCGGTGTGCGGCACCATCAGAAACGGTGCGGTCACCCCGGAAAAGATCCGCCCGACCGACTCGCCGAAGATATGCCCGCGGCCGCGCAGCGCGGTCGGGAACTGTTCGGAGAGGTAGACCCGGAAGGCGGTGGCGGTGGAAAGTGCGGTAAAGCCGGTCATCAGCGCGCCCGCGACCATGACGGTCGTCGCGTATTGCCCGGCGCGATGCGCCATCATCATCAATAGAATGCCCGGAATCGCGCCGAACATCGCATAAAAGATCGTCCAGCGCCGCCCGATGATCTCCATCAGAAAGCCGGTAAAGCCTTTTCCCGGGATGCTCGCGGCAAACACCAGCGAACTGACGCCAAAGCTCAAACTGACCGCCGCACCCTGATCGTCGAGCGCCTTTGGCAGCAGCACCGAGATCAGAAAAAACGCCGTGCCGCAGAAGACGTAACTGGAAATGCCGATGGCCGTCCAGCGCAGTTGGCCGCGAGCGAGCAACGCCCGGTAGGGCGGAAGCTGTTCGCGCACACCGTGGACGTTGTCGCCGAGCGCCGCGGCGGCGAGTTCCGGCACGCGGCCGCCGGCCCGCCGAATGATCCGGTTGACGGTGTCGACCGCCTCCGCGGTCCGGCCGCGGCGCAGATACCAGCGCGGGCTTTCCGGCATCAGGCAAATAAATCAGCGGGGGCACGACAAAAAACGCGAGGCCGCCGGGCAACGCCATGATCCGAAAGGCGTTGGGGTTGCCGGCGAAGACAGAAGCCGACAAACGGCAGCACCGTGAACGAGGCGGCCAGCGACATCTCGTAGATGGCGCCGAAGGTACGCCGATGCTGCGCCGGCATCAGCTCGGCGGCGATCGGGAAGGGTGCCGAGACCGCAAACCCGCCCCCCAGACCGGTCAGCAGGCGCAGGATGATCAGTTGCTCGCCGGTTTGCACGAGCGGGATCAGCAATGTGCAAAAGGTGATCGCGGCGACGCCGATCAGCATGATGGTCTTGCGGCTGAAATGGTCGGAGATCGTCGACGCCATGAAACCGCCGACGCAGATCATCAGTGTCGAGGCGATGGCGAGAAAGCGAATGTCGCCCGGTGTCAGATGCAGCGGCTGCCTTGCCAGCACCAGCAAAGAGCCGGTCATGACCAGATCATAGCCGTCGATAAACCCGACCAGGCCCAAAACCCCGAGGATCATAAGGTGGTAGGGGCTGAACGGAATGCTGTCGAGCTTGCGGCCGAGCTCAAAGCCGGCCGAATTTGCCGATCGGCTGGTTGGGTGGATTTGTGCCATGGCAGACCTCCCAGATTTTCTGGAACCGGGGGGCGGGTTGCGGCGGCGGAAACAGGCGAGGCCTGGCGCTGTTTTTCTTGAGCAGAAATTTCTGGCTTTGCTGATCTAGAACCTTTCCGACACCTTGCCACTTTCGCCGCGGCCGCAGCGCATGCCGCCAGGTCGACCGTTACCCCTGTTCTTAGTCGGCGGCGATTGTTTGCCGCTCGCGTATTTAGTTCGCCCCGCCCGCTTCAGGCCACTGCCGGTACGGTTTCGCTGACCGTTTCAAGCTGACCGACGGTCTCCTTGCCAAAGGCCAGCGGGATGAAGGCGCCGATCGCCACGACGACGAAGATCGTGCCGAAAAAGATCGTCGGCGAGCCGGTGTGCGGCTCCATCAGAAACGGCGCCAGCACGCCGGCGAAAATTCGTCCGGTCGACTCGCCGAAGGGATGCCCGCGCCCGCGCAGAGCCGTCGGGAACTGCTCAGACAGGTAGACGCGAGTGGCGGTGAAAGCCGACAGCACGGTGAAGCCGGTGATCAACGCGCCGGTCACCATGACGACCGTCGCGTAGTCCCCAGCCCGATGCGCCATCAGCATCAGGAATATACCAGGCAACGATCCGGCGAGCGCGTATGCGATGGTCCACCGCCGCCCGATGATCTCCATCAGAAACCCGGTGAAGGCCTTTCCCGGGATGCTCGCGGCGTAGACCAGTGAAGTCAGCCCGAAGCTCGAGACTCACAGCCGCGCCCTGGTCGACCAGCGCTTTTGGCAGCAGCACGGAAATCAAGAAATAGGCAGTTCCGGCGCAGACTCCGGCCAGTATGCCGACCGTCGTCCAGCGCAGCTGGCCACGGGCGAACAAAGCCCAATAAGGCGGCAGCTTCTCGCGGGCGGCTTCTGCGTGGTCGCCGAGCGCCTCGACAGTCAGCGGCGGGACGCGGTTGCCGGATCGCCGGATGATTTGATTGACGATGTCGGCCGCAACCTGTGGGTGGCCTTTGCGCAAATGCCAGCGCGGGCTTTCGGGAAGCACGAGATAGACCAGCACCGGCACGACGGTGATGGCCAGCCCGCCCGGCAGTGCCAGAAACCGAAAGGCATTGGCGTTGCCGGCAAGCAGGAAGGCGATAAACGGCACCACAGTGAAGGAAATCGCCAACGCCACCTCGTAGACCGCGCCATAGGTGCGCCGGTGCTGCGCCGGCATCAATTCGGCGGCGATCGGGAACGCCGCCGAGACCGCGCCGCCGGCGCCAATCCCGGTCAGCAGACGCACGATGATCAATTGCTCGGCAGTTTGCACCAGCGGGATCAGCAAGGTGAAAAACGTCGTGGCGATCACGCCGATCAGCATGATTGTCTTGCGGCTCCAGTGATCGGATACCGCCGAGGCCGCGTAGCCGCCGATGCACAGCATGAAGGTCGGGCCGACAGCGAGCCAACGGATGTCAGACCCGGTCAAATGCAGCGGCCCTTTGGCCAGCACCAGCAGCGAGCCGGTCAGCACCAGATCGTAGCCCTCGATAAAGCCGACAAGGGCAAGAACGGTGATGATCAATATGTGGTAACCGCCGAACGGGATGCTGTCGAGCTTGCGTCCGAGCAAATAGCTGGCGCCCGTTACCGATCGGGCGATCGGGCGGATTTCTGCCATGAACGACCTCCCCAGATTGGTCGAACCGGGCGAACCATGCGGTTACGCTAAACTGGCGAGATCTGCGCGACGGATGGTATTCAGACAATCCTCAAGCCATAGATTTGTCGCGGTAACTGCCCCTCGCACATCTAGCTAGCCGCACCACCCGTCCACCGGGTCAACGTGTTGGTCCAGTTCGATACCTGGCGGCGGTTCTTTGCTCGCCATTCTTGTCACTCGTCCGCCTGCCGGACACGAACTCAGCTTAGCCCGGGGATGCGGCGCTGTCATCTTGGAAACCGCATGGGCGCATTCAACATCGGTTGATCACCCTTCGCCGCGCTTTCGCAGCAGGAATTCGCGGCCGGCCTTGACCATGGGTTTGCCGTCATAGGCGATGATGTCGGCGGTGGCGTAGGTCTCGCTCCACAGCTCGGGAAGATAGGAGCCGGTGCCGATCACGTCGATCGGCGCGTTGGCGGCGGCCATCATTCGGCATTTGGCGGGGCCGAAGCCCGAGCTCGCGACGATCTTGATCCGATTGAACCCAGCCTCGTCCAATCTCTGGCGCATCAGCCAGATCGCCGCCCCCGAAACCCCGGTGCCGACCAGGTAGCGCAGCTCTTCTTCGGTGCGATAGCCGCGGATCGATTGCGGCGCGTGCCGCTCGATCACCTCGTAGGAGCGGGCGGGATCGAGCCCCTCGCAGTAGCGGCCGCCGGGGGTGTCTATTCTTACCGCGAGCCGGTCGGCGGCGGCGAGTTCGGGGAAACGCCGGCCGACCGCGAGCGCGTCGGTGATCTCCTGGCCGAAATAATCGATCAGCACGGTCATCGGCTCGTCGGGAAATTCCTCGCGAAACATCTCGGCCGCCCGCACCGTCGAGCCGGCATAGCCGATCAGCGCATGCGGCATCGTGCCGAGGCCCTTGTTCTGGCCGAAATATTGGGCGGTCGCATCGGCGGCGCAGCCGACAAAGCCGACCGCCCCCGCCTCGCGGCGCGCCGCCTGCGAGCCGACCGAGGCGGCATAGGCCATCATGTCGGCCATCTCGGCCCCGGCGCAATGCCGCGCATCCATCGCCATAAAGGCGACCTTCGGCAGGTCGGCGCACATCGCGTAGGCGTTGTGGGCGGCAACGCAAGCGGGCCCCAGCCGTTGCAGCAGCACGGTCTCGAGATCGACCAGGTGAAACAGCGAGCCGGTGATGTAAAGGAGCGGCTCGCCGGCGCCGACCAGCGCGCCTTCGGGGTGGTTCAGCTCGATGTCGAAGCGGGCGCCGCGCTCGGCCGCGGCATTTTCGAGAAATTCGATCGCCAGCCGCGGCGTGCAGACGACCGGCCGGCGCAGAAACACCGCATAGGTCGCCTGGCGATCGCCGAACCGGCCGACGATCGCCTTGGCCTTCAGGAAATAGCTGTCGGTCCGGGCCGCGAGCGAAGGCGGTCCGTGCGCCGCCATCGACCGCCGGCTCACGAGACGGCGGCGAGGCGGGGCTTGCCCTGGACGCCATTGCCTTGGCGCGCGCGCTTCAGCGCCTCGGCGATCTCAAAGGCGAGCTCCAGCGCCTGGGTCGCATTGAGCCGCGGATCGCAATGCGTCAGATAGCGGTCGGCGAGCGAGGCTTCGCTGATCGCCTGGCTGCCGCCGATGCATTCGGTGACGTTCTGCCCGGTCAGTTCGAAATGCACGCCGCCGGCATAGCTGCCCTCGGCGGCATGGATCGCAAAGGCGCTGTGCACCTCGTCGAGGATGCGGTCGAACATTCGGGTCTTGTAGCCGTTTGTCGAGGTGATCGTGTTGCCGTGCATCGGATCGATGCACCAAACCACCTCGCGGCCCTCGCGGCGCACGGCGCGGATCAGCCGCGGCAACCGCGCCTCGACCTTGTCGGCGCCCATCCGCGTGATCAGGGTCAGCCGCCCCGGCTTGTTCTGCGGGTTGAGCCAGTCGATCAGCCGCAGCAGATCGTCGGGTTCGAGGGTCGGCCCGCATTTCATGCCGATCGGGTTCTTGATGCCGCGCAGGAACTCGGCATGGGCGCCGTCGACCTGACGGGTGCGGTCGCCGAGCCAGACCAGATGAGCCGAGCAGTCGTACCATTCGTCGGTCGTCGAATCGACCCGCGTCAGCGCCTGCTCGTAGGACAGGAACAGCGCCTCGTGCGAGGTATAGAACTCGGTCTCGCGGATCTGCGGCGTCGTATCCGAGTTGAGCCCGCAGGCGGCCATGAAGTCGAGCGTCTCGGTCAGCCGGTCGGCGAGCTCGCGGTAGCGCTCGCCCTGCGGCGAGTTGGCGACGAAATCCTGGTTCCAGGCGTGGACGCGGTGCAAATCGGCGTAGCCGCCCTGGGCGAAGGCGCGCAGCAGGTTCAACGTCGCCGCCGATTGGCTGTAGGCCTGGATCATGCGCTGCGGGTCGGGCTCGCGCGCCGCGTCGTCGAAGTCCAGGCTGTTGATGATGTCGCCGCGATAGGAGGGCAGTGTCTTGCCGTTCTGGGTCTCGGTGTCGGACGAGCGCGGCTTGGCGAACTGCCCGGCAAGCCGGCCGAGCTTGACCACCGGGCAGCCGGCGCCAAAGGTCAGCACCACCGCCATCTGCAGCAGCACCTTGAACATGTCGCGGATGTTGTTGGGGTGGAACTCGGCAAAGCTCTCGGCGCAGTCACCGCCCTGCAGCAGAAAGGCCTTGCCGGCCGCGACCGCGGCCAGCCGCTCTTCGAGCCGCCGCGCCTCGCCGGCAAAGACCAGGGGCGGAAAATTGTGCAAGGTTTCCTCGACCCGGGTCAGCGCCGCTTCGTCCGAATAACCCGGCACCTGCCGGATCGGCAGGCTGCGCCAGCTGTCGGGGGACCATTGTTCCGTCATGTTACTCTACCTCCTCGCTGTCTCGTCGCGTCTTGGGGATCGACCGGGTCACGCAACACCTCCGGGTTGGAGGCCGCTCCACCATCGGCGACATTCGGATCAGCGAGAGCTTGAAACACGAAAGCCGCCTCGGGTCAGGCGGCTTTGGAAAAACGCAAGAGCGCGATCCTAGGCCGCCGTCATGTACCGGCAGTACCAAAATCGCGCAAGAAAGTGCCGCAGACGGCCTTATCTCGATCATAGCGGCACGCTAGCCGCGCGACGCGCGCCGACGCAAGCGCTTTGTCGCGCGGACTATTCCATTGCTCCGGCATCCGAGCCGTCTATCTCTCGACCACGAACGGCCGGATGCGCGCGAACGAAATCCTCCTCGGTCGTCCGATGCTCGACCAGCGCAATGACTGCGTCGGCCCATGAGGTCGTATCGTCGAAGCTGGTGTCATAGCCGTTGGCGCGCAGAAACAGCCGCATGGCTGCGAAGGCGGTGCGCTTGTTTCCCTGCTCGAACGCGTGTGCTCGGGCAATGCCGGCCATCAGCGCGACGGCCAACACGACGATGTCCTCTTGACCATAGCCGAAGAAATTTCGCGGGCGCGCCAACGCGCTTTCGAGGAAGCCGATGATCCCGGACGAAATGCCGTTCACCGGTCGCTGCCACTTCAAGCCGGTTGTGTTCGATGACGACTTCGACCGGCAGCCACTGCGGTTCATTCGGCAAGGGCGGCTCGGATCTTTGGATATCTCGCCGATATGCTCGCGGCTCAATTCCGCGTAGTCGATTTCGCCCTCGTACCGGGCGAGCGCGCAGAACCTCATCCGGCTGGTCGCCGCTCCGCCGCCAATCTCAGCAATTTGTTACCGAGATCGCGATAGATCTCAACCGCCAAGCCCTCGGCAACTCTTCACGCTTTCCTGGCGCGCTTGTCGGACCTCCGGGGGCATGTCGTTACCCCGAGCCAGCGAGTTTCTTGCTGAAGTGCCTCAATCTGAGGATAACAGCTTTTCTGCTGCGGCGCTCCCCATTCGCCGATCATTGAAGCTACCTGGGTAATCTCCTCCCAACTTGTATCCGGCGCGACCGCTCGCTTCATAAAGGCCGTTAAGCTCAGTGCGGTCGATTTTCTACGGCCGCCCTAATCGCTCTTCCTGTCGCGTACGGTCGAGTATTGGCCCATCCGCTCGCCGCCTCCGTCCATTCAACGACGCATGCGTCGATTTCAGCATGCGTAAAGTCGAACATGGATCAGGCCTTTCACCGCGAAACAGTTCTAATGCTGGCAGGCATTGTGATCGGCGCCATAACCCGATGGTCGCTCCGCAAATGTGCGATCGTGGTCGCCGGATGCGACAAACGGTTCACGCTCACGTGTAATGCGGCGTTGCGAACCCTTTCATTGCGGCCAGCATGACGCGCTGCCAGCCTTCGGTAGTCCATCGTGCGTGACGGTCGCTGATCGCGTATTTCGTAAGCAATTCCTCGATGGCGTCCGGGTCGCCATGTCCGCGACGTCGAGGACGCGCCCTGATGCCGGCCAGACCAGCGTGGTCCAGGGCTCAGATGGAGAGAAGGCCCATGGCGAACGCAGTAGCCGGTCTCGAGGCCGGCGATGCAGGGCCACGAAGGCGCCTGAACCTGCGATGCAGGCTTGGCGTATTTTCCGCCAAGCGAACCAGGTGAATAGCCGTCGCCGAGCCGTCAGTAGCGGCGCAGCAGGCCGACGAGGCGGCCCTGAACCTCGACCCGGTCAGGGCCGAAGATCCGGGTTTCATAGGCCTTGTTCGCCGGTTCGAGGGCGATCGAGGCGCCGCGCCGGCGCAGCCGCTTCAAGGTGACCTCCTCTTTGTCGACGAGGGCCACGACAACGGCGCCGTTTTCGGCGCTATCGCCGCGCTCGATGATCACGGTGTCGCCGTCGAGGATACCGGCCTCGATCATGCTGTCGCCGGCAACTTCGAGCGCGTAGTGCTCGCTCCCATGGCCGAGCAGGCTCGCCGGGACGCCGACCGTCGCACTCTGGTCGCGCAACGCCTCGATCGGCGTGCCGGCGGCGATTCGGCCGTAGAGCGGCAGATCGACCGCCTCGACATCGGGCGCGACCGGAGCCCCGGGCAGCGACGCCTTGAAGTCGCCGCGGATCACGGTCGGCGAGAACCGGCCGCGGTCGCCTGCCGCCCCGGCGGCGCTCTCCTCGGGCAATTTGATCACCTCCAATGCCCGCGCCCGATGCGGCAAACGGCGGATGAAACCGCGCTCTTCGAGCCCGCCGACGAGCCGGTGAATCCCCGATTTGGACCTGAGGTGCAGGGCATCCTTCATCTCGTCGAACGACGGCGACACCCCGGTTGCGGTCAGCCGCTGGTTTATGAACAGCAGCAACTCGCGCTGCTTTACGGTCAGCATGAAACCCCCATTCGGGCAGTGGGAACGAATCCTAAACGCTGAGTTCGTTCTACTTTGGTTCGCGCGGCGCGTCAAGTACCGCGGGGGGATCAAATTTGAGTGCGGGCAGCCGATCAGATCGGCCAAGCTCCCGTCGGAAAGCGGATGATCGGCACGATGCTGCCGGCGGCGGCGGCCGGGGCGTGCGGCGGGCGCAGGATCAGGCAGTCGGCGGCGGAGAGCAGCCGCATCATCGAGCTGTCCTGGACCTCGAACGCAAACACCTCCTCGACGCCATCGGCGGTGCGGGCGAGCCGGGCCCGCAGATAATCCTGGCGCCGGTCGTTTCCCGCCAGGGCCGCGCCTAGCCGCGCGGTCGCCATGGGTTCCGCCAGCGCGGAGAGGCCGCTCAACCGCTCGATCGCCGGCTTGAGGAACAGCATCGCGCAGACAAAGGTCGATACCGGGTTGCCGGGCAGCCCGAGCATCGGGGTCCCGCGGTAGCGCCCGACCATCAACGGCTTTCCGGGTCGCATCGCGATCTGCCAGAAATCGAGCTCGAACCCGTCCACGGCCAGCGCCTCGCGCACCAGATCGTGCTCGCCGACCGAAACCCCGCCGGTCGTGACCAACAAGTCGACGCCGCTGGTTGCGGCGGCGATGCGGCGCAGCGCCTCGGGGTCGTCCGGCGCGTTGCCGACCGATACCGCGACCCCGCCGCAAGCGGTGACGATCGCGGCGAGCGCCAAGCTGTTCGAGCTGACGATCTGATGTGGCCCGATCGGATCGCCCGGCATGACGATTTCGTCGCCGGTCGACAGGATGCCGATGCGCGGCCGGCGATGGACAAAGAGCCAAGGGCGGTTCATCGCCGCCAACAGACCAACGTCGCGCGCGCTGAGCCGCCGGCCGGAGTTCAGCAACGCGTCGCCCTCGGCGAAATCAAGGCCCTCGCGGCGCACATAACGGCCGCGCGGCGCGCCTTCGAGCACGCGCACGCGGTCGCCCAGGCGTTCGGCGTCCTCCTGGATCACGATCGTGTCGGTGCCGGCCGGCATCGGCGCCCCGGTAAAAATCCGCGCAGCCTCGCCCGGGCCGACATGGCCGCCGAACCCGGCCCCGGCCGGCACTTCGGCGACGATGCGCAATTCGACCGGCATCCGCGCCAGATCGTCGGCGCGCACGGCATATCCGTCCATCGCCGAGACCGCGAAGGGCGGCTGGGTGCGACGCGCCGAGACGGCTTCGGCAAGAACCCGGCCGAGCCCGTCGGCGAGCGAGATCTGCTCGGGCGGCAAGGCCTCGACCAGGGCCAGCAGACGGGTGAGGGCTTCTTCGACCGAGATCACAGTACCGCCTCCCAATCACCTGATTTCCCGCCAGATTTGCGCAATAGCCGGAGATCGGTGACGGTCATCCCGCGATCGACGGCCTTGCACATGTCGTAGATCGTCAGCGCCGCGATGCTCGCCGCCGTCAGCGCCTCCATCTCGACCCCGGTGCGCCCGCGCAAGCGGCAGGTGGCGGTGATCTCGACCGCGCTGCGCTCGGGCACGCAGGCGAGATCCACCTCGACCGAGGTCAAGGCCAGCGGATGGCACAGCGGGATCAGCTCGGCGGTGCGCTTTGCCGCCATGATGCCGGCAAGCCGCGCGACCGCGAGCACGTCGCCCTTGGCGACGTCGCCGGCGCGGATGCGTTCGAGCGTCTGCGGGCGCATGACGACCCGCGCGCCGGCGACGGCAATGCGATCGGTTTCGTCCTTCTCGGACACATCGACCATGCGGGCGCGGCCCTGCGCGTCGAGATGGCTGAATTCGGGGAGGCCGAGCAGGCGGCGCGTCGCCGCGGCGACGTCGGGCTCGCGCATCAGCGTCTCGCCGACGAGAAAGCACTGCGCTCCAGATGCGGCGAGGCGGTCGAGATCGTCGGGGCCGCGAATCCCGCTCTCGGCGACGACGATGCGGTCGGCGGGAACATCCCGCGCCAGCCTTTCGGTGGTGCCAAGATCGACCGCTAGGGTTTTCAGGTTGCGGTTGTTGATGCCGATCAGCCTCACGCCAAGCAACAACGCACGCTCCAGTTCGGCCTGATCGTGAACCTCCGCCAGCACGTCGAGCCCGTGTTCGGCGGCGGCGGCCGCCAACTCGCGAGCCGCGGCATCCGACAGCGCCGCCATGATCAGCAGCACGCAATCGGCGCCGATGTGACGGCTTTCGATGATCTGGTACGGGTCGAGAATGAAATCCTTGCGCAGCACCGGCAGCGAGGCGGCGTTGCCGCGCCATCCGCAGATCGTCGTCGCTGCCCTGGAAATAAGGGGTGTCGGTCAGCACCGAAAGACAGGTGGCGCCGCCCGCCGCATAGGCGCGCGCCAATTCGGCCGGATCGAAATCCTCCCGGATCAGCCCGGCGCTCGGCGAGGCCTTTTTGATTTCGGCGATCAGGCCATATCGGCCCGCGGCGAGATGCTGCTCGAGCGCCGCCGCAAACGGACGCACCGGTGGCGCCGCGGTAAGGCTGGCTGCCAGCGCCGCTTCCGGGACCGCCGCCTTGGCGCGGGCGACATGCGCGCGCTTATCGGCGCAGATGCGGTCGAGCACGTCGCTCATCGGGCGGCCTCCGCGGTCTCTGCCGGCGCGTTCGTGCG
Organism: uncultured Alphaproteobacteria bacterium; assembly: GCA_963845735.1. Taxonomy (GTDB): domain Bacteria; phylum Pseudomonadota; class Alphaproteobacteria; order ATCC43930; family CGMCC-115725; genus AP-15. Next base: position 134,023 of record CAWJTR010000011.1, on the reverse strand, counting down.
CGCGACAAGGTCGTCGAGCACGCGGCGCGCCGCCCCCGAATCAATCGATCGCGGCGGCAAGCTCGACGCCCTCGTAGAGATTTGTGGCGCGGCCGGCCACCAGCAGCGCCGCAGCACTGTTCAACAGCACGACATCACGCAACGGTCCGCCCAGGCCGGCGAGCAAATCCTGCATCAGCCGTGCATTGTGCGCGGGCTCGCCGCCGCGCAGATCTTCGAGCCGCCCAGGCGGCAGTCCGGCATCCGCGGCGGTGATTTCGAAGGTCTCGACCTTGCCGTTGTCGAGGGAGGCGACCGTCGTCGGGCCCGTTGTGGTCAGCTCGTCGAGCCCGTCGCCATGCACGACCCAGGCGCGCTCGCCGCCGAGCCGGCCCAGCACCTCGGCCATCGGCCGCACCCATTCGGGGGCGAACACCCCGGCGAGCTGGCGGCGCGCGTGAGCCGGGTTCGACAGCGGACCCAGAAGGTTGAAGATCGTCCGGGTCCCGAGCTCGACACGGGTCGGCGCCACATGGCGGGTGGCGCTGTGGTGACGCGGCGCCATCAGAAAGCCGATGCCGATCTCCCACAGGCAGGCGCGCACGATGGAGAGGTCGGCGTCGATATTGACGCCGAGCGCGGTCAGCACATCGGCCGAGCCCGATTTCGACGAGAGCGCGCGGTTGCCGTGCTTGGCGACCGGGACGCCGCAACCGGCGACCACCAGCGCGCTCGCGGTCGAGATGTTGAAGCTGCCCGAGGAATCGCCGCCGGTGCCGCAAGTGTCGATCGTCCCCGGGGGCGCGTCGATTGCGACCGCCTTCGCCCGCATGATCCGCGCCGCCCCGGCGATTTCGTCCACGGTTTCGCCGCGCACCCGCAAGGCCATCAGAAAGGCGCCCATCTGCGACGGCGTGGCGTCGCCGCTCATGATGATGTCGAACGCCGCCTCGGCCTCGCTCTCGCTGAGGCTGCGCCCCTGCGCGACCTGCGCAAGCAACGATTTGAGATCGACGGTGGCGGCATTCATGCGGCAGTTTCCGCGCTCACCGAGCAGAGAAAATCATCGATTCGCAGCGTCGAGCGAGTTCGCCTGCAATAAAGCACTCTTATATCAGCCTGCGCCGCAGGACGGAACGTTGCGTCCGGACCGCTGCAAAATCATCGCTCCGGAGCAGAGTTTATGGGTCGTCGGGCAAAGCCGAGATTGCAGCCTGGTCTCGACACTTGGACAGCAACCCCGCTATGCCGGACCGATGAGAACCAACTGAGGGCAGGGGTGCGGTCTCGTCGTCGTATCGGCAAGTTAGCAAAGGCTGGGCGGCGTCGGCTCGCGCGGACCTGGCGGCGGCTCCGCAGCAAGCATCCCCCGCTCGGTTTGCTGTTTCTGCTGGCTTTAGTGGGCGGCGGTATCTTTCTGGCGACGCTTCCGACCCGTCACGAGCCGAAGATCCCGGGGACGGGTACGCCTCGGAACATCATCGCGAAAGCCGCTCCTTCCCCGGCTGCCGCCCCGCCCGCGGCGCGGTCGACCCTCTCATCTGGGAAGGCTGTCGTTGCGCCGAGCCCGATACAGCAGGCGTCGTTGCGCCCGCCGCCGCCATTGCCCGCACCGCCGCGCGCCGAGCCGGCATGGCTGCGGTTTGCGGTGCCGGCGCCACCGAGCGGCAATCGGCCGCTCGTCGCGATCGTGCTCGACGATCTCGGCCTCGACCGGGCGCGGACCGCCGCGGCGATCCGGCTCCCCGGGCCGGTCACTTTGTCATTCATGACCTATGCGAGCGACCTCGCTGAGCAGACCGAAGCGGCGCGCCGGGCCGGCCACGAGCTGCTGCTGCACGTGCCGATGGAGGCGGTCGACCAGCACGAGAACCCCGGCCCGCACGCGCTTGTACACCGCGCTGTCGCGCGAAGAGATCCTCGATCGGCTGCGCTGGGGGCTCGACCGATTCGACGGCTATGTCGGCATCAATAATCATATGGGCAGCAAATTCACCGCCGATCGGTCGGCGATGGCGCCGGTCATCGAGGAACTGCGCGCCCGCGGTCTCGTCTTTCTCGATTCGCGGACGAGCGCCAAGAGCGTCGGGTTCGGCCTGGCGGCGGCCGATGGGGTACCGCACGCCGCGCGCGATGTGTTCCTCGACGACGATCTCGCTCCCGCGGCGATCTCCCGCCAGCTCGGCGAAGTCGAAGGAGTGGCCCGCCGGCGCGGTAGCGCCATCGCCATCGGACATGCCCACGACACGACCTTGGCAGCGTTACGGGCATGGCTGCCGAGTCTGGCGGGTAAGGGTCTCGTCCTCGTACCGGTCAGCGCCGTAGTCCGCTATCGAACAGCCGGGGAGGGGGAGGACGCTCGCTGACGGATCGTCTAGACGCAGCGGGACAGCCGCGGCACTCCCACATGTGCAAAGAATTTTGCGGATTAGTTCTCGGGCTTGATTTGCGCCTGCAGCCGCCACCCTGGGTTCGTTCCCTCGCCGGCATAGGCCCCGCGAAAAATGCGGTTGCCCTTGCTGATGCCGTTGAAATCGCGGTCGAAGTCGAGCTCGGCCGCGAAGGGTGACAGATCGAGTGGTGCGCCGCTGACTTTGCCAGGGCGCGGGAAGAAATCCATTACCCCCAGCTGGGTTGCCGGCGTCCTGACATATTGCGGGGCCTCGGCCGGCGAGGCGACGAGATTATCTTTCTTGTCGATGCCGACTCCGGATATCGGCATCGAAGCGAACACAAGATTGCCGAGGACCGTTGCGCCTTCTCGCGCCGGGCTGCTGACGCTGATGCCGACTTGCGATGAGTATATCGTGTTGTTGTAGATGTGCGCCAGCCTAAGCGGCAAATCATGATCGTGAAAGGCAGCGGCTGCATATTGCCCACCAACGAGGATATTGTCGTGAAAACTGATGCGGCCCGAGCCCTGAAAGAGTGCTTCACGGGGATTATGGACTAACAGATTACCGTAAATCTGATAAAGATCTTGCGAGCCGGGGCCGCTATCCGGAAAGCCGCCGACCAGCAGGTTCGGCCGGTTGCCCTCGGGTGACAGCCGGTCGTCCTTGATGAATACATTGTTGCGGATAATCGTCGATTGCGGTCCCTCGGGCATGCCGGCTAGAGCGGGGCGGGCCCGCTGAAATTTGATCTCCATGCAATAACCGATAGGATCCAGGACCAGATTGTTTTCGATGATCCCGGCGACAAAGGGTTTGCTGCCGTCGGAATCTCCGAGATAAATCGCGGTTCCCGCAGCGACGATCGTGTTGCGGCGGATGACCCAATTCCAAGTCGGAGTCTTGGTCGAGATCCCATCGTTCTGCTGATTGGCTCCGGCGCCCACAATCACATTGCTGTCGAGCACGATGTGATGCGTCGCAGGATGTGGCGTGACCGGCGCCTTGATCCCATCCGCACCAGGAATGCCGCGGCTGTCGATCGTGAGATTGCTGACGACGACATAGCTCGAATCGATGATCTCGACGGTATTCGATCCGATCGCGCCAACGATTACCGCGCGTGGACCTGTCGCCGGACCGGTGATGGTGATGCACCGGCCCGGCGCGCCGTTGATGTGCGCAATCGTCAGCAGTCGATATGGACCGGGTGCGAGAACCAGCGTGTCGCCAGGCCTCAGTGTCGGAAGCAACCTGCGATAGTTCGACGGATCCCCGCGCAGGATCCGCCCGGACCTACCCGGTGCACAGAAATGCTCGACCGGAGCACTGCTAATCTGACGCACGGGCGCCGCTACCCCTGTCCCGCATGTGAGACCGAAGCCGAGCGCGGCAACGCACAGTCCAATGAGGAAGCGTCGCGAGAACCTATACGATGCTTGCTGGGGGCCCAATCGATGCATCTTGGATTTACGATTTTATGACGGTTCACATGTCAGACGGTGATTGCGGCGGGGGCGTCGGTCTGCTAAGGATAGTTTCGATGATTTCGCTCGCTCAGTCACTGATTTGGTGGTGGCCCGTCTGACACGGGCGGCCACCGTTTGACATTTCCGAGAGAGGCCGCTTCGGAGTTCCGGGCGGCCTTTTTAGTTTGAGGCAAACCTACCCGGATCTCCCGAGGCGACCCCGGCGCACAGGAGATCCGGATGCAACGCACTAGTTACACCACCAAGGGCGGCATCGGCGTAACCCGAGAGATCCGCGAAGGTCTTTATCAGCCCGCCGACAACGCGCTGGCTGAAGCGCTCGACCATCGCCGCGGCGTTTTGTTTTCGTCGAGCTTCGAGTTTCCCGGCCGCTATACGCGCTGGGATATGGGGTTTGTCGATCCGCCGCTGGCCCTCACCGCGCGCGGGCGGAGCTTTTCGATCGATGCGTTGAACCCCCGCGGCCGCGTATTGCTCCCGGCGATTGCCCAGGCCGTTTCTGCCCTGCCGGCGATTAGTCTCGGCCAAATCGGCGAGGACGGTCTTCGCGGTGAAGTGAAAGAGCCCGCGCAGCGCTTTCCGGAGGAGATGCGCAGCCGGCAGCCCTCGGTCTTTTCGGTCCTGCGCGCGCTGATCGACCTGTTCGGCAGCGCGGAGGATCAGCATCTCGGGCTCTATGGCGCCTTTGGCTACGACCTGGTGTTTCAGTTTGAACCGATGCGGCTAAAACTGCCGCGGCCCGACGATCAGCGCGACCTGGTGCTCTATCTGCCCGACGAGATCGTCGTCGTCGACCATATGCGCCAGATCGCGGCGACGCATCGTTACGAATTCGAGGTGGCCGGGGTGTCGACATTGGGGCTGCCGCGAGCATCCCCCGCGTCGACATATCGCCTCGACCATGCCCCGGCCGGATGCCCGAGCGAGAGCGATCACGGTCCGGGCGAATACGCCGCCCTGGTCGAGCGCGCCAAGGAGTCGTTTGTTCGCGGCGACCTGTTCGAGGTGGTTCCCGGCCAGTTGTTCGCCGATCGCTGCCCCGACATGCCGAGCATCGTTTTTCGGCGGTTGCGTCAGGCGAACCCGGCGCCCTACGGCGCGCTGATCAACCTGGGCGAGGGCGAGTTTTTGGTCTCCGCTTCGCCCGAAATGTATGTCCGCGTCGAAGGCAGGCGAATCGAGACCTGCCCGATCAGCGGCACGATCGCCCGCGGCCGCGACCCGGTCGAGGACGCCGAGCGCATTCGCGAATTGCTCAACTCGGCGAAGGACGAGAGCGAGTTGACGATGTGCACCGATGTCGACCGCAACGACAAATCGCGGGTCTCGACCCCTGGCAGCGTGCGGGTGATCGGCCGTCGCCAGATCGAGCTTTATTCACGGCTGATCCACACGGTCGACCACGTCGAGGGCGAATTGCGCCCCGAATTCGACGCCCTCGATGGATTTCTCAGCCACACCTGGGCGGTCACCGTGACCGGCGCGCCAAAACTCTGGGCGATCCGCTTTATCGAGGAGAACGAACGATCGGCCCGCCGGTGGTATGGCGGCGCGATTGGGCGCGTCACCTTTGACGGCAACATGAATACCGGGCTCACCTTGCGCACGATCCGGATGCAGGATGGCGTCGCCGAGGTTCGCGCCGGCGCCACCTTGCTCTACGACAGCGATCCGCAGGCCGAGGAGGCCGAAACCCGGCTCAAGGCCTCGGCGATGTTCACCGCGATCCGCGGCAAGGCGGCTGCCGCGCCGGTTGCCCGCGCCGCGGTGGAGGCACAAGTTGGCCGAGGCGCGCGGGTGCTGTTGGTCGACCATGAGGATTCATTCGTCCACACGCTTGCAAATTACATCCGCACGACCGGCGCCGAGGTCGTGACGATGCGCCCGGACATGGCCCGCGCCGAATTGCGTCAGGGCGCCAAACCGGATCTGGTCGTGCTGTCGCCGGGGCCGGGGCGCCCGTCCGACTTCGCGATGGCCGAGACGCTCGAGCTCCTGGTCCGGAGCCGTCTCCCGGTCTTCGGGGTTTGTCTCGGGCTGCAAGGAATCGTCGAGTATTTCGGCGGCGAGCTTGATGTGCTGGCGGTTCCGTATCACGGCAAGGCATCGCTCGTCCGGGTGCTCGGCGGCAGGCTGCTGCACGGTCTGCCGAGCGAGTTCACCGTCGGCCGCTATCATTCGCTGCATGCCCGCCGCAGCACCTTGCCGGCGGCGCTGTCGATCACCGCGGAAACCGCAGATGGGGTAATCATGGCGATCGAGCACGCCGATCTGCCGATTGCCGCGGTGCAATTTCATCCCGAATTGGTCATGACCCTGCGCGACGAAATCGGGATGCCGATCATCGCCGCGGTGTTGTCGTCGATGGAACCTGCCTCGCCCTGATCGGATTCGGCAGCCACCACCGAAGGGTCAATTGACATCAACTTCAGGATATTGTAAGGATATTAAATCACCTCGATCCCGGGGGAGTTGCGATGGGGGGTTTCCTACGGTCGAGCTACGTCTACGAGAAAGAGGTGCGCGACCAATCCGGCAACCTCGACTCAGTCGAGACCGTAGAAAACCGAGCAACCGAGCCCAGGCAGCCCGACTTTAGCGGAGGCAATTTTGGCGAAAGCAAAGTCGACCCGCACCGAATTTCCCGTTTTACCCGCCGCCCCAAAGTCCGACCTAAAGGTGGAAACACTAGAGCGTATAGATCACATGAAGACTAAATCGCCACAGGACGGTATCACGGTGGAGACATACCGACTGCCCATCAATCGGTCAAAGCTAGAGAGTTACCATAAACTAAGGGCCGAGTTGGAAGAGAAGCTGTTAGGGGTAATTGGGATCGAAGAATTGGCGGCTGTTATTGCTGCGGGTCAGGAACTCAGAGAGCCTTTGGCCGTCCAACTTCGAGATGGGCGTGCTCCGAAGGGGGTGAGTAGGTAATGGTACTTCCTATTGATATCCAGGGTTTTCTCGAACGCCTGCGACCGGTGGCGGCAACCTTTGTTGACCGGCAAGGTGAGAGCAGTAAGGTTATCGCGTCCGGGCCTTGCGACCCTTCAACGTTTACCGTGTCTCTCGGTAATCCGGATATCAATACGTCCGACACTACACTGAGTGGAACCTGTGAGGGATGCACCACGAGCAGAATAGATATTTTGTTCTTGGAGTTTGGAGGTGCTAACACTCAAGGGTCTACAACTGGCGCAGTCTCATTTTTTTATGCTGTTCCAACGAAGCGATTGTTTGCGGCGACTTATTCGTTTAGTGCCGATGAGAGCTTGGTAGGCAGGGTACGCCTTGAAACGCTCACGACGTTGAACGGCCCTTTTACAAGCCACGAGGAACGGAATTTCTTTGCCTCGATTGTCATACAACGAATTGTAAGAGTGTTCGATGGAGAACAGACGGTGCTTTCACTCACTGAAGAAATTGGTTCGTTTGCGTCCACAGGAAGTTCTGATAATGAGTTTCTCGGAGAGAGCCAGAACATCAACATTGATGTAACGTCTCTTCTGTTCTCGCAGTTCGCAATTTCCGGCCAGAATGATTTGATAATACGATTTGATTACGTGTTTTCTGCTCAGGCCAAGGGTAGTGACAACCGGGTCATATTCAGCGGTGTGAACGGTAGCGGGGCTTTTGCCGTTCGAAATCGAGCTGTTACTCTTCAGGTTAACTTTGCAAGCTTATTTGGACCACACAGATTGATCGGCGAATAGAGGGGGGTTCAGGACATGGAGAGACGTAGACTGCTGGCCGCTGGCGCAGCGACCGGTATAGCGGCGGGTATCGTGTCCTCGCGCGGATATGCCGACGGCGGGAACGGCGAAATAGACCGGGATATCGTGGGCTCGTGGTTCGGCACCACTACCGCAACGAACCCGCCCCTCGGCAGTTTCAATGACCTGATCTCGTTTCATGTCGGCGGCGTGGTGATGGAATCACGCCGCTATTTGATCCCAGGTACACCTTTCGGCAATCTGCTCGAGACCACCGGTCACGGAGTATGGAAGCGGACGGGGAAGTTCAATTTTGAAGCCTTTTTTCGCTTTCTGATACAGAATTCGGGCACCGGCGACGCCATCGGGACCGACAACATCAACCTTACGTTGGCGCTGGACCGAAAATCTGGCGTTCTCGCCGGCACCTTTCAGTCGCAAGTCAAGGATACCAGCGACACCGTTTTGCTGACCGTTGTCGGCGATTATTCGGCGACACCGATTACCCTCTGAGCACACGTGCGACGGGTGGTATCGAGCGTCAGCCATCGCACCGAACCGCCGACCCTCAGAACCGACGGTCGAGCTCACGTGGCATAGGATAGCCGCACCGTGATCCGGCCGTTGCGCTCACTCGCCAGTTTGCGGTCGGCAGCCAAACCGTGCAGGAAGTCGCGCAGCTCGGCAAAAGCCGCGGCTTCTTCGTCGTCGAGCTCCCTTCTCGCCTGGGGCAACACATCGCTCTCTGGAAGCGGCATAAACCAGTTCCGCCGGCCGCAAATACGGTTTGGCGGGCGCGCTCGCGGTTGTCGTTTTAGTCGGCTGAACCGGACTGTTCGCTTTGCCGAGCATCGGCTCAGGCCATTTGTCGCCGGGCCTGCGCGACCGAGCCGCGACCGGTCAGAACAGACGGTCGAGCGTCTCGGATCGGATCTCGACCGGGAAATGGGCGCGCAACGCCCGAGTGAACTCCTCGCCGATATCGGCCTGTAGACCGGCGCCGATTTCGCGTGACAGCTCCGCGGTCGCGGTCTTCGCGGTGATCGGCGGCTCCTGTATCGCGCTCAACTCGGGCGACGTAGGACCCGGTCCCATCGGCGGCGGTGACGACGGCGCCGGGCTTGACCGCAAACAGCTTGGCGACCAGCGCAGCGGGAACCCCGTCGGCGTCCTGCGATTGCCGCAGCAGCGGCGGTGTGGTCGTCAACTTGAGGCCCTTGGCGGCGGCAAGGGCCGAGAGCTGCTCGCCCGACTTGGCCGCAGCGGCCAGCGCATCGGCCTCTTTGGCGACCATATCGCGCCGCTTTTCCGCCTGCCAGGCGGCGATCGCCTTATCCCTTACTTCGGCGAGCGGCCGGACCGCAGGCGGGACGATCTTGCTCATATGCAGCACGAAAATCGCGCCGTCGGAGGTTTGGGTGACCCGGCTGACGCGGTCCTGCTCGGTCGCAAAGGCGAGCTTCAGCACTTCGGACGGAGCAACCGGCAGCTCCACGGGCTTGCCGCCGCGATCACGACCGTGCTCGTCGACCGCGGCGACGACAGTCTTTTTCAGTCCGAATTTGGCGGCAGCAGCATCGATGTCGGCGCCGCCCGCCAGCGCGTCATCGACGTTATTGGCGATGGTGTAGAGACGATCGACGGCTTCGTCGTGAGCGACGGCGGCCTGCAGTTTCGCCTTTGCTTCGTCAAAGGTCTGCGTCTTCGGCGGCTCGATCTTGACGATCCGCAAAATGTGCCAGCCGAGCGGCGATTTCACCGGCGGGCTCGGCTTGTCGAGCGGCAATGCGAACGCAACCTCGGCCAACGCCTTTGGCAGTTCGGCACGGCTCGTCAGCCCGAGATCGATCGTCGCGGGATCCTGCCCGGCGATCGTGGTTGCGACTTCCTTCCAGTCCTTGCCGGCGGCGAGCGCTGCTTCGGCCGCCTTGGCCTTGTCCTCCGACGGCGCCAGGATCTGTTGCACGTCGCGGCGCTCGGGCAGCACGAACTCGTCCTGGCGCTGGTCGTACTCCTTTTTGAGCCTGTCCTCGGGAATCTCGATCTTTCGGGCGAGATCGGACGGGGTCAGGCTCGCCATCGTGAATGCGCGATACTCGGGCGCACGGAACAGATCCTGATGGGCGTCGTAGAACTTGGTCAGCTCTGCGTCAGTCGGCTGCCCGACATCGCCCGCAACGGCATCGGGCAGCGCCACGACGTCGGCGATCCGCTTTTCGTTACGGTATCGATATAGGCGGTCGATCATCGTTTGCGGCGGCCTGACCCCCGCGGTCACCGCGCGCATCAGATCGCTGCGCGGGATATCGCGCTTCATCCGCTCGACATACTGGCCTTCGGTCATGTGGTTTGCCGCGAGCAGCGCATCAAACGCGCCGCGGTTGAAAGCCCCGTTGGTACCCTTGAACATCGGGTCGGTTATGATGCCGTCGCGGATCACGTCGTCCGAAACATCGAGCTGCAGCCGCGCGGCCTCCTGATCGATCAGGCTCTGATCGACCAGCTGACCGAGCGCGTCGTCGATGACCCCCATCTGTTTTGCCTGCCGAAGATCGACGGCGCTGCCGAGCTGGCTGCTCAGGCGCTCGAGCGCCGGTTGCACCGCCGTTTGCAGGGCGGCGGCGTCGATGGTTTGGGCGCCGACCGTGGCCACCGTCGTATCGGTCGGACGATTGCGGAAGATGTCGCCGATCCCCCAGATCCCGAAGGTCACGATCAGGAGGGCAAATAGGCCTTTGACGACAGATGGATCCCGCCTTTGAGCGGATCGCTTGGAGCATGGAGGCGGCTGGCCTCTCGCTATGGCCCCGGACAGGTTGACCCGCCCGAATGCCGGTGTGATCGTAGACCGCTGGATGATAGGCACGCGCCGGCGGGGCCGCAACACCCCCGCCCGTCTTGCCGCCGAGACAGGGGAGGGGCGGATGACGGACCGGACAAAGCTCATCGCCGGCAATTGGAAGATGAACGGCTTGCGCGCCGACGGCGTGACGCTGGCCGGCGAGCTGGCAGAGCGGGCGAGAGCGGCGAAGGGCGCCGAAGCGCTCCACTGCGAGCTGCTGATTTGTCCACCCGCGACCCTGCTCTCGCCGGTGCACGAAACCATCGCCGGCAGCGGCATTGCGCTGGGCGGCCAGGATTGCCACGCCGCCCCCAAAGGCGCCTTTACCGGCGACATCAGCGCCGAGATGTTGGCCGATTCCGGCTGCGCTTATGTCATCCTCGGGCATTCCGAGCGCCGCCACGGGCACGGCGAAACCGACGTCGAAATCCGCGCCAAGCTGGCCGCGGCCGGGCGCGCCGGACTGAAACCGATCCTCTGCGTCGGTGAGACACAGCAGCAGCGCCAAGCCGGCCAGGCGATTGCGGTCGTCTCGGCGCAGCTGGCGGGTTCGATCCCCGACGGCGTCGCCGGTGATGGGTTGGTCATCGCCTATGAGCCGGTATGGGCGATCGGAACCGGGCTCAGTTGCGCCCTCGACGACATCGCCCAGATTCACGCGGCGATTCGCGCCGGCATGGCGCCGGCCACGCGCATCCTCTATGGCGGTTCGGTCAACCCGACGAACGCGGCCGGGATCCTCGCTCTGACCGACGTCGACGGCGCGCTGGTCGGCGGCGCCAGCCTCGATGCCGATTCGTTTTGGGCGATCGCCCGCTGCTGTGGATGAAGCGATTCGGGCGCGGGCTGGCCAGGAGGCGGAGAAGCGGCTAAAACCCCCCGATGATCGTTCTTCTGCTGGTCATTCACATCATGGTCGCGATCGCGCTGGTCGCGGTCATTCTGCTGCAGAAGAGCGAAGGCGGGGCGCTCGGCATGGGCGGCGGCGGCATGTCGGGCTTTATGACCGGCCGGTCGACCGCGAATTTGCTGACCCGCGCGACCGCGATCCTCGCCGCCGCCTTCATGGCCACCAGCGCGCTGCTGGTGGTCATGCACAATCGTCAGACTGCGCCGGTGTCGATCATCGACCGGCCCGGGCCGGCGGTCCCCGCCGTGCCGCTGGCGCCAACCGCTCCGGCGGCTCCGGCCAAGCCGCAAGCGCCGGCCCCGAGCGCGCCGCTCGCGCACTAATGGGCCCTCGCCCAACCCTTCGCAAGCGGGGCCGGGGAGGGGAGGAGGGCTCGCCGTTTTCATTATTAATGGGACTGAGGCGCGTGTTGCTGTAGGGTAAGATTCCATGACGCGGTTCATCTTCATTACCGGCGGCGTGGTCTCCTCTCTCGGCAAGGGCTTGTCGGCCGCGGCGCTCGGCGCGTTGCTGCAGGCGCGTGGCTTCAAGGTGCGGTTGCGCAAGCTCGACCCGTACCTGAACGTCGATCCCGGGACGATGAGCCCATACCAGCACGGCGAGGTCTACGTCACCGACGACGGTGCCGAGACCGACCTCGATCTCGGCCATTACGAGCGCTATGTCGGGGTTGCCGCGCGGCGCAGCAATTCGGTAACCACCGGCCGGATCTATTCGACCGTGATCGGCCGCGAGCGGCGTGGCGAGTATCTCGGCGCCACGGTTCAGGTCATCCCCCACGTCACCGACGCTATCAAGGAGTTCATCCAGGCCGATCTCGACGGCGAGGATTTCGTGTTGTGCGAGATCGGCGGCACCGTCGGCGACATCGAAAGCCTGCCGTTCCTCGAGGCGATTCGCCAGCTTGGCAATGAGCTCGGCCGCGAGCGGGTGCTGTTCGTACACCTGACCCTGGTGCCCTACATCTCCTCGGCCGGCGAGCTTAAGACCAAGCCCACCCAGCACTCGACCAAGGAACTGCTCGGCCTCGGCATCCAGCCCGACATCCTGTTGTGCCGCTGCGACCGGCCGATCCCGCCCGGCGCGCGCAAAAAGATCGCGCTGTTCTGCAATCTGCGCGAAAGCCGGGTCATTCCGGCTCTCGACATCGACACGATCTATGCGGTGCCCGGCGCCTACCATGCCGAGGGCTTCGACGATGAAGTCTGCCGGCATTTCGGGCTCGATGCGCCCGCTCCGGACCTCGACCGCTGGAACGACATCGTCAATCTGATCCACCGGCCGGAAGGACGGGTGACGATCGCCATTGTCGGTAAGTACACCCACCTTCCCGACAGCTATAAGTCGCTGGCGGAGGCGATGACCCATGGCGGGCTCGCCAACAATGTCGGGATCGACCTCGACTGGATCGATTCCGAGGTGTTCGAGGCCGAGACCAAGGCGGTCCATCAGCTCGAAGGGGTTCACGGCATCCTGGTCCCCGGCGGGTTTGGCGAGCGCGGCACCGAAGGCATGATCGAAGCCGCCCGCTTTGCCCGCGAGCGCCGGGTGCCGTATTTCGGCATCTGCTTCGGCATGCACATGGCGGTGATCGAGGCGGCGCGCGATCTCGCCGATCTTCCCGGCGCGGGCTCGACCGAATTCGGGCCGTGTCTGCATCCGGTGGTCGGGCTGATGACCGAGTGGATGCACGGCAATACGATAGAACGGCGTAATTCGAACGAGGATCTCGGCGGGACGATGCGACTGGGCGCCTATGAGGCGGTGCTGGCGGCTGGCAGCCGGGTCGCCGAAATCTATGGCGCCGAGCATATCAGCGAGCGACATCGTCACCGCTACGAGATCAATATCGGCTACAAGGACCGGCTGGAAGCCGCCGGGCTGCGCTTTTCGGGAATGTCGCCCGACGGCGTCCTGCCGGAGATCGTCGAGTTGCCCGATCACCCGTGGTTCATCGGCGTGCAGTTTCATCCCGAGCTCAAATCGACCCCCTTCACACCGCACCCGCTGTTCAGCTCGTTCATCCGTGCCGCGCGCGACCAGTCACGCCTGGTGTGATGACCGTCGACCCGCCCCTCACCCCAACCCTCTCCCCGCGTGCGGGGAGAGGGGGACCCGCAGGTCCGCAATCGACGGAGCCGCGAAGCGGCGGACGATCGGCCCGCGCAGCGGGAGGGTGAGGGGCGACGCATGTCGGCTGTTGGAGCATAAATGACACCACGCCACGTCACGGTTGGCGACATCACCCTCGGCAACGATCTGCCGCTGGTCTTCATCGTCGGGCCGAACACGCTCGAATCGCGGGCTCATGCGCTGGAGATGAGTGCGGCGCTGGCCGAGATCGCGGCCAAGCTGAAAATTGATCTGATCTACAAAACCTCGTTCGACAAGGCGAACCGCTCATCGATTTCGGGCGCGCGGGGCATCGGGCTGATGGCTGGACTGCCGATCCTCGCCGAGGTCCGCGAGGCGACGGGCCTGCCGGTGCTGACCGACATTCATGCACCGGAGCAGTGCGCGCCGGTTGCGGAGGTTGTCGACATCTTGCAGACCCCGGCGTTTCTCTGCCGCCAGACCGATCTGCTGCTTGCCGCCGGTGCGACCGGAAAGCCGGTCAATATCAAGAAGGGCCAGTTCATCACTCCCGCACGACATGAAAAACGCCGCGGGCAAGGTGGCTTCGACCGGCAATCGAGCGGATTCTGCTGTGCGAGCGCGGCGTGAGTTTTGGCTACAACACGCTGGTTGTCGATATGCGGGCGCTGCCGATCATGGCGCAGACCGGCTATCCGGTGGTGTTCGACGCCACCCATTCGGTGGCGCAACCGGGCGGCCTTGGCGACCGTTCGGGAGGAGAGCGCGAATTCGCGCCTGTCCTGGCGCGAGCCGCGGTCGCCGTCGGGATCGCCGCCGTCTTTATCGAAACCCATCAGGATCCCGACCGAGCGCCCTGCGAGGGCCAGACGATGTTGCCCCTCCGGTCGCTGCCAGCTTTGCTCGAGACCCTGATCGCGTTTGACCGGCTCGCCAAGACGCACCCCGTCCAGCTCGATTGCTGAGAGGCCGCACCTCGCCTTACAGCCCCGCCGTCGTAGCGAGAACCTCGATGACCGCGATCGCCGATATTCACGCCCGCGAGATCCTCGACAGCCGCGGAAATCCGACGGTCGAGGTTGAGGTTACGCTCGACGGGGGAACGATCGGCCGGGCGGCGGTTCCGTCCGGCGCCTCGACCGGCGCGCATGAGGCGATCGAAAAGCGCGATGGGGGTCAGCGCTTTGGCGGCAGGGGCGTGCTTCAGGCGGTCGAGGCGGTCAACGGCGAGATCTTTGATGCGCTTTCGGGCTTCGATGCGGCCGACCAGCTGGCTCTCGACCGGGTGCTGATCGAGCTCGACGGCACCCCGAACAAGGCGCGGCTCGGCGCCAACGCGATCCTCGGCGTCAGCCTCGCCGCCGCCAAGGCCGCCGCCGCCGATCTTGCGCAGCCGCTCTACCGCTATGTCGGCGGCGTGTTCGCCCGCACCCTGCCGGTGCCGATGATGAACATCATCAATGGCGGCGTGCATGCCGACAACCCGATCGACATCCAGGAATTCATGGTCATGCCGGTCGGCGCCGCTTCCGCAACCGAGGCGATTCGCGCCGGTTCCGAAATTTTTCACGCCTTGCGCAAAAAGCTCGCCGACGCCGGCCACAACACCAATGTCGGCGACGAGGGCGGGTTTGCCCCGAACCTCGCTTCGGCCGATACCGCGCTGGGGTTCATCATGCAGGCGATCGAAGCCGCTGGCTACCATCCGGGCGACGACGTGGTCCTGGCGCTCGACCCGGCCGCGAGCGAGTTCTACCGCGACGGCGCCTATCGGCTGGAAGGCAAGACCCTCGATTCGGCGGCTTTGATCGCCTATTGGCGCGATCTGGTCGAGCGCTACCCGATCGTGTCGATCGAGGACGGGATGGCCGAGGACGATTGGGACGGCTGGGTGCTGCTGACGACGCGAGCTGGGCGGCAGGATTCAACTCGTCGGCGACGATGTCTTTGTCACCAACCCCGAGCGGCTGCGCGACGGGATCGCGCGCGCCGCCGCCAACGCGCTGCTGGTCAAGGTCAACCAGATCGGCACCCTCTCCGAGACGCTCGACGCGGTCGAGATCGCGCAGCGGGCAGGGTGGGGGACGGTGTTCTCGCACCGCTCGGGCGAAACCGAGGATACGACGATCGCCGATCTGGCGGTCGCCACCAACAGCGGCCAGATCAAGACCGGATCGCTGTCACGCTCGGACCGGATCGCCAAATACAACCAGCTGATCCGAATCGAGGAGCAGCTCGGCGGCGGCGCCGTTTACGGCGGCCGCTCGGTTCTCGCGCGCTCGGCCTCCGCGCCACGCCGAGGTTGACGAGAAGCTCCGCCGGTGCTGCTGTTGCGCGATGATCCTAATGCGCGAATTGCGGAAGCGGGTACGGGTCGTCGTCGGCCCCATCCTCGGGATCGCCCTGACCGGCTATTTTGCCTACAACCTCGTCGAAGGTGATCGCGGGTTCATCGCCTGGACGCGGCTCACCCAGGAGATGCGCGCCGAGAATGCCCGTCTCGACGCGCTTCGCGCCGAGCGTGCGGCGCTCAAGCGGAAGGTGTCGGACTTGACGCCGAATCATCTCGACCCCGATCTGCTCGACGAGCGTGTGCGCGCGATTCTGAATCTCGTCGCCCCGAACGAGCGGGTGATCATGAAGCCGGCGGCGGACCCGCCGACTGCGCCCCAACCATCTTCGGGGAGCGCTCCCGGCGGCCCGCCGGCCCGGTGATTTCCAATGTGCCGACAACGATTTGAACAGGCCGAGATTGCCAAGGTCGCGATTGCAAAGGAATGGATTTGCCACCATGCTCCGGGCCGGCTTTTGGCAATGAGTTTGGGCGTATGCCCGGAGGGAGCGGATGGCAGCAGCACGCAAGGCCAAGCCTGTCGGTGTCGCCGAACTCGACGCCTCACCAAAGGAATTGCTCGGCTTTTATCATGACATGCTGCTGATTCGGCGCTTTGAGGAGCGCGCCGGGCAGATGTACGGCATGGGTCTGATCGGCGGGTTCTGCCACCTCTATATCGGACAGGAAGCGGTCGTCGTCGGCATGCAAGCGGCGCTGAAGAATGGCGACACTGTCATCACCTCCTATCGCGATCACGGGCATATGCTGGCCTGCGGCATGGACCCCAAGGGCGTCATGGCTGAATTGACCGGGCGCCGCACCGGCTACTCGCACGGCAAAGGCGGGTCGATGCACATGTTCAGCCGCGAAAAGAATTTTTTCGGCGGCCACGGCATCGTCGGCGCGCAAGTACCGATCGGCACTGGGCTGGGCTTCGCCCACCGCTATCGCGATGACGGGCTGATCTCGGTCACCTATCTCGGTGATGGCGCGATCAATCAGGGGCAGGTTTACGAAAGCTTTAACATGGCGGCGTTGTGGAAACTGCCGGTCGTCTATGTCATCGAGAACAACCGTTACGGGATGGGAACCTCGATCGACCGCGCGTCGGCCCGGACCGATTTGTTCCATCGCGGCATGGCGCACGGCATTCCCGGGGAGCAGGTCGACGGCATGAATGTGCTGGCGGTGCACGAAGCCGGGCTCGCCGCGGCCGAGCATGCACGCTCGGGTCAGGGCCCGCTGATCCTCGAGATGTTGACCTATCGCTATCGCGGCCATTCGATGTCCGACCCGGCAAAATATCGAACCCGCGACGAGGTCGACCGGATGCGCACCGAGCACGATCCGATCGATCAAGCGCGCCGGCGGCTGATCGAGGGCGGGACCAGCGAGGCGGCGCTGAAGGCGATCGACGCCGAGGTCAGGGACCGCGTCACCGAGGCGGCGCAATTCGCGCAGGACAGCCCGGAGCCGGACCCGGCCGAGCTGTGGACGGACGTGTTGGTCGACGCCTGAGCCGCGAACGATTATTCTGTTTGCCGGGACGCGCGCCCAAGCCGCTGCAGGCGAGTCCCGATGCGCGGCAGAGCCCGCAGGAGACCGCGATAACCCATGGCTACCGAAGTGCTGATGCCGGCGCTGTCGCCGACGATGACCGAGGGCAAGATCGCGCGCTGGTTGAAGAGCGAAGGCGAGCCGGTCAGAGCCGGCGATGTGCTGGCCGAGATCGAGACCGACAAGGCAACGATGGAAGTCGAAGCCGTCGACGAGGGCGTGCTCGCCAAGATCGTGATCCCCGAAGGGACCGACCATGTCGCCGTCAATACCCCGATCGCGCTGATCGCCGGGAATGGGGAGGACGCGGCCGAGGCCCATCGCGCGCCGCCATCGGCGAATGGTCGGCAAAGGGCGGTAGCCGAGGACGCGGCGACGGCGCGGCCGCCACAACCCGCGCCGCCACGCGCGCCGCCGGCGCCCGCCCACGCAGCTCCGGCGGCGGAGGCCGAATACACCGGTCCGACCCGGACGATTACGGTGCGCGAGGCCTTGCGCGATGCGATCGCCGAAGAGATGCGGCGCGACGACACGGTGTTTCTGCTCGGCGAAGAGGTCGCCGAATACGAAGGCGCCTATAAGGTCAGCCAGGGCCTGCTGCAGGAGTTCGGGCCGCGGCGGGTCATCGACACGCCGATCACCGAGCAGGGCTTTACCGGGCTGGGAATCGGGGCGGGTTTTGCCGGGCTGCGCCCGATCGTCGAATTTATGACCTTTAATTTCGCGATGCAAGCCATTGATCAGATTGTTAACTCTGCATCAAAGACGCGCTATATGTCGGGTGGCCAGATGGGCTGTCCGATTGTCTTCCGCGGGCCCAACGGCATCGCCGCTCGGGTCGCCGCGCAGCACTCGCAATGCTATGCGAGTTGGTACGCGCACTGCCCCGGGCTCAAGGTCGTGGCCCCCTATACCGGCGCCGATCACAAGGGCTTGCTGAAATCGGCGATCCGCGATCCCAACCCGGTCGTCTTTCTCGAGCACGAACTGGTCTATGGGGAAAGCTTCGCCGTCCCCGACGACCCCGAATTTCTGGTGCCGATCGGCAAGGCGCGCATCGCCAAGCCGGGCGAGCATGTCACGATCACCGCGTTCTCGCGCATGGTAAAGCTCGCGCTGCAAGCCGCTCAGGAGCTGGAAAAGGCCGGCATCTCGGCTGAGATCATCGATCTGCGCAGTCTGCGCCCGTTCGATTTCGACACGGTCGTGGCCTCGGTCAAAAAAACCAACCGGATCGTCGCGGTCGAGGAGGGGTGGCCGTTTGCCGGCATCGGCGCGGAAATCGCGGCGCTCGTCATGGAGCGGTGTTTCGATTGGCTCGATGCCCCGGTCAAGCGGGTCTCGGGCAAGGATGTGCCGCTGCCCTATGCCGCGAACCTCGAACACCTGGCGGTGCCGCAGGTCGAGGACATCGTCGCCGCCGCCCGCGAGGTCGCCTACCGCTAGGTCGGCTCGCTCGACCGAGGAAGAGATCATGCCGATCGAAATCCTGATGCCGGCGTTGTCGCCGACGATGACCGAAGGCAACCTCGCCAAATGGGTCAAGAAAGAGGGCGACGCGGTGCATTCGGGCGACGTGCTCGCCGAAATCGAGACCGATAAGGCGACGATGGAGGTCGAGGCCGTCGATGACGGGCGGGTCGGCAAGATCCTGGTTCCCGAGGGGACGCAGGGCGTCAAGGTCAACCAGCCGATCGCGCTGCTGCTCGGCGAAGGCGAGGATCCGTCGGCACTAACAACCTTCGCCGCATCAGTCGCCAGGCCCGTCCCCGCGGCCGCCTCCGGCGATAGAAGAGCCGCAACCGGCCCCGGCAGCTTCGGCAGCTGCGGTGGTGCCCGCGACCAGCCAGGCCCAACGGCAATGGCCGGATTTTCGCCAGCCCCTTGGCCCGCCGCATGGCGCAGCAGGCCGGCCTCGACCTTGCCGCGATCATCGGCTCGGGGCCGCAGGGCCGGATCGTCAAAGCCGATATCGATGCCGCGCTTTCGACAGCGCGGACCGCGCCCGCCACCGCGCTTCCGGCGGCCCGGCCGGGGACAGCCGCGCCGGTAACACCCTTGCCCATGCCGCTTGCCGCGCCCGCCTTGTCGAAAGAGCGGGTGGTGGCATTGGCCGGCAACCCGCCCTACACCGAGCGGCCCCTCAACGCGATGCGCCGGGTCATCGCCCGGCGGCTGACCGAGTTCGAAGCAGACCGTCCCGCATTTCTATCTGACGATCGATTGCGAGATCGACGCGCTGCTCAGGATCCGTGCCGAGCTGAACGCCAAATCCCCCTCCCAACCCTCCCCCGCAGGCGGGGGAGGGCAGGGTGGGGGTTACCGGATTTCTGTCAACGATTTTGTGATCCGTGCGGCTGCCCTCGCCTTGCGCCAGGTGCCGGCGGCCAATGCGTCGTGGAGCGACGAGGCGATCCTGCTATGGGATACGGTCGACATCGCCGTCGCCGTGGCGCTCGACGACGGCCTGATCACGCCGATCGTCAAGCAGGCCGACCGCAAGGGGCTGGCCGCGATCGCCAACGAAACCAAGGATCTCGCCACGCGCGCCCGCGCCGGCAAATTGAAGCTCGAAGAGTTTCAGGGCGGGACCTTCTCGATCTCGAACCTCGGCATGTTCGGGGTTCGCGAATTCGCCGCGGTGATCAACCCGCCGCAGGGCGGCATCCTTGCCGTCGGCGCCGGCGAACAGCGGCCGGTCGTCAAAGACGGTGCGCTCGCGGTGGCCACGGTGATGAGCTGCACCTTGTCCTGCGACCACCGCGCCGTTGACGGTGCCGTCGGCGCGCAATTCCTCGCCGCCTTCAAGAAGCTGATCGAAGACCCGCTGACGATGCTGCTGTGACGCGGGACGGGTAGGATGGCCGACAATTCTTTCGATCTGATCGTTTTAGGCAGCGGGCCGGGCGGCTATGTCGCGGCGATCCGGGCAGCGCAGCTCGGCATGAAGGCGGTGGTTGTCGAGCGCGATCAGCTCGGCGGGATCTGCCTCAATTGGGGCTGCATTCCGACCAAGGCGTTGCTGCGCAGTTCGGAGATTTACCATCTCCTCCATCACCTCGATCAATATGGGTTTTCGGCAAAGGACATCCGCTTCGACGCCGGCAAGGTCGTGGCTCGCTCGCGCGCCGTCGCCAAGCAGCTGTCAAACGGCGTCGCCTATCTGTTGAAAAAGAACAAGGTCAGCGTGGTTGACGGGCAGGGGCGGCTGGCCGGACAAGGGGCGGCTCGCAGTCGAGAAAGGCGGCAAGCCCGTTGCCGAACTCACCGCGCCGCATATCATCCTCGCCACCGGAGCGCGGGCGCGCGCGCTCCCCGGGCTCGAACCCGATGGCGAGCAAGTGTGGACCTATAAGGAGGCGATGGTGCCGCCGGCGATCCCGAAATCCTTGCTGGTCGTCGGCTCGGGCGCAATCGGAATCGAATTCGCCAGTTTTTACCATGATATGGGCGCCGAAGTTACGGTTGTGGAGGTGCTCGACCGCGTGCTTCCGGTCGAGGACGAAGAGATCTCGGCGTTTGCCCGCAAGGCATTTGAAAAACAAGGAATCAAGATCCATACCGGGGCAACGGTAAAGGCCCTGGAGCGTACCGGCGAGCAAGTCACCGCCCAAATCGAGGCCGGCGAAAAGGCGTTCGCGGTGACGGTCGACAAGGTGATCCTGGCTGTCGGGATCGTCGGCAATGTCGAGGATATCGGCCTCGAAAACACCGGCGTCGAGGTGCAGCGAACCCATGTCGTCGTCGATCAGTGGCTGCGCACCGGCGAGCCTGGCGTTTATGCGATCGGCGATCTCGTCGGCCCGCCCTGGCTGGCGCACAAGGCGAGCCATGAAGGGGTGATCTGCGTCGAGCACATCGCCGGGGTCAACGACGTGCACCCGCTCGATGTCCGCAACATTCCTGCCTGCACCTATTGCCGCCCGCAGGTGGCCAGCGTCGGCCTGACCGAAAAAGCCGCCAGGGATGCCGGCTACGAGGTCAAAATCGGGCATTTCCCATTTATCGGCAACGGCAAGGCGATCGCGCTCGGCGAGCCCGAAGGCATGGTCAAGACGGTGTTCGACGGCAAGACCGGCGAGCTGTTGGGAGCGCACATGATCGGCGCCGAAGTGACCGAGCTGATCCAGGGCTATACGATCGCCAAGACCCTGGAGACGACCGAGGCCGAGCTGATCCGCACGATCTTCCCGCACCCGACCCTGTCGGAGACGATGCACGAGGCCGTGCTTGACGCTTATGGGCGAGCCATCCACTTCTAAGGCTAGGCCGTCATTGCGAGCGAAGCGAAGCAATCTCGTGCCGAAAGAGCTTTAGCCATCGGGATTGCTTCGTCGCCTCGCTCCTCGCAATGACACCCTCCCCAACGCCCGAAGCGGCGCTGCGCCATCCGGAAAAGGCCGGACGGCCCGACAGCCCGATCCCGCGCAAGCCCGATTGGCTGCGAGTCAGGGCGCCGGGCTCGCCCGAATACCAGGCGACGCGGCGGCTGATGCGCGAGTTGCGGCTCAACACCGTATGCGAAGAAGCGGCCTGCCCGAATATCGGCGAGTGTTGGAAACAGAAACACGCGACGATGATGATCCTCGGGCAGGTCTGCACCCGCGCCTGCACCTTTTGCAACGTCGCCACCGGCCGGCCCGATCTTGTCGACCCGCATGAGCCCGAACGTGTCGGCGCGGCGGTCGCCGCACTCGCGCTCGCCCATGTCGTCGTCACCTCGGTCGACCGCGACGATCTCGACGACGGCGGCGCCGGACAGTTCGCCCGCACCATTGCGGCGATCCGGGCCGCTGCCCCGAGCACGACCATCGAGGTGCTGACCCCCGATTTTCTGCGCAAGGAGGGGGCGCTCGAAACCGTCGTCGCGGCCCGGCCCGACGTCTTCAACCACAATCTCGAAACCGTGCCGCGTCTTTACGCCGAGGTAAGGCCCGGCGCCCGATACTTTCATTCGCTACGGCTGCTCGATCAGGTCAAGCGGCTCGATCCGGCATTGTTTACCAAGTCGGGGATCATGGTTGGGCTTGGCGAGGACCGGACCGAAGTGCTCCAGGTGATGGACGATTTGCGCGCCGCTGATGTGGATTTCCTGACGATCGGGCAATATCTGCAGCCGACGCCGAAACATCATGCGATCGCCCGCTTTGTGACGCCGGAAGAATTTGCCGGCTATAAAAGTTTTGCGCTCGGCAAGGGCTTTCTGCTGGTTTCGGCCTCGCCGCTGACCCGATCCTCCTACCACGCGGGCGAGGATTTCGCGCGGCTGCGCGCCGCCCGCATCGCCAAGCTCGCCGCCGCCGGCTGATCCCGCCGCGATGCCGACCCATGCCGAACAGCGTGTGCTTCCCTACACGCCGGAGCAGCTTTTCGCGCTGGTCGCCGATATCGAGCGCTATCCCGAATTCCTGCCCTGGTGCATTGGTGCGCGTATCAAGGAGAGGCAGCCCAATCTTGTCGTCGCCGATCTGATCATCGGGTTCAAAGTATTCCGTGAGCGCTTTACCTCGCGCGTGGTGCTCGACCCGCCGAGAAAGATCGATGTGACCTATGCCGAGGGACCATTTCGCTATCTGAACAACCACTGGACCTTCGAACAGGTCGCCGGATGGCTGCCGCATCGACTTCTTCGTCGATTTCGAATTCAAGTCGCGGCTGATGCAAAAGGTCATCGAGGTTCTGTTCAGCGAAGCGGTGCGCCGCATGGTCGGCGCCTTCGAAAAGCGTGCTTGCGACCTCTACGGCGCTCCGGCGCAGGGCGGCGCCAACCGGGCAGCGGTCTGATCTGCCGCCCGACCAAGGGCCGTGCGACGTTCCCGCTTTGGTGCGCACGCCGTGGCCCTTATGCTGAATTGTCGAAGCTTTCAGCTGCCGTCGAGGGGTATCTTCAATGCCGCAAAAAACCGTCGTCTACGCCAGCGTCGGGCCGGAGCTGACGCAGTACGACCTCGATATCGAAAACGCCACCCTCTCCAAGCGTGGCGCCGTGACCTTGCCGGCAAATGTGCATTACGCCTGGCCGCACGCCTCGCGGCAATTTCTCTATGTGGCGTCGAGCGACAGCGCATCGGGGATCGGCGGGCCGGTCGGCCAGAGGCACAACGTCACCGCTTTTCGCATCGATCCCGCCTCGGGCGCGTTGGCGCCGCATGGCGATCCGATCGCGCTGCCGACCCGGCCGATCCACATGACCAGCGACATTCCGTCGCGTAACCTGTTGGTTGCTTTCAGCAATCCGAGCGGGCTCCGGGTCTACCGGGTCAATCCCGACGGCACGCCCGGCGCCGAGGTCGCACAGCAGGAACCGATCGACCCCGGCATTTACGGCCATCAGGTGCGCGTGAGCCTCGACAATCGGCTGGTGATCCTGGTCACGCGCGGCCACGACGCCGCGGGCGGAAAACCCGAGGAGCCGGGCGCGCTGAAGGTTTTCAACTATGACAATGGGTTGCTGACCAACGAAGTTTCGGTCGCGCCCGGCGGCGGTTTCGGCTTTGGCCCACGCCATCTCGATTTCCACCCGGCCAAGCCGTGGGTTTATGTGTCGCTTGGAGCGGCAGAACCGGCTCGACATGTTCGCGATCGACGGCGACCGGCTGTCCGGGGCGCCGCTATTCAGCAAAGGCACCCTGGGCGAGCCGGGCAATATCCGCGGGCGGCAGGCCGCCGGCACGGTCCATGTCCATCCCAACGGCCGCTTTGTCTATGTCGCCAATCGCGCTTCGAGCACGGTCGGGGAGGGGACAGAACGCGTCTTTGCCGGAGGCGAAAACACACTCGCGGTCTACGCGATCGACCCGGTGACCGGCGAGCCCAGCCCGATCCAGCATGTCGATACCCGCGGCATCCATTGCCGCACCTTTCACATCGACCCGAGCGGCCAAATCCTTGTCGCAGCGCACATCATGGGATTGCCGGTCAAAGACGGCGCGGCGATCCGCGAGGTGCCGGCCTGCCTTTCGGTCTTTCGCATCGGCGCCGACGGCAAGCTCGATTTCGTGCGCAAATACGATGTCGATGTCGGCGACCGCCAGATGTTCTGGATGGGGATGGTCTAGGCCGCCGCGAGGGAACAGGTGGCGGCGCTTTTCACACCACGGCGAGCGGCCGGTGCGGCGGAGGAGGGGGCTCGACCCGGATCGGATCGCCGGGGCGAACCTCGCCTTCGGCCAGCACGACGCCCATGATCCCGGCCTTGCGCACGAGGTTGCCGTGCTCGTCGCGTCCCAAGCGTCGCGGCCATCAGCCCCTTTTGGATCTTGTCGAGCTGGGCGCAGGGGTTGCGCAGCCCGGTGACCTCGACGACGGCGCTGGAGCCGAGATGGAGCCGCGTGCCGGTCGCGAGGCCAAGCAGATCGACCCCTGACGTCGTCACATTCTCGCCCATCTGCCCAGGCGCCACGGTGAAACCCGCTTGCCGTAGCTCGTCGTGCAGTTCGGCATGGACCAGGTGCACCTGGCGCAGATTGGGTTGGGTCGGGTCGCGCGCGACACGTGAGCGATGCTTGACCGTCGTGCCTTGATGGGCGTCGCCCTCGACACCCATCCCGGCCACGAGCTTGATGCTGCCTTCATTCGACTTGACCAAGCTGTGCCGCGGGCTGCGGCTCACCGCCGTCACAATTCCTCCCATAGGGATTTCCCTTTGCCGTTATTCGGCCGCCGCCGGCAGCGGGCGCGGCAAGATGCTGTCGTAGAGTTCGGGCCGCTGCCATTGCGACAACAGGCCCTGCTTGGTGCCGCAGAACGGGGTCTTGTCGTTGCCGTCCCAGCCGGCGCGCAATTCGCGCACCCGGTCGAGGCTGACCTGCACCACCGACATCCCGACATTGATGCTCTCGTAATGCGTCCGCTCCGGACCGGCGATGATCGCCAGCCCGCGCTCCGTCGCCGGATCGAAGATGTTACGGGTCGAGACGACAAGCGCCAAATTCTCGATCGCCCGCGCCCGCAGCAGGGTGTGCCAAGTCTCCCACAGATTCCCGGCGCCGCTGAGGCCGGCCGGGAGAAAGATGATCTCCGCCCCGCGCAAGGCGAGCGCCCGCGACACCTCGGGCATATAGACCTCGCTGCACATGCCCAGCCCGATTTTACCGTGGACCGTGTCGAAGACCGGGAATACGTCGCCGGGGACCCATTCGAACTCCCACACTCCGCCGCCGCCGGTGCGGCTCGAATAGATCCATGGACCATTTGGATGGGTACGGCGGTACCGCGCGGGCTCGCGACCGTCGGGATAGGCCATGCAGGTCAAGTTGTAGGCGGTCTTTTTGGCGTCATCGATCGGCTCCATCGTGCCGAATACGGCGTGGATCCCGAATTTGGCGGCCGCCTCGATGATACGCGCCGATGGATCGTAGCTGGCCGGCATCCGCCACGGCCCCGGATAGGATTCCGGGAAACAGACGAAGTCCGCGCCCTCGCCGGCGGCGCGCTCGATCCATTTGACCGCGTCGTCGACGTTTTTTGCGTCGTCGGGCGGCGGGTTCGTATGCGGCTGGACCACGGCGATGTTGAAGCTGCTCATGCGATGGCCTCCTTACTGGCCGCGGGCTTCGTCCGCCAGCAGCCGAGCGCCAGCCGCAAGGCTGCGTCGCGCACCGCCGAGCGGTCGCCCGGAAACACACGGCGCTCGGTTCGGGGGGACCTGCCGCGGCGGGCCAGGCCGCAATGGATCAGCCCGACCGGCTTCTCGGGGCTGCCGCCGCCCGGGCCGGCGACGCCGGTGATCGAGACTGCGAGATCGACCGGGGCGCGGGCAAGGGCGCCCTCGGCCATCGCCGCGGCGGTTTCGGCGCTGACCGCACCGATGAGCGGCGATCACCTCGGGGGGAACCCCGAGCAATTCCGATTTGGCCTCGTTCGAATAGGGCACGAAACTGCGCTCGACCACGTCGGACGAGCCGGCGATCGCGGTCAGCGCCGCCGCGACCAGGCCGCCGGTGCAGGATTCGGCGGTCGCCACATGCCAGCCGCGCGCACGGCACGCGTCGAGCACCGATCTCGCCAGATCAAGCGTTTCAGGATCGAACACCGAACACTCCGCCAATCGCCAACAGGACCGATAAGACGAGGGCAGCGTAAACCGCCGCCAAAAGGTCGTCGAGCATGACGCCGAGACCGCCGGTAATGTCCCGGTCGGCCCAGCGCACCGGCCATGGCTTCCAGATGTCGAAGATCCGGAACAGCAAGAACGCCAGGACCCAGGCGAGCGGATCGCGCGGTGCGGCCAGCAGGACGAGCCATTGCCCCGCGACCTCGTCGATGACCACGAACCCGGGATCTTTGATCCCGCTCTGCCTTGGTGACGGTCGCGGCCGCCCACCATCCGGCGAAAAAGACGATCGCAATGGCGATGGCGAGCCCGGTTGCGCCCCACAGGCTGCGGATCGCCCAGGCAAAGGGCAACGCCGCGAGCGATCCCCAAGTGCCGGGCGCTATCGGGATCAGCCCCACCCCGAACCAGGTCGCGAGCAGCGCCGCCGGATGGCGCAGCGGCAGGCCGAGACGCGCCTTCGACGGCGTAATTTCGCAACTCAATTTTTCTCTTCGTCGTGACCGGGCTTGTCCCGGTCATCCACGGATTTGCCATGAAGCGGCTCGTGGATGGCCGGACCAAATCCGGCCATGACGAAGACGGACAGGTCCGGAATCATCTACAACGGCAGGCGGACGGTGGCGACGGCTTGCGCGGCGATGCCTTCGCCGCGGCCGGTGAAGCCGAGGCGATCGGTCGTCGTTGCCTTAACGCTGACGCGCTCGGCGGCGATACCGAGAATCTCGGCAATCCGCTCGACCATCGCCGCGCGATGAGGGCCGATCTTCGGTCGCTCGCAGATGATCGTCACGTCGACCGCCGCAACAGCGCCGCCCCGCGCGCCTACGAGATCGGCCGCGTGGCGTAGAAATTGGTCTGAGGCTGCACCGCGCCAGCGCGGATCACCGGGCGGGAAATGCATGCCGATATCGCCGGCCCCGATCGCGCCCAGCAGCGCGTCGGTCAGCGCATGGAGGCCGACATCGGCGTCGGAATGACCAACCAAGCTTTCACCGTGCGGGATTTCGACCCCGCAGATGAAAATCCGATCCCCGGGTCCAAAGGCGTGGACGTCAAAACCTTGCCCGACGCGTACATCGCCGCGCCGGGCGGCGATCAGACGTTCGGCGGCGGCGAGGTCTTCGGTTGTCGTCACCTTCAGATTGTCCTCGCTGCCGACAACCAGCAGCGGCGCCAGCCCGGCCGCCTCGGCGACCGCCGAATCGTCGGTCAGCTCGGTTCCGGCAGCGGCATGATGCGCGGCCAGGATCTGATCGAATTGAAAGCCTTGGGGGGTTTGCGCGCGCCATAGCTCGGCTCGGTCAACCGTCGCCCGGATCATCCCGCTCTCGGCGCGCTTGATCGTATCGCGCAGCGGCAGGCAAGGAATAGCCGCCGGCGCGTCGTCGAGCGCTTGGATGACCCGGTCGATCAGCGCCGTATCGGGAAATGGCCGCGCTCCGTCATGGATCAGCACGCGCCGCGGGCGATACGGCGCCAACGCCTCGAGCCCGAGCCTGACCAAATCCTGACGGGTGGCGCCGCCCGCGACCGGCGGCAGCACCGGCAAGCCGGCGACGGCGTCATCGAACAGCGCTCGATCCTCCGGCCGGATCGCCACCAGCACCCCGGTAACCCGCCGATGCCGGGCCAAAGCCGCCACCGCATGCCGCAACACCATGGCTCCGCCGAGCGGCAGGTATTGCTTGGGCACGTCGCCGCCGAATCGGCTCCCCCGGCCCGCCGCGACGACGAGTGCATAAACCGATTCCATGCGTAAAATTAGCCGACTGGGCGCGCCTTTGCCACCGCTGCCGATCTCCGGACCGGGCGCGCGCCACTATTCTTGATGTTGCACTGCAAAAAGAAACGGATTAGTGTCTGCCCAATCACTAGGCAAGTCTAATATCTGCTCAAAGAATGACCATTTCGCTCGGTTCTCTAACACTCGAAGATCCGGTGATCCTCGCCCCGATGTCGGGTGTGACGGATCTGCCGTTCCGGCGACTGGTCAAGCGTCTGGGCGCGGGGCTCGTCGTCTCCGAGATGATCGCCAGCGAGGCGATGATTCGCGAGACCCGACAATCCTTGACGATGGCGAAGAGCTGCGCCGAGGAGCAGCCGATGGCGGTGCAGCTCGCCGGCTGCGAGCCGCGGGTCATGGCCGAGGCGGCAAAGCTCAATGCCGACCGCGGCGCGCGGATGATCGACATCAATTTCGGCTGCCCGGTCAAAAAAGTGGTCAACGGCCATGCCGGCTCGGCGCTGATGCGCGACGAGACCCATGCCGCACGCATTCTCGAAGCCACGGTCAAGGCCGTCGACCTGCCGGTCACTTTGAAGATGCGCACTGGCTGGGACGAGCATAGCCGCAACGCGCCCCGGCTCGCGCGGATTGCGCAAGCTTGCGGCATTCGCATGATTACCGTGCACGGACGCACCCGCTGCCAGCTCTATGCCGGCTCGGCGGATTGGGGATTTATCCGCCGGGTTAAGGAAAATGTAACGATCCCGGTCGTCGCCAACGGCGACATTGTCAGCCTCGACGACGCCGAGCGGGCGCTCGCGCTATCGGGCGCCGATGGGCTGATGATCGGCCGCGGCTGCTATGGCCGGCCGTGGTTCCTGCATCAGGTGATCGCCTGGCTGCAAAGCCGCAAGCAAATCCCCGACCCTCCGCTCGCGGCGCAGCGCGACATCGTGCTCGATCATTACGAGGAGATGCTGGTCCATTACGGGACCGCGATCGGCTCGCGCATCGCCCGCAAGCACGTCGCGTGGTATTCCAAAGGCC
Organism: uncultured Alphaproteobacteria bacterium; assembly: GCA_963845735.1. Lineage (GTDB taxonomy): Bacteria > Pseudomonadota > Alphaproteobacteria > ATCC43930 > CGMCC-115725 > AP-15. The sequence continues at coordinate 104,876 of CAWJTR010000011.1, read as the reverse complement.
TGCCGGGTTCGGCCGAATTCCGCGCAGCGGTCAACCAGACGCGTCGACCCGGCGCGCGTCATGGCGTTGATCCGGGCGTTCTACGAGCCGCTGCTTACTCGGAAGGCAGCATGATCAAGGCGCCGTTCCGGCGGCGGAGCGCCGGCCCGCGCCCGGTTACCGAGACCCAGCCCGAAGCCGCCGCGGTGCTGACGGCGCTCGCTGACCCGGTGATCGTCCTCGACCGCAGCGGCGAAATCCGCCTGGTCAACACCGCGGCCGAGCAGTTTTTCGGCTTGGGCGCCGCGGCGCTGCGCGGTAGCGCGCTGGCCGATCTTGTTGCCCCGCATAGCCCATTGATGGGGCTCGTCGACGCAGTTTGGCGCAGCGGCAACACGTTCTCGGAATATGACATGCCGCTCGAAGGCGCGCGCTTTGGCAGCCGCACGGTCACGATCCAGGGGGCGCTGGCCGGCGAGGATGCGGACATGCTGGTGCTGACCCTGCACGAGCGCGCAATGGTCGACAAGGTCGATCGCCAGCTGACCCACCGCAACGCCGCCCGGTCGATTACCGCAATGGCGGCGATGCTGGCGCACGAGGTCAAGAACCCGCTTTCCGGAATTCGCGGCGCGGCGCAGCTTTTGGAGCAGGACGCCGATGACGCCGGCCGCGAGCTGACCCGGCTGATCTGCGACGAGACCGACCGAATCGTCGCTCTCGTCGACCGGATGGAGGCGTTTTCCGACCATCGGCCGATCGAGCGCGAAGCGGTCAACATCCATGAGATCCTCGAACGGGTGCGCAAGCTGGCGCAGTCCGGCTTTGCCCGCCACGTTCGCTTCGTCGAGGAGTACGACCCGTCATTGCCTTTGGTGCACGGTAATCGCGACCTCTTGGTCCAGGTCTTTTTGAACATTGTCAAAAACGCCGCCGAGGCGGCGGCCGGCGCCGATGGCGAGATCATCTTGACCACCGGGTATCGCCACGGGCTGCGGTTGGCTGGGCCGGGTGGGGAAGGGCGCCGGCATTTGCCGCTGATGGTTGCGGTCAGTGACAACGGGGCAGGCATTCCCGAGGACATGCGCCCCTATCTGTTTGATCCGTTTGTGACGACCAAGCGAAACGGAACTGGCCTTGGTCTTGCATTGGTGGCCAAGGTGATCGGTGACCACGGCGGAGTCATTGAATTTGACAGCCAGCCCCGCCGAACCGTGTTCCGGGTGTTTTTGCCCGTGGTCGCGCAAGACGGTATCGGGTGATGACTTCGACGATCCTGGTGGCCGATGACGATCGCGCGATCCGGACGGTGCTCAATCAGGCGCTGATCCGGCTCGGGCACGAGGTGAAGATGACCGGCAACGCCGCAACCTTGTGGCGGTGGGTAGCCGACGGCGATGGCGATCTCGTCATCACTGACGTGATCATGCCGGACGAGAACGGCCTCGACCTGATCCCGCGCATCAAAAAGATCCGCCCCGAATTGCGGATCATCGTCATGAGCGCGCAGAACACCTTGCTGACCGCGGTCAAGGCGACCGAGCGGGGCGCCTTCGAATATCTGCCTAAGCCGTTCGATCTGCGCGAGCTGGTCAGCGTGGTCGAGCGCGCCCTGACCACGCCGCACGATATGTCGGCGAACGGGATCGATGACGATATCGAAGACCAGCTGCCGCTGATCGGCCGCTCGCCCGCGATGCAGGAGATCTATCGGGTCATCGCCCGGCTGATGGGCACCGATTTGACGGTGACGATCATGGGCGAGAGCGGCACCGGCAAGGAACTGGTGGCGCGGGCGCTGCACAATTACGGCAAACGCCGCGCCGGTCCTTTTGTCCCGATCAACATGGCGGCGATCCCGCGCGAGCTGATCGAGAGCGAGCTGTTCGGCCACGAAAAGGGCGCCTTCACCGGCGCCACCGCCCGCAGCATGGGCCGGTTCGAGCAGGCGCATGGCGGGACCCTGTTTCTCGATGAAATCGGCGACATGCCGCTCGAGGCGCAAACGCGGCTGCTGCGCGTGCTGCAGGAAGGCGAATTCACCGCAGTCGGAGGCCGCGTGCCGATCCGCGCCGACGCCCGCGTCATCGCCGCGACCCATCACGATCTGCGCCAGCTGATCCGACAGGGTCTTTTTCGGGAAGACCTGTTCTACCGCCTGAACGTGGCGCCGGTCCGCCTGCCGGCGCTGCGCGAGCGCTCAGCGGATATACCGGCGCTGGTGCGGCATTTTGTGGCCCTGGCGGTCCGCGAAGGCTTACCGCCGAAGCGCCTCGACGAAGCGGCGATGGAGCGGCTGCGGACCTATCGGTGGCCAGGCAACGTGCGCGAACTCGAAAATCTGATTCGGCGGCTGGCCGCGCTCTATTCGCAAGAGGTGATCGGGGCGACGATCATCGACTTCGAGCTCGGCGACACGCCGGCGGCGGCCGATACCGTCGACACCGGCGGCGGAGAAGGGCTCGCGGGCGCGGTCGAGCGCCATATCAGAAGCTATTTTGCCGCGCATAAGGGCGGGCTGCCGGCCGCCGGGCTGTATGACCGGGTGCTGCGTGAAGTCGAGCGCCCGCTAATCGTCTTGACCCTCGGTGCGACGCGCGGCAACCAGATCAAGGCCGCACACCTGTTGGGCCTCAACCGCAATACCTTGCGCAAGAAGATCCGCGAGTTGGACATCCCGGTCGTCCGCGGACTAAAATAAAGCAGCGTGTCACCGAATTTCGGGGATCGCGTGGCGTTGGCCGGGGGCTGGCCCGGCCGGTAGCGGCGGCGGGTCGGCCGTCCGAACAGCTCGCGGCGATATCCGGTCGAGGTCTTGCATGAAGCTGATGCGGCGGGTTCGGAGGTGGGCCGGCCGCTTTGGTCTGCGTCATACGCTCGCCTTTGGTTTGTCGACGGCGGCGCTGGGTTCGGGGGTCGCAACATATTTGGCGCTGACCGGGGCGCCGCCCTTCGGCCTGCATCCCAACACCGTCCTCACCCTGCTCAACCTGGACCTCGTTCTGCTGCTGGCTCTCGGCGCGTTGATCGCCAAGCGCCTGTTGCAGGTATGGGCCGAGCGGCGCCGCGGCCTCGCCGGCTCCCGGCTGCAGATCCGGCTGGTCGTGCTGTTCAGCCTGATCGCGGTGACGCCGACAATTATCGTCGCAATTTTCTCGTATCTGTTCTTCAGCTACGGGGTCGAATCCTGGTTCAGCGATCGGGTGCACACGGCAATCACCGAATCGCTCGCCGTCGCCGAAGCCTATCTGCACGAGCATCAGCAGGCGATTCGCGCCGACGCGCTGGCGATGGCGAACGACCTCAATCGGGATGCGCCCGAACTCACATTGGATCAGGCGCGCTTGGAGCAGGTGGTGGCGGCGCAGGCGGCTCTGCGCGGCCTGACCGAGGCGATGGTCTTCGACCGAGCCGGCCATGTACTGGCGCGGTCGAGCCTGTCATTCACGCTCGGTTTCGAGCCGATGCCGGACGGTGCGATGCAGCTCGCCGACGAAGGCGACGTGGCGATCGTAACCAGCGACAACGATAACCGGGTGCGCGCCCTGGTTCGCCTCGACCAGTTTGGCCAAGTCTATCTCTATGTTGGCCGTTTTATCGAGCCGCGCGTGCTCAATCACATGGAAGAGACCCAGCGCGCCGCCGCTCAATACGCGAAGATGGAAAGTCGGCGATCGGGGTTTCAGGTAACCTTCGCCTTGATCTTCCTGATGGTGGCGATGCTGTTTTTGGTCGCGGCGGTGGCCATCGGGATTCATTTCGCAACCCAGCTCGCCGTCCCGATCAGCCGGCTCGCTACCGCCGCCGAGCAAGTGCGCGGAGGCGATCTTGCCGCCCGTGTGCCCGAAGGGGAGAAAGACGACGAACTCGCCTCGTTGAGCCGCGCCTTCAACCGGATGACCAACCAGATCGAAAGCCAGCAGCGCGAGCTGAGGGAGGCGAATCGGCAGCTCGATGAGCGGCGCCGATTCACCGAGACGGTCCTGACCGGCGTCTCGGCCGGGGTGATCGGGCTCGATCGCGCGGGCCGCGTCAATTTGCCCAACCGCTCGGCCTCCGCGCTGCTCGGGGTCGATCTCGAACAATCGATCGGGCGTGATCTCGCCGAGGTGGCGCCCGAGATGGCGGTCCTGCTCGACGAGGCCGGAGCGCCGCCCCGACCGCCTGGCGCAGTCGCAAGTCCAGCTCGCCCGCGGCAACAGCACCCGCACCCTGCTGGTGCGCATCGCCGCCGAGCACGACGAACGCGACACCAGCGGCTTTGTCGTCACTTTCGACGACATCACCGAATTGCTGTCCGCGCAGCGCAAGGCGGCCTGGGCGGATATCGCCCGGCGCATCGCCCACGAAATCAAAAACCCGCTGACCCCGATCCAACTGGCGGCCGAGCGGCTACGCCGCCGCTATCTGAAGGAGATCAAGCAAGACCCTGAAACATTTACGATCTGCACCGACACGATCATCCGCCATGTCGGCGACATCGGCCGCATGATCGATGAATTCTCGGCGTTTGCGCGAATGCCGGCGCCGGTCCTCAAACCGGAGAATCTGGTCGAGATCGTGCACCGGGCGGTGTTCTTGCAGCGCACCGCCCATCGCGAGATCGCTTTCGAGACGAGCTTTCCGGACCACCCGGTCGCGGTCAGCTGCGACGCGCGCCTCGTCGGGCAGGCGGTGATCAACATCGTCAAAAACGCGATCGAGGCGATCGAGGCGCGAATCGCCGAACGCGGAGCCGGCGCTCCCGGGCGTATCCGCGTGTCGGTATCGGCGGCCGCTGGCCAAGCTGCGGTGATCGTCGAGGACAATGGCAAGGGCTTGCCCCACCAAGACCGCGAGCGGTTGACCGAGCCCTATGTGACGACGCGGGCGAAGGGGACCGGTTTGGGCCTCGCCATCGTCAAGAAGATCATGGAAGATCACGGGGGGAGCTGATGTTGGAAGATGGGGAACCGGAGGGGGCGCGGGTCAGGCTCGTCTTCGCCGCCGAGGCTCGCACGACCGAAGGCGCCGACGCCGCCAGCCAGCCGTTGGAGATGAGTACGGTCGGACATGGCGCATGACATCCTGATCGTCGACGACGAAGCCGACATCCGCATGCTGATTGCGGGTGTGCTGAAGGACGAGGGCTACGCCACGCGCGAGGCCGCTGACAGCGCCCAGGCGCTGGCCGTGATCCACGCCAGGCAGCCGACCCTCGTCATCCTCGACATCTGGCTGCAGGGCAGCAAGCTCGACGGGATCGAAATTCTCAGGCTGCTGCGCGCCGAGATGCCGTCGGTGCCGGTGGTCATGATCAGCGGCCACGGCACGATCGAGACGGCGGTCGAGGCGATCAAGATCGGCGCCTACGACTTCATCGAGAAGCCGTTCAAATCGGACCGGTTGCTGCTGATCGTCGAGCGCGCGATCGAGGCGGCGCTGCTGCGGCGCGAGAACGAAGAGCTCAAACTGCGCGCCGGCGGGGACCTCGACCTGATCGGGACTTCGCCTCTGGCCAATCAGCTGCGCCAGCAGATCGACAAGGCGGCGCCGACCGGGAGCCGGATCCTGATCACCGGACCGCCCGGCGCCGGCAAGGAGGTCGTCGGCAGGCTGTTGCACCTGCGATCGCGTCGGGCGAAGGGTCCGTTCGTCCCGGTCAATTGCGCGACCATGCGGCCGGAGCGGCTCGAAATCGAGCTGTTCGGAACAGAGGCGGACAACGACATCGGCGCGCCGCGCAAGATCGGCACCTTCGAGCGCGCGCATGGCGGCACCTTGTTCCTCGACGAGGTCGCCGACATGCCGCTCGAGACCCAGGGCAAGATCGTGCGCGTGCTGCAGGAACAGACCTTCGAGAGGATCGGGGGATCGAGCCGCGTCGAAGTCGATGTCCGGGTCGTCGCTTCGTCGAATCGTGAGCTCGCTGCCGAGATCGGCGGCGGCCGGTTCCGCGAGGATCTGTTCTATCGGCTCAATGTCGTGCCGATCAAAGTGCCGCCGCTGCGCGATCGGCGCGAGGACATCCCGCTGATGGCCCGCCATTTCATGGCGCGCTCCTCAGAGGCGGCGCGGCTTACCCCGCGCGAAATCGGCGAGGACGCGATGGCGGCATTGCAGGCCTATTCCTGGCCCGGCAACGTGCGCCAGTTGCGCAACGTCATCGATTGGCTGCTGATCATGGCGCCAGGCGATGCGCAGGAGCCGGTCCGCGCCGATATGCTGCCGAACGAGATCACCGCCATCGCCCCTACGGTCGTCAAATTGGACCGGGGCAGCGAAATCATGACGCTACCGTTGCGCGACGCGCGCGAAGTTTTCGAGCGCGAATATTTGTTGGCTCAGGTGACCCGCTTCGGCGGCAACATTTCCCGCACCGCGGCCTTTGTCGGCATGGAGCGCTCGGCGCTGCACCGCAAGCTCAAATCGCTCAGCGTCTTCGGCAACGACCGGCCGCTGAAAGTCGGGACCTGAGCCAGTGTCGCGGATCGCCTATGTCGACGGGCAGTACCTGCCGCACCGCTCGGCCGGGGTGCATATCGAGGACCGGGGATATCAGTTCGCCGACGGTGTCTACGAAGTGCTGGCGGTGGTCGGCGGGCGCCTTGTCGACGAGGGGCCGCATCTGGCGCGGCTGGCGCGTTCGCTGGGAGAATTGCGGATCGCGGCGCCGATGTCGGAGGCGGCGCTCAAGATCGTCATGCGCGAGGTCGTCCGCCGCAACGGCGTGCGCGACGGCGCCCTCTATCTGCAGGTCACCCGCGGCGCGGCCCCGCGTGACCATGCCTTCCCGCAAACGGCGAAACCGGTTCTCGTCGTCACCGCGCGCCGCAAGAAGCCCGCCGATCCGAGCCTGGCCGCCGACGGCATCGGCGTGATCACGATCCCCGACATCCGCTGGCGCCGCTGCGACATCAAATCGGTGGCGCTGGTCGCGAACGTGCTCGGCAAGCAGCGCGCCAAAGAGGCCGGGGCCTATGAAGCATGGCAGGTCGACGGCGACGGCCGGGTGACCGAGGGCACGTCGACCAATGCCTGGATCGTAACCGCCGACGGCGCCGCCGTGACCCGCCAGGCCGACAACGCGATCCTGAACGGCGTCACTCGCCTCGCGGTCTTCGACATCATCCGCCGCGAAGGCTACCGCCTGGTCGAGCGGCCGTTCACCGTGGCCGAAGCCAAGACGGCGCGCGAGGCTTTTGTGACCAGCACCGCGGTCGAGCTGTTGCCGGTCGTCCGCATCGACGGCGACCCGGTCGGCGACGGCACGCCAGGGCCGCTCAGCCGGGCCCTTCGTGAATTCTACCTGGCCCACGCGGCGGCGGCATGACGAGTCGGGTCCTCGTCGGATTTGGGCCGGCCGCGCGCGATCCTGTTCGATTGGGACAACACCCTGGTCGACAGCTGGGGCACGATCCACGAAGCCTTGAACATCTGCATGGCGGCGATGGGCAAGCCGGCCTGGTCGCTCGCCGAGACCAAGCAACGGGTGCGGCTGAGCCTGCGCGAGAGCTTTCCGGTTCATTTTGGCGAGCGCTGGGAAGAGGCTCGGCAGATCTATCTCGACCACTTTCGGGCGATCCATCTCGAACGGCTGACGGCATTGCCGGGCCGCGGCGAATTGCTGCGCGGGCTCGCGACGGAGGGCATCTTTCTCGGCGTCGTCAGCAACAAGACCGGCGCCTTGCTGCGCCGCGAGGCGCAGCAAATCGGCTGGTCGGCCTATTTCGGCAACGTCGTCGGCGCCGGCGACGCCGCCGCCGATAAGCCCGACGCCGCCCCGGTCCGGCTGGCGCTTGAGCAGAGCGGGATCGAAGCGGGGGAGGCGGTGTGGTTCGTCGGCGACACCGGCATCGACATGGAATGCGCCGGGAACAGCGGATGCGTGCCGGTTTTGCTCGGCGGCGAGTTGGCGCCGGAGGAATTGGGCGCCCACGCGCCGCGTCTTACGTTTTCAGATCCTGCGGCGTTGTTTCGCTTTATTCAGGGCTTGTGATTCACCTTGGCGAGCCCATCTTCGTACCGGCAGCTCGGCGGCTTCACCCGGGTGCTTGCCATTTTGGCGTGAGTCGGGCCAACTCGGCTCCAAAAAGCGAATGGGGGATACCCATGTCTGCGGAGAAATCACAAAATGTCCAGGACGTCTTTCTTAACCACGTCCGGAAACACAAAACGCCGGTTACTGTCTTTCTGGTCAACGGCGTAAAGCTGCAAGGGATCATCACCTGGTTTGATAATTTCTGCGTGCTGCTGCGGCGCGACGCGCATTCGCAGCTTGTCTACAAGCACGCGATCTCGACGGTGATGCCGGCGCAGCCGATCCAGTTGTTCGAGCCGGGCAGGGAGGACGAAGAATCCTGAGCCGCGGGGAGGATAGGTTACCGCTCGCGGACGGCGCTACGACCGGTCGCGCGCTCGTCGTCCATCCGGCGCCGAAATCGGCGCCGGTTCGCGGTGTGGCCGAAACGTTTGCTCGTTCGCTCGAAGCGCGTCTCGAAGAGGCGGTCGGCCTGGCGCAGGCGATCCGTCTCGATGTCGTTCGCGCCGAGATTACCCGCATCGCCAGCCCGCGCCCGAGCAGCCTGCTCGGCAGCGGCACGGTCGATAATTTCCGTGAACTTATCAGCGAAAATTCGATCGGTCTCGTCGTGATCGACGGGACGCTTTCGCCGGTGCAGCAGCGCAATCTCGAAAGGAGCTGGCAGGCGAAGGTCATCGACCGCACCGGTCTGATCCTCGAAATATTCGGCGCGCGGGCCCGCACCCATGAGGGCCGCCTGCAAGTCGAACTGGCGGCGCTCTCCTATCAGCGCTCGCGTCTGGTGCGTTCGTGGACCCATCTCGAACGTCAGCGCGGCGGGTTCGGGTTTCTCGGCGGCCCGGGCGAGAGCCAGCTCGAAATCGACCGCCGGCTGATCGGCGAGCGCATCGCGCGGTTGAAGCGCGAGCTCGAGACGATCAAGCGCACCCGCGCCTTGCATCGCGAAGCGCGCCGCCGCGTACCGTATCCGGTGGTCGCATTGGTGGGCTACACCAATGCCGGAAAATCGACCCTGTTCAACCGCCTGACGCGCTCCACGGTAACCGCCGGCGACATGCTGTTCGCGACCCTCGACCCGACGATGCGGCGATTCGAACTGCCGTCGGGGCGCACCGCCATCCTGTCCGACACGGTCGGCTTTATCTCCGATCTGCCGACCCATCTCGTCGCCGCCTTTCGCGCGACCCTCGAAGAGGTCACCGAAGCCGATATCGTCGTCCATGTCCGCGACGCCCACCATCCGGACAGCGAGTCCCAGCGCGACGACGTGCTGACGGTGCTCGGCAATCTCGGGCTCGACGAAGCGGCCGAGGACGGGCTGATCGAGGTGATGAACAAGATCGACCTGCTCGAACCCGCGCAGCGGGCCAGCCTCGAAAACCACAAGCTGCGGAACTCGCAGACCGCAGCCTTGTCGGCTGCGACCGGCGAGGGGTGCGAGACGCTGCTGGCGCTGATCGATCGCCGATTGCAAAGCGACATCCGCGCGGTGCGGCTGGACATCCCGCTGACCGACGGCAAGACCTTGGCCTGGATCTATCGCCATGGCGAGGTCCTGGGCCGCCGCGACGACACCGAGGCCGCCCACCTCTCGGTCCGCCTTTCCGAAGCCGACCTCGCCCGCCTGCGCCACCACCAGCGACTGCATTGACCCCGTAACACCCCTTCGGCTATCGCTTTCCGGTTGAAAAAGCGAGAAGGGGAGGGATGCGCGATGAGATTTCGGGCTTTGGCGCTCGGGGCCGTGCTGATAGCCGCCAGCGCTTCGTCGGCTTCGGCGGCAGTTTCGGAGTCGCAGTTCCCACCCCACACCGTCGCCGACCTGATCGCCATCTGCGCGCCGGCCAAGGACGATCCGCTGATGACCGGCGCGGTCAATTTCTGTCACGGCTATGCCGAGGGCGCGGTCGTCGTTGAGGAGGCGCATGAGGCGCAAAGGGGCGGCCGCAAGCTGTTCTGCCTGCCGACGCCGCGGCCTCCCCGGAGCTCCGAGCTGGCCAGCTTTATCGCCTGGGCGAACGAACGGCCGGCGCGCCTCGATATGCCGGCGATCGATGGCATGTTCATCTATCTCGCGGGAAGATATCCCTGTCCGGCGTCGGTGGTCGGGAAACGGAGATCGCGATGAAACGGCTGATTTTGGCGGCCGTTGTGGCGTCGGTGCCACTGGCCGCCTGTTCCGACATGACCACGGGGCAGCAGCGGGCCCTCTCGGGCACCGCAATCGGCGCCGGCGGCGGCGCCATCATTGGCGCCATCGCCGGCAATGCGGGTCTTGGCGCCGGTATCGGTGCGGCGGCGGGTCTCGCCGGCGGCCTGATCTACAATCAGGCCAAGGGCGGCAACTAGACACGGTGCGCCCAACGCAGGCAACTCGGATCGGCCTGGGTTCCCTCAGTCTTCCGCGCGCTTGACCTCCTGCCATAGGGCTTCGAGGGCGTCGAGGTCGGCGCTGATGCCGCGCTCGGCGGCGAGCGTTTCGACGCGGCGAAAGCGGCGCTCGAATTTGGCCGTGGCCCGCCGCAGCGCCGCTTCGGGATCGATGCCGAGCTTGCGCGCGAGGTTGGCGGCGGCGAACAGGACATCGCCCATCTCGTCCTCGATTTTTTCGGGATCGGCGCCGTTATCGAGTTCGGCTTCGAGCTCGGCGATTTCCTCGGCGATTTTGGCGATGACCGGGCGCGCCGCTGGCCAGTCGAACCCGATCCGCGCCGCGCGCCCCTGGATTTTGGCGGCGCGCAGCAGGGCAGGGAGGGCGAGCGCCACCCCGTCGAGCACGCTTTCCGGAGTTCCCGTCGCGGCGGCCTGGGCCGCGCGTTCCCTGGCTTTGTGCTCCTCCCACGCCCGGGTCTGCGCCTCTGCCGAAGCAATCTCGGCATCGCCAAAGACATGCGGGTGACGCCGCACCATCTTGTCGGCGATCGCCGCGGCGACATCGTCAAACGCGAACAGCCCGGCCTCCTCGGCCATGCGGGCGTGAAAGACGACCTGAAACAGCAGATCGCCGAGTTCGTCCTTCAACCCCGCCATATCGCCGCGCGCGATCGCGTCGGCCACCTCATAGGCCTCTTCGATCGTATAAGGCGCAATCGTCGCGAAATCCTGCTCGCGGTCCCACGGGCAGCCGCGCTCGGGATCGCGCAGCTGCGCCATGATCGCGAGCAGACGGGCGAGGGGAGGGGTCGTCATCGCGCCATCACACGCCGCACTGCGTCGCCCAGGCGCGGATCGAACGGCGGTAGCCCTCGGGCATCGGCAGCCCGTCCAGTTCGCTCAGCGCAAACAATCCGAACCGCCGATGTTCGTCGCTGACCCGCATCGCCCGCTGGTTCGAACGCCGCACCCCATAGGTCACGATCAGCACCTCGCGCTGCGGCAACACTTCGTAGACCCAGCTATCGAGGATTGCCTCGATCGCGACCTCCACGCCGAGCTCCTCGGCGACTTCACGCGCGAGGCAGGTCGCCGGGTCCTCGCCGGGTTCGAGCCGTCCGCCCGGCAATTCCCATGTTCCCCGCTCGTTTTCCAGCAGAACGACTCGGCCCTACTCGAACAGCACGCCCTTGACCGAGACCGGGAATAATTTCACCAGATTTGAAGCTGCCGCAGGCTTCAACGGTTTCCACAGAAAATATTGCCGGTGGCGGGGAGGGTAGTCGAGCGCCCCAAAAAGCCGGTAGCCAAAACGCGGATAATATTCCGGCGCCTGGAAAGAAAGGGTGTCGAGCCGCGCCGAGTGGCAACCCAGTTCGACCGCGCGCTGCTCGGCCATTGCCAGCAATTCGCGACCGATGCCGCGCCGGCGCAGCTCGGCATGGACCCAGAGATCGGCGACGAACAGCCAGCCGGCATAGGTCGAGCCGACCAGCCCGGCCATGATCGCGCCGCGCTCGTCGCGGACGAAAAACCCCAGTCGGGAGTAGCCGGTTTCGCCGAGAAACTCGCGATTATACGCGTCGAGAGCATAGCCGATGGCGTCGCAATCCTCGGCCGAGGGCCGGTCCTCGAAGCTGAGCCGAAATCCCGAGGCAGGTCCACCCGATCCCTCCGTTGCCCCGGCCGTTTCGCGGATGCGCGCAGCCATCATATCATGCGCGCGATCGGAAAACTTGGCTGCGATAGGGCCGGTGATGGACCCGAATGAACTGGACATCGTCCGCCGCGCTTATGCGAAACAGGTCATGGCGGCGGCCGGGGTTGATGATGAGCGGGTCGAGGCGGCCTACGCGGCGGTGCGCCGCGAGGATTTTCTTGGCCCCGGTCCGTGGCCGATCTTGCGCTCGCGCACGCCGGCTCCTCGTTATGTGACGACGCCGAGCGCCGACCCGGTCTACCTCTATACCGACGACGTGATCGGCATCCTGCCGGAGCGCAATCTCAACAACGGCGAACCCTCGCTGCATGCCGCGTTGCTTGCCAGCGCCGCCCCGCAGCCGGGCGAGCACATCGTCCATATTGGCGCCGGGGTCGGCTACTACACGGCGATCATGGCTCAGCTCGTCGGATCCTCGGGCGCTGTTACAGGGATCGAATTCGATGCCGGTCTCGCGGCACGCGCGGCCGCCAATGTCTCGCATCTCCCGAACGTCCGAATCGTGCAGGGCGATGGCAGCAGGCTCGGGTTCGATCCCGCCGATGTCGTCTACGTCAATGCCGGGGCGACCCATCCGGCGCCATCGTGGCTCGATGGGTTAAAAGAGGGCGGCCGGCTGATCCTGCCGCTGACTTGCTTCGAGGCGCGCGACAGAGGCCCAATCCATCGGCGCGGCGCGGTATTCCGGATCGAACGGCAGGGCGACGATTTACTCGCGCGTCGGATCTCCGCGGTTGTCATCTTTCCTTGTGAAGGCGCTCGCGACGAAGCCTGCGAACAGGCGCTGTCCGCCGCGTTTGAAAATGGCGGGGCCGAACGCGTGACCGGCTCTACCGGCGCGACGACTGCCAGCCGAGCGGTGCTGGCTGCGCGCACCAGGTTGGTGCTCGCTATCGGTAAAATCGAGGCGGGGGGCCGTCAGACGGACCGGTCCCGCTTTTTTTACCGAGCGGCGTCACCCGCTCGGCTCGCAGCGAAGCTCAGCCGCCTTAAAGGAGATGGGCGCTCTGCTGGTCGCGGATTCAGTGCGCGACGCGGAGATCTTGCGGGGCCACCGTCCAGGAATTCTCGAACCCGCCGAGCAAGCGAAGTTCCTTGAATTCCGGCGTCGACAGGCCCTGGCGCGCGCGTGCAGCCCAGTAGAATGCGCTGACCTCCGCCGTCAGTTGCCGTTCCTGGGCCAGTTCGTGCGCCGTCAACCGGCCGAGATAGCCGTGTCTGATGTCGATTTCTTCGATCGGCGTCGCCTCGATATGATCGAGCGCCGCGCCCAGGCAGTAGAGCGCATGGCCGTTGGCCTGCGCGGTCATGCTGTGCAGGCGGGCGCGGTCCGACTGGCTGGAAGTTGCGGAAATCCGGCAGGTTCAGGTGCGCCTCGAACACAAGCGCGCGCAACACTTCGACCAGCCCGGCATTGTTGAAGTTTCGCACGCGGAAGGTCAGCAGCATCCAGTCGTAGAACAAATCCAGCTTCGGGTCGAGGAAGTTGTAGTCGGGCTCGAACGCATTTCCGAGCAATCGCCCTTCCGCCTCGAGCTGGCGTTTCAACGGGGTGCCCGCATAGGGCAATGTCCGGCAGAAGCCCGCAACCGTCCATCCGTCGCCGACGAAGCGGTCGAGGAACGCGATGTTGTTACGCACGGTCGTGATCGTGCTGTAGGGCTCCAGCAGCATGAAGCCGAAGTCGAACGACACATCGAGATCGCGCAGGATTTTCCCCGCTTCGATGTGCTGATGCGGCTTCAGCATCTTGTTCAGGTTGACCAGGCCCTGCTCGTCGCCGTTCTCGACCCCCATGTAAACATGGGTGAGCCCCGCCTCGACCAGGCGCGCCATCGTCTCGATGCCGGACCTCGTCGGAGCGGCAGCTGATCTTGAACGCGATCCGGCCCGCCAATCCCGCCGCGATGATGCCCGTCGGCGATGCCTTCCGCCCATTCGCGGGCGCGCCGCCCGGTGGCCAGAAAATCGTCGTCCTGGAACAGGAATATCCGCGCGCCCTGTTCGACGTGGAGCTGGCGCATTTCTTCGACCACCGCGGCGGGCGAGCGCAGGCGCCGCAGCTTGCCGCCCTGGGCCTCGTAGAACGGGCGGATACTGCAGAAATTGCAGTTCCACGGGCAGCCCCGGCTGCCGAGGACCGAGGCGGTGGAGAGGTCCTGCCGGCGATAGTCGATGTCGGACCGCTCGGGAAACGGGAGCCGGTCGAGATCGTCGATCGCCGGCCGCAGCGGATTGGCGACGATCTCCTCGCCCCGCCGATAGGCGATGCCGGCGATGCCGCGCCAGTCCTCGCCCCGCTCAGCTTGTCCATCAGCTCGACGAGGGTCGCTTCGCCCTCGAAGCGGACGATTGAATCGGCGCCGGGGATGCGCTGCAGCACCTCCTGATAGTCGAAGCTGGGATAGTGCCCGCCGACGGTGATGTGGGCTCGGCACCCGCGCGCCCGAAGGGTCTGCGATCACCCGCGCGAAGGCGGGCGACATGTATTGGAAGATCAGCGAAAAGCCGATGACGTCGGGGCGCAGGCGGGCGACCAATTCCACGATCGGCTCAGGGTCGGAGGTGTAGGTCTCGATCCGGCCGGAAAAGCCCGCGTGCCGCACCGACGACAGAAGGTAGCGCAGACCGAGATTGTCCTGATCCTGAAAACCGATCAGCAGGACCGAGCAGACGGACCGTTCCGGCATCGAGACGGCTCCCTTCCGGTCAGGTTCTGGGCGCGCTCCCCGAGCCTGCTGCCGGCGCGGCCCGCAATTCCCTCAACCGCGCATGCAGCTCATTCTGTTGCGCCTGTAACCGCGTAATCGCCGCTGCGACTTCGTGCGACCTTTCCTCGATTTCAGTCACCGACAGCCGTGTTATGTCCGACACGGCGGGTCTCCGTGCGGAGCCACGGCCGGGGATCAGGCGAAGAAGGGCTTCCATCCGCGATGTGTCTGCGGCAAACGAGTCCCCGATCGGCCATGCCCGGCGCGGCCTCCAACCACCGGTGACAATGATGATGATGATGATCTGTTCGAGATAGCTAAGCCGCTGTTCCATCTTGCCCTCCCATTGCTACCAGGATGTCTCGGCCGACACGGCCTGCATTCCGACACAGACTCGCACTCTCGTTTTATCTTTTTGCGTCAGCAGGATAGAGATTGAACACTTCGACGTTTACCAATCCGCCGTCGCATTATCGCTATTTTCCCGGCCGCTTTCTAGCTGCTTTTGGCGCTCGGAAGGGAAGCTCAGCCGGAATCCCGGGGCAGGTTCACTGCACACCTTCCGTCGCCAACGCCAATTCGCACTCGAGCCGACGCAAGGTATCATGCGGGCGCGGAAATATCCGGCCGTGGCGAGGGTGGTCATGAACAAGGACGGGCTCGACGCCGTCCGGCGTGCGTTCGCCAGGGAGATCATGGCTACGGCCGGTATCGAGGATACGCGCGTCGAGGCCGCCTTCGCCGCGGTCCGTCGAGAGCACTTTCTCGGCCCTGGCCCATGGCAGATCGTGAGCTGGTTTGGCGGCTACGTGCCGACGCCGAGCGGTGATCCGGTCTATCTCTACACCGACCGCGTGGTCGGTATCCTACCGGAGCGCAACCTGAACAACGGCGAGCCGTCTCTGCACGCCCGGTTGATGCCGAGCGCCGCCCTGCAGGAGGGCGAGCATGTCGTTCATGTCGGCGCTGGCGTCGGCTACTACACCGCGATCCTCGCCACGCTCGTCGGCCCCGGCGGCGCGGTGACGGCGATCGAGTTCGATCCCGGGCTCGCCGCGCGCGCTGCGGCAAATTTCGCGCAATGGCCGAATGTCCGGGTAATCCAGGGTGACGGCGGGCAGGTGCCGTTCGACCCGGCCGATGTCATCTATGTCAACGCCGGCGCGACCCGGCCGGCGCCTTTCTGGCTCGACCGGCTCAAAGAGGGCGGCCGGCTGATCCTGCCGCTGACGACGTATCACGGCTTCCTGTCGAGCGAACGCCGTGAAATCCACCCACGCGGCGCAGTCTTTCGCATCGAGCGGCGCGGCAGCGAATTCCTCGCCCGATGGCTTTTAGGGGTGGTGACCTTTCCTTGCGAGGGCGCGCGCGACGCCGCATCGGAATTGGCTCTGTCTGCGGCCTTCGCCACCGAGCGCTGGCGGGAGGTCACCCGGCTCTATCGCCGTGACGATCTACCGGCCGATCAGTGCTGGCTGCGCGCGCCGGGCTGGTGCCTGGCCTATCGCTGAAAGCGTCTCTCCCGACGGCGAGACGTGAGTTGGCGGCCAGCCTAGTCGGCGGCGCAGACGGGCGCCGTTTTGGTCGGGCGCCTACAGGGCTCCTACAAACAAATGTCGCATAATATATATTATGGAAAATTGCCCATCGGTTTCGCCATGAAGATGCGGTCGTATCCGCCGTCGTGCCCACGGCCGATCTCGACAAACCCCACCCGCGCGTACAACGCGATGTTCTCGATCATCTTTCGATGGGTGTAGAGCCGTAGTTCGGCGTATCCGAAGCGGCGCGCTTCGGATACGGCAAAGGCGATCAGGCGGCGGCCAATACCGCGACCCTGGCGATCCGGGCGCACGGCGATGTTGTCGAGCAGGAGGTACCCGGCTTTCCGGATCAGGACGAGCAGTCCGGCGACCGTGCCGTCGCCGTCTTCAAAGAGGCTGACCAAACCTTCGTCGATTAACAGCGCGTAGTCGTCCAGCATAGGACCCGGCGGCTTGCCGATGCGCTCGACATAGACCGAATAGGCTGCGTGGACGATTGCTTCGACCGTGCCCTGGTCTTCGGCGCGAGCGTGACGGATCATGGATCGGGCAGCTCGATGACCAGGCCGTCCTGGCCGGGTTCGACGCCGGCGGGCAATTCCGCGCTGAGCTCGCGATAGTCGAGCCTGTGATCCATGTGGGTCAAGACGGCGCGCCGCGGGCATACCCGGGCGATCCAGGCGAGCGTCTGTTCGAGATGGCTGTGGGTCGGGTGCGGCGCGCGGCGCATGCAGTCGACGATCCACAGCTCGACGCCGGCGATTGCGGCAAAGGCGTCGTCGTCGAGCGCGGTCACATCGGTCGAATACGCCATCGGTCCGATGCGAAAGCCGAGCGTCGTGCTGAACCCGTGATCCTGCGCGAACGGCACGATGCCGACGCCGCCGATCGCAAACCGGCCGCTGATCTCGTGCGGCGCCAAAGTCGGCTTGTAGTATCGGCCCGGCTCGGACACCGGCTCCAGGACGTAACCGAACCGGCGGCCGATTTCCGCCAAGGTCTCGGCGTCGGCCCACAGCGGGATCGCCTGGCCCATCAGCCGGTTCAATCCGCGCAAATCGTCGATGCCGTGGAGATGGTCGGCATGCGCATGGGTCATCACCACCGCGTCGAGCCGCCTGACCCGAGCGTCGATCAGCTGCTCGCGCAGATCGGGCGAGGTGTCGATCAGAATGGCGACCGGGCCGACTTCGACCAGCACCGATGCTCGGCGGCGGCGGTTGCGCGGATCGGTGGGGTCGCAGCGGCCCCAGTTGGGGCCGATCGCCGGCACCCCGGTCGAGGCGCCGCAACCGAGGATGGTCACCCTCATCAGGCGACCGCGGCCGCCTTGCTGAATAGGCGAAAGAAATTGGCGCTGGTCACCGCCGCCAACCGCTCGGGCTCGACGCCTTTCAGCGCCGCGACCGCCGCCGCCGTCGCCTTGACAAAGGCCGGCTCGTTGCGCTTGCCACGGTACGGTACTGGGGCGAGATAGGGGCTGTCGGTCTCGACCAGCAGGCGGTCGAGCGGCAGGTCGCGCACGATCGCGCGCAGATCGTCGGCGTTCTTGAAGGTGACGATGCCGGAGATCGAGATGTAGAAGCCCAGCGCCAGCGCCGCCTCGGCCAAGGCCCGGCCGCTCGAAAAGCAATGCAGCACCCCGGGCGGCGGCCGTTCCTCGTCGAGGATCCGGGCAATCTCGCTGTCGGCTTCCCGGGCATGGATGATCAGCGGCAGTCCGGTCGCCCGCGAGGCCGCGATATGGGCGCGAAAGACGCGCTCCTGCATGTCGCGCGGGCTCAGATCATAGTGGAAATCGAGCCCGGTCTCGCCGATTCCGACAACCTTGGGATGCGCCGTCAGCGCCACCAACTGATCGGGCAACAGGTCGGCGTGGTCTGCAGCCTCATGCGGATGGGCCCCGACCGAGCACCAGATGTCCGGGTCGGCTTCGGCGATCGCGCGCACGCCCTGGAACTCGTCGAGCCGGGTGCCGATCGTCAGCATCGTCCCGACGCCCGCCGCCCGCGCGCGCGCAATCGACCGCTTCACGCTCGGCGGCGAAATCGGCGAAGTCGAGATGGCAATGGCTGTCGACCAGCATTGCCGCCCTGCCCTCCCCGCCGCTCATATCGGCGGTGCTTCGACAAAGCGCGGAAAGATGCCCTCGGGCTTTGGCAATCGGGTCCCCGGAACCAATGGCGCCGCGGCGAGCGCGGCGAAGTCGCGAGACCCGCCGGATACCGCGAGTTGGTCAAGAAGCTTCGCCGGCTGCAGCCGGGACAAAAGGTTGGGCCATAATTGCGAGATGCCGGATCGTCTCGGCGAGGGTATAGAGAACCGTATTCATCCGCCCCGGATCTGTGCGCCGCAGCGACCCACGGCGCCTGCTCGTCGACATAACGGTTGGCCTCGGCAACGACCCGCCAGATGGTCTCGAGCGCGAGATGAAACGCTTGGTCCTCCATATGCTTGCGCACGATTTCCAGGAGACTGCGAGCGCTCGTGAGCAGGGCCTGGTCGACCGACAGCGAGCGCGCCCGGTTCGGGCACCGTGGCGCCGCAGTCACGGTTGATCATGACCAGAACGCGCTGCGCTAAATTGCCAAAATCATTGGCGAGGTCGCCATTGAGGCGGCCCACCACCGCGTGATGTGAAAAATCACCATCGCTGCCGAAGGGCAATTCACGCAACATAAAATAACGCACAGGATCGACCCCATAAGTGTCGACCAATTGCTGCGGCGGGATGAAGTTGCCGAGCGATTTTGACATCTTCTCGCCTTCCACCGTCCACCATCCGTGGGCAAAGACGCGGCGCGGCGGCGCTAGCCCGGCCGCCATCAGAAAGGCCGGCCAATAAACCGCATGAAAGCGTACGATGTCTTTGC
This sequence comes from uncultured Alphaproteobacteria bacterium, assembly GCA_963845735.1. Taxonomy (GTDB): domain Bacteria; phylum Pseudomonadota; class Alphaproteobacteria; order ATCC43930; family CGMCC-115725; genus AP-15. Next base: position 85,653 of record CAWJTR010000011.1, on the reverse strand, counting down.
CGACCATGTGCAGGTCAGCCGGCCAATAGGACGAAAATGCCCTTAAATCATCTGGATAGCCGGCGGCAGTGATGTAGTTGATCAGCGCGTCGAGCCAGACATAGACGATGTGGCCGGGATGGCCGGGAACCGGAACGCCCCAGGTGAAGCTGGTGCGCGAGATCGACAGGTCCTTCAGCCCGCCTCTGATAAAGCTGACCACCTCGTTGCGCCGGCCGCGCGGCGCAACCGCCTCGGGGTTTTCTTCATAGTAGGCCAAGAGCCGGTCTTGCCAGGCCGACAGCCGGAAAAAGTAATTCTCCTCCTCGAGCCATTCGACCTCGGCCCCGGTCGGCGCCCTGCCGTCGACGAGTTCGCTCTCGTCGTAAAAAGCTTCGTCGCGCACGGCGTACCAGCCGGCAAACCGGCCGAGATAAATTTCGCCGCGCCGGTCCAATTCCTGCCATAGCGCCTGCACGGCACGAGTGTGGCGCGGTTCGGTCGTGCGGATGAATTCGTCGTACGAGACGTTTAACAGCCGAGCGACTTCGCGAAACCTCGCCGAGTTGCGATCGGCAAATTCCTGCGGCAACACACCGGCCGCCGCCGCCGATTGCGCCACTTTCTGGCCGTGCTCGTCGGTGCCGGTCAGGAATTTGACTTGCCGGCCGTCGAGCCGCATGAACCGCGCCAACGCGTCGCAGGCCACCGTCGTATAGGCGTGGCCGAGATGCGGCAGGTCGTTGACGTAGTAGATCGGCGTCGTGATAAAAAAGGGCCGGTCGGCGCTCATCATTCTCTCCAAAGCCCTGATATGGGCCGGAACCGCCGACGATCCAACGCGCGGACGGTGACGCCGTTTCTAGCGCGACATCTCGGCGATGGCAAAGAAGGCGCCGAGCACCGTCTGCTTGCGGTCGAGATTGAGCTCATCGGCAGCGACGAAACTGCGCTCGATTTCCGAGCGCAGTCCGGCCCAGCGCGCGGGATCCGCGCGAGCGGCGAGGCGCTGCATCGCCGCTCCCTCGCCGGCGACGATCTCGTTCCCGTCGAGCGCACCGCGCGCCGCCCCCGCCGTCAAGCGCGACAGAAACTGCGACAACAATTCCGCGCTCGCGCGATAGGCGTCCTCGGCGTCGACGCGGGCGAGCCGGTCGGCGAAGCCATGCAGCCTCGCAATATCGATCGCCGGGGCCTGCGACAGCAGGTCGAGCACCGATCGATAGAGGGCGAGCCCGCCGCTGTCTGCGAGCTCGAGCGCGCGTCCGATGCTGCCGGCGCAAACCGCCGCCAGCGCCGCGGCCTCGACCTCGTCGAGCTGCGGGCGAAAGCGGCGGATCAGCTCAGCGGCTATCGGGGCCGCCGGCGGCGCCAGCATCAGCCGGCGACAGCGCGACCGGATCGTCGGCAACAATCGGCCGGGGCTGTGGCTGACCAGCAGCAGCAAAGCGCGCGGCGGGCGGCTCTTCGAGGATTTTCAAAACCGCATTCGCGGCGTTACGGTTCATCTCCTCGGCGCCGTCGACGATGACGACGCGCCACCCTTCCTCCGCCGCCGTCAGCCGAAAAAACTCGGCGATCGCGCGGGTATCCTCGACAACGATCTCGCCGCGCAACCGCCGGCGCCGCTGGTCCCAGGCCGCGTTCGACGGTCAACAGATCGGCATGACCACTCGCCGCGATGCGGCGGAACACGCCGCTTTCAGGATCGACCGCGAGCCCGGTTTCGCCCTGGCCGCCGAAAAAATCGGCCCCGGCGCCGCCGTCCTGCCTGCCCTGCGCGAGCAAAAACCGGGCAAAGCGAAAGGCCAAAGTCGCCTTGCCGATGCCGCGCGGCCCGCCGAGCAGTATTGCGTGGGGCAGCCGGCCCATGCGGTAAAGGCGCTCGAGCTCGCGCTCGGCGCTCTCATGGCCGACGAGATGCGGGTTCGCCCGCGGCGCCGGCGCCGCGCTCTCCGCTTCAGCCGCCGGCTCTACCGCGCGGGCCATCGAGGCCGCGGCCTGCGCTCAACGAAGGGTCGATGCCGCTGCATGCGTCCCCTCAGGCGCTGAGCGCCCCACCGAGTCGCTGCGCCACCGCGGCGAGCACGGCGCGGTGCACTGCCTCCGGTTCGCCGGAAGCGTCGATCAGCACGCAGCGGCCGGGTTCGGCGGCGGCGATCTCACGGAACCCTTGGCGCAATCTCTCGTGAAAGCTCGGATCGAGGCGCTCGAACCGGTCGGCCGCAGGCGACCGGGCCGCCGCGCGGGCGAGCCCGACCGCGGCCGGCAGATCCAGGATTAACGTCAGATCCGGTGCGAAATCGCCGAGTGCAAACCGCTGCAGCGCGGCAATCTCCGCCGCCGCGAGCCCCCGCCCGTATCCCTGATAGGCGAGCGTCGAATCGGCGAAGCGGTCGGATACCACCCACATCCCTCGTACGAGAGCCGGCTCGATTACCCGCATGACATGGTCGCGCCGGGCTGCGGTGAGCAGCAGCGTCTCACTCTGTGCGTCCCAGCGCGCGCCCTCGCCTTCGAGCAACAGCCGCCGGATCGCCTCGGCGCCTGGAGATCCGCCTGGCTCACGCGTCGCCAGCGCCGAGATCCCGGCGCGTTCGAGTGCCGCGACCAGCAGCGCGACCTGGGTAGACTTGCCGGCGCCTTCGCCGCCCTCGACGGTGATGAACCGGCCGCGCGGCATCCGGCTCAGTGCCGTTGGCCCCAGACCAGATAGCCCGCGAGCGTCGCGATACGGCCGACCGCATTCATCCGGGGGACCTCGGCCGCGGCGGTCAACGGCGCCTCGATCGGGGCCGTGCCGGGAGCGGTGATGACGATCTTGCCGACGGCCTCGCCCTTGGTAATCGGGGCCGGAAGCGGGCTGTCGTATTCGACGGTGACTTTCATCCCCGCGCGCGCCCGGCGCGGCAGGGTTACGACCAGATCCTTGGCGACCGTAAGCGGGACCCGCGCGTCGGCGCCGAGCCAGACCGGGGCCTCGTCCACCGTGTCGCCGGAGCTGAACAGGCGATAGTCGTTGTATTCGCGAAACGCCCAGTCGATCAGCCTTTCGCTTTCCTGCGGCCCGCGCCTTCATCGTCGGCAGCCCGCCGAGGACCATGACGATGCGGCGATCGCCGCGCAGCACCGAAGCGGTCAGGCTAAATCCTGCCTCCTCGGTATGCCCGGTCTTCAGCCCGTCAGCGCCATCATTCTTGTAAAGCAATGGGTTACGGTTGCCCTGCTTGATGTTGTTAAAGGTAAAATCCATCTCGCTGTAGATCTTGTAGTATTCAGGAAAGTCCTTGATCGTGCGTGTCGCCAAGGTCGCCAGATCGCGCGCTGTCATCCACTCGTTAGGATCCGGCAGGCCGTCGACATTGGCGAAATGGCTATCCTTGAGCCCGATCTCCTTGGCCTTTTGGTTCATCAGATCGACAAACGCCTCGACGCTTCCGGCGAGTCCTTCGGCGAGCACGACGCAGGCGTCGTTGCCCGACTGGATGATCATGCCGCGTATCAGATCGGCGATTTTGACGTGCTCGCCGAGCGGAACGAACATCTTCGATCCCCCGGTTCGCCAAGCGTTCTCGCTGACAGGCAGCTCATCATCGAGCTTAGCTCTCCCGTCCCTCAGCATGCCGAAGACGACGTAGGCTGTCATCAGCTTGCCCATCGAGGCTGGCGGCATGCGGTCATCGGCGCCCTTGTCGAGGAGCACGGCGCCGGTCTCGACCTCGATGATGAGCGCGTGCGTCGCTTCGGTATCGATGCCGGCGGCCGGCGTGGCCGCTGCAGTTGCTGTCGGGGTCGGGATGGCCGCCTTCGCCTTCGCGCGGATTTTTGCCGCCGCGGGTTGACACGCGAGACCGACGGTCAGCAGCGCAACGATCAGAAATCCGACGAAACGCGGAGCCATGCTCATTTCCGTTCGCCTAAGTTCGCTGCGCGACCTTTAGTCGGTAACGATCCGCGCCTCGCGGTAACCGCTGTTGACGACGCGCTGCAACAAGCGGTCCGCCTGTTCTGCGCTCTCCACCGGGCCGAGCCGCACGCGGTATACCTCAATCCCTTTGACCGAGGCTGTCATCACCTGGACACTGCCCAGCGGGGCGATGCGCGATTGCACGCGCTGCGCGTTGTCCCGCACCGAGAACGCGCCGGCCTGGACGAAGATCCGGCCTGACGGCAACTCGATCGGGCCAGCGGCCACCCTGGGCGGTGAAGTTGGCATTTGTGTGTCGACGGTCGGTCCCGCAACAACGTTCGGCGCGGGCGCCGATGGCGGCCCCGCCACGACGTTAGGTGAACGCGCCGGCGGCGGCAACGCTGCTGTTTGCGTGTCGACGATCGGTCCCGCCACGACATTGGCTGCGACCGCTGAGGGCGGCAGACCCTTCGCGGCATAGGGTTGGAGCGCAGGCTGTGCCATCGGCGGCGGCGCGCTCGCTGCCTGGGCGAGCATGATCGCGCCGCCGCCGTTGCGCATGGCCTCCTCGGCAACCTGGATGCTGGCGTCCTTGAGGATCCTGACCCGAACCGGGGTGGTGCCCTTGGTCTCGAAGCCGAGCAGCTGCGCCGCCCGGCGCGACACGTCGATCAGGCGGCCGTCGACAAAAGGACCTCGATCGTTGACCCGCAATTGCAGCGAGCGGCCGTTTTGGAGATTGGTCACCTCGACGATACTTGGCATCGGCAGGGTCGTGTGGGCCGCCGTCAGCTGGTTCAGGTCGAAGATTTCGCCATTCGCCGTGTATCGCCCGTGGAATTGCTCGCCATACCAGGAAGCGATCCCGGTTTTGTCGTAATTGTAATCGACCGCCGGATAATACCAGACACCCTTGATTTCATACGGTTCGCCGACCCTGTACATCGGATGCCCGGCGACGTAGTGGTTGCCGCCGCTGTGGTAAGTCCCCGTGTGCGGCTGTGAACCGCAGCCGGCAAGCGCTAGACCGATAATAGCCATAGGCGCCGAAGCCCGCATCCGGCCGGCGACATTCATTCCCCCGATCCCCCCACTCGTCAGCGATCAGCCGTGCTCGATGCGCTCCTGACCCGACATGCTGTCGGCGAGATAGCCGACTGCGGCAGCAAAATAGACCGAGTTGTTCCACCGCATGATCGTCCGGAAATTGCTGAAGACGAGCAGCGCCGGACCGTCGGCACCCCCCGGCAAGACCAGCGAGGCCTCGATCTCCCGAGCTGGAAGCGGGCTCGAATCGGCATTGCGGACGCCCAGCCGGCTCCACTCGCCGGTCGGCCGCCTGACCCCCAGCCCGGTAAAGCGCGCATCGAAACCCGGCGGCAGCAACACCGCCCGTCCCCAGGTCTCGTCGTTGTGCCAGCCGAGATGCCCGATGAAATTGGCGATCGAGGCCAGAACGTCACCGCGGTCAGTCCAAATGTTACGCCGTCCGTCGCCGTCGAAGTCGACGGCATAACCGAGAAAAGTCGATGGCATGAATTGGCATTGGCCCATGGCCCCTGCCCATGAGCCGGTCATATCCGGGGCCGCAACGTTTCCCTGATCGATGATCCGCAACGCCGAGATCAGCTCACCGCGAAAATAGGGGCCGCGCCGCCCGTCGAAACCGAGCGTGGCCAGCGACGAGACGACCAGATAATTGCCGGTGACCGCGCCGAAATCGCTTTCGAGACCCCACAGAGCGACGATAAGGCGAGGCTCGACGTCATAGCGTCGCCGCACCGCGTCGAGCAGCAATCGGTTGTCGAACAGCTGACGGCGCGCATTCTCGATGCGCTGCGGGCTTACCGTCTTTTGCAGATATTGGGCAAAAGTCAGCACTTGTTCGGGCTGGTGCCGGTCAAGCTCGATGACATGCGGCAGATATTCGGCGCTGCGCAGGGCGGTATCGACCGTCGACAGCCGGATTCCCCGCGCGGCGGCCTCGCGCCGGACCGTGTCGAGGAACGCATAAAAGTCGCCCTCGGCTCCCCTGGCCGACGACCCGGTCAAGGTGCCTGCCGTGGCGGCGAGCGGCGCGGCAAGCATTATCCGTCGGCTAAGGCGACGAGCGGCCATCGCAGATCCCCTTCGGTCCTCTAACCCCCGGCGCGTTCTTGCCACAACCAAGCCGGTTTTTGCAACGCCGCGGCGACATCGGGCGAAATCCTCGGTCCTTGTCTTTCGCAGAAGTAAATTCGACATTGGCTGACGGCGAATTGCCGGGTCGTGCCGCAGTGCGAACCTTGACAAAATGGCCCCGCAAACGTACCCCCAGTGATCGCGCTTCGTGCGCCTTGGGAGGATTAGACATGGGAGAGATTCTGGGCCTCGGCGTCACCCACTTTCCGCCGCTTTCGGGAACCGACGAGAGCATGGGGCGGATCCTGAAGCGCATCCTCGACGATCCGGCGCTGCCCGAGCAATATCGCCATCCCGAGGGCTGGCCGGCGGCAATGCGCGAGGAATACGGCGCCGACCAGGGGCTGTCCGCGGCGCGGCGGCATCGCGAGGCGCTGATATCGGGGTTCCGCAACGCGCGCCGGGTTCTCGACGAGTTCGCCCCCGACTTGGTCGTGATCTGGGGCGACGACCAGTACGAAAATTTCCGCGAAGACATCATCCCGCCGTTTTGCCTGCTGGCTTACGAAGGGATGGCGCCGAAGCCGTGGGAATATTATCGCGCCGAGAATGCGTGGAACGAGCCCAAAGACAAGGTTTTCGAATATAAGGGCCACCCGGGCGCCGGCAAATACATCGCCGGTAAGATGATCGAAACCGGGTTTGACGTTTCCTATGCCTATCGCCCGCTGCACCACCAGCTCGGCCACGCGTTTCTGAACACGTTGCTGTTCATGGATTACGACCGGAAAGGCTTCCCCTATCCGGTGCTGCCGTTCCAGGTTAATTGCTATGGTCGTCGGGTCATCGCCCAACACGCCGGCGTGCGCTCGTTGAGCGAACTACCGTCTGAGGACGACCTCGATCCGCCCTCCCCGCTTCCATGGCGCTGCTTCGACCTCGGTGCGGCCTGCGCCAGGGTCGTCGCCGACAGTCCGTACCGGGTGGCGCTGATCGCCTCGTCGAGCTGGTCGCACGCGTTTCTGACGCCGAAGAACTATCTGCTCTATCCGGATGTTCCGGCCGACCGCGGGCTATACGACGCGCTGGTGAGGAGCGACTACGCGGCCTGGCGCGAGCGTCCGCTGAGCGCGGTCGAAGACAGCGGCCAGCAGGAGATCCTGAACTGGATGTGCCTGATGGGCGCGATGAACGCGCTCGAAAGGCGGCCGACCGAAACGTCGTTTGTCGAAAGCTGGATTTTCAACTCCAACAAATGCTTTGCGGTATACGAACCGTGAGATCCCTCCCATTCCCTCCCCCGCGCGCGGGGGAGGGTTTAGGGTGGGGGTAATGCCCGACCTGCCGGGGCGGGAACTGGCGCAGGAGCTGATCGGCAGGAGCCGGGCGGAAAGCCGCGCCACCCCGATCGAGGCGGTGATCGCGGCGGCCGAGCGGAACGGCATCGACGCCGCGGCCGCCGCCCGGCTGATCGGCCGGCTGTGGACCCTCGAACGGATGTTTTATTACATCTATGGCGGCTGGGGTCAGGGCCTGGAGATCAACGACTTTCCAGCCTCGGTCAAATACCTGTTCTCGAAGCAGATCGTCGACGAATCCACCCACGAGATGCTGTATCTCGACGCGTTGCTGCGGCGCGGGGCGATCGCCACCCAGAAGGAGGCGTTTCATCAACCCTATGGCCAATTCGTGCTCGATTCGGCACTGGCCTATTACGTTTTTTCACTGCGCAACCTCGCCACCTATCCGCATCCGATCCGCATCGCCGCGCTAAATCTGGGTCCCAAGGTCATCGAGTTCGACTGGATGGAACGGCTGGCCGCGGCGACCTCGGACACTGATCTTCAAGGCGTCTTCACAAGCCAGGCCGTCGAGAATCGCAGCCATATCAATATGGGCCGCCGCATCGTCGAAGAATTCATCGAGAAACCGGTCGAGGCCGAGCTGTGCCGCTGGGCCTGCGCCGTCGCCAAACGCGACTACGGCCGCTTTCTGCACGAACTCGGCGATTTCGTCCTCGACCGGCAGACCCCGGCGCCGCCGATGCAGCGGGTTCAAGTGCTGGATTGAGAGAACCCGGCATGGCCAGCCTCAAGATCGATCACCAGCGCTGCACCCAATGCCGAATGTGCTACGTGGTCTGCCGCGAGATCGATCTCAACGCCGTCTATGTGGCATTGGAGCCGTTGCACCGCATCGAAATCGATATCGACAAATGCACCTATCCCGGGTGCACCGCGTGCCTGATGTATTGCCCGGCCGAAGGGTCGATCGTCGAGGCCGAGACCGGCCGTTCGATGGTCCCTCCCCCGCCCGAGGCGTGGCGGGAGGCCTGACATGCAGCCGATCCTCGAACAATTTCTCGACAAATGGGTGTGGCCGACGATGCCGGGGGCGCCCGGCGCCGAGTTCCGGCTGCGTCTGACCCGCGAGCGCTGCGTCAGGGGGTGGGAGATTTCACTGGAACGCACCCTCGCCGAGATCGAGCGCGAATTGGCGACCAACGACGAGGACTGGAAAAAGGATCGGGCATTGCGCGGCTATGCCGCCGAAGGCGTGCACATGTCGATCAAGCAGATGTCGGGCCAGCTCTTATCGGTCGATATCGCCGACCAGGAGCGCTACATCGATCTGCAGCGCATGCGCGCCCGCCAGATCTGGGACGAGTGCAAGCATTCGAAGCTGCACGCCGACGTTTTGCTCGGCAAGGGCTGGATCGACAACGAGCGCGAACTGATGGACATCGCGCAGGCCAATACCCAACCGTTGCCGGCCTATTTCGGGCTGTCGATGATGTTCCCGCATATCCATCCGCTGGCCCGCGCCGCGCAGAACTACTACACCGAGGCCAATGCCTGCATCGGCATCATGGCCTATCTCGACCGGGTCGCCGATCCGCTGGTGCGCCACGAGCATCTGAGCCAGCGCGACGAGGAACTGATGCACTTCATGGAAGGCAAGTTCCAGATCGACTTCCTGTGTGCGACCCCCGAGACGCAAAAGCCGGTTGAAGAGGCGCTGGATTATCTGCTGCACCAAATCGGCGGGATCCGGTGACAGCGCGCCGAACGGTTCGTCATTGCGAGCGAAGCGGGCAATCCGTGGCTCATGCGACGGCTGCGGCGGCTCTCGGATGTCCGACATCCGCGGAATGACGAGAGATGGCCGGCGATGAAGGTGCGGATCGACTACGCGATCTGCAACTCCTGCGGCCTGTGCCGCGAAGTCTGCCCGGAATCGGCGATCCGGCCGATGCTGCTGGAGCCGCGCCACCTCTACGAGGTGCAGCCGGCCAAATGCACCGGTTGCGGCGAATGCCTCGACTATTGCCCCGCCCCCGGCGCGCTGGTGCAATACGCGATCCCCCGCTCCCGACGCGGGGAGAGATCGGAGGCCGATCTGCCCCGATGCCATGAAGACTGATATGGCGCGCAAATACAATCTGATGTCGAGCGACGGGCATCTCGAAGTCCCGCCCGAGCGGTGGACCCATCGGGTGCCGCAGAAATACCGTGACCGCGCGCCGCATACCGTCCATCTGCCCGATGGCGGCGACGCCCTGATGATCGAGGGCCAGCCGCTATTGGAGGCGAATTTTCTCGATCTGCGCGCCGGCCGTGCCGAGGGGACCTGGCAGCCCTTCGGCCTCAAGGTCGCCGACGCCGCCGGCACCGGCTCGCCCGAGCAGCGGGTCAAGGAACAGGACCGCGACGGCATGGACGCCGAAGTGCTGTTCGCGGCGATGGTCGCGGGGCCGGTGTTCTGGCGCAACATCAGCCATGACGAGGTCTACAAGGCGGTGATCCGCGGCTACAACGATTGGCTCGCCGAGGAATATTGCGCGGTGGCGCCCGACCGGCTGATCGGCATGGGGGTGATCCCGATCACCAATGTCGACGACGCGATCGCCGAGATGGCGCATTGCAAGAAGCTCGGCCTCAAGGGCATCCTGATGGGCGCCTTACCCAGCGCCAAGGGCTACCCGACGCCGGAGGACGACAAGTTCTGGGCCGCCGCGGTCGATATGGACATGCCGGTGACCGTGCACGTCCAGTTCTACCGCACCGGCGCGCGCGCCACCCAGCCGACCTTCAAATATCCGAAAGAAGACCCGGTAATCATGCAGCGGCTGCGCCGGCCGTTCCTCGAATGGCTGTGCAATTTCGGCCTGGCGCCGTCGGTCAGCATCGCCCAGCTGGTGCTTGCCGGCGTCTTCGAGCGCCACCCGAAGCTCAAGATCTTCTTTGCCGAGACCCGGCTCGGCTGGGTCCCGTTCTGGCTCGAGCACATGGATCTGTGGTACCAGCGCCATCTCGGCTGGGCCCAGGAATATCTCGGCTTCCAGCCGCTAAAGGAATTGCCGAGCCATTATGTGCGCAACCACGTCTATTTCAGCGTGCAGTACGAGCGCGTCGCGGTCGAGGAGCGCCAGCATGTCGGCGTCGACCGCATCATGTTCGCCACCGACTTCCCGCATATCGAATGCGAGTGGCCCAATTCCCGCCCGCTGATCGACAAGATCTACGCCGACATCCCCGAAGCCGACAAACGCCGCATCTGGGCCGACAACTGCGTCGAATTCTTCAAACTCGACCAGGCCGCCTGACGAAGGCATCGTCACGGGCTGGTGAATCAGCCTGACGGGGCATTTCCGCGTACACCGGCGAAGGCCGGTGCCCACCGCAGACATGGGTCCCGGCCTGCGCCGGGACGGCGAGAAGCGAGGATGGCAGTGGCTCGGAGGCGTCGGCCTCCGCGTCGCTGGCTGACGGCGTCACGATCTCACAATATAGCCAACGGCGGCTCTGGCGCGGCTTCGCCGAGCACCGGCGGGGTCAGGTCGAGCAGGCCGGCGGCGCGCAATTCGTCGATAGCCGGCAGGTCGCGCAGAGTGTCGAGGCCGAAATGGGCGAGAAAGCCCGGCGTCGTGACCCACAGCAGCGGCCGGCCGGGGCTCATCCGGCGGCCCTTGGGGCGGACCCAGCCGGCTTCCATCAGGTTGTCGATGGTGCCTTTGCCGAGACCGACCCCGCGGATCTCCTCGATTTCGGCGCGGGTGACCGGCTGGTGATAGGCGATCACCGCCAGGGTCTCGACCGCGGCGCGCGACAATCTGCGGGCGACCGGCCGCTCGATGCGCAAGGCGCCAGCGAGATCGGGCGCGGTGCGAAACGCCCAGCCGCCGGCCAGCCGCACGAGGTTGACCCCGCGCCCGGCGTAATGCTCGGCAAGCTCGCCCAAGAGGTCCTGCAGATCGGCCGCATCGTCGAGGCGCCGCCCCAGCATTTCCTCGGTCAATGGCTCACCGGCGGCGAACAGCAGCGCCTCGACGAGCCGAATTTGCTGCGCCCGCTCGCTCACCGGCGAACCCCCTCGCCTCCTCTGCGCAGCGCCGCCGAGGGCGGACTGCGCAGATAGATCGGGCCGAAGGCGCGGTCCTGGCGCAGCTCGACCCTGCCGTCTCGGGCAAGTTCGAGCGCGGCGGCAAAGGTCGCGGCCAGGCCGGAGCGGCGCAGCTCCTCGCCGCCGCGCTCGTCCGGCAGAAACCGCGTCAGCTCGCGCCAGTCGGGCATCCGGCCGAGAAAACGCGCCAAGCGCTTCAGCGCGTCGTCGATCGAATGAAACACCGATGGCTCGATCGTCAGCACCGCCGCGGTGCTCCGCCGGCGGCCGTCGCCATAGGCGCGCAGCAGTTCGTAAAGATCGAGCCGCCAAACCGGCACCGCCACCGTCGCCAGCCCTTCGGGGGCGCCGCGCAAAAAGCAATCATGGCCGAGGCGCGGGCGGGCCATCAGCCTTCGGCCGGCGGTCTGCATCGCCTCGAGGAGCTTGAGGCGATGCCCCAGCGCGGCGGCGATCTCGGCTGCCTCCGGCTCGTCTTCCTGCGGCGGTTGCGGCAGCAGCAGCCGCGATTTCAAATAAGCCAGCCACGCCGCCATCACCAGGTAATCGGCGGCGATCTCCAGGCGCAATTGCCGCTGCCGGTCGATAAAAGCCAGGTATTGGTCGGCCAGCGCCAGGATCGAGATCTTCGCGAGATCGACCTTTTGCTCGCGCGCCAAGGACAGCAGCAGATCGATCGGCCCCTCATAGCCGTCGAGGTCGAGCACCAGTTGCTCGGCCGGCGCGCGCCGCTCCTCTCGCCCGCCTTCTCCCCGCCCGCGAGGCGAGGGAGCGTCCCACTCAGCGGCGGGATCGCTCATCCGCCCTGTCCGGTCAGGGTCAGCACGAGGTTGATCAGGGCCTGCATCGGCACGCCGATCACATAGGCGAGGATATTGAGATTGAGGCCGATCTGCTCGCCGATCCAAGGCAGCACGAACAGCAGCGCCAGCAGGATCGGGATGCCATACGGCTCGAGCCGGGCGAGCGGATAGGCGAGCGCGCGCGGCAACAGGCCGACCGCGACCCGCCCACCATCCAAGGGCGGCAACGGCAGCATGTTGAAGACGCACAGCGCCGCGTTGATCTGCAGCGAGTGAACGAGGTTCGCGGCAATCCAGTCGGCCGGGCTCGGCGGCAAAAAGGCCACCCCGTAGAACAACAGCGACGAGACAATCGCCAACAGCACGTTGGTGCCCGGCCCGGCGAGCGCCACCCACACCATGTCGCGCCGCGGGTCGTGCAAGCGGCCGAAATTGACCGGCACCGGCTTGGCGTAGCCGAACAGCAAGCGACCGCCCGAGCTCAGCAGCAGCAGCGCCGGCAAAATGATCGTCCCGAACGGGTCGATGTGGTTGAGCGGGTTGAAGGTGACGCGGCGCGCTCGCAGAGCAGTGTCGTCACCAAAACGAAGCGCGATAAACCCGTGCGCCGCTTCGTGAAAGGTCACGGCGAAGACGACCGGCAATACCCAGGTGCTGGCCTGGTAGATCGTCGCGGCCAGGGATGCCGCGCCGCCCATCACCGCGCCTCCGCCATCAGCGCATCGAACCGGCGCTCGGCTTCCGGCCGATCAAACTCGATCGGGGCGTGCCGCATCGCCTCGCCCCGCGCGAGCCGCGCTGCCGCCTGAGGCGATATCGGTCCGATCGCCGCGACGATCTCTTCCATCTCGGCAGGGTCGCCGTTGCAATGGAGCGCCAGGTCGCAGCCGGCATCGAGCGCCCGCTGCGCGCGCTCGCCGAGACCGCCGCCCAATGCTCTCATCGACAAATCGTCGGATACCAGCACGCCGTCAAAGCCGATCTCGCCGCGAATGATCTCGGCGATCACCCGCGCCGACAGCGTCGCGGGCGCAGTCGGGTCGATCGACCGATAGACGATATGGGCGGTCATCGCCCAAGGCATCGCGGCGAGCGCGCGGAACGGGGCGAAATCGGTGCGCGACAGCTCGTCGTGACCGGTCTCGACCGTTGGGCAAGCGTAATGGCTGTCGACGCGGGCGCGGCCGTGCCCCGGAATGTGCTTGAGGACGGGCAGCACCCCGCCTTCGATCAGCCCCTCGCACGCCGCCAGGCCGAGACGCGCGACCCGCTCCGGCTCGGCGCCATAGGCGCGGTCGCCGATCACCAAATCGGCCCCGGCAACCGGCAGGTCGAGCACCGGAAAGCAGGCGACGGTAACGCCGAGCCGGGCGAGATCGTCGGCGATAAGCCGGGCGCCGAGCCGGGCTGCTTGCTGCGCGGTTGGGTCCGGCAACGAAGCGATGCGGGCGGCCGATGGATAAAGCCGCCATTCGGGCGGCCGCAGGCGCGCAACCCGTCCGCCCTCTTGGTCGATCAGAACCGGCGCGTCGGCACGCCCGATGCAGCCGCGCAACGTCTCGACCAGCCCGCAAACCTGATCGCGGGAACGGCAATTACGCCGAAACAAGATGAAGCCCAACGGGTCGGCATCGGCAAAAAAGCGGCGCTCGGCGGTGCTCAATTCCTCACCGGCGCAACCGAGAATCACTGCGCGCGGCCGTCCCCTGGGCGTCGGGGCTGTCAAGACAACGCTCTTTCTTTCACCTTTTCATACCTCGAACCTCGCCGGCCCCTGGCTCTTGCGGGCAGCCCCATGCGGCTGGCGCTGAAGATGGATTGCCGGGTCAACTCCGGCAATGACGTTCTCAGATCGGCGGCGTCGATGGAGATGTCTGACGCTGGCGGCAATTCATCTGACGATGATGCACGCCAGATGGCGCTGCCTCAGCTCGCCGCAGAGCCGTTCGGCGGTCGCCGGGTCCCCGACCGGCCCCGCCTGAATACGGTAATAGACGCCCTTGTCGCCGAGATCGGCGCGAACCGCCACCGCCGTCAGGTGGCCGAGCAAATCCGGGTTGCTCGCGCTTGATGCGCGCCCATTCCTCGCGCGCATCCCCCTCGCTGCGCACCGCGCCGAGCTGAAGCCGCACCCCTCCCGCTTTTCCTGGTTGGGACACCGCTTCCGCCGGTTTCGAGGGCATCGGATGCGGATTTGCCGGCGGCAGGCCGGCCGACTGTTCCGGTCGAGCGGTGCGACCGCGGGAGCCGTGCCGGAGCCCGGCGCGGCCGTTGATGGCGCGGGCGTTGGTGGTGCACCTGCAGGCGCCGAGACTGCCGGTTTCGGGGCTGGCGGCGGCGGCGCCGGCAGAGCCATCGGCTGTTCGGGCGGCGGCAACAAATGCTCGACGATCGGACGGTTCTGGCCATAGATCAGCATGTCCCGGTCGGGGATCGGCATGCCGCCCGGCTCGGCCGGCTTGACCTTCATCGGCCGCGTATCGGCGCGGATCAGCGGGATATCGCCGCTGCCGCCGGTCCCGCCCGCGTGCCGCGCGCCCTCGACATAAGCGAACCATAGACCGCCGGCAAATAGCGCCATGACGAGCAGCGCCCCGACGATCCTCAAAACCCGTCGCGGCGGTGGATCGGCTTCCTCGTCGCGAGGATCGGCATAGAGCCCGGTCCGCTCCTCGGGGTCGATCTGTCCCAGATTATAGGACATGGCTACATCTCCTCGACCGGTTCGACGCCGATCACGGCGAGGCCGGAGGCGATGACCAGGGCCACGCCGCGGACGAGAGCAAGGCGGGCGCGGGTCAGCGCCGGGTCGGAGGCGAGAATAAACCGCAATGTCGCCTCGTCTCGGCCCTTGTTCCACAACATGTGGAATTGCGCCGCAACCTCTTGCAGATAGAACGCGACGCGGTGCGGCTCATGCGCCTCGGCGGCACTCTCGACCAGCCGCGGCCACTGCGCCAGCTGGCGAATCAGCGCGATCTCGGCCGAGTCGGTGAGCTCGTCGAGCGATGTTTCGGCCAGCGCCAAATCGGTAAGTTGATCCTGCGCAAACGCCTCGGCCGCATGGCGCATGACCGAGGCCGCCCGGGCATGGGCGTATTGCACGTAAAAGACCGGGTTGTCCTTCGACTGCTCGGTCACCTTGGCAAAGTCGAAATCGAGCGCCTGGTCGTTCCTCCGGGTCAGCATGATGAAGCGAAAGACGTCCTTGCCGACTTGATCGACCACCTCGCGCAGGGTGACGAAGGTCCCCGCCCGCTTCGACATCCGAACCGGCGCGCCCTTGTCGAAAAGATTGACGAGCTGGCACAGCTTGACGTCGAGATTGGCCGCCCCGTCGGTCATCGCCCGCACCGCGGCCTGCATGCGCTTGACGTACCCGCCGTGATCGGCGCCCCAGACATCGATCAGATTGGCGAAGCCGCGGCCGAACTTGTCGCGGTGATAGGCGATGTCGGCGGCGAAATAGGTCCACGAGCCATCCGACTTCTTCAGGGGACGGTCGACCTCGTCGCCGAATTCCGTAGCGCGGAACAGCAATTGCGGCCGCGGTTCCCAATCGTCGGGCAATTTGCCCTTCGGCGGCTCCAGCACGCCGGTATAGATCAAGCCGCGCTGGTCCAGCGCCATCAGGCAATCGTCGATCGTCCCGGCTTCGACCAGAGCGCGCTCCGAGACGAACAGATCATGGCGCACGCCGAGCACAACCAGATCCTCGCGGATCAGCGCCATCATCTGCGCGACGGCAAAGTCGCGCACCGGGGCGAGCCACTCGCTTTCCGGCCGATCGAGCCATTTTCGCCCGTCGCGCCGGGCGAGCGCCTGGCCGGTTTCGATCAGATATTCGCCCGGATAAAACCCGTCCGGCAGCGGCCCGATCGCCTCGCCCAGGGCCTCGCGATAGCGCAGATGGGTCGAGCGGGCGAGGATATCGACCTGGGCGCCGGCGTCGTTGATGTAATACTCGCGCTCGACTTGGAACCCGGCCTTGGCCAGCAACGCCGCGAGCGCGTCGCCAACGACAGCGCCCCTGCCGTGGCCGACATGCATTGGCCCGGTCGGGTTGGCCGAGACGAATTCGACATTGACCCTCTCGCCGCCGCCCACTGCCGAATTGCCAAAACCGGCACCGGCGCGCAGGATCGCGCGCAGCTGCGCGTGCCAGATTTCGGGCGCCAAGGTGATGTTCAGAAACCCCGGACGCGCCGCTGCGACGGTCAAGCCGGGGCCGCGGTAATCCCCGGTGACCAGCTCGCGCCCGTTCAGCGCAGCGCCGATCCGTTCCGCCAGCGCCATCGGGTTTTCCCTGACCGCGCCGGCCAGCACCATCGCCGCATTGGTGGCGAGATCGCCATGGGCGGGATCGCGCGGCGGCTCGACCGCGACCCGCGCCAAATCGAGCCCCGGCGGCAGCACGCCCTCCGCCATCAAGTCGCCGATCGCGGCGATCACCAGTCCGCGCACATCCAAGAAAATGTTGGTCATGTTGAAAAGTGAACGGCGCCGTTCATCAAGTATGGGGGATCGGGATCAGGCAATTTCCGGTAACGCAACCTCGATCCGACCTCCCGCCGCCTCGTCGACGATCACGAGATGCCCGCCATCGGTGGCGCGAAGTTGCGCGTTGGCGTTGAGAAGCTCAATTCCGTAGACGGTTCCATCCGGGGCCAGATCGACGTTCACCTCGTCGCTCAATCGCACGGTCTCGACCTGCACCCCAGCCGACTCGCGGAGCCGCAGATAGGCGATGTTTTGGCGAGGATCATAACTGAGGTGCACTTTCCTGCACTCCGACGGGTTGCTCAGAAATATTTGACAACGACGCTGATCACCAACCAGTCATCGCCCTCTCGGGTCGCGAACACCTCAACCTGCTTTATATGGTATAGCCGATCTCGCCACAGCGCGTTGAATGCGAAATTGCGACGAAATCCTTGTCGGCCAAATTTGGCGGCAAATCGCTCTCCTCCATCAACGGTCGCGGCGACTTCTCCCTCGCTTGCCCCTCTTTCGAGCATCCGAGCGACGGCGTGAGGGTGGAGTTTCACCCGGATCGAACTGGCAGCAAGCCAACACTGTCACTCATGTCGGCGCATAAGCGTCGAACAGCCGGTGATGCTCGTCGAGCGCGAAGCGGTCGGTCATGCCTGCGAGGTAATCTGCGGCGACGCGCGCGGTCTGGGGGTCGTCGGGACCGGCCGCCAACCCCCGCCACTCGCCCGGCAGGCATTCGGGTTCGGCAAGATACAATGTGAACAGGTCGTGGACCACGCGGCGCGCCTTCGAGCTCATCCGGTTGACCCGATAGTGGCGGTACATCCGCTCGAACAGAAATTCCTTGAGGGCGCGGTCGTTCTTGCGCATCTCGGCGGAAAACGCGGCCACCGGCGCCTTCAGCGCCCGGATCTCGGCGGCCGATCCGACCCCGCTCCCATCCAGCCGCGAGCGCGTCTCGGCGATCAGGTCGCCGACCATATGGTCGATCACCCGGCGGATCGATTCGTGGATCAGGCGCGGCTCCTCGATCCTCCGGGTAGCGCGAAGCGACCTCGCGAAAGACGGACCCGACCAGCGGCACCTCGGCGAGGTCGGCGACGACGAACAGCCCGGCGCGCAGCCCGTCGTCGAGGTCGTGGTTGTTGTAGGCGATGTCGTCGGCGAGTGCCGCGACCTGCGCCTCGGGTCCGGGGAAAGTGTCGAGGGCGAGCGGATGGCGGCGGTCGTATTCGGCGATCGCCGGCGGCACCGGGCGGTCGATCCCCGGGCCGCGCAACGGGCCGTTGTGCTTGACCGTGCCTTCGAGCGCTTCCCAGGTCAGGTTGAGGCCGTCGAACTCGGCATAATGGCGTTCGAGCCGGGTCAGGATCCGCAAGGTCTGGTCGTTGTGCGAGAAGCCGCCGAACCGCGCCATCTCGGCGTTCAAGGCTTCCTCGCCGGCATGGCCGAACGGGGTGTGCCCAAGATCGTGGGCAAGCGCCAGGGTCTCGGCGAGATCCTCGTCGAGGCCGAGTGCGCGGCTGATCGTGCGGGCGATCTGCGCCACTTCGAGGCTGTGGGTCAGCCGGGTGCGGTAGTGGTCGCCCTCGTGATAAACAAAGACTTGCGTCTTGTAGGTCAGCCGGCGAAACGCGGTCGAATGAATGATCCGGTCCCGGTCGCGCTGAAACGGCGAACGGGTCGCATGCTCCGGTTCCGGATGGAGCCGCCCGCGAGACTCCTCCGGTTTCGACGCATAGGGCGCGAGACCGACCGGGGGGACCATTCCTTCCTCTTACGCCAGGCCTTCGCCCGCGTCCATCCTACCCGCGAAATCGAGCCAAATGGCCACGCTGCGGCAAGCCCGGCACAGCAGCCAGCCACGCCGCCAGCCGTCCAATTCGCCGAGGCGCGGGCATCTAGATTTTCAGACCATGATGTTTTGGTTAAGCTTGCCCAACGGGAGGACGCGCCGTCATGGAATACATTCGCGTAACCTTTGACGCCAACGACGTCCGCGACGTCATCGCCAACGGTAACGTCGTCGGTCAGACCGAGACGGAGCTCATCTTGCCGTCAAGTTATTATGTGATTTCCCTTTCCGGTTCGGGATATTCCCCCTCGTTTTGGTATGGCGTCGTCAGCGGCACCCTGCCGGGGCACCCCTTGCCCATCCAGTTCAGCAAGGGCTAGGAGGGGTGCGGATGCGCGGAGCATGGCCGCTGCTGTTGTGCCTCGCTCTCGGTGGCGGGTGCGCGAGCACGCATTTCGAAAACACCCCGTTGCGGGCCGGTGAAGCCAACCCCGATCGCCGCAGCATCGATCCCGCGACCCCGGATCGCCCAGTCATCCTGATGACCTTCTCGGGCGGGGGCTCGCGGGCGGCGGCGCTGGCCGAGTCGGTGCTGCGCGAGATGGCGGCGACAAGTTATCCCGCTTCCGACGGCAACCATGTCCTGACCTCGGATGTGAAGCTGATCTCGTCGGTTTCCGGCGGCAGCGTTACCTCAGCCTGGTTTGGTCTGCATCGCAGCCCCGGCCATCCGGACGGCGACCTCGACGGCCTGCGTAACGATTTTCTGACCAGGGACAATATGGCGGCGCTCGAACTAGACGCCGTCAATCCGATCACCTGGTTCGGTCTGGTGACCGGCAAAATCACCCGGATCGAGGCCCTTGAAGCATTGTTCAACGAACGCCTGTTCCACAATGCGACGCTCGCCGACATCAACCGGCCGGGCCAGCCCTATGTGGTTTTCAACGCGACCGATATGGCCGGCGGCGAAACTTTCGCACTGATGCCGCGAAGGTTCGACGATGTTTGCTCGAGCTATGATGCCCTGCCTATAGCTACTGCCGCGGCGGCATCCGCGGCATTCCCAGTCCTGCTGACGCCGGTCAGCTTTCAGAACTTCTCCGACGGTTGCCAAGGTCGGCTTCGCAGCGATATCTGGATCAGAGTTGCTCTATCGATCCCGCCATACCCGCCGAACCCGTATACGCCCTACCTGAACCTGCCGGAATACAAAGAGGCGCGCTATGCCAATGATCTGCGGCATGGGCCCAACCCGTATCGCCGGATCGACTATCTTTATTTTCTCGATGGCGGGCTGGCCGACAATCTTGGCACCCAATCGTTGCGCTCGGCGCTGATCGCGCCTTATGACGATGCCGGCGTCCTGCGCGCGATCAACGAGGGAAAGATCCGCAGCCTCGTCATCATCGTCGTCAATGCCCGTTCGGATCCGCCGAACAAGCTCTACCAGCAGCAAAGCCAGCCGGGTCTGATCAGCCAAATTCAGACGGTGACCTCGGCGCCGATCGATGCCAATACGGCGAATTCCCAGACCGCGCTTTCCGGTCTGCTCGGCGAGTTGGCGCAGGCCGCCGCTGGAGCCAGCCGCTCGGCTAAGTTTGGCGGTATGAAGGTCTACGGGATCACCGTCGATTACGACCAGATCCCGGCGGACACGCCGGCGCACCGCGAACTGCGCGACCAGGCCAAAGACGTGCCGACGAGCTGGAGCTTGACCGGCCCGCAATTGCAGGTGACCGAGGCGGCTGGCCGGTTTCTGCTCCGCCGGCACCCGTGCTATCGCGCTCTGTTGGCCGATCTGCACGCGATCCAGCCGCCAGCCGCGGCCGAGACCGACACGCCAACCGGCCCCTGTGCGACCGAGATCAACATTGCAAAACCGGCCGCCAAGGGCATCCCCGCCAGTTGAAGCGAAGCGGCCGCGATCGGCGCGGGTGAGCGGCGCGGTCAGACTGCCAGTTGAAGCGGTCGCTCTAACGCCCGCTCGTTCCGCCCGGGCCGGAGCATTGCAAAACCCCACGCGCCGTCGCCATACTTCGCGCATGAGGGCGAGCCCGAGCGGAGGAAACCAGCCGATGGAATACACGATCACCCCGATGACCGAGCACACCGGCGCCGAAGTCCGCGGCCTCGACCTCAACCAGGGCGTCGATGCCGAGACCCGCACCGCGCTGAACCGCGCGTTCGCCGACCATCATGTCCTGGTGGTCCGCGGCCAGGAATTCACCCCGCCGCAATTCATCGCCGCCGCGCAAATCTTCGGCGAGCTGTTCCAGCACGACAAGCGCGAGATGCACGTTCCCGGCTATCCGCAGATCTACTATGTGTCGAACGAGCAGACCGTGCCGGGCAAGCGCTACATCTCGGGCGAGACCTTTCACACCGACCATTCCAATCATCCGACCCCGCCAAAGGCGACGATGCTGTTTCCGGTGTCGTTGCCGAGCAGCGGCGGCGACACGCAATACGTCAACATGCACCAGGCCTATGACGACCTGCCCGGGGCAGACCAAGGAGCGGATCGACGGGCTCAAGGCGGTCCATGTCTATCTGAGCAAATACAGCCCGCGCGAATTGCGCCCGCTCAGCGAGGACAGCGCCCGGCAGGTGCCGCCGCCGGGGGTGCATCCGCTGGTCCGCACCCATCCCGAAAACGGCCGCAAGGCGCTCTACCTCAACCCGGTGCGGATCGAATCGATCGAGGGCATGGAGGACAGCGAGGCGCTCGACCTCGTCGCCGGGCTGATGGCGCATGCGATCCAGAAGAAATACGAATACCGTCACCAATGGCGTTACGGCGACTTCGTGATCTGGGACAACCGCAGCGTCATCCACAAGGCCAACCCCGATTACGACATGAACGAGCGGCGCTATCTCTACCGCCTGATGCTGAAAGGCGAGACGCCGGTCTGACCGCGATGACCGAGCTGCGGCACCGCACCGTCGAGACCAACGGCATCCGCATGCATTTGGCCGAGCAAGGCGAGGGTCCGCTGGTCCTGCTGTGCCACGGCTTTCCCGAATCCTGGTATTCCTGGCGCCATCAGCTCCGGCGCTGGCCGAGGCCGGATTCCACGCCGTCGCGCCCGATATGCGCGGCTATGGCCAGACCGATCAGCCGAGCGAGATCGATCAATACACATTGTTGCATCTGGTCGGCGACGTCGTCGGGTTGCTCGATGCGCTGGGGGTAGAACAGGCGGTCATTGCCGGCCACGATTGGGGTGCACCGGTGGCCTGGCTTGCCGCGCAACTGCGCCCCGACCGCTTCCGCAGGGTGATCGGTCTCAGCGTGCCGTTCCGGCCGCGCGCGCCGGTGCGGCCAACGACGGTCATGCCGCAGACCGAAGACGCCATCTTCTACCAGCTCTATTTCCAGACTCCCGGGGTCGCCGAGGCGGAATTCGAGCACGATGTGCGCCGGTTTATTCGCGGCGTCCTCTATTCGAATTCCGGGGATATGCCGGTCCAGGTGCCCAAGGACCAGGTCGGCATGGTGCCGCGGACGGGCGGTTTCGCTGCCCGCATGGCGACACAACCGGCGAACCTCGCAACCTTGCCTCCTTGGCTCACCGAGGCCGACATCGATTTCTACGCCGCGGAATTCGCGCGTTCCGGGTTTCGCGGCGGGCTCAATTATTATCGCAATATCGATCGCAACTGGGAGCTTCTCGCCCCCTTTGCCGGAGCGAAGGTGACAATCCCGGCGCTTTACATTGCCGGTGACCGCGATCTCGTGATGGCGTTCCGCGGCATGGACCAGCTGGTGGCGAACCTCGCGCATTTCGTGCCGCAGCTGCGCCGCACCATCATCCTGCCGGGCTGCGGCCACTGGACCCAGCAGGAGCGGGCTGCGGAGGTCAACAGGGCCATGATCGAGTTTCTCCGCAGCCTGTAAAATGCCGAAACGTCGGGTGTCCGATTAAAACTGAGGAGACGAGAAGATGCGCTGGATACGGTTCGAGACGAATGGCCATGCGGCCTACGGCATCCTCGACGGCGACACGGTGACCGAGGTCAAGGGCGACCCGTTTGCCGGCTATGAAAAGACCGCGACCCGCCACAAGCTGTCGTCGGTCAAATTGCTGATCCCGGTCGAGCCGCGCACCTTCTATTGCGCCGGGCTCAATTACGCCGAGCATGTGATCGAGGCTGCCAGAAAACGCGGCCAGGAACCGAATTTGCCCAAAGCCGCCGATATCGGCTATCGCGCGAACAACGCGCTCGTCGCGCATGGCGAGAACATCGTCCTGCCCAAGGACGCGACCGAGCGCTGCCAGTACGAGGGCGAGCTGGTCGCGGTCATCGGCAAGAGGGCCAAAAACCTGTCGGAGCGGGACGCGCTTTCCTGCGTGCTAGGCTGGACGATCGGCAACGACTTCAGCGAGCGCACCTGGCAGGCAGGCGACCGCACCTTATGGCGGGCCAAGAACGCCGACACCTTCAAGCCGATGGGACCGTGGATCGAGACCGATTTCGACCTCGCCGCGGCGCAGACGATCATCCGCGTCAACGGCGACGAAAAAATCCGCTTCAAGACCGACCACATGCTGTTCGGCCCCGCCACCTTCATCAGCCGGATGTCGCAATACCTGACGCTCTACCCCGGCGACGTCGTGTGGATGGGCACCGAGGGCGCCCCCGAAAACGTCAAGCACGGCGATACGATCGACATCGAGATCACCGGCATCGGCACCCTGACCAACCCGGTGGTGCGCGAGGGTATGTAGCGTCCGCGCTGCCAAGCAGGCGGGCGGCAGCGTCAGAACTCGACGATCTGCCGCCTCAGCCCTTTGGCGACGGCTTCCGCCCGGCAACCCGCGCCGAGCTTGCGGAACAGCTGCTCGATGTGGAATTTGACGGTGTGCGGCGAGATGCCGAGCCGCCGGGCGGCGGCCTTGTTGCTCAACCCGTCGCCGAGCGCGGTCAGCACCTCGATTTCGCGCGGCGTCAACACCGGCGATGCATCGTCGGGCAACGGCCGCGAACCGCGATTTCGACGACGGCGGGACCCGCACGATCAGGCCCGCGGCGACGGCGCGCAGCGCGGCATCGACCTGAGCCGCCCCGGCCTCCGGCGGGAGCGATCCGGCAAAATCGCCGTCCATTGCTCCCAGAGAGACAATCGGCGCGCCGGGCAGCGGCTCAGCCGAGCCGTCGGTCAATACCGCGTCGGCCGCGTCGACCGCGGCGACGACCTCGTGCCCGGCTGCGGCGACGAGCGCGGCGAGCCGCTTTGCCGTCGCTGGATCGGCGGCCTTGACCGCGATACGCATCCGCCGCGAAAGATCGGCCGCCGGCGCAACGGCGCTCATCGCGCCGGCCGCGCACCCACCGTGGCCGCCAGCGTTTGCACCTTGCCGGCACGGATCAGACGCAATTGGACCTGGCGCCCGACCGACTCCGGCCCCAGCAGTTCGGCGAGCTGCGATGAACTGCCGACGCCGGCGCCGTCGACGGCGATCAGGATGTCGCCCATCAGTATCCCGGCCTGCGCCGCCGGCCCGTCCCTGGTCACGCCGATGATCATCAGCCCCAACGACTGACCGGCTTCACTGTGCAGCGCTTCGGGCACGAGCACCGGCTGCACCGCCGCGCCGAGCCAACCGCGCGCGATCCGGCCCGTCGTCAGCAGCGGTTCCATCACCCGCTCGACCGTCGCCGCCGGGATGACCAGAACCCGCCGGCGCGGGCCGAGAGTCGAGATGCCGAGCAACCCGCCCGCGGCGTCGAGCACCGGCCCGCCCTCCTCGCCTCTGCCCAGCCTGATGTCGAGCCCGATGCGGCGGTCGATGCGGCCACCGGCGCGGCTGTGCCAGGCGGGTCCGACCGAATGGACGGCGCCGAGTCGCACCGCGACCCCGCCGGCGCCATCGGCGGCGAGAGCGAGGACGAGCGCGCCCGGCCGCGGCTCCTCGGCAGCGAGCGGCGCCGGTTCCGGAGCGCCGTCGAGCCGCAGCACGGCGACGTTGGTGCCGGGGTCGCGACCGGCCACCCGCGCCGCAAAGCTGCCGCCATCGGCCAGCACCACCTCGGCCTCTTCGGCCCTCGGCAATGCCTGCTCCGAGGCGACCACCACATCCTTGCGCCACAAGGTGCCGGAGCGCAGCGAATGCCCGCGAATGCGGATGCCGGCGACCAGCCCGCGCGCCGCCGCCACGCGCTCGGTCAGTGCCGCGGAAAATTGGCTCAGCGTGTCCTGCGTATTGTCCGGCATGCCCCTCTCCTCGGTCGATATGTCGAGAAGAATGGGGCCGGCCGCGCGCCGCCGCTACTGGACGAATGGGCAGGTCGCCCGCCGCCGGCTGCGCGACGCCGAAATCAGCGATCGCGCATTTTGGGGTCGAGCGCGTCGCGCAACGCGTCGCCAAAGAGGCTGAAGCCGAACACCGTCACCGCGATCGCCAGACCCGGGAAGATCGCGATCCACGGCGCCGTCGAGGCATATTCCTCGGCGCCGCCTTGCAGCATCAGGCCCCAGGCCGGGACCGGTTCTTGCACGCCGAGCCCGAGATAGGACAGCGCCGCCTCGGCCAGTATCGCCTGGCCGACAAACGCCGTCAGCAGGATCAGGAACGGCGCCATCACATTCGGCACCATGTGGCGCAGGATGATCCGCGAATGGCTAAAGCCGCAGGCGCGCGCGGCGTCGACGTAAGGGATCTCGCGGATCGACAGCGCGCTCGACCGGATGATGCGCGCGCAGCGCGGGATCAGCGGGATCGTGATTGCGATGATCACGTTGTGCACCCCGGTGCCGAAAATCGACACGACCGCGAGCGCCATGATGATCAGCGGAAAGGCCATCAGGATATCGAGCAGACGCTGCAGGTAGAGATCGAGGCGCCCGCCGAAATAGGCGCTGCCGACGCCCAGCACCAGCCCGGCAAAACTGCTGACGATCGCGCAGGAGAAGCCGACGATCAGCGCGGTGCGCGCGCCGAAAATGATGCGCGACAGCTGATCGCGCCCGAACTGATCGGTGCCGAGCCAATGCGCCCAGCTCGGCGCCTCGGTCATCGCCGCGAAATCGTTGGCGGTCGGGCTGTAAGGTGCGATCCAATCGGCGCCGAGCCCGGCCACCGCCATGACCAGCACCAGCACCAGGCCGAAGGTGCCGAGCGGCTGGCGGCGGGCAAAAACCAGCGCTCGGCCGACCAGTGATCCCCGGCCTCCGGGCAGATCGTCGAGAAGGGCGGGAGTAGCGGCTTCATTTGGTGCGGCGATGGTCATGGCGGCGCTCACGCGTAGCGGATGCGGGGGTCGAGCCAGGCATAGAGCATGTCGACGGCGGTATTGGTGAACACGAAGACGGCGACGGTCAGCATCACCAGCGCCTGGGTCAAGGTGTAGTCCTGGTTCTGCACGGCCTGGACGAGCAGCCGGCCGATCCCGTTCAGGTTGAACACCTGCTCGGTCACGACCAGGCCGCCGATCAGAAACGCCGAATTCGATGCCGATCAAAGTCACGACCGGCAACAAGGCGTTCTTTAGTGCATGCCGGTTGACGATGATGCGTTCGATCAGACCCTTGGCCCGCGCGGTGCGAATGTAGTCCTCGCGCATGACCTCGAGCATCGCCGAACGGGTCATCCGCATGGTGACGGCGGAGGTGCGGTATCCCACCGCGATCGCCGGCCAGATCGCCATCGACAGGTTGCGCACCGGGTCCTTCCACAACGGCACATAATCGATCGGCGGCATCCACGGCGCGCCAAACGCCATCTGCGAGATGTTGAGGATAGCGAGAATGAGCAGGATGCCGAGCCAGAAGCCCGGGGTGGCGAGACCGGCGATGGCGATCACGCGCACCACAAGGTCGGTGACGCTGTTCTGCTTCAACGCCGAGAGCGTGCCGAACGGGATTGCGACCGCGACCGCGACGACGGTTGCCAGGATCGCGATCTCCAGCGAGATCGGAAAGCGGGCGGCGATCTCGTAGGAAACCGGCTTGCCCGACCACATCGACGTCCCGAAGTCAAAGCGGCACAAACCCCAGATAAAATCGAAGAATTGCAGGAGTATCGGCCGGTCGAGCCCGAGTTCGGCATGACAGGCGGCGACCGCGCGCTCGTCGAAGGTGCCGCCGCCGGAGCCCAGCCGTACGACGCAGATGTCGCCCGGAATGAGGCGCATCAACAGAAAGACCAGTGATGCCGCTCCGAGCAGGGTCGGCACCACCAGCAGTATCCGCTGAATAATATATCGGTACATGACCGTCGTTCGGCTCCGCTTATCTCGCTATTTGTCGAGCCAGATCGTCGCCAAATCCTGGTTCAGGTAATGGCTCGGGCTGATCTTCCAGCCTTTGACATAGGACCGGTAGGGCAGGATCCGATACCACCACAGCAGGAAGGCCTCGTGCACCTGGTCATCAAGGACATGCTTCTCGAAGGTTCGCATCAGGGCCCGCTGCTTGGTGGTGTCGGTTTCACGCAGCATTTTATCGTAGAGATCGATCGCCTGCTGGTCGTTGAACCGGCCGTAGTTTCCTGCGTAAACCGACGGCGGCAGGTATCTTTGCACGTCGAGCAGTGGGTTGACCACACTCTGGCAATTGCCGATCACGCCGACATCGAAGTTTCCCGACCGGAAGGCTTCGAACCAGGGACCGGTCGGCACTACGCGCTGAGTGACGTGCAGTCCGATTTTGCTCCAATCGTCGATGACCCAGTTCGCGTTGTATTTGTAGGGCTGGTCGACATTGCGGTTGAGCAGTTCGAAGCTGAGCCCTTCGGCCCCCGCCTCCTTCAGCAAACGCCGTGCCTCGGCCCGCGATTTTTCGATGTCGGGCCACCACCCGGCGATCTGCTGCAATTCCGACTTGGTCGCGGCCAGCGGCGATCCCGGGAAGACGATCCCGCCGACGGTGTGAACGTTGGCGATCTTGGCGAGCTCTGGCGCAGTGTGCCAGCGGTCGATCGCCAGGGTCAGCGCGCGCCGCACGCGGACATCGTCGAACGGCTTTTTCTGGTGGTTGATCTCGATAAAGCTGCCGCAGTTCCAGTCGCTGGTTTGCACCGCGATCTTGTCGCCGAGCTGTTGCTTCAGCTGGTCGACCATCGCCGGCGGATAACCGCGGAACTCGATCGCTGCCCGGTCGGCGCGGATCGCGTCGAGTTGCACCACCTGTTGGGGGGCATAGATGCCGACAAAGCCGTCGAGATACGGCAGTCCCTTATGATAGTAATCTGGGTTCTTGACTCCTTTGATCGACTGGCCGACCTGATATTCGGCGAATTTGAACGGGCCGGAGCCCATGATGTTTTTCTCGTACCAGCGGGGATCCTTGTCGAGGATCTTCTTTTCATAGATCCAGGAATAGGGATCAGCGAGCGCCGGCAAAAATGCATTCGTCGCAAACTTCAAGATGGAAGACAACGGTCGTCGGATCGGGCGCCGTAACCGTGTCGACCATCATGTAGTGGCTCTGGCGCGGGCTAAGGATACCTTTGGGCGGAAAGATGATCTCGTTCCAGCTCGCCGCCACGTCGGCCGCGGTCAGCGGCGACCCGTCGTGGAACTTCACGCCCTCGCGGATCGTGAACGTGTAGGTCTTGCCGCCGTCGGTCGGCTCCGGCATCACCGTGCACAGATCGCAAACGAGGTCGGTCGGCGATGACGGGTCGTTCGGGATTGACCCGGATCAGCACGCTGTAGAACGGAGCCGCGCTATGGATCGTTGCAAAGGTGGTCTCGCGGTGCGCGTCGAAGCTCGGCGGTGCGTCCGCCGGGATCATATAGGTCAAGGTGCCGCCATATTTTGGCGCCTCTTCCTCTGCAGCAAAAACAGTAGACGAAAGCACGGCGGCGACCGCCAGCGCCGCCAATCCTGATCGGATCCTCATTTCTCCCTCCTGTTCTATTACTTCTTATTATTGCTCGTGACTTCTTATCATGAATCGCGACGTCGAGCCGCGATCGTCAGTTGACTTCGCTGCACGCGACCCAATGGCCGGGACGCAGCTCGCGCAGCTCCGGCCGCGTCCTCTTACACCCTTCCACGGCGATCGCACAGCGCGGGTGAAACACGCAGCCCGACGGCGGGTTGATCGGGCTCGGCACCTCGCCCATGACCGGCCGGAACGCACGTGTCTCCTCGACCGTCGGATCGGGAACCGGCACCGCCGACAGCAAGGCTTGGGTGTAAGGATGGAGCGGGTTGTCGAACAGCTCGTCGCATTCGGCCAGCTCGACGATGCGGCCGAGATACATGACCGCGACCCGCTGGCACAAATGCCGCACCACCGAAAGGTCGTGGGCGATGAACAGATAGGTCAGGCCAAAGCGCTCGCGCAAATCCTCTAAGAGATTGACGATCTGCGCCTGGATCGACACGTCGAGCGCCGAGACCGCCTCGTCGCAGACGATGAATTCGGGCTCTAGCGCCAAGGCGCGCGCGATACCAACCCGCTGACGCTGACCGCCCGACATCTCATGCGGGTAGCGGTCGGCGAATTTGGGATCGAGCCCGCACACCGACAACAATTCGCGCACCCGCGCCGTCCGGCGTGCCGGATCGCGCTCGATCCCGTGCACCTTGATCGGCTCGGCGATGATTTCGCCCACTTTCATGCGCGGGTTCAGCGAGCTGTACGGATCCTGAAAGATGACCTGGATGCGCCGCCGCAACGCCAACAGCTTGCGCCGATCGAGTCGGGCGATATCGACGCCATCATAGCGGATCTCGCCCGCGGTCGGGCGTTCGAGGCGCAAGATGCAGCGCCCGGTCGTGGTCTTGCCGCAGCCGCTCTCGCCGACCAGTCCGAGGGTCTCGCCGCGGCGCACGGTAAAGTCGATGCCGTCGACCGCTTTGACCTCGCCGACCCTGCGGTGGGTGAAGTTCCCCTCGGTGACCGGGAAGTGCATCTGCAACCCCCGGACTTCGAGGAGTGGATCTCCGCCGATCGCCGACATAACGCCGCTACCCTCTCTCCGTCTGGCCGCTATTTGTCGAGCCAGATCGTCGCCAAATCCTGATTGACGTAATGGCTCGGCCCGATCTTCCAGCCCTTCACGTAGGAATGGTACGGCACCACCCGCTGCCACCACAAAAGGAAGATCTCGTGCGCCTGCTCGTCGAGCACATATTTCGCGAATTCGAGCAGATCCGCCTTCTGCTTCGTCTTGTCGAGCTCGCGCAGCTGACGGTTGTACATCTCGACTTCCTTGGCGTCTTCGAAATTGCCGTAGTTCGAGTTGGATACGGAATGCGGCAGGTATTTGCCGACATCGGCGAGCGGATTGACCACGTTCTGGCAATTGCCCTCGACCGTGACGTCGAAATTGCCGCTGCGCTGGGCTTCGAACCAGGGACCGACGGGGACGACCTTCTGTGTCACGTGCAGGCCGATCTTGCTCCACTGGTCGACGACCCAGATCCCGTAATATTTGTAAGGCTGATCGTTGTTGCGGTTGAGCAGTTCGAAGCTGAGACCCTCGGCCCCCGCCTCCTTCAGTAAACGCCGCGCCTCGGCGCGCGATTTCTCGATATCGGGCCAGTAGCCGGCGATCTGCTGCAATTCCTCCTTGCTCGGGGCCAAGGGCGACCCCGGAAAGGTGACGCCGCCGACCGTGTGCACGAGGGCGATCTTGGACAGCTCGGGCGCGCTGCCCCAGCGGTCGATCGCCAGGGTCAAGGCGCGGCGCACCCGCACGTCGTCGAACGGCTTACGCTTGTGGTTCGGGGTCACCATCCCGCCGCAGTTCCAGTCGCTGGTCTGAATCGCCAGCTTGTCGCCGAGCGCCTTCTTCAACTCGTCGACCGCCGAGGGCGGAAAACCGCGGAATTCGATGTCGGCGCGACCGCTGCGGATTGCCGCGATCTCGACCGCCTGCTTGGGGGCGAAGATGCCGGTGAAGCCGTCGAGGTAGGGCATCCCCTTGCGGAAATAATCGGGGTTGCGCTCGCCTTTGATCGACTGGCCGACCTGGTAATCGACAAACTTGAACGGGCCCGAGCCCATGATGTTCTTTTCGTACCAGTGCGGATCCTTGTCGATGATCTTCTTCTCGTAGATCCAGGCATACGGATCGGCCAATGCCGGCAGGAATGCGTCGGTTGCGAATTTGAGGCGGAAAACGACGGTGGACGGGTCGGGCGCCTTGACCGAATTGACCATGACGAAATTGCTCTGCCGCACGCTGAGGACGCCCTTCGGCGGGAAGATGATCTCGTTCCAGCTCGCCGCAACATCATCGGCGGTCAAGCGGCGAGCCATCGGTGAATTTGATGCCGTCGCGGATCTTGAAGGTCCAGGTTCTGCCGCCATCGGTCGGCTGCGGCATCGCCGTGCACACGTCGCAGACGATGTCGTCGGTCTTGCCGGGATTGTCCGGATTGGCGCGGACCAGCGTGCTGTAGAACGGCGCCGCCGAATGGATCGTCGCGTAGGTCTCCTCGCGATGCGCGTCGAAGCTCGGCGGCGCGTCGGCCGGGATCATGTAGGTCAGGGTTCCACCATGTTTAGGGGCCTCTTCGTCCTGCCCGGCCGAAGCGGCAAACGCCGTCGCCCCGAACATTGCCGCCAACGCTACTGTCTTAATGTGCACTCTTACCTCCTGATCTCCACTCAGCCAGTGTTGCACCATTCTATTTGTCGTTCTCGCGAAAGCGGGAACCCAGGGCCACCGCCTCTTCTAATTGCCATGGTCAGGCTAGCTCTGATCTCTCGCTTCCGCAGAAGGCGACGAAATCGCAATTCTCTTCTATTTATCGAGCCAAATCCTCGCCAGGTCCTGATTGATGAAATGGGTCGGGGCGATCTTCCAGCCCTTGACATAAGAGCGATACGGCACGATCCGGTACCACCACAATAACCAGATCTCGTGCGCCTGGTCGTCGAGCAGATATTTTTCGAACCGGCGCATCAAGACGCGCTGCTTGGCCGGGTCGGTCTCGTGCAGCATCTGCTGGTAGAGCGCCACCTCCGCATCATCTTGGTAATGCGCGTAATTCTCGGCATCGACCGATTCCGGCAGGAATTTCTGGACATCGAGCAGCGGGTTGACCAGGCCATGGCCGGGGGCCTCGAGCACGACATCGAAATTGCCGCTGCGCATCGCTTCGAACCACGGGCCGGTCGGCTCGACACGCTGGGTTACGTGCAGCCCCACTTTGCTCCACTGGTCGATCAGCCAGGTCGCGACGTATTTGTAGGGCTGGTCGACATTGCGGTTGAGCAGTTCGAAGGAGAGCCCCTCGGCCCCCGCCTCTTTCAGCAGGCGCCTCGCCTCGGCCCGTGATTTCTCGATATCGGGCCAATAGCCGGCGATCTGTTCGAGTTCCGGTTTCGTAGCGGCGAGCGGCGAACCGGGGAAAACGATACCGCCGACGGTCCTGACGATCGCGATCTTCGATAAGCCAGGTGCGCTGCCCCAACGGTCGATCGCCAGGCTCAATGCCCGCCGAACCCGCGGGTCGTCGAACGGCTTCTTCTTGTGGTTCGGCGTCACCGCGCTGCCGACGTTCCAATCACCCTCCTGCACCGTGATTTTGTCGCCGAGCTCGCTTACCAGCTCGTCGCGCGCCGCCGGCGGCATGCCGCGGAACTCGATCGCCGCGCGATCGCTGCGGATTGCGGCGACCCGCACCGCCTGCTTGTCGGCAAAGATGCCGGTGAAGCCGTCGAGATAGGGCAGACCCTTAACGTAATAATCCGGGTTCCTCACTCCCTTGATCGACTGGCCGGTCTCGTAGGCGACGAATTTGAACGGACCCGAGCCCATGACGTGCGTCTCGTACCAGCGCGGGTCCTTGTCGAGGATCGCCTTCTCGTAAATGAAGTTGAACGGGTCGGCGAGCGCCGGCAGAAACGCGCTGGTCGCGAATTTCAAACGGAAGACGACGGTCGTCGGATCGGGCGCCTCGATCTTGTCGATCATCAAATAATTGCTGGCGCGCGCGCTCAACACGCCCTTCGGCGGAAACGCGATTTCGTTAAAGCTCGCGGCGACGTCGCTGGGCGGTCAGCGGCGAGCCGTCGGTGAATTTAACGCCGTCGCGGATCTTAAAGGCGTAGGTCTTGCCGCTGTCGGTCGGCTGCGGCATCGCCGTGCACAGATCACAGACGATATCCGTCGTCGAGGATGGATTGTCCGGGTTGATACGAATCAAGACGCTGTAAAAGGGTGCGATTGCGTGCACCGTCGCATAAGTGCTCTCGCGGTGCCCGTCGAAGCTCGGCGGCGCGTCGGCCGGGATCATATAAGTCAGAATGCCGCCGCGTTTCGGCGCTTCCTCATCCGCGGCCGCGGCCGCCGCGATTGTCCCGGCCAAGCGGCCAGCAGCAGCAATACCTTCGAAATCATTCGTCCCGCCAGCCCTGGCTGTGCTTGACCCTGGGTCCAGCTGCGTCGATAACGAGAGCGGAAATCGTATCTCTCGGCCATCATTTATCGAGCCAGATCGTCGCCAAATCCTGGTTGAGGTAGTGGCTCGGGCTGATCTTCCAGCCTTTGACATAAGATCGGTACGGGATGATCCGGTTCCACCATACGACCCATATCTCGTGGGCCTGCTCGTCAATGACGTATTTTTCGAACTGACGCATCAAGCGCGCGCTGCTTGGCGAAATCGGTCTCGCGCAGCATCTTGTTGTAAAGATCCACTTCCTGCGGGTCCTCGTAGTAACCATAGTTCGCCTCGTAGACCGAACTCGGCAGATACGCCTGGACGTCGAGAAGCGGGTTCGGCACACCGTGGCAATTCGCTTGCAGGACAATCTGGAAGTTGCCGCTCCGCAGCGCATCCAATTCCGGGCCGGTCGGCATCACGCGTTGCGTCACGTGGAGCCCGATCTTGCTCCACTGATCGATCAGCCATGTGCCGACGTATTTGTAGGGCTGGTCGACGCCCCGGTTCAAAAGCTCGAAGCTGAGCCCTTCGGCACCGGCCTCCTTCAACAACTCGCCGCGCCTCGGCGCGCGACTTTTCGATGTCGGGCCAATATCCGGCGATTTGCTCGAGCTCCGGCTTTGTCGCCGCCAGCGGCGAGCCGGGAAAGACGATGCCGCCGACCGTGCGCACAATCGCGATCTTGGCGAGCGCCGGGCGCACCGTTCCAGCGGTCGATCGCCAGGCTCAACGCACGGCGCACCCGGGCATCATCGAACGGCTTGTGTTTGTGGTTGGGGATGACGATGCTGCCGCAATTCCAGTCGCTTTCCTGGACCTCGAGCTTGTCGCCGAGCGCCCTTTTGAGTTCGTCGCGCGCCGCCGGCGGCAACCCGCGGAATTCCATCGCAGCGCGGTCGGCGCGGATGGCATCGACCCGGACCGCCTGCTTGTCGGCGAAAATCGCGGCAAAGCCATCGAGATAAGGCAACCCCTTGTGATAGTAATCAGGGTTGCGCGCCCCCTTGACCGCCTGACCGGTCTGATACTCGACAAATTTGAATGGCCCCGAACCGAGGACATTTTTCTCGTACCAGCGCGGGTCCTGATCGAGCTTCGCCTTCTGGTAGACGAAGGTGAAAGGATCGGCGAGCGCCGGCAGAAATGCGCTGGTGGCAAATTTCAAATGAAAGACAACCGTCGAGGGGTCGGGCGCGGTAACCGTATCGACCATAGCGTACCAGTTTTGGCGCGGGCTTATCACACCCTTGGGCGGGTGAATGATGTGCTCCCAGCTCGCCGCCACGTCGGCCGCGGTCAATGGCGAGCCGTCGTGGAATTTGACCCCGTCGCGGATCTTGAAGGTGTAGGTCTTGCCGCCGTCGGTCGGCTGCGGCATCACCGTGCATAGATCGCAGACAAAGTCGGTGGTCGATGATGGATTTTCTGGGTTGATGCGGATCAGCACGCTGTAAAAGGGCGCCATGGCCTGCAAGGTCGCGAAGGTGCCCTCGCGGTGTCCGTCGAAGCTCGGCGGCGCGTCGGCCGGGATCATGTAGGTCAGGGTCCCGCCGCGCTTCGGCGCCTCTTCTTCATTTGCCGCGAGCGCCATTCCTGTTGCCATCAAGGCAAGGACGCCGAGACCTGCCGCCCACATACCCCATCCGATCTTCATCGTTTCCTCCGGTGATATTTTTTGGTCAGGAGGCGGCAATACCGCCAGCCAGCTGGCGCGCCTGCACCGCCGTCATTTCGGCTGCGATCTCGTTGCTGCGGAAGCACGCGGCGAGATGCGGTCCCTGCCCCGCCATTTCCAGCGCCGGCCGCTTCCGGGCGCAAACCTCGATCGCGAACCGGCAGCGCGGCCGGAATGCGCAGCCCTCGTCGAGCCGGGTCAGATCGGGCGGCTGGCCCTCGACCGGGTCGAGCCGCGCCTGGCGCGGGCGGTCGAGCCGCGGAACCGAGCGCAGCAGCGCAATCGTATAGGGATGCCGCGGATCGTGATAGATCGCCGCCGCCGGTCCGCTCTCGACGATGCGCCCGGCATACATGACGTTGACCCGGTTGGCATAGCGCGCGACCACCCCGAGATTGTGGGTGATGATGATCAGCGCCACGTCGAGCCGTCGGGTCAATTCCTTCATCAATTCGAGG
This sequence comes from uncultured Alphaproteobacteria bacterium, assembly GCA_963845735.1. Lineage (GTDB taxonomy): Bacteria > Pseudomonadota > Alphaproteobacteria > ATCC43930 > CGMCC-115725 > AP-15. The sequence goes on along the minus strand of CAWJTR010000011.1, from coordinate 50,656 downwards.
ATCTGCGCTTGAATGGTCACGTCGAGCGCGGTCGTCGGCTCGTCGGCGATGATCAGCTTGGGGTCGCAGGCGAGCGCGATCGCGATCATGATCCGCTGCCGCATGCCCCCCGACAGCTGGTGGGGATACTGCTTCAGGCGGCGCGTCGGGTCGGCGATCCCGACCAGCCCCAACAATTCGACGGCGCGCTTTTGCGCGGCGGCCCGGTCGGCGCCGCGATGCTGTTCGAGGGTCTCGGTGATCTGCCGGCCGATCGTCAGCACCGGGTTCAGCGAGGTCATCGGCTCCTGAAAGATCATGCCGATATCGCCGCCGCGCACCTGGCGCATCGCCTCGCTCGAAAGCTGCAACAGATCGCGCCCGGCAAACAGGATCTCGCCCTGCGTGACCCGACCGGGCGGGTCCGGGATCAGGCGCAGCAGCGACAACGCGCCGGCGGTCTTGCCCGACCCGCTCTCGCCGACGATCGCCACCGTTTCACCGCGCTCGACGGTGTACGAAATGCCGTCGACCGCCGGCACGACGCCGGCGCCGGTGCGAAACTCGGTGTGCAGATTTCTGACTTCGAGCAGTGCCGGCAAAACGCCGCCTCCTTCCTCCCGTCCACCACGCCGAGCGTTTCTTCTTGTTGGGATCGAGCTGTGTGGTATCGACCGCCGCACCCCGTGTCAACCGCCGAGCAACAGACCTCCCGGCAGCGCTTGAGGTTCGAACTTAAATGCAGTTAGACCTATCCTGTGTCAGGCTAGCGAAAGCTTCTCTCGCCTAACCGGACGCGCCGCTGAGGGATGCGATAGGCTTGCGGCCTGACCAGCCTGATGGCGGGATGGCGGCGATCAGAAGCCGGCGCAGTCATCCCGCGTCTGACGAGGAACCAGTGCCCCTTTGCCCTCGAGGCTCGGATGAATTGGCACGGGGACCCTCTAATCGCCGGAGACATCAACCATCCGTGTGTATGTAGGGCTGCCACCGATTGAAGTTTACATCTGTACTTCCCGGTTGAGAAATGGTGTCCAAGAAACGCGGCGCCTCCCAAATTCCTCGCGGAAAAGGACGACATCTCCTTCGTGTCGAAAATAGAGATCGAAGGCGACGATGCCACGCGTCACTGGGACGGGGGCGAAGCCAACCACATCAATCCGACGGTGGTCGAGCCAAACCCGTATGCTGCTCATGAAGTTGCCGAGCGTATCGCCGCGTCGGCTTTTTATGCGTGCACAAAACCGTGTGGGAGCATCCATGTCGCTCTCCTTATTGCCGGTTCCGGCGGGAGCGCACGAAGCTCTCAGTCGACCACTTGCCTCATTCCAGAGCGTGGCCGATTCAACTAGCCTATAGGTGGGCGCGCAGCTTCGTCAAGATTTTAGTACGGAACCGCACGATTTAGCCTCTGTTCCCAGGTCATCGATCATCCCGGCACAATAGGCCGGAAAACGCACTAATTTTCGGGCACCCGCTTCGTCAGAAATCGACCGCAGGGTCGAAAGGCTGAACGAGGTGGGGACCGCCAACTCGAACTTTGGGCCCGTTGATCTAGCCGAAATCGCTGACGCCTCCGAGCGGAAAACATTCGAGCCGCGAAAATAAAACCAGGCCAGAACGATTGCTATCCTCCCTTACGCGAACAGACGCTCGTACTCGTTGGTGACAATGCGGTAGCACTCGCACGAGGCGGCTTCCAAGCCATGGCGGTCGATAATGGTAACTCGGCCGTGAGTGTTGCGGATCAACCCGGCGGCCTTCAGCGTCCCAACCGCGACCGTGACCCCCGCTCGCCGCACGCCGAGCATCATCGAGAGAAATTCGTGGCCGAACGGCAATTCGTCGCTCGGCGCGCGATCACGGGCCATCAGCAACCAACGGGCAAGGCGCTCAGGTATGGGGTGTCGTCCGTTGCATGCCGCAGTTAAGGAAACCTGAACCTGGAGTGCCTGGGCGTAGCGGAGCAGGAGGCCCGAGAGGGTGGTGCTCCGTCCCGCTTTCTCCCGAAATGCGCCTGTTTCAATCCGCAACGCAGAACCGGGAATCTGAACCATCGTCTCGAGTGGACAGGCGTCGGCGCCGAGCAGGACCGGCACCCCGACAAACCCTTCATTGCCGATCATCCCCACTTCGATCATGGCTCCCTGCAACGGTTGGACGAGCGAGACCATCCCTTCCTCGGGGAAATACAAATGTTGTATCGGCGCACCCGGATTTGACAGAGTCCGTTTGTGGGGGAGCGGGACAAGCTCGAGATGCGCTCTGAGGCCGTCGAGATCCTCCAGCGTCAATGCCAGGAGTAGCCGGTTTGAAATAGAATTTGCGGGAGGCATGTGCTCCTCCGAAAAATTCGGGCAAGAGCACGCGCATCTCCTAGCCGTCCGCGCCCCAAGGGCGGTTGCGGGCGATACGTCCGATATGGGCACTTCGCGCGCGGATTACGAAGAAGCTTAGCAAGACCGAGCTGATTGGTGGCTGCGATCACCGCAAGCATCAGTATGGGTTTGGGATATGGGGTTGATCCGCGTCTGATAAGCGGAGCGCCCGCTCTCGCCATGAGTGATCAATATCGTGTCACACAGCCCCAAGGCGATCGCAGCCGCGGCATGACTGGTGTGGATCATGAAAGAACAGCCACCGACCGCAGTGCCGCCGACCCATTTCGGGGTAAGCCCGAGATAATGCGCGATGGTGGTCCGCGTCTCTCCGGCGGTGGCGATACCGTAGATGTCGGCCGGTTTGAACTCCGCATCGGCCATCGCGTAGAGTGCCGCGCCGCATGCAGCATGCGGCCGTAGCAAGATCGACCGGCGAGCGACGAATCAGGAGGGCTCTCTTGATCAAAGAAGAGCGGCCAGTTCTGGTGTCCCGGGCGAACAATCCCGCGTTTGCTAACCGCTAAGAGCGGCGCGATCAGAGTAGTTGCGTACTGCCTCAATGAGACGGAAAATGGATGCCACCACACGACGATCTAGCGGAAAGCCCGCTAGAAACCGCGTATATAGGGCACCGAGCGATGATTATTGCCTCCAAACAAAACCAGACCCACCCAGACTGGATATCGGATGGCGGCCCCGGAACTGGGATCTTTATTGTACCGAATCTCGGTGGAAGCGCTGGACCTCTCGAGCATTTAGGTTTAGCGAAGGTGTTCATCGGAGAATTGACTTATCAAGAATGCGCGCTCCGCGGGAGTTCGAGCGTGGTTTTTAAATGGGTTCCAGAACACGTAGCCTCGCGCGATCAATTAGAACAGACTCCGTGTGGCGGAGATTGCGTTGACACCTGCGTGGCAATTGGATGTACGTGCCTCAATGGCGTTTGCGTCTGAGGTGCCTACTTTGCTAAAACAGCGATCAGTCCTTAGAGGAATTCTAGTTTTTCTTCTGCTATTATCTATTTTTAGTGGAGGCGCTGTAACCGCTGCTTGGATATTAGCTAAGCCGGACACAGAAACGATCTATAGAAAATATCCACGGGATACAACCGAGGAGGCACGCCATCACGATGTGGAGTTAGAACATAAGCAGAATTTCTTAACGTTACTACCGGTACTGCTCACATTTTCGACTTCTCTTCTAACAGCTGCGATGACTTATATATCTTTGTAACGCAGCTCTCGCTAACCGGTGATGTAGAAAGGATAAAAAAAATCGCTGAAAAGAGCATCCCTGCTTATGGACAACTATCTGGTGCGGCGACAAATTACTATAGAACGCTAGCCCCCCTCCAGACAGGTGATTTCAATCCCGAGGAGGTTGAAAAAGCGGAAACTGAAATGAAGACGGCGGAAGGGACTACTTTGTTCGTTACTCCAGAGTACAAGGATGAATGGATGAAATTCTGGCAAAGAGCAAGATACCACAAGGAATATATCAATAAATATATCCAAAACTCGGACAAAAGAAAACAATATTGGCGAACCGCTGCCGCGGATCTCGGCGGACACATTACTAAATTAGAACGCATGGCACGAGAGTTTCTTCAAGGCTGAGCGCCCGCCGCGGCGTGAAGCTCTTGCCAGTGGCGTAAAGGGTCACCAAGCGGGGCGATAGCGTTCAGTTAATCCTGGGACAAGATTCACAGCATCGGCGATCCGACGCAAGCAGGTTTGGCCGCCGTCAAGGCTCCTCATTTGACATGATGATCGTGCCGGAGGCGGCGAACATGCCGCCGACGCCGTGGCAGACCGAGATCTTGGCATCGGGAACCTGCGCTGGAGCTATGCCGCGCATCTGGCGCACGCTCTCCTGCAAAGCGTACACAAGCCGGACTAAATGTGGGAGAGACCTCCACCGTTAGTAGAACGGGACCTTTGTCCTATATTATAGAGCATGACCATCTTTGCCCGGCGTTCGATCCAAGCCTTCCTGGCTGCGGTGCAAACCATCCTTACACCCCCTCAGCTCGCTGCCCTCGTCAATAGACTTAATCTCGGAGATCTCGATTCTCTCGCTGCGGAGTGGGAGATTTGTATCTTGCTTTCGCTGATGAACTTAGGACGAACGACATATGAGCCCGCGTTGGCCGGGAAAAGCCATCCGGACTTTCATTTTGTAACAAGTCATGACGTCGATTTGCAATTTATTGCGGACGTCACACTGATATCAGACTCTTGCCTGGAAGAAAATAATCCGATTCTGGAACTGAGTCGGCTTCTTTACGCCAAAGCGCATAAGCTCGGCATTCCGGGCACATTTTCTTATAGGGTCGGTTCTAGTAGCATTGGGAGGCGGGGTGCCTTTAAAGTGCAGCTTTCGATACCTCATAAAAGAAATTTGCAGGCGTTTGTCGAACGCCACATCGTACCTCAACTTCGCATTATTGCGAGAAACCCAAACCAGTCCAGCGTAATCAACGTTGCAGAGCGCCCCTGGGACCTGACGCTCCTATATGCTCCCGCCCAGCGATATTCTCATGGGAGCTACCGCGCCTTTCGGAACGCTACAATGAAGGACAAGAATTCGCTTTATAATGCCCTAGAAGACAAGAGAAAACAACTTCGTGATAGCAAATACGAGGGCTGCAAGGGAATAATCGTTTGCGACGGTGGTTGTGAGGTCATACAAAACGGGGTTGCTAGCTGGGACACCTATTCGAGGAAACAGATCGTAAACGAATTCTTCCGAAAAACTAAGTCTATATCGTTTGTAATTTTTATCTGGATCGAAGTCCAAAACGCACTCAGTCCTACGCGCAAACTCAAAGTTTGCGGGGAGATTGAAACCAACCCTGGCGCGAAGGCTCCACTCTCCGACGAACTGGTGGATCTTTTAAGACGGCTGCCGGAATTCTGGCCGGAACCGGTCCAGACCGGCGAGAACGCACGACTGCAGGTAGAAGGCTACGGCCCTCGGAACTTGCCGCATTCCTGGGGTCGCCACGTTGGAGGATATAGAATGGGTAGTGGACCGACCGAATCACGTACCGGATGTCGGCCCGTGAGCTCTTGGAGATCTTATCAGGTAGGAGAACGATCCAGGAATTCGAAAGAGATGCTGGATTTGCCCCTCCAGGCAGCGGCGGTCCGATCAATCCTTTCGAGAACGCGCTGCGTCGCGGCTTTACGATCAGCGCAGCCACGCTGGAAGCAATATCGGATCTGGATGACGATTGGATCGAGTTCCGCATTACCGGTCCTGATCCAGCACTCAGCCCCTTCCGTATCGCCGGACGATCGGCGGACTAGTCTCCTCCTTGGGACAATCTTGCCGACGGTATTTGGTATCGATCCTAGCGCGGCCGCCTCGCAGGCCTTAAATCAAGCCGGCGGCTCGTTCGACATGATGATGGTGCCGGAGGCGGCGAACATGCCGCCGACGCCGTGGCAGACCGAGATCTTGGCGCCCTCGACCTGGGCCGGGGCGATGCCGCGCATCTGGCGCACGCTCTCCTGCAAGGCGTACATGCCGTACATGCCGGAATGCATGTAGGAGAGGCCGCCGCCGTTGGTGTTGAGCGGCAGCTTGCCGCCGGGGGCGGTGTTGCGCTCGGCGATGAAGGCGCCGGCCTCGCCGCGCGCCGACAAAGCCGAGATCTTCCAGGCCGTAGATCGGCAGATGGGCGAAGGCGTCGTAGATCATCAGATGGTCGACGTCGCTGTGGGTGATGCCGGCCTCGGCGAAGGCCTTCGCGCCCGACGACGCGGAACGCGCTCGACGAGGTGAAGTCCTCCATCTGGCTGACCATCGGCGTCTCGACGCTCTCGCCGGTGCCGAGGATGTAGACCGGCTTGTGTCGGGAAATCCTTGGCGCGCTCGGCCGTGGTCAGGATCAGCGCGCCGCCGCCATCGGTCACCAGGCAGCACTGCAGCAGCCGGAACGGATAGGCGATCATCCGCGAGTTCAGCACGTCGTCGACGGTGATCGGGTCCTTGAAGGTGGCGCGCGGGTTCTTGCCCGCCCATTCGCGCTGCACCACCGCGACCATCGCCAGGTCTCGTCGGTCAGCCCGTAGGTCTTCATGTAGCGCAGCACCGGGATGGTGAACAACGACGGCGGCCCCATCGGCCCGTAGGGCTGCTCGAACTGGCCGGCGAGGCTGGTCGGCGCCACGACGTTGCGGGTGCGCCCGACGCCGGAGCGGCCGCTCTCGCCGTGGGTGATCAGCACCGTGTTGCACAGCCCCGAGTCGATCGCCGCCGCGGCGTGGCGGACGTGCATCATGAACGAGCAGCCGCCGACCGCGGTGCCGTCGACCCAGTTCGGGGTGATCCCGAGATAATGCGCGATCGTCGTCGGGGTCTCGCCGGCGGTGGCGATGCCGTCGATGTCGGAGGGCTTCAGCCCGGCATCGGCCATCGCGTTGAGCGCCGCGTCGGCGTGCAACTGGATCTGCGACATGTCGGGGATGACGCCGAGCTCGGTGGTCTCGGCGGCGCCGACGACGGCGATCGATTTCGGCTTCATCGCGGTCTACCTCCCGGCCGGACGGAACAGGGGCAGGGTGATCTCGTCGTCGAGCTTCTCGAACGCGACCTCGAGCGGCATGTCGAGCTGCAGCGCCTCGGGCGTCTGCGGGCAGTCGATGATGTTGGTCATCATCCGCGGCCCCTCGTCCAATTCGACGACGGCGATCGCATAGGGCGGGGTGAAGCCCGGCACCGGGCGGTGGTGGATCACATAGCTGTAGAGCCGGCCCTTGCCGGTCGCCTGGAACACGCCGACCTCGCGCGAGGCGCAGGCGGGGCAGAACGGGCGCGGCGGGAAATAGGCCTTGCCGCAGGCGTTGCAGCGCTGCAGGCGCAATTCGCCGGCCGCGTGCCGTCCCAGAAATGCTGCGTCTCCGGCGTCGGCTGCGGCCGCGCGCGTCGTCCTTCGGACATCCCCACCTCCATCATACGATCCGATTGCGACTTTGACGCCTGCCGCGAATTCGGGCAAACGGAACCTCGGGAATTTCGCGGGAGGACGACATGGCGGCACAACCGGGCAACATCACGCCGGCGGAACTGCGGGGCCGGCTGCACGATGGCGGCGAGATCGCGATCGTCGATGCGCGCGAGGAAGGCAGCTTCCACAATCGGCATTTGCTGATGGCGTCGTGCCTGCCGCTTTCCCGGCTGGAGCTGATCGCCCCTGCCCTGCTGCCGCGCCGTGCCGCGCCGATTGTCGTCTGCGATGCTGGTGTCCCTGGGGGCGGCGGCCTCGCCGAGCGCGCCGCGGCGCGGCTGAGCGAAGGCGGCTGGAGCGATGTGTCGGTCCTTGCCGGCGGGGTTGCGGCCTGGGAAGCTGCGGGGTTCCCGGTCTATAGCGGCGTGCATGTGCCGAGCAAGGCCTTCGCCGAGGTCGTCGAGCACGAATACGGGACCCCGTGGATCAGCGCCGAGGAATTGGCGCAGCGCCAGAAGCAGGGCGAGCGGCTCGCGATCTTCGACAGCCGCTCCTACGAGGAATACCACTCGAACAGCATCCCCGGCGCGATCAGCGTGCCCGGCGCCGAGCTGGTCTACCGCTTTCACCAGCTGGTCCCCTCGCCCGACACCTTTGTCGTCGTCAATTGCGGCGGGCGCACGCGCAGCATCATCGGCGCGCAGGCATTGATCGACGCCGGCGTGCCGAACCGCGTTGTCTCGCTGAAGGACGGCACGATGGCCTGGCACCTCGCCGGGCTCGATGTGGTCAATGGTGCGACCGACCGCGCGCCCGAGGTCTCGGCCGAGGGGGTCGCCGCGGCCCGACAGCGCGCCGAGGCGGTCGCCCGGCGCTATGGCGTGCCGACCATCGACCGCGCCACCCTCGCTCTGTGGCAGCGCGAGGCCGACCAGCGCACACTCTATGTGCTCGATGTCCGCGACCCGGCCGAATACCGTGCCGGGCATCTGCCGGGGTCGTTGATGGCGCCCGGCGGGCAGTTGGTCCAGGAAACCGACAGTTGGCTGGGAATCTGGGGCGCGCGCGTTGTGCTGGTCGACGACACCGGCGTGCGCGCGCGGATGACAGCCTCCTGGCTCAAGCGCATGGGCTGGGATGTCGCGGTGTTGGACCGCGGTCTCGAAGGGGTGGCGCTGGAAAGTGGCGTATCGGCTACCCGCAGCGATGTCTTTCCGCTCGCCGGACCCGAGCCGACGACCATCACCCCCGCCGGACTCCACGCGCGCCCCGCGATCGTTATCGACCTGGCATTGAGCCGCCGCCATCGCGACGGCCATATCCCCGGCGCATGGTTCGCGATCCGCGCGCGCCTCCCCTCCGCGCTGGCCAAATTGCCGGCTCAGGGCGAGCTGGTGCTGACCAGCGAAGACGGCGCGATCGCCCGCTTTGCCGCCGCCGAGATCGCATTCGGTGCCGGGCGCCCGGTGCGGGTGCTGGCGGGCGGCACGGCGGCCTGGAAAGCGGCCGGATTGCCGCTCGAAACCGGCATGGGACCGCTCGCCGACGAGCCCGACGACGTGTCGCTGTCGGCGCGCGACCGGCCGGCCGACCGCGAGCGCTTTATGCGCGAATATCTCGCCTGGGAGATCGACCTGGTCAACCAGATCGCCCGCGACACCGACTGCCGGTTCCGCCTCGCCGCTCAGTGAGCGGCGCGTTGCGTCAACCGGATTGGGCTACATAAGCTCGATACATGACCATAAAGGGAGGAGTTGGACACATGAGGATTTCACATCTGGTCCTGGGCCTGGTTCCACTGGCTCTCGCGGCGGTTCACTCCGCCGCTGCGCAGCAAGCCGGCGGCGCCGCGGTCTACGCCGTCACCTATTTCGAGGCAGCCGCACCCGACATCGCCAAGGCCGTCGCGCTGACCCGCCAATTCGCCGCGGCGACGCGTAAGGAACCAGGCAATGCCGGCTTCGGAGCGTTCGAGGAAATCGGTCGGCCGAGCCGCTTCGCACTGTTCGAGGGGTGGCATGACAAGGCGGCGGCGGATGCCCACAACAAGGGCCCGGCTGCCGCAGCATTTCACGACAAGCTTCAGCCGCTGCTGGTCGGCCCGTTCGAGGTCAGGGTGTTCAACGGGTTCTCGGTCGCCGGGCAGAGCGCGCCGGGCGGTCTGCGGGCGGTTTATGTCGTCACCCATGTCGACGTCTTTCCGGCCGGAAAGGATCAGGCAGCCGCGCTCGTTACGGCGTTGGCCGAGGCCGGCCGCAAGTTGCCGGGCAACTTACGGTTCGACGTGCTGCAAGTGGATGGACACGCGAACCATTTCACCTTGGTTCAGGGCTGGCGCGACCGCAAAGCCTTCGATGACAGCCTGATGGCCGCCTCGACCCGCGACTTCCGGCAAAAGGTGACGCCGCTCGAAGGCGCGCTTTACGACGAGCGCCTGTACCGCGCTCGCTATGTAAGCGCAGACGTGTCAGCCCCGCTTACAGCGTTGCGCTCGGCCTCGGGCTTGGGCGATCATTCGTAGACAGCGCAGCCGGCAGGAGAGACCGGGATGGCGACCCCCGTGAAGGTGTTGCCGACCGACTGCGCCAGAACACAGTCAGGGTCATAAACTGCCGATCGCCGACAGCGATCCGATATTGGTAAAAGTATTGTGCAACAATATCAGGCTGTTGGCGTTATAGGACAGACCCTCTTCACCATAATCGACCATCTTCGAGTTCTGAGAGGCGGCTCCTTGGGTAATCATATTTCCTGATATCGTCGCAATCCCGCCATTGGCGATGTCGATGGCCAAGCTGGTCGATCCCGGCCCGGCAGCCGATCGCCGCATCGGCCTGGCCGTCATATAGCTGGTTGTCGGACACGTTCGTCACCAGGGCGCGGCTCTTGATGTCGTGCCCGATGAGTTGGCCGCAGAACACGCTACCGGTGACGGTCAGGCTTCCAGCGTCGTTGACGTAGAGCGCGTGCTGGAAATAACCGGCATTGGGGTTGCCGTTATTTTTAAAGGTGGAATTGATAATGATTATAGACTGCAGGGAGTTGTTTCCGGTCAGAATGCCCTCTTGATTGTTGACGAAAGTGCTGTTCAAGACAATCAAATACGGGGTTGTCGTCGAAACGTTCTGATCCCTTATGCCTGCGCCGTTTCCGCCAGACCCGTTCGGGATCTGCGATCCCTGAAAAGTCAAGCCATTTACAGTCAAATTCGAAAGATTGAGGATAATACCCTTTAGGTTGGGCGGCGGACGCCGTGGCATTGAGAACGACCGGCTGTCCCACTTCACTAGCCTCTATCGTCATCGGCCGGGTCACCGTCGAAAAATCGTTCGTATAAGTTCCCGGAGTGACCTCGATCGTGTAGTAGTTAGCTGCAGTTCGTGTCGCCGTCAGCCTTAGCGACTGCGCTGCTGACGGACGGGTAGATCTGGCCGGGTCCGACGACCAGGATGACGTTTCCCGCGACAGCGCCGCGCGTCATTAACATACCGAACACAGCTCCAAGAAGTAGCAGACGTAGTGGTCGTCGCATGGTTCCCCCCTTGCGCACCCGTCACCGCCAATACCATCGGAGATGGCCGGATGGCGGATGGTCAATTTTCGGTTGTCGGCTGCGCCGGGGTCAATGACGCAAATAGAGTGATAGTCAGAAAGGAGTAGTGCGACAATCTTCTGTTCGGCTCGGCTACAACGCGGAAAGCCTGCTGTACCGCGACATCAGCTGAACGGGATGATGACTTTCCGCCCGATAAATGACACAGACGATCGTCCCAATTGGGACGGCGCCGGCTTGGGTCACAGGCTCCAGTAAAGGACGTTCTCCGGAACCTGGTCGCGGGCGACCGCCGATTTGACGTCGACAAAGACGCCGCCCGGCGCCAGCGCGGCGAACAGCTTGTCCCATCCGGCCTTGGCCAGAACCCGATGGGGTACGGCGAGGACCAGCCCGTCGAGCCCGCTGAATTCGTCCAGGGCGACGAGATCGATGCCGTATTCGCGCTTGCGCCTGCTCCGCGTCGGCGAGCGGGTCGGCGACCAGCGCCGCGATGCCGAATTCGCGCAATTCGGCGACGATGTCGGGCACCCGGCTGTTGCGCAGGTCGGGCACGTCTTCCTTGAAGGTGATGCCGAGAATGCCGATCCGCGCGCCCTTGACCGGACGCCCGGCGGCAATCAGCAATTTGACGACGCGCTGGGCGACAAAGCCGCCCATGCCGTCGTTGATGCGCCGCCCCGACAGGATTACCTGCGGGTAATAGCCCGCCGCCTCGGCCCGGGCGGTCAGGTAATACGGGTCGACGCCGATGCAGTGGCCGCCGACCAGCCCCGGCGTGAACGGCAGAAAATTCCATTTGGTGCCGGCCGCCGCCAGCACCTCCCGGGTCGGGATGCCGAGCCGGTCGAAGATGATCGCCAATTCGTTCATCAGGGCGATGTTCAGATCGCGCTGCGTGTTTTCGATGACCTTTGCCGCCTCGGCGATTTCGAGCGAGGCGGCGCGGTGCAGACCGGCCTCGACGATTTGCCCGTAGACCGCCGCGACGCGCTCCAATGTCTCCGCATCCTCGCCGGCGACGATTTTGACGATGGTTTCGAGCCGGTGCCGCTTATCGCCGGGATTGATCCGTTCGGGCGAATACCCGAGCTTGAAATCGATCCCCTGCGCCAACCCGGAGGCCTTGGCGAGCAGCGGCCCGCAGATGTCGCGAGTGAGGCCGGGATAGACTGTCGATTCAAAGACCACGACCGAACCGGGCCGCAGGCGCGGTCCAATCAACGCACAGGCCTCGGAGAGCGGCGCCAAATCGGGACGGCGCTCGGCATCGATCGGCGTCGGGACCGTGACGATCAGAAAACTCGCCTCGGCCAGCGCGTCGGGATCGTCGGTCAGCCGAAGCCGGGTCTCGCGTAAGGCCGCTTCGGGAACCTCGCCGGTCGCGTCCCTTCCCTGGCGCAACGCGGCGATCCGCTGCTCCGAGACATCGAACCCGATGACCGGCGCGAACTTCTTCGCCAAAGCGAGCGCCACCGGCAATCCGACATAGCCGAGGCCGATAACCGCAAACCCGCGTTCCATGTCAGCTGCTACCCGCAAGACCCCTCTCGGCGATCACGACGTGATGTGACAGAATCTGACCGAATATAGTTAAAAAAGGCGTCTCGGCGCATGACGATCGCACGCGGGCCGGTCGATCAATTGATCCGGTGATAGCGCTTGTACCAGGCGACGAAGCGGCCGATCCCCTCTTCGATCGTCGTCTTCGGCTCAAAGCCGAGATCGCGCCGCGCGGATTCGATATCGGCAAAACTCTCCGGCACGTCGCCGGGCTGCAGCGGCAGCAGCTCCTTTTTTGCGGTGCGCCCCAGCGCCCGTTCGAGAACCGCGATGAAATCGAGCAGTTTTTCGGGCCGATGGTTGCCGAGATTGTAGATCCGGTGCGCAACCCCGTCCCCGGCCGCTCCCGCCGCGGGGGCGCGATCATGCGCGGCGATCGTGCCGGCGACAATGTCGTCGATATAGGTAAAGTCGCGCGCCATATGGCCTTCGTTGAACACCTTGATCGGCTCGCCGGCGAGAATCGCCCTGGTGAACAGATAGGCCGCCATATCCGGCCGGCCCCACGGCCCATAGACGGTAAAAAACCGCAATCCTGTCGCCGGCAAGCCATAGAGATGGCTGTAGCTGCGCGCGATCAGCTCGCAGCTGCGCTTGGTCGCGGCGTACAGCGAGACCGGCTGATCGACCGGATCGTCGACGCTGAACGGCTGCTTGCGGTTGGCGCCGTAAACCGAAGAGGACGACGCGTAAGTGATTGCCGTGAGCGGTTTTATGCGTCGCGCCGCTTCGAGCATGACCAGCGTGCCCATCACATTCGCGTCGATATAGGCAAACGGGTTTTCGAGCGAATAGCGCACCCCGGCCTGCGCCGCGAGATGGATGATCCCGGTCAGATCCTTGTGGCGATCGACCAGGGCAAAGACGCCGTCGCGGTCCGCCACATCGAGCTTGGCGAAGACGAAGCCGGGAAAGGCGGCGAGCTCGGCGAGGCGCGCTTGTTTCAGCCGCACATCGTAATAATCGTTGAGGTTGTCGATGCCGACGACTTGGTCGCCGCGCTCGAGCAGCGCCTTGGCGACATGAAAACCGATGAACCCGGCTGCGCCGGTCACAAGAATCGACATGGGACTCCTGGCCAGGGGATAGCGGCCTGCCCTATCGTTTCGCTCCGCCGCCGGCAAGCGATTTCTCAGGCCAGCCCCACTCCGTGCTTCAAACGGCGGGCGAGGTGCTCGAGACGAAAGGCGAGACGTGGTTGCTGGACCACCTGCCACAGCATCGGTTCGCACCGTGTGGCAAAGCTCTCCTTCAGTCGGTTGCGGCCGGCCATGAAATCATAAACGCGCATGCCCGAACGGAAGGCGTGCCGGATCGCCAGCGCATGAGTGACGACCCCCGGGCGCTCGCGCGGGTCGGCGTCGTCAAACCCGCTCTGATAGGCATAGACGCGGCCGTCGCGGCGGAAATTATAGAGATAGCCGATGACCCGCTCGCCGGCCCGCGCCTCGACGAGTTGGATCGCACCCTCGGCAAAATGGCGCTCGATCAGCCGGCGGTGGAACTTCTCGAAAAACCCGCCGCTGAATGAGTGCGCGATGCCGCGCCGTTCCCACGAGGCGCAATGCAGCGCCTTCAATCCGGTGAACCAGCTCTGGGCCTCCGCCTCGGTGGCGGCTTCGCGCAATTGCAGCGGCCCGTGCGCTTCGAAATTCCGCAACGCGCGGCGCAGCTGTTGGCGGGCATTGGCGCTGAGCACCGGGTCGAGCGCGCCGTCGCTCGCCGCGAGGAGACCGAGATCGACCGAATATGAAGGCTTGGCGATCTCGTGGCGCATCAACCGATGGGCGGCCAGCGCTGCCTCGGGCAGCCGCACCAACGAGCCGCTGAAATGGAGTTCGTCGGCCTCGCCGCGCAGCCCGCTAAACCAGGCCAGCAGCGCGTCGAAGACGGCGAGCTCGCTGCCATCCGCGCACAGGATGCCGTTGTGCTCGATCGTCATCGCGTCATATTGCGGGTCGCCGGTTTCGTTCAGATAAAGGCCGCGCGAGCGGATCAGCCGGTAGCGGCGCCGGGTGACCGCACTACCGACCAGCGCCAGCGCCATCGTCTCGCCCTGTGCGTGGCCGCGCAGCAGCATCGGCCGGCTCGCCGCCGGGATCGCGTCGAGCAAGCTCCCGATCCAGGCCCACGAGACGAAGAAGGACGGGCGCGCGACGGCCTCGAGCGCCCGCCATTCGCGCTCGAGCTCGGCGAGCGGCGGCAGCGCCTCGCGGCGGAACGCGACCTCGCCCGGCGCGCGCGTTTGGCCGTGCACCCCTTGTTAACCCAAGTTCAGCCGATGCGGCATAAGCTCGACATTGCGCGATCCTGGTATAAGGCCCGGAAAGCGGCAACAAACGCGATCGGACGATGCGGGTCCTGCACATCCTCGACCATTCGCTGCCGCTGCAGAGCGGCTATGTCTTTCGCACGCTCGGCATCGTCAACCAACAGCGGGCATTGGGCTGGGAGCCGGTGCTGCTGACCAGCGGCAAGCATTACGCGCCGGGGCCGCCGCGCGAACATATCGGCGATTGGGAATTTTTGCGCACGCCGGCGCCGAACGGGCTCGGCGCCCGGCTGCCCTGGGCGCGCGAGCTGAAGATCGTCAGCGATCTCGGGCGCCGCCTCGACGAGGTCGTGGACGAAGTGCGGCCGCAGATCCTGCACGCCCACTCGCCGGTCCTCAACGCGCTCCCGGCGATTCGCGCCGGCCGCCGTCATGGCATCCCGGTCGTCTACGAAGTGCGTGCGCTGTGGGAGGACGGGGCAGCGAGCCACGGGACCCAAGGCGAGGCCGGGCTGCGCTATCGCGCCACCCGGCTGATCGAGACCCGCGCGATGCGGCGGGCCGACGCGGTAACCACGATCTGTGAGGGGCTGCGTGGCGAAATCGCCGCCCGCGGCATTCCGGCGCAGAAAATCACGGTCATCCCCAATGCGGTCGACCGCAATGCATTTCACGGGCCGGGTGCTCCCGATTCTGCGCTCGCCGCCCGGCTCGGCCTCGCCGGCAAGCGGGTGCTCGGCTTTTTCGGCTCATTTTATTCCTATGAGGGCCTGCATCTGCTGCTGCGCGCGCTGCCCCTGATGCAGCGCCGGCGCCCGGACATCGCAATCCTCCTCGTCGGCGGCGGTCCGGAGGAGGAGAAGTTGCGGACGCTCGCCCGCGACCTCGACCTCGGCGACAGCGCGATCTTCACCGGGCGGGTGCCGCATGAAGAAATCGGCCGCTATTACGATCTCGCCGATCTTCTGGTTTTTCCGCGCGTGTCCCTGCGCCTGACCGAGCTGGTGACGCCGCTGAAGCCGCTCGAAGCGATGGCGCAGGAGCGAATCGTTGCCGCCTCGAATGTCGGCGGCCATCGCGAGCTGATCCGCGACCGAGAGACCGGCTACCTCTTTCCCCCCGATGATCCCGGTCTGCTCGCCGAAGGGGTGCTCGCGGCACTCGACGACGCTGCGTCGTGGCCGCGCATCCGCGCGTGCGCCGCCCGGTTCATCGACAGCGAGCGATGCTGGGCGCATAGCGTCGCCCGCTATGCCGAAGTCTATGCCCGGGTCTTGCGACGATGAGTTCCCGCCATGGCCGCGTCGCTGCGGTACTGGGCGCACACCTCGCGAAACAGCGCGATCTGCCCGTCGGTCGTGCTCTGCCAGTCGAACTGCTCGGCATAAGCGCGGGTGGCGGCGCGCTCGGGCGGCGCGGCGAGGAGGTCGCTGATCGCGCCGGCAAGGTTTTCCGGCGTGATCTCCGGGAACGATGCGCCCAGCCGCCGGCGCGGCGACGATGTCGGCGATGCCGGCAATGTCCGAGACCACCACCGGGGTTCCGCAGGCCATGCTTTCGAGCAGCACGTTGGGCCAGCCCTCATGGGTCGAGACCAGCAGCAACAGATCGGCCGCTCCGTAGATCTCCGGAAGCTCCTGCTGCGGCATTTGGCCGAGCAGGCGGACCCGATTGGCGAGGCCGCGGGCGCGCGCCAATGCTTCGATCGCCGCGCGCTCGGGCCCCTCGCCGACGATGACCAGATCGGCGTCGGGCAACAGCGCCAGCGCCTCGACCATCAGCGGGTGCCGCTTCAGCGCCACCAGATTGCCGACCGCGAGCAGGGTCGGCCGGGTGAAGCCGAGACGCCGCCGCGCCGCTTCGCGGTCGCCTGGGCGAAACAGCGCGAGATCGACGCCGTTGCGCAATACCCGGATCCGCTCCGGCGCGGTCCCGAGCGCCACGAGCCGGTCTCTGAGGCCGCTCGACACCGTGACGAGCCCCGCCGCATGCGCCGCCGCCCAGCGAATCCAGCGCCGCGGTATCGGCATGATCGGCGATCAGATTGAGGTCGCTGCCGCGTGCGGTGACGACCACCGGCCGCCCGAGCGCGCGGCCGAGCAGCACCGCGGCAACCCCGTCGGGGTAGAAATAATGGGCGTCGATCAGATCGAAGTCGCCGCCCGCGTCGATCTGCCGGCGCAGCCGCGCCAGCACCGCGGCGAAGAGCGCCAGCGGCGCCGTGCTCATGCCGATCTTGGGCAGCAGCGGATAACGCGGGTGATCGATATGCAGCCCGTGCCGCATTTCCTCCGGCGGCACCCGGGCCAGTACCGAATAGCCGCCAAAGCGCGGCGAGGTGAACGGAAACCACGGACAGGGAGCGACGATCCGGGCCTGGACCTCGCCGCTTTCGACCAGCTTTCGCAGCCGCGTCTCGACAAAAATCCCGTGTTGGGGGCGCGCGGCACTCGGATATAACGTCGTAAAAGTAAGGATCTGCACCTGCGGGACCACACCAAATGCGGCTGCGGGGCCGGCGTCGCGTGATACCGCTCGGCTGATGCCAGTTTACCGCAACCCCGATTTTCGGCGACTGCCGAGCGGGCTGGCTGCCCTGTTCGACGCCGCCGCGCGCGACTCTTTTTCGCGCTGCCCGGCTGGTACGATCTGATGGCGTGCCACGGCGTACCGCCGGCGACCGAAACCCGGCTCTACAGTGACGAGCGGTCGGGCTCGGCGTCGGCGCTCGTGCTTCAGGTCGTGGACGGCGAAGGGCGGCGGCGCCTCGCCAGCCTGACCAACGCCTACAGCGTCGAGCACGGCATCCTCGCCGCGCCGGAGGCCGATCTCGCCGCCGGGATCGGCGCGATCGTCGAGCGCAATCCTCGACGAATTTCCGCGCTGGGACGCCATCGCCTTGGAGGAGCTCGATCCGCGCGCGCCGTCCTTCGGCGCCGCAATTGCCGCTCTGCGAGGCGCCGGGTTGTTCGTCGAATGCGTCTTTAACTCCGGGAACCTGGTACGAGGAAACCGCGGGGATGAGCTTTGCCGATTACCTCGCGCAGCGTCCCTCGGAATTGCGCAACACCTGGCGCCGCAAGCGCCGCCGGCTGGCCGCGGGCGGCCGGCTTGAAACCGTGTTTTATGCCAAATCCGCCGGCATCGAGCCGGCAATCGCCGATTACGCGGCGATCTACGCGCAAAGTTGGAAGCCGGCTGAGATGTACCCCGACTTTATTCCGGCGCTGATCCGGCTGGCCGCCGCGGAGGGAGCGCTGCGTCTCGCCATCTCTTCCCTCGACGGCATCCCCGCCGCGGCGCAGTTCTGGATCGTATGGAACGGCCGCGCCGTCATCTACAAACTCGCTCACGACAAGCGCTTCGACGATTTTTCGCTCGGCACATTATTGACCATGGAGATGATCGAGCGCGTGCTCGCCGAGGACCGCCCTTACGAGATCAATTTCGGGCGCGGCGACGACCCCTATAAGAAATTATGGCTGCCGCGGCGCCGCGAACGCTGGGGAATCACCGCGGCCAACCCGCGTACGCGGCGCGGGCTCGGGCTCGGGCTCAAGCGCGAAGCGGCGAAGATCTATCACCGCCTGCGCGGCGAGCGCGTCGCCCCGTTCGGCTGACGCGAACTCGGGCGATCTGTCACCCAATCCACCATGCTGCAGTGGATCTCCTACTCTTCGCTGATCCCGCCGAACCTGTTCGTGCTGCTGGCGATGGTCGGGGTCATTCTCGCTTGGCGATGGCGGCGGACCGGCCTCGTGCTGGCGACGGCGGCGATGGCCTGTCTTTACATCACCTCGACCCCGCTCGCGGCGTTCGGTCTGATCCGCTCCGCCGAGGCGCTGGCCGGCATAATCCCCACCCTGCCGGCGCCGGCGCCGCCGGCCGCGATCGTGGTCCTCTCCGGCGATTTCCGGCACAGCAATATTGCCGGCGCAAAGGACATGGTGGGACCGGTCACCTTGGCGCGGCTGGCCGAAGCGGCGAGCGAAGCGCGCCGGACAGGTCTGCCGATCCTGGTCAGCGGCGGCCGGGTCGCAGATGCCGACGCGCCGCTGGCCGACATGATGGCCGAGGCGCTCGAGACCGATTTTCGCTTGTCGGCGCGCTGGCGCGAAGATCGTTCGACGACGACCTACCAAAACGCGCTCTATTCGGCCGAGATGCTGCGCCGGGCCGGCATCCCGGCGGCCTTGGTCGTGACCAACCGCTGGCATATGGCGCGGGCATTATGGTCGTTCCGCGCCGTCGGCTACCCGGTGGTCGCCGCGCCGACCGCCAGCGGCCGGAGGTTGAGGCTGAGGCCGGCGAGCTTTCTGCCGCAAATCCCCGCGCTGCTCGACAGCTATTACGCGCTGCACGAGCTGATCGGCTTGGCCTGGTATGTCTGCCACTATGGCCGCTGGTAGCGGGGCGGCCGGGGTATCACCGTCGCCATCGGCAATGACGGCGCCGGCGTCAGCCCGCGCGCAGCGCCGCTGTAGCCCTGCGGTCGAGGGTCCCGTCGGCGGCGAGGGCGACGCGATAATCATCGAGCGCCGTCTCGCGCGAGATCAGCCCGTCGGCGACGTCGACCGCGACCTGCTCGGGATCGCGCCCGGCCGGGTCGCCAAACCCGCCGCCGCCCGGCAGTTCGAGGCGGATGAAATCGCCGCCGGGCACGCTCTGCCGGCCTTTGGGGCCGATCGGCTTGCCGGAAACCAGGGTGACCCGGCCCAGCGCACCCTTGCCGCCGCCGTCGCGGCCGCGCGCCGGATTGCCGATCCGCTCGAAATTGCACAGCATCGCGATCGGCGTGCCGTCGGCGCCGCCCAGTTCGATGATCTGGCCGAGCCCGCCGCGGAATTGCCCGGCCCCGCCCGATCCCTCGCGAAACTCGCGCCGCCGGAACAGCACCGGCGCCACCGCCTCGGTCGCCTCGACCGGGATCGTGCGCACCCCGGAGGGGAACGCGGTCACGTCGAGCCCGTCCTTGCCCGGCCGCGCCCCGGCCCCGCCGCAATGAAAGATCGCGGTGCTGAACGGCCTGATTTCGGGCGGCGCCCTCCCCTCCTCCGCCCCCAGCTCGTCGAGCACGTCGGCGCCGCCATAGATCTGCGGGATCCACAACGACGAGGCGCCCTCGGCCGGCACCCCGCCGTCGATGACCTGATGCAGGCAGCCGAACACCAGATCGGGCAGCATGTGGCCGACCGTGTGCCGGGCGGCGACCGCGCGCGGCCGCTTGGCGTTCAACAGGCACCCCTCGGGTGCGCTGACCGTGATCGGCGCCAGCGAGCCGGCGTTGTTCGGCACCTCGGGCGCCACCAGGCATTTGACCCCGAACGCGGTGTAGGCGAGCGTGTAGTTCAGCACGACATTGATGCCAAAGGCGCTGGCCGGCGAGGTCCCGGCAAAGTCGACATGGATGCCGCCGTCGCCGATCGTCATGTCGGCGGCCAGGGTCAACGGGCGGTCATAGCCGTCCATCGTCAGCCTGTTCTTGTAATGGCCGGGCTTCAGCTTGCCGATCGCCTCGATCGTCGCCTCGCGCGAGGTCTCGATGATGTGCTCGCCGAGCCGGTCGAGATTGGCGATGCCGAACTCCTCCATCATCTCGACCAGCCGCCGGCTGCCCTCGTCGTTGCACGCGGCGAGCGCGTAGACATCGCCCTCGACCTGCAATGGCTCGCGCACATTGGCCCGGATCACCCGCAGCAGGTCGTCGTTCATATGGCCTTCGCGGGCCAACGCCATCAGCGGGATCGACAGCCCCTCCTCGAACACCTGGCGCCCGTCCGGCCCCATGCCGAGCCCGCCGATATCGACGACATGGACGGTGCTGGCGAACAGGCCGACCGCCTCGCCATTCAGAAAAGTCGGGCTGACCACGGTCAGATCGTGCAGGTGGCCGCAGGTCAGCCACGGGTCGTTGGTGATGTAATGGTCGCCCGGCCGCATCGTCCTCAGCGGAAAGGCGTCGAGGAAATGCTTGACCGCCGCCGCCATCGAGTTGACGTGGCCCGGCGTGCCGGTCACCGCCTGCGCCAGCATGTTGCCGTCGCGGTCGAACACCCCCGCCGACAAATCCCCGGCCTCGCGCACCGTCGTCGAAAACGCGGTGCGCACCAGGGTCTGCGCCTGCTCTTCGACCACCGCGATCAGCCGGCTCCACATGATCTGCATGTGGATCTGCGACAACGCCGTATTCGCTCTGGACAGCATAACTTCGGCCTCTCCAAACCCTCCGCTCGCGATGCGAGGGCGGCGGCATCTTATGTTTACCCGCCCGCCCGGCGCAACGCGTTAACAGGGAATGACATCCGCATCCGGAGCTTTCTCTCGCGAGTACTTGCGGATATACAACGGCACGATGTTCCTGGAGGACACCAAACCCAAGAGCAGACGCACCTCGACCCTCATTGTGACCGGCTGGAAATCACCGGAGAGCCTAAGCCAGCTCCACCTGCATCCCCGAACTCGGTCAGAGTCTTAACCTCACACAGTGCGCGGATGGCGAGGCTCAGGATTAGCATCGTTTTTGAATCCGGCGCGCGGATCGGGCCCGGCAAAGCGAAGCTGCTCGAAAGTATCCGCGATACCGGTTCGATCTCGGCCGCTGCACGTGAGATGGGGATGTCTTACAAGCGGGCGTGGCTGCTGCTCGACAGCATGAACCAAGCCTTCACCGAACCCGTGGTGACGGCCGCACCGGGCGGTTCTGGCGGCGGCGGCGCAACGCTGACGCCGTTCGGTGCGGAAGTGCTGGAACGCTATCGCAGCGTTCATGAACGCGCCGCTGCCATGGCTATCGATGATATGGCGGCGCTAGCACGGCGGGCACGGCCAGACGCCGGCGCAAAAATCTAATGAGCGAGCCGCTGTAGCTTCTTTGCCATAGCGATGTCTCGCGCTATAGCTATATTGCCATAGCGCGAGAGGCGGCAATGAGCGAACACGCGAGGGCGACGGCGACGGCGACGGCGACCGAATTATCCGGGCCGGCCACGCGCCGCACGCCACTTGCTTTCGTCGGAGGTGCCGTCATCGGCGCGCTCGGGGGTTTGATTGGTCTTGGCGGTGCGGAATTTCGGCTGCCGCTGCTGATCGGGGCGTTCCGGTTCGCGGCGCTGCAAGCTGTGATCCTCAACAAAGCGATGAGCCTTGTTGTCGTTGCATCGGCCTTGCCCTTTCGCGCATCGGCCGTGCCGTTCTCGGCACTGGCCGCGCATTGGTCGATCATCGTCAACCTACTGTGCGGGCAGTCTGCTCGGCGCTTGGTTCGGGGCCGGGTGGGCGACGCGGCTGGCCTCGCAATCGCTCTATCGCGTCATCGCTATTTTGCTGGTCGGTATTGCCGGCGTGCTGCTGCTCGGTCACGACGTGGCAACATCGGGGGCCATGTTGACGGGTGCCGCTCAGGCAATCGCCGGTGTTGCGGCTGGCGTTGCGATTGGCATCGTTGCCGCGCTGCTCGGTGTTGCAGGTGGCGTGTTGCTCATCCCTACGCTCGTGCTGCTGTTCGGTGCGGATATCAAACTCGCCGGTAGTTTGTCACTCGCAGTGAGCCTACCGACGATGCTCGTCGGTTTTACCCGCTATAGCCGGGATCGCAGTTTCGTGGTTCTCGGGCAAAATAAGGGGTTTGTGCTGGTGATGGCGGCGGGGTCGATTATCGGCAGTTTCGTCGGCGGCCGACTGCTTGGGCTGGTGCCGTCATCGATCTTGCTCCCGCTGCTCGCCGTGATCTTGGTGATTTCGGCCCTCAAGGTCTGGCGCCATCGCTGAGCGGATCGCGCTCAATAACCGGCCACGTATAAAACCAGATTGGTTGAAATCTGCCTATCCGTACCGCATGCTGCCGAGGAAAATGTCAGGACGGCCCGCCCAATTTGGTTGATCCAACGCCGTAGGGAAGATCTCGTCTGTTTCGTGGCATTCGTAAATCGCTCGGTTTGCCAGGGTCAACTCGACCGTTGAGGGAATCGCTACGTTCGCAATGACGTTCAACGGTCCGAAATTGTTGGCGTGCACATGTACCACGTCAAACAGCGACCGCAGTTTGGCCAGAACCCGCTGTGCCTTTTCACGCCAAGTCGGGTCAGCGGCTTTGGCAAAGCCGTGAAACTCGGCGACGATTTGCGCGAAGCGGGCTAACTCTTCAGATGTTGCGGCATCAAAAACATCCCACTCAGCACCCTCGATATCGATCTTCAGGATGAGGCGTCCTGCCGCCGATGGCAGCTTGGCGAGCACTGAGCCGAGCGATTCCGTTTGATCCGATGGCGCCGGGGCGATCTCTTTCTTGAAAAAACGGAACCGAGCATGTGCGGTCGGCGGCCCGTCAACGGTGTGGTCGTACTGGTAGACATCGATGTTGCGCTCCGCGATAGCTGTATCCCAGGAACACTCTGTCGCAATACCGAAAGACAGGGCCGCGGACACGCCAGTGAAATCGTCCAACAGCACATAACCGCCGTCGCCATCACGGCCCAGTCTGATCTTGCTAAATCTTACCGAGCGGCGCGGCGTGAGGTAGGACAGAAGATCGATAATCTCCGGCTGCTGTCCGTCGGCGATGAGATGGCGGGTTATCGCGATGATCCTTTCGGCTTGAACACCATCTCGCACGGCCCGCCCCACCCGCGCATCGGACCTAAGCCCGTCGATCTCCTCAAACCAATCGCGGAACGGCGGCAATTGGCACAACAGTCGTCTTGCGAGGCTGTGGGTTGGCACTATCTCGTCCTTCATATCGTCCGACATTCCTCTATGCTCGGACTATCCTCGAGTTTTGATTTTAACATTACCTATCAAGCGGATTCCCGAGCCTATTAGGGCGATTCTCCGTCCGATCGAGCCGCGCTGCAACGAAATTTCGATCGCCTCTGCCTAGATCAGTCCGAGGTCGCGCAGGCTGGTGTGGCGGTTGCGGGCGATGATGACGTGGTCGTGCAGCACGACGCCGAGCGGGGCGGCGGCCTTTTTGATGTCCTGGGTGACGGCGATGTCGGCCTTCGACGGGGTCGGGTCGCCCGAGGGATGGTTGTGCACCAGGATCAATGCCGAGGCGCCGAGTTCGAGCGCGCGCTTGACCACCTCGCGGGTATAGACCGGGGTGTGGTCGACCGTTCCGCGTTGTTGGCGCTCGTGCTTGAGCAATACATTCTTGCGGTCGAGAAACAGGATATGGAACTCTTCGACCTTGTTGTGGGCGATTTGGGCATTGCAATAATCGATCAGCTTGTCCCAGGAATTGACCACCGGCCCTGCTGCAATTCCGTCCGCATCAGCCGCAACCACAACCCGTCCCGATCGCGCTCAATCACCGGTCACGTATGAAAGCAGATTGGTTGAAATCTGCCTATCTGTACCGCATGCTACCGAGAAAGATGTCAGGCCGACCGGCGTAATTCGGCTGATCAAGGGCCGTCGGGAAGATCTCGTCGGTTTCTTGGCATTCGTAGATCGCTCGGTTGGCTAGGGTCAGCTCGAACGTTGAGGGGATCGCGACATTCGCAACGACGTTCAACGGTCCGAAATTGTTGCCGTGCACATGGACGATGTCGAATACCGATCGAAGCTTGGCCAGAACGCGCCCTGCCTTGTCGCGCCAAGCCGGGTCAGCGACGTTTTCAAAGTCATGAAACTCGGCGACAATTTGCGCGAAGCGGGCCAACTCTTCAGATGTTGCGGCATCAAAAACATCCCACTCAGCACCCTCGATATCCATTTTCAGGATGAGGCGTTCTGCCGTCGATGGCAGTTTTGCGAGCGCGGAGCCAAGCGATTCCGCTTGATCGGAGGACACTGCGGCGATCTTCTTCCTGAAGAACCGGAACCGAGCATTGGCTGTCGGTGGCCCGTCAACGGTGTGATCGTACTGATAGACATCGATGTCACGCTCTGCGATGGCTGTATCCCAGGAACAGTCTCCCGCAATACCGAAAGACAGGGCCGCGGACACGCCAGTGAAGTCGTCCAACAGCACATAACCACCGTCGCCATCACGGCCCAGTCTGATCTTGCCAAATTTTACCGAGCGGCGCGGCGTAAGGTACGATAGGAAATCAATCATCGCCGCCTGCTCTACGTCGGCGATGATATGACGGGTTGCCGCGATGATCCTCTCGTTTTCAAGAGCAATTCGCACGTTGCGCCATACTCTTGCATCGGTCGCGAGCCGATCGACCTCCTCAAACCAATCGCGGAGCGGCGGAAATTGGCACAACAGCCGTCTTACGAGGCTGCGGGTTGGCGCTATCTCGTCCATCATATCGTCCGACGTTCCGCTATGCCCGGGACTATCCTCGAATTTTGATTTAACGATTTCCTATTAAGCCGCCGACATTCCCCAGCTTCCCGGGCTTAGTAAGGCGATCCTCCGTCCGATCGAGCCGCGCTGCAACGAAATTTCGATCGCTTCTGCCTAGATCAGTCCGAGGTCGCGCAGGCTGGTGTGGTGGTTGCGGGCGATGATGACGTGGTCGTGCAACACGACGCCCAGCGGGGCGGCAGCTTTCTTGATGTCTTGGGTCACGGCGATATCGGCCTTTGACGGGGTCGGGTCGCCCGAGGGGTGGTTGTGCACCAGGATCAATGCCGAGGCGCCGAGTTCGAGCGCGCGCTTGACCACCTCGCGGGTGTAGACCGGGGTATGGTCGACCGTGCCGCGCTGCTGGCGCTCGTGCTTGAGCAATACATTCTTGCGGTCGAGAAACAGGATATGGAACTCTTCGACCTTATTGTGGACAATTTGAGCATTGCAATAATCGATTAGCTTGTCCCATGAATTGACCACCGGCCCTTGCTGCAATTCCGTGCGCATCAGCCGCAACGCCGCCTCGCGCCCGACCTTGATCGCGGCGATGCCGGCGAGGTTGAGGCCGGCTTGCGATAGCGCGTCGGGATCGGCGGCCATCACTCCGCCAAAGCCGCCGAGTTTCGCCAGCAGGGTCTTGGCCAGCGGCTTCACATCGCCGCGCTGATAGGCGGCGAACAATAGCATTTCGAGCAATTCGTAATCGGGAAGGGTATCGGCTCCGGCAGCCATCATCCGCTCGCGCAGCCGGTCGCGGTGACCGTAATAGTGCGGCCGCGCGGCCCCTTCGGCGAACTGATTGCTGTTCCTGCCACGCGCCGGGGCGTTCAGGAACGGGACCGACCGGTCTTTGCCGGTTTCCGGCCCGTCCGGGCCATAAATCTCTCGGCATAGCGCCGTTACCCGGTCCTGCTCGGCGGCGTCGAACACCCATACGTGCCGGACAGCATCCCATTCGCCGCCGAGGCCGCGCGCCCTGGCCGGGAAGTTGGGGTGGTACGGAGAGTTGACGACGATATGGCCGTCTCGTTCCACGATCGAGAAAGGCATCCGACGCCCCGCCTGCAGCATGCCCGTCACGGAACCTGACGCGGGGAACGTCAATATCGCGTCACGCCCGGGCGCGTCGGGTCGAACGGCACAAATCTCGGCGTAGTACTGTCCTCGTCGTGCGGCGCGCCCTTGGACCGCGAACCTAAGCGCCGCCCGTCATGGTAGAGTGGACATCCCTGCAGCAAGCCGATCGCCGGCGCAGCATGCATCTTCGACGCCACCTCCCTCCGCCGCTCAGAAACATACTGTGGTTCACCTCGATCGGCGCGGTCGTCGGTGCCGCCTATGCGCACATGATGGCCTTCTCGGACGGAAGGCCGCTTCTGGGTGTTGGCGGTCTGCCGCGCGGGGTGCTCACCGGGGTGGTGATTACCGGCATTCTGTCTTCTTTCGAGCAGGTGTTGGCGCAGCCGGCGATGGCACGGCTGCGCAGCATGCCCTTCTTGGTGCATCTGGCAATAAAAACAGTCATCTATCTGATCGTTATTTTGTTCGGCCTGGTGACAGGAGCCTGGTTATTTCCCGCGCCCTCGGAAATTGGGGTGTGGTTGCCGATTGAGCGTCAGGATGTGGTGTTTGCCTTTGCTGTGGTTTTGACCATCAGGTTCATTAACGACGTCAACCGTCTGCTCGGTCAAAATGCGCTGCTCAACTTCGTCACCGGCCGTTATTACCGGCCGCGGCTGGAGCATCGCGTGTTCCTGTTCATCGATATCGAGGGCTCGACCGCCCTTGCCGAGCGGCTCGGCGCGCTCGCCTTCCACCGCCTGGTCAGCCGCTTTGTTCTCGATATCACCGACCCGATCGTGAGGGCCGATGGCGAAATCCACCGATATGTCGGCGATGAGCTGATCGCGACCTGGAAATTGGCGGATGGGATATCGGACGCGCACTGCGTGCGCGCCTGTTTCGATGCTCTGGACCGGCTGGCCGTGCTCAGCCCGGTCTATCTGCGCGAGTTCGGCACCGCCATCCATTGCCGAGCCGGACTGCACTGCGGTCCGGTGGTGACCGGCGAAATGGGCTCCATCAAGAAGGAAATCGTCTTTCTCGGCGATACGGTTAATACCGCTGCCCGCATCCAGGAATTCTGCCGGCAGACCGGCGACCGGGTTCTTGCCTCGAGGACACTGGTCGATCTCCTCGAATTGCCGTCCAATATTGCCAAGCGCCCGCTCGGCGACCTGCGGCTCCGCGGCAAGGAAAGCGAAATCGTGCTTTATGCGCTCGAGAAAAAACCCGGCGACAACCTGTCGGACGTGAGCTAAGCGAGACGCGCCGGCAACCTTCGCCGCCACGGTTTGGCCGCGAAACGATCGTATGATCATCGTCAGGTTTCGCCACTGAAGGCTGCCGCCGTGCCGAAAAGCGCTCCGACCAGGACGGAAATCAAGATTCCCGTGAATTCCCGGTTCCGCGAAATTAGAGCGGTTTCCAGTTGGGTAGATTCGAAATTTTCGCCGGCTGGGATTTCCAAATATGGTGGATTGAGCGAGAATGCGCCCATAGGTGCTGTTGGGGGACGGCATGGCGAGGGCGTATTCGAGCGATCTGCGGATCCGCGTCATCCGCGCGGTTGAGGGCGGTTTTTCGGCGCGCGGGGCGGGACGCCGGTTGGGCATCGGCGAGTCGACGGCGACCGCTTGGATTGGCCGCTGGCGGCGCACCGGCAGCCGACTTTAACCCGATCGAGATGCTCTTCGCCAAGCTCAAGGCGCTGTTGCGCCGCACCGCCGCGCGCACCATCGCATCACTGTGGGACGCCATCGGCCGGCTGCTGGACGACTTCTCCGCCGCCGAGTGCTCCCACTATCTTGATCATGCCGGATACGCCTCAATCTAAGTGGAAAATGCTCTTAGAATTATGGTATCTCTCATCAAGGAGATACGCCATGCGATCCGTCCTTTCTGCCGCACATTTTCATAGCGAAGAAGCTGCTTATCGGTTCGTGGAATCGCGACTTTGGGTCAATGGCCGTCCTTGTCCACATTGCGGTGTGATTGACAAAAGCGGGGCACTGAAGGGCAAAAGCACCCGGATCGGTGTCTATAAGTGCTATGCCTGCCGGAAGCCCTTCACGGTCAAAGTCGGGACCATCTTCAAATCCAGCCATATCAAGTTGCATGTCTGGCAGCAGGCTATGCACCTGCTGTGCTCGTCTAAGAAGGGTATGAGCACCCACCAACTGCATCGTGTTCTCGGCATCACATTGCAGACCGCATGGTTCCTGTCGCATCGCATCCGTGAAGCAATGATGGTGCTCAATATCAATGATATTGGCCTGCTCGGTGGTCAGAACCAAGTCGTTGAGATCGACGAAACCTATGTCGGCGGGAAGGCGCGGAACCGGAAGAACAAAATCCCGCCTAAGGCTCCCGTTCTCTCGCTTGTCGAACGCAATGGTCAGGTTCGCAGCTTCCACGTACCAGACGTGACCGGGCAGACTTTGAAGCCGATCATCGTCGCCAATGTGAATAAAGCGACTTACCTGATGACCGATGAAAGCCGGGCGTATCCTACAATCGGTCGCGGGTTCACCGGACATGGAACCGTGAACCACTCTGCAGAGGAATATGTCCGCGGCTATTTCCGGCACACCAACACAGCCGAGGGCTACTTCTCGATCCTCAAGCGCGGCATCATCGGCACCTATCACCACGTCAGCGAAGCGCACCTGCATCGGTACCTGGCCGATCGATGATGTAGAGCGCGCGGAGCGGGCATTGCGCGACGTTGTCGGCAAACGGCTTACCTATCGAACGACTCGTCGCCAGCGCCAGAGCGAAGCTGAGCCGCCGTTTTAAGGATCGACAGAGTTGGCAGAGATCCCGGTCGTCCGAAGACCCGCGCCAACTGCGGCTGCCATTCATCGACGGGGACGGGCCGTAACATCCGCCCCCGCCTTTATCGCCACCCGAGAAAGTGCCAACCAACCCAGGAGCGAACCTATGGCAAATCGTCGCGAGCACAAGCTTCCCTTATTAATGCGCCGATGTCGCTACAGTGTGACAGCCGATTTAGAGTTTGCAGGTCTATGGGCGAGTGAAGGTAAAGAAATAGCCCGTATCCGCTTTTCCCGAGGCTACGGAACCCTACTCGACATTCCGGTGTCGGCAGAAACCCTATGCGCTCTAGCTCGCACTCTATTGCCGCTCGCTTCTGTTCCGCCGGAACGATTGCCCGAGCAATTCGGTCCTGTCGAGATTCGGCACGATTAGACCCCCGCATCATCATCTCGCCGCCGCACTGACATGAAAGAACCTTTCTCTGTAAATCCGTTCCGCTGGCACCGAGAGCACGCTATCGCATTGGTGCTTGCCATCGCCCTTGGATGCGTCTGCGGCGTCGGTCTCGGATATGTCGTTAGCGGCGATTATTTTAAGTACTATATCGGTTCGCCTCGGGGGCCATTTGCAGCCTATCTCCTTGGCCCCGGGAATGTCTGGCCTTACGATTGGCGGAGCTTCAAATGGGGCTTGTTCGGTGCAATCGTAGGAGGTACGCTCGTCTACATCAGGCAGCTTCTTTCCCGGTAGCGGAGTGGCCATGCCTCGCAAGCCAAAGCCCCAGCCGGACGACCCTGAACAGTCGAAGCGCTTCATCGAAGCCGCTCGCGCCGCTGAGACGGATGACAGTCCGGAGGAATTCGAGCGCGTATTCAAAAAGGTCGTTCGCACGCCCCACCTTCCCGCTAGCTCGTGTCTCCGTCAAACACGAAAAAAGGACGCTTCCTCTTAGCCAGCCGTTTGGTTCGTACCTGTTCGATAAGTCGCCGTTTTAGATCGGCGAGGCCTCCCTCACGGAACCGCAATAAGGTAAGGCCGCCCCTATCCCGCATAAGCCGATTTTGGGCGTAAGGCGCGCCAGGCTCCACCGGTACAGAATCGCCCCGCATGAATGTCAGGTGCGCGAGGAAGTCAGGAAGCCAAAGAGCATCACTATCAGGATCACCCTTTGAGGCAAAGGTGAGCGTGCCGAGAAGATTGAGGCCGATACTCTCCATCTCCCGTTTCATATCATCGAAGATGGATTTCGCACCGTCAGCCCCGTCTGCTCCGCTTTCCAAAACAACGTTGAGCCTAGTTTCCGGGAACTTTTTGTGCGTTCCCAGCCGATCTGTTACGTCCAACATCAAATGAAGCAAGCAGCTTCGGAAGCACAATCCGTATTTGCTATCTTGCCCAAAGTAGCGCAGGTTCCCTTATACTACTCCTCATATTCTTTGTTACTCAGTACGCACATAACTCCTTCCATAATGTTCTTTTCGTTCGCCGCATTACTAAGCTCAGTAAGTAGCGAGAGACGCTTTGAACAGACCATCCCCTAAATTCGCCGCGTTTGGCTTTGAAATCAATCGTATGGAAAATGCCAAAATCATAGTTGCGCTTTAGTTTCGCTGCGATAGTTCCGAAGCGACGCCACTGATTGGCCGTCGCCATGACGCCCGCCATAACAGTCACTGGCGATCCCCCATGTGTGCCAGCTTCGTCGTAGTACGAGGTTAAGAATCACGAAAATGCGCTCCGCCTTCCATCGATGGAACAGGGAGACGCATAAATTGCCGATAAAATCCGCGCAAGGCGCTTCATCGGGCGCAATATACCCCTTGCCGGTGGGTACGGCAACTAGGACATTGCCGACCCTGGCAAAAAGCCAGCGGCGACGCCTGGCAAATGCACGAAAGAAACGAACAGTACCGCCGTAAATAATTCTACCAATAAACAAACGCTACTTCAGGATATTCTTAGGATCTTGGAACAGCAGGCCGGGACAGAATTCGGGCAATCCACCAATAACTACACTCAAATCATGTTTAATGATGCGAAAAATGGCAATATCGCTGCAGTTAATGTTGCGTTTCGTAGACTTTTAAATGTCTATAATAAGTTTAATGGAGTCAATGGCTAAATTAAAGGGCGGTGTCTATACTTTGACACATCACCAGACGCATTGGCTGTAAAGACAGGCTACGTGAGGCCGGAGCAACTTCCACAGGGGAATGAAGATCACTATCTTGGAACGTTTGAAAATCACCGGCTTTACATTTCTGAAACCGACTACCAGGCGGGGGTATTGGGAGATTTCGTTATATTCTTGCTACCCCAAGCCGACCCGCGGCTGCCGACATCACCCTCTGGGGCCGGCGGACAAGGTGCAAGCGCGGGCACCGGTGCCGGGGGTGGCGGCGCTGGCGGAGGTGGCGGCTCTACTGGTGCTGGCGCAGGCGGCAAGTCGGGCTCCAAGACACCTGGAGGAGGCTCTACCTCATGATCTAAGGTCGGGCGATCGCCTCGTTGTCCTGTGCACCCCAATGGTAGGCTGAGTGTGGCAGCGGGGGGCGTAGATCGGTTCCTATTCGCACTGGTCGGAGCGCAGAGCGCGAGCGGATACCCGGTGATCACGCTCCGGTCAAGTCTAGGCGTCTGTGGTCGGCAGCGAGGCGAAGTCGACTTGCCTCCGAGAGAGACGCTCGATGCGAGAGACGCAAGGCAAGGAAATTGCCCTTCCGGCGCCCCTGGCGTAGGTTCGTTCGAAATGACGCGGAGCGATCGCGTGACCGGCAACGGCAGTTCGCGAATTCCCCTGGCGCCGCTAGAATTCTCTGACTGTCGATGTCATCACCGACGACGTCAGCGACAATTACGTCAGCAAGACGCTGTTCGCGGTCTCCGAATTCGCCAACATCGTGCGCGCCGGCGCCAAGGCGTTGTCGGGCGAGGCATTGCTGTGCGCCAATCTCGGCTTTGGCTGCAGGCTGGTCTCGACCGCCGCCGGCATGCGTCACACGATGCTGTTCGACACCGGGCCCGAAGGCGCGATCTTCATCCGCAATTGCGCCAATCTCGGGATCGCGCTGGGCGAGATCGAATGCATCGCGGTCAGCCACGGCCATTGGGACCACATGGCGGCATTGCCGGCGGCACTCGACGCGATCCGAGACCAGGGCGGCAAGGCGACCGTCCACGTCAACCCCGGCATGTTCAACGAGCGCGCGGTCCAATTGAGCAGCGGGACGGTCGTGCCGGCCGCCAAGGTCCCCTCCCCGGCCGAGATGGAGGCGCTGGGCGCCACGGTCGTCAACGACCCGGCGGCACGATTGCTGCTCGACGGCCATTTCTATTTGAGCGGCGAGATCCCGCGGCTCAGCGCCTTCGAGAAAGGCCGGGTCGATCACCTCAGCCGCACCGGCCCCGAAGCGCCGTGGCAGCCCGATCCGTTGCTGATGGATGAGCGCATGCTCGTCGCCCATGTCCGCGATCTCGGGTTGATCGTCTTCAGCGCCTGCTCGCATGCCGGAATCGTCAATGTCTGCACCGAGGTGCGCAATCTCTTCCCCGATTTGCCGATCCATTGCGTGATGGGCGGCCTGCATCTGGGCGGCGTCATGGAACGGCTGATACCGGATACGGTCGAAGCGCTGCGGCCGTTCGCGATTGCGCACATCATCACCGGGCATTGCACCGGCTGGCGCGCATTGCACGCGCTCGCCAACGCCTTTGGCGACGCGGTCAGCCAGTCCGCGGTCGGCACCACCTACACCTTTCTCGCGCTGATGGAAGGTGAAGCCCGCCTGCCGGTCACGATCGTCACCGGCTTTCTCGGCAGCGGCAAGACCACGCTGGTGAACCATATCCTGGCCCAACAGCATGGGCTCAGGATCGCGGTCATGGTCAACGAGATCGGCGATCTCGCGATCGACAACGAGCTGATCATCGGCGCAGCCGGTGACATGGTCGAACTCAGCAACGGCTGCATCTGCTGCTCGATCAACAATGATCTGGTCGATGCGATCTTTCGCGTGCTGCGCAACGAGCCGCCAGTTGAATATCTGATCGTCGAAACCACCGGCCTCGCCGATCCGCTGCCGATCGTGCTGACCTTTCTACGATCGGAGTTTCGCGATGCCGTTCGCGTCGATTCGATCGTCGCGGTCGCCGATGCGGAAAACTTCAGCCTCGATCTGTTCGACAGCAGAGCCGCCGCCAATCAATTGCGCTACGCCGATGTTGTGCTGCTGAACAAATGTGACCTCGTCGGCCCCGTCGTCGCGGCGGCCATCGAAGAAAAGATCCGCGCGATCAGCGAAGGGGCGCGAATCGTCCGCACCACCCAGGCCCGAATTCCGCTGCCATTGGTGCTCAGCGCCGGGCTGTTCCAGTCCGACCGGTATCTCGCCGATCACGGTCATGATCACCTGGCAGGCGACGGATTTGACGCCGTCTCGTTCGAGAGCGCGGCACCATTCGCGGCCGACCGGTTTCAATCCTTTCTCGAAGAAATGCCGCGCAACGTGTTCCGCGGCAAGGGAATTTTGTGGGTCGATGGGAGTGACAAGAGTCACGTCCTTCATCTCGTCGGCAGGCGGTTCACCCTCGACGAAAGCCCGGGACCCGGCCCCAAGCGCAACCGATTGGTGCTGATCGGCCAGAACCTCGACGGCAAAGAACTGCGCGCGCGCCTCGCCTCCTGTGTTGCCGCGCCGGCTATTCCGGCTCCGGGATAGCGACCGACCAGAGGGTCAGCAGGCAGGCGGCGGCCACCGGAATCCAAATCACGGCGGCCCCCATCCGCACATATCCGGCGCCGGCGGCAACCGCTCCGACGACCAACCCCACCCAGGGCAAGGCCTGCTCCGCCCAGGCCCAACCGGCGCCCCGCCCGGTCAGAAAATCGCCCAATCCTTGGCCGAATTTGACCAAAGTTCCGGTGACAAAGGTCAGGCTCACGGCAACCTTTCCGGCGCGGTGCATCGATGCGTTCAAAGCTCCCATCGCCAGCACCATCGGCTCGGGCGCCGTTCCGAACACCGCAGCAGCCGCCAGCAGCAGCGCCACCACGGCGAGCACGCAGGTCAGATGCCAGCGGCCGGAGAAATGTGCAATCATTTGCCCGCCTGCCGCACCCGCCACGAACAGCGCAATCAACCACAGGATCGAACCGGCCTCGGTCACCCGGCCGCGGCCGAGCGCGACCGCGAACTGTGTGCTGTTCCCGCTCATATACGAGACAAACAGGTGACCGAGGCGAAGAAAGCCGATCGCGTCGACCATGCCGGCGAGACCGGCCAAGAGGAACGCGAGCATCAGGCCGCGCGCCTGGTCGACCCTCGCGCCGCGATCACCGTCGACTGCCATTTTTCGCTGCCCCTAGCCCCGGTCAGGCCGGCGAAGCCCGCGCCCAACTTGCGGCGCTGCGAATGCGAGCAAGTTCGGATCGCGCCGCTTATCCGCCTCTTGTCATCCGGATGCTACGATACCACTTTGGGGATTATTGGAGGCTCGGACTGCCGTTCTCGTTGATAGACGTCGAGATCGAAGGTCCGTTGATCGCGTTCTCTGGGCCGCTTAGGCGAGCCGGCGGAATTGGCCGGCTCGTTATCGTGTTGATAGGGCGGCGTAGACTACGATCGGTGCTTGAAGCAAACTTGCACGGGTGAAGATATGGCTAAGCCGAAGAGAGGGCGGTCGACCGCCGCAATCGATGACCATGTCGGAGCGCGCATTCGCGAGCGCCGCATCATGCTGGGGCTCACGCAGCAGCAGCTCGCCGAGATGATCGGCGTCACCTATCAGCAGGCGCACAAATACGAGCGCGGGATAAATCGCGTTTCGGCCGGCAGGCTGTTCGAGATTGCCCGCGCGCTGAGCGCGCCGGTCAGCCATTTCTACGAGGGGATCGGCGAGGAAGGACCGCGCCAGGTCACGCCGCATCAGCGCATGCTGCTCGAAATCGCGCGCAATTTCGCCGAGATCAGAAACGAGAAGCATCAGGAGGCGGTGAGCCAGCTGGCTCGGGCGCTGGCCAGCCAGTAAACCCGGCTCGCGGCGGTCCTCACCCCGCCGGCAGCGGGAACTCGTCGAGGTAGGGCAGGTACTCGTCCTCGACGTCGATCCGCATCGCCGCGAGCACGCGAACCAGGCTGTTGTAGTGGCCGATCGTGATGATCAGATCGGTGAGCCGTTCTGGGTCGAGCCCTTGGCGTAGCGCAGCGAAGGTGTCGTCGGAGAGCGCGACATCGAGGGTCATTTCGCGGGCCGCGCGCAACACAGCCCTGGCCAGCGGTTCGAGTGTCGTCGTCCGTCCGGCGGTTTCCTCGGCGATTGCGCGGATATCGTCGTCCGACACCTCGAATTCTCGGCTGATCCGGATATGATGCGAATACTCGTAGGCCGACCGGGTCACATAGCCGACTTGCAAGATCGCCAACTGGCGTAATCTCGGATCGAGCCGGCTGCCGTCGCGAATGAACCGCGCCAAGGTATTGAGGCTGCGCGCCGCGCGTGGGCTGTGCGCCAGCAACCGATAGAGATTTATGTTGCGCGCCAGGAGGTCCTGGTGCTCGGGCAGAACATCGGATTTGTCGAGATAAGGCAGGCGCGCCATTGCGCTAACTCCCTTCTGCTCGCGTCGGTCGGACGGACCGGCCCGAATCCGGAAAATGCCGTCGCCGGCGCCGCCCGCGGTCGCGAGAGAACCGGCCCCCGAGAGGTCCGATCGCGCGGGACGCCTACAGTATTCAATACATCATTTTGGCCGTGCTTGCCGCACGCGTGTTCCCCACCGCGGTCCCCGCCCCGCCCTCTACGCTATCGGCTGAACAGCCGAACCGGTTCGCCGCTCACCATCGCATTGGCTTGCAGATAGGCGATCAGCTCGGGCATCGAATAGCGGCGATGGCGGGCGATTCTCTCGGTCGGGCCCCAGCCATACAAGTGGGCCGGGTCGGCGTAGAGGACCGATGCCTCGTCACAACGCAGCGAGCCGAGCAGAAATTCGTCGACGATGTGACTGCCGAGTTCGCCGAGGCGCTGGCCGTGCTCTGTACTTTCGGCTTCGGCGAGGACAAAAAGCCAAAGCGGAGTGGAGGCCCCGAGGAAGTCCGGATCGAAACCAGCGCTCGCCAGCCGCGTCGCGAGAACCTGCCTGACCTCGACCGTCGCGTCTTGCAAACCGGTAATCCGCCGTGCGGCGTAACGTTCCACCTCTTCGCCGGTCGCGAGCCCGACCGCCCCGGTCAGGTCGGAAGTCGGTTCCGACGCCCGCAGGATGTTGCGGCGCGGCAGATTACGCTCTGACGGGGTATCCTTGCCATCTGCCGCCGGGCCGGGCGGAAGGGCTGCGATCGGCAGCGAGAACAGCT
The DNA here is from genome assembly GCA_963845735.1 of uncultured Alphaproteobacteria bacterium. Lineage (GTDB taxonomy): Bacteria > Pseudomonadota > Alphaproteobacteria > ATCC43930 > CGMCC-115725 > AP-15. Next base: position 14,459 of record CAWJTR010000011.1, on the reverse strand, counting down.
TGTCCGAGATCAGCGTGTCGAGCGGTCGGGACGCCTGAGCTGACTTTGCGCTGGTATCGAAGAAATAGCGCCAATCGATCACGTCGCCGGGCTGAAGCGGGTTGTCGCCAATGAGTTCCCGCAGCTTCCGGTTGACCAGCGGCAGCGAAAATCGGCCGGGGTTGTCCGGTCAGCAGTTTGCCGTCGGCGTCGCGCACCTCGTCGTGAAGAACGTAAGCGTCGCGCACCAGCGAATGGCCCAGCCGGAATGCGGCCACCGCGAATTCGTGCGGGATATGGATCGTCGCTTCGTTGCCGCGCCCCGGCTTGCAACTATAGAGAAACGTGTGGACATCGGCCGGGTCCGGCAAGATCGAAGTCGCGGTGGTGTCGCGCACATAAGCATGGAGCGCTCCCGGGGCGACGCGGTTCAGGGTCGCCTCGGCAGAGATGCGCGGCAGAAAATCCGTGGCGACGATCGTCTGGTATGTCCACAGCACCCGGTGATGGCAGGCGTCGAAGGCGGCGCCGACCTGCTCCTGGCTCGGCGTGGCGGTCCCGGCCAGCGCGCGATCGACGCAGTCATTATGGGCGATCTCGAACAGGTTCTGGACCTGCGACAGTATCTTGTGCTCGCTATTGCGCGGGTCGGGGATCTCGGCCGTCCCGGCCGCGCTGCGCTCGTAGTCGAAACCGTCGATCTGGGTCGGGGCGCTGGGCGAGGTCGGGGCTTGAACCTCGCGCAGCGCGAAACGGCCGGTGTAGACGCCGTTTTGCTGCTCGAACCACGGCGCGCTGATCGCGGTCAATGCCGCGAAGTTAAGCACGCCGTAAACGCTGTCGAGATCCAGTTTGGCCGTGTTTGCGCTGAGCGCCGAGCCTGGTGTCGCGGAGTCGGCGATCGCCTGGTCGAGCTGGCCGAGCGTGATGCCGGCCGCGGCGAGCTTCGCCCGCACCGAGGCGTCGCCGTGCGCTTGCAGGCTTAGCGCGCCCAGCGCCGAGAGCGCGGTGGTCGTGCGCGTGACGTCGTGATCGATGAATTGGCCGAGAAAGGTGTAGCCGGCGGGCTGCGCGCCGTCGGGGCCGGTGTTGTCGTCGACGAACGGGCTTACTCCGGCCCCGAGCTGTGGACCGATGATCGCGTTCAGGGTTGGGTTGTCCACCACCGGGGCGCAGAGGCGCTCAGGCGGATCGGACGCACCCGGCGCCGGTTGGCCGCAGCTGCCGACGGCGCGTTCGGTCTTGCAGGCCTCATAGCAGAAGCCATAGAGCGAAGGGTCCGGAACCGGCGCCGTTCTCTGAGAGCTCGAGGCCAGCGGCGGGCCGCCGCCGTGGCCGACGCTGACCGCCGGAAGGACCCGCAGCATTTGCTCGAACGCGGACTGCGAGACCGGCGGCGGCGGACCGGTGATCGCGCTGGCGGAACGGGTTCGGATCATCCGGAGGAAGAGATCGAGGTGAGGGTCCGTAGCGGAGGATGCCGCCCGACCGCAGGTCGGCGCTCCGGCCAGCGCGGCCGCCAATAGAATCGCAAGGAAGCCGGCGACGCCTCCCATCCGGCGGTTCCTCAAATAATTGGTTCGGCGGGCCGTTTCTGGAATAGTCGATATTGGCATTTCTTCTAGGACCGAGAATAGTTAATATGTAAAATTGCTTTCCCTACTACCTTAGCCGACTCCACAGTAAACACCAGACAGCCTTATAGTAAATATTGCTCTTGCCCTCGACCGAAAGCATTCGAGCGCAGTTTCGTGACCATTGCGGATCGTCGGCCGGCGCTGTTCGCGCGTCGGTCAGCCGGGCACGACGCCGCGGCAGGACAGCGCGACGGCGACAAACGAACGCGGGCCGTCTGGCCTTCCGGTCAGGTAGGCGGCGCGCAGGTAGCCGACGAGGCGGTCGCGCCGCGCCGCATCGAGGCTCGCGACATATTCGCCGAGCATGCCCTCGCCGCTGGCGAACGGCTCCCAATAGTCGGCGAAATCGGCGAAATCCATGCGGATCGTCAGCGAGCGCTGGTCGATCTCGGTCAGCCCCGCCTCGGCCCAAATCCGCGGCAGCGCGCCCGGCGCGTAAATCGGCCGCGACATGGTGCGGTCGCGCGCCTCGGCCGCCGCTTCATCGAGTGCGGCGGCGGTATCCCAGAACATGCGGTTGGCGGCAGCGCCACCCGGCGAATCCCAGAACGCCGCACAGACCACGCCGCCGGGCCGGGTAACCCGCCGCATCTCATTCACCGCGAGTTCGGGCCGCGGGATGACCGAGGGCAGCACCAGCATCGACACCGCCCGGTCGAAGCTCGCATCGGCAAAGCGCAGGGCGGCGCCGTCGCCTTGCTCGATATGGATGCGCTGGTCGCGGTTCTTGGCCTGCGCGGCGGCCAGATAAATCTCGGAATGGTCGATCGCGGTGAGGCTCGCGATGTTCGCTGCCTCGGGCAGGGCAAACGTCAGGCTGCCGGTGCCGCAACCGACCTCGATCACCCTGTCGCCGTCGGCGATGCCGGCATGCTCGATGAAGATCGGCGCCAGCCGCCGGCTCCAGCGCCCCATCAGCTTTTCGTAATTGGCGGCGTCGCGGGCGTTGAACATCGACGGCATGGCCGGCTCCCCTGGTTTTCCGCCGGTCGACGCGACCGGCCTCGTGGCGATTGACGCGAATTTAGCCGTCGCCGCCGCCGATTGGAATTGACGCGGCGTCGATCACCTCTTCACCGCTCTGGACTCGCGCCCACTTCGCTGCCAGACAGGCGCGGGTCCATAGCGGCCTCGACCCGAACGCCCCCCACTTCTCGTTTCTCGGCGATGCGGCGAACCGCCATCCACACCTGGCAGGATCGGATCAGAGATCCGAGCTTGACCGTCCTGTTGATCCTCCAACTCGGCGCCCTCTTTGTCGCTGTCCCACTGGCCGCGCAAGGGCGCCCGGTTGCCCGGGTGGTCGGTGAGAGTTTGGTGCTGGCGGTCGTACTTATCGTCGTCATGCTCTCGCACCGACCCGGCGCCATCCTGGTCATCCTGCTGGCGTTGTCGGCGACATTTGCGAGCCTGTGGCTACCGCAGGACTCGGCGCCGGTAGCCGTGAGCCTGTTGAGCCGCGGCGGCAGCATCCTCACCTTTTCGGCGCTGAGCTGGGTCGTGGCGCACGCGGTCTATGCCCCCGGCCGCATCACCTTTCGGCGTCTCCAGGGCGCTCTCGTGCTGTACCTCAATCTCGCGACGATCTTCGCTTCGGCCTATCACCTGATCTGGGACCTCAACCCCGGCGCTTTCTCCAATCTTAGCGCCATCACCCCCGGGCGCGGTCCCAGCCAAATCGCCGTGATGCTGTATTTCAGCTTTACGACCTTAACCACCACCGGTTTCGGCGACATCGTTCCGATAAACCCGTTCGCCCGCAGCCTGGCCAATCTGGAGGCGGTCGTCGGCCAGCTCTACCTCGCCACGACGGTCGCCCGCCTGGTCACGCTCGAACTCGAAGACCGCCGCCGCGGGCGGTAATGAGCCTCGCCGGCAAGCCGGCAGCGGCAGCTATTCGGCCGCGACCGCAGCCGGCTGAAACGGCGACAGCGGCGCGCGCGCCGCGCCGGGCATCGGCTGCGGCCACCAGCGGTCCTCCCATTCGGCGAAGACCTCGCCGAGCTGCGGCATCACTTTCTCGGCGAACAGGCGCGTGTTGTATTGCGCCAAACCCTTGCTCATGTTGCCGAATTGCAAGAGCAGCATCAGGTGCCCGACATTGAGGTCGGTCGCGACCTCGCGCAACTGGGCGGCGACCTCGTCGGGCGAGCCGATGATCACATAGCCCTTGTCGACGATCGCATCCATCTCGCGCGCCAGCATCTGGAATTTCGATTCGTAGCGCGAGGCCTGCGCCGCCAGCGACACCTGGCTCTGGATGCCGCGGCGCTGGGTTTCCTCGGTCGCATAGCCGGGCGGGCCGGCAAAACGCGGGTCGACATGCAGGCAGCGGCCATAGAAATATTCGGCCGGCTCGCGGTAAAGGCGATAGGCCTCCTCGCGCGTCTCGGCGACGCCGACGAATTGCAGAAAGCCGGCGCGGTACGGGTTCCGGTCCTTGCCCAGCCGCGCCATCTCGTCCCAAAACCCGCTCATCGTCGCCTGGCCGGCCTTGTAGCCGTAGTACGACAAATAGCAGTAGACGTAATCCATCTGGGCGCACCACTGCCAGGTCTCGACCGAGCCGCCGCCCGGGATCCAGATCGGCGGGTGCGGCTTCTGCACCGGGCGCGGCCAGATGTTGACGTAGCGCTGCTGGTTGAAGCGGCCGTTGAACGCGAAGGTGTCCGGCTCGGTCCAGGCGCGCAACACCAGATCATGCGCCTCGTGATAGCGCTCGCGCAGCATGCTCGGGTTTTGGCTGTAGGCGTAGCAGGTGTCCATCGGCGAGCCGACCGGAAAACCGGCGATCAGCCGCCCGCCCGAGATCACGTCGATCATCGCAAACTCTTCGGCCACCCGGGTCGGCGGGTTGTGTAGCGCGAGCGAGCTGCCGAGGACGCAGAGCGCGGCCTCGGACGTACGACGGGCCAGCGAGGAGGCGATCAGGTTGGGCGACGGCATCAGCCCGTAGCCGTTCGAATGGTGCTCGTTGACGCAGACCGCGTCGAACCCGCATTCGGCGGCGAATTCGAGCTCGTCCATAAAGTCGTTGTACATGTGATGGGCGCGCCGCGGGTCGAACAGCGAGGAATGGATGTCGACCCACACCGAGGGATGCTTCTCGCGGAAGTCGTCCGGCAATTCCGTGTAGGGCATCAGGTGAAACCACATCAGCTTCATCGCGCTCACTCCGCCGCATCCGTCGTGCGAGCAGCCTGACCTCGGCCCGGTCGGGCGTCAAGCCGGCGCCATCAGTTCGTCTTTGACCTCGTCGCGCCGCAGCGACATTCGCGATATGCTGGCTTGATCCACGCCGCAACGGGGGGAAAGCGTGTCCAATTGCCGAGGCCGACAGCCCTCCCCGCGCGCCATTTTGATGCTGAGCCTACTGGCGCAAGTTGCCTGCGCCACGCCACAACCGCAGGTGCAAAATCCATTCCTCGGAACCTGGGCCAATGCCGACAACGACGCGATCACCATCCGCCCGGACACGGTTGTCGTGAACCAGCCGAACGGCCAGAGCACCGCGCTCGGCAACGCGGTGTGCGGCGGCGTTTTCGGGTTTGCCTATGCCACTTGGAGCAGCCAGACGCTGACCGCGCTCGTTTCCCGCCAACCCGGACTAGGCAAGAATTTATCCGAACTCCTGATCGCGCCGACCTATCCGGTGGCACAGCTTCACTGTGATCATGGCGACCAAACCTATATCCTGCTGAATGATCGCCAGCTGGTGGTGATCTACCGGGACGGTGATATCGGAGCAATCGAGAGGCTGGCGCGTCGTTGATCTGTGTTATATTTAGGGCCGAAACGACGAGGGCGTCGGGTTGAATCGTGGCGGGGGTGACGTGGATCAAGCGGTGGCGTTGGCTGATCTATCCGGCTCTGATGAGCTTGGGGATCGGCATCCTTGCCTGCTGCGCTGAAAAGCCCCCCGCGCCTGCGCCGCAAACCGCCGCGGCCCCGCCCCCGCCAGCGCCGCCGCCGCCGCCCGCGCCGCGGCGTCGCGTGTTTCCGGTCCCGGAGCACAAGCCGACGCCACCAGCCGACGACGCCTCGGGCTCCGACCCGGGCGGCGAGGCGCTGGCGATGACCGGACCGGAATCGGCGATGCGCGCCCCCGATATGGTTTCGCTGCCGCCCCGACCGAGCAAACTGATCGGGCTCGATCAACCGGCGGCAAAGCAGCTCTTTGGGTCCGCGACCGAGCAGTCCGAGGCGCCGCCGGCCACGGTCTGGCGCTATCGCAACGCCTCATGCGAACTCGACCTGTTTTTCTACCTCGATCTGCGCAGCGGCAAGATGCGGACCCTGCATTACGCGTTCAAGGGCGATGCCGCCGACCCGGCCCAGCAGCAGGTTTGCCTGCGATCGCTCGTCGCCAGCAGAAGCTAGAGCCTCTTTTCCGATGCCGCACCTTCTTCTCGTCGACGACGATGACGATTTCCGCGAATCGCTCGGCCTCAACCTGATCGATGAAGGGTACGAAGTCACCAGCTTCGACAACGGCCGCGACGCGCTCGCCTATCTCGAAGACGGCGGCGGCGCCGACGCAATGCTGCTTGACTGGCGCATGCCGCAGTTGACCGGCATAGAGGTGCTGCGAAACCTGCGAGGGCGTGGGATCGCGCTGCCGGTGATCTTTTTGACGGCGCTTTCCGACGACATCTATGAAGAAGCGGCGCTCGCCGGCGGTGCGGTCGATTTCATCGACAAGTCGCGACGCCTGCCGATTCTCGTCAAACGCCTGCGGCTGATCACCGAGGGCGCGCGACCCGCCGCCGATGCCGAGCCGCCGCGGCCGGACGCGCTGACGCTCGGCCGGCTTGAGCTGCGCTTTGATATCAATCGCGCGCTGTGGGCCGGGGACACGGTCGAACTGACCTTGACCGAGTTCAGGATCCTGGCGCTTCTCGCCGAGAAGGCAGGGCAGGACGTCGGCTATCGCGAGATCTATGATCTCGTGCACGGCAAGGACTTCGTCGCCGGTCATGGGGCAGAGGGGTACCGCGCCAATGTCCGCACCTTCATCAAGCGTATCCGCAAGAAGTTCCGCGACACCGACCCCGATTTCGACCACATCCATAACTACGCCGGTTTTGGATACCGCTGGACCGGACCAAGCTAGGTCGCGGCGCAGCCTGCGCTGGGCGTGGTCGCTGACCACCAAGACGGGGCTGCTCGCGGTCATCTTTCTGCTCGTCCCTGTCTTTCTCTACATCGAATTCCGCAACGCCTACGAGGAAAGCCAAGAGCTGCTGCTGCGCAGCGTGCGCGACGAAGGGCGCGTGATCAGCCAGTCCTTGCTGCCGTTGCTGCAAACCGCCGACATCGACACCCTGCCCCAGCTCGGCTCCACCCTCGCCCGTTTCGCCGGCGAGGTGACGACGATCAAGCTGTTGCTGGCGCCTGCAGGCGCTGGCAGCGACGGATTTTACTATGTGGCGTCGTGGCCCACGGTCGAGCACGCCAACCTCCAAGCCGAGCGGGATACCCTGGCGCAGCAGGGCGTGCTCGACCGCCTTGCCCAGAATTGCCGGGGCGAGATGCCGTTCTCGCTGATCTATCATCGGCCCACCGGCGGCGCCGAGATCGTGACTGCGGTGACCCCGCTGGCGACGGCAGCGGGCTGCTGGGCGGTAGTCTCCTCGTTTTCCCAAGACGCCTTTCCCTCGGCGCATTTCGGCCAGCCCTATTGGGCGACGCCGCCGGTGCGAATCGCGGCGGTGATCTATCTGGCGATGGCGGCGATCACGTTTTCGACCTTGTTGAGCGTGCGCGGCGGACTGCGCCGTTTTGCCCGGCGGGCGCGGCGGATTCGCGACCAGGGGCCCGATGCCGGGTCGTTCGGCGCCCGCGCGGATGTGCCGGAGCTGGCCGAGGTCGCTGCCGAGTTCGACCGCATGGTTGAGGCTCTCCACCGCTCCGCCGCCGAAATCCGGCAGACGGCCGAAGACAACGCCCATGCCTTCAAGACGCCGATCGCGGTCATCCGGCAGTCGCTCGAGCCGCTGCGGCGCGCCCTACCGGAGGACAATAGCCGCGTCCGACGGGCGATCGGCGTCGTCGAGCATGCGCTCGACCGGCTCGACGGGCTCGTCGCCTCCGCGCGGGAGCTCGACGAGGCAACCGCCGATCTGATCGACGAGCCGCTGGTTCCAGTCGATCTCGGACGCGTCATCGGCAGGATGATCCAAACTCGATCCGCCATTCTCGACAGTCGCGACGTGACGATTGTGCTGGCCAGCCGCGATCTGACGATCACTGCCGATCTGCTGCCCGGCCTCTATGTTCTCGGCAGCGAAGCGATGATCGAGACCGTCCTAGACAATCTGATCGACAACGCCGTCTCGTTCTCACCACCGGGCGGCGAGATCCTGGTCCATCTGACCCATGACGGCAGCTTCGCCCATCTGACTGTTTCGGACCGCGGCCCGGGCGTGCCTGAGCAGCAGCTCGAGCGCATCTTCGAGCGTTACTACTCCGAGCGCCGTGCCGACGCGGCGGGTGAAGTCGCGGACGAGGCGGCGGCAACCTATTTCGGGATCGGGCTGTGGATCGCGCGGCGCAACGTCGAGGCGATGGACGGCACGATCGCGGCCGAGAACCGGATTCCACAGGGGCTGAGAATTCATATCCGGCTGCCGCTGGCGCCTGGCCGGGGCTGAGGCGGCGATCTGCCGACATCCCCGAATGGAAGCGCGGCTCAAAACCGGGATATGGGTCAAGGCGCTGGTCCGGCGCTGCGATCTCGCCGCCGTCGCGGTGGCGGTGGTGGCGCGCGGCGACGGCGATTTGGGCGCGATCCTGATCAAGCTCAACAGCCGGGACGACGGCTGCTCGGTGCTTGCCCAAGCCCGCGGGCAGGACGGCGAGTTGTTGTGGATGCGGGCCACCGGCGCCGTTCCGGTTATCGAGGCCGACGCCGATACCTATATCGCCCGGCAGCGCCAGCGCGATCCGGATCTCTGGGTCGTCGAGATCGAAAGCCGCTCGCCCGACGCCGTCCTCGACGGGCGGATCGTTTGACCGGCACGGCAGCGCCAATTGGAGACAAGGGTATGGGGTTCAGCATTCTGATCGTCGACGACGAGCCCGATCTGCCGGATCTCTTTCGCCAGCGCTTTCGCCGCGAGGTGCGCCAGGGACAATATGTTCTGCACTTCGCGGCCTCAGCGGAGGAAGGGTTGCTCCGCCTCGTCGAGCTCGGCCCGGAGCTGATCGTGATCCTCTCCGACATCAACATGCCCGGGATGGACGGGCTGGCGCTGTTGCGCGAGATCAAGCATCGCCGGCCGGAACTGCCGGTAGTCATGGTGACGGCTTACGGCGATGACGAGCGCATGCGAACCGCGAAGGAGCTTGGCGCCGCCGCCTTTCTTGCCAAACCGGTCGATTTCGATCGGCTGAAGCAGCATCTGGCGGAGCTGATCCCGCGCTCGCCGAATCCATGACCGGCGTTCCCGGATCCGGTCGACCGATATGCTGCCCCAAATTCGTTGCCTCTCCCGCGGCGCGTGTGCTCAGTTGCGCCGGACAATGGCAGGGTGCGGGAAGATGTCGGCGGCAGGCACACAAACATGGCTGGCGGGACTGCCCGCCGCGATGCTCGTCCTGCTCGTCGCCGGCCTGGCGCCGTCATCGGCCCTGGGCGACGCCCCGTCGGCCGACAAAGACGCCGTCATCGCCCAGAACCTGGCCGAAATGCTGCGCGATGCGCGAACGGTGATTTCCGACAATGAGGCGCTGATCAACGATCCCGCTCTCGGCGACAAGCATTTGACCGGCCAGAAGGTGCTGGCCGACGCGATAAAGCGCTATCAGAAGACGACCGGCGTCGATCCGACGACGATCGACCCGGCCTCGCGCGAGGGGCGCCTGATGAGGCGATGATGAACGCGATCGTCGCGGTGATGGACGACAATCAAATGACGATCAACGAGAAGGGAATCGGGTTCAAGGGCCTCATCCCGGCGGTGTTTGGGCGGCTGGTCAGCGAAGCCTTCAATGGCTTGGCAAAAGGCGAAGCTGAAATCAAGGTCACCGCGCCGACCGATCTCGTCCGCAACCGCAAGGCTCTGCCCGACGCCTGGGAGACCAAGGTCATCGAGACCAAGCTCCTCAGTCCCGATTGGCCGCATGGCCAACCCTATTCCGCCACGGTAGACATTGACGGGCGCACGGCATATCGCATCGCGGTTCCCGAATATTACACGCAGTCTTGTCTTGCCTGTCACGGGATGCCGAAGGGCGAACTCGACATTACCGGCTATCCAAAAGAGGGCCGCAAGCTCGGCGACCTCGGCGGCGTGATGAGCATCACGCTGTTTCGCTGAGGTGGCAGCGTGGCGGTCGCAAGATGATGGCCCGGCTGACGATCCGGACCCGGCTCATTCTGCTGTCGAGCGTGCTGCTGCTCGCTCTTGATCGGCACCAATTTCTATCTGAACCGCAAGCTCGCCGAGAATTCGGCGGGAATGGTCAAGGCGGCCGAGCTGCTCGGCGTCATCGAAGAGGCGAACAGCGCGCAGATCGCCTTTGGCGAGAATCGCTATTGGATGACCGACCTCGCCGTCAGCCTGCTGATGCTGTCCGAGCACAATGCCGACGCGGCCCGGGAACGGATGGAGCAGAATCTCGATCAGCTGGCGCTGTATCGCCCGCATGCCGTCGCCGCAGTGCGCAGCGAACTGGCGCAATACGAAAAGCTCGCCCACAAGGCAGTCGACGAATATACCAACGACCATCGGGTGATCGGCAACTCGCTGTTGGCGCAGGCGAGCGAGCACGGCGTCGACGTCGACCACCTCTCGCCGCCACCGTCGCCGAGCTGACCCGCGAGGCAATCGCCGCTCGCGAGCAGGTCGTCGCCGAAGCGGCGGCGGCCACCCGGGTGTCGCGCATCGTGGTCTCGGCTGCGGTGCTGGTCGGCGCCTTCCTGACCTTGCTGGTGCTGCGCTCGATCGCGGTTCCGCTGCGCCGGCTGGTGGTCGCCATGCATGGCCTCAACGCCGGCGACCTCGCCGTTTCGATCCCCGCCGCGGGGCCGGACGAGATCGGCGCGATGGCACATACCCTGGCCGCCTTCCGCGATACCCTCGACGCGCTGCGCAAACTGATCGAGGAGCAGCGCCAGCGCGAGCGCGAGCTGCGCGCCGCCCATGACCAGCTCAAAGCCGCACAGACGAATCTGGTGCAGGCGGAAAAGATGGCCTCGCTTGGTCAGCTGACCGCCGGTATCGCACACGAAATCAAAAACCCGCTGAACTTCGTCAACAATTTTGCCGAGCTGTCGCGCGAATTGCTCGGCGAATTGAAGGAAGCCGTCGATTCGGCTCCCAACGGGACAAGAGCCGAGGATCTCGATGAGCTGATGACAACCCTCGACGGCAACCTTGCCAAGATCGCCGAGCATGGCCGGCGCGCCGACGGAATCGTCAAAAGCATGCTGCTGCATTCGCGCGGCGGCAGCGGCGAGCGTCGGCAGAGCGACCTCAACGCGCTGATCGAGGAAGCGCTCAACCTCGCCTTTCACGGCGCCCGCGCCCAGGACCAGAGCTTCAACGTCACCCTGGAGCGCGATCTCGACCCGAGCCTCGGCCCGCTCGAAGTCGTCCCGCAGGACCTCACCCGGGTTTTCCTGAACCTCTTCGGCAACGCGTTTTATGCGGTCAACAAGCGCCGCCGCGAAGGCGGCGACCCGGCCTTTGCGCCGATGCTGACGATCACGACCCGCAATCGCGGCGACGAAATCGAGGTGCGGGTGCGCGACAACGGCACCGGCATCCCGCCCGAGATGCAGCGACAAATTGCTTCACCCGTTCTTCACCACCAAGCCAACCGGCGAAGGCACCGGACTCGGGCTGTCGATCAGCTACGACATCGTGGTCCAGGAGCACGGCGGCACGATCGCCGTCGACAGCCAACCGGGCGAGTTCACCGAATTCACCCTGCGCCTTCCGCGCAACTCGGCTTCCACCGCCGCCGCGGTCGCCACCGGCGCGTCCGTATGAGCGAAACCAGCCCACCGGCTCATCCCGACGTCGAGATCATCGAGGCAACCAAAGGCTTCGAGCGCTTTTTGCGGATGGACGTCATCCGCTTTCGCCATCGCCGGTTTTCCGGCGAATGGAGCACGCCGCAAACCCATGACGTGCTGCGGCGCGGCCAGGCGGTCGCGATCGTGCTGTACGATCCCGACCGCGACACGGTCGTACTGGTCGAGCAGTTTCGCCTGCCGGCATTGCTGGCCGGCGCATCGCCATGGCAGATCGAGGTGGTCGCCGGTCTGGTCGACGCCGACGAGACGCCGGAAACGGTGGCGATCCGCGAAACCCGCGAGGAAACCGGGCTCGCGCTGGAGGGCGAACTGATCCCGATCCAGCGCTACCTGCCGTCCCGCGGCGCCTCGGACGAAAGCGTTTTCCTGTTCTGCGCCCGCGTCGATTCGACCTTGGCAACCGGCGTGCACGGCGTGCCCGAAGAAGGCGAAGACATCCGCGTCGTGGTCAAGACCCTGGCCGAGGTCGAAACCATGCTCGACGCCGGCGCCATCGAGAACGGCCACACCCTCGTCGCCCTCTACTGGCTGCTTGCGCCACCGCGACCGTCTCCGCCAGTTGTGGGGGCCGGCTGTGGGGAAGGGCGAGCCCCTGCCCGGCCCCGCTGCCCGCGCGCTGAGAGCGGCGTAAGCACTGAGGGCAAACTGGGCCACCCATCGGGCGCTGCGACCCACGCACAACGGGTGGCGGAAATTCATCCTCGGGCGCAGGTCGCGCGGCTGCGGCTGTTAGACATCTAGCCAGAGCCGCCCCTCGGCTTCAACAACCGCCGGACCCCGGCGCCCGAATTTGTCTTATGGAGCAAATTAGGGCTGGGGTTGGGGTGTTAGCGGGATTTTAATATCGTTAGCCTTGAGTTTACTGGGATGAAGGAAGAGCTGCGAACCGGCGTCGGTGCTGCCAAGGTGGTTGATTGTTGCCCTGAAATTCCGTAAATCGGGTTGGTTGTAGAGACATCCACATGCATATTGACGTCATTGACAGGTTTAGCGAGTTTGAAGCGCGCCGGCACAACTGGGACGCGGTCTACGAGGCTGATCCCGAGGCGCAGTTCTTCCTTTCTTGGCAGTGGCTTGCCGATTGGCTGACCACGCACCGGTCGATCTGGTTCGTCCTCGCCGCCAAACGCCACGAGACCGACGAAGAATACGCCGCCTTCCTGCCGTTGCGGATGCGGACAGATTTCGACAAGAAGCACGGATTCACAAACGAGATCTTCCTTGCCGGCGCGGGTTTCTCGGATTATACGGGTATTCTCGCCGAACCCCAGTTTGAGTCCGAGGCGGTGCCCGCATTCGCCGAGTACATCAAGCGAAAGCTCAATTGGGCTCAGTTTAAGATAGAAAATCTTACGATGTCGGATCGCCGGCGGCGCCTCTTCCTCCGGGCTTTCGATAAAAATCGCTTCGTACAAAATCCGATTAGCTATAAATTCCCCGGAGATTCAACCGATCATGCTATTTGCCCTTTAATAAATCTGCCAGCAAGCTGGGACGAATACCTCAATACCCTAAGTCCCAACAACCGGCAAAAAATTCGCCGGCTGTTGAAGAAAGTAAATTCATCCGAGAATTATCGTATAACCTGGTCGACGCCAAGTCCATCGATGAAAATTTGTCGATGTTGCTTAATTTCTGGAAGATAAAATGGGTCCCGAGCAAAGGTGCGCAGAGAGCCGATGAGATCGTCAGTCTCAATCAGTGGATGCTGAGTCGTTGCGCGAAAAGCGGCGCATTATTTCTTCCGGTATTTTGGCACGCCGACAGACCGGTAGCCGCTCTCGCAACCCTGGTGGACCGTTGCAAGAAATCGCTGTTGTTTTTCATCACCGGGCGAGATGAAACATATCGCGAGATGCCCGCCGGATATTTGTTGCATGCCTACAGCATTCGGCATGCCATCGCTCACGGCTTCACCACCTATGAGTTCTTAAAGGGGAACGAACCGTATAAATACCTATTTGGCCCGCAGGAAGAGCGCCGCCAGAGGCCGGTGTCGGTGGTGACCAAGACCAATCGCAACCTCGGCGGCAGGCTGGATCCACGGGGGCTTCCGGCCATGCTCGACATGGCTTTAGAGTTTGAGCACCAGAACAAGCGGCGGACGCTGAACTCGCCTATCGCCAGATCCTGGAGCTGGCGCCGGATAATGCGCTGGCGCTCTACAGGTTCGGCCGATTGAAGGCCGGGAACGGCGCCCACGCCGAAGCGAAGGAGTTGCTCACCCGCTCGGTGGAGGTAGAGCCCGACGGAGACAATACTTGGTTTTGCCTCGCGCAATCGCTTCAGGCGCTCGGCGAAAATCAAGCGGCGCTCGCGGCTTACCGCCAGGTTGCTATACTTCAGCCATTGAATAAACAGGCGAAAGAACGCATCCTTGAGTTGACTGTCACCGCCAGGCCCGCGCACCAACCGCCGATAGCCGCAGTCCACCTAATCCCGGTTGCGGATACCGCCCCGAGCTCCGGTCGTCGACCATTTCGGCCGCTATCGATTCCGACTTGGCGCTGCAGAAAAAGGTTCAGGAGCTTCGCGCTTTGACCCAACATTATCATGATACGTTCGTCAACCCTCGCCCGCGATGGTAGCGCAGCGGAATTCGTGACCGAAAGCCACCCCAAACCGGGATGATCGGTTGTGAAGCCGCGTTAAAGATTTGTCGATAGAATTCGGATAAGTTTATCCGAAACGAGAGTTTCTTATGAATCGTCTGGGCAATATGTTTGGCCCAACACCAAGAGAATGATACGCAGCCATCAAACAACCGACAGGAGGATAATAATGCCGATCTACGATGG
>CAWJTR010000010.1:0-112104 GCA_963845735.1 uncultured Alphaproteobacteria bacterium | reverse complement strand
ATCCGGCCGGCCCTTTACGGTCGGCGAGCTGATCGACGGCGGGCGGATGGCGCCGACTTCGCGCGGGTTCGTCGAATGTCTGTTGACAGCGCTAGAACAGCTTGGCGCCGCGACCGAGACCGAGGGGGAGTGGCGGATCGACCCGGCGAGCGATCTGCCCAATGCAGCGGAAATCTGGCGCCTGTTGCTCGCCGATGCCCCCGATTTGGTCGCTGAGCTGGCGCTTGCCGCGAGCGCTTTAGAAGATCTGCCGAAAATTCTCGCCGAAGGTCCGGGGCACGTGACGCCTTGGCTGTCGCCGATGGTCGAGCAGCTGCTACAGGCGTCGCCGGCGAGCGTCGCCGGCCTCGATTTATTGTGCGATGCGCTGGACGACCTCGGGGCTGCGTGGCCACGGGACCGGCCCTTGCGGATTCTTGAGGTCGGTGCGGTCAGCGGGATCACGCGACGAGTGCTGGAGCGCCTGTCCTCGTCCGGGGTGGCGCTGGCCTATCTGGCGACGAGCGCCGATGCCGAGCAGATCGATCGGCTCTCTGTGGTGACGCATTCCTTCGTCGGCGCTGATGCGCAACCCTGGTCCCCGCGGGATGGGGTGGATGCGCTGGGCGAGGCTCGGTTCGATATCTTGTTGGCCGTAAATGCCTGCGCCCGTTTGCAGCTCGACGCCACGGCGCTCGCCGTTATGCGTGATCTCCTCGTCCCGGGCGGGCTGTTGGCCGCGGTCGATCCCGAGCCGAACGCCTTCTGGGACGTCATCTTCGGGCAGGCTGTCGGATGGTGGCCGACCGCGTTAATGGCCGGCGCGGTATCGCCGATGCGATCGGGCGAGGAGTGGCGCGTCGAGCTCGCCGCGGCAGGATTTCCACGCCGTCGGTGCTGCCGGCGTGGTCGCGTCGCCGTGGCCCTGCGCTCTGTTCTGGGGCAACGCCCCGGCGCGCGCAGAGTCGGTCATCGCGGAACCGCCATCGTCGCACCGGATCACCCTCGTCGGCGGTGATAAATCCTTTAGGGCGCTGCTGCTGGATCAATTGGCGGTAGCGGGCCATTGCGTTGAAACAGTGCACAATCTCGATTTTCTAGACGTCGGCGGGGCTGGCGCGCGTCTTGAGCGGGACCCTGGCGCGGATGAAATCGTTGTGTTTTTGTCGGATCAATCGGATAGCGATCATCACTGCGCGGGACGCCAGCTCGCAGCACTCGCGCCGCTCGCGCTCGCGGCGGAACGGAGGCGCGCCGCGCTCTGGATCGTTACCTGCGATGCTCAGCAGGCCGCAATTGCCGGCGCCGACAGGGCGGTGGGTCCAGCGGGCGCTGCGCTCTGGGGCTTGGCGCGGGTGCTCGTTAATGAACTGCCGCAGCTGTCGGTTCATCTTGTCGATCTCGCCGACGCTGCGACTCCGGGCGAACGCGCCCGGCAAATCGCCGCCGAACTAGCGGCTGCCACGAAGGAACCCGAGATCGTCTGGACGCCGCATGGGCGTCACGTTCTGCGGCTGCGGTCCGGCCTGCCGCCCCGCCGGGCGCCGCGATCGGAAGTGCCGACCCTGACGAGTCGCCGAGCCTGGTGGGCTCGATTCGCTGAGCTGGAAGGATCGCCCGCTACGCACCCTTTCCCCGGGCGAGGTCGAGATTGAGGTGCATGCCGCCGGTCTCAACTTTCGCGACGTAATGTGGGCGATGGGGTTGCTCCCGGAAGAAGCACTGATCGACGGCTTTGCCGGTCCGACTTTCGGGCTAGAATGCGCGGGAATCGTACGTTCCGTGGGATCGGACGTCCAAGGTTTGGCCGCCGGCGACCGGGTCATGGCCTTTGCCCCAGCGGCACTGAGCACGCGCGTGGTGACGCCAGCGGATGCGGTCGTCGCGATCCCTCCCGAATTGAGCTTCACCGCCGCGGTGACACTGCCCGTCGCCTTTGTCACTGCGATATACGCTTTGGGTCATTTGGCGCAGCTCGCACCAGCCGAGTATGTCCTGATTCACGCAGCTGCCGGCGGCGTCGGGCTCGCCGCGATCCAATTCGCCAAACATCGCGGCGCGATTGTCATCGCCACCGCCGGTTCCCAAACGAAAAGAGCGTTCTTGCGCCTCGCCGGCGCCGATCACGTCCTCGATTCGCGCGACCTCGCCTTTACCGACGCGGTGCGCGAGATTACCGAAGGGCAGGGGGTCGACGTCGTACTGAATTCGCTGAGCGGCGAGGCGATGGAGCGCAGCCTCGAGTTACTAAAGCCATTCGGGCGCTTTCTCGAACTCGGCAAACGCGACTTCTACTTCAACCGCCGCCTACATCTGCGTCCGTTGCGCCAAAATGTCTCGTATTTCGCAATCGATGTCGACCAGTTGCCGCTGCGCCGACCGGCGCTCGCACGGCGGCTGCTTGCCGAAATCTCGACCTTGCTAGGCGAGGGGGAGATTCGCCCGCTCGCGCACCGACTCTTTCGTTTTTCCGAGATTGACGATGCCCTTCGACTGATGCAGGCGTCAGGTCACATCGGCAAGCTGGTTCTGGTTCCTGACGAGAAGGTCGCAGCCATTTTGTGCGAGCCGCCGGACTTTGCGGCGCGCGGTGACGGCACCTACCTGGTCACCGGCGGGATCGATGGGTTTGGCTACGAAACGGCACGCTGGCTTGTTGCGCACGGCGCCGGCTCGATTGCGCTCCTCGGCCGTCGCGGGTGGGAAACGCCGGGATGCGCGGCACGGGTTGCGGAGCTTGAGGCGGCGGGCGCCGAGGTCCGTGTTTATCGCGGGGACGTTGCCGACCGGGCTTGCCTGGCTGCGATTCTCGACCAGATCCGCGCGGTGCAACCGCCGCTGCGCGGTGTCGTGCATGCCGCCTCGGCGATCGGCGACGGGCTCGTCGGGGAGATCGATCTCGCTGGGATTGAGCCTATCCTGCGCCCAAAGCTCGGCGGCGCCCTTGCTCTCGACGCGCTGACGGACGGCGACCCGATAGAGCTGTTTCTGTTGTTTTCCTCGGCGACGACTTTGCTCGGCGCCCCGGGGCAGGGCGTCTATGTGGCGGCGAACATGGCGCTGGAGGCGCTCGCGCGCCGTCGGCGCGCCGACGGCAAGCCGGCGCTCGCGATCGCCTGGGGTCCGATCGAGGATGCCGGATACTTGGCCCAGCGGCCTGAGATCCGCACCGCACTGGCGCGTCGGCTTGGCGCTAAACCGATACCCTCGGCACAGGCCCTGGCAGGCCTTCCCGCGATGATCGCAAGCGGGCTGCCGGTGGTCGGCTTGGCCGAAGCTAGCTGGACCGAGGCGGGCCGCTTTCTGCCGGTGCTGGCGTCCCCGCTATTCTCAGAGATCCGCGCCAAGGCTGGCCCTGCGGCGAATGACGAGGCGCTGGCCGATCGGCTGGCCGAGATGGATCCGGACGCGGCGCTGGCTCTGCTGAAAACGGTAGTAGCCGAAGAGGCAGCGCGGATCCTGCGGCTCCCCGCCGGGGGCTTCGATCCGCGGCGGCCGCTCTCGGAGATGGGAATGGACTCGTTGATGGCGGTCGAGCTTCGTCTCGCCCTCGAAAGCCGGCTGCGGATCGATCTGCCGCTGGTGTCTCTGACCGAAGGGACGAGTGTGGCCTCGATCGCGGCTCGTCTTGGCGGCGCGTTGAGCGCGGGTGCAAAGAACGCCGAAATCGTCGCGCTGGCGGCCCGCTACGAGGGCATCGGCGAAACATCTATCGCGGCAGAGGAGGACGGCGCCGCCGCGAGGATGTCGGAATTCAAATCGGTGGCGGCGGAGTAGTCCGTTGGCGGCGGGGCGAAGCCTCTTTGGGTTGTCGCCGCAGGCAAAGGCGCGGCTGCTGGAGAAGGTCGCCGCGGCCTCCCCATTGCGGGGGGTGGCTCGCTCCGGTCACCACGGAGCGCAAGCGAGCGCCGACCTGGTCGCGCGGCTTTCGGTGGCGGAGCTCGAAGGGTTTAGAGAGATCCGCATGATCCGTGAAGCTGCGGAGTTCCTCGGGATCGCCGATCCGTTCTTCCGTGTGCATCAGGGCATTGCCGGCGCGGAGACGGTGATCGACGAAAAGAGCTACGTCAACTTCGCCTCCTACAATTACATCGGGCTCAACGGCCACCCTGAGATCACGGCGGCGGCGAAGGCGGCGATCGACCGCTACGGCACCTCGGTCTCGGCGAGCCGCCCGGTCTCCGGCGAACGCCCGGTTCATCGCGAACTCGAACAGGCCTTGGCGCGACTGCACGGCGCCGAAGATAGCGTGGTCTTTGTCGGTGGCCATTCGACCAACGTCACGGTGATCGGGCATTTGCTTGGGCGTAACGATGTCATCGTCCACGACGCGCTGATCCACAACAGCATCGCCCAAGGCGCGATCCTGTCTGGCGCCCGCCGTGTGCCGTTCGCCCATCTCGACCACGCAGCCGCCGACCGGCTGCTCGGCGAGTTGCGCTCGCGCAGTGGGCATACGCTACTCGTTATCGAAGGTCATTACAGCATGGACGGCGACGTCCCCGATCTGCCGGCCTTCATCGCCATCGCCCAGCGCCATCGAGCCTGGCTGATGGTTGACGAGGCGCATGCCCTGGGTGTGCTGGGACCGCGCGGTTTCGGTACCGCCGACCGGTTCGGCGTCGATCCGGGCGAGGTCGACATTTGGATGGGAACGCTCAGCAAGAGCCTTGTATCCTGCGGCGGCTATATCGCCGGACGAGCCGAGTTGATCGACTATCTGAAGCTGGTGGCGCCCGGCTTCGTATTTTCGGTCGGGATGGCCCCGCCGGCCGCGGCGGCGGCGCTCGCCGCTATCGAATTACTGGAGCGCGAGCCGGAGCGGGTCCGCCGCGTCAATGACCGAGCGAGGTTATTTTTGCGTTTGGCGCGTGAAGGAGGCCTCGATGTCGGCGGATCGATCGGCGCCGCGATCGTGCCGATCATCACCGGCGGCTCGATCCGCGCCGGGCGACTGGCGCAGGCTATGTTTCGGCGAGGGGTCAACGTCCAGCCGATCCTCTACCCTGCGGTGCCGGAGCGCGCGGCAAGGCTGAGATTTTTTTTGACTGCGGCGCATAGCGAAGAACAAGTTCGCGACGCCGTGCGGATCTTGCTGGAGGAGAGTCGCCGGGTAGCCTCTGAGCCGAGCGATTTGGCCGCGGTCGCTCGCCATCTCGGCAGGATGGCGTTGTCGCCGCGCTAGCCCCTGGCAATGCCCGCTGGCGGTCGCGTTCGGCGACGGTTATCCGGTTCCGCTGGCGAGAGCGCAGATCTGTGCGATAAGCGCATCGACCGCGGCGAAATGGTCCTGCCATCCGGTCGTTTTCCAGCCTGCGAGGCGTTCGAGTTGCGCCTGCCGCCGCGGCGAGGTTTCCGATGAATAATCGATAATCGCATCCCGCCAGCCACGACTGTCGAGCGGGTCGAGAAATTCCGGAACGTCGCCGCCATTCTCCCGTAACGCTGCGAGATCGCTGCACAGCACGGGTACGCCGAGACCCAAAGCCTCGACCATCGGAAACCCGAAACCCTCGGCGAAGGACGGCAACAACAGCGCGCGTGATCCTTTGAGCAAGCGCGCCATCTCGGCGTCGGGGACGTGGTTGCGCTCGAGGACGACCCCTCGTAATGCCGGGCAGCGGTCGAGCATCTCGACGGCGTTTCCGGTCTCCCATCCGCGATGCCCGACCAGCACGAGGCGGGGAGCCCGCGGTCCGCACTCCGCGACCAGTCGGCGCCAGAGATTGAGCAGCAGCAGGTGGTTTTTGCGGGGCTCGATCGTGCCGACGCAGACGAAATAGGGCGCCTCCGGCAGCGGCGGGCCGTCCGCCGTGACCTCCGGCGGGTCGATGCCGAACGGCGAGACCAACACGGTGGGGGTATGGCCGCCGCGGTCGAGGTGCGGTTGGAGAGCGTCGCGGGTCGCCGCCGAGCCGACAATCACAGCGTCGGCCAGCAAAGCCGCGGTCTCGATCCGCCGGCGGTGCCGCAAATCCTGGCCGGGTCGAGCGTATTCGGGAAACTCGATCGGGATCAGATCGTGTATCAGGCAGACAAAGCTCGTCCGGCCTCGTCGCTTGAGCCGGCCGATCAGTCGGCGCCGTTCGAGATGGTGATGCGACACCAGTAAATAGACCGGCCGGTCGACAGCGGCCGGCAATCGTGCGTGGAAGGCGCGAGGTCCATGCCGCAGCGGCTCGAGCCGCAACCGCCGCGCCAGCCGCCGCACCCGCCGTCGACGAGACGGTGATGTCGCCGCTTCCCGCCATACTGATGCAAGCGCCGCGACGTAGTCATCGGCGGCCGGCCGCGGCAATAGCCCCAATCCTCCCCAGGGGGTGAGCGCAGCGAAGCATAGCGGCGCACCTCCGCCGATCAGATGTTCCGCATAGGCGAGTTCAACCCGGTCGATCCCAGTCGGGGTCCCACGCCCCGAGCGCGACAGCAAGCGCGAAATATCGAAGACGATCACCCATGCCTCGTGCTGACTACGCCGGGCGACGCCAGTGCGGCGCCAATCAGGGCTGGTGCTCGAGATAGTCTTTGATGCCCTCTTCGAGCGAGTGGAAGGCGCCGGGAAAACCGGCTGCGCCCAATTTGGTCATATCCGCCTGCGTGAAATATTGATATTGCGCGCGCAAAATCTCTGGGGTGTCGACAAAGCGGATCTCGGGTCGGCGGCCCAATTGGGCGCCCAGCGCATTGACGAGATCGAGAAAACTGCGGGCCGTCCCGCTCCCGACATTGAACAGACCGTTGATCGTCGGGTTTTCCAGAAGCCATCGGACCACGGCGACGCAATCCTTGACGTAGACGAAATCGCGAAGCTGCCCGCCATCGGGGTAGGCTGGATGGTGCGAGCGGAACAGCGTTACCGGTTCGCCGCCATTTAATATTGGGCGAAGCTTGCTGACCATCGACTGCATCGGGCCCTTATGGCTTTCATTCGAACCATAAACGTTGAAGAATTTGAGACCGGCCCATTGCGGCGGTGTCGGCAGGCCGCGCGCGACGTCGCTGATCAGTCGACGGTCGACGAGGTGCTTGCTCCAGCCATACGGGTTGAGCGGGCGCAGCGCGGCGAGGGCCGCGGGACTTTGGTCGTCGGCAAAGCCGGCTCTGCCGTCGCCATAGGTCGCCGCCGATGAGGCGTAAATGAAACGCACCTGATTAGCCGTGCACCAATCCCATAAATCAAGGGTCAGGCGAACATTGTTGGTGACATAGCGGTCAACATCGGTCTCGGTCGTGGTTGCGATTGCTGCCATGTGGATGATGGCGGCAATCTTTCCGCCATGGCGGCCGAGCCAGTCGAACAGCGCCTCGGGGCGAACCAGGTCATGGAGCTGCGCTGCCTCGATGTGCCGCCACTTTTCATCCGATCGTAGCAAGTCTGAAACGACTATGCACAACCCCACCGAGGCCAGATCGAGGACGATATGCGACCCGATGAACCCCGCCCCCCCGGTCACCACGATCACATCATCACTCCGCAGATCCTCGATCATCGGCATCAGCCCTTCGTGCGATAGACCGATGCTCCCAGCGGCGAGAGCGGCCGAGGCCGGTCAGTTGGCGAACTCGATGCTATCCCCTCTGGGCGGGTCTGGGAGCAAAACTGGTCTGCCAGCCATCCGGCTGCGCCATTGCCGCGGGCGGAGCGATCGGCGTTGCGCCCGCCGCGCCGTAGCTAGACGATCTGCAGTTGCGCGGCGATTAGACGCGACGCATAAACGCCCATCCATCCGGCCCGGTCCAGCCAGCCCTTTTCGTTACGCGGAGGGCGAATCGCGCGAATATGCGCGTTGGTGATTTCGGATAGATCTTCGATCGGATGCGGCGGATCGAACTCGGTTGACCAGAAGAAGCGCGCACGGCCTCCGACCTCGTGCTTGGCGACCAAGCAATTCGGAGCGCCGCCTGCCCGATTGTAGAGGCCGACCGCCGAATACCTCTCCTGGTGGCTCACGATCATCACGCCCTCCGTCCCGGGAAAGGCGTATTTCATTGCCGAGAACCACCGGCACAACGCCGCGAGCTCTACCTCGGTGAACTCGTATCGGCCCGGCGTGATATAGCATGATCCATCTGCCGGTGCTGGCACGCCCTGCACCGCCAGCGGAAATGCCACGACGTTAGTGCGCTCGGACGCCTGTTCCACTTTCCCCCCGCTTCTCAGGCTACGCTACTGCAGCTAAGTCCCCGCTCACGCACCCCGATGCTCGCTGCTTACCGCACAGCAGCGAACCGGAGAGGCGTAGTTTCGCTGACTACTTATCCATCAGCGATGGATACAACCCTCTGAAAAAATTCAACTAGGACCAGTACTATCGGGCCTGATTCCAAGTCAATTGAACCAAGGCCATCCTATGTTTTTTCGGCGTCTCTGTGACCGATCGGCAACAGTGGCAGAAAAGCGACACCCTGTTAAACCTATGGTTTCGCACAGACGCGCGGGACGGACGGCTGCCGACGCCGGAATCGCCTCCTCGCTGAGGCCAGGGATTACGCTTGACCTGTATTACTGGCTCTGCTAACGCTGTTTTCGTGATCTACGAGCGAGACGAGCTGCGACTTACCCTCTCGGCGTCCTAAGGGGCGCCGACACAGGTTGCATTCGTTCCCGGCTAGGGAACCCGTTCTGCTCGGTCTCCGCAATGTCCTCTAGTCTCCTTATCGACCGTCTGGCCATTTCCGCCATGTTGTGGGCGCCCGGTTCGCGGACTCTGCTCCGGCGACTTATCGGCGGCCGGCGGCGCTGATCGATTTCCGCCGGCCGTGAAACCCCTCCACCCCGATTGCGGCGGCTGCCGCAGTGGCTAGTCCGCACCAGGAGTTTCCAATGTCCGAAATGCCAACTCACAAATACCGCCGGTTTGCCCCCGTTCATCTGCCCGATCGCCGTTGGCCGGCGCAAGTCATCGACCATGCGCCCTTGTGGTGCAGCGTTGATTTACGCGACGGTAACCAGGCTTTGGTCGAGCCGATGGGACCAGACCGCAAGCGCCGCATGTTCGACCTTCTGGTCAAGCTCGGTTTCAAGGAGATCGAGGTTGGCTTTCCGGCAGCGTCCGAGACCGACTTCGCCTTTATCCGCGGGCTGATTGATCAGGATCTCGTGCCTGAGGATGTCACCATTCAGGTGCTCACCCAAGCGCGCTCCGAGCTGATCGAACGCAGCTTCGAGGCGATCCGCGGCGCCCGGCGCGCCATCATGCATCTTTACAACTCGACCTCGACCTTGCAGCGTCGTGTCGTCTTCGGGCTCGACAAAGGCGGCATCGTCGACATCGCCGTCAACGGGGCGCGGTTGATCCGCGATCTCGCCGAGGCCATGCCGGAGACCGAGGTGCTCTACCAATATTCGCCGGAAAGCTTCACCGGTACCGAGCTCGATTTCGCGGTCGAGATCTGCGAGGCGGTAATGGATGTCTGGCAGCCGACCCCGGCCAAAAAAACGATTCTGAACCTGCCCGCGACTGTCGAGATGGCGACGCCGAACGTCTATGCCGACCAGATCGAATGGTTCGGCCGCAACATCCGTGACCGCGACAGCATCGTGTTGAGCCTGCACCCGCACAATGACCGCGGCACCGCGGTGGCGGCGACCGAGCTCGGAGTCATGGCGGGCGCCGATCGCGTCGAAGGTACCTTGTTCGGCAATGGCGAGCGTACCGGCAATGTCGACATCATGACCCTGGCGTTGAACCTGTTCAGCCAGGGGATCGACCCCGGGCTAGTGATCAACGATATCGACGACATCGTGCGTACGGTCGAGCACTGCAATCAGCTGCCGGTCCATCCGCGCCATCCCTATGCCGGCGAACTCGTCTACACGGCCTTTTCCGGCTCGCACCAGGATGCGATCAAGAAAGGCTTCGAGGCATTGGCCAAGCGCAATGATTCGCTGTGGGAGGTGCCCTATCTGCCGATCGACCCCAAGGATCTCGGCCGCACCTATGAGGCGGTGATCCGGGTCAACAGCCAGTCGGGCAAGGGCGGGGTCGCCTATGTGCTCCAGGCCGATCACGGGCTCGACCTGCCGCGCGGGCTGCAGATCGAGTTCAGCAAGATCGTGCAGGAAGTCGCCGACCGCACCGGCAAGGAATTGACCAGCGCCGACATCTGGTCGCTGTTCGGGGAGACCTATCTGCGCCACGATGGGATCGTTCTCGGCGACTACAGCATCTTTCCCGAGCCGCGCTCGGCGGAGCGGCGGCGGATTGCCGCGACAATCGTTATCGACGGCGCCGAGAAGCGGATCGAGGGAGTGGGCAACGGCCCGATCGCCGCTTTCGTCGACGCGCTGCGCGGCCAATGCGGGATCGAGCTGACCGTCGCCGATTACCGCGAGCACGCCATCGGCGCCGGCGCCGATGCCCAGGCCACCGCTTATGTCCAGATCCGCGACGCCGGCGAGGCAACCCTCTACGGCGTGGGCATCGACGCCAACATCGTCACCGCCTCATTAAAGGCAGTCGCCAGCGCCGCCAGTCGCACCCGCAGAGCTTAATGGTGCAGCCGCTCGGCATCCGCGCATCGCTCAGCAATCCCTCCCTCCGCTTTTGCGGGCGGAGGGGCTCGGGGTGACGGACCGGCCGTGACGGGTTTGCGTCTCTGCGCTTGCTCACCGAGCCGACCGCCCTGCTTGATCCCGGCGGTGCGATTACGGAAAACGCAAGAACCCGCCGACAGGGCAGCAAGCGTCGCGTTTTGATGCTATGCAAGGAGCGGGCTGCTTCAATAACCGATGATAGAGATGATCGAGTCTACAATTGACTCCTAGCATATACAGTAATGGTTGCTCCAACAATCACGAGTATCAATCCTGTTAACATTAGAATGTTAGGCAATTTATTCTCAATAATCAAGCCACCTATGTTTACTATGCATATTCCTGTCACGACCGAAATAACTCCCGCATTTAATACCGGCTGCCATGAATATAGACGCTGGAAAAGGTAATTTCCCGCCAATATGACCGTAACACTGGAAACCAAGAAACGACAATTTCCAGGAGGGATGAGATCGTACACCGGAGTCAATAGGGTAGGCAATAATTTTCCAACCATAAATGTTAATCCGGAATAAATTAACAGCTGCGCAGCGATCGCGATCCCGATCGCATAGATGAGTGGCATTATAAACTCCACGGCTGATCTTCGGTCCAATCGATCGCGTTGCTGTAGCGGTAACAGAATACGTGCGGCGTTCTGGCTACCGCGCTCGTCTAAGAAGGAGACGAAAGGAGCTCGCGCATCGGTTTGTAGACAAACGGTTGACAGAAATGCGGTGAGGGTTCAAACTCACACGATTTTTAGTCAGCTCGTCGGGGATGATGTTCCCACCGGATGAGTTGCTGGAATCGCCGGGAACAACGAAGGTGGGATCACAGAGATATTTGACGACGACATGACAATTTTTGGACGCGTCTTTCTACGGTCGTATTTACTGTGAGGCGTCGTCAGCGCTACCCGGAGGATGGCCGTGGCGCTTCCATCAGATCGAGTTGCAAAGGGCATCCCAGCCGAGCGGGGGCGATGGCCGCCGATGTTGATTGACACGTCGTGATCGGCGACACGGCGCCGGGGGAGAGGCGGGTTATCAAAGTTCAAAATGTGCGAAGCGAGACCGCGATCGGCCAATTTGGCTGACACGGCCGCGCTAGGATTATCTGGGAGGACCACCAGTTGGAAGCCCTGGAATCAGGAATGGTTGGCGTCATCTTCGATGGCGCGGGAGAAGCGTTGCCACCGGAACATCTCGCGCAGCAGCTTGGCTGCCAAGCCGGCGACACCGACGTAATAACTTATGCGGTGCGAACACTCGGCTTTGTACACGTCGCACCGATCCGTGACGCGCTGCTTGTTAAATTTGACCCGTCGACGGTCCTTCATTTGGCGGCCTTGGCTGCCTTGTACAAGGTTGTCGGACAGGCCCCCAAGCGCCTGGTCCTTGCCTATCCCGGCCAGGAGGGCGGTCTCGATCAGTATCAGATCTTCAACAGCTTGATCGCCGGTCTAAAGCGGGTTGAGGCCGCGCTGAACAGCACCGAAGATGGGATTGGGCCGCCGCCCGAGCCCTCCGGGGGTTTCCCGGCCGGTCGCCGCTTCTGTGAGCTGCTCGGGGAACAAGTTTCAAATAGGAAACCACCCGCTACGTTCTCGGGGATCGCTGTAAAAACGCAGGCCGGCGACTATTCGGAAAGACTGTGGAAGCCCCTTGATTCGATCGCATCGGAAGACAAGTGGCTCGGTCAGCTGTTGAGCATTTGGCGTAACGCGCGCCAGGGATCGCGGCTGCCGGCGAGCGAATCGATCGATCCGCTCGAGGTGTTGAACATTGCGCGCGGCCGCGCGCACATCGTAGATACGCGTGACAGCGACCCGATGGGCTATCGATTTCGCCTCTGGGGGACAGTCAACCCCTACCGCGGCGCGTATAAAAACCAAACTCTCGCCCTGATGCCGGCGGGCTTGATGCGGGAGGATGCCGTCGAGGATTATTGGGAGGTCGCCGCATCAGGCGTTCCGACTTATCAACTGATTTATCGTACCGAAAATCATCAGCTCTTGTCGTACGCCCGCTTGCTGCTGCCCCTCGCCGCGGACGGCCGGCGTGTCGACCAGCTGGTGGTGCTGATAAACGAGCGCCGGCTGCCGGAACTCGAAGCACGTTAGGCCGCCGCGACGATCAACGGCGGCGTGACCAAGGAGGCCAGCGCCTCAGCCCGTGTCGAGTGGCACAGGTGCATAACGGCCTCGCGGCCTTCCGGGGGAAACCATCCATCCACGAACCGGCACGCGCGCGCGAACCCATAGGCCTCTACTCCCAGGGATATCGCCTTGCGGTCTGCAACCACGGTTGGATCTCGAGGATCGATCAGGATCATTGCGCTGTCATGGTCGAATGGCCTATTTCGCAACGCGATTGCACATGCGAGGCGGGACATGACGGTGCTCAGTCGCGGCTGCCTGGAGGCGCCACGATAATCCTTGCGCACCCAGAGCCCGCCAGCATGGGCAACTTCACCGCCGAACGGCGGGATCTCGCATTCGACGACGAACCGGGGGTCGGCCGGGCGTGCTGCGCCAAACCACAGCGCCTGAGATCGAATCAAGCGGTAGAAGTCATCGACAATAAACCGGCGCACGCAATAAGTGGCTATCGGATCGCCCACTTGATTTTGCGCCAGCAGCCAGAAATCGTCGGCGCCGAAGCGCGTGAACACCGGGTCGAAGGCTTGATTCAGATGTGCGTCTCCGTTGGCGTGGCGGATCGCAGCATAGTCCCTGAAGTTGCGCCGCACGCACAGCGATATCCTGACAGCAGCGAGGACTCCGATATATCCGTCGATCGCTCGTCGGACCTGGCCGCATTCACTGATGCTTAATGTGTTCACGAGTTCCCCCTGCCATTAGCGGTGTCTGCGAGTGCTCCGGCTGAGAACGTCTCCAGAATAAAAAGAGAACAGAAGATGATTACGGTATGCTTAATGTCGACAAAATTAGAGGTTAATTCGAAATCGTTAATTTTAA
This sequence comes from uncultured Alphaproteobacteria bacterium, assembly GCA_963845735.1. Taxonomy (GTDB): domain Bacteria; phylum Pseudomonadota; class Alphaproteobacteria; order ATCC43930; family CGMCC-115725; genus AP-15. Next base: position 98,605 of record CAWJTR010000010.1, on the reverse strand, counting down.
ATTTACCTGAGATTTAACTTGGTCTTTCAGCGTTGGGTAACTCACGCCGCATTATTACAGACGCGCGCTGTTCCCGATCGCGAACTTCGACAACAACTCGGAATTACCGGTCGACGCCAGTAAAGCATCCCTCAAATCAACGTAAACTGCCTGCGGCGGGTCGCCCGCGAGGGATCTGTCCGGAACCGTAAATCCTGAATGTTGGTGGCGTAGTCGCTTGTGGCTTCGTAGTGGTACTGCAGACGTGTTGCCGCCGTGGCGTCGCCGCTCTGTCTTACCGGCGAAGGCCGGGATCCATTTCCGAATGGGCATCGGCCGGAGCCTGTCCTTCACTGACTAGACCCGTGGGCCGGTGTGGCAAATTATTAGGCGCTGTTTGTCAGAAACTACCCACCAGATACTTGTTTAGCCCTGCTGCAGGCAAGCAACTGCTGAATTGAGCATCAGTACGCGACCAGCGCCGTCCACGGCGCTCCACATCAAGTACGCGCACCAGATGCGTCGGTGAAACCGCGAACAGGGTAACCGAACAGCCCTACAGCAAGCCCGGGTAGAGTTTCGATTTTAGGAATTATGAGGGATCACACGGCGAGACGCGCGTCGACCTTGAGCCGGAGATTGCTAATTTCAACATATTGCTATCACGTTAATCCGGATTTGTCAATCGCTCCTTCGGTGGTCGGTCATTGCGATGGCACGCGATCACGCCACCCGGTCGCCCTGCCGGATCTCGACGGTGCGGTTGTCGACGGCGGGGAGCATGCGGGCGGGATCGCGGGTCACGACGATGTCGAGCACGGTCGGGCGGGTGCGCTCGGCGAGACCGGTGGCCAGCGCGGCGCCGAGCCGATCGGGGTCCTCGACGCGGATGCCGTTGCAGCCCATGGCGCGGGCGATCGCTGCGTAATCCATTTCGACCAGATCGGAGGATTGGTAGCGGCCGCGGAACATCGCGTATTGCAGCGCCTTGACATAGCCCGAGGCGGCATTGTTGACGACGACGATGGTCAGCCCGATGCCGGCGCGGCGCGCGGTTTCGAGTTCGCCCAGCATCATGTTGAAGCCGCCGTCGCCGGTGATTGCGACCACCGGCGTCGCCGGCGCGGCCAAGGCAGCCCCGATCCCGCCCGGCAGCCCATAGCCGATCGACGCCAACCCGCGATCGGGGATGAAGCGCCGTCCGGCGATCTTGGTATCGTAGAGCAACCCGGTCCAATGCCCGGCGAACCCGCCATCGGCGACGAGGATGCTGTCATCGGGCAGCGCCCGGTTCAGCTCGCGGCAGAGCCGCGCCATGTGGATCGGCCGCTCTGCCGAATCGAGCCGGGCTGCGGCTTCGTCTCGCCAGCCCGCCATTCGCTTTGGGATCTCGGCGACGATAATCGGCGCGCGCGGCGCGGGCCTGCCGCCCGTCCTCGGCGAGCGCCTCGGCCAGGTCTTCGAGCCCGGCGCGAGCGTCGCCCCACAATGCCACCTCGGCCGGCAGGCAGCGGCCGATCTCCTCGGCGAGGATGTCGAGATGGATCAGCGGGATCGGCCGCGACGGCAGCGCATAGCGCTTGGTCGCGATCTCGCCGAGCTTGCAGCCGACGACAAGCAGGCAGTCCGAGGCCTCGATCAGCTCGTTGGCGATGCGCGAATAGCGGCCGAACAATCCGGCCGACAGCGGGTTGGCGCAGGCGATGCCGCCTTTGCCGCTCATCGTGTGTGCGACCGGGATCGACTGCGCCTCGGCGAGCGCCAGCAGTGCCTGATAACCTTGCGACAGGTGAATGCCGCCGCCGGCCAGGATCAGGGGCCGCTCGGCGCGCGCGATCAGCGCAGCGGCGCGGGCGATGTCGGCGCGGTCGGGGCGGATGCGCCGAGACGGCGCGCGCAAGGTCGTCGGGTCGATCGCGAAATCCTCGGCGGCGAAATCGTGCTCGCCGTGGCAGACATCCTCGGGCACGTCCACCAATACCGGTCCCGCCCGGCCCGATGTCGCCACCGCAAAGGCGCGGCGCAACAGTTCGGGAACCCGGCTCGTCTGCTCGACCCGGATCAGCTCCTTGACCGCCGGCCGCAGGATCTCGACCTGGCGGCATTCCTGGGTCATGTTCTTCCACGAATGAGCGCGGTTGGTGTCGCCGGCAAAAGCGATCATCGGGGTGCCGGCGTTCAGCCCTTCGATCAGCCCGGTCACGAGATTGGTGGCGCCCGGCCCCAGCGTGCCGTCGCAGATCCCCGGACGGTTGGTGACCCGCGCATAGGCCTCGGCGGCAAAGGCGCCGCAGCGCTCGTCGTTGATCAGAAAATGCCGCATGCCGAGCTGCGCCAGCGCGTCGTAGAACGGCAACAGCTGAAACCCGCCCATGCCGAACATCGGCCCGACCTCGGCGAGCCTCAGCATCTCGGCCATGGCGCGGCCGCCGCTCATGCGGCCGGAGGGGCGGTTGCTGACGCGGTTGGCTTCGCTCATGCGTGCTTCTCCCGGTCGGCCGCGACGCGGCGGATTGTTGCGACAAACTCGCGCGCGCTTATGCCCGGAGCGATACCGAGCCCGGCGGCATGCGCGTTGACACGCGACAGGATACCATCCTCATAAGTCGAGCGGGCGTCGCCGATGCGCGCGCTCGCCGCGGTGACCGTGGCGGCGAAGATCCCGCGGGCGTCGAGCGCCGGCAGCCGGGTGACACCGGCCTCGTCGATGCCGATCCCGGCGTCGTTGTAGAGCGCGGCGAGCGCATCGTATTTGAGCGCGGTCTCGGGCCGGCCACCCAACAACCCGCCATGCGACCCGGTGACGACAATGGTTCCGACATGCTCGGGGCCGACCGCCGAGGCGGAGTCGAGCGCCCATACTGCCGGCGGCTCGGCAATCAGCAGAAACGCCGATTCGAGCGCAGGCGGCGGCTCGCGCATAGCCGGGATAACCGATTGCAGCGCCGCGGCCGCCTCTCGGCAGGCGGTGCCCACACGGCAGCCGAGTCCGCGTCGCCGGCGCATTGGCGTGGGTGACGACCCCGCGCGCGATCATGTCAGCGCCGTCGCCGATCCGCGCCGTCAAATGCCCGACCGCGGCGGCGGGGATTCCCAACGCCGCCAGGTAGTCGAGCCCGGCAATACCGGCATGGTCGCGCCCGACCCCGGCGTCGTTGAAGATCGCCGCGGCGACCCCGAGCTTGGCCGCGAGATAGGCGGCATAGAGGCCGCCATGCGAGCCGTTGACGACGACCGCGCCCTTCGCTTCGGCGCCAATTCGGGTAATGCTGTCGGCGGTCAGGATCGGTGCGGGCGTGGTGGGCATGGCGTCGTCTCTGGAGATGCTGGACGATCGCCATCATGCCGGGGCAGGCGAGGCCGCCACAAGTGCCGCGTCTGTCCCGCCGGCTGGACCGGCCGCTATCCGGCCGGTATCGTCGCCCAATGAAATTCGCGGTGCTGCAGTTCTTCAGCTGGCCGGAGCGGCGGGTCGATCTGGCAACGGTCTATGCCCGCGCGCTCGAGCGGATCGAGATCATGGACCGCAGCGGTTACGACGCGGTGTGGCTCGCCGAGCACCATTTCTCGAGCTTCAGTGTGTGTCCATCGGTGCACATGGTCGGCATGCTGGCTGCGGCACGCACCCGCCGGCTGCGCATCGGCACCGGGGTGTCATTGGCGCCGTTCTATCACCCGCTGCGGCTAGCCGAAGAGGTCGCGCTGCTTGACCTGTTGTCCGGCGGGCGGGTCAATTGGGGTGCCGGCCGCGGCTTTGCCCGGGTCGAGTTCGAGGCGTTCGGCGTGCCGCCCGACGAGAGCACGGCGCGGTTCCGCGAGACCGTCGAGATCGTCCTCAAGGCCTGGACCGACGAGCGGCTGACTTTCGCCGGCGAGCATTTCCGCTTTGACGGTATCGAGGTATTGCCAAAGCCGGCGCAGCGCCCGCATCCGCCGGTATGGATGGCGGCGAGTTCGGAAGGGGCGATCGAATGGGCCGCGGGCCGCGGCTTCTCGATCCTGATGGACCCGCATTCCTCGTCGGCGGAGATCGGCCGCAAGCGCCGGCTTTATGCCGAACGGCTGATCGCAGCCGGCTTTTCGGAAGCCGGCCGGGAAATTCCGGTGGCTCGGCTGGTCGCACTCGGCCGGAACGCGGCCGAGGCGGCGGCCGTGGCGCGCAACGGCGCCCAATGGATCGTCAACTCCTATCTCGGCGCCCAGCACCGCCCGGTGATGCAAGCAAATTTTATCCCCGAGGGCGTCGACCCGATCCGCCGCTACCTCGACGAGGTGATCCTGCACGGAACGCCCGAGGTCGTGGTCGATCAAATTCTCCGGCTCCGCGAAGAGATCGGCCTCGATTATCTGCTCTGCGCCCCGCTCAGCCACGAAACCTTTATGCTGCTGACCGAAAAGGTGCTGCCCCGCCTCGCATGAGCTACCGGTTCGGCCGAGATTGCTTTTATCGCCTATGCCGGGCATTCACCCGAGCTCGACGCGGGTCAGCGAGGGGTGCAGGAAACCTCGTCCGGGGACAGCTACAGCCACGCGGAGATCGGGCAGGGGGGTTGCCTCGGCGAGCCGCCAGCGGGTCGGAATGCCGAGCTCCTTGGAGATCAGGGCATGGTTGCGCTCAGGGTCCACTGCGAAAAGCTGAGGTTCGATGCGCAGCCCGTGCCCGGTGGTCTTCACGATCGCCTCCTTGGTTGTCCAGATTCTGAAAGAACATCTCGACGCGCTTTACCGCTGCAATCCGCTTCAGCAGCCGGCGCTCCGATGGGTGGAACCAACGCGCGGCCATCTCGGCGACGTTGATCGGGCGGCGAATGTCCTCGGCGTCGATGCCGATCGGCGCCCCGTAGAGGATCGCGCAGGCGGCGAAATCACAGCTATGGGTGAGGTTGAACGACGGCGCCGGCCTGCCATCTCGCCGCGGCATCAGCTCCGGCCGGCCGAGCGGGCTAAGCACAAAATCCGGGTCCTCACCGCCGAGGGCCTCGCGCAACATCCGGCGCAGCATTGCGTGCGCGGCGATGTAGGTCGCTCGGTCCCGATCGAAATGAAATGCACGCGCCCGACGCGCCTCCTCTTCGCTCAATTCGGCGGTCAGACGCCGGATGGCGGCATGATCGAGGGAGTCAGCCGCGGTCCAATACACCCTCGGATCGAGCGAATGGTCGCCCGACATGGCATCATCGGTTGATGCGGGGGCGGCGCTGTGCTGGGATGGGGGCACCGACATTTCGGGAGGACGATCCATGACCATCAAGGTTGGCGACAAGGTGCCATCGGTGACGTTGCGCTATGTGAGCCCGGACGGGGTCCAGGCGGTCACCACCGACGATTTTTTCCGCGGCAAGAAGGTGGCGCTGTTCGGCGTCCCCGGCGCTTATACCCGGACCTGCTCGGAGCGGCATCTCCCCGGCTATGTTAGCCATGCGGACGAACTTAAGGCCAAGGGCGTCGACACCATCGCCTGCATCGCGGTCAACGACCAGTTTGTCATGGATGCCTGGGGCAAGGAACGCGGCGCGACCGGCAAGGTCGTCATGCTCGGCGACGGCAGCGGCGACTTCGTGCGGGCGATCGGGCTCGAGCTCGACCGCATCAAGGAAGGCATGGGCATCCGTACGCAACGCTATTCGATGCTGGTCGACGACGGTGTCGTCAAGGCGCTGAACGTCGAGCAGCCCGGACAATTCGACGTCTCCAGCGCCGAGACGATGCTGAAGGCGCTTTGACGCCTGCGCCCCTGCGATGAGAAAAGCCTGGCCGGCCGTCGCCGCGGCGCTGATCGCTGGCGCGTGCGGCCTGCCGGCCCAGGCGCAGCGGGCGACGCCGGCATCGGGCGCCGCGCCGGGGCAAAGACCGCTGATGTTGCAATCGCCGCCGGCCGAGATCGCTATGCCGCCCGGCTATGATCCGCGGCTCGGGGCCGATCGGTTCGGCGGCACGGGCGACGGCTGCAATCCGGCTTGGCCGTGCCGATTGCGGCTTTTCGGAGTGATCGAGAAGAACGGCGGCGTCGGGCTCAAGGGCCCGGCCCTGACCTGGTGACCCTCCGCATAGGCGCGGTCGCGGGCGAGGCGATAGGGCAAATTCCCGTCACCGCCGGATGCTGCCGAAATTCCCGTTGAACCGGGAAATAACCGGGAATCTTCACCAAAGCCACCTAGGCCGCTCTGATTTCCTGACATTATATCAATGGGTTGACCTGCAATTCCCGTCGCCCCGAACCGGGAATTTGAATTCCCGTTAAGGCCATGGAACCGGGAATTATCCGGGAATCGCCACGAGCGCCCACAGCGGCCCGCCGCACCCCCCGCAAGCCGCCCGCTCAGCCGCAACAGCCGCCTTGCCGCGCCGACGAGGAACACGGACCCGATCGCGAGAAAAATCACGAACCCGATCATGCCCGCCCCATAACATCAGGTTATGGCAATTTTCGGGTGAGCGCGCCCAGCGCAGCGAAACCCAGGCCTCTCTAAGGGCAACGATGGGTTTTGTCGGCCTCAACCCGGGCCGCACGCCTGCTCGCTGCTGTGTGGAGGGCGCAGGGCGCGTTGGCCGAAGGCGCAACCCGCCAACCCCCGGCTTTCCGCCGGGGTCATCCCGTCCTACTTACCGGGATTGCCGAGTGCCCTTGTCAGATCGCGGCCGCCATAGAGGACGCGATCGATGGTGATCCGGTCGCTTGTGACGTGGAATGCGATCGTCACCCGCCGTCCAAAGCCGATGACGCGGAGCCCGGGACGCAAATCGTCGCGGCGTCTCTGGCACTCGGGGAACGTCGTGAAGCCGAGGCAATAGGAGACGATCCGGTCGGTGTAGGCGCGCGCGCGCGGCTCCGGCTTGACCTGCGATGTAGTCGTATAGTTCGAGAATATCGTCCCGCGCTTCGGGCGCGAAGACGACCTCACAACTTCACGCTTGCTGCTCTTTAGCCGTTCCGCATGATGGGAATCGAGCGTGGCCGTTACTTCGCGGCCGGAAATGGCGCGATCGGGATCACGCTGCATCGCGTCATAGACCGGGACTACCTCCTCTTGCAGCCAGCGATCGATCGCCGCTTCGCGCTCTTGCAGCGCCTGCAAGCCCGCACGGACAACCTCGCTCGCCGACGCGAAGGCGCCCGACGCAACAAGCGAATCGACATATTTCGCCTCTTCGGCCGAGAGAGGCACCGTGTGTTTCTCCCGAGTGGTCATCAGCCATCCTCCAACGCCAGGACAAATATAGCGGCCCGTCGCGAACCGGCGAAGTGGAGCGAGCCGCATATCAGGATGCGACCCGCGCCGCGCCGGATCGCCACGACCCCACGCGGCCCGCCGCACCCCGCAAGCCGCCCGTTCAGCCGCAACAGCCGCCTTGCCGCGCCGACCAGCAACACCGCCCCGATCGCGAGAAAAATCACGAACCCGATCATCGCCGCTGCATATCACGCGGTTATGGCGATTTTCGGGTCAGCGGCCAGGGCGCGCGAACGCGATCCTTATAACGGGACAGCGGCTTTCGGGATCGAGCCAAGGTCGCAGAGCCGTAGGGCGGGTCAGCCGAAGGCGCAACCCGCCACCTCGACATGGACGGCGGATTACGCTGCGCTAATCCGCCCTACTTGCTGTTTCACGCCGCGCGCGCCGACCTGCTCCGTCGGATGGGCTCGCGCTCAGGCGGCTCCGAGGCCTACCGCCGCGCCCTCGCCCTGACCGCCAACGCCGTCGAGCGCGCCTATCTCGAACGCCGTCTCGCCGCGCTGTAAGCCGGGCCACCGAGGGTGCCGTATCGGGCTGAATTTCGGCTTTAAGGCGGACAGCGGACCGAGCACCGCCGCTCGTCGCCCGACCCCATCGCGCCGAAACCGGACCTCAAAATCTTCCGGGATCATTGAATTTCGTCGCCCTGTAGGAGGCGATACTCGCCGCGCTAGAGGGCTGCCACCGGCGCGGTCCTCCTCACTTGCCATCGGTGCAACGCCGCTCCTGGCACCCTCTCGTTCGGTCATTAATTCCTCGACCTGCTCGCAATTCGAAGTGACTCGCGCGATCGTCCTATTGCCAGTCCATCCGCTCGGTATCGTCATCGTGCCATTGCCCCTGCTGTTCGTAGCTCTTTGCTATGCGCTCCAGGAGGGCGGCTGTCCGCGGCCATTCAAGCGCGGTTTCGGCGGCGCAGCGTCTGTAGTGGTTTGCTAGTGCCCGCTCCGGCGCGCCGCCAGCCTTCATATCCCGCCATGAAGCACCTTTCCCGTTGTGAACGCCGGTCAGCACGCCCCGCTCAACCTCGCGGCTGCGGGTGATTTCGATCAGCTCTCTGACCGCGATCGCCGGCCAGACCCCATCCGGCTCCGATGGAGCCGCTGCCAAAATTTGTCCGATGTGAATATCCCCTACAGCCTGGCGACCGACCCGTGCGCAGAGTATTCGTGTCTCCTTGACCCACTCTTCCAACGCCACCGGGTCGATCACCCCGTCATCACTCGACCCGGGCACGCGTCGCCAGCCCCGCAGGAGTTCATACGCTTGCGTGGCGATCGCGCTTGCCCTTTCGGGGTCAGCCGGTGGTGCCTCCTCGACCCCACTTTCCTTTGAAGGCCGGTAGACCGCGCTCAGGGCCTCGACGAAAAACTCGGGGGAGCTCGAAAGAGCCCGCTGCAGGGCAAGCGGCCGCCGGCCGGAATGGCGGAACAGTGGCAAGAAACCCCACTCCAACCTGGCCATTACGTCATCCGGAATGTCGCCCGCATCATCCAGATTCTTGAAGATTTCAACGACTGAATGCCGGAGCATGGTGATGTTTTCTGACCCGGTCCACGGCTCGCTCGCCGCTTGCGAGAGCGTGCGCAGAAGCAACTCCCGCGGAAGTTCCTGATTACGCGCGCGTGCGATCAGCATAATAGCGTGCGTTGCGCGGAGCGCGCCCAGCAGCTTCTCGATTGCGAATATCAACTCGTCTTTGTCATTGACCCAATGGCAATAAACTCTGGTCCAGTAAAGATCGTCAATCTTCTGGCCAAAGGCTTCCGCCTGCTTCCATGTCCACATCGACTGCGGCAGTGAAGAAAGGATCCGATAAACCGCCTCATCGCCCCACTTTTCCCCGGCCGCTCGGGCCAGAAGCGCAGTCGCCCACGATTCTCCGCCGCTTTGAAAGCTCAGAGCGATGATGCCGTAGGCGACATTGGCGGCCTGCTTATCGGGCGCGGTCAATGCACGCATAGAATGGCGTCCCGTTCGGCGGAATGTTGCGGTAGGTCCGCAACGGCGGCGCCCACAAGTCCGGGCGCCTCTGCCGCTGCCGCCATCCCGAAGACTGCCTTGACACCGCCCGTCACCAGTAGCTCTTCCACCGCCGCTCGACGTTGGTTTGCAGCTTCGGCGTCGTTTGCCTTCCACGCCGCAGTACTGGCCGCCTCGCCTCTCATTTCGGCGATTGGACGCGGCAATCGTACAGTCGGAGAAAATAACCAGGAGAATTTCCTGATGGGATCGCGCGGTTCCAGCGCGTGATAAACCAGGTCGACGGCATCCAGTGCCACGGCCGGCAATGCCCAGTCCGCATCTGGAACGGTTCGATGATGATTCAGCAGATCTCGCAGCGCGCCTGAAATAACAGCGCGGTCATCGTCGTCGTTAATCCCGGGCTCCGCTTTCGTCAGCAAGCGAAGCGCCTCGTCGCGATGCTCCGGCGCGAGGTTTCGGAAAACTTGTATCAAGTCCTTCCAACGAGCCGCGACCATGCCGACATCGTGTAGCAGCCGGTCCGCAATACCCTGCGCGCCTCTCGCGATTAAGGGCCAGGTGACTTCCTCCTGTTGGTCAACCGACAGATCGCGCCATCTCGTATGGGATGACGGCGACGCGCTGTCATACCCGGCGGGAAGGATCACCGACCATAAGTTTCCAGGCGACATCCGACTCAGTCCTCCGCAGCCGATCGACCACCCTAAAGCGGGCGTCGAGAGGCGCGTAAGTTTGAGGCAGCCACAGGAGAAAAATGCTGCGCAGGCTATTTGCCGGGCGATTGCTGTACCGGCCGCCGGGATCGCGCGCCGCCAATCTCGCTATAACGCCGCATACCCGCCCCAGATATTGAGGGCTCCAGGCCAGCAACTCCAGCGCCCAGAGTAGGTTCGAAACATGCTCGCCGCCGAAAGGCCCCCCATCTTCGCCGAACAGATCGTGACAGGCGCATCGCCGTCCAGACCGTTCTCGATCATGGCGAGGAAGGTTTCCGGAGCGGCCTCGGCAAGCAGCTGAAAATCGCGGGAGAGCGACCACCATCGCTCTCGATCCGCCTTGTCGAGCAGACGCTGTACGATGCGGTCAATCCGCGGACCCGCATCAGCGACGCTCCTGGCGTGCTTTCCAAACAGGGCAAACAGGATCAGGGTTTCGCCAAGTCCGCGACGGAGATACTCGGAATATTGTGGACGAACACCTTTGATATTAGCGAGCCATCGCTCATCCGGATCCATATTGAACCGAGGATCGCGCGATGCCAGCACATCGTCGCAACCGCCTCGAAACGCTCGACGTCCGTCGAGCTGATTTGCTGACTTAGCCGAAACCACGCATCCCGGGGCGATGCGACTTTCCAGACAGATCCCGCTTTACGAAGCGGCTGATCGAGCGTCCCTACCAGCGAGGGCCAATTCCGCGCTGATCGTTTCATATTTTTCTCCCGCCAGGTGTCCTCCAGCATATACCTATCGCCATCGACACCCTCGTCCCACGCGCCGGCGAGCAATGCCGCAACGAGGCCTCGCGGCGGCGTGCCGGTCGCCCAACCAGGTATCCTCCCGGTGTGCCGAAGGGTATCAATCGGCGCAAAACCGCCAGACTGCGCGCCGGTCCCGGGCCAGATTGCGCGCCTGCTCCTCCGCAAACCCCATTTTGCTCGACCGGCCAACTCCAGCGCGTCTCGAGGAGGCCGCGACAGTTGCGAGACCTGATCTCCAATGCCGGCATCGACGCCATAGGCAGCGAAAACATGATGTCCGCGTTCGGCCAACACGCGCCCAGGCCCGGTTCCGGGTCCTGGCAAGGACGATGATGAAGGGAGAAAGACTGTCGCCGAGAGCCCGCGCGGCATCAGGCGTATCCGCGATCAGAGGCAGCGTGGCCTCTATTGGACCCGATAGTCATCCGGAACTGCGCGATAGCCGCATAGAGGAACGCGACTGCCTCATCCGGAGAATCACCCCGAACCGCGCGCAGCGACGGCGGCTCGCGCAACCACTGGAATCGCGGCATCCTCATCCCGCCCCGCAAGCATCAGCTCCGCAGTCAGGGGCCGCTCTGAGCGGGACCACTCTTCCCACGCTTCTACAAGCTGCCGTACGGCTTGGCGGCCCATGGCAACAGCAAGCCGATGTCCGACGGCAGGATACAGCTCGATCCAGTGGACGAAATCGTCAGCGTCATAAGCGCGGACATCGGCCCATTTTTTCTCTTTGAGCTGGGCGGCCGTCCACCCGGCTTTCCCCGTCCAATGGCGAGGCGTGACGAAAACAAAGGTGGGGTTTCTCCAGATAGATGGTGCGGGGCGCCAGAGTAGCGCTGTGTCATTTCCTCATGGCCGCCGGGCCAGCTGTGCAAATTCTCTCACTGCGTTGCTGTTGCCACCGGAGCTCCGGACGGGATATGTGGTTCCGCTGCCGGATACCACAGTTTCCATGCCAGACGGCGGCTGCCTCTGCCATGAACAAAGCGATATCCGAGCCGCCCATGCGGATTGTCCCGGATAAGGCGTGTCAACAGCTCGGCATCGATCCCTTGGCCATGGCGCGTTTCAGCCCACTGAGAGAGGTCTGTCGCATCCACCCAGCGGATCGGCGTGCTGCCAACACGAGGCACTGGCAGGGGAGGCGGCGGAGGCCCTATCACTGCGCCGCCCGGCAAAAAACAAACTCCGGCCTTTTCCAGCGCGGAGCGGATCGCACCCGCGTTGTTCGCGATCGGCGTCCTCTGACCACGCTCAGAATCCACGACCCGTAGAGGCGCCAACCTGAGCTTGCTCTGAGAGGTCCTGCTGTGACCAGGCGAGCAGGGCACGCGCCGCCCTAACTTGTGCGTGCGTCAGAGACGGGATCAGGGTTTTCGATGGATAAGATGATGTAGTATGACTTATATGATATCGATCTTTATGGTGTTCAAGATGCGAGTTTCACACGCGGGGCTAATAACAACAAGTGACATTCCGAACCCCGGGAGGCCCTGCGCATCAGCCCGGTGCGCTCCTCCACGCCGCCGAGCGCAGCAGCGCCGGCACGATTGTCCGCCGCCGGACCGCGACGAGTGATCGCGATGATGAACATCGTCGCCTGGAGTAACGTCATTCCTTGGGACGAGCAGTAAGTAGGATGGGGTTGAGGCTTTCGCGAAACCGATCACGATCGAGAGAATGGCGGAGGCTCGATGGGTTTCCCCGCTTTCGCAGAGGTGAACCATCTACCGGCTGCTCACCCAAACCTTTCGACGTGACCCGGCGGCCAGAGGCCGGTTGACAGGGCGGCGGGGACAGCCGGAGATGGCGGTGGGCAATTCTTTCGAGCATACGGCATGAACCGCGCCCAAAGCCGGCGGCGTGATGACGACCCTGCTCCAGTGGCGCTGACACCTTCCTCGGTATACGGCTGAAAAGCCGGTATCCGCTGCCGAGGTGGATCCCGGCTTTCGAGCGTGTGAGGGAATTCCAGGATGGCTGGGTCGGCACGGTGCGTCCTTCGAGACAGCCGCGTTGCGGCTTCCTCAGGATGACGTGGTTTCTCAATGCTATCAATAACGTACGTCATGGTGAGGAGCGCCGAAGGTGCGTCTCGAACCGCGCACGGCGGCCGTGCCGCACCCGGCTTTCGTTTCGAGACCAATTCCTTCACACGCTCTTCCGCCGGGAGAGCGGCGAGGCGATCCCTAGCAGGCGGCTTTGATCAGCAAGAGCCGCTTGAAGAGGGCGGCCTCTTAAGCCAGATCAAGCTAGGCTCAGAGATCGACGGGCAAGAATATGCGCGAAGTCGGCGCCTTCGAGGCGAAAAACAAGCTCGGCCAGCTACTTGACCAAGTGGAGCGCGGCGAGGAAATCGTCATCACGCGGCACGGCAAGCAAGTGGCGCGGCTTGTCCCGCCGCAGCAAGCCGTCAACCGGGACCGGGCGCGGGCCGCCATAAGGCGCATCCGCGAGCGCGCCGAGAAGCTTAAGCTCGGGCCGTTTGAATGGACCGAGTGGAAATCTTACCGGGATCAAGGCCGGCCGTGAGCCTGGTCCTCGACAGTTCGGCGACACTCGCGTGGATCTATGCCGAAGAGACCACGGACGCCGTGCGGCAGATATTTGAAATGGTCGCTGAAAACGGCGCGGTCGTGCCGGCACTCTGGCGCCTCGAAGTCGCCAACGGCTTGACCGTCGCCGTTCGCCGCGGTCGCATCGGTGTCGAGTTCCGTGATGCGGCCCTCGCCGATCTTGCGCTGCTCGACATCACGACCGATCCGCATACAGAGACCCACAGCTGGACGACGATCCTCAACCTCGCCGACCGGTTTCGCCTGACGCTGTACGATGCTGCCTATTTGGAGCTCGCCCATCGACGTTCGTTGCCACTCGCCTCGCTGGACCAGGAACTGCGCGCCGCAGGCCGCGCTCTTGCCGTTCCGTTGCTTGGGGGCGCGGCGTGACGCAACGACAGCGGCGGAGGCGGTTGACAGCCGGCACTCGCGGAGGCGTGAAGATGAGGGCGGGCGGCTTTGGCGGGTACAGGCGATGAGCGGGCTCGAACCTATTCCCTATTCCGACGCGCAATTGCGCGCGATCCTGCGGCGGGTCAAGACGATCGCGATGGTCGGCGCGTCGTCGAACTGGAACCGGCCCAGTTACTTCGTCATGAAGTATCTGCAAAACAAAGGCTACCGGGTGATCCCGGTCAACCCCGGCATCGCCGGCCAGACCCTGCTCGGGGAAAACGTCTACGCCAATCTGCGCGACATCCCCCAGCCGGTCGATATGGTCGACATGTTCCGCGCCGCGCGCGAGGCGCCGGCGGTCGTCGAGGACGCGATCGCGATCGGCGCCAAGGTGGTGTGGATGCAGCTCGGCATCCGCAATGATGCCGCCGCGGCCAAAGCGGAGGCGGCCGGCATCGAAGTCGTCATGAACCGCTGCCCGAAGATCGAATTCGGGCGGCTCGGCGGCGAGTTGTCGTGGAGCGGGGTCAACAGCGGCATCATCCGCAACCGCCCGCCCGAGCCGCCGCTCGCCCGCCGGGTCAAGGAGCGGCCGGCACCCTCGCACAATGCCGTGCACGGCTTCGAGACCCGGGCGGTCCATGCCGGCGCCGCGCCCGACCCGGTGACCGGGGCGCGCTCGACGCCGATTTATCAGACCGCGGCCTATGTGTTCGACGATGTCGACCACGCCGCCTCGCTCTTCAACCTGCACAATTTCGGCTACATCTATGCGCGGCTGAATAACCCGACCGTCTCCGTCCTCGAAGAGCGGGTCGCGAGCCTCGAGGACGGGCGCGCCGCGGTCGCCGCCGCCTCGGGCCACGCCGCGCAGTTCCTGATTTTCTTTACCCTGCTCGAACCCGGCGACGAGTTTCTCGCCTCGCGCAACCTTTATGGCGGCTCGCTGACCCAGTTCGGGCTGTCGTTCAAAAAGCTCGGCTGGAAGTGCCATTTCGTCGACCCGGCCGACCCGGAGAATTTCCGCCGCGCCTTGACCGCGCGGACCAAGGCGATCTTTGTCGAGAACCTCGCCAATCCCGGCGGCATCGTCGTCGATCTCGAAAAGGTGGCGGCGATTGCGCACGAGGCCGGCATCCCGCTGATCGTCGACAACACCCTGGCGACGCCCTATCTGTGCCGGCCGTTCGATTGGGGCGCCGATATCGTGTGCCATTCGACGACCAAGTTCCTCTCCGGCCACGGCCATGCGCTGGGCGGCATCGTCGTCGAATCCGGCCGGTTCGACTGGGCGCAAGGCGACCGCTTTCCGTCCCTGACCGACCCCGAACCCGCCTATCACGGCCTCAAATTTTACGAGAATTTCGGCGATTTCGCGTTCACCACCAAAGCGCGGGCGGTGGCGTTGCGCGATTTCGGCCCGACCCTGTCGCCGATGAACGCGTTCCTGACCCTGACCGGCATCGAAACCCTGCATGTCCGCATGGACCGGCATGTCGAGAATGCCGGCAAGGTGGCCGAGTTTCTCGCGGTTCATCCGCGCGTCGCCTGGGTTTCCTATGCCGGGCTGAAGGACAGCCCCTATCGCGAATTGGCGGCGAAATACCTGCCGAAAGGGGCGGGTGCGGTCTTCACCTTCGGCGTCAAGGGCGGCTACGAGGCCGGGATCCGGCTCGTCGAGAACGTACAGCTGTTCTCGCATCTGGCCAATATCGGCGACACCCGCAGCCTGATCCTGCACCCGGCCTCGACCACCCACCGCCAGCTCTCGGACGAGCAGCGCGAGGCGGCCGGCGCCGGCCCCGATGTCGTCCGCCTGTCGATTGGCCTGGAATCCGCCGACGACCTGATCCGCGACCTCGACCAGGCCCTCGCCGCCGCGATCCGCTGTGATCCGAGCTGGGTCGATTCAGCCGCCGGGGTGAGCCGTGAAACCCCAGGTCTCGCCTAGATGCGCGAGGAATGGGCGCGACGATTTCGACTGCGAGCTTAACACCAAGCTCGGAGAATTTGGCCGAGCCGCCGATCCAGTTGTCAAAGCTGGCGCGCAAGAAACTGGCATTGACCGCAATCGCATCGGAGAACGATTTGACCGCGAGCATCTCGATCGCGGTGCGCATCACCGTGTCGATGCCGCAGCGCGCCAGCCCCGCCATCTCCTCGCTCAGCGCGTCGAACCCGCGCGCCATCGCTGCGCGCGACTCCTCCACTGCGACGAGGGCCTCGCCGCCGAAATCGGCGAGTTCGCCGCACGTAGCGCTGATTGTCGGCGCCAGCGAAGTGTGGCGCTGCACAACCACATCCGGCCGGCTCGGCTGCCACCGCAGGATCTGGTTCCGCCGCCTCGTGGGGCTGAATTTGGATTGGCGTTTCGGCCGGGGCAGCCTGAGGGATAGGATTTTTCGGCGGCGGCGCGATACGCCCAGAGCGTTTACCCTTGGTTTCCATCTGGTGATCCTCGCTTCTGGCCACGCCCTTGTTGCGCTGCATAAGAGGAATTTATTCTAGTCGGACCCTACTTTGCAACTTAAATTGTGCATCGCACAAAATCCTGCCCATGAGTAGCGGCCAAGAATTGAGCCGTCGGCGCGCGACGGAAGCCCATGCTGCCGGCCCGGCTGATCCTGGCGTTCAATGATCGTTCAGGCAATCCGCACCAACCGAAAGACCGCGAACGTAATTGGTGAATATGCCAAAGGAGCAGCGGTAAAACTGGACAAGGATGCCTTTCTTTTCTAATGTCCTTAGCGACGGCTGCGTAGAATTGGTGATTTTATGCAGTCCAGGGGGAATTGGGGGTGGTCGTGACACGGGTGAAGCGTCAGAAGCGCGGCGGGTCCCGCGGGGGCGGGCCTCGTACCTCGAGAATTATTGCGGTTGTTATGGCGGTTGCCGGAATGGTCTGGCTTGGCGCTGGGGGCGCACAGGCCGCGCTACATGGTCGTCATCACATCCGGCTAGGGACCGTCGGGTTTGCCCCGGCGCTGGTCAGCGGGTCGATCGTGCTGGATGCCGACACCGGCCGAGTGTTGAGCGAGAACAACTCCGACGCCATCACCTATCCAGCCTCGTTGACCAAAATGATGACCTTGTACCTGACCTTCGAGGCGCTGAACACGGGTCGGCTACGGCTCGATCAGTATCTGCCGGTCAGCGTCGAGGCGGCGAGCAAGTCGCCGACTAAGCTCGGTCTGCGGCCGGGCGATTCGGTCGACGTTCAGGATCTGATCCTCGGCATCGTCACCCGCTCGGCCAACGATGCCGCCGCGGTGTTGGCGGAAGGTCTCGCCGGAAGCGAGCCTGCTTTCGCCGAGAGCATGAACAGCAAGGCCCAGAAGCTCGGGATGAGGAGCACCTTCTATCGCAATGCCTCCGGCCTGCCCGATCCGGAGCAGCACACAACGGCGCGCGACACCGCCCAGCTGGCGCTCGCTCTGTATCACGACTTTCCTCGCGAATACCGATATTTTTCGACCCGTGAGTTCAATTTTCGCGGGAGAATGGTTGTCGGGCACGATCATCTGCTCGACTGGTATCCCGGAGCTGACGGGATCAAGACCGGATATATCCGTGCCTCGGGCTTCAACCTTGCGACTTCCGCAGTACGTGACGGACACCGGCTGATCGGCGTCGTTCTCGGTGGGGTGTCAGGAAGCGCTCGCGACCGCGAAATGGCAGCGCTTCTCGATCAGGGGTTCGAAGCTCTCGGCGTCCCGGGCTCGATCATGACCGCCCGTCGTCAGGCACCCGCGCCGCTACCATCCGTGGCGCCGACGGCACAGCGTGCGCTCGTCGCAGCGAATGAGCAGCTCGCGTCGCCGCCGCGAGCGAGGCCCGGACTCCTCGGTAGAACTGCGACGCGCCTTGCGGCAAATCTCTCGCCGGTCGGCAAGGCCGAGGCGGCGACGTTGCCGCATGAGTCGCCGCATCCCGCACCGGCACCAGCCGTCGATCGCTGGGGAATCCAACTCGGCGCCTTTCACTCTCCGGCGGCGGCCGAGAGAGCTGCTCGGGTGGCGGAAAACCTGCCGATCGCCAAGGGCAAACCCTTGCATATCGTCGAGCCGGGCTGGGCGACCAAGGCTCGCCTCTACCGAGCTCGCCTGCTAAACTTCTCACCGCGCGAAGCCCAGAGCGCGTGCGCCTTGCTCCACAAGAAAAATCTCGCGTGCACGGTCGTTTCCCCGACGATTCTCAAAGTCGCCGATCGTTAGCAAAAACGAGGCCTGTCTAAGCCCGCGAAGTCGCGGGTAAAATCGCCTCAAGGATCGGGCAATGCAACGCCGCTGTTGGCGAGTTGAGCGGAGAGTTCGGCTGTCAGGCGCGCAAGGCCATCCGCGGTCGCCGATTCGGCGCGGGCGACCAGCACGTCCTGCGTGTTCGAGGCGCGCAGCAGCCACCAACCGTCGGCGGTGCGCACGCGCACGCCGTCGATCTCGGTCATCTCGGCTGCGGCCTGCCGCAGCCGCTCGCCAACCTCGCGCACGACCTCGAACTTGCGCGCGTCAGCACAGGGAAAGCGCAGCTCCGGCGTGTTGACGACGTGCGGCAGCCTGTCCCTCAGCGCGGCCAGGCTTTCCGATGAGCGGCCAAGAATGCCGAGCAACCGCACCGCGACATAGACCGCATCGTCAAAGCCGTAATAGCCGTCTGCATAAAAGATGTGCCCGCTCATCTCGCCGGCCAGCGGGGCTCCGGTCTCGGCGAGCTTCGCCTTGATCGGCGAGTGCCCGGTCGCGGTCATCACCGGGCGCCCCCCCATCCGCGCGATCTCGTCGAACAGCACCTGACTGGCTTTGACGTCAGCGAGGATCGGCGCTCCCGGATGCCGGGTCAGCACGTCGCGCGCCAAGACAACCATCAGCTGATCGCCCCACCAGATGTCGCCGCGTGCGTCGATGACGCCGATGCGATCGCCGTCGCCGTCGAAGGCGATGCCGAGGTCGCAATGCTCGCGCGCCACCGCTTCTTGCAGTTGAACGAGATTTTCCGGTACGGTCGGGTCCGGATGGTGCGCCGGAAAACGGCCGTCAATCACTGCATTCAACAGAATATGCCGGCCCGGCAACCGAGCCGTCAGCTGCTGCACGACCTCGCATGTGGCGCCGTTTCCGGGGTCCCAGGCGACAGTCAGCGGGTGCGATCCGTCATAATCCTGCGCGACCCTATCGACATAGGCGTCGCGAATTGGGCGCTGCTCGATCCGGCCACGCGGACCTCTCGCGGCGCCGAGCCCGAGAGCGGTCTCGCCGAGCGCGCGGATCGCGGCGCCGTAGAACGGCTTGCCGCCCATGACGAATTTAAACCCGTTGTAATCGGGCGGGTTGTGCGAGCCCGTGACCATGATCCCGCCATCGACGCCGAGCGTGGCCGCTGCATAATAGAGCATCGGCGTAGGCCCTCGCCCGATGCGCACGACATCGGCGCCCTCGCTCGCCAGGCCGTCGACCAGCGCCGCCTCGAGCTCAGGTGAGGTCAGCCTTCCGTCATAGCCGGCCGCAACGCGGCTGCCACCGGTTGCGGCGAGGGTCAGCGCATAGGCGCGCCCGATTGCTCGCGCGTCGGTAGTCGATAAAGTCTGTCCGACAATGCCGCGGATATCGTATTCGCGCAGGATCGTCGGGTCGAAGCGATGTCCCATCAGCATCTTCCGCTCACAGAAAGGTCTTCAGGACCCGGCGCAGATCTCGCCCAAGTTCCGGATGCTGCAGCCCTAGCGCGATCGTCGCTTCGAGAAAACCGAGCTTGTCGCCGCAATCAAATCGCTTGCCCGAGAAGCGAAATCCGTGGAAGTCCTGACCGTCGTCGATCAACCGGGCGAGCGCGTCGGTCAACTGAATCTCTCCGCCGCTGCCCGCTTCACCCCGGGCGAGATGGCCGAAGACCTCAGGCTGGATGATATAGCGGCCGATAATCGTCAATGTCGATGGGGCCACGGTCGGCTTGGGCTTTTCGACCAGTCCCTTCGCGCGCACCAGCCGGCCGTCGTCGGCAACGACATCAAGCACGCCGTAGCGCCAGGTCTGCTCGCGCGGCACCTCGATCACCGCGGCAAGGTTGCCGCCGGTCTCGCCATAGGCCTCGACCATCTGCGCCAGGCACGGCGTGTCGCATACCATCAAATCGTCGGCGAGCAACACGGCGAAAGGCTCGTCGCCGACGAGACCGCGCGCGCACCACACGGCGTGGCCGAGGCCGAGCGGCATCTGCTGACGGGTATAGGCGATCTGGCCGGGCTCTGGCAGTCCCGCCTCCAGCTCTTCGAGCAGGTCTGTCTTGCCGCGCTCGCGCAAGGTCGTCTCAAGCTCGAAGGCGCGGTCGAAATGATCCTCGATCGCGCTTTTCGCGCGGCCCGTGACAAAAAAGAACTGCTCGATGCCCGCCGCCTTGGCCTCCTCGACCGCGTAATGGATTAGTGGCTTGTCGACGATCGGCAACATTTCCTTCGGCATCGCCTTCGTCGCCGGCAAAAAGCGGGTGCCAAGCCCGGCAACAGGGAAAACGGCTTTGCGGACGCGTTTATACATGAACGCCTCGATTATGTGCTCCGGCGGCCTCGCGACAAGATCCATGCCATCACGCCTCGTCCGGCAAACCGCGCGCCGGACATGCTAACGTCTGGCGCGGACAGTCATCCCCGAATGTTAGGAGAAGCGGAAAGAGGACCGAGATGGAATGCAGCGACGCGATCGACAATCGGCTGTTTGTTCTGATCTTACAGCATCCGCGGGAGAAAAACGAGACGTTGGCGACGGCGAGCTTGACGGTTGCGATGCTGCGGCGGGCGGAGCTGGCCGTCGGACTGTCCTGGCCGAATTTGGGGCGGGCGCTCGGACGCCCCGTCGATCCACGGCGTTGGGCGGTGCTTTACCTGGGTTCGACGCGCCCAAGGGCGTTCGGTTTGGAACACGACGTCATTGCTCTCGATCGCCGCGGCCAGCCGGCGGAGGACCAGAAGGAGATGCTGCGCGACCTCGACGGCGCAATATTGCTCGACGGCAGCTGGAGCGAGGCAAAGTCGCTGTGGTGGCGCAACCCGTGGCTGCTCAAATTGCGCCGGCTGGTGCTCGATCCGCAGCGCCCGTCACACTATAGCCGAGTGCGTCGCGAGCCTCGGCGCGAGGCGCTGTCGACCATCGAAGCCGCGGCGCTGCTGCTGAGTCGTATCGAAGGCCGTCCGGAGATCGAGGCCGTACTGAAGGCGGCGCTCGACCGCCTGATCGCCGAGGCGCGCCTTCCCGCCCGCTCCCAAGGTCAAGGGAGGGTCGAGAGGTAAATCAGGATTGCCGCCGCCGCAGCGACGTTGAGCGACTGCACCCCGCCACTACCGGGGATGGTTACGACTTCGTCGCAGGCGGCGAGAGTCGCCGGGTCGAGACCCTTCTCCTCGTTGCCCAAGATCAAGGCCGGCGGCTTGCCACCCGGGCGTCGCGCGAGGGGCGCGCCGAGACCGAGGGCGGCGCCGACGATGCGGTATCCCTGCCGCAGCCCTGCCAAAGCCTCCGGCAGCGGCGCCTGGTAGAGAGTCAGGTGCTCCAGCCCGCCTTCGGCCACGCGATAGCTTGCGTCCGAGGGGAGGGCCTGCTCGGGACGGTCGGCGAGCAGCATCCGTTCGATGCCGAAAAACGCGGCGGTGCGGGCGATAGCGCCGAGATTGTGCGGGTTGCCAATGCCGTCGAGGATCAGAAGCGGCTTTTCGTCCCGCGCCCAACCGGGCGCCGCCGCGGGGTCGAAGGCGCCGAGCGGCCGCGGCCGGGCAATCGCGGCGATGCCGCCATGCAGCACGGTGCCGGCGACACGCGCCAATTCTGCCGGGTCGATCTCGCGGTACGGCTTGCGGGCACGGGCGAGCACTGCGCAGAATCCGCCGACCTCGCCACGTAGACGGGCCTCGAAATATAGTCGTTCGACGCGGCCTGGGTCGGTTTCGAACAGCGCGCTGACAGCAGCGAGCCCGCAAATACGCAGCAACGTGCGCTCGTGCAACAAACGCCTGCCGCGGGCCCGGCGGTCGGCGATTTCCCGGCCCGGACGCCGGTGGAGGACGGCAATCATTGCGAAGGGGCGCCGGTAGCGGGCGCGGCATAGAGCTGGGCTGCGTCCTGAGCGAGAGCGGTGCGTGAAGCCGGGCGCAGGTACATCATGTGCCCGCCCTCATAGACGCGAAGTCGGATCGCATCGCGCGTCGCCGGCGGAATTTGCAATTGCCCGACCAGCCAGCGCGACGATAAATAAGGCGTCACCAAGTCATAACGGCCGTTGGCGATCAGCACCTTTGTCCCGGGACGCGCCAGCAACGCCGCCTCGAGCGACGCCATCGGCAAGCCGCGACCACTTGCCTGGCGCTCGCCCTCCCAGTTCCACTGTCGGGAGACATCGCGATCCAGGACGCGATAGGGCCGGTCGGTGTGATAGCCCAGCGCCTCTGCAACATACGCATTGAATGCAGATCCGAAAGCAGCCGCGGCTTGCCACAATAACGGGTCGGGGCCGCCGTTTTCGCCCAGGGGGGCAGGCCGGACGATGGTCCCATCGTAAATGCTGACCCGATCGCCTCGGTCGCGCAGGATCTCGCGGGCGAACTCGTGATTCGGGACGCGCGCTCGCCAGCGGCGAACGATCTCTTCGGGAAGTCCGATCATCCCGGCAACCTTTGCGATAAAGGGGTTACCCGGAGGCGGCCGGCCCTCGAGGCCGGCAAGGCCGACGAGGTAATCGGACAGGGCGAAATGCTCGATCGCCGCTAGGTCGCTGACCGCGGTAGGCACGTGCAGCGCGGCGGCGATGCCGGCATAGCTCGGCAGGAAGAAGCCGGCGGCAAGCAGGTCTCGCTCGCTCGGATTGAGCGCGGACAGATCGAGCGCCGGCGAGATCAGAACAAGCCCGCTGACCGTAACGTCGACGTCGCGCGACAAGGTTCGCGCCATCGTCGCGGCCCGGAACCCGCCATAGCTTTCGCCCACGAGATAAACCGGCGACGGCCAGCGCTGGTGGCGGGTCAGCCACAGCCGAACCACGGCGTCGAGCGAGTTGAGATCGGCATGCACGTCCCAAAACGGCTTCTCCGGATTTTGCTCTTTGCCTTCACCGCGGCTGAAGCCCGTTCCGACCGGATCGATAAAGACGAGATCGGTGAAGGAAAGCCACGTCGCCGGATTGTCGACGAGGCGAACCGGCGGACTTGGCGCGTCGCCGTTTGCGGGGGTCTCCATGACCTTGGGCCCGAGCGCCCCCAAATGCAAAAATACCGAGGCCGCTCCCGGCCCGCCGTTGAACACAAAGCTGACCGGGCGCGTCGCGCCGGCAGGGGCCGTCGCGAGATAAGAGACGGTAAAAATCTGGGCGGTCGTCGCCCCCTTTTGGTCGGTCAACGCAAATGTCTCGGCGATCGCGTCGTAGTCGAGGCGATGATCGGACAGCTTAATCGTGTGGTGGGTCACCACCCGCGCCGGAAGGGCACCTTCCGCCTTGTCATCGGCCCGCGCGGGGGCGCTGCCGAAAATGATCAGCACGAGGCCGGCGATCGCAGCAGACTTGATCATAGGGCGCCTACTGATCCCGCCGCGCTTCTTTGATGAGCTAATGCATCGGCGATGCGAGCAGCCATCCGGCCGCTCGCGCCGTCCACCACAGTTATCAGCTGCTCACACCACCGGGGACCGGCCGCCGTCGACATTGATGGCGCAACCTGTGACATAGGAAGCAGCGTCGGAAGCGAGAAAGCAGGCGACGTTGGCGAATTCCTCGGCCCGGCCCATGCGGCCCATCGGGACCCCACGGCCGGCCTGCGCGATCATTTCTTCGAGCGAGATATTAGCGCCCTCGCGCTGATGGCGACGAACGATCTGGTCGCTGACGATGACCCCGACATGCAGCGAATTCGCCAAAACATTGTGCGGCGCGCCTTCTTGCGACAACGCCTTGGTAAAGGCCATCTGGGCGGCGCGGCTGACCGAGGTCGGGGCGCTGTCCGCTCCGGGCGCCTTGGCGCCGATGTTCAGCACACTGATGATGCGGCCCCAGCGGCGCTGCTTCATCTGCGGGAAGACCAGCCGGCAGAAACGGATCTGGGCGAATAATTTGAGGTCGAGATCGGCCTGCCATTGCTCGTCGGTCAGCGTCTCGGACGGGCCGCGGGTCGATTGGCCGGCGTTGTTGACGAAGATGTCGACCTTGCCGAATTCGGACATTATTTGGTCATAGGCGGATTTGATCGGGGCCATTTTCGACACGTCGCAGCTGATCGCCGCGACCTTGCCTTTTGCGCCCCGCTGAATTTGGCCCTTGGCGTCGGCCAAGGTTGCCGGGTCGCGTGCAAGGATCGCGACGTCGGCGCCCGAGGCGGCGAATTCCTTGGCTATCGCCAGACCCAGCCCCTTGCTGCCGCCGGTGACGATCGCGCTTTTTCCGTCCAGTCGAACTTCCATACTCGGTCTCCTTCCCTTGAGGTTGCGAATTATCGGGTCAGCCGATCGATCTCCTGCATCTCGTCCGCCGTCAATCGCCATGCGGCGGCAGCATGCACATTCTGTTCGACTTGTTCGGGGGTCGTCGCGCCGGCGATGACACTGGCCACCGCGGGGCGGTGCAGCAGCCAGCCCAGCGCCAGTTCGAGGAGGGTATGGCCGCGCTCGGCCGCATAACCCTCGAGGCGGTCGGCGAGCGCCCAGTTCGCTTCGGTCAGATAGCGTCCCGCCGCCCTTGTCTCCGAGCTGAGGCGCGCTCCCCGCGGAAGTGGCGCGCCGCGCCTATACTTGCCGGTCAGCAATCCGTTCGCCAGCGGGCGGAACGGGATCAGCCCGAGACCGTAAGCTTCGAGCGCCGGCATCATGTCATGGTCGAGTTGGCGGGCGAGCAGGCTGTATTCTTCCTGGCACGAGACGAACTGGTGCAGCCCAAGATGCTTTGAGGTCCATATCGCCTCGACCACCTGCCACGCCGGCAGAGTAGAGCAGCCGATGTAGCGGACCTTTCCCTGGCGCACGAGATCGTCGAGGGCGCGCAGGGTCTCCTCGATCGGGGTCAACGGGTCGGGCTGGTGCTGCTGGTAGAGATCGATCCAGTCGGTCCGCAGCCGCCGCAGGCTGGCTTCGACCTCAGACATGATGTAATGGCGCGAGGCGCCCTCGAAGCGGCCGGAACCATCCATTGGCCGGGCGAATTTGGTTGCCAGGACGATGTCCTTGCGACGGTCGCCGAGGATCTGGCCGAGGCAGGTCTCGGAACTGCCGCGGGGATCGCCGTAAGTGTCGGCTTCATCGAAGAAAGTGATGCCAAGATCAAGCGCCTTGTGCACGACCCGGCGGGTCGCTTCGAGATCGATACGCCCGCCGAAATTATTGCAGCCGAGCCCGACCGCCGACACGCGAAGCCCGGATTTACCAAGATTGCGTTGCTCCACCAAACAGTTCCCCCTCGGCCTTTCGCTGGCGACACTATAGAGCTTTGCCCGAGAGGGAAAGGAGCGAGGGTTTGCGAGAGTACCCATTCACCGGTATGATCTGTGCTTGACACCCACACCGCCCACCATCGGTCGTCCAACAATCTACTGTAGAATAGGTGAATCCGGGCCTGCTGCACCCGCAGCGGGCCTGCAGCGAGATCTCTACTAAAGGTTGAGGTAATACTTCCCAGCGTCCCCATTCGGCGGTAGCTGCGTCGCGCGACCGAAAGCCGGCCTTAACCGGTTGAAATATGTCATGTGAAATGGGCAATTTTACGGCCGGCCCCCCGAGGGCGGGGAGGGAAACTGAGCGGGAACGGGATGCATCACGAAGCCGGCGGGGCGACCGGCGCATTTGGCGGCTTCGGCGGGCGGTAATGACGGATCCCAGAGATTGGCGTCGAAACGCCAGCCGTTGACCTTGTCGGCTTCGCGCGAGACGACGTAGAGCAAGGGCGGCACCATCTCATCGGGCTCGACCAGGCGCGCGACGCGGCCCTCGCGGCTCATCGCACGCATTTCCTCGGCCATGCCGGGCGTGTTGGCGCCAGCGCCGGGGTTGACGATGTTGATCGTCAGCCCGGTACCCTCGGTTTCCTTGGCCC
This sequence comes from uncultured Alphaproteobacteria bacterium, assembly GCA_963845735.1. GTDB lineage: Bacteria > Pseudomonadota > Alphaproteobacteria > ATCC43930 > CGMCC-115725 > AP-15. Next base: position 72,920 of record CAWJTR010000010.1, on the reverse strand, counting down.
ACACCTCGGTCGCCATTTCGAGCGCCGCCTTCGAGGCGCCGTAAGGGTGGGTCCCGGCGCGGTTCATTGTGTCGAGCTTGGTCGTCACATTGACGATGCGGCCCCAGCCGCGCGCAACCATGCCGGGCGCCACCCGGCGCGCCAGCCGGTCGCCGGCGAGATAGTTGGTGGCGATGACGTTCTCGACGATGTCGTCGCCGACCTCCCAGAATTTTTGAAGCGTCGGCCGCCGGAAGCGCGGCGGATCGATATAGGTGAAGGTCAGCCCGGCATTGTTGACTAGAATATCGACCTGGCCGAATTGAGCTTCGGCCGCTGCGACGATCCGGTCGCATTCCCCGGCTCGGCGGAGATCGGCGACAATCGGCCGGAGCCTGTCAGCAAGACCGGCGCCCAACGCCTCACCCTCGATCTCGGCGACATCGGCTTCGATATGGCCGACCGCAAGGACCCGGTGCCCGTCGCGCGCCAACCCCAGCGCCATCGCCCGGCCGAGGCCGCGCAGTCCGCCGGTGACGATCGCATGGCGCTCTTCCATCATTCCCTCCCCTTTCAGATTTCACCACAGAGACACAGAGAGCACAGAGGAATTAAAGAACAATTCTACGGATACCGTCTTTGAGGACAAGGTTATTAAAATTAATCAGCAAGCCTACTCTTATGCGGCTCAGCCGCAAATAAGTCAGTATCTGCGCCTCATGGATCGGCAGCAATCTGTCAATGGCTTTTATTTCTAATAATAGCTTGCGATTGACAACAATATCGATGCGGTAGCCGCAATCAAGCCGAACGCCTTTGTAATTGACTCCGAGCGGAACCTGCCGCGCGTAAGCAATCCCATTCTCCTTGAGCTCATGACAAAGACATTCTTCATATGCCGACTCGAGAAGTCCAGGTCCGAGTTCGCGGTGAACGGCGATCGCCAACCCTATGACTTGTTCGGTCAACGGGTCGCGAGGCGTGATGGTGTCCACTTGCCTCTGTGCCCTCTGTGCCTCTGTGGTGAGTTTAGACTTGGGCGAGCGACAGCGGCGAGTTGGCGAAGGCCGGCATGATCTGCTCGGCGAAGGTGCGCAGGCCGGCAACCGAGGCGCCGGGGGCGGCGAACAGCACATTCTCGACGCCGCCGGCCTCGAGCCGCTTCAGACGTCGCGATGATCTCCTCGGGCGTGCCGAGCAACGGCGCGTCGTCGAGCACGAACGAATCCTCGTCCTCCTTGATTTGGGCATAGTAATCAGCACCCGGGCCGCGGGCGAGATCGCCGATATTCTTCAGCACCTGCCGGCGGGTGACGATCGCACGCCGGCGCTCCTCATCATTGTGAACGATCTGCAGGCCACGGGTGACGCCGACCGACATCGGGTCCCAACGGCGCCCGACGCGTTCGCATTCCTCGCGGAAGGTGGCGACGCGGTCGATGATCAGGTCCGTGGGCGCGATCTGGTCGAGCAGCAGATTGTAGCCCTCGCGCGCGGCGCGGCGGATCGACTCGGCGCTGCCGGCGCCGAGCCAGAAGGGCGGGTGCGGCTGCTGGATCGGGCTCGGCTCGACGACGACATCGTCAAAGCGCCAGCGCTTGCCGTGATAAGAGAACCGTCCCGGCGAGGTCCACGCCTTGCGGATCACCTCCATCGCTTCGTCGAAGCGCTCGGTCGCCTCCTCGGGCGCGATGCAGAAGCCGGAGAATTCATAGCTGCGGTAGCCCTTGCCGACGCCGAAATCGAGCCGCCCGTTCGATAAGAGGTCGAGCGTCGCCGCCTGCTCGGCGACCAGGATCGGGTTGTGCCACGGCAATACGACGACCGCGGTGCCGAGGCGGATGCGCTCGGTGCGCGCCGCCAGATAGGCGAGCATGCTCATCGACGCCGAGACTTGGCCAAAGCCGGTGAAATGGTGCTCGACCAGAAAGACGCTCGAAAAGCCGAGCTTCTCGGCCTCGACGACATAGTTGACGAAGTCGTGATAGGCCGAACTGTCGCCGGCCGGCCCACCCTTCGCCCTCGCTCCGCCAAAAAGCCCGAATTTCATGCCGACCTCCAACCAGACACCTATAATAACCCGATTTTGGGCGATCGCTTGTGCTTCCGAGCGCGCCGGGGCAACCGTTTGCGCCCGACGCCAGTCTCGCCAGAGCATGAGTGTCGTACCCCAGTGCTCGCTATCGCCAGCTAGCCAGCTGCTCGGTCGACGTTCCGGGACGCAGGAACGCGGCAATCGTCCCGGCGTCACGGCCGATCATGGTTTGCCCGGCGGCCACCAGCGCATCAACCTGCTCGCGCGGCAGGGTGAGCCCGGTGCGGATTGCCACGAGCCGCGCCCGCGTCTCGGGATCGGGATAGTCGGACAGGCTGACGCGCAGCACCTTCGCAGCCACATCGCCACAGGCATAGCCGTCGATAACAGGCCCTTGACGGCAGCGCAGCGCACGCAGCTTGTCGGCGAGATCGTCAATCGTGCTCTCGACGGCGATCAGGGTCTCGATGTTGTAAGCCCCGATTTGCGTGCTCGTTACTGCCGAGATGATCTGCCCGAGCCCGCTGACGATCCGCTGGCGCGGCCAGTTCGGGTTTGGCGCCGACTGGCCGTCGACGCTGATCACGAGAATGCGGCGAACCGGCAGCAGCTGGGTCGCGAACCGATCCATTCTGGTGTTCAGCAGCAACATGTTGTTGAGCAGCACCCGCAGCGCGAGATTGTCCGAGATTCCACCGTCCATCAAATGAATCCACTTGACCTGTTGACCGTTGGAATAACGGTCGAGGTTTTCAAGCAGCGCCCGAGTGCGCAAATCGTGTTGGCTGCCTTCCCCCGCTTGCGGCGGCGCCGCGGGGGGAAGCGGACAATCGGGCCCACGGTAATTGCGCAGTGTCACCGGGCCGAACAGCACCGGAAATCCGTTGGAAGCGGCGACCGCCCGCGCGATCGGCAGGGTCGCGAGATCGGAGCAGATCACGTCGAAGGTCTGCGGCAGAAAGCCGAACGGGCTGCCAAAGCTGATGTCGGTGGCGTTGATGCTGACCTGAGGGCGGCCGTGTCGAAAGAAATCCGCAAAGGTCGCGCCATGGAACATCAGCCGGTCGTAGACTTGGGTCATCCGGTCGTTGGTGCCGACCAGCGGGTTGAATATCCAGTCCCAGTTCCACGGCAGCAGAAACGTGCCCCAAATGTAGGCCTCAATGTCAGGATAAAGGAACTCGTCGGGGAAGGTTTCGAACGACTTCACGCCATAGAGGCCGAAGTGAGCCGCCGGGAAGGATCCGCCGGAGACGCCGGCCAACATGGTCCACCTCGTCGAGCAAGGTGCTGTCCTTGCCTTCAGGTTGCACGTGGATATCCCGCATCCCGCGCAACACGCCGAAACCGAAAGCGGCAGAGCGTTTGCCGCCGCCGGAGAGGGCGACCAGTACCAGCGCGCTTTCGGCGCCGCCGCTGCGGTTCACGTCGACCAGGCGATATTCGGTATTGCCGGCGGCCGAGCGCAGCGGCTCATTCATCGGCACGGACAGCGAGCGCAGCCGCCGAGCAGCAATGTCGCGAGGAACCCAAGCGCCTGCCATCTGCGCATGCGCCGAACCGGGGCTTAAACCCGAATCGCCCGCAGCCGATGGTCAGCGCGCATTCGCTCCTCTGAGTCCTGATGGCTGTACAGCAAGCCAGCCGAGAATGGGGCCGTGAAGCGCATTTTGATGTCGGCGCCGGGACTTTCCCAAATTACCACGGCCGCCTGTTGCCGGCCGTCCGGGGCCGGGGGGCCACCGCGGCATTCAAGCCAGACGTGGCTCCCCAGCTCTCCAATATTCGTCAGAGGCAACAACGGCGAGTGCAAGTCAGAGGATGCGCTCCCGGAGCATCCAGGCACAATCCCGGCAGCGCAAGACTATCCCCAGGTGGCTTGACCGCCGACGGCCGTGATCGTGATATGCCCCATCGTCGTATCGGCCTTGGCGCCGTGCCAATGGCGCTCGCCGGCCTTGATATGCACGACATCGCCCACATTGATTTCGCGCTGGTCATGCTCCGTCGCGACCATGCCGGAGCCGGAGGTCACGACCAGGATCTGGTCGCAGTTGTGGGTATGCCATCCCGTGGTGCAACCTTGGCTGAAGTTCACCACGCTGCAGTTGTAGTTCGCGGAATCCCCGGGCTCGATGATGGTCTGGCGCGACCGGGAAACCGGCCCCGTCCACCCTTCGATCCGCTCGGCGCCTTCCACTGGGACGTTCGGTATGCTTTTAAGCGTGACCACCTTCATGGCGACTCCCTCCTCGCGTTGACGGCTGTTCACGGTATCTGGAAATACCGCAATATGTACCCGAAATCATTTCGGCGACACGCCCGTCGAGGCCGAGCGAGATATCAATAGCCGATCGCGGCGCCGTTGGGGCGGCGGGGGTCGTTGGCGCCCCAGAGCCGGCCGTCGGTGATTTCGATCAGCCCCACCGCGCCCCAGGGCTTCTGCTCGACGAGGTTGTACCCCTTGCCGCGGAGTGTCGCGATCGTGTCGGGCGAGAGAGCGGAGGGCTCGTAGAACACCTTGTCCGGCAGTCCTTGGTAATGAAAGCGCGGCGCGTCGACCGCCGCTTGCGGGGCCATGCCGTAATCGACAATGTTCATGATGGTTTCGAGCACCGTCGTGATGATGCGCGAACCGCCGGGGCTGCCGAGGACGAGGAAGACGCGGCCGTCTTTCTTGACCAGGGTCGGCGCCATCGAGGAGAGCGGCCGTTTGCCGGGCACGATCGCGTTGGCTTCGCCCTGAACCAGACCGTACAGGTTCGGGGTGCCGGGCTTCGCGGTAAAATCGTCCATCTCGTTGTTCAGGAAAAAGCCGGTGCCGGGGGCGATCACCTCGGCGCCGAAATAGCCGTTGATCGTATAGGTCACGGCGACTGCATTGCCGGCGCCGTCGACGACCGAATAATGGGTCGTCTCCGCCTTCTCGTGCGGGGCAGCGAGCGGCGCGGAGGGTGGCGCCTCGCCCGCCCCCATTGCGGCACGGATCCCGGCCGCATAGCCCTTTGACAGCAACCGGTCGAGCGGGTTCGTTACAAAGGCCGGGTCGCCGAGAAAGGTGTTACGGTCGGTGTAGGCGCGGCGCATCGCCTCGACCATCAGCTCTACCGAACGCGCCGAGCGAAGGCCCAGCGCCTTCATGTCGTAGCCTTCGAGGATGTCGAGGATCTCGCAGATCGTGGCCCCGCCCGAACTCGGCGGCGGCGCCGACACGATCGCATAGTCACGGTAGGAGCAAGAGAGCGGCGGCCCCTCGCTCGCCGTGTAATCGGCAAAATCGCGCGCGGTCAGGGTTCCGCCATTGGCCCGGCTCGCCTTGTCGACGGCAGCTGCGGCGGGCCCCTTGTAAAATGCGACCGGCCCCTTTTTTGCGATCGCCGCGAGCGTTTCCGCGAGATCTTTTTGCACGAGATGGTCGCCGGGCATGAACCGGCTGCCGTCGGGGCGCAGAAAAATCTTGGCTGCCGCCGGATCGTGGGCAAAACGGTCGGCCTTGGCGTCGAGCAACTCGGCGTCGTCGCGGCTCAACACAAAGCCGTCGCGCGCCAGCGCAATAGCCGGCGCCATTACCGCCGCGCGCGGCAGGCTGCCGTACTCGTTGAGCGCGCGGTCGAGCCCCATCACCGTCCCCGGCACGCCGGCCGCGCGCCAGCCATAGCGGCTGAGGTCGGGTATGGGCTTGCCGGCGGGGTCGAGATACATCCCGGCGGTCGCTGCCGCCGGCGCGGTCTCGCGGAAATTGATAAAGGTGTCGCGCCCGCCGGCGAGGTGCACGATCATGAACCCGCCGCCGCCGATATTGCCGCAGCACGGCTCGACGACGGCGAGTGCGTAGCCGACCGCGACCGCCGCGTCGATCGCATTGCCGCCGGCCGCGAGGATCCCGGCGCCGACCTCGGAGGCAATGTGCTGCGAGGTCACGACCATGCCGTGCCGAGCCTCGACTGCTTGCGGCGAGGCGGCGGCCACGGCTGATCCGACGAAGGCGGTCGCCAGCGCCAGCGCTGCCCACACGAGCACGATCCGCAATCGTTTACGCCGCCTCGCGCCGTCGCCCATCAGTTGCCGCGGCTTCACTTGCGGGCGGCGAGCGTGTCGTGGTCGTAGCCGGCGACCCGCTTGTAGCTGTCCGATATCGCCGCCAGCTCGTCGCGGCTGATCACCGCGTCGATATCGTCGAACGGCCGGTCGCCGGTGCGCAGGTACACCTCGCGCAGGATCGCGTCGGGCGGGTTGGTGCGGTTGGTGCGCACGACATTGGCGGTGGCTTCGCGCCGTATTTCTTCATAAGCGCGCAACGCCGCGACCGGGTCCTCGGTCGCGCATAGGCAGTCGGCGAGCGCCCGCGCGTCGACGATTGCCTGGCCGGCGCCGTTCGAGCCCCGCGGCACCATCGGGTGCGCCGCGTCGCCCAGCAGACTGACCCGGCCAAAGCTCCAGCGCGGCAGCGGATCTTGATCGACCATCGGGAATTCGAGAATGACCTCAGCCGCGCCGATCATCGCCGGCACGTCGAGCCAGTCGAAGCGCCAGTCCTTGAACGCGCCCACGAAATCGGCCAGCGCGCCCGGACGGTTCCAATCGCGCGCCTCGTGCTGGGGGGTCTCGATCTCGGCCACCCAATTGACCAGCTGGCTGCCCGCGCCGTCGATATCGTTGCGGATCGGATAGATCACCATCTTGCCGGTGGCGAGCCAGCCGGCGCGCACCATGCTCGCGCCGGACAGAAACCGCGGCCAGCGGCGTTACCCCGCGCCACATGTTGTAGCCCGAATAGATCGGCTCGCCCTCGTCGGGGTAAAGCTGCTTGCGGATCGTCGAATGGATGCCGTCGCCGGCGATCGCGATCGCGCCATGCTGCGACGGCAGCCTGGCGCCGGTCGCGACGCTCTCAAAATGGACGGTGACCCGGTCCGTCTCCTGTTCGAAGGCAACGCAGCGCCGGCCGGTGATCAGATGATCGGCGCCAGCGCGGCGGACAAAGGCCTCGGCCAGCACCCGCTGTAGATCGCCGCGGTGCAGCGAGAATTGCGGCCAGGCATATCCCGCCTCGCGACCCAATGGCTCGCGATAGATCAGCTGACCAAAGCGATTAAAAAAGCAGGCTTCGGCAGTGGTGACCCCGACTCGGGTAAGGGCCGGCTCCAGTCCGAGCTCGGCCAGTTCGCGGGTCGCATGCGGCAGCACGTTGATGCCGACCCCGATCGGCTCGATCGCCGACGCCGCCTCATAGATACGGCAAGGAATGCCGGCGCGGTGCAAGGCCAAGCCGAGGGTCAGTCCGCCGATCCCGGCGCCGACGATGATCACATCCATCGCGCGCTCCCGACAGCGCGGCGGCGGCCGTCAGGCGTTGCCGCGCTGCTCGCGGAAGAGGCCGAGCTTTTCCTGAACCGGCCGGTCGGAATAACTGAACAGCACGGCTTCTTCCGCGGCATGATGGCTGACCATTGTCCAGCTCGGTGCGACAAAGATGTCGTGCGGCTGCCAATACAGCACCTGATCGCCGATCCGGGTTTCGCCCGCGCCCTCGACCGCGACAAAGACCGTGCCGTCGGTCGAGCGGTAGGGGCGGGTGGCAAAACCTTTCGGCAACAGCTGGATAAAGGCGCCGATCGTCGGCATCGCGAAATCGCCGCTCGCCGGGTTGACATACCGCAACTTGTGGCCGTGGCAGGGATCGGGGTCCTCGTTGCGGCTCAAAACCTCGAGCGATTCGCGCGAGCGGGCATAGGGATAGTTGAACACCGGCGAGGTCTTGGCCGCGGGCTTCCAGTCGACCGGCACCAAATTGTTGGCGAACCGCGCGGCGTTGTCGCCCTCGGGACGGGTGACGGTCTGCACATCGGTGGCGCCCGGCTCGGCGAAGCTCGCATCGAGCAGGCGGACGATCGGGATGTCGAGCCCGTCGAGCCAGACCATCGGCTCGTCGGTCTCGTTGCCATGATCGTGCCAGGTCCAGGAAGGTGTGATCACGAAATCGCCGGGCAGCATCGTCGTGCGCTCGCCGTCGACCGCGGTATAGGCGCCCTTTCCCTCGATGATGAAGCGCAATGCCGATTGGGTGTGGCGGTGTGCCGGCGCCACCTCGCCCGGCAGGATCAATTGCAACCCGGCGAACAACGAATGGGTGATCGAGGTCTGGCCCTTGAGCCCGGGGTTTTCGAGGATCAGCACCCGGCGCGTCGCCTCCTCGGCGCTGATCAGCCCGCCTGACTCCATCAAGTGCGGCCGGACGTCGCGGTAATGCCAGATCGCCGGCTGCACCGGCGTCACCGGCTGGGCGGTGACGAGCCCGTGCAGCCGTTCCCACAGCGGCGCCAGATTGGTGCCAGCGATCCGCTCGTAAAATGCCTCGCGTTCGGGCGTCCGGGCGGACGACTGCTCCGCTGCCATCGGCGTTCCTCCCAGATCTGCGTCAAGCCGCCTTCTGCCGGCGTTCCCCGAGGCTAAAGCCGATCTTGGCCAGGTCGGCGATCAATGCCGCCGATTGCGTCTGATCGAGCGGCAGCATCGGCGGGCGCACCGCGGCCCAGGCCGGATCGTCGTGGAAATGAGCGACGACCCGCTTCAGAGCCGGCACCATCGGATAGCGCTGTAAGGTGGTGCGCACGGTCGTGACTTCGGCCTGCAAGGCGTCGGCCTGCGGTCCCTGCCAGTTGGCGTAGAGCTTGGCGATCCCCGGCACGTTGACATTGCCCGAGGCGGTGATGCAGCCGGCCCCGCCCTTGCGCAGCGCGGCGAGCAGAAACACCTCGGAGCCCGGGAATATGGCAAAGCCCGGATAGCGGTCGAGCAACGCCGCGGTGTTGTTCCAGTCGCCGGAACTGTCCTTCAACCCGACCACGGTCTGCGGATAAGCCTTGATGAAACGCCCGACCAGATCGAGCGAATAGCCGACCACCGCGACCGGCGGAATATGATAGAGATAGACCCTCAGCGCCGACGAGCCGACCTTGTCGATGACCCCGGAAATAAAGGCGAAGATGCCGTCGTCGCTGACCGGCTTGTAATAAAAGGGCGGCAGCATCAGAACGCCGCCGCAGCCATGGCCGACGGCGTGCCGCACCAGCGCAGCCGCATCGGTCATCGCGCAGGCGCCGGTTCCCGGCATCAGCTTTTCCGCCGGAATGCCGGCCTCGACCAAATGGTCAAGCAACGCCATGCGCTCGGCCGGCGACATCGAATTGGCTTCGCTGGTTGTACCGAAGATCGCGAGCCCAGCCGCACCCTGGTCGAGCAGCCACCGGCAGAAGGCAGTGAACCGCGCGGCATCGGGCTCGCCGCTCCCCGTAAACGGGGTCAGGACCGGGACCAGCACCCCGGCAAATGGCTGCGCCGTCATCCTTACGGCTCCTCTCGATCAACTTCGCCCATCGCAGCAATAAGCGACGGCCCCGCGGCCGGCGTCAACTGCCGTTTGCGATTCGTCGCACGGACGGTGTTCTCGGGTTCCGGACCCGGCGGGAGAAGCCGGGGCCTAGGAATGATGACGTTACAGCACGGTCAGCATGTCAGCGACGAGCGGGTGGCGGACGATGTCGGCATCGCCGAGCCGTACCACCGCGACATCGGCGATCGCCTCAAGGCGGCGCGCGATCTCGGCGAAACCGGACAGCCCGTCGAGCAGGTCGCTCTGGTCGGGATCGCCGGTCACCACCATCGTCGCGTGCCAGCCCAACCGGGTCAGCAGCATCTTGATCTGGCCATAAGTGCAGTTCTGCGCCTCGTCGATAACGATGAAAGCATTGTTCAAGGTGCGCCCGCGCATAAAGCCGATTGGCGCGATCTCGATCGCTCCTTCGGTCACAAGCTGCTTGACCCGTCTGCCTCCGAGCCGTTCGTTCAAGGCGTCGTTGAGTGGGCGCAAATAAGGCGCAAGCTTGTCGCCGATATCGCCGGGGAGATAGCCCAGGCGCTCGCCGGCCTCGACCGCGGGACGGGTCAGCACGATGCGCCCGACCTCTCCGGCGTCCAACGCCGCCACCGCGGCACTGACCGCGAGATAGGTCTTGCCGGTCCCGGCCGGACCCAGCGCTATCGTCAGATTATGATGCTGGATCGCCGCCAGCAGTCGGCGTTGGCCTTCGCTTTGCGGACGGATCTTGCGGCGATAGCTTTGTTCGCGCTCGCCATCGGGGCGCGCGAATTCGGACCGGTCGATGGCATTGCAGGCGGGATGGTCCGGCGCGGCAAAGCGGATAACCGAAGTGACATGCGACGAGCGTTTTCCCATCGGTGCCCTCCATTGACCATAGCCCTTCTGTTGAAGGCTACCACTAATTGAGTTTTGTGACAGTCTGGCTACAGCATCTCGGAGAGGAGGTCGTTTCAGGCGTACATGTTCGTAAGCGGCGGGCAGGGCCGTTGATGCAGCCTTTGGGCGGCGCCAGCCAGGCGGCCATCTTGCCGGGCTCGGTCACCCGCTGCATCAGCGATTTGACAAAAGGCGCGGTGCTCACCAAAGGGCCAGTTGCTTTGACCCTCGCGCCCGCCATGCCCCGCCTCGATCACGCGCCCAAACCGGGCGCTGGCAGTTTGCAGGCTACAAACCCTTGTACGGATGAAACCCAGCCCCCGCCAGTCTACAGGCTTCGGGATCGCCCGAGAATTCCTTCATCTTAGTGGCAAAAAACTGCGCGGTTTTACGTTCGTCTTTCTCGGTGTTGGTCATGACCGAGTGTTCGGCAAAGCGCGACGCGGACGCGCAATCGCCGCGCTTGAAGGCGATCATTGCAAGATTTATCCAAACCTCGGTCTGCGCCGGGTTGTAGTTCACCGCGCGCTTAAGCGCAGAGTAGGATCGGTCGAGGCGAACCTGCGGTGCCATATCGACCCGCTCCTGCAAAATCGCCAGCCCCTGTGCCTGTAGAAGCCGCCCGAAATCCTCGCTGAGAAAATGCTGCGTCACTGCCTGCGTGTCGAGCAATCGGTCCACCTCATCAACCAATGGAGTGAGATTTCTCCCCTTAATCCCCCAGCCCCGGAGCACCAATGCGACGCACTTGGCAGCGATTCCGTCCATGTATCGCAGGCTTTGCGACATCTGCGACAAGTCGTGCAGCAATCGGTTCGCTCGCTCGACATCCAGGTTTCCCCCTGTGGCGAAAAGGAAATCGAGATCCTTTTCCATTCGCACATAGAGCTGCTTCAGTTCCTCGCGCGTATCGAAGAGTGTCTGCTCGGCGATGCGGCCGCAAGACCCCGGCTTTAATCCCGGTGGTGGCTCGGCGAACTGCTTGTCGAGTTCTGTACGGATTAGCGACGGCGAGCTGCGCGAAAGATAGGCATGTCCGCCCATTGCGGCATCGACTAACATCAGCGGGGCGATTTTCAGATACGCGACGATGTTTTCTACATTTCTGCTGCGACAGAACGCGCTTTCGTAATCTTCCGTCGTAGACTTTTTCGAGTAATTTTCAATGTCCGCGAGTTCACTAAAGAGGTAATACATCGCAGAAACCGGCTCTCCTCCCTGCACCCCGTTCGTGATCGCGAACAGGTCCGCCTCGAATTCGGCGTCGATGCGGCTGACCTGCTGGTTAGCGATACGATCTAAATGGCCCAAGAAGTGATGGGCATATTCGTGCATCATGATCTGGTGCAACGTCGCCTCGTATATGCCGAACGCGACCTGCAAATCGCCTGCGGGAAGAGTCTTGAAGGCTTTGCTGTAACGACGGTCCAGTTCATCGGCAAACCCTGCTAGGCAGGTTTTCTGCGTCCCGCCGGCGTCCCGGCACTGCGCCGCCCTGCGAGCCGCCTGATCGAAAGCATCGGGTTCAACACCTTCGAGATTTAGGTACATGGCCAGCGCGATCTCGCACGTAACCTTGACGAACAATGCCGGAAACAAAATGAACTTAATATTCTGCTGTTCGCCGCCGCCCGGCATCAACCGGTCACCAGTGTCCGTGGTAATCAACCGGATGCTGCGCGCCAGCTCGTGATATCGCACCGGTGATCGGGCCGCCGCAATGTCCCGGAGTTCCTGGCCCAAGTGCGCGGGATCGCTCGCCACATTGCAGGCATCGAAAGCGAGCGCGCCTTGCGCTGCTACCACGAGCGGAAGAGTGGCCAGCCAGCACAGCAATCGTTTCATTGGACCCCTCCTACGGCATGACCGTGTACTTGTTACCTACGAGATCTTCGAGCTCGGCGCGAACTTTCACCTTGGAGAGGTCCACGGGACCCGCCAGGCCATCGAGCGAGACCCCGAATTGGTCGGCGGCCTTGGGTGGGATAGCCTGCGCGATCCTAACAGTCAGGACCAGTCCCTTGTCGCCGGCGTCCAGGCTGGCGCTTCCGACCGATGCGGAAGCAGTGTAGACCTTCGAAACGTCCGGATAGGCTCCCAGCACCTCGGCTTTTACGAGGGCGGGTTCATCGATGTCGATCTCGGCGCGTTTTAAGTCGAGCGGCTCGTCGCTATTGTTGCGCACGAATATAAGGAGTTTGTTGCCCTCGAACCGTATCGAACTCTCAACATAGTCGGGCCCGACCGGACGGTGGTGGTACATTTCCCATGCCTTGTTGGCCACGAAGGTAAAGACGGCGACGCCAAGACCGCCGGAGAGAAAGGTCAGCCAGACTGCATTCTTCGATTTCGTCATATGCACGAACTCCTGCTATTGCACGGCGTGCTGTCGGCTAGCCGGCGACGGCGGCGGGAGGATTGCATCAGGTGCACATTCCACGACGTGCTTGCCGCCCCATGATCTCGTCAGGGTATCGGTCGCGGCTGTCTAGGCGACGCGCCGAATCTGACTGTGTGTGTTAACCAGTCTCATTCTGTGAATTAAAACGCCGCAGAAGCGCTGAAACCATCAGCAGGACACCTAAAGCCGCACATATTCATAGCTGAACGGTAGGCTGTTGATGCCGCCTTCGGGCGGCGCGAGCCAGCCGGCCATCTTGCCGGGCTCGATCACCCGCTGCATCAGCGATTTGACAAAGGCGCGGTCCGCTTCGCTCGGCAGCCAGTCGCTGCGCCGAGCATTCGACGCCTCCTCGCTGATCGGGTTGCCCTGCGGGTCGGTGTGGACGCCGGCCCAGACGCCGACGGCGCGGCGGAAGCGCGGGCTCGGCAGCGCCAGGCGAAATTCATAACCGGCCTCGGCAATCAGCCGGTTCCAGCGCTGCACTCCGATGTCGCAATCCTTGATATATGCGCCGCGCGTCACCTCGTTCATCGCGTTGCGCATCGGCACTTCTTCCGAAACAACGCCGCCTTTCCGGTCGGGCACGTCGAGCCGCAAATGCTGGCCCAGCGCCACGTGATCCTCGAACCGCGCCTCGTCCGGACGGCCTTTGATGCCGGTTGCGAAATAGGTGGCCGCATTCGACGAGTTCTCTGCCCCAAACAGATCCAATGAAGAGCTGAACCAGAAGTTGATATAGCGCTGCAGGGTGGGTAGATCGATCGCGCCGGCGCGGCGCAAATCGGCCGGTTCTTCGCTGCCGAGCGCCTTCATGACTTCGAGCGTGCGCTTGACCACACGGGTGATCCCGGTACGGCCGACGAACATGTGGTAGGCCTCTTCGGTCAGCATGAACCGGCAGGTCCGCGACAATGGATCGAACCCGCTTTCGGCCAGGCTTTTGAGCTGATAGCGGCCGTCGCGGTCGGTGAAATAGGTGAACATGAAGAAGCTCAGCCAGTCCTCGATCGGCTCGTTGAAAGTGCCGAGAATGCGCGGCCGGTCGGGATCGCCGGAGTGGCGCGTCAGCAATTCCTCGGCTTCCTCGCGGCCATCGCGGCCGAAAAAGGCGTGCAGCAGGTAGACCATCGCCCACAGATGGCGGCCTTCCTCGACATTGATCTGGAACAGGTTGCGCAGATCGTAGAGGGACGGGCAGCTCAGGCCGAGCAGGCGCTGCTGCTCGACCGAGGCCGGCTCGGTGTCGCCCTGGGTCACGATCAGCCGGCGCAAGGTCGAGCGATGCTCGCCCGGCACCTGCTGCCATACCTTGTCACCAAGGGCGTCGCCGAAGCCGATCCGGCGATCGGGCACCGGGTCGGCGAGAAAAATGCCCCAGCGGTATTCGGGCATCTTGACCATGCCGTATTCGGCCCAGCCTTCGGCATCGACCGTCGTGGCGGTGCGCAGATAGACATCGAGGTTTTGCGACGCGCTCGGCCCCATCTCGCGCCACCAGTCGAGAAAGTGCGGCTGCCAATGTTCGAGCGCGCGCTGCAGGGCGCGGTTGTCGCCGAGCCCGACATTGTTCGGGATCCGCTGCTGGTAATCGATCGCCATCTGCCGTCCTCGCGTTACACCCGCTCCCAGTCGAAGCGCGGCTTGGCGCCGCTACCGTAGCTTTTCAGAGCACTATGCTCGCCCACGACGTTCGGGCGCGAAAAAATCCAGTTCTGCCACGCCGACAGCCGGGCGAAGATCTTGGTCGCGACGGTCTCGGCCCCGGCAAAGCGCAGGCTCGCCTCCATTCCGGTCAGCGCATCGGGCGACAGGCTCGCGCGCTCTTCGAGGGCGAGACGGATCTCATCCTCCCAGTCGAGCTCGTCTGGGGCGAAGGTCACCAGGCCCCGGTCGAGCGCCGTCGCCGCGTCGAGTGGGGTGCCGGACAGTCGCCGTAGTGCCTCGGCCGTTTCTTCGTCGTTGAAACGCGTCGCCAGTCGGGTGCGGCCGTTGACCATTTCGAGATCGCCGAAATTGTAGGCGCTTAGTCCGACCTGCGGGCCGTCCGCCAGCATGTAGCTGCGATCCGCGGCGAGCGCCAATTCGAACAGGCTGCCGGCAAAGCACGAACCCTCGTCGATCACCGCGAAGAGGCTGCGCGACGAGACATCGAGGCGCTGTAAGGTCCGGCGCATCACGCCGATCGTCTCGCGCACGAACCAATGGTTCCGATGCGCGTCGATGATCGCGTCAGAGGCCAATACCGGCCCCACTTCGCCGCGGGTCTTCAGCACCAGTGTCCCGATTTCGGGCTCGTTGGCGCGCAGCATCAGCAGCGCGTCGTCCAGCTCGCGCGCCATCGCCAGTGGCCACCAGCCGGCACCGGCGGCGACGATGCCGGCCAGATCGCCGGGCAGGTCTTCGGCACGGGGCCCGCTGACGGTCACGGTCGCCACCCGGTCGGCGCGGGCGATGTCGACCTCGACCCAGCGATAGTGATAGCCGCGCTGGTCGATCCGGCGCTCGATCGGGGTAAGCGCCACACCTTCGGCATCGGCCGGGCGGTCGCTGGTCGCCGCCAGCACCTGGGCGCGCTCGGCGACCAGCTGATGGAACCCGGCCGGCGGCGCGATCCGATCGACCAGCTTCCACGCCTTGGCCCGGTCGGCGCGCACCCCCTCGGCGGTGGTGCAGAACACATCGGCGAGGTCGCGCCGCACCTTGCGCTTGTCGACGAGACGGGTCAGCCCGCCGGTGCCGGGCAAGACGCCGAGCAGCGCCACCTCAGGCAGGCTGACCGTGCTCGACCGGTCGTCGACCATGACGATCTCGTCGCAGGCGAGCGCCAGCTCATATCCGCCGCCGGCGCAGGCGCCGTTGACCGCGGCGATGAATTTGAGCCCCGAATGCGCGCTCGAATCCTCGATGCCGTTGCGGGTCTCGTTGGTGAATTTGCAGAAATTGACCTTTTGCGCGTGGCTCGCCTGCCCCAGCATGTAGATGTTGGCGCCCGAGCAGAAGACTCGCTCCTTGCCGCTGGTCAGTACGACGACCCGCACCGCGGGATGCTCGAAGCGGATCCGATTCAGTGCGTCGTGCAATTCGATGTCGACGCCGAGATCATAGGAGTTGAGCTTGAGCCGGTAGCCGGGATCGAGCCCGCCCTCTTCCGCGACATCGAGGGTCAGGGTCGCGACCGGCCCCGCGCAGGCAAGGCGCCAATGCCGGTAGCGGGCGGGCTCGGTATCGAAGGCGATCATTGCAGCATGATAGCCGGACGCCGCAGAAACGCTATTATTTCGGTTCGACCATAACCCACGCAGTCGGAAACGGGAGGAGGGTTGCCGATGGACGGCGCGCCTTACAATGCGGCCGCGGATCTGATCGAGCGCAACCTCGATGCCGGACGCGGTGGCAAGATCGCCTTCATCGACGATCGCGGGCAGTACAGCTATGCGGAGCTGGCCGAGCGGGTTGGCCGGTTCGCCAATCTGATGCGCGCGGCTCGGCCTTCACCCGGAACAGCGGGTCTTGCTGTGCCTGAATGACGGGATCGATTTCGCGACCGCGTTCCTCGGGGCGATCAAGGCCGGGATCGTGCCGGTCGCGGTTAATACCCAGCTGAGCCCCGGCGAGTTCGCCTTTATGCTGGCCGACAGCCGAGCGCGCGTCGTGGTGGTGTCGGCACCGATACTGCCCGCCATCACCGCGGCGCTGGCGATGTTGCCGGGGCCGATGCCCGAACTGCTCGTCTCGGGAGCCGATACGGACGCGCGTTCGCTGGCCGCCCGGCTCGCCGACATGCCGGGCGACGCCGAAGCCGCCCCGACCCACCCGGACGAAGCCTGCTTTTGGCTTTACTCTTCGGGCTCGACCGGGCGGCCGAAGGGCACAATCCATCTCCATTCGAGCCTGGCGGAGACCGCCGAACGTTATGCCATCCCGGTGCTCGGCATCAACGAAAGCGATGTCGTGTTCTCGACGTCAAAGCTGTTCTTCGCCTATGGGCTCGGCAACGGGTTGACCTTTCCGCTGGCGGTGGGCGCCACCAGCGTGCTGACCGCCGAGCGGCCCAATCCGGCATCGGTCGGACGGGTGCTGCGCCGACACCAGCCGACGATCTTTTGCGGCGTTCCGACGCTCTACATCGCGATGCTGGCCGATCCGGACCTGCCGCGTCCGGAGGAGCTGGCCTTGCGCCGCTGCGTCTCGGCCGGCGAGCCATTGCCGCAGGAAATCGGCCGCCGCTGGTCGCAGCGGATCGGCGTCGACATCCTCGACGGCATCGGCTCGACCGAGATGCTGCACATCTTTCTCAGCAACCGGCCCGGCGATCTCCGCTACGGCACCACCGGCAAGCCGGTCCCCGGTTACGCGGTCAAGGTCGTCGACGAAGCGGGTCAGCCGGTCAGGCGCGGCGAGGTCGGCGATTTGCTGGTCAGCGGCCCGACCAGCGCGGCCGGCTATTGGAACAATCGCGAGCGCAGCCAGTCGACTTTCATCGGCACATGGACCCGCACCGGCGACAAATACCGCGAGGACGAGGACGGCTATTACGTCTATTGCGGCCGCAGCGACGACATGATGAAGGTCAACGGCATGTACGTCTCGCCGGCCGAGGTCGAGGCGGCGCTGATCGCGCACGACAGCGTCCTCGAAGCCGCGGTGGTTGGCGCGCCGGACGCGGACGGGCTGATCAAGCCGAAGGCGTTTGTCGTGGCGAAACCCGGCGTCGCCGCCGATCTGGAATTCGCCGGTGCGCTCGAGAGCGCATGCCCGGACCCTGCTGGCGCCGTTCAAGTGCCCGCGCTGGATCGATTTTCTCGACGAATTGCCGAAGACCGCCACGGGCAAGATCCAGCGCTTCAAACTGCGTGGCGAGATTGCCGGCCAGCAATAGCGTTGCTCCCACCCTAGTCGCAGTCGCGACGGATGAATCGTGATACTGACACCCACGACGGACCGTTAGCAGGCGAGAGTCACAATGCTCAGCGCAACACCGCCAACCGCGACTAGCGTGCATCTGGCAGTCCGGCCGGAGTGGCTCGAACGCCGCCACGAGGAAATCATCGAGCCCGATCTGCCAATCGTCGATCCGCATCATCACCTGGTCGAGCGGCCCGAGACCGGCCGCTATCTGTTGCCGGATCTGCTGGCCGACATCGGCAGCGGCCACAACATCACCGCTACCGTCTACCTCGAATGGCTGTCGATGTATCGCGCCCACGGTCCGATCGGAGATGCGGCCGGTCGGCGAAATCGAGTTCGCCAACGGCGTCGCGGCGATGAGCGCCAGCGGTGGCTACGGGAAAACGCGCGTGTGCGCGGGGATCGTCGGTTATGCCGATCTGGCATTGGGGGCGGCGGTCGAAAAGGTGCTGGAGGCGCAGATTACGGCCGGCGGCGGACGTTTCCGCGGCATCCGCTTTATCACGGCGACGCATCCGGATCAGGCGGCGTGGGGCTCGCCGGTGCTGCGCCCCGCGGCCTGCTGATGGACCGGCGGGTGCGCGAGGGCTTTGCCCGGCTCGGCGCCGCTCGGCCTCAGCTTTGACGCGTGGATGTACCACACCCAGCTCGGCGAACTCACCGATCTCGCGCGCGCCTTCCCGGCGACGCCGATCGTGCTCGACCATGTCGGCGGCCCGATTGGCCTCGGCCGTTACGCCGGCAAGCGCGACGATGTCTTTGCGGAATGGAGCGCCCGCATCCGCGAATTGGCGCAGTGCCCCAACGTGCATGTCAAGCTTGGCGGTCTTGGCATGCGCATGTTCGGGTTCACTGTGCACACCCACGAATTGCCCCCGAGTTCGGAAGAGCTGGCGGCGGCCTGGCGGCCTTACATAGAGACCTGCATCGCCGCCTTCGGTCCGCAGCGCGCGATGTTCGAGAGCAATTTCCCGGTCGACAAAGGCAGCTGCGGCTACGCCGTGCTGTGGAACGCGTTCAAGCGGATCGCCGCCGGTTGCTCCGCCGTCGAAAAGCAAGCTCTTTTCGCCGGCACCGCGAGGCGAGTTTACCGGCTCATGGATTGACCGAGCGGCTGACGACCACGCCGCTGATCACCGGTCCGGTGATCGTATTCACCAAGGTGAAGAACTTCTGCAGCTCGGTAAGCGGCGCATTGGCGACGTAGATTACGTCCTTGTCTTCCATCGGGAAGCGTTCCGCGTAGAAATAGTTGCTGGCCTCACGGAGATTGAGGCGGTAGACGACCGGAGACGTTCCATCGGGCCCGGTGGCCAGAGCCGGGGCGTTGAGGGCGCCGACGACCGAAGCAGGTTCGAAGCGGAACAGAAATATCCCTCGCGGATCGGCGCGCACATCCTGCAACCCGCCAGCCTTGGCCAGCGCTTGGGCCAGAGTCAGCTTCTCGGCGCCAAACGGCACCTCGGTGTTCGCCCCGGTCGCGCCGAACACCGAGAAGGTTTGCGGTACCTGGACCAAGGTCAGCACGTCTCCCGGCCACGCATAGATGTTTTCGCCCGGGTTCGAGACCAGCTTAGCCATCGGGATCGTTACCGTGACCCCGCCGCGGGAAAGCCGCACGAAAGTATTGATAAACCGGCGCTTTCGCCCCGCCCGCGGCGGCAATCACATCGAGCAGATGATCGCCGCCGACAGAGAGCGGCACCCGGGCGCCGGTGACGACCTCGCCCGACACGGTCGCGGTGTTGGTGATGCTCCTGGTCACGGTGACGATCGCTTGCGGCTCGATTGCCTTGTCGGCCAGGCGCTGCTGGATTTCGTCTTGCACTTGAAGCGGCGTGCGTCCGGCGACCGCAATGCGGCCGGCAAACGGCACGCTGATCGCGCCGTCGGGCGTTACGACCTGGTCGGGGATTTCGGTTCTCGATCCGCCGCCGCCAGCCCCGGTCGCCGGCGGCGCGCTGAAGAGACCCCCTCCTGCGGCCTCCCAAATCGACACCGAGACCGTATCGCCGATCCCGATTGTCGGACCGGGGGGCTTGCCGTATTTTTGAAACTTCGAGCGAAAGCTCTCGGTCGGCTGCGCCAACAGCGTCGCCACGACATGGTTGTCGACCTCGACAAGATCGAAGTGCCGCTGCCCGTCCGTTACCGCCTGATCAAAGACCTGGCTCACAGTTGGCCCTGCGGTGGGGAGCGTGGCGCATCCGGCCAACAAAATGCCGCCGAGACAGACAACGGAGATGGGAACCTTCATCGGCACGGAACAGTTGCTGGACTCAACCTTATATTCTACTACTCCGACGATTAGAATCAAGCG
This sequence comes from uncultured Alphaproteobacteria bacterium, assembly GCA_963845735.1. Lineage (GTDB taxonomy): Bacteria > Pseudomonadota > Alphaproteobacteria > ATCC43930 > CGMCC-115725 > AP-15. The sequence goes on along the minus strand of CAWJTR010000010.1, from coordinate 53,017 downwards.
GGGGCCGCGCCACTTGAGCAAGTCAAGTCGTGCGGATCATTGGATAAGACCATTGTGGACTTTTGTCTCGCGAGCTCAGTTTTTGGGGTAACCCCGCTTTGTCATGATCGATGAGGCGAACTGCACGGATCGCACCTCGGGATCGACGCGCATCAAACGCGAGGGGTGGCAGGGGCGTTTCGAGAACCCCTTGCCCGGCAATTTCGGGAGCTCGCCGCGCGGGCCGGAAGTTCGGACGATATGGCCGCCGGGAATGCCGCTATGCACGCGCCCGAAACATCGTCAGCATGTCGTCGCCGACCCGCGCAACCGACAACCGCTCGAAACCGGGCGCGTCGGCGAGCCTGTCCAGGCCAAGGGCGGCGACTGCGGGAGTGCCGTCGCCGCCGATCAGCAGCGGCGCGTGAAACCAGGCGAGGCGGTCGACGAGACGCGGCGCGTAACAGCGCGGCGGCGAGCCGGGCGCCGCCCTCGATCAGAAGCCGGGTGACGCCGCGCTCGCCAAGAGCCGCGAGCGCCGCGACGAGATCGATTCGCCCCTCGGCGTCCGGATCGACATCGATCAGGGTCACGCCGGCAGCAAGCAGCGCCGCACGCCGGGCCGCATCGGCCGAGCGCAGAGTCAAAACCCAGGTGGGGGTTTGGCGGGCATCGGCGATCACCGCGGCCGAGCGCGGAATGCGCAGCTGGCGATCGAGGACGACCCGCACCGGAGAGCGCTGGCCGAGCCCGGGCAGGCGGCAGGTCAGCTGCGGATCATCGGCAAGGACGGTCGCGGTGCCGACCATGATCGCGTCGTGTGCGGCACGCAGCGCATGCCCCCGCTCGCGCGCCGGCGGCCCGGTGATCCACTGGCTTTCGCCGCTGCCGGTGGCGATGCGGCCGTCGAGCGAAGTCGCGAGCTTCAAGGTGACGAGCGGCCGGCCGAGCGCGAGGCGAGTGAGGAAGCCGGCGTTGATCTCGGTCGCCTCCTCGGCGCCAAGCCCAGTGTCGACCGCGAGCCCGGCCGCGCGCAACCGGGCGATCCCGTTGCCGGCGACGCGCGGATCGGGATCTTCGACGGCGACGACGACCCGCCGCACGCCGGCATCGATCAGCGCTTCGGCGCAGGGCGGGGTGCGTCCCCAATGGCAGCAAGGTTCGAGGCTGACATAGGCGGTAGCGCCGCGCGCGGCTTGCCCGGCTCGGCGCAGGGCCTCGGTCTCGGCATGCGGCCGCCCGCCGGGCTGGGTCCAGCCGCGGCCGACGACGCGGCCCTCATTGACAATGACGCAACCGACCGCCGGGTTCGGCCACACCGCGCCGAGCCCGCGACGGGCCAGCGCCAACGCCGTCCGCATCCAGCGGACATCGATGTGCCTCTCGCCGGTCGGGCTCGGACCCGATGCCCCATCTTCATTCGCCATCCGCCGCGATCCGCCCGACAAAATCGCCGAAATCCTTGGCTTCGCGGAAATTGCGATAGACCGAGGCGAAACGGATGTAGGCGACCTGGTCGAGGCTCGCCAGCGCCTCCATGACGAGGCCGCCGATCATGTCGCTCGGGATGTCGGTCTCGCCCGAGCTTTCGAGCTGGCGGACCAACGAGTTGATGATGCGCTCGACCCGATCGGGCTCGACCGGGCGCTTGCGCAGGGCGATGTAGATCGAGCGCGCCAGCTTGTCGCGGTCAAAGGGCTCGCGCTGTCCGTTTTTTTTGACCACGGTCAGGTCGCGCAGTTGCACCCGCTCGAAGGTCGTAAACCGGGCCGCGCAATTCGGGCAAAACCGCCGCCTCCGGATGGCGCCGCGATCGTCGGTCGGTCGCGAATTCTTTGACCTGGGTATCGTCTGTGCCGCAAAACGGACAGCGCATTTTCTCCTCCCACCCCTGCTCGCGTCAGGCCCCTGCTTGCCCGTAGATCGGAAATCGGCGGCAGAGTTCGCGGACCTCCTCACGCACCCGCGCCTCGGCCGCGCCGTTGTCGTCCCGGCCGCGTGACCGCGCGCGCAACACCTCGACGATAAGCCGGCCCACCGCGCGGAATTCGTCTGCACCAAAGCCGCGGGTCGTCGCCGCCGGCGAACCGAGGCGGATCCCCGAGGTCACCGTCGGCTTCTCCGGGTCGAATGGGATGCCATTCTTGTTGCAGGTGATGCCGGCGTGCTCGAGGCTCACCTCGGCGTCGCGGCCGGTCAAGCCCAGCGGACGCAGATCGACCAGCATCAGATGAGTGTCCGTGCCGCCCGAGACGATCGCCAGCCCCGCTTGCGCCAATGTCCCAGCCAGGATCTGGGCGTTTTCCACGACGGCAGCGGCATAAGCGGCAAAAGCCGGCTGCAGCGCCTCGCCGAGCGCCACTGCCTTGGCCGCGATCACATGCATCAACGGACCGCCCTGCAGCCCGGGAAAGACGGCGGCGTTGATCCGCCGGCCGATCTCTTCATCCGCGGCCAGGATCAGTCCGCCGCGCGGCCCGCGCAGGGTTTTGTGCGTCGTCGTGGTCACGACATGGGCATGCGGCAATGGGCTCGGATGGACGCCGCCGGCGACCAGACCGGCAAAATGCGCCATGTCGACCATCAGATAGGCGCCGACTTCGTCGGCGATCGCGCGAAAGCGGGCGAAATCGATGATCCGCGGATAGGCGCTGCCGCCCGCGATAATCAGCTTGGGCCGATGGGTGCGCGCCAGCCGCTCGACCTCGTCGAGATCGATGCGTGCATCCTCGCGCCGGACGCCGTAGGAGACCGCGTTGAACCATTTACCGGACAGGTTCGGCCGCGCGCCGTGGGTCAGATGGCCGCCGGCGGCGAGCGACATGCCGAGGATCGTGTCTCCCGGGCGTCAGCAATGCCAGAAAGACGGCCTGGTTCGCCTGGGCGCCGGAATGCGGCTGGACATTGGCAAAGGCGCAGCCGAAGAGCCGTTTGGCGCGGTCGATCGCAAGGCTCTCGGCCAGATCGACGAACTCGCAGCCGCCGTAGTAGCGGCGCCCCGGATAGCCCTCGGCATACTTGTTGGTCAAGACCGAGCCCTGCGCCTCCAGAACCGCGCGAGAGACGATGTTTTCGCTGGCGATCAGCTCGATCTGCGACTGTTGGCGCGCGAGCTCACGCCCGATAGCCGCCGCCACCTCCGGGTCGGCCGCGGCCAGCGGATCGGAAAAGAAATCGTCGGCGGTAGCGATGCGAAGCGGGACCGAACCTGAAACCATCAACAAATCACTCGCTGAGCAGCGGTTGAGCGCGCCGCGACCGAGCGGCGGCGTTACCGAGGGAGCGCGGCAACAAACTTCGTCAACGGTTGATGAGCTACCATATCTCGCTAGAGAATGCCAATCATCCACCATAAATCGCGGTCAGCGCCAGTACGGCGCCCGCACTGCGTCGCGCTGCCGTTGCGAGCGGCTGATCAATTCATTCGCTATATTTCGGCCCGGCAACCCCGCCACGGACTGTGCTACCGGAGACCAGCGTCGAGCGGGAGCACGAAGCGCGCCGGCAAGTCGTTGCGCCTGCGCACAAATGACGATTACTCTTCTCTCTCATAAGTTTCCGTTGACACAAGAAATTCGTGCGCCAATTATGGCATTGGCGTGAACATTCCAGGCTTAGTCGGGGCGAGAAAATGGCAGAAACCACAGTGCCGAAGATGGCGGAGGAAGAGTTGTTGCGGATGACCGCGGATGTGGTCGCCGCCTATGTCAGCAACAATACGTTGGCCGACGGCCCAGCTGGCTGAGGTAATTAATGCCGTATATGGCTCATTGAAGGGTCTGGAGGGCCAAGTCGCGGAACCGCCGCCGGAACCGGTGAAACCGGCGGTGCCGATCCGCAAGTCGATCACCCCGGATTATTTGATCTGTCTCGAAGACGGCAAAAAGCTGAAGATGCTGAAGCGGCATCTTCGCTCGACTTATAATATGACGCCTGACGAATATCGCGCGCGATGGGGCTTGGCGCCGGATTATCCGATGGTGGCTCCCAACTACGCCGAACAGCGCTCCGCCTTCGCCAAGAAGATCGGTCTCGGCCGCGGCGCCGCCCGGTGCATCCGCCGGCAAAAAATAGGCGCACCGCGGCCGCTCACGACCGCGAAATTTTACGCTTCGTGTTCGCGCGCGACGCGACGGGAAGATTGACGGATTTCTGACGCTGCGGCGAGCCAGCGCGGTATAAGCGGCCGCTATCGCCGCCGCCGAGGTCATCGATGCCCGCCGACACCGAGCTCGCCCCCGTTTCCCCCACCGCGCCGCGCCATCCTGAAACCGAAGCTCGCTTCGACTGGGCCGATCCGCTTCTCCTCGAGGACGAACTGAGCGAGGACGAGCGAATGGTGCGCGACAGCGCTCGCGCCTATTGCCAGGAAAAGCTGTTTCCGCGGGTGCTCGAAGCCAACCGGCACGAGCGGTTCGACCGTGAAATCATGAACGAGATGGGTGCGCTGGGCTTTCTCGGCTCGACCATCGAGGGTTACGGCTGCGCCGGCGTCAATTATGTGTGTTACGGGCTGATTGCGCGCGAGGTCGAGCGCGTCGACAGCGGCTATCGCTCGGCGATGAGCGTGCAGTCGAGCCTCGTCATGTATCCGATCTACGATTTCGGCACCGAGGCGCAGCGCCGCAGATATCTGCCCAAGCTCGCCACCGGCGAATGGGTCGGCTGCTTCGGCCTGACCGAGCCCGATCACGGGTCCGATCCGGGCAGCATGACGACGCGGGCCGCCGCGGCGCCGGGCGGCTACCGACTGAACGGCGCCAAGATGTGGATCTCCAACGCGCCGATCGCCGATGTATTTGTCGTCTGGGCCAAGACCGAAGACGGCGTGATCCGCGGCTTTATCCTCGAAAAGGGCATGAAGGGTCTGAGCGCGCCAAAGATCGAGGGTAAGTTCAGCCTGCGCGCCTCGGCTACCGGCGAGATCGTGATCGACGATGTGTTCGTTCCCGAGGAGAATTTGCTGCCGGGAGTCAAGGGATTGCGGGGCCCGTTCTCCTGCCTCAACAACGCCCGCTACGGCATCGCCTGGGGCGCCATGGGGGCTGCCGAGTTCTGCTGGCACGCGGCGCGCAACTATACCCTTGAGCGCCGGCAATTCGGCCGCCCGCTCGCCGCCAACCAGCTGATCCAGAAAAAGCTCGTCGACATGCAGACCGAGATCACCCTCGGCCTCACCGCCTGCCTGCGCCTGGGCCGCCTCAAGGATCAGGGCCGCGCCGCGCCCGAGATGGCCTCGCTGTTAAAGCGCAACAATGCGGGCAAGGCGCTCGACATCGCCCGCGCTGCCCGAGACATGCATGGCGGCAACGGCATCTCCGACGAATACCATGTGATCCGGCACGTGATGAACCTGGAAGCCGTCAATACTTACGAAGGCACGCACGACGTCCACGCGCTGATTCTCGGGCGCGCCCAGACCGGCATCGCCGCCTTCGCCGGTTAGGGAAACGCCGAACAATGGCGGCGTCGGCGACGGTTTGCCGGCCGAGGCATAATTTTGCGATATCGGCGTACTCGGTAATGGACTGTATCGGCAGAAGACTGGGTTTGTGCGGTGGTCTTGCTGCGTTGTTTTGGGGCTCAAGGCACCGTCCGGGCGTGATCGGACACGGGCCTGGGCGAGCAGCGCGTTCTTGACGATCCCGGGTTGGCCAGCGCGAACGGGGTGTGTAGCTGCGCCGTGTTCTTGGCCAGACCGCGATAGCGCAGCTTCTTATGATGAAGAGGTTCTTGACGATGTGGAAGGGGTGCTCGACCCCGGCCCGCACCTGCGCCAGCACCCGCTCCGCCGGCTCGGCCAGATCCCGCAGCGCTTTCGGCAGGGCCTTGATGATGCTGCGCTTGACGGCAATGTTCTACGACACCCTGCGCCCGGCATGTTCGGGCCGCTTGTCCGCCCCGGTGTCGCCGGCATCGACGAAGACATCCGTTTGCTGACCGTGCCGTAAGGCCGCTGCCTGATCTATATCGGCCTCGTTGGCGGCGGTGCCGATCACCGTGTGCACCACCCCCGAGGCGACATCGACCCCGATATGCGCCTTGATCCCGAAGTACCACTGGTTGCCCGTCTTGGTCTGGTGCATCTGCGGGTCGCGCGCCTTGCTTTTGTTCTTGGTCGAAGGCGGGGATTGTTCCCTGGCGCATCAACAGCCCGCGCTCCTCCAGCATCGCGCCGACCTCGTCGAACACAACCCGGGTCAAGTCGTGCTCTCTAGACCATGATTGTATCGGATCGAAGCGCACGGCGCTCCGATCCGATACGTGAATTATGGTCTCATCCTTGGAAGCGAGAGCCAATGGCGGAAGTTCAGCACCGTCGTCGCGGCCGGAACTGTCGCCACCGACAGATCGATGCCGGCAAAGCCGCGCAACGCCGGGCTGTCGTACAGCGCGTCCTCCAGGGCCTCGTCGGCCAGCCCGTACCACTGCTGCAAAAAGTAGATCCGCAGCATCCGCTCCAGCCCAACCGGCGGCCGGCCGCGCTCTCTCTTCGGGTAGAAAGCTCACAGACGATCGACCAGCCGTGCCCAGGGCACAACCTCTTCCCTCTCGGCCAAAAACCGGTCCCGTCGCGGCCGACTTTTCTTCCCGGAGTATTCCGCCTGCGAAAAGCTCCCCCGGCGCTGCATTGCCCGCCCCTTGCTCCCCCCGGACCCGCGGATTCCATCCGATGCGCGCGCCCCCGCCGCGGCTTATTGCAGCGTTTCCCCAGCGGGCAGACGAGATCGCGATACGTTCCCAGCCCTTAACGCGCATCTGCCGGCAGCGATGCCCGGCAATTCTGATGGACGGCAACGGCAGGGTCCGAAGCCATTCTGCATTGACAGATCCCTACCGTAGCGCTACGTTTCTACGTAGACTTGAATCAAAATGTTAGAAATCACGATCGGAGTAGGAAAACGTTTGTTTATCCTTTCTGGGATTATTTTGGGTTAGGGATCGAACTCGAGGAGGTTTCGAGGCAGCCTGTTTGCGGCTGTCGCATCACAGGGCGGAGTAGCCGCAGGACTGACAGAGCACCTCGCGTGAGAGGTTTACCAGGACACGGATTCGGTCGAGAAAGAGGAGCATGGTCCCGATCAGGGATGATGCGCCAACAGTTCGAGGAGAATTTTGGTGGCGATGCTGGTGGAGTTTCTGCACTATCTGAAGGTTCGAAAGAAGTTCTGGTTGCTGCCGGTGATGGTTATGATGGTTATATTCGGCAGCCTACTCATGCTGCAGGGCTCGATCCTTGCCCCCTTCCTTTATACGATCTTCTGAGGCAGAAGGGGTTCGCTGCGTCGGGATCATAAAACGATCCGTATAATTGTAGAGCGCTGACGACGAGCCATTCTCTCTTCGCGGAGAAGGATCCCCCGAACGGTCCTCAATCGGTCCGGTCGTCCGCCGCCGCTCGCGGCGTGCGACCAGAGTCAGAAGCCACATGGCGGATCCCGTCCCACCAGGCCAGAAACGGCCACATTCCGGCCTCTCTGACACTTCCGGGCCATTCGCCGGTCGGTAAACCTGTCCCCGGCCATTCGCCTCGCTTCGGTCGGCAATAGGTGCCAAATACCACATCGTAAATCGGGAAGAACGCCGCGAAATTCTTGTCGCCGTGTTCGGGTTCGATCGAGTGGTGAAGCCGATGCAGCTGCGGCCCGACAACAAACGGCGTTAGCGGACCAAGCCGAATGCGCAAGTTCGCGTGCTTGAACCCCGCCCAGATATTGAGGACCATGCCGATGGCGGCGAATTCCGCGGCCGATAGATTGACGACGATCAGCATCGGAATAGATATGAACAGGGTGCGCAACGGCACCTCGAGCCAGTGGTGCAGCCCGGCGGTGATCACATTTAACGAGGGGTCTGCATGATGCAGCTTGTGTTCCTGCCATAGAACAGGCCACATGTGCTGCAGTCGATGAAACCAATAATAGAAAAAATCGAAGATAAGCAGGCCGGCCAGCAGCTGGACCGCGCGCGCCCAAACGCTCGCGCCAAAGGTCAGGCGGGACCCGCCGTCTCCCATCATCGTGACTGTCATGCGCAACAGCGGCGCAATCCCAAACCCGAGGGCGACGCCGATCGCGCTAAACACCAAGAGCAGACGAAGCTTGAACAACGAGTTATGCAGCGGTGGCTCTCGCTGCGCCGGAAAGTATTGCTCAAGGGTGAACCCGACCAGGATGATAAAGGTCAAGCCCCAAAGGGCCCCCAGGAGCCTAAGCAGCAGCGGGTAGAGGTCCATCGGGCGAATATCCGTCGCAGCTCAGCTTGATTCCGGTCGCCCGGTCCTATACCGATCGTCCCACGGGAGGTTAGCCGGTTCCGTGCTGGACTGCCAGCTTCTCGACCGACCTGCCACGACAAAATCGCGAACCCACGCTCGCCAAACCCGCCTCGCCGTATAACAGCAAATGATTGCGAAATGTCAAGTTGTAATTAAGTAATCAGCCAAGATAGCTGCGCTCAGGTTTCCGGCTGGGGGGCAACCCTGAAATATGTCTGAAACGTATCATTCACTCGACGTGCGTGTCCAGTGTTGCGAGGCAATCTGAAGAGTGCGCATTGATCACGTTGTTTAGACCTGATAAAAAGCCGTAAACTCAGGCCCTAACATCCTAGCAGGAAGGTCAGCTAAATGATCGGGTCAAGACGGTTTGGGTGGATACGCGACGCGATCTTGATCATCGTCATCATCATTGCTTTGGATGCTGTTGTCAGTCTGTTCATCCCCGCGCGGATTCTGGCGGGTGGAAGTAAGGATCCTGACGTCTATGATCGCTCGGTCCCCTACACCCACGATTTGCTACCGAATATAGGGCCAGTGAAACGGTATTGGGGACGATCGCAATATACATTCCAGACCGACCGGTTTGCGCTTCGCACCGGAAAATGCGCTCCGACTGATCCCGCGGCCGTAAAAGATAATTCAGTTTTCGTGAGCGGCGATTCCATGACAGAAGGGTTGGGCTTGCCTTACGAAAAGACGATGGTGGGGCTCATGGCGTGCGCGTGGGGCGCTAAAGGTCTAGCGGTATGGAACCTGGGCGTTACAAGTTACAGTCCGGCTATCTATTGGCGCAAGATAAAGGCGGTGGCCGCCAAGACGGGCATTCATCCAAAGGAGAATTTCATATTTCTTGACATGTCGGACGCTTCCGACGATGCCGAAGTCTACCAGGAAATGCCGGACGGCAGTGTTGTCGACCATGCGCCTGACCTGATCGCAGGAGCCTTCCAGCTGGCTCCGCACGTTGCGCATCCTCCTCCGTCGTGGCTACACCGGGCTACGTACGAAAGTTATGAATTTCTTCGGCGCAACTCCATGATAGTAGGATTTCTGGGGCAGTTGCGGGACCGCATCCTAATCTGGACCACCAGCGGCGGACGCTTAGGGCTGCGGCGGGATTCGTGGCCGACGAATAAAGCATTGTTCGATGCGTATGGCCGCAGAGGTCTAGAAATCAACGCGGCCAATCTCGACAAAATCGTCCAAATGTGCCGCGAATGGAATTGCAAGGTAACTCTTATTGTCTATCCTTTACCCGATCAGATCGCCGCGCATGATCGCGACAGCATCCAGGTCCGCTACTGGCGGGCATGGAGCGCAAAACACGATGTGCGGTTCATCAACGGCTTTGAGCCGTTCTTTCACGAGCCCGCCGATGTCGTCTTGAACAAATATTTCATACCCGGTGATGTGCATTACAACGAGGCGGGTCATCGCCTGCTCTTCAATACAGTGTTTCAGGCCGTTTGGGGGAATTCGAGCCTGACGTCGTCGGAGAAATGACTCGGCTGACACGGAAAGAGGGGAGCGCCGCTTTCAAAGATTGCCTGATCGCCTCGCAGGCTCGACCGCGGATGCGTCGAAATCGTAGAGCCAGCGTAGAGCGTCGGGGGAGCGGTCAGCGGCCTTGGCCCATTCCGCGTCGCGCGCCTCTTGCCCGGGTCCGTCGGGCATGTGGAAGCGGGTCTTGTTGGCCCGCGACATCTCCTGCAGGCGGGTCACGCGCGGCAGGCGCAGCCGCTCGTAATGCCGCAATGCCTCGGCCGGGTCGGCGGCCCCGGCGGCGAGGCAAGCGGCCAGGGTAGCGCCGTCCTCGATCGCCTGTGCGGCGCCCTGGCCCATAAACGGGTACATCGGATGGCAGGCGTCGCCGAGCAGAGTGGTGTGCCCGACCGACCAGCGCGGCAATGGTTCGCGATCGAACAATGCCCAGATGAAGCAGGTCTCGGCCGCGCCGATAATCCGCCGGACCTGCGGATGCCAGCCCTCGAAGGCTGCGAGCGCGCGCTCGATCGTCGCGCGGTCGGTCCAGTCCTCGCGGTTCCAACGGTCGTGTTCGGTCCAGCCGACAAAATTGAGCAGCTCCCCGCGCGAGACGAAATAGTGCACGAAATGGGCACCCGGGCCGACCCAGGATTGCGAGCCGATTTCGAGGCCGAGATCGGCAATACGCTCTACCGGCACCAGCCCGCGATAGGCGACGCAGCCGGCAAAGCACGGCTCCTCCTCGCCGAACAATGCGGCACGCACCGCCGAATGGATGCCGTCGGCGCCGACCAAGATATCGGCGGTGATCTGCGCGCCGTTTTCGAACCAGGCCTCAGTGTGGTCGCCGCAACCGGCGAGACCGACAAGACGGTGGCCCAGATGGATATGCTCGGCCGGGAAACCCGAGGCGATGACCGCCAACAGATCGGCGCGATGCAGGGTCATGTGCGGCGCGCCGTATAGCTCCTCGCACAATGGATTGAGCGGCGCGCGCTGCAGGGTGCGCCCGTCCTGCCAACGCCGCTGGTGCGAGCCGATCGGGCGCACCCCCTCGCGATCGAGCCCTTCGGCGAGCCCGAGCCGGCGCAGGATCCGCGTCGCGTTTGGGCCCATGTTGATGCCGCCTCCGACCTCGGTCAGTTCGGGCGCCTGCTCGTAGACATCGACCGCGAAACCGGCGCGGCGCAGCGACAGGGCGGCGGTTAGGCCGCCGATGCCGGCGCCGATCACGGCAACCTTCAGCGGGGCAGACGTCATCCCGATGCGCCGCGTGGACGCGTCCAGGCGTCCTTTGCCGCCCGATCGACGATTAGTGGCTCTTCGCCGTCTGCCAGCGAGCGAGCGCCTCATGCGGCTTCGATAGGGCGGGGTCCATGATTTCGCCGTGCAGGCCGGTGCTGGCGGTCAGTTCGATGATGTAGCCGTTCGGATCGCGGAAATAGATCGAGCGCACGAAGCCGTGGTCGACCGGTCCACGCACCTCGATTCCTTCCGCCTTCCCCTTTTGCAGCATGCGCTCGAATACGTCGGGTTCGACCCCGAGGGCGATGTGCAGATCCAGCGCATCCTGGCGTTTGAACTCGAACGGCGTACCCGGCACCTCGAAAAAGGCGAGGCAGGAGCCGTCATCCATCTCGAAGAAGGTGTGCAGCGCGCGGCCCTCGTTGATTTCGAACGCGCTGACCAGTCGAAGTCCGAGGAAATCCTCGTAAAAGGTTCGGGTCTCCTCCGAATCCCGGCAGCGATAGGCATTATGGTGCAGACCTTTGATCATCAATTCCTCCCTGCGCATGGCACTCGCACGATATCGCCAATCGGCGACCGGCGCCACTCGGCTTACCCGACCGCGAAGGAACGTCCGCGAAAGTGTCGGTCGCCGTCGTCTAGAACCGGATGTCGGACGGCGGCAGGCCGAATTCGGAGCGGCCGAAGATGAACGACGCGCGCTCGGGATTGTTGCCGGCATGCGCGCGCATCGCGTGCACGTCGCGCCAAGCGCGCTGGATCGGGTTGTCGAGAAAGATGCCGTGTCCGCCGCTCGCCTCGAATATCAGATCGGCCGCGCGCACGCTGCGCTCGATCGCTTTGCCCGAATCCCAGCGATAGCGGGCGCGATCGGCCAGCGGGATTTCCTCGCCGGCGCGCGCCAGACGCATCATCTCGGCGAAATTGGCGAGCATGCGGTCGCGCGCGGCATCGATCTCGGCCGCCGCCTCGGCCAAACGGTATTGCATGAACGGGTCTTCGACCGCGCGCGAGCCGTCGCGGACATTGATGCGCTTCGCCGCCTGCTCGCGAAACGCCGTCAGCGCGCCCTGCGCCGCGCCGATCGCCGGCGACACGATGCCGTAGGTAAAGACCAGCCCGAACGGCAGTCGATAAAGCGGCGCGTGTTGACTGCCGCACCGGGGTGGTTGAGGGCGAACGCGTCGCGGTATGAATGCGTGCGGTATTCAGGCACGAAGGCGTCTTCGACGACGATATCCTTGCTGCCGGTGGCGCACAGGCCCATGACGTGCCAGTTGTCGTCGATCCGATAATCGCGGCGCGGCAGCAGAAACACGCGAGGATCGGGCGGCTCGCCGGGCGCTGCCGGCGGAACCGCGCCGCCGAGCACCGCCCATTGGCAATGATCGCAGCCGCTCGAAAACGACCAGCGGCCTTTCATGCGAAAGCCGCCGGCGGCGCGCTCGACGGTTCCGGTCGGCGCCAGTGAAGTCGACAGCTGGACGCTGTCGTCCTCGCCCCAGACATCCTCCTGCGCCTGCGGCGGCAGGATCGCCACATGCCAGTTGTGGACGCCGAGGACGCCGAGGATCCAGCCGCTCGACCCGCAGACCGCGCCGACTTCGGTCACCGCTTGGTAAAAAACTCCGGGATCGAGCTCGTAGCCGCCATAGCGCTTTGGCTGCAACGCGCGGAACAGCCCCGCCTCCTGGAAATCGGCAAATGTGTCGTCCGGCAGCCGCCGCAGCTTTTCCGCCCGCGCCGCGCGCTCGCGCAGCGCCGGCAACAGGGAACGCACGCGGCCGAGATACGCTTCAGGCGTCACGATCGCGCCTCCGCTCTCCGTGATCGTAGTCCCGACGCAGGCCGGGACCCATTTATCCGCTGTCTTGTTCGTCGCCCGATGGATCTGCCTTGCGCCGCGGTGACGATTACCCCAGGGGGCCCTGGAAGACCTGGTCGACATAAGTGTCGGACAACGGCTCCAGCGCTTCGGGCCAATTGCCGTTGACCCGGCGGCGCTCGGCTGCCGGACGGACCCGGCCGTCCCAGCCGATCTGCTCCATATAGTAATAGAGCTGGATGCAGTGGCCGTCGGGATCGAGCGCGAAGGCCGAATAGTCGATGCCGGGGTAGAGCTCGGGCGGGATCGAATTGACAAAGGTGACGCCGTGCTCCTTCAGGAAGGCGACGGCCGCCCGCAATTGCGCATAGCTGCCGAGTTCGACCCCGAAGGACATGCAGGTCGTGTGTTCGCTGAGCCCCAACGCGCGCCGCAGCTCTTTCGGGAACAGGCCCAGGCTGTGGTGCTCGGCGCCGCAGCGCAAAAATGCGCAGCGGGCGCCGCGATAGATCGTCTCCTCGCTGCGGACAAAGCCGAGGCGCTCGCGGTAGAAGGCTTCGGCGCGGTCGACATCGTCGACGAACAGGCTAACCGGACCGACCTTGGTGATCTTGAACGGCCGCGGCAATAATATGCCTTCGACGTCATAGGTTGCGGGCAAGGTCTCTTTCGGCTGGTGACCCGACAAGACCGCGATGCCCTTGTCATACGCCTCGGCCAGCTCGGCCGCCTCGGACATTTGCGGCAGGTCGGGCTTTTCGTTGAAGCCGCGATAGTACATGTCGCGCGGCTTCGACAGCTGGTTCCAGCCGATCTGTTCGATACCATAGTAAAATTCGTTGGTGTGGCCGTCGGGATCATAGACATAAACGTGCCAGTTGCTGCCCGGCATGTCGCGCCCGACCCGCTGAATGCGGACTTGCTGTTGCTCAAAATAAGTATGCGCGTCAACGATCTCCTTGAGGCTGCCGCACTGCCAAGTGATCTGGTTGATCGTGACCTCGGGGGCAAATTTCCGGTCGGCGCGGTGGTCCATGACCCGCTTTGGAAACAAGACAAAGGCGTGGTGGTCGGTTCCGTAACGCATGAAATAGCCGCGCGGATCGCCCAGATCGGCGTCCTTCGGGAACCACGGCGCGCGCGAGAAGTCGAGGGTGTCGGAGGCTTTGAAGCCGAGCAAGTCGCCATAGAACGCGCGGCCCTCGGGCAGCTTCTCGACGTTGAACCCGAAATGCCCGAGCCGGCGAACCTTGAACGGCCGCGGCAGGAACACCCCGCCGACATTGTAGCGTTGGACAGCGGCTGACATCGCGATCGCTCCCTCCTCTGCGCCCGCCCGGATCTATGGCGCGGTTCGTCTACCGTAATTATCGCATCCGCGCGCCGCCGCCAAGCGCAGCCCGCCCGTAGCCCGTGGCCGCGGTTTCCTACCCGGCAGCGTTCGGCTCGTCTTCCGCCCCTTGCTCGGGCATAGTGAACGGTAATGCAGCAGCGGGTTTCGATTGCTCAGGATCTGGTTCTGGTCGGCGGCGGGCACGCCCATGTCCATGTGCTGAAGAGCTTTGGCATGCGCCCGGTGCCGGGCGTGCGGGTAACCCTGGTCGCCCGCGATGTCGAGACGCCCTATTCGGGCATGCTGCCGGGCTGGGTCGCCGGGCATTATCGATTTGACGAATGCCACATCGATCTCGGCCGGCTGGCCCGGTTTGCCGGCGCACGGCTGATCCGCGACGAGGCGATCGGCCTCGACCGCGCCGACTTGCCGGCTGTTGTGCCGCGGCCACCCGCCGATCCGCTACGACTTCTTGTCGCTCGATATCGGCTCGACCCCGCGCGCGGACGAAGTCCCCGGCGCCATCGAGCACACGATCGCGGTCAAACCGATCGCCCGTTTTGCCCAGCGCTGGGAAGCCTTGCTGGCCCGCGCCCGAGAGATGCGGGGGCTGCGGCTTGCCATCGTCGGCGGCGGCGCCGGCGGCGTCGAGCTGGCGTTGTCGGCCCAATACCGGCTCGCCGAGGCTAGGTGTTGCGCCACTGGAAGTTGCGCTCATCACCCGCGAGGCGTTGCTGCCGTCGCATAACTGCCGGGTCGGCCATTTGTTCGAGCGGATTTTCGCCGAGCGCGGCATCGCCCTGCTGACCGGCAGCGCGGTCGTTCGGGTCGAGCCGGGCTCACTGGTCTGTGCCAGTGGCCATCGGATCGGTTTCGACGAGGCGCTATGGGTGACCGAAGCGGGCGCCGCCTCGTGGCTCGCCGAGACTGGACTGCCGTTGACCTCGGGCGGCTTTGTCGCGATCGACGAGACCCTGCGCTCGCCCGGCGATCCGCGCATCTTCGCGGCCGGCGATGTCGCGACCATGGTAGCCCATCCGCGCGAGAAAGCCGGGGTCTACGCCGTCCGCCAAGGCCCGCCGCTCAGCTCCAATTTGCGCCGCGCGCTTGCCGGAAAGCGGCTGCGTCGCGCCGTGCCGCAACGCCGCGGGCTGGCCTTGATCGGCACCGGCGACCGGCATGCCGTCGCCTCGCGCGGGCCGTTCGCGGCCCAAGGGGCGTATCTGTGGCGGCTCAAGGACTGGATCGACCGGCGCTGGATGCGGCGCTATCGCGAATTGCCCGAGATGCGGCCCGAGCGGGGCGAGGAGCCGATGCGCTGCGGTGGCTGCGCTGCTAAGGTGCCGGCCGCCGTGCTCAGCCGCGTCATGGCGCGGCTGCAGCCCGCGACAAGCCGCGCAGTCATGATCGGCCTCGATAGCCCGGACGATGCTGCGCTGATCGCCTTCCCCGGCGCGCCGCCCTTATTGCAGACCGTCGATTTCTTCCGCGCAATGGTCGACGATCCGTATCTGTTCGGCCGGATCGCCGCCACGCATGCGCTCAACGACATCTATGCGATGGGCGGCCAGCCGGAGACCGCTCTCGCCATCGCCACCCTGCCGCCGGCGCGCCCTGACATCGTCGAGCACGATCTTTTTCACATGCTGCGTGGTGGGCTCGACGTGCTTGAGCCGGCGGGGGCCGTGCTGATCGGCGGTCACAGCGCGGAGGGGGGTGAACTAGCGCTCGGCTTTGCCGTGACTGGTCGCGCGACCGCCGGAAAACTCCTGCGCAAGGGCGGGCTGCGTCGCGACGACCGGCTAATTCTGACCAAGCCACTCGGCACCGGCGTGATCCTCGCCGCCGATGGGCGCGGGCTGGCGCCAGCGCGCGCGGTCGAGGACGCGCTCGCGACGATGACGCAATCCGCCGCCGCCTCGGCCGCCTGCCTGCTCGCGCATGGCGCCACGGCCTGCACCGACGTAACCGGGTTCGGCCTTCTCGGCCATCTTCTCGAAATGCTGCGCGCCTCGGAGATGGACGCAGCGCTTGATCCTGCGGCGATCCCGGCGCTTGACGGCGCCCTCGACCTCTTTGCTCTCGGGATCACCAGCTCGCTGCATACCGACAATCTGGCGGCGCTGACCGCACTCGACGCGGGTGAGGCACATCCGATCGCGGCGTTGCTGATCGATCCGCAGACCGCCGGCGGGCTGCTCGCCGGTGTCTCCGCCGAACGGGCCGCCTCCTGTTTGGGCGAGTTGCAACGGCTCGGTTACCGTGCCGCCATGATTGGCCGTGTCGTATCCTCGAGCGGCGCCGAGCCGCGCATTCTTCTTGAACCTGACGCGGCAGAGGTCTTGCTCGAACCGGCCGTCGCGTCATGACCGCGGCCGAACGCAAAGGCCGGGCCGCCCTGCCCGCCGTCGACCTGATTCTGCGCTCCGACGACGGCTGCGCACTGATCGCACGATATGGGCGCGCGCTGGTGCTCGACGCCGTGCGGGCGGCACTGGCCGAACGGCGGAATTCGGGCGAGGCCGCCTCGGTGTCGGTGATCGTCGCCGACAGCAACAACCGCCTGCTGCACCTGCTGCGCCCGTCGCAGCGCCGCGTCTTCAACCTGACCGGGACCGTATTGCACACCAACCTAGGCCGCGCACCCTTGCCCGAGGCGGCGATTTCAGCCGCGGTGGCGGCGATGCGCGACCCGTCAACGCTCGAATACGACACCGAGACCGGCCGGCGCGGCGAGCGCGACGATCATATTTCGGGCTGGCTCGTCCGGCTGACCGGGGCCGAGGCGGCGCTCGCCGTCAACAACAATGCTGGTGCCTTGGTGCTGGCGCTGAACACGCTGGCCGACGGCCGCGAGACGATCGTATCGCGCGGCGAGCTGATCGAGATCGGTGGCTCGTTCCGACTCCCTGACATCATGGCCCGCGCCGGGACGCGGCTGCGCGAGGTCGGAACCACCAACCGCACCCATCTCGCCGATTTCGCCGCCGCGATCGGCCCCGACACCGGGCTGATCCTGAAGGCGCACACCAGCAACTACGCGATCCAAGGCTTTACCGCCGCGGCGCCGGCGGCAAAGCTCGCCGCCCTCGCCCGAGAGCGCAGCATTCCGTTTGTCGAAGATCTCGGCAGCGGCTCCTTGGTCGATCTCGAAGCCTGGGGCCTGCCGCACGAACCGACAGTCGCCGAGGCGCTGGCGCAAGGCGCCGATCTCGTGACGTTCAGCGGCGACAAATTGCTTGGCGGGCCGCAGGCGGGGCTGGTCGTCGGTCGCGCCGATCTCGTCGCCCGCCTTGCCAAGAACCCGCTGAAGCGCGCTTTGCGGCTCGATAAGATCCGACTCGCCGCACTCGAAGCGGTGTTGCGGCTATACGCCGACCCCGATCGTCTTGCCGAGCGCCTGCCGACATTGCGCCTGCTCTCTCGCCCCAAAGCCGAGATCGACGCCGTTGCGCGCCGCTTGCTGCCTGCGGTCCGAGAGGCATTTGCCGGTATTGCCGAGGTCGATATCGTCGAGACCCGTAGCCAGATCGGCAGCGGCGCCTTGCCCGTGTCGTTGTTGCCGAGCGCGGCACTGGCCCTGCGCCCCACGAGTGTGAAGAAATCCGGCGCCGCCGTCGAAGCCTGGGCGTGTGCCCTGCGCGGCTTGCCGATCCCCGTTATCGGTCGGATCGAAGCCGGCAATGTCGTCCTCGACCTGCGTTGTCTCGAAGACGAGGCCGCCTTCCTCGCCCAGCTCGGCGAACTTCGTGTGACGCCACCATGATCCTGGCGACCGCCGGGCATATCGACCATGGCAAGACGGCGCTGGTGCGGGCGCTGACGGGGGTCGATGCCGACCGGCTGCCCGAGGAAAAAAGGCGCGGGTTGACGATCGACCTCGGCTTTGCCTATGCGACCTTGCCCGACGGCACCGAACTCGGTTTTGTCGACGTTCCCGGGCATGAGCGCTTTCTGCCGAATATGCTGGCGGGGGTCCTGTCGATCGACCGGGTATTGCTGGTGGTCGCCGCCGATGACGGGCCGCGCCCGCAAACGATCGAGCATCTCGACATCCTCGAATTGATCGACGTCGCCGAGGTCACCGGGGTTGTCACCAAGATCGACCGAGTACCCCCGGAGCGCGCTGCGACGGTCGTGGCCGAGGTCGCAGGAATGCTCGCCGATGGCGGTTATGCCGACAGTCCGATTTTCCCGGTATCGAGCCATACCGGCGACGGCATCGCTGCGCTCACCCGGCATCTGCAGGAAAGCGCCCGGCTCGCCGAGCGCGCCCGCGCCGCGACACCGCTGTCCGGTCTTTTTCGCATGGCGATCGATCGCGCCTTTACCCTTCCAGGGATCGGGCTGGTCGTCACGGGCACAATCGGCGCCGGCAAGGTCGCGGTCGGCGACCGCTTGACGGTCAGTCCGCGTGGCATTTCGGTGCGAGTACGCGGATTGCACGCTCAGAACCATCCGATCGAAACCGCGCGCGCCGGCGAGCGTTGTGCCGTCAACATCGTGGGCTCCTTCCCCGAGGGTGCCGGGCCTCGCCGCGGCGACTGGCTGCTGGCGCCAGAGCGGCATCTGCCGGTGCGGCGGGTCGACCTCTTAGTGCACGCCTCGCGACACGCCGAAGCCCCCTTCCGCGACGGGCTGCCGGTTCATCTTCACCTCGGCACTGAGGATGTCGTCGGCCGCGCTGCGGTGCTGAGCGGCCGGAGCATCGACGCCGGTGACACCGGCTTTGTGCAGATCGATCTCGATCAGCCGATTGGCGCGTTGCATGGCGACCGCGCGGTGCTGCGCGACCACGCCGCCCGCAACACCGTGGCGGGGGGCCGCGTCGTCGACCCGCTAGCGCCGCGCCGCGGGCGGCGGCTGCCGGCGCGGCTTGCGCTGCTCGACGCGATGACCCCGACTGACCCTGCGACGGCGTTGCAGCAAATGCTCGCGGTTGTCGGCGTTGTCGACCTCGCCCAATTCGCGCTGGCGCGCAATCTGACGCCGGCCGAAATAGACGCGCTGACCGACGGCGCCGAATTCCTGAGGGTCGGGCCGGCACAAGCGCCGGTCGCGGTCACTCGCGAGCACCTCGCCACCCTCGCCGCCAGGATCGTCGAGTCGCTCGCCCTATCGCATCGGACCCAGCCGGACATGCTCGGCCCAACCCGAGCAGCCCTGTTCGCCCAAATGCGGGGTGCAGCGCCGGAAGCGGCGCTCGATGCGGCGTTGGCCACACTCGCCGCTGCGGGGAGCGCGGTGCGCGAAGGCGGTATGTGGCGGCTTGCCGAGCATCGGTCGCGGCTGACCAACGCCGACGAGAAATTGTGGGCGCGGATGCGCCCGTTGCTCGCCGTGGCCGAACTCCGCCCGCCGCGGGTGCGCGAGGTCGCCCAAACCCTCGCCCTCGAACCCGAGGCGGTCGAGCGGCTTCTGAACCGCGCCGCGCGCCTGGGCCGTGTCGCCAAAGTTGCCGACAACCGCTTTTTTCTGCCGGAAACCGTGGCGCGCCTCGCTGAGATCGCGCGCGAGCTGACCCCCGCTTCGCCGGAGGGCACCTTCACCGCGCAAATGTTCAAGGATCGTTCTGGCGTCGGTCGCAACCTTACGATCCAAATTCTCGAATATCTTGATAGGATAGGCGCCACCCGCCGCGTCGGCGACGCCCGCGTCGCACTGCTTGGCGACGCCGCTGGATCAGCCGGTAGGGGCGACCTGCGACATTGATTTATTTTCGATGCTGCTCCGAAACCCTACCGAGTGGGGGACAAAGATGAGGATCCAAGCCCTTATCGGTGGAATGGTTCGGGCCCCGGATCGTTGGCGGTCGATACTTGAGCAAGTTCAGAAGACCGACGCCGAGGTTCACATGCCCCTCGCATCGTCGGCCGATAAGAGGCGGCAGCATCGTTGGGGCAGGCGTTATTGACTCCGGACGGAGCCAGGTGGTTCGACCACGCCCGGTTCAGGACCCTTTCGTCCACGAACCAACCGATCACTCGAAGGCGCTCTTCGATCGATTTCAGGCTCTCGCGTCCGCTGCCGGCGGACCAATTCTCGACATGGCGCGTACTAGAACGGCGATCGGCTCGCCGCATGTATCGCCGCCACCTGCAATAAACTGACGATGGCGGGGGCAGGGGTCGGCGCGGGACTTGGTCTCTCCGGGTTCCTTGCGGTGGAAGGGCTTAAAAATGCCGCCGGCGGTCGGTAATCCGGCGGCTCGTCTAATGGTAATGGTTTTGAGCGGCCCACTCTTGGGGAGTTCGGTCGCTGCCGGGCTCTTCAAGATCACCGTCGGTACAGATGGCGTTGTGATTGGAGGGGCGGTTAATCGTATCGGCCGCCGCCAACGGACCACGACTTGATGCGAATTGGCACCGTCGAGGCTTCAATCTGGCTTCGGAAACGAGGTATCGTTTGGTTCAGGAAGAGTATCGTCCCCGGTGGGGCGCGCGGTCTTCAAAACCGTTGGGGGGCGCGAAGGCGTCCCCGGTAGGTTCAACTCCTGCCTCTTCCGCCATTCCCCCATTTCTGGCCGTCTCAGCCTGTCGCGCATATCCCTGAAAGCCACGGTTTACGGGCGTTGCGCGTCCCCTCTTGTATCCCGCCATATCGTACTATCTCACCACGAATGGGGGAACAAAGTGGGGAATGGGGGAACGCTTCCCCCATCCTCCCCGAACCGGAAACGGGGATCGGCGATGGCGCGGACTGGCAAACTCTCGGCGGTGGAAGTGGCAAAGGCGAAGGGGCCGGCGGTGCTGCATGACGGCGGCGGGCTTTACCTTCGCGTCTCGGCCACCGGCGCGAAATCATGGGTGTTCCGGTTCCAGCTCGACGGCAAGCGCCGGGACATGGGGCTTGGACCCTACCCCGATATCTCGCTCGCAGAAGCGCGCGGGAAGGCGTCAGCGCACCGCAAGCAGCGGCACGATGGAATAGACCCGCTCGACGCCAAGGAGGCGCAGAGGCAGGCGCAGCGAGTTTCGGTCGCGAAGGGCCGGACCTTCCGCGAGTGCGCCGTCGAGTTCATCGAAAAGAACCGGGCCGGCTGGCGCAACGCGAAGCACCGGCAGCAATGGGAGAACACGCTCCAAACCTACGCTTACCCCACATTGGGGGAATTGCCCGTCTCGGCGATCGATGCCGGGCTTGTCGTGCAGGTGCTCGATCCGATCTGGACCGAGAAGCCGGAAACGGCAAGCCGGGTGCGGGGCCGAATCGAGGCGGTGCTCGACGCCGCGACCGTGCGGGGCTTTCGGCAGGGGCCGAACCCGGCAATGTGGAAAGGCAATCTCGCGCATATCCTGCCGGCCCGCGCCAAGGTTCGGAAGGTCGCGCATCATGCCGCACTGCCCCTCGACGGTATGCCCGGCTTCCTTGCCGCTTTGCGGGGCCGCGAGGGCATGTCGGCGCCGGCGCTGGAATTTACGATCCTGACGGTGGCGCGCACCGGCGAGGCGCTCGGCGCGAAATGGGGCGAAATCGACCTGGCTGCGAAGGTCTGGACCGTGCCGGCCGAGCGGATGAAGGCCGGCCGCGAGCATCGCGTGCCCTTGTCGGACGCGGCCCTCGCGGTGCTCGCCAAGGCCCGCCCACTGGCGTTGACGACGGACGGGAAGCCGGATCCGGCCGCGCCGGTGTTCCCCGGCCCGCGGCGGGCCTTGCCGATGTCTAACATGGTGCTGTTGATGCTGCTGCGCCGCATGAAGCGCGACGATCTGACCGCGCACGGCTTTCGCTCGACCTTTTCCGATTGGGCGGCCGAGCGCACCGCCTACCCCCGCGAAGCGGTCGAGATGGCGCTCGCGCATGCGGTCGAGAACAAGGTCGAGGCGGCTTATCGGCGCGGCGATCTGTTCGACAAGCGGCGCCGGCTGATGGCGGATTGGGCGCGTTTCTGCGAGGCACCGTCGACTGATGATGACCGGGTGGTAGCGATCGGCCGGCCGCGAGCTTAAATCCCGTTCGCGGCGGATAGGGTCTGCAGCCCGACAAGCCCGGCATCCGAACCGGGCTTCCCCGCGACCCTCTTTCGGAGCGCCATCGGAGGCGCGTTTTCAATGCGCTATCGATCCCCGTTCATCGGGTTGTGCGATCTACTGCGCCACATCGCCGACGTGGCGACTGGTGGCGACAGGGAGGCGGCCTGGGACGAGCTGCTCGCCGCCGCGGCGGACGGCGCGATCACCGCCTACGGGAATGCCGGCTCGCGCATCGAGGCGATCCCGCGATGGGCTTGGGCTGCGGTGCGCGGTGACGCGGGCTGGATCGCGGATGGGTGCCTGACCGCCAGCGAAAGCAACGATCCGCTCCACGTTGACCTGGGCTTGTATCGACGCCGCTGGGACGACGTGAGGTTCCGACGCGACCAGGCCGCCGCGCTATGGACGTCAGATCAGCCGTCCAAAACGGCCGGGCCGGCAATCGCGGCTGACCCGCCATCGCCGCCAGCGCTGCCGGAACCGGCCTCGCCCATACCGAACCCGACACTGGTGAAGCATCTGAGGGATATCAAGGCGAAGGGCGCACCGCCGCCGGCTGCTGACAAGCTGTTCCTCGAAGTTGCTGCGGCTTTTCCCGAGTGGCGCGTCACGCGCCAGGACGTGAGAACCGTGCATAAAGAGGTTTTCGGCCCGCTGGACCCTGGGAAGCGCTCCAAGCCGGTCGGCTGAATTACGCCGGGAATTACGCCGCGAATTACGCCGGGAATTACGCCGCGAATTACGCCATAATAAACGGCGTAATGGCGGAAATAGACGGCGTAAATCACAGGATACATATCGGCATTCGTCACAAATCCAGACGAGTGCCCAATGTCTATTGTCTCCTGCGGCCTAGGCCGTGACAGTCTGAAAGCGTTTTTTTCGCCCAAAGAAACCGAGGAAATCCTCGGCATCAGCCACGCGACTTGCTATCGCCTGATTAAGAGCGGCGAGCTTGACGCGCGTAAGCTCGGCAGCAAAACCATTATTTCCGGTGAATTGATCGAGCGGCTCGTCGCCGAGCTGCCGCCGGCGGCCGTCCGATGACCGCGGCCGAGATCGCCGCGCGGCTCGGCGGTGGTGAGCCATGACCCCGCTCGACGCTGCGCTCGCGCTCGCGAGCGAGGGGTTACCTTGCTTCCCGCTGCGCGCCGACAAAGCGCCGGCAACGCCGCACGGTTTCCGCGACGCGACGGCTGACCCGGCCGGGCTGCGGGAGCGGTGGCGACGCCACCCTGGCCCGCTCGTCGGCGTGCCGACCGGCAAGGCATCCGGGCTCGACGCGCTCGATATCGACGCGCCACGCCACCCGGAGGCGGCGCAGTGGTGGGCGGCGCGCCGCGACGACCTGCCGGCGATTCGCACCCATCGCACCCGGTCGGGCGGGCTGCATCTGCTGTTCCGCAATCGGCCGGGCTTGCGCTGCTGGGCCGGGCGCGCGATCGCTGGCGTCGATGGCCGCGCTGACGGTGGTTATGCGGATGGTGGCCGGCCGCAGGCGAGCCGGTGCTTTGCGATGCGCCGCCGGCCGTGTGGCCCGACTGGCTGCTCTATGAGCTGACCCCGCCACCGGCCGCGCCTCCCGCTGCGGCATGGCAGCCTCCCGCCGCACTCTCCGACCATCATAGCCGGTCGCGCTACGCCAGCGCCGCGTTGCGGCATGCCTCCGAGCGGGTGGCCCGCGCCGGAACCGGCGAGCGCAACAGCACGCTCAATACCGAAGCATACGGACTCGGGCGGCTTGTTGCGGCGGAACTGCTCGACGGCCAGGCCGTCGCCGACGCGCTCGCCGCCGCCGCCGTTGCCGCCGGGCTTGTGCCGCGGGAAATTGAGGCCACGCTTCGCAGCGCGTTCGCCGCGCGTGGGCTGCTGTGACCGTCGATCTCAGGCTCGCCGTGGACCGCGCGCACGGTGACGCGCCCTGGCCCGAGCCGGACTTGTCGCTCTTATCCGCAGAAGCCTCGCCGGCCCCGCCTTTCCCCGAAGTGCTGCCGGCCGGGTGGGCGGGATGGGCCGGCGATGCGGCAGAAGCGGCCGGCTGTGCCATCGATTACGTCGCTTTGCCCCTGTTGGCTGCATCGGGCGCGCTGATCGGCAATGCTCGATGGGGTCAGCCCTGGGGGGGATGGTTGGAGCCGCCCGCCTTGTTCGCCGGGCTGATCGGCCGCCCGTCTTCAGGCAAATCGCCGGGTCTCGATGTCGTAACCAATTTGCTCGCACAGCTTGAAAAATCGGCCAACGACGATTGGGATGAGCGACGCCGCGCTCACAAGCGCGACTGCGCCGAGGCCAAGGAACGGCGCTCGCTGTGGGAAGCCGAGGTCAAAAAAGCCGTCAAGCTCGCCGTAGCGCCGCCGGACATGCCCGACGGGGCGGAAGACCCCGAGTCGCCGCAGCGCCACCGGCTGTTCTCGACAGAGCCGACAGTCGAAAAGGCGGCGCACCTGGTCCATAGCAACCCGCGGGGGATGCTCCTCATCCGCGATGAACTGTCTGGCTGGATCGGCGGAATGGACCGCTATTCGCACGGCGACGGCAACGACCGGGCCTTCTGGCTGCAAGCCTACGGCGGCCGGCCTTGGACGCCGGACCGCATCAAGCACGGCGACCGGTCGATAATCATTCCGCACCTTCTGTGGGGATTGGTGGGCGGGATACAGCCCGACCGCGTGGCAACCCAGTTGCTTGCCGGGGACGATGACGGCCTTGCGGCGCGCCTGCTTTATGGCTGGCCGGCCCCCACGCCGCCGCGCCGGCCGCGCCGAACGCCGGACCATAGCGCCGCGCTCGCAGCCCTTCGGAGGCTCGCCGAATTGCCGTGGACGCCGCCGGAACCGGTGGCCGTGCCATTCTCCGACGAAGCCGCCGCCGCGCTTCACGCGCTTCGTGAGGAAGCCGCCGACCTCGAACAAGGCTCGGCCGGTATGTTCCTGTCGTGGCTCGGCAAGCTCCCCGGCTTCTGCCTTCGGCTTGCGCTGATCTTTCAGCATCTCGAATGGTGTTGGCATGCCCGCTCGGCCGCGCCCGATCGGATTGACGCAACGGCGGTGGAATTGGCCGCCGACCTGATCGAGCAATACATGACCCCCATGGCGCGGCGCGTGTTTGGCGAGGCGACGCTGCCGCAAGCTGAGCGCGATGCGCGTGCGATCGCCCGGTGGCTGGCAAAACAAGAGCCGGTCCCGGAGATTGTCAACGAGCGGGACTTGCGCCGGATGACCGAGGGTCCCGGCATTCGCGATGCCGCGCGAATAACCGCCGCGCTCGAAGAACTGGGCGAAGCGGGGTGGGCGCGCCCCGCGCCGGCTCGAGCGAGCGGCCATGGCCGCCAGCGGCTGGATTGGGCCGTGAACCCGGCGCTCCGGGGGCTGAGCCGATGAGCTGGCGAGAGCGCTTGCACCGCAATGAAGCGGCAAAACACCCTATTGCCGTTAGCGCCGATAGTGCCGATAGCCCCATCGCGAGCCCTATTGGCACTTTTGGCGCTATTGGCATTGAGACATATTCGGAAAAAACCGGCGCGAGGCATGCGCCTTCGTCGCTCGATCGTGCGCTCGCAACGTGGGGCGAGGCCGAGGAAGAGCGCGCCGCGATCGTCGAGCACGACGGCAATATCCCGCGCGCCTGGGCCGAGGGCTTCGCCCGGCTCGATCCCGATCGCCCGCCCGGCGACCTGCCGCTGCGGCGCTGGCAGCGCTTTGTCGACGACGTAGGCTTGTTTCTCGATAGCCCCTTTTGCGCGGTCGCCGCGCCGCTCGGCTGGACGGCTTTCGATTTGTTCGGCTGTGACCGCCACCGGCCTTTCGCCCGGCTCGATCAACGCGGGCTGTTGTGGCTGCTGAACGGCAACAAGCTGGTCGCGCTCTCGGAGAGCACGGCGACGATCGAGACCACTACCGGCGCGCGCCAGACCTGGCGCAAGGAGCCGAGCGAATCCGACCGGGTGCTCGCTTGGGAGCTGTCCGGGTGACCGGCCACACGCCTGCCGGCGCGGAATAGGAGGATTTCTGAATTGGCCGAGGGGTCTGGCCATCGCGCCGCCGCCCGCCAGTGGCTAAAATAGCCAAAGATAGCCATAGGGTGAGCAGGGATGCCGGGAGGCGGTTCCAAGCCTGGCGAGCGCCGCGGCGGGCGTAAGAAAGGCACGCCCAACAGAACGACTCTCAAGGCGGCGCTGCTGCCAGGGACGAATTGGGTTCTGCCCGAGCTAGTGTTGCAAAAGCGGGCCCAGCCGTTGCCGGAATGGGTTGTTGCGCTAACACCTATCGATGCGATGCTCTATGCGATGCGGCTGGCGTTCTCGGCTAAACACTACATGATCGCCACTGACCTAGCCGCGAAGGTTGCGCCGTATGTCCATCCGCGGCTGATGGCGGCTCAGGTGAAGCACGAGGGCACGCTGACGCTCGAGCAGCTTGTCATGGAGTTGATGGAGCTGCCGATCGCGCAAGCGATGATCGAGGGCGATGTAATGCCGGCGGATGGTAGCTCGACGGCAGTGCAGATGGTTACGGCTGAGATAGACGCGACCCGAGCGCTACCCAACGAGAGCGACGACAAGTCAAGCCGTTGAATTAGCTTTTGGTAGCAGCCGCCTTATAGGCAATTGGTGCGGGTTCGGTGGTGGGGTGGGGGTGCCCGGGGGATCTTATGCGCGCGATCGCGATCTCTCAACTGGCCCGTCTCTGATTTTGGGAAATTTCGGCAAATTTCGGGAAATTTTGGGCTATGTGGGAGGATGCGGAACGCGGTGATTGGCGGGTGCAATCGGCAGGGTCTGCGGCGGGTGGGGAGCGCTCGGGCGGCAGCGAGGCTTGGTGGATCGATCAGTCTTTCCGAGACGCACCTGCTCTCAAAGATATGCGCCACGACAATTTCCGCTGAAGATGCCCACTGTCCCGTTGAAGCCATGGCTAGCCGAGCAACAGCAGGCCGGGAAATTCGACCATTGCCAGTCGGCAATCGTCGTCTGCCCAACTGACCGCGGCATCTTCGGCGCGCAAGTCTTCCCCCGAGCACCGCGCGTGCTGTTTCGTATCTCCGATTTGCGCGGAGCCGCGTTGTCCCGCGCAAGAACCGTTCCCGCGTCGGCTCGTTTGGCGCGACCCCGATCCGGAGCGTGCCGAGGACCATCAGCGGAAGCTCGAAATGATATGCGGCGCGATCTTTGGTGACGCCCGCCCAGTGTAGTTCCCGCAAACGACCGCGCTCAGGAACCAGATAATCGGCCTCGACTGTTAAACTACATACGCGTCCGGCTACCTCCGGGTCCGCACCACCCTCCACCGTCACATCGATGCAGGTCATTGCGGCGTCGCCGCAGAGACCCATGGCCTTGCCTTTTCGAAGACGCTGCGCTCCAATTGCTCGAGATAGTTCATGAAAACCGTGCAGATAGACCAGCATGATCGCCCAGATTTGGCGCACCGCCGGGCGTTCCCTATCGGCGTCTTGAAGCTCGGCTCCGCCAGCACCTCAAGAGCCCGCAGACTGGCATCGAACCTGACCATATCCAGGTGCAGGAGCCCGAGTTCCGGGCGGATAGCGGCGAGATCGAGACTGTCGCGAAGCCGCGAACTTGGCTGCAGCATCCATCCATCGGGGCACCGAAACCGATCGGGATGCAATACCTTCAGGCCGTCGAGACCGGGCTTTGACCTTCAGGACTTCATCTCGCGCACTTCCGAGAAAAAAGGAGACCCGATCGGGGGAAAAGTACCCATCCTCTTGAAACAGGTTGTTCAGTCGTACCAGCTCGTCGCAATTGACACTTTTTTCAAAGTGAAAAACAAATTCGCCTAAATTCCGCGCACACATATACACAAGCGGCAACCAGACATCCAAATATGCCGCAGGGAGTGGTTCCGCCCGGATGACCGCCTCGACATTCCGAGCAAGCCGCCATCGCCGTTGGCAGTCCGCCAGAGGAGGCGACATCTCGGTGGAAGCCACGGCCAAGCCCGACCGCCCCTCGCCGGCGGGCGGCCCGCCCCTTCACTGATTACGGCCTCTTGCGCCCAACCCAGGACCACGTCAACTGGAACACAGTCATCCACCAGATCCGACACCGCGGCCTCGAGTACCTGCCTAGGATGCTTGCCAAACAAGCCAGGGCGCGGAAGATCGGCGCGATCAAGCAAATCCTGGGTAACGCAGCGAGCCGCCAATTCGTGGGCCAAACTCGACGGGGTGACCATCGAACTCCGAGGCTCGGGCAGGTACTCAGCGTGATGCCCGTCCGCTCAGTATAAAATTTCAAAATATTAACAAAGGGCAGCTGAACCTCCCTCGATCAGCCTTTCCAGCGCCTCAACTATCAGTTTATCTCGTTCGATCAGCGAGTAATAGACGATGACGATCAAGACGTTATGGGTACGGCTGAACGCCGCCACATCGGAAAAGAGATTGCGAACAGCTTGTAAGTGCAGCGTCCCATCCATCCAAGTAGGTCGAGCGTCGTTGCTATTATATTGGACGGTCGCCGAATCGAACATTTGCGCATCGTTCTGGCAGACGGAAAAGATGATGCAGCTCGAATTTCTTTGTCTCGGCGCGCAACTTCATCCGCGTCCACGCATGCCACAAGTTCCCTGAGGTCTCGCCGAAATTGTCGACCCAAACCAGATCGTCGAGCCAGGCCGCATTCAGCAGCCGTTCGAGATGAGCAGGTAACGCGTGGCGCTGTGCGGACCCCGAGCCAAACATCATTGAATTGCCTATGCAGGCGACCCGCACGAGATTGCGTGATCCACGAAATTGTTCCGAAACACACCGCGTCTCGAATAAGGCGGCCACGATCTCCTCCTCAGGCGGCCCATCAATGGGGGCCGCTCAGGCCTTTATTGCGATCAAATGAAGGGCCGGGCCAAGCCTGGTCAAACCCGGCTATCACGGCGATAGAAACGATGCCTCGTGTGCCCTACCGCGCCCCTTTCTATTCAATCTTTGCGGTCACACGTCATTCGTCCGCCGGTGGATACGCCGATTTGGCAAGGTACGGGCGTAGGCGCCGTCGCCACGGCTCGCCGCAAATTCACGCGACGGCGAACGATGTAGAGCCGTCTCTACTCCCCACAACCGCATCAATGCCGGTAGTAGAATCTGGGATCGGCTGCGGTCGTCCCGGAGGGCAAGTACGCCAGCGCCTCGTCAGCGAGGAGCGCAACGATTTCCCGTAGCCAGCCCGGTCCTCTTGCATGCTCGGCAATGCTGTTCAGGCGTTGCCAATCCGGACCGCGACCAACGCCCCCTCGCGCAACCTCCCCCTTGCCGGCTTGGAGCGTCATGTCAAACCCTCCATCCTGGACGATAAGGCCGAGATTGCAGAAATTCGGCCGCACTCTTTACGCCCATGTCGCCCGCTTTTGGGCCAAGAACACGAAGAAACCGGGATAGTAACTCACCGCGACGAAGCGCCGCGGCCGCTATGTCACTCAGCGCGGTTTCTGCCTTCACCAGCGCGTCGTGCGATTTGATCGCTGGCGAAGCCATTGATCGAAGGTGGCGCGCAATTCAGTCATTGGTGTCAATGCAGGGACTTTGAGCTATACCACAAGCGCAGCCGGCTCCGGCGGCTCGAACAGGAACAGGTCGGCCACTTCGAACCGCACATCCTGGCGCAGATAACCCGCCATTTGCCTGACTCTTTCGATCGCCACACGATTGAAGTCCGATTGCCATGACCCGACAGCGGTGATGCAGCCGCAGCGACAGCGCGAACCATCCGGCGCCGCAGCCGACCTCCAACACAGGCAGTTCCGGCCGCAATAGCGGCAGCAGCACAGGGTAGGCCTCTACCGCATCCCGGGCGCGGATCATATTGGCCTGTGCCGTGCCCGAGCCGTGATAAAATTGAAGGGCAGGCTTTGATAAAACTCAAGAACTTGTAGGTTCACCGCCTTGGCCACCGCCCTTTGGATTCACCTAGAAGGATTTACTGACGATGAAATCGCCGATCACTAGGAAATCGATATCGGTGCCGTAGAAGGCATTTGAGTGCATCGTTGGCAGTGGACACGATCGGCTTGCCCGGGATATTGAATGAGGTATTTACGATAACCGGCACTCCGCTCAATCGGCCGAATTCCTCGATCAGTGCATGGAAATGCGGGTTAACGGTCTTCGACACGGTCTGAACCCGCGCAGTGCCGTCGACATGGGTGACCGCCGGGATCACCCCCTTCTTGTGCGGCCTCACTTGCGGGCAGAACAGCATATACGGGCTTTTGCCCCGATGTTCGAAGTATTCCTCGCTGTATTCCTCCAACACCGCCGGCGCGAACGGCCGAAAGTCCTCGCGAAACTTGACGCGAGCGTTGAGAGTCTCCTTCATCTGCGGGTCGCAGGCGTTGGCGAGGATGCTGCGGCAGCCGAGCGCTCGCGGCCCGAATTCCATCCGTCCCTGAAACCAGCCGATAATGAAATTATCATGCAGCAGCTGCGCGGTGCGGCGGAATATCGTCTGCGGCTCGCACCGCTCATATTCAGCGCCGAACTGTTCCAGCGCCTCTTCAATGATCTCGTTAGAAAAGGATGGCCCGATGCAAGTGTCGTAATCCTCGATCGGCTCGCGTGGCCGCGGGGAGGCCCGGTAATGCGCGAAGAGAGCGGCGCCGATCGCGCCGCCGCTGTCGCCGGAGGCAGGGTGCACGAAGAGGTCGGCAAACCCAGCCTCCTTTAGGATGCGCGAATTGGCGACAACATTTGTGCGCAACTCCGCCGGCCATGCACAGCCAGTCGATCCCGGTATCGCGCCGCGCCGCCCGCGCCAGGTTAACTAGAGCCTGCTCGCACAGCTTCTGCATCGACGCCGCGATGTTCCTATGACGCTCCGTCACCGGCTCGCTCGGCGCCCGCGGCGGCCCGAGTAACTCGGTGAGCTTCGGAGTAAACATTTTTTCCGTGTCGTACATATAGGAATAGAAATCAAGGTTGTTGTGAAAGCTGCCGTCTTCGTGCAGCAGCAACAACTCCCCAACCTGGTTGTCGTAAGTCGGCTTCCCGTAGGAAGCCAAGCCCATTACCTTGTATTCTCCCTCATTGACCTCGAAGCCGAGATAGGCGGTCATCGTCGCATAGAACAGGCCGAGCGAATGGGGATAGCAAATCTCCTTTAGTTGTTCGATCCTGGTCGGGGTACCGACATAGAGCCCGGTCGTCGCCCACTCGCCGACCCCATCGACAGTGAGGATCGCCGCGCGGTCGAACGGCGAAATGTAGAACACCGATGCAGCATGCGACAGATGATGCTCGCAATATTCGACGGGCACGCTGACCCCGAGAATTTCCGCCAGATCTTCGGCGATCCGCGACTCGCGATGAACAAAGTTGCTGAGATGCCAGTCGATCATCGTGCTCGCCTGGTCGCCGAATAGCCGCGCCGCCGACAGCGCGCGCTCTAGTTTCCTCAAGGGCTTGTCGTAAAATACCGCCAGATCGATCGCGGCTGCGGGTGTGCGCGTGTAATCGAGACAGAAGCGAATGGCGTTTTTGGGAAAGTCGCTGTCATGCTTGCGGCGGGTGAAGCGCTCCTCCTCGGCGCCGACGACAACTTTTCCGTCCTGCACCAGCACGGCTGCCGCATCGTGGTAGTATGCAGATATGCCCAGTATCGCGCTCATGGGTCACCGTAAATGTCGCTCGTGTCAAATGTCGCTTTTTCCCGGATGCGCCAGCTCGTATCCGCACGAGCTTCGTGATCCTCCGGCACCAAATCCAGTATTCGGCGGAAGAGCGACTCGTCTTTTGCTTCGGCTCTTTCCCCTTCTCCGTTAACTGGACTCTGCGCCATCAACTGATTCCCAATTTCGTTGCAGGCCATCGGGCGAGCAACCTCACGGGTATTGATTACGGCTCGAGCCGAGGGTCGTCAAGGTCGGCAATGCCAGCAGAACCAATGGTACTGGGGCCGGCCCTACAGAGTGGCTGAGCAGGCGTTTCCGTCATTCGGCAGCATGCGCCCGCTCGCGCGGTTACAGCGCCGACACGAAATCGCCGCGCCGCGCGGGTCGAGCCGGGAGATAAAAGCCGCCGCATGGCTCCCTCCCGCTTGAGTGAGCCAGCGTGTCACGAGTTGACGGCTGCTATCGAGTAGAGGTTGCGTTTGAACGGACCCGGCAGACCATCGAACTTCAGCCGAATGATCGTCGAGCGCGCCATGCGGGCCGCCGAAGCCTCGGTGACGCGTCATGACATCGCTATTGCGCCGCGCACGCGCGCGTACGCGGCGTGACAGATCCCGCCTTGGCCGGCCTGGAGCTTGCATCGTTCACCGGGATACTTCAAACTGAGAGAGAGATCGCGCCTTCACGCGCCGGTTGTAGGACGACCCGAACGCCAAACGACGACAGCTCGGAGGCTTAAGACGACAGCTCGGAAGCTTGACATGATCGGTAAGCATGTAACCGCCACTCTCGGGATCGTCCTGCGCTCTGCGGCTACGCATCGCCCGGCGATGCGAGTCCCATGTTTACTTATCGATATACAGGGCAGCCATTTGCTGCCTCCGCTTTTGTATCGGGCGGTGGCCAGCAATGTTACCCGCTTTATGACAATCTAACGGGCAGTGTTTACGAGAATTGTGTAGATATGTTCATACCCGGCAGTGGAAGTTCCGGATATACTACGGATAATCGGGTTTCATTCCAATTCTCGACCAGCCGTCCACTACCGCCTAACGCCACATATGTCATGAATGACTTGTCTGGCACTGCGAACCCCACCTTGCTCTCCTGGTCGGTGAGCGACGGCACCAATTCTTTTAATTCGACAACCGGGCTAAACGAGACCGCAACCAGTGCCGAGGGGCTGCTTGAACCAGCGAGGTCACGACCGATAACACCGGTAGTATTGTATCGTGGTTCTTCGACGTTCAACAAGTCTCCGGCATATTTCTTGCGAGCGGTCCAGCCGATCAGTTGGGGGTATCGATATTATCCTGTGGCCGCGCTCCTTGCGTCTCTTCCATTGGTGTCAGTGGCCATTATGCCGGCGAGGAAGACGCGATCTTTGCTGCGAATGGTGACTTTCTTCTTTCTGGAGCAGCGATAACACCGGGCACCTGGACGGTACCGGGGGGCGGGACGGTGGTCTCGGAACCGGCGACGCTCACCCTTCTCCGCGTCGGTCTGATCGGCCTCGGCGTAATTCGACATCGGGCCGACCGCGCGGCCTAGCCTTTCATCCCTCGCCAAATCGCCGCCGTTCGGGGCGAGCGCGTTGGAACAGTGTCACAAGGCTGCTGTCGAATTGAAACCCGCGCCTTCGCGACCTTCAATTCGGCGTGCGTCTACCGCATGCCCCATATCTCGCTGTATCATGCCATATGGGCCTAGCGCAACAGCGGCGGGGGAGACAACGGGGGAATTAGTCTAGGTCTAAATCATAACTAGCTGATACATGTATTGTATTTCCAACAATTTGGCGGTTGCCTCTTCCGCCAGCGTTGGCCGATATCGCCTCTGACGGTTCGTCAGCCGGAGGCTGCGAAGCCGCCGTCGACCGGGATGGCCGCGCCGGTTACGAAGTCGGAAGCGGCGGAGGCGAGAAAGACCGCGACGCCGGCGAGATCCTCGGGCGTGCCCCAACGGCCGGCCGGGGTGCGCGCCAAGACGCGCTCGTGAAGCCCGGCGACCTCGCGGCGCGCGTTTACGGTCAACTCGGTATCAATCCAGCCGGGCAGCACGGCATTGACCTGGATGTTGTCCGCCGCCCAGGCGGCGGCCAGGGATTTCGTCAGCTGGACGAGCCCACCCTTGCTGGCCGCGTAGGGCACCGCATAGGCCGCGCCGAAGATCGAGTACATCGAGCCGATATTGATGATCTTGCCGCCGCCCGTGCGCTTCATCGCCGGGTGGGCTGCCTGCGCGCAGATGAAAGCCCCGGTCAGGTTGGTGGCGAGCACGGTCTGCCATTCGGCGGCGCTGTAGGTCTCCGCCGGCTTGCGAATCGACATGCCGGCATTGTTGATGAGGATGTCGAGCCGGCCGAAGCGGTCGACGGCAGCGCCGATCATTGCTCGGCACGAGTTCTCATCGGCAACATCGAGCGCAATGAAAGCGCTATCGGCGCCGAGTTCCGAAAGCGCGCCCAACGCCGCCTCGGACTTCACCGGGTCGCGCGCCGCCACGACGATCTTGGCCCCGGCGGCGGCAAGCCCGCGCGCCATGCCGAGCCCGATGCCGCCATTGCCGCCGGTGACCACGGCGACGCGCCCGGAGAGGTCGAACAGGGTCATCTCAGAGCGAACTCGATCCGGAAAGCGTAAGCGACGACAAAAATGAACGCCCCCTCATCGCAGACCTGTCCTCGCGAGCGGAGCGACGGAGAGCGGCTCAATAGATCCCCTTCAGCGGGGTCGTCTCGCGCTTTTCGACGGTCGCCCCGGCGGTGTCGGTGGCGCCGGAAGTCAACAGCTTGTTCGAGAGGCTTTGGGAACCGACGATCGCGTTCTGGTCGGGGGCCTGTGCGTTGGATGGGCCGATATCGGGTAGGCCGCCGGAGCCGCGCAGACGCAGATCGGGGGCCTGCTTGCCCGGCTCGCCGGGTCCGGCCTGCTCCATCGCCTGCTCGGCCTGCTGCTCCGCCGTCTTCTCCTGCGGCCGCGGCGCCCCCGGCTCCGGCGGGCGCAGATCAAAGTCCGGGGGCACCGTCAGCGGCGCGCGCGATTCGACGGCGAACTCGTCGGGCATCGACTGATCCATACCGATCATCTGCTTGAAGTCGGTGCAGCCGCAAAGCAAGGATGCCCCACCCAACCAGACAATACAAAACGAGACAAGACTGCGGCCCGCGCCGCGAAGCCGGCGATATTCGGTCATGGCAGTAATCCCTCCCGCCCTGTATTTAATGCGCTTCGCGGTGCAGAAGCAAGCCGTCGAGCAACATTGCCGCGACGCCGACGCAGATCGCGCTGTCGGCAACGTTGAATGCGGGCCAGTGCCACGATCCTATATGGAAATCGAGAAAATCAACGACGGCGCCATGGCGAATCCGGTCGACGACATTACCGAGCGCGCCACCGATGATCAGGCCGATCGCAATCGCGAGGAGCGGGCTGGTGACCCGGCTCAGCCAATAAATAAGTCCGGCGACGATCGCGGCGGCGGCGAGCGAGAAGAGGACGGCGTTGAGCCCGCCGCCGCCCGCGGCGCCCGTGTTGAACAGGCCAAAGCTCATGCCGCGGTTGTAGGTCAAGACGAGGTTGAAAAACGGCGTGACCCGCTCGGCGGCGACGGCGCTGTCGGCAAAGTGGGCGAGGACGGCGGCCTTGCTGAGCTGGTCAAGGACCACGACGATTGCAGCGACGGCAATCCCTCGCCGCAGCATCACCCGGCGCTCGCCGCGCGCGTGACTGCGGCGCCGGAATCGACCACCTCGGCGCAGCGGCGGCATAGATCGGCGTGGCCCGGCACCTGCCCGACTTCGGGCAGCACGCGCCAGCAGCGCTCGCAGCGCTCGCCCGGCGCCGGCGACACCCGAACGCCGATGTCGGGGAGATCGGGCAGGGTGAAGGCGCCCTCGGGAACCGGAGCCCGGCCGAACCGTGCCGGCCGAGGTGATGCACAGCTCGGCCAGATCGGCGTCGCGGACCAGCGCCACAAGCCGGTCGGGGACAAACACCTCGATCGCGGCCTGCAGGCTCGAACCCAGCCGTTTTGCACCGCGCTCGAGTTCGATCGCGCCGGTGACGACGCGGCGCAGATCGCGCAGCGCCGCCCAGCGCTCGGCCAGCGCCGGGTCGAGCCAACCGGCCGGCACCTCGGCGAACAGTTCGAGATGGACGCTGCGCTCCGGGGCGTCGCCGTGGCGGGCGAGCCAGGCCTCTTCGGCGGTGAAGCAGGTAACCGGCGCTAGCCAGCGCACCAGGCAGTCGAAACAGCGATCGAGCACCGTGCGCACCGCCCGCCGCCGGATGTCGTCGGGCGCGTCGCAATAGAGCCGGTCCTTGCGGATGTCGAAATAAAATGCCGACAGATCGGCCGCGCAGAAATTATAGAGCGCGGTGAACATGCCGTGGAAATCGAACGCCTCGACCGAACGGCGGATCAGCGCATCGAGTTCCGCGAGCCGGTGCAGCACCCAGCGCTCGAGATCCGGCATCGCCTCAATACCGACCGCCTCCTCAGGCGCGAAGCGGTCGAGCGCGCCCAACAGATAGCGCAGGGTGTTGCGCAGGCGGCGGTAGACATCGCTCTGATGCTTGAGGATCTCCGGGCCGATGCGCAGATCCTCGGAATAGTCGGAGCCTACTACCCATAGGCGCAGGATGTCGGCGCCGCTCTGCTGCATCACCTCCTGCGGAGCGACGACATTGCCGAGCGATTTCGACATCTTGCGGCCTTCTTCGTCGAGCACGAAGCCGTGGGTCAGCACCGCGTCGTAAGGGGCGCGGCCGCGGGTCCCGCAGGCTTCGATCAACGAGGAGTTAAACCAGCCGCGATGCTGGTCCGAGCCTTCGAGATAGAGCGAGGCCGGCCAGCGCAGCTCGGGCCGCTGCTCGAGGACAAAGGCGTGGGTCGAACCCGAATCGAACCATACCTCGATGATATCTGTGACCTTTTCCCATTCCGCCGGGTCGTGGGCGTTGCCGAGAAACTGCGACGCATCGGCGCTGAACCAGACGTCCGAGCCTTCGTGCTCGACCGCGGCTGCGACGCGCTCGACGACCGTCGGGTCGCGCAATGGCTCGCCGGTGTCGCGATGGGTGAAGACCGCGATCGGCACGCCCCAGGCGCGCTGGCGCGACACGCACCAATCGGGCTTGCCCGCGACCATCGCCTCGATCCGGTTGCGGGCCTGCGGCGGGACCCAGCGGGTCTCGGCGATCGCCGCCAGCGCCTTTTCGCGCAGGCCGTTCGCCGTCATGCTGATGAACCATTGCGGCGTGTTGCGAAAGATCAGCGGCGCCTTCGACCGCCAGGAATGCGGGTAGGAGTGGACCAGCACGCCGCGCGCCAAGAAGCCGCCCGCGGCGTCGATTGCGGCGATCACCGCTTCGTTCGCATCGCCGGGCTTGCCGTCCGGCCGATAGACCGTGCGGCCGGCGAACAGCGGCACGCCCGGCAGATAGACCCCGTCGGGCCCGACCGTGTCCGGCACCGGCAGCCCGTTCGCCTGGCCGAGATCGAAATCGTCGGCGCCGTGGCCTGGGGCGATGTGGACGAGGCCGCTCCCCTGGTCGGATTCGACAAAGCTCGCCGCCAGCAGCGGCACGTCGAATTCGTAGCCCCGGCCCGCGAGCGGATGACGCGCGATCGTCCCGGCAAGTGCCGCGCCGGGAAACCGTTCGAGCACCGAATAGGCCTCGATCCCGCCATTCGCCGCGACCTGATCGGCCAACGATGCAGCGACGAGCAGGGTCTCGCCAGGCCGCGCCCGGCTGCCTTCCGCCGCCCGGTCGACACGGATCGCGACGTAATCGAGCGCCGCGCTGAACGCGATCGCGCGGTTGCCGGGCAGGGTCCAAGGCGTCGTCGTCCAGATCAGCGCTGCCGCGTCGGCAAGCGCCGGCAGACCGGTCGTGACGATCGGGAAACGAACCCAGACCGTCGTCGATTTGTGATCGTGATACTCGACCTCGGCCTCGGCGAGCGCGGTCTGTTCGACCACCGACCACAAGACCGGCTTCGAGCCGCGGTAAAGCCCGCCATTGACCAGAAACTTGCCGATCTCGCGGACGATCTGCGCCTCGGCCGAATAGGCCATTGTCGTATAGGGATTGGCCCAATCGCCGATAACGCCCAGGCGCTCGAACTCGGCCTTCTGCACCTCGATCCAATGGGTGGCGAACTCGCGGCATTCGCGGCGAAACTGATCGGCCGGAACGCTGTCTTTCGACATCTTCTTCGCCCGGTATTTTTCCTCGATCATCCACTCGATCGGCAGGCCGTGGCAGTCCCAGCCTGGAACATAGGGCGCATCCTTGCCCAGCATCTGCTGCGAGCGGTTGACCACGTCCTTCAGGATCTTGTTCAGCGCGTGACCGATATGGAGATGGCCGTTGGCATAGGGCGGGCCGTCATGCAGGACGAATTTCTCGCGGCCTTGCGAGCTCTCCCGCAGCCGTCGATAAAGGTCCATCGCTGCCCAGCGCGCCAGGATCAGCGGTTCGCGCTTCGGCAGATCGCCCCGCATCGGGAAGTCGGTCTTGGGCAAGAAAACGGTCGGACGATAATCCGTGGGCATCGGAAATCCCTGGATAAGAGGAAAAAGCGAAAGCGTCCCGATCCTCAGACGAGGACCGGGCCGATAATTCGCGATATCCAGGTGCGACGCAGAAACATGGCGGACATATAACAGCCTCCCCAGTCAAATTCGAGGGGTAGTTGGCTGCGCCAATGTTCGCCAAAGGGTCAGCGGCCCGCTCAGTCCTTGCGCCAGTTCAAGGTGACGCTGCGGCCGTTGCGAAAGCTGCCGGTGGCGTCGATCCGCCCGTCGCGCAACTTGCCGACCAGATCGATGACCGCGAAGCGGGACCCGTCGGCCCGCTTGGTGTGCATGTGGATCGCGACATCGCCGGCGCGGGTAACATCGCCCGCAAGATATACCGTCGCGCCGGGAATGCGGCCGGGCCACTGACCCGAGATCGTCCTGTTCCTGACGACCGCCTGCGCCCGGAAGCAGCGGGCCGGGTCGGTCTCGCCCGGACCGAAGCAGATGGGTCCCCCATAGACCCCGGTCGGGTCACCGGCGGAGGCGGGCTTGGGCAGGGCTGCCGGGCTGCGCGGCGATCAGGCTGAGGCGGTGCGACCCGGGGCGGGGCCGCGACGGCTGCGAGTTGCGGGGCCTCGTTCCCCTTGCGGTTCGCCTCGGCGAGACGATTGGCCTCGCTGTCGATGCGCTTCTGCTCGGCCAGCGCCTCCTGCTGCGCCGCGTCAG
The DNA here is from genome assembly GCA_963845735.1 of uncultured Alphaproteobacteria bacterium. Classification (GTDB taxonomy): domain Bacteria; phylum Pseudomonadota; class Alphaproteobacteria; order ATCC43930; family CGMCC-115725; genus AP-15. Next base: position 14,015 of record CAWJTR010000010.1, on the reverse strand, counting down.
TCCGCCTGCTGTTGCGCCGCTTTGGCCGCCTCGGTCCGCCGTCTTTTGGGCGGCCACAGCGGCCGCGTGCGCGGCTTCGGCTTGGCCGCGCCGATAATCCGAATAGCCCCAAACGCCAGCCCCGGCCGCCGCCAGCAGCAGGACGATCGCGGCGACGGCCCATAGCCGTCCAGCGCCAATGCGGCGCTGGCGGGCCGGCGCCGGCAATATCCCCAGGCCGTCGGCTTCGGCGATCGCAAAGGTGCGGACCGGCTGAGGGATATTCTTGTAGCTCATCTCGCCGAGCGGGGTGAACGACAGCGACAGTTTGTTGCGGATCTGGTCGTAGACGCTGCCGGCGATGCAGACGCCGCCGGGCTCCGCCGCCCCTTGCAGCCGTGCGGCGACGTTGACGCCGTCGCCGAGCAGATCCTGGCCTTGCACCATGACGTCGCCGAGATTGACCCCGATACGAAACCTGACCTGCCGGTCTTCCGGCAATTGATCGTTGCGGGTGCGCAGCGCCGCCTGGATCTCGGTGGCGCAGCGTACGGCTTCGACCGCACTGCCGAACTCCGCCAGGATGGCGTCCCCGGCGGTGTTGAACACGCGGCCCCGGTGCAGTTCCACGAGCTTCTCGAACACTTCCTTGTGTCCGCGGAAGGTTCGCAAGGTGAGTTCTTCGTCCTCGGCCATCAGCCGGCTGTAAGCGGCGACATCCGCCGACAGGATCGTCGCCAGCTTGCGTTCGAGGTCCGGGGTCGCCGGGCTGTCGCTGTCGGCCACCGGTATTCCCTATCCGATCGGCGGGGTGGCGGCGAGGATCTCGCGGGCGCGCGCGGCGTCGGCGGCGATCTGCGCTTTCAGGGCGTCGAGCCCGGCGAATTTCTGCTCGGGGCGGATGAAGTCCACGAACGCCACCCGCAGATGGCGGCCGTAAAGATCGACGTCGACGTCGAAGAGATGGGCTTCGAGCCGTGGCTCGGGCGTGCCGACCGTCGGGCGCAGCCCGAGATTGGCGACGCCGTCGATGGTGCGGCCGGCAAGCGGGTCGTCCGGGCCGTCGCCCGCTGACCCGCACGGCATAGACGCCGAATGCCGGCCGCAGATAGTCGTCGAGGCCGAGATTGGCGGTCGGAAAGCCGATGGTCCGCCCGCGCCGGTCGCCGGCCGCGACACGGCCGTCGATCTCCCAGAACCGGCCGAGCAGAGCCGCTGCCTCGCGCGGTTTGCCGGCCTTGAGCAGCTCGCGGATATGGGTCGAGGAATAGACCGTTTGGTCGGCGCCGCGAATCGGCTCGATGACGGTCACGGCAAAGCCGCGCTCCGGCCCGGCGGCGCGCAGAAAATCGGGGGTCCCGCGCCGGCTTTTGCCAAAGGTGCAGTCCCAGCCGACGACGACATGGGAAGCGCCGATCGCATCGACGATGATCTCGGAGAGAAAATCCTCGGCGCTCTTGGCGGCAAAGCCGAGATCGAAATGCTGCACGAACAAGAGATCGACGCCGAGGCGCGCCAATTCGCGCTCCTTGACCCGGAACGGGGTCAGCCGGAACGGCTCGGTCGTGGGCGAGAATACGCTGCGCGGATGCGGCTCGAAGGTCAGCACCGCGATCGGCCGGTCGTGTTCGCGCGCCAGCTCGCGCACCCGGGCGATCAGCAGCGCGTGGCCGCGATGCAGGCCGTCGAAATTGCCCATCGCCAGGACCGCGCCGCGCGGGTGGTGCGATTGAGGGCCGGGATGTCGGACGACGCGGATCACGGGAGAAGGGCGGAGCACAGCTTCATCAATAGCCAAGTGGCGCAAAAATAGCCCGACGGACCGCCGGATGATAGCGGCTCGCGCATCGGAGCCGCATGTCCGCAGGTCTCGTCCCGGCTGTCAGTCAACAGCCCCGTTTTCGCCGCGATCCTCTATAGTCCTGTCGGAACGGTCGGCGGAGGCGGGATGGCCGAAGAGCGTGTGCCGCGCGAGCAGATGGAATACGACGTGGTCGTCGTCGGGGGCGGGCCCGCGGGCCTTGCCGCCGCCATCCGTCTGAAGCAGCTCGCCGCGGCGGCCGAGCATGAGATTGCCGTCTGCGTCGTCGAGAAGGGCTCGGAGGTCGGCGCCCACATCTTGTCCGGCGCGGTGTTCGAGCCGCGGGCGCTCGACGAGTTGATCCCCGACTGGCGCGAGCGCGGTGCGCCGCTCGTCACCCCGGCGACCGAGGACCGGTTTCTGCTGCTGACCCAATCCCGCGCGTTTCGGCTGCCGACCCCGCCGCAAATGAGAAATCACGGCAACTACATCATCAGCCTCGGCAATCTCTGCCGCTGGCTGGCGCAGCAGGCCGAGGCGCTCGGGGTCGAAATCTATCCCGGCTTTGCCGCCGCCGAGGTGCTGTACGACGAGGCCGGGCGGGTGCGCGGGGTCGCGACCGGCGATATGGGGATCGGCAAGGATGGCCGGCCGACCGACCGCTACCAGCCCGGGGTCGAGCTGATCGCCAAGGAGACCTTGTTCGCCGAGGGCTGCCGCGGCTCCTTGACCAAGACCCTGGTCGAACGGTTCCAGTTGCGCGACGGCGTCGATCCACAGACCTATGCGATCGGCATCAAGGAATTGTGGGAAGTCGCACCAGAACAGCGCCAGCCGGGGCTCGTCATCCACACCATCGGCTGGCCGCTCGACACGGGCACCTATGGCGGCTCGTTCCTCTATCATCTCGAAGGCGGGCAGGTCGCGGTCGGCTTCGTGATCGGGCTCGATTACCGCAACCCCTACTTAAATCCGTTCGAGGAATTTCAGCGCTTCAAGACACATCCGGCGATCCGCCCGTTCTTCGAGGGCGGGCGGCGCATCGCCTACGGCGCGCGCGCCTTGAACGAGGGCGGGTTCCAATCGATCCCGCGGCTCGATTTTCCGGGTGGCGCGCTGATCGGCTGCGCCGCCGGCTATGTCAACGTGCCCAAGATCAAGGGCAATCACACCGCGATGAAGTCGGGGATGGTGGCCGCCGAGACCGTGTTCCGGCGCCTCGCCGGAGATCCGGAAGCTTCGGTGCGACAGGCGCTCGAGCAGAGCTGGGTGTGGGACGAGCTGCATCGGGTGCGCAACATCCGGCCGAGCTTCCGCTGGGGCCTCTATGCCGGTCTCGCTTATTCGGCGTTCGACACCTACATCCTGCGCGGGGCCGCCCCGTGGACCTTTCACAACCATGCCGACCACACGCAACTGATGCCGGCGAGCGCGGCGCGGCCGATCGAATACCCCAGGCCCGACGGCAAGGTCAGTTTTGACCGGCTGTCCTCGGTGTTCATTTCGAACACCAATCACGAGGAGGACCAGCCGGCGCATCTGCGGCTGCGCGATCCGGCAAAGGCGATAGAGGTCAACTATCGGCTCTACGATTCGCCGGAACAGCGCTATTGTCCGGCCGGCGTGTATGAGATCGTGCAGCCGCCCGAGGCGGTGGCCCCCTACTTGCAGATCAACGCGCAGAATTGCGTGCACTGTAAGACATGCGACATCAAGGACCCGGAGCAGAATATTGACTGGGTTGTGCCTGAGGGCGGCGGCGGGCCCAATTATCCGAACATGTGACGCAGGCAAACGGAACGAGACAGATGGGGATCAAAGTGATTGAGCAGCTACGGGCAGCGTGTGTCGGCGGGGCTTTGTTGACGCTCTTCGCGGGCGCAGCCGGCATCGCCGCGCAAGGGATGGAGGAGCCGGCGATTTCGGCCGATACGGCATACGGTCCCTACTTGGCCGGCCGACACGCGCAAGAGGAGCGCGACTACGGCAACGCCGCCTTGTGGTTCGAGGAAGCGCTCAAAGCAGATCCACACTCGCCCGAATTGGTTAGCCGCACCTTTGACATGGAGGCGCAGGCCGGCCACTTCGACGCGGCCCGACCGCTTGCCGACCAGGCCCTCAAGCTCGATAGCTCTGACGCGGTCGCCGACCTCGTCCTAATGATCGATCGGATCAAGGCGGGCGACAAAGCCGCCGCGCTCGCTCGGGCAGAGGCCCTGCCGGATGATGGCCTGCACCGCTATGTCGGACCATTGGCGCGCGCCTGGATGCGAATGGCAACCGGCAATCTCGCCGGCGCCGACGCTGCGCTGCAAAATCTCGACAAATTTGACGGTTTTGCCCCACTCAAATATTTTCAGCTCGCCCTGCTTTACGATTTCGCCGGAAAATCTGATAAAGCCGAAGAATATTATAAGCAAACTCTCAACTCAACTGGCCAACTCAACTGGCGTCTGACCGACGCTATGGCGAACTTTTATCAGCGTCACGGCCGTCGTGATCAAGCCGATGCGGTTTACAAGCGGTTTATCAAAGAGAACGCTGGCAGCGAGTTGGCTGAATCGGTGCTGGCAACCAAACCTGTCGGAATCCCAGCGCCGTTGATCGGTTCGGCCGAGGATGGCCTCGCCGAAGCCTTGTTCGATCTGGCCAGCGTCGTCAACCAGCCGGAAACGACGGACTTGGCTCTGCTCTATGTTCGTTGCGCGCTCGATTTGCGGCCGCATCTGGCCCTCGCCCAGCTGCTGCTCGCCGACATCCTGAGTGGCGAGAACAAGCCACAGGAAAGCCTCGACGTCCTTGCCGAGATCCCGGGCAACTCGCTCTATTCGTGGTCGGCGCGATTGCGCACCGCGGCCAATCTGGAAGCCCTCGATCGCATCGAGGAGGCGGTCGCCGAGCTTCGCGCTATGGCCGCCCAGGAGCCGGCCCGGGCCAGCGCTGAGATTCAGCTGGGCGACCTGTTGCGTGGCCAGAAGCGCTTTTCCGAAGCGGCCGGCGCCTATAACGAAGCAATTCGGCGCCTTAAAGCGGCCGGCACGGCGCCCCATTGGCCGCTGTACTACAGTCGGGGCATCGCTTTCGAGCGGTCGGGCCAATGGACCCTAGCTGAAGCCGATCTCGAGCATGCGCTCGAGCTTAAGCCCGATCAGCCGCTGGTCCTCAACTATCTCGGCTATTCGTGGATCGACCGTGGCGAAAAGCTGAAGCGCGGTCTGCAGATGATCGAAAAGGCGGTGGCGCTGCGGCCCGAGGACGGCTACATCGTCGACAGTCTCGGCTGGGCGCATTATCGGCTCGGCGACTATGCCAGCGCGGTCCGATATCTCGAAAAGGCGCTCGAGCTGGTTCCCGATGATCCGACGATCAACGATCATCTGGGCGACGCCTATTGGAAGAGCGGGCGGACGACCGAAGCCCGCTATCAATGGCGGCAGGCCCTGCAGTTCAAACCCGACAAGGAAGACATCAAACCGATCGAGGCCAAGCTCGAAGGCGGGCTGCCGGCCACCGCAACCACCCGGGCCGGCGGCGGCTGAGCGGCGATGGCTGTCGCGGCCTTTGCCCCGGCAAAGGTCAATCTCTATCTACATCTGCTCGGAGTGCGGGCGGACGGCTATCATCTGGTCGACAGCCTCGTCGCGTTTGCCGATATCGGCGATCGGGTCACCGCGCGAGCCTCCGCGGCGCTGACCGTGGAGATCGAAGGGCCGCAGGCGGCCAGTCTCGCCGGCTTGGGCGAGGACAATCTGATGCTCCGCGCCGCGCGCCTACTCGCCGGTCATGTCGGGATTGCCGCCCACGCCGCCCTCCATCTGCAAAAGAACCTGCCGGTCGCCGCCGGCATTGGCGGCGGTTCGAGCGATGCGGCGGCGACGCTGCGCGCGCTGTGCGCCTTGTGGCGCGTGCCTGTGGACGAAGCGGATCTGCGCCGGCTTGGCGCCCGCCTCGGCGCCGACGTCCCGGCCTGCCTGCATGCGGGTGCGGCCTGGATCGCCGGCATCGGCGAGCAGATCGAGCCTGAACCCTTATTGCCGTCGGCCGGAATTGTGCTCGTCAATCCGCAGATCGCATTGCCAACCGCCGCGGTGTTCGCCGCCCGTCGCGGCCCGTTCGGCTACGCCGGCCGGTTTTCGCCGATGCCGCAGGATGCGGCTGGTCTCGCCGCGGTGTTGGGATCACTGCGCAACGACCTGACCGCCGCGGCGATCGGTATCGCCCCCGAGATCGGGGCGGTGCTGGCGGCGCTCGCGCGGCTCCCCGGGGCTCTGATGGCGCGCATGAGCGGCAGCGGCGCCACTTGTTTCGCGCTGTTCGCGAACCGGCTGAAAGCCGAGCGGGCGGGCGCGGCAATCGCCAAGGCCGAGCTTGGCTGGTGGTCCGCGGCCGGAGCGTTTGTTGCTGCCGAGCGCCTTTCCCGATAACTTGCCGCTGTTTGGGGCCGGTGGGGCGTAGCCAAGGGGTAAGGCAGCGGATTTTGATTCCGCGATTCGGAGGTTCGAATCCTCCCGCCCCAGCCAGTCTTTTCAATAAGATGGGAGAATCAAGCCGGACTCCTCTCCAGACCATGTCGCCCCTATATCGGCACCAGGGCAAAGACCGGCAATCTAGACCAAGAGCGAGCCAACAGCTTGGAGCTGTCGCCGTCTGCCCGCGCGAGAGGGTTGCGAAGGATTGGCGAGGCGCAGCAGCACCCTACCCGAAGCCGGGTGAGGGCTCCCATCGAAAACTGCTCAGCGCCTCCGGAGGGCGCATCTCCCAGCCGGCGCGAGGCGACCGTGATCGGGTCGCGCCAACCGCCGAAGCGAATCGTCGCATCCTCATCGAAGCCGACGCCCTGGACGAAGCGGTGGATATAGGCCTCGCTCGCCATGCTACGGGAGAGTATCGATGGGGGCTCTTTCAATGTCAGCGCCCGACGGAACCGATCGGCTGCCGCGTCGGCGTGCGCTGGCGCGCGCAGCCACTCATTCGGCAGCTCCATCAAGTTGCGTCAGCGTGCAGCCTTCCGCCGCGAAGTGAGGCCGGCGACGGCGGTCGATGCGTTGAAATCGTTGGAGAAATTGTCGAGAGCGCCAGCAATTCCCGACTCGAACGATAGCAAAACACACAAGCCGGCCAATCACTTAGGCCCGACCGACGGAGCTGCTCTTATCTGGCCGTCCCATGGCAGACCCAAGTAACGCCCGCGGGAATACCGTTAGGCCAGTTCCGGAGTCCCCTCGGTGACGGTTTCGAGTTGGCCGACGGTTTCCCTGCCAAACAACACGGGAACAAAAGCGCCAATCGACGCAACAATCGCCAGGCTACCGAAAAAGATCACCGGCGAACCCGTGTACGGCTCCAACATGAAGGGCGCGACCACGCCGGCGCCGAAGCGCCCGCACGACTTGCCAAAATATTGCCCGCGGCCGCGCAAGGCCGTCGGGAACTGCTCGGAGAGATAAACCCGCACGGCAGTGAAGGTCGACAGCACGGTGAAGCCGGTGATCAGTGCTCCGGCGACAAACACGACGGTCGCGTACTGCCCCGCGGAATGCGCTATCGCCATCATCAAGAGGCCGGGAAGAGAGCCGGCGAGGCAATACGCGATCGTCCACCGCCGCCCGATGATCTCCATAAGGAAGCCGGTGAAGCCCTTGCCAGGAATGCTCGCTAGGAACACCAGCGAGCTCAGCCCAAAACTCAAGGAGACGGCGGCTCCCTGATCGATCAGAGCCTTTGGCAACAGAATCGAGATTGTAAAAAAGGAAACCTGCGCACAGACTAAACTCACGATGCCGACCACGGTCCAGCGCAGCTGACCCCGGCGAAAGAGTGCCGAGAACGACGGCAGCGGTTCGCGCGCCGGCGCGACGTTCTCTCTGAGCTCTGTGACCGTCAGCGGTGCCACGCGATTCCCGGACCGGCCGATGATCCGGTTGACGATGGTGACGGCTGCCTCGGTGTTGGCACGCCGCAGAAACCAGCGCGGGCTCTCGGGAATCAGCAAATAGACCAGCACCGGCACGACGAACAGCCCAAGAACGGCAGGTAAAGCTAAGAGCCGGAAACCGTTCGGGTTGCCGGCAACCATGAAGCCGACCAACGGCACCAAGGTGAACGAACTGGCCAGCATCATCTCGTAGATTGCGCCAAAGGTGCGCCGGTGATGCGCCGGCATCAGCTCGGCGGCGATCGGGAACGGCGCCGAGGCGGCAAAGCCGATGGCAAGACCGGTCAACAGGCGAATGATAATCAAGTGCTCGCCGCTTTGAGCCACCGGAATCAACAGCGTGAAGAAGTTGATCGCCGCCACCCCGAGTAGCATAACGGTGCGGCGGCTCCAGTGGTCGGAAATCGCTGCGGCGGTAAATCCGCCAACACAAGCCGCCAGGCTCGAGGCGACGGCGAGCAGGCGGATCTCGCCGGGAGCGATGTGCAGCGGCTTTTTGGCCAGCACCAGCAGCGTGCCGGTCATCGAACCGTCATAGCCGTCGACCAGCGCGACAAACCCGAGCACAAAGATCACCCCTAGGTGAAACGGGCTGAACGGGATGCTGTCGAGCTTGCTGCCGAGCACATGGCTAGCGGCGCGAAATGCTGTTCTGGAGACGCGGGGGACTTCTGACATGGCGCTCTCCCGATGGCGTGCGATGCGCGGGTGTCGGATCACGCTCGCGTCTAGCGGGCAGCCGCGCACCGGGGACTGAACTCTGACAGGAAGCCGTTTGCCGATAAAGCGATCGCGCTGTTTACCGGTAAAGCGCTAGCTTTTAGAGCGACGCGGAGAAACAGCACGAGCCACAGACCGCACGCGCCGACGTCGCATGACTTTGATGAGGGGGTTGAAAAACTCTGGCTGCTGCACGGATACGGGAGAGACGCTTTTGTAAACGATCCGCACGTGCTGTGAATCGAAAGATATCGCTTGCTGTGCGAGCTGTTGCGCGATGTCCTGAAGCTCTTGCTGTAAGATTTCGTCGCGGCGGCGGTCGTCCGTGCTTCGCGCATCTACTCCGCGCGGTTCGACGGTGTATTCATCACTGATCCACTTAAACGGAATCCCGTCACGTGCCGTTCCACCGCACCGCCCTCGGCCGAGCCGAATGACCATAGCAATGACGTCGGCTGGCGAAGCGCATTCATAAGCTTGGAGCAAAAAAAGAGGCAGTGTCGATGACACTGCCTCCTTCCGTGGCAGCCGCGTATCTCAGCTTGTCGGAGCCTGTTCGAGCAGGGCGGCGACCTTGGCGCCGTCTGGGCTGCCGAGGCCGGTGCAGGCGTCCCAGCCCGAACTCGCCGCGTAACTTCCGTTATTTCCGCTGGTTATGTCGTTCAGCGTCGAAGGCGGGGGGTAGAGCAGCGGGTTGATGAACCCGATCGGGCCACCCTTTGCCGCGTTAATGCGGGCGATAAGGCCAGCCCAGAGCGGCGCCACCGCGCTGGTCCCACCGATAACGGTGTTCGTCGCATCGATCCGCACATCGTATCCGGTCTCCGGGTCGGCATCGCCGCCGACATCCGGCACGCCGCGCATCGTCAGCGCGGAAGCGCCACCCGATGTCAGCGTCACCCCCAGCCCATCCTGCCAGGACGGCAGCGGGAAAACGCTGCTGACGCCGCCACCGCCGGCACCGCCCTGTGCCCCGTCGTTCCAGACGGATTCGGCGGTGATCGTTGTCCCTGAGGCCTGGAGGCTGGTCCCGCCGCAGGCAAGTGCGTGCGGGCTCGACGCCGGGAAGTCCACGTGATCGCTACCATCGTTGACGCCATCGCTCGATCCGTTGTCGCCGGAGGCAACGCAGACCGTGACGCCCATCGTCGCCGCGGCTTGGAACGCCGAGTCGAACGCGGTCAGCGACTGCGGGGTCCAGGACGATTCCGGCCCGCCCCAGCTGATCGAGATGACCGAGGGCTTGTTTGTCGCATCATGGATCGCGGTGGTGATCGCATCGAGGAAGCCGGCATCGGTATTGGGCGCGAAATAGACCGCGATATGGGCTTGCGGCGCGATTGCACCGACGACCTCGATATCGAGCATCACCTCCCCGTCGGGTCCGTTCGGATCGCCGGTTGGATGATTCTTGCCGTGGTCCACCGAGATCGCGGTGACTTTTGGACCCGCGCTGATGCCGAGCGACGAGAAATACGCGTTCAAATCCGCGTTTCGCTCACCGCCGCCGAGTTCGATAATCCCGACGCACTGCCCCGCCCCCGTTCCGGCGGGGAAGCCGTAGAGCGCCGCGATCTGGAGCGGCGTGAAGGAGGTGGCGCCGCCGCTATCGGCGTGCCATTGCACATTCCCAGGCGACGGCCGCGCACGACGGAAATGCGGCTTTGCGACCGGCCGATTGTCGAGGCCGAGCACGGCTTCGACGCGGTCGTGCAATTCGTCCGGCAAATGGATGCTTCCGACCCGCCCGCGATATGAGCCGGCAGGATGCTCGAACCGCTGCAGGTCTACACCGAACGTGGCGTTGAACTGAGCGACCGTTCCCGAGAGCACCACGGTGCGCCGCCCGGCGTGTTCCTGGACGACTGCGAGGCCATGGGTGGCGGCAAATGTCTTGACCGCCGCCATGTCAGCGCTGTCGGCGCCAAACTGCCCCTCGAATTCCTCACGCGAAAGATGGCCGCCACCCTGACCCCGCCTGCGGAGCCTGGTCACCCGCTGCTCCAACGCGTCGGCGTTGCGACGGCGGAGAAGCACGCTGACCTCCATTCGCTCCGTCGGATCGGCCTTGCCGACGGCCGTCGCCCCGGGCAATGGTTTTCGTTCACTGCCCTTCAGTGGATTCTGTGCCATTTTGCTATTCCTCTCCCCTTGCTAGCGGCGGAACGACCGGCAATGTGTGCCTGAAAGGGTCGCACGCCGCAGTGACGTCGGTTTGATTGCTTTCAGCGATTTGAAGATTTTTCTTCGACCGTTTTGTCGTCTAAGATTTAGTTAATCTTGTCCTTCGAAAGGCACAACATCGAGAAAGTAATCGGGGTGATGGACCTATATGGATAGGTTAACTTCTGCAGGTTTACGATAGGTTCTATGGCCTAGTCTGCCAGGACACACGTTTGACCGCCTCGCGGCGCGGCTCGGGGTCACCGCGGGCCGTCGGCGTGGTATCGTACTCACCCTTCCAGAACCGGCCCTGAGCCTCTTCCCCTCCCGTTTTTGCAGTGAACCTGCAAGCAGGGCGCTCCTTCTCGGTGAGCTTGGCGCGCGCTCTCAAAACGCCGTCGGAACGGCACGTGGAAGCACCTCGTTCCGGGCCGTCGCAGGTCACCGCTAATGTAACGCGGATCGTAGAGTTGACGTGCTTCCTGTCGAGATAATGGTCGTGGTCGCGGCGTGGCGGGCCAATGGATCAAGTTAAAAGACCCTTGCTTTTCCAAAAAGGGAACCATCGCCGTTGATTTCCACCACTGCGGCGTTGGCATGCGCCGGCGCTGCGGCCTCCCACCGCCTCGGGTGACAGTCGGGGAAGGGCTTCGCCACGGCGACGGTGGCGCGGCTGAGCCATTGCCCGTGATCGACCCTTTGCAGAGCCCCGGCATCAAACCGGCCCACTGTCTGTTGATGGCCCCACTTCCGACCTTCGCGCCGATGGTTTCGAACGGCTCAATCGGTGAAGGGTTTCGGATGCCGGCCGGTCGTGACCTATCCGGCGGTGCTGCGGCCGGCGTCCGAAAGCCCCCCAGGAAGGAACCCGCGGGGGCTTGGTGGGCGGCTTGCCGTCTATGGGGATTTGGTTGGGTAGCGGCCTGGGTCGGGGTTGCGCTGGTCTGGGTTGTCGGCGGCGGACCGACGATGGCCGTCGCGATTTGGTCGTTGCAGCGGCGGTCGACGGGGTGAGTTTAGCGTGATCGCCAGCGTTGCCGGCGTGTTCGGTGTCACCGGGGCAACAGCGATGCAACGGCGGAAGCAAGGTTCCGCAGCGGGCGCGTGGTGCGATGAGGCGCTGACGGGCGTCATGGCGTCGCGGACCTGACCCCGGCATTGGGCGATGGCGGGCCGCGTGGTGCGCCGCATCGCTGGAAGGTCTCGACGATGATCATACGGCCACCGCAGCAGGGGCATGGCGGGCGATGGTCTGCGGCGACGCTGGCGGCCAGGTCCGCGTCGTCGCGCTCGACCGGCGGGTCGGTCGCCGGCACGGGCATGGCGATCAGTTCTCTGGCGCGCTCGATATTGGTCTTGCAGGTGGCGCTGGCGAGTAGCCCGTAGTGCCGGATGCGATGGAACCCCTTGGGCAGGACGTGGAGCAGGAAGCGCCTGATGAACTCGTCGGGGGCGAGCGTCATGGCACGGAACCGCGCCTGGCCGTCGCGGCGGTAGTCCTTGTAGCGGAAGGTGACGCCGCGCTGATCGAGGCTGACGAGGCGGCTGTTCGAGATGGCGACGCGGTGGGTGTAGCGGGCGAGATAGGCGAGCACCGCTTCGGCCCCGGTGGAGGGCGGTGGCTTGACGTAGAGGAACCATTTCTTCCTCCTGAGCGGGGCAAGATGTGTGGCAAAGGCCTGCCGGCGACGCAAGCCTTCGAGCTCGCCGAACAACGCCAGCCGGCCCGCCGCGTGGGCCTCGGCGAGGCCGGTCAGGAAGAGCCGCCGGAACAGGCGGGAGAGAACCCGCCCCGGCAAGAAGTAGCCGGGTCGGCACGGCACCAGCGTGTGCCGTCGAGCGATATCCCGCCACCCGGCACGATCATGTGGAGATGGGGATGATGGGTCATCGCCGAGCCCCAGGTGTGGAGCACGGCGGTGAAGCCGATGCGGGCGCCGAGATGATTTGGATCGGCGCCGATAATGAGCAGCGTCTCGGCCGCCGTGCGGAACAGCAGGTCGTAGACCACCGCCTTGTTCTGGTACGCGATCGGGGCGATCTCGGCCGGTAGGGTGAAGATCACGTGGAAGTAGTCGACCGGCAGCAGATCGGCCTCGCGGGCGGCGAGCCAATCCTTCGCCGCCGCGCCCTGGCATTTGGGGCAATGGCGGTTGCGGCAGGAGTTGTACGAGATCCGGCTGTGGCCGCAATCCTGGCAGCGCTCGACATGGCCGCCGAGGGCAGCCGAGCGGCAGTGCTCGATGGCCGACATCACCTGTAGCTGGGCGAGGCTCAGATGCCCAGCATTGGCCTCGCGCCAAGCGGCGCCATGGTGATGGAAGACATCGGCGACCTCCAGCCTCGGTCGGCTCACCGCCGCCGGGCTAGGCTCCGGTCTCGGCCTCGCAGCGGGCAGCGGCGCGAGCCGGTCGAGCGGGCTGGTCACGCTACGGATCGTGGTGGTGGCGACGCGCGTGTAAAGCGCCGTTGTGTCGAGCTTGGCGTGACCCAGCAGCACCTGGATGACGCGGATGTCGGTGTCCTGTTCCAACAGGTGGGTGGCGAAGCTGTGCCGCAGCGTGTGCATCGACACCCGCTTCTTGATCCGGCAGCCTCGGCGGCGGCGTGGACGGCGCGGTTGAGCTGACGGGTCGAGAGCGATTCGATCGGGTTGCGACCCGGAAACAGCCAGCCCCGCGGCAGCAACACACCGCGGCGCCGGCCCTCTGCCCACCACTCGCGCAGCAGTTCGAGCAGCTGCGGCGACAGCATGGCGTGGCGGTCTTTGCAGCCTTTGCCCTGCTCGACCCGCAGCAGCATGCGTTCGGAGTCGATATCGCCGACCTTGAGCGCGACCACCTCGGAGACGCGCAGCCCGGCGCCGTAGGCGGTGCCCAACGCCGCCTTGTACTTCGCGCCCGCGCCGACTGCAGCAGCAGCGTGACCTCCTCGACGCTCAGTACGACCGGCAGCCGGCGCGGCTCGCGCACCACTGTGAGCCGCCGGGCAAGATCCGGCCGGTCAAGCGTCACAGTGAAGAAGAAGCGCAGGGCCGAGACCGAGTTGTTGATGCTCGGCGGCTGCATGCCGCTTTGCCTCTGGTGCAGCTGGAAGCGGCGCAGATCCTCCGCCGTCGCCGTATCGGGAGACCGGCGGATGAAGGCCGCGAATGCCCGCACGCGCCGAACGTAGTCGTTACGCGTCTCCTCGGTGAAGCCGCGCACCGTCATGTCCTCGATCATGCGGGCACGCAGCGCGGTTAACCGGCCGGGGGGAAAGAGGCGAGGTCATCGGGGGTTCCTCTCGAGCTGAAGGTTGCTGGACCTTCAATGCTCGGGATCGGATGCCCCGACCGTCATCCCCTACCGCTCATCTACTCACCGCCGCAGCCAAAACTGCACCGGCCCCGACGCCGCCCTCCCGCGAGAGCGGGTT